>NZ_STGF01000007.1 GCF_005222705.1 Paenibacillus sp. SY21-1 | reverse complement strand
CAATGGATTTATGGACAGGTCTACCTCTCCATTTCATTGTAAAGGATTTTTTTATGGGCAAATGCTAATAAAGCGGAATATTATGAAGATTCAGAGAACATTAATGCAACGCTAGTGATGTCGGATATTTCGAATCATTACTTTACTACTAGCGAGCTAGCTAAAATGTGTGGGGTAACCAAACATACTCTTTTTCATTACGACGAAATTGGGCTTTTGAAGCCTGAATGCATTAGCGAAAAAGGATATCGTTATTATTCATTTCGACAGTCTTACTTTCTGGATATTATTATTGTATTGAAAAAGGCAGGAAGCTCCTTGCAGGAAATTAAAGATTTTTTTCAGAATCAAAATGTATCTCAGCTTGTTAATCTGTTTAAACAGAAAGAAATTGAACTGCAAGTGGAGCTACTTCGAATCGAGCGAATGCAAGGAATCATACGAAGTGCCATACAAATGACGGAAACAATGGAGGACTTACGGAGTATTCCATCGATAGAGGAACATGAAGTGCAATATTTAATATCTACGCCTCTACAAGAGAGCGACGATAGAGAGTTTTCAATCAAATTAAGTGAACATCGGAGTTACTGTGAAGAACATGCGATTCAACACGAATTTCCAATATGGACAATAATAAGCAAGGAAAGCTTTGAATCAGGGAGTATTTCTTGGGGATATGTTGCGAACAAACTGAAAGAGCCTATTGCTGATAAAAAAGTGATCACGAAGCCCAAGGGGCTTTATGCTGTTACAGATCATATGGGTTCGTATGATACCATATCAGAAACTTGTTCTATCATACGAAAATATATTCACAATAGGGGCATGAGGGTATGCGGGAACGCCTATACTATGGACCTGATCAACTACTTTTCTGAACAAAATCCCGATAGCTATGTTATTCGTATCTCGGTTGAAGTTACTTCAACGCCCCCATTCTAACTCTTTATTTTTACCCAACTGAGTAGTTAAAAGTACGATGAGGGCAACCCCCATAATGCAATAATTTTTTTATCAAAAAGGGATTCCGTTCGAAACACTCGAATGTGAGGCATATTATGAGACTGCGCATTAAAAAAGGAGTTGTATAAAATGAATGAAAATAAAGGTGAAGTAATAGAACGTTCTTCAAAAGCAGAAAACATTCTGCCTCAGATCAATAGTCATACTAAGCTAGGCGACTTGCGAAAAATCGCGAAGGACATTAAAAAAGATCACGAACTAGCTATGGAGCTTTGGTCAACCGAACAGTTTTTGCCCAGACTATTAGCAATCTTAATTATGGATAAAAAACTTCTTTCACAAAAACTGCTAAATAAGCTTGATAAGGATATGCAGACTCATACTTTTGATGAGAGAAATCACTTGATGGATTGGTTATTGGCTAATCAACTCACCAAAGACAAGAAGACAATTGTATTGATGGAGTCATGGGAAAATAGCCTTTCTGCTCTTCAAAGGCGAGCTTTCTGGTATTATCATGCGCGATTGAGATGGACTGGTCAAACACCGCCCGATAACACCGAAGACTTGCTATCTGCTTTAGAAGCTAATATTACACAGGAAGAACCGGAAGTTCAATGGGCCATGAATTTCACGGCTGGCTGGATAGGCGTTTATGATGAAAAGAATCGTGCACGTTGTATTAAGCTTGGCGAGAAAACGGGTCTTTACAAAGATGAAATAGTAGCAAAAGGATGTACGCCTAGCTATTTACCGGAATTCATTGCGATTGAAGTGAACAAACGCCTTACGAATTAGTTGTTTTTGAAAAATTTATAAAGGGAAGCGATTAACAGAGGAGATTCATATATTGGGGTTGCTGAAATTGAGAGAAGTCTAGTCTCGCATACGTATCATTATATTTGAGAAATGGCTTTTCTCGTTTCCACATCGGTAATCTGGGCCGTCATTTCCATGTACACCTTGCTGCCATCGCGCTTGTTCGATCTGACAGGTAGAGGGTTGTGTCCATTCGGGCTGGAGCTTGTTTGGGCCGCAAGCTTGATTATGGCTGCCGGAATCCTGTCAATTTGGGCCGCAAGCAAAAATGGGGACAGTCTTCAGTGGACAGCCAACGCTAGAGAGGGAGAGCTGAGCAACCACAGAGCTGTCTGGGCTCATTTGTGAGTCCAGGCTTTCAGCGCATTGAAATTATGGATCAAATAACCGCTCCGTTGCGGCTCCACGATGCCTTCTTTACGCAACTGATTAATGAGCCTGTTGACCGTCTCCCGCGTCGTGCCGATCGTATTGGCAAATTCCTGATTCGTCATGGGCAGCTCGACATGAATGACGCCGCTATGCTCCGTGCCGTAATGTTCCGCCAGCTTGATCAGGAAGGAAACGCCGCGATCCTGCACATCCTGGCCGGTAAGCTCCTGCAGCTTTTCCTGAAGCTCCATAATTTTACCGCTTAATACCCGCATGACTTTAATGGCGATAGCCGGCGTTTCCATCATCAACAGCTCGAACGCCTGAGTGGGAATGGCGAGCAGCTTCGTTTCCATAATCGCTTCGGCCGTGGCGGGATACGGATGCTTGCTGAAAAAGCCGGTATGCGGGAACATATCCCCGGTTTTCAGGAAGGACATAATATGCTCATGACCGTTCTCGTCGGTTTTGTACGTTTTGATTAGACCGTTCCGAATAAAAAATACGGCTTCTTTCTTGCTGCCTTCCGTGAAAATAGCCGTCCGTTTCCGGTAGGAGCGGGTGATGACGATCGACCAGACGCGGGTTACCTCTTCTTGCGTCAAATCGCGAAATAAAGGAATTTGCCGTAAAAGCTCCATTTGCTGCTGCATAAACGCACACCTCCATATGTTCATTGTACCTTTGAAGCCGCATGCATGATGTGACTGCGATCACAAACGGGCCGCCGCTGCTTGCCGTATTTTCTGACACAAGCATCTGTTGACGCTGGACTGAGAAAAGGAAGCTGGCCGCCGAGCAGCGTCAGCGCCCTTGAGCCGCGGCTGCTGACGCGTGCTTTATCCCGATAGATTAATTTTCGCAAAAAGGTGATCCCCGTCACATTCCTCTTTGTTGGTCCGCGTTATACTGACGGCAGTTCCATTACACAGAAGGGCTGAACGCAGGACATACATTTAATGGAGGTGCGAGAATATGGATCGGACATTTAGCGGCTCCGATAAGGTCGGAGAAATTGTAGCGGTATATCCTGGTGCAAGCAATTTGTTCAAAGCGAATAGCATTGATTTTTGCTGCGGCGGCAATCGTACGCTTGAATCGGTTCTGCGCAAGCAGGGGATAGAGGAAGGCGGATTTTTGGCAGAGCTTAACGAAAGCTATGAAGCGGCAGGCAAACGTGCCGGCCAGGAGGTTGATTGGCTGTCTGAGCCTTCCACTGAGCTGATCGAGCATGTGGTCAGCACGCATCATGCCTACATCCAGAAGGAGCTGCCGCTCCTTAGCGAGTTTACGACAAAGGTGCTGCGCGTTCACGGCCAAGAGCAGGGAGCCGTTCTCTCCGGCCTTCACCGGCTCTTTCATACGATGAAGCTGGAGCTGGAGCAGCATTTAATCAGCGAGGAGGAGCAGATATTCCCGTTGATCAGACAATACGAGCGTGAACCGTCGGAGGAGCTGCGGGCCCAAATAGCCAGTGTGATCGAGCAGCTGGAGTCGGAGCACAGCGGAGTGGGGGAGCTGCTGAAGCAGATGCGCGCGATTACGCAAAACTACACGTTGCCGGAGGGAGCCTGCCGAACCTATACGCTGACCTACCAGAAGCTGGAGCTGCTGGAGGAGGATTTGTTCCGTCACATTCATTTGGAGAACCATATTCTGTTCCCGCGCTATGTACAATCGGCCTAAGCAGGGGTACTCGGCTGCATCCGCGTGCCTATGCGGGAAAAGCGGACATGTCGCGCAATAAGATGAAGAAAAAAACTTCCTGTGAAGCCTACAGGAAGTTTTTTTATATGCGGCATATTTCTTTTGGACATTTCTCGCAATGGCAGATCGATTGCAAATAGTCCAGATTGGTAATGACGATATGCCCATTCTCGAAAGAGATGGCCTGTTGCTTTCTTAGCTCGCCAAGCATCCGGTTGACGCTTTCTCTGGCCGCTCCGATGTAATCGGCTAAGTCCGTATTCGTTATTTTATCGCTGATGATAATGCCCTGATCGGTTTCGCGTCCGAACGTATTGGCTAGCCGGATCAAGGTGGAGCATAACGCGCCCTGCTTGCCGTAGAGCATCAAATCGCGCAGCTTGGTCTGGGTTAGCCGGTGGGCGAGCCCCATCCATTTCATAAATTCAATCGCCAAATCGCCATGCTGCCACAGGAGCACCTCAAGGTCCTTTTTCTGAATAACGCCAAGCACGCTGTCTACGACGGTTTTGGCGCTGGAGCTGTGAACGGAGTGGGCGTATGGGTCAAATTGTCCCAGAAAATCACCGTTCTGATATTGCGAAAAAACGTACTCTTTGCCTTCCGAATTATGCTTGATGAGCTTGACTTGCCCTTCCATCACATAATACAGCTTGTCGTCGGGGTCTCCTTCCCAGAAAACGTGGCTGTCCTCGGGAACCTCGGTTTTATACATAATTTGTTCAAGCGCCGCAAAGCTGGTCTCCGAGAAACAAAAGGTGTTGCGCACCGCATACATTTGATGATTGGGTTCATGTCTGTCAGCCATGCCGCCGGCCTCCCCGTTTTTGTATCTTTTATCTAAATCGTAGTGCGATCTATTCGTATACCCCTACAGTATCAGAAGTTGCGAGTATGCGGGAGTGACTTTGATCACAATTTTGTGAAAATATCCGGCCCGGCTTGACAGATAGTGATATTTGTAACAGTCCTGACACTTTTAATTTTTTATAATGATGCCATTCCATGCGGGAACTATGGGGAAATGGAGGACGGCCATGCTGACAGGAGCGATATTGGCAGGAGGACGAAACGGGGAGATGAACGGAGTAAACAAAGCGCTGCTTCCTTTGGGAGACGAGCGAATGCTGGAGAGGCAGATTCGAATGATGAAGGAGCTGTGCGAGGAGGTCATTCTCGTGACCAACGAGCCTCGCCTGTTTTTGCCGATTGTCGGCAGCTCGATTCGGATTATTACGGACTTTATTAAAAATCAGGGGCCGCTGGGCGGGATGCATGCGGCGTTTACGTTGTCTCGGCACACGGATATATGGGTAGTCGGAGGGGACATGCCGTTTATTTCGAGCGAGATTGCCGAGCGCTTATGGCGGATCAAGCAGCAGCAGCGCTGTATGGCGGTCGTTCCTGCGCTGTATGGCGAAGTGTATCCTATGCACGCCATTTATGATAAACGCTGCGCATCGTATGCGATGGAGCAGATGGAAGCGGGCGGCAACAAGGTCATGCAGCTGCTGGGCAGCGTCGCTCACTGTATGATAGAGCCCGAGGCGCTTGGCGGCCTGGAGAAAGCCCGCAGCTTTACCTTTCAGGTGAATACGCCGGAGGATTACGAACAGGCGCTTGGCTATATAGGTCGTACTACGATATAACTGTGACAATGATCACTGCGAGAACGGAGCGGCAATGGTTAAATGAAGGGGAAAACAACGACGAAGGGGACTTTATCATGGATCGAGCCTTTGCTTCCAAATTTGCGAAAATGTATTTTTTGACTGTGCTCGCTTTGCTGATCCTTGTGTATGTAGGGACGAGATTTTTTGCGCATATCGACTTGGCTTTGTACGGCTATATGGTCGGCACGCTCGTGTTTATCGGCGGATTTTTCTACCGCTTTATCGCCTGGGCGGAGCGGCCGCCAACGAAGCTGATCATGACAAAAGGGCTCAAGCTGCTGCTGCGCAAGAGCACGCCGCAAACCTCTGTCGAGCATCTTGCGACATACCGGTTTATCTGGAACCGCGGCTTCTACCGCTGGACGCAGCATGTGCTGCTCGGCTGGGGCTGCCTGCTGTCCTGCATGGTGACATTCCCGCTCGTATTCGGCTGGATGTACTTTACGATGGGAGAAAACGGCATGTACACCGTAGTCGGCTTCGGCATCGACATTATGCGCGTAAAAGCGGATGGCTGGATCGCCTTTCTTTTCTACAATGCGCTAAACATTACGGCATTTATGGTTATTGCGGGCGTGTGCATGGCTCTGTATCGACGAATCAAAAATATGCAAGCGCGGGCCGAGCAGACGTTTGTCTATGATTTTCTGCCGCTCTATCTGCTTTTGTTCATCAGCATCACCGGGCTTGTGCTAACTGGAAGCAACGTTTTTCTCCATGGCTGGGGGCATCCGGTTATCTCGCTTATCCATCAATGGTCCGTCATTCTGACGCTGATCTACTTGCCATTCGGCAAGCTGGCGCATATTCCGTTCCGTCCGATGAGCGTGCTGGCCAAAAACTATCGCGAAGCCTACGGCGAGCGGCAGATGAAGCCTTGCAAGGTTTGCGGGACGGAGTTCGTATCCGCCGAGCAGTCCGGCGATGTGATTCAGGTGCTCAAGCAGAACGATATCAGCTTTCAGATGCAGGAGGGCTACCATTTGGCTGAGCTTTGCCTGCCTTGCAGGCGGAAATACCGCATGTCCCGTTTCACGGGCATTCCAACTCATGACATTAAGGTGAAAGAGGCGAACCAGCATGCTAAAGGATAATTTCTACCGGGACATCGCGAGCAAGACGCATCCGCAGGAAACGCTGGTCAAAACGCATTGCGCTTATTGCGGCATGCAGTGCGGCATGAATCTTCGCGTCAACACGGGCTCCAATACGATTATCGGCGTTGAGCCGCGCTATGACTGGCCAGTGACCTTAGGCAAAATGTGTCCCAAGGGCGTAACGGCTTACCAGCAAACGAACCATAACGACCGGCTGCTGAGGCCGCTTATCCGCGACGACGCCTCGCTAAAGGGAACCAAGGAGGGCTTCCGCGAGGCCAGCTGGGAGGAGGCGTACGAGCTGATCGTCAGGAAGTTCAAGCAGCTGCAAGGGGAATACGGCAAGGATGCGCTGTCGGTGTTCAGCGGCGTATCGATGACAAACGAAAAATGTTATTTGACAGGCAAATTTGCCAGAGTGGCGCTGCAGACAAGGTATATCGACTACAACGGCAGATTCTGCATGTCGAGCGCCGCAGCGGGCTTTCTGCGCACCTTTGGCGTAGATCGCGGCTCTACGCTGCCGTGGACGGACATTCATCAGACGGATTGCCTGTTTATAGCAGGCAGCAATACGGCGGAATGCCATCCGACCTCGATGTTCAGAGTGTGGGAGGTTCAGAGTCGCGGCGGATATCTGATCGTCGTCGATCCGCGCGAGACGCCTCTTGCCCGCAGGGCGGATGTGCATCTGGACTTGCGCCCCGGCACCGATCTCGCCATCGCCAATTGCATGGTAAATCTGCTCGTTCGGGGAGGGTACGCCGACCATAAGTTTATTGCCGCGCATACGAGCGGCTTCGATGAAACGCTGGAGGTCGTAAAGGCGTTTACGCCTGAATATACGAGCGAGATCACGGGCGTTGCGCCGGAGAAGCTGATTCGCGCAGCCGAGATTTTCGGCAAGTCGCCGGAAGCGATCGTCATGTTCGCCAGAGGAATCGAGCAGCAGATCAAGGGAGCGGACAACGTATCGGCTTATACGAATATGTGTCTCGTTACAGGCAAAATCGGCCGTCCGAAATCGGGCGTTGCCACGTTGACCGGACAAGGAAACGGCCAGGGCGGACGCGAGCATGGGCAAAAGGCGGATTTGCTGCCGGGCTACCGAAAAATTACCAATCCCAAGCATGTGCAGGAGGTTTGCAGCGTTTGGGGCATTACTCCGGAGGAAATGCCGCAGCCCGGCGTCTCCGCGTTTGAAATGTTCGGGCTGATGGAGAAAAAGGAAATTCGCGGCCTGTATCTGCTCTGCTCCAACCCGGCCGTTTCGGCGCCGGATCAGAACTATGTTCGCGCTGTGCTGAAGGACCTTGATTTCATGGTATGCGCGGACTTCTTCCTCTCGGAGTCGGCGGAGTTCGCCGATGTCATTCTGCCATCGGTGACCTGGTCGGAGGATGAGGGGACGGTGACGAATCTGGAAGGACGCATTATTAAAATTAACAAGGCGCAGGAGCCGCTTGGCGAATCCAAGCCGGATTGGCTCATTCAGGTGGAGCTGGCCGAGCGGCTTGGGCGGGGACAATACTTCCGTCATTTGCAGACGGCAAGCCAGGTAGCGGATGAGTTCAGGCTGGCGACAAAAGGGGGCTACGCCGATTATTATGGCGCAACCTGGGATAAAATCGATCGGCAAGACGGCGTATTCTGGCCTTGCCGCGACGAGACGGACGAGGGAACTCCCTACATGTTTCTCGACAAACGCTTTTATCACCCCGACGGCAAAGCGAAGGTGTGCGCGCTTCCTTATCGTCCGCCGGCGGAGGAGCCGTGCGCGGAATATCCGCTGCGGCTGACGACAGGCAGGGTCGTCTACCACTATTTATCGGGCAATCAGACGCGAAGAATCCCGTTTCTGCACGATATGTGCCCCGAGCCTTACGTCGAGGTGCATCCCGAGTTGGCAGAGACATACGGCATTCATCATGAGGAGGTCGTCAGATTGTTCACGCGGCGGGGCGAAGGCAGCTATAAGGTGAAAATAACGGAAGCGATTCGCAAGGATACCGTATTTGTTCCCTATCACTACGGACACGAGCAGTCGATCAATCTGCTCACGATTGCGGCGCTGGACCCGATGTCGCGGATGCCCGAGTTTAAAGCCTGCGCCGCACAAATCGAGAAGCTGCCTCAGGAAGCGAAGGTGGCAGGACGATGAAGAAGCTGCTTTATATTGAAATGGACAATTGCATCGGGTGCCGCAGCTGTCTGGCGGCGTGTACGCAATGCGGCGGCCACGACGAGCGCAACCGAAACTATGTATACGATGTTAACCCGCTTGTGGACCGACAGACGATACCGTTAATGTGCCTGCACTGTGTCAATCCGGCCTGTGCGAGAAGCTGCCCGGCGCAAGCGATCCAGATTACGGCCGAGGGCGCTGTGCTGTCCGCGCTCGTCGAGAAATGCATCGGCTGCCAGAATTGTACGATCGCTTGCCCGTACGGCATTCCCAAGTTCGACGAGGAGCAGAACCTGATGTACAAATGCGATCTGTGCTATGATCGCACCAAGGATGGCATTCCGCCGATGTGCGCATCGGTTTGCCCGACGAACACGCTGCAGTGGATTACCGAGGATGAACTCGGCAGGAAACGGGAGCAGCATCAGCTTGGCAAATGGACGGCCAGCCATCAGCCGTTTGAAGCGCTGGAGGGCGAGACCAACGTCAAGATCAGCTTGCCTGGCATTTTGCAGGACATCAAAAAACGATTTTAACCAAGGGAGACCACCTTTATGGACAATAACGCCGAGCGCAACAATAAGGTGCCATTCGATGAGGACAACTACACGCATAATATCCATAAAAACAACGAGCGCGAGCTGGACCGGCGCGGATTTCTGAAGACGATGGTCGGAGCCGCAGGCGTTTTTGCGGTATCGACCCTGCCCTGGGGCGGCCTTGCCGCCAAGGAGCTGCTCGGCTTTGGGAGCCGCAGTCATCCAAGGAAAAAGATCGCCGATAAGAGCGCTCTGAAAATAGGCGATGCAGTGGAATTTCATTACCCGGGCGAGCATGAGTCCGCTCTGCTGGTCCGGCTCGGAGAACATGAATACAAGGCTTATAAAAATGCTTGTACGCATTTGAAATGCCCGGTATTCTGGAGCCGCGAGGAAGACCAGATGGTCTGCCCTTGCCATCATGGCTATTTCGATGTGCGAACCGGAAAGCCGACGGCCGGTCCGCCGCGCCGGGCGCTGCCGGAGATCGTTATAGAATGGGACGGCTCGGCGATCTATGCCACAGGAGTGAAGCGATATGAAACGTAGCTGGCGCGGAGTTATTCTAATGAGTCTTGTCCTTTTCTCCAATATTGTGTTCACGCAGTATACGATTAATCACTATTACCATCAGAACTATGAGCTGGTGCTGCTGTTCGCGTCGCTCAATATCGCGGTATTCCCGGTTGCATGCTGGATTTACAAGAAGGAGGGGCGCAGCCATGAACGCAAATAAAAATCAGCTGTGGGTGCAAACGGGAAGCTTGGCAGTAGGCTTTATGGTCTGGGTTATTTTATCGTCGCTGGTGTCGTTTATTAAAGAGGACATTCCCCTAAGCTCAGGCCAATTGGCATGGGTGACGGCGGTCCCCGTTCTGTTCGGCTCCATTCTCCGTGTTCCCGCAGGCTACTGGACGAACCGGTACGGGGCCCGGAAGCTGTTTGCCATCAGCTTTCTGCTCCTGCTGGCGCCGATCTATTGGCTAAGTTTGGCCGATTCGTTTGCCGACCTGCTGATAGGCGGCATGTTTCTTGGCATCGGCGGAGCGGTGTTCTCCGTTGGCGTGACCTCGCTGCCGAAATATTACCCGAAGGAAAAGCACGGCTTCGTAAACGGGATTTACGGCATCGGCAATCTAGGGACCGCGATTACCGCGTTCTCCGCCCCTGTTGTTGCAAATGCGCTGGGCTGGGAACGCACCATTCTGCTGTATATGATTTTGCTTGGCGCTTTCGTGCTCCTTAACTTTATTTTTGGCGACCGGCATGAATCCAAAACCGCGACCTCGCTGGGCGAGCAGATCAAGGGCGTATACCGCAACGAAAAGCTATGGCTGCTTTGCTTGTTCTATTTCATCACCTTTGGATCGTTTGTTGCGTTTACGGTCTATTTGCCTAACTTCCTTGTCTCCCACTTTGGCTTGACAAAGGTGGATGCGGGCATGCGGACGGCCGGGTTTATCGTGCTTGCGACGCTTATGCGGCCGATCGGAGGCTGGTTGGGCGACCGCTTTAATCCGTTCGTTATTCTGATGGCGGTATTCGGCGGGCTGACCGCGTCGGCGGCTTTGCTGTCCTTTGCGCCTTCCATCGGCATCTATACGGCGGGCTGTCTGGTTATCGCCATTTGCGCAGGAACGGGCAACGGAACGATTTTCAAGCTGGTTCCGCTGTATTTCTCCAAGCAAGCAGGCATCGCCAACGGCTTGATCTCGGCAATGGGCGGGCTTGGCGGCTTTTTTCCTCCGCTGCTGCTGTCGGTGATTTTCAAGCTGACCGGGCATGACGCGATCGGCTTTATGGCGCTGTCGGAGGTGGCGCTGGCCAGCCTTATTCTGATCGTATGGCTCTTCTATCAGGAGAAGCTGGGGCTCGCATCGCGCATTGTCGAGCAGACGACGCAAGGAATGATCATTACCAATCCGCAAGGCGTCATTCAATCGGTGAACAGCCAGTTTACGCGAGTGACGGGCTATACCGCCGAAGAGGCGATTGGCCGTACGCCAAGCATGTTGAAATCCGGTCGCCAGGATGCAGCCTTTTATGGCAGGCTATGGGCATCGCTCAAGGAAACCGGGAGCTGGCAGGGCAGCATATGGAATCGGCGTAAAAACGGTGAAATTTATTTGGAATGGCTGACGATTAATGCGATCCGCAGCGACTCGGGAGAAGTCGGCTATTATGCGGCGATGTTCAGCGATATGACGAATACGGGACTTGCTAAGGAGGCGTAAGGCGATGAAATCGGAGCTATGGCTTGATCTTTGTTTTATTCGGGAGGCTGCCGGAGACTTGTCGTTCAGGCTGGAGGTGGAGCGGCTGCTGCAGCAGTTGTTCCCCGATCGGCTGACGTGGGAGCTTGAAGCGAAGCGTGAGGGAACGCTTGAGGTCGTTAACGCGGCGGTGAAGGGATACAGCGAATGGGGGCAGGAGCAGGAGGTTTTGCTATATATAGAGGGCAATGCTCCGCCGGAATTCTGGCAGTGGATGCAGGCATACCGATTGGAGCTTGATTTGAAACGTCATGAAGAATGCCGGCATTGCGGAGAGCAGAAGTCAGGTGTAAGCGCATGACGGAGACGTGGGCAGAACGGCTCCGTCCATACGCTGGGAGCAGCATGAGCTTGTGGATCGAGGACCGCTCAGGGGAGCGGCAGACGAAGCCAAGGCCGTATACCTTATACAAGGTCGAGTCGGCTGATGAAGGAAAGCAGCTGTTATTCTATATTAACAAATCGCAATACCTCTCCGTTCCTATCCTCGATGAAGGGCAAACGATATTGGAGCCAAGACCGGGAGGAGTTTGCTTCGTTTCCCACGACGATGCGGCACAGCTTCATTATTGGGTGGAGCTGAAGGGCGGCTGAAAAATCAGGATTTAACAAGATTCGAAATCTTCAATAGCTTTAGCAATCTCATCGATGTGCTTGTATGGTAGGAGTAAGGGGACAGCCTCATCATGTTTCCAACCAAGCATTTCCCACGCACTTGCGGCTTTGACTTCTGAATGGGGATGTTCCAGTGCAGTGATCAACGCACGCCATGCTGTCTGATTGCGAAACCGGGCAATGGCGTTGATAAAGCGGATTACAAGCTCAGGATGCGCCGCGTGCTGGAAGTGTAGGAGCGGTTCATAGTTTTTGATCCGCTGCGGGTTGTCGGATTTAAGATCTGCAATGCTGGATAATGCGTTCATTTGCTCATTTAGGTCAGAGCTTTGCAGCTTGGCAAGTAATTGCTCATATCGGCTTAAGACGAGATGATTCACCTTGTAGTCGCCTCTCCCCAGGCAACCCGGACAAAGACACGGAGTGCGGCCCTTCGACATGGGTGAGAAACGCCAGCCGAGGATTTGTGAGACGGGGCGAATTCTCGTAATTTCTGTAGCGGTAATATTGCGCGGAACGATTGTCTGAAAGCCAAGCTTATCATTCAATTGCATAAAGCTGTTTGCCGCTTGTACGGCGGTTCCGAGGTGATGCTTTTGGTAGTAGGCACCATAATATACCTGCTCATGATCATCTATACGGAAATAGACGGCTGTCATGTTTTTTTTGGTGAATCGTTTGAGCTCGCGCAGCCACTGATGGACTGCATAATAGTTATCCATAACGGGCATGCAGAAAACGCCGGTGTTCGTGTCATGATAATGAATGCGACTTTTTTTGATTCCGCTGCGACGGATCGATTTAATGGCGGATTCGGGAGCAAAATGAACAAATAAGGCCAATTTTTCACCTCTTTTGTAAATGTTAAAGCGTACATGTTTGATAATTCTTGGTATTCTTGCTACCAGAGTGTAACGATCAGATGTAGGAGCATTCATTTTCGATGAATGGGAATTGCTCCCTATATTCTAGTTTGGGCAGCTTGTAGATGCAAGAAATCAAGGGAATCTTGGTTGTGGCGGTTCCCAATCTTCTGGAATTGTTGTAATATGGAATCAATTATGGGTAAAGAGGTGGAGAATATGATTTTGAAACCTTTTATGATCGATCTCTAGGTACGTTCCTTGCTGCCTGATTAGGCAAATCTGCTGGAAGTGCCGGGGATGTAAGTGTTTAATCGTGATGAAGTGATGGCATGGGAGCAAAAACAGCAAGAGATTCGGGAGGCTAGGGGCAGGAGCAAAAGCTTGGTGTCCACAAACCCAAGAATGGAGAAGCTGAGAGATTATCGCCATCATCGCTTGACGAAGTGGTTTTATGGAGGGGAATGCAAATTTATTCGCATGATCACTCAGAGAGCGTTTAGACGCAAGATGAAGCGTGTACTTTGGGACGAGGCTTACTTCAAGCCGGTTCCTCACGACCACAAAACGTATGGAAGGCAAAGCTGGTGAGAGAGAGTTTGCTCTCTCTTTTTTTTATCCTTTCGGTGATCTTTGTCTTGTTTCATCGCTTCTGTTATTTTTTCTAGTTCGATCTGTTTTTCTATGCTGTGCCCCCGCTTGAATAAAAAGGATGTCATTCCAAGTAAGCGACTGAAAAAGAACAACTACAATTCCGACAAAATACACAAGTATACGGAATTAATATTGTG
Organism: Paenibacillus sp. SY21-1; assembly: GCF_005222705.1. Taxonomy (GTDB): domain Bacteria; phylum Bacillota; class Bacilli; order Paenibacillales; family Paenibacillaceae; genus Pristimantibacillus. Next base: position 277,188 of record NZ_STGF01000007.1, on the reverse strand, counting down.
GTTTATCAGCAATATCTCCTAACCGTTGTTTGTGCTCTATTGTTAGTTGTAAGATAGACATTTTTATCGAATATTTACTCATGGACAAGCCCCTCCATCTGCGTACGATCATTTTTCTTCGCTACGTTAACCGCCGCTTTCTCAGGAATGACCGCTTCATGCTGCACTAGTCGGTTGTGTAGATGCTCGGGGGAGCTTGATTTTGTCGATATAAGCGGTCAGGCACTGATGATTGCATAGGAGTAATTCGTGCTTTCTATCGAACAAAAAAGAAGGTGATTCTTATTAAGGAGGATAAATATGGATTATTCTGGGGTTGCGATAATCATCATAGCGTGACAATGGAGCAAGTAAGATCCATTGAAGCAATTTTAAATATCACCTTCCCTGCATCTTATGTGGAGACTGTACTGGAATATAACGGAGGCCGTCCAAATAAGCAACTGGTTAACTTAAAAGAAGGTGGGACATTAACGTTTTCGCACCTGTTTAGCCTTTCTCTTGAAGATTCCTCAAATATTTTAGAAATCTTTCAATACCGATTGAATAATAATTTTCCAAAACATTTGATATGTTTTGGAACAGATCCATTCGGAACAGGGTATTATTTTGACTACAGCATGGTCACAAATAATGAACCAAGGATCATAAACATAGGCGAAGTCTGGGAAGAAAGACTAGATGAAGCTCAATATATTCTTCGCTATGAGCCTAATATCGTGGCTGATTGCTTTGAAGATTTTTTGAAATCCTTGCAAAGGATGAATTAGGACGTGTCTGAAAACAAAAAAAATGTGATATGATTCGAGAAAAACGAATGGAGTAACGAACATGATTCCAAGACGGTACGAAATAAACGATGAACAGCGGGAAACAATTAAGGACATATTTCCGCCCTATCTAACAGGACGTCCGTCAAAAATAGGAAGTCGCACGACAGAAGGCGATAAGTGCAATCCAGATCTAGCATGGATAAGGAAACCCGGTCATTCCTATGACGCTGGGTTTCTTTTTTTGATTATTCGTGTAGGCGGATGGGGCATGCTGCTTCTATGCGGTTATAGGAAAAAGGAGAACTTGTGCTCATTTGATTGCAAATCATTCATAAACGATCATACTTGATCAAAGAAAACGCTTTACAAAATAAAAACAGTCATATATAATCACAAATAAGAACAAATGATTATGTTTTTGGACACATTCGAATGAATTGATCATAAATGAGCATGGCGAAAGAAAGAACGAGCGTAAGGCAAGGAGGAGAAGCACGATGTTGTTTGAGGAAGAACGCAAACGGAAAATAGCGGATTATGTTCAAGCGAAAGGGAGAGCTTCGGTTCAGGAGCTTGCCGGACACTTTCAAGTATCGGATTCGACGGTGCGCCGCGACTTAAAGGATATGGAGGAGCAGGGATTGCTTCAGCGGACACATGGCGGAGCGGTTGCCGTACTGCAGGATGCTACGAGCGAGCCTTCTTTTATCGAGAAGGAGGATCGGTTCCAGCAGCAGAAGATTGACATCGCACAGGCGGCGTTGGCTCTCATACGGGAGGGCGATACGATCATGCTGGACTCGGGCACGACGACGTATCATCTGGCAAAGCTGCTCAAATCGTTCCAGAAGCTGACGGTTGTGACGAATTCAGTCATGGTTGCACAGGAATTGGCCAATGAGAGAAGTATAGAGCTGCTGCTGACAGGCGGGACGCTCCGACCTGAAACGCTCGCAATGGTTGGCCCTTTTGCCGAAAATACGATTTCCTCGGTTCGCGTGGATAAGCTGTTTTTGGCAACGAACGGCTTTGATGAACAGAACGGACTCACGACCCCCAACATCCTTGAAGCTGCTACGAAGCGACGAATGATTGCATCGGCTCAGCAAGTGGTGCTGCTGGCGGATCATAGCAAATTCGGCAAAGTTTCATTTATACAATTTGGCGGAATGGAGGATGTCACGACGCTGGTAACGGATGGCGAGGCTGACAAAACGATGGTTCAGACATTTGAAGAAGCAGGCGTTACGGTCATGCTGACTCGCGCGGGAGGTGCAGGGGAATGAAGGAGAAGGGCCGAATCGTCACCGTCACGTTAAATCCTGCAATCGACAAAACCGTAACGGTCGAGCAATTCGAATATGGCGGTCTCAACCGAATCAAGGAGCAGCGCACGGATGCCGGAGGCAAAGGGATCAATGTGGCGAAGGTGCTGCGAACCTTCGATGTACAGGTAAGCGCAATCGGCATTGCGGCAGGCTACCAAGGACAAATCGTCCGCGACAAGCTGAAGCAGCTGGACATCCATGCCGATTTCCTTGAGGCGGCAGGAGATACGCGAGTCAATTTGAAAATGGTAGACGAATCAACGAAACGAACGACAGAGCTTAACGAGCCTGGTTTTTATACGGATGCCGCTTTGCTGGAGCGGTTTCAACGGCAATTCAGCTCAAGCGTGGCCGGCGCTTCATTGGTTGTTCTGGCTGGAAGCCTGCCGCCGGGCGCGCCTCCCGACTATTATAGAACGCTAACGAGGCTGGCACGCGAGCAAGGGGCACACACGCTTCTCGATGCGGATAGCGAGGCGCTTGCCGCAGGCATCGATGCTGCTCCGCTTGCGATCAAGCCCAATATACATGAGCTTGAAGCGTTGATTGGCCGCAAGCTGGATACCATGTCGGATACCATTGCCGCAGCACGCACGCTTATGGAACGAGGCATCCGTTATGTACTCGTTTCAATGGGGGCGGAGGGCTCCTTGCTTGTCGGCAAGCACGAAGCTGTGAGGGCGAGCCCGTTCCCGATTACGCCAATGAGCACGGTAGGTGCAGGCGATTCCATGGTTGCCGCACTGGCTTATAGCTTGCTCACGGGCAAGTCCTTCGAGGACATGGCCAAGTGGACCTCTGCAGCTGGCACAGTAACCGCTTCCAAACCGGGGACGGAGGTATGTTCGCTGTCAGAGGTACAAGAGTCGATTGACCGAGTAAGCATTTCCCGGCTATAGCATTCGATGATGCAATCATTTAAAGGAGGCCAAGGCTTATGAAAAAAATACTTGCGGTAACGGCTTGTCCAACCGGAGTTGCGCACACGTATATGGCAGCTGAATCGTTGATTAAAGCAGCCAAGGATAAGGATATTCCGCTTAAAGTTGAAACAAGGGGCGCGGTTGGCGTTGAGAATGAGCTATCCGATCAGGAAATTGCCGAAGCTCATGCCATTATTGTAGCGGCGGATACGGATGTGCTGGAGTCTCGTTTTGCAGGCAAGCCTGTGGTCAGAGTCCCTGTAGCGCAGGCTATCAAAAATCCGGCAGGCTTGTTGGACGAAGCGCTCTCCAAAGAGGCTGCCGCACCGTCAGGCGATTACGCCAAACGCGTTGAACAATCCAAGGCTGAGCGCAGCGCAGCTCGCTCTGGCCCCTATAAGCATCTGATGACTGGCGTTTCCCATATGCTCCCGCTCGTTGTTGCAGGCGGACTGCTTATTGCCATTTCTTTTATGTTCGGCATTGAGGCTTTCAAAGTAGAAGGCACATTTGCCGCAGCGCTGATGAATATTGGGGGCAGCTCGGCATTTGCCCTTATGGTTCCCGTTCTTGCCGGTTTTATCTCCTTTTCGATAGCCGAGAAGCCGGGCCTGGCTCCTGGACTCATTGGCGGCATGCTCGCTTCAACGATCGGCGCAGGTTTCTTGGGAGGTATTCTGGCCGGTTTTCTGGCAGGCTATACGACGCAGCTGTTAAAAAAATACATTAAGCTGCCCCGCAATTTGGAAGGCTTAAAGCCGATTCTGCTTATACCGTTGATCGCTTCCGCCGTGACAGGTCTGTTAATGATTTACGTCATCGGCGAGCCGGTAAAAGCCATTATGGACGGCCTGACCAACTGGCTGACCGCGCTTGGCACGACCAATGCGATTTTGCTTGGACTGCTGCTCGGAGCGATGATGGCTTTTGATATGGGTGGTCCAGTCAATAAAGCTGCTTATACATTCTCGGTAGGCTTGCTTGCCAGCAATGTATTTGGCCCTATGGCTGCGGTAATGGCCGCTGGCATGACACCGCCGCTTGGACTTTGGCTGGCTACGTTGATTGCAAAGAATAAATTTACGAAGGAAGAAAGAGATGCGGGCAAAGCGGCATCCGTACTGGGTATTTCATTCATTACAGAAGGCGCGATTCCTTTCGCGGCCGGCGATCCATTCCGTGTCATTCCGTCTATCGTAGTCGGGTCGGCCATTACCGGCGCATTGTCCATGGCTTTCGGAGCAACGCTAAGAGCACCTCATGGCGGCATATTCGTACTGCCGATTCCGAATGCGGTTAGTCATTTGGCGCTGTATGCGCTCGCGATCGTCATTGGCACGGTCGTTACGGCTGTTCTGCTAAGTTTGCTTAAGAAGCCGCTGGAGCAGAATAAGGCATCATTATAAACCTGGGAGGTATTACTCATGAATATACTTGAGCTTTTGAACGAACAAGCTATCCGAATTCCGCTAGATGCAGCAGATAAAAATACGGTTATTTCCGAATTGATCGACAGTCTAGCCGCCGCGGGCGTCGTCACCGACAAAGCTGCTTTTGAAGCGGCGGTTCTAACCCGGGAGAATGCCGGCTCGACAGGCATCGGCTTTCAGGTGGCCATCCCGCACGGAAAGTCGGCAGGAGTGGAGAGAGCCGGCATAGCCTTCGCCAAGCTGTCTACTCCTATTGACTGGCAATCGCTTGATGATGTGCCGGTACAGGCTGTTTTCATGATTGCTGTGCCAGAGGCAGCGGCAGGAAATGATCATCTGAAAATATTGATAGCCCTTTCCCGCAAGCTGATCGACAGCGATTTTCGTTCCAGTCTGCTGTCTGTATCAGATGCGGAGCAGCTTAAGCAATTACTGGCAACGATTTAAATAGAGGAGAGGAGAGAGCAACCATGTATGCGCAAAAGATAACCATTAAAAATGAGGCAGGCTTTCATATTCGTCCGGCACAGCTATTCTCGGAGAGGGCCGTACAATTCCAGTCCACCATTCTTCTAAAACCGGAGGGCACAACGACAACGGCAGATGCGAAGAGCATTCTGAATTTGATGACGCTTGGCTTGGAGAAAGGCGCTGTTGTAGTCATTGTAGCGGAAGGGCCGGATGAGCGCGAAGCGGTTGAAAAATTGGCGGAGCTGGTAGAGAGCGGTTTTGGAGAGGCTTAATCAGGCAATGGCGTTTGGCTGGAAATACCATTGCTCGAATGAAAGGAGCAAGCAGGGAGGGGAAAGCTATGACAGCAGCAAAGGCTGAGGAACGGTTCAGCGGACTTGGCGTTTCCGAAGGCATCCGAGTGGGCAATGCGTTCGTATACAAGCCGTTCAAGCCAGAAGCGATACAGGATAACAAAAGCGAGGATACGCAGCGTGAGCTGGAGCGATTGGAGCAGGCGAAGGAGCATTGCCAGACTGAGCTTGGCTTGCTTGTGGAGCGGGCATCCGCGACACTTGGGGAAGAAAAAGCTACTATTCTTAAAGGACAAATCAGCTTTCTTAGCGATCCGGCATTCTATCCGCCCATGCAGAAGCTGATTCAGAATGAGCATTGGACAGCCGAGACGGCGGCGAAACGGACTATTGAGCAGGTTGCGGGCTTGTTCGATGCAATGGCAAGCGAGTACATGCGTGAGCGAGCGGCGGATATTCGCGATGTTGGCGCGAGACTTATCTCGCATATCGTAGGCTATCAGGGAGCGCAATTGGCGGATATAAGGGAACAAGTGATTATCGTTGCCGATGACCTGACGCCTTCGGATACCGTTCAGCTTGATAAGCAATTTGTGCTTGGCTTCGTAACTCGAATCGGCGGCAAAACCTCGCATACGGCGATTCTTGCCAGCTCATTAGGCATCGCGGCGGTCGTTGGAGCAGGCTCGGCGATTGAGGGGATATCGCACGGGGATGAGCTTGTGATAGATGGCTCTACCGGCCAATGTGTGCAGCATCCTCAGGCGGACACGAAGGCGCACTATGCCGTCTGTCAGGCTGAAGAAGCAGCGGAGCGGGAACGTCTGCTGACTGTAGCCGAGCTGCCAGCCGTAACGAAGGATGGATTCTCGGTCGAGCTGGCTGCGAACATCGGAACGCCGCAGGAAGCGATTGGCCTGCTGGATAAAGGCGCTGAGGCGGTTGGGCTTTATCGGACAGAATTTCTGTTCATGGGCGCTCAGCAGATGCCTTCTGAGGATGAGCAGTACGCTGCTTATCGCGAGGTTGCGGAGACGATGCAGGGGCACGCCGTTGTCATTCGAACGCTTGATATTGGCGGAGATAAGGAATTGCCTTATCTTGACTTGCCTGCGGAAATGAATCCATTCCTTGGTTATCGCGCGATTCGGCTTTGCCTGGATCGTCGCGAGCTGCTGCTGACGCAGCTTCGCGCAATTATTCGTGCCGGGGCCTATGGCACGGTAAAAATTATGTTTCCGATGATATCCGGGATGGAGGAGTGGCGCGCCGCAAAAGCATTGTACGAGGAAGCGCGCAGCCAACTTGTCGCAGAAGGTGCCAGCGTGCCTCCAGCTATGGAGGTCGGCGTTATGATTGAAGTGCCGTCCGCCGCGCTGATAGCGGACCGTCTGGCCAGGGAGGTCGACTTCTTCAGTATCGGTACAAATGATTTGGTGCAATATACGGTTGCCGTTGACCGGATGAACGAGAAGGTCGCCTATTTATATGACTACTTCCATCCCGCTGTTATCGAGCTGATTCGTACGGTGATCGATGCCGCAGCCAGACATGGCAAGTGGACCGGCATGTGCGGCAGCATGGCGGGCGACCCGCTTGCATCCCCGCTGCTCCTTGGGCTTGGTCTTGGCGAATGGAGCATGTCCGCCGCTTCCTTGCCCCGAGTGAAGCAGACGATCAGACAACTGGATCGGAGTGCCTGCGTGGAGCTCGCGCAAAGGCTGCTGGAGCTGGATACGGCTGCCGAGGTTCGTGCGGCGCTGGAGCATTTTCAGAACGGCAGCACTAACCGTTAGTGTGTGATTGCTGCTTATGGCTTGCTGAAAGCTAGGGGCAGATGCTATCAAAGGAGAAACCTGACCGTTCATTCGGCTCAGGTTTTTTTATATGGATAAAGGTGCATGCATCAAACGATAGTAAGAGATGCAAAAATCAATAAGTACTATGAAAATTTTGCCCAAACTAAAAATATTGCACCATAACCTAAAAACAAAGTGTACTCCCTCCGCCGCTATAATGAGTACAAGTTATCGTGAAAGCGATTGCAATATAGAGAGGGAGGAAACAGATGGTTAAGCTACGAACTGGCAAGAGATTAGGGAAAAGGGTGTTGTCGGTCTTTACCGTCCTATCGGTCACAGCAGGCTTGCTTACGCAGATCGGTCCGGTGTCTTATGCCGCGGACACAGTGATCGTATTCAAAACGCAAAACGGAGGGGTATTCGACGGGATGCCGTTATTCGACGGCAATCCGGAGCATCTGGATGAATTTGTAGACACTTATTTTGAGTACACCGGTCTGGAAGGACCGGCCGTATACGTCACCGGCTCCCGCAACCACTATACGTTGAAGAAGGGGGCTAACGCAGGCAAGGTCATTCCGGGCGCGTTGTCAGCCGCCGATAATGTACAAGGCATCTCCACGGATTTTCCGGCGCTGGTCGGCATGGGTCAGACGTGGAACAAAGAGCTGCTTGGCGAGATTGGCGAGGTTATCGGCAACGAGAAGATCAGCCAGCTCAAAGTGAAGCAAGGCGAATCCAACATTCATGGCGGAGCAAATGCCTCTGCGAGCGTAGCCTTTACGGTAGTCAGCGATTTGCGGATCAATCCGCTTAGCGGACGCTTTGACGAGGGCTTCTCCGAGGACGCTTACATGGCGGGTACGCTCATCGACAAAATGGCTACCGGTCTGAGCGGAATCGACCAGCCGGCAACGAATGATGGCTTCTGGATGCGTGCGGCTGTCGGGACCAAGCACTACTCCGTCTATAATGCGCAATGGTTCCGTCAATCGGCGAGCAATAGCGCCAGCGCGCGCGCTATGTTCGAATACCAGACAAGAGGCGTGCAAAAAGGGCTGGAATCCGGTGCAGTGGCCGGTGTCATGACCTCCTTTGGCCGGACCAACGGCATTCCCAACATCTTGTCGCCGCTTCAGCTCCATGCGAACACGTTTGCGAAATACGGCGTGTACAGCTCGCCGGACTTCAACGGGGATCAGCATGTATCGACCGGCAATCAAATGGGCAACGGCTATGACAACAACTATGCGGTCGACCGCTCGCATGCGACGGTATTGATGGCGCTCGCTCAAGCGAATGCGGGACGGCCTTCGCCATCCGTAGCCAATGCGGATATCGACGTAGCCGAGCTTGTTACGCTGGTGGAGCGGAACGAATACGGCATTACGACCGACGATTTGATTGAAGCTGCCAGACCGCATATCAACCAGCTTGTACGATTGGGCATCTTTAATGAGACGGATGCCAACGGCATTCCAACCATGTATCCATTCGCACAGGATGCGAAGGATGTAAGGACTGCGCCTGCCGCATCCTACAAGGACGCCGGGCATCAGGAGGTGGCGCTCAAGGCGGCGCAGGAAAGCATCGTTCTGCTCAAAAACGATGGAGCGCTCCCGCTTGCCAAACAAAAAAACGCGGCAGTATCGGGCATTTATGCGGACTCGCGTTTTAAAACGACCTATTCGGTAGGCGTCACGCCAAACGATATTGCCAATTCGGGCCAATCGCCGTTGCTCTCGATCATCAAAGCCAACGGAGCCGATCATGTCCATTATACAACGGGCAGCGAGGTTATCGCTTTGACGTCCAAGCTGAATGGACAAACGCTAAAAGCGGATGCTTCCAATCCGGAGGCGCTGGAAAAAGGCTCGGCGCTTATTCTGTCGGCTGAAGCGGTCGATTCGGCAAATCCTGCCCAATTGTTCCGCGTATACGATTGGGGACAATCAGGCTCGAGCTTGATGTCGTTGTACAACAATCGTTGGGTTACATCGCCTTCGGCGGCCAATACCGCGATCGGCAACACGGATGGAACGAAGCTGAATCTGACTGCCAACGACTGGAATCTTGCTGAAATGATCGGAGAAACAAGCGTCATTCCGCCAACGCTGCGCATGGAAACGAATGCCGACGACAGTGTTTCCATCGTCACAAGCGGCTACCGGACGGGCTTCTCGGGAGACTTCACGAACTTCTACTATGCGAGCGGCCGGTTCGCAACAGCGGGAGAGGATGGATCGCTCAAAACTGCGGCCGCCACGCTTGGCAATAAAGAAAATGCGGCTGTGCGTCCGGATGCCGTGAAATTTGCTAAAACGGTCGTTCAAGAGGTAGGCGAGGAAGCTGCCGCGCGAGCCGACATAGACGATTATGCGGTTGTATTCGTAGGAGCCGTTCCCCGTCACAGCGCCGGCGAAGGCAATGACCGTTCCAGCCTCGACATGGGCGCGGACGATTACAAGCTGGTAGACAGGGTTTCCTCGGCATTTGCCGCCAAAGAGAAAAAGACAGTCGTAGTCGTCAGAACAAGCTTCCCTGTCGGACTGGAGGAAATCCAGAACAATCCGAATGTATCGGCGATCATATACCAGCCGTATGGCGGGCAATATGATTCCCATGCGCTGGCGCAGGTGCTCTATGGAGATTATGCGCCTACAGGCCGTTTGACCTCGACATGGTATAAGGATATGTCGGCCTTCCCGGCTATTAACAAATACGTTATTCCAGAGGGCAACAAAACGATGACGCTGGATGCTATCGATCCGCGCTTCAAGCTCGATATGACAAATTCCGATCCGATCGAGTCCGAGCTTACTTACATGTATACGAAGGCGCCGGTGACTTATCCTTTCGGGTACGGGCTGTCTTACAGCACCTTCTCTTACAGCAATCTATCCGCTCCGTCCAGCGTTTCGGGCAATGACCCGTTCCAGGTCAGCGTTCAGGTTAAAAACGAAGGCGCGGTCGCAACGGCGGAAGTTGTGCAGCTGTATGTCAAAAACAACAACGCCGTCTACGGCAGCTATGCGCCTAACAAGCAGCTGGCCTCTTTTGAGAAGGTAAAACTTGCTGCAGGCGAGAGCAAAACGGTTACACTGACCGTTGATCCTAAGGACTTTGCGGTATGGGACGTGAACAGCAATCAATTCACAGTGGAGAACGGCGCCTACTCCATCCAGGTCGGTTCCTCCTCCGCCGACATTAAAGCGCAGCATACGGTTCAGGTTCAAGGCAAAGCGCTGACACAGCTGGCCCTTGGACAGCCGCTCAACGTATTCGACCATGCTTTTGCGGCTAATGAGGTTGTGTATCATGAGGTATCCAAGGCGCACACTGCGGCTGAATTGAAGGAAAAGGCGGTAGTTGGCGGCTATTATGCCGTGAGATCGAAGCAAAACGGCTCATGGGTAGCCTTGTCTAAGGCCAATCTGACCGGAGCACAAAAAGTGCGGGCGACAGTTGCCACGGATGGGGCAGGCGGAGTGATTACGCTGCACGCGGATTCACCGTCTAACGCGCCGTTTGCCGTCATTGACGTGCCGAAAACACAGGTCAATGCTTACAAAATCAGCAATGCCGCGGTTCAGGTGCAAGAGCTTGGCTACACCGAGGTAGAAGCGGATTTGAGCAATACCAGCCTGACAGGCGTCCATGATTTGTACGTGGTGTTTAAAGCGCCGGATCTTCGCATTGACAGTCTGGCCTTTACGGTAGCGGCAGCGCCAACGCCTACAACTGATCCAGGGTCATCCGGTTCCGGCGGGGTAGCTCCAACGCCAACGCCTACTGCAACACCGGCTCCAAGCGGAACGCCGGCGACAGTGACGGTTGCTCCAGGCTCGGAAAGCGATGCGGCCAAAGCTGCAAAAATCAGCAAAGCAGGCGTGAAGGTGGCAGGCGAAGCGGTTGCCATCACCGTGTCTGAGAAGCAAGGAAACTATGCCGAGGCTGAAGTGAACGTTGGCAAGCTGGCTGGCCAAAGCGCCGTGACCTTGGCCATGGTCAGCGCAGATGGCAAGCTTACTCCGGTTCCTAGCAAAGCTGTAATCGATAAGGATGGGAATACCGTTATTAAAGCGCTGGTAGCAGCAAGCGGAACCTATGTAGCCGTAAGCTCCGCGCGCCAGTTCAGCGATGTTCCGGCAAGCGCTTGGTTCGCCCGGAATGTGGAGAAAGCAAACGGATTGCTGCTGATCAATGGCGTATCGGATACACAGATGAAGCCTGCGGCATCCACGACTGCAGCCCAGACGCTGATGGTGGCTTTGAATGTGCTTGGCCTGACGCCTGAACAGAAACCGGGCGATACGGTGTGGTACGACGCTGTTGTCAGATCCGCATTTCATGCGGGACTTATCGAAAGCGCAGAGTTTAAAGCGGACTATACGATGACGCGCGAGTCAATGGCAGCAATTCTAACGAATGCGTTGACTTATGCAGGACTCGATACGGAGCTAAGCGCTGCAGAGGCCGATACACTGCTTGCCGGCTTCAAGGATGCTGCCAAGCTGTCGAAGGACAAACGGCATGCGATGGCTGTAGCCGTGAAATACGGCATTTTCAAAGGCACGCCAGACGGCCGTCTGCTTGGCGCTGACGCGCTGACGCGTGCAGAGCTTGCCGCAGTTGCGCTGAGAACGTATGAGGCTGTAACAAATAAACTGTAAGGAGCAGACAGGAAACAAAAGTAGCGTATCCCAATAAAACGAAAACAGGCGCTGTAACCAAGCTCGTTCGAGCCGCGGTCAGTGCCTGTTTTTTTGTGTCTGTCCCACTGGCTTGCACGATACGTCGGCTGAAGGATTTGCACGGCTGGCTGATCGGCCAGTCATGCAAGTCCTTCAGCCGTTGCGAAAGTTTTCCGGCGTTGTGCCCGTCATTTTTTTGAATACGCGGAAGAAGTATTTAGGATTGTCGTAGCCAAGCGTCTTGGCGATCTTGTATACTTTGTCATCCGTGCTTCTAAGCAGGTTCTTTGCTTGCTCGATTCTTAGCTTGTTAATGTAGTCGGTAAAATTCTCCGCTGTCTTTTCTTTGAACAAATAGCTTAAATAGCTTGGATTCAAATAGAACAGGGAGGATACCCGCTCCAGCGTTAAATCTTGCGTGAAATGATTATGGATATACAATTTAACATTGTCGATGACATGATCGGACGAGTAGGTGGATCGTTCCTTCAAAAGCTCGGCAATGCCTGTCAGCACTTTGAGCATATATTCCTTGACGGCTTCAATGTCGAAGGAGATGCTAAGCACCGATTCGAGACTGGAGGAGGAAGAGCTGATCACATCGGTTTGCAAGTAGGCGGACAGTATTTTTTTGACCTCCATCATAATATCGCGTGCTTGCTCCTTCAATTGGACAAGCGTCAGATCGGGCTGACGCACGAAGAAAGAAAAGAAATCCAGCACAAGCTCTGTCGTTTTGGATACATTGCCCGATTCGATAAAAAACAGCAGCTCATGCGATTTGCTCCAAATGACGACGCTGCTCGCCTGTGGGACTGTGCTGTACATGTAGCACTTGCCAAAATCGGTAACGGATCGTTTGTCCAGCGCGGCTATCGTTTCCTGGTGCGCTTGTCTGAGCGCTGCAAGCGAAGACGTCACCCCGCTTACTCCGATACAGCTCTCGCCCCCGCCTCTGGAGCCTACCTGTTCAATAAGCTGCTTGGCCGCAAGCTCGGCGTGGCCCAGCATGGCGCGCTCGCTCTCCCCCCGGCGAAAGGTCAAAAGCACGAATGCCAAGTTAGCGCTTTGCGGATGGGGGATATAAAGGGATTCGCTCAAGACAGGCAGCTGCTCCACGGCGAGCGGCTGTGGCGAATACAGCGTCAACAGCATGTAATGGGCTTGCTCCGCCAATGAGGCAAACGCCTTGGAGGAAAATACAGGCGGCTTGTTCATTTGGTGGATGCCGAGGATGACATTCAAAAGTGACTGAATATCGGATTTCCTGCTGATCTCTTCGTTCTCTGCCGTTTTCTGGACGACCTCCAGCTTGACTGAGCGCTGCTGGTCTATGGCGTCAATCGCGAGCTGTAGCGTGCGATGAATTTCCTCGCGGCTGAACGGCTTCAGCAGGTAGCCGATCACTTTCGCGGAGATGGCCACCTGCATATATTCAAAGTCGGAATAGCCGCTAATGACAATTATTTTTTTGTCCGGATACTGCTCATGAATATGCTTCATTAACGATTTGCCGTCCATTTCGGGCATACGCATATCCGTCAAAATAATATCGGGATCTGAATCCTTAATCAGTTGAAGCGCATCAGAGCCGTTGTCCGCTTCGCCAAGAAACGTTAGCGGCGCATGAAAGGATTGGATTTTTTTGAGCAGTCCTTTGCGTATGAGAGGCTCATCGTCCACAATGATGAAGGTGTGCATGCTGTTATCCTCCTATAGTTCGGTTTGCTGGAATGGAAATCGTAATCGTTGTTCCCTCATTCTTCACGCTCTGCGCATCTAGTCCATATTCGAGGCCGTAGTAGAGAACGATTCTTGAGTGTACATTTTTAATGCCGATGCTCTGTCTGCTGCGCTGTCCGATCGAGACGAATTCCGGCGGCTCGGACAGCAGCTTGCGAAGCTCCTCCAGCTGCTGATTCGTCATCCCTACGCCGTCATCGATGACCTGAAGCAGAATTCGCTCCTCCTCCAGCCAGCCGTTGATCGTAATGCTCCCTTTGCCGCGCTTGTTCTCAAGTCCGTGATAGATCGCATTCTCGACCAGCGGCTGCAGCAGCAGCTTTAGCATGCGCAGCCCAAGGATATGCGGATCAATGTTTTTGTGAAAGGCGATTTTGTCGGCATAACGAATTTGCTGGATCGCCATGTAATTGTCCACATGCTGCAAATCCTCCTCGGCAGCAACAAGCTCGCTGTCGGTTTTAATGCTGTACCGGAACATATCGCCAAGCGCCTTTGTCATGACCACGATGCTCTCCACCTCTTCAATTTCAGCGATGCTGTTAATCGATTCCAGCGTGTTGTACAGAAAGTGTGAATTGATCTGAGCTTCAAGCGCCTTCATCTGGGAGTCCATCGACAAAATTCGATTCTGGTAGCTCTCGCGTATATGCGTGTCGATATCGCGAATCATTTTGTCGAATTCGTGATACAGAATGCCGATCTCATCTACCCGACTCGCATCTGCTTGTATGGGCACGAGACGCTGCGCTTTATTTTTGCGCATGATTTTGGCCAGCCGTATAATGGGCTTTGTAATGAAATTGGAGAGGAAGAAGGAGACTAGCAAAAAGATGATGCCGCAGCTTGCCGCTACATAAATAACCAGCTTTTGCGAGATTCCGTATTCCTGATACAGCTTGTCTACCGAGATGCTGGCGATCACGCTCCAATCGTTGCTTGGCACTCGCTGAATGACCGTCAAATTGCCGGCGTCGTTGAATTGCTGGAGCGAGCCGCTCATACTGCCAAGCTGCTTTTGAAGCAAGGAGGGGAGCACACCGCCCGCTTTCTTGCTTGCGCTTTCATAGATGATCCCGCCTTGTCCGTTGGCCACATAAATATTGGATAAGCCGGGAGCAGGATTCTGATTGAGACCTGAGAATAAATCCATGCTGCCGTCAATCATAAAAACGCCTAGAAACTCATTGCTGTTCGGATCGTAAAGCGCGCGCGAGAAGCCGATCGATGGCTTGGCGCCGATCATATAGGGCTTGCTGCCCACCTCGCCAATGTACAGGCCGCCTTTTAAATGGATCGTTCCGATGTACCATTCGTCCTGAAGCGGTGAATAGTCCAGCTTCATCTCGTTGCCATAGCTGATCGATTTCCCGTCAGGCGTAAATAAATAAATCCCGTTAATGTAATTATAACCCAGTAGAATATTTTCGAAAATGAGCTTCAGCCGGGCTCGGGTAATAAAAATCTCATATTGATCGTTTGTTTGGTTGAGCGCCCGAAGCTCATCGCTAACGGTGTTGTAGACGGTAGCCGATGATGATTGCTGCAGCAAAGTGATGGAGATGCGATCAATATTTTGCAAAATATCCTCGATGCTTTTGACCGAATTTTGAATCGTCGTTGCTGCAACGTAGGAGGTCTGCTCGTTGACAAGTCTCGTATAGCTGCGGTAGGAGCTTACCGAAACGACGATGATGGGCACAATGGAAACGAGCACTAGCACTAGGAACAGCTTTGTTTTGATATTAAAAAAGAGCATACACGCAAACCTCCAAGCTTGTCTATTCTAAAAATAGTGCACCATTTTTACCAAAGCAATTATACTGCAACCCACATTATTATAAAAATGTGCACAAGGCAAGAACATTAACGAAACAGGGGGAAATACACGATGAAACGAGCAAAAACAGTTTGGCTTGCTGCGCTGGTCCTCATAGTCATTATGCTTAGCGCATGTGGAAGCAACAGCAATGGCGGCAACGCAACGACAGAACCGGCTGCCAGCAACGGGACGGCAACGGAGGAGAGCGAGTCCGCGAAGCCAGTCACCTTAACGATGATGATGTCCGGCAATAAAGCGGCCGACGGCGAGGATTTTGAGCTTGATATTCTGCCGCGGCTGGTTAAGGAGAAATTCCCGAACGTTACGCTGGAAGTGCAGAAGCTTCCTGACGATCAATACAACACATCGGTGCGCACGAAGCTTGCGGCAGGCAAAGGGCCGGACATTTTCTGGATTTTCCCGAAAAACGCGGCGGGCGGAGTGTTCGATTTCGCGAAAGCGGGATTTGCGGCAGACCTGTCCGACCTGACGTTCTGGGACAATATCGGCCAAGGGGCCAAGGATGACATGTCGTATGACGGAAAGCCTTACGGCGTAGCGGAAGGCCTTGATTTCCTCGGCGTTTACTACAACAAGGAAATGCTGGAGCAGGTGGGCGTAACGGAATTCCCGCAGGACTGGAATGCGTTTCTGGAGCTGTGCCAGAAGCTGAAGGATGCCGGAATTACGCCAATCGCGCTTGGCGACAAGGACCCGTGGGTCATTCAGTTCGGCATGTACCCGATTGCGGCGAATGTCGTGTACCCGGACGAAATGGACTTTGACGTAAAGGTTCAGAACGGTGAAAAGCCGCTTAACGATCCAAAATGGGTGAAAACGATCGCCATGTACAAAGAGCTTTACGACAAGGGTTACGTCGTCAAAAATTCACTTGGCGTAGGCAGCGCGCAAGCGGCTCAATTGTTTATCGACGGCAAAGCCGCGATGTCCTTCACCGGAACATGGGATTATCCGTCGATGAGCGCAAAAGGCGCAGCCGAATTTACACGCGGCTTTGCATCGCTTCCTGGCAACGAGCCGGGCCAACCGCTATACGTGTCGGCTTCGACGTCTGCCGGCTACGCCTTGAATGCAAAATCCGCTCAATTGGACACGGCCAAGCAAGTGCTGAATTATCTGTTTGACGGTGAATCGGATCTGTTCAAGGCGTTTGTGGAATCGAACAGCTCGATCAGCGTCTACAAAGGCGTGGAGCTTAGCAACGAGCTATTCAAATCGGTTAACGACAATTATCAGCAAAACGGAAACTCCGTTTATTTCAGCAACCAAATGTGGCCTGCCGGCGTGTCCGATGTGATGCAGTCGAAGTTCGCGGAAATTATCGGCGGCAAAAAGACGACGCCTGAAGAAGTGGCGAAGGCGATGGACGACAAGTTTCAAGAGCTCTGGAAAAATAAATAAGCGATCGCATCGTGAATAGAAAGGCTTGTCGGGGAGAGCGGAGCTTCTTCCCGGCAGGCTGCCAGGAGATAGCCGGAGAGGATGGAGCAGCATGAACTCAACTGTAATGAAGAAGTCGATGTATTTTTTTGCAATACCGGCTCTCATTTTTTATGTGGTGTTATGGATTTTTCCGATACTGCGATTGTTTCAGTACAGCATAACGGACTATAACGGTTTTTCGCAAGAATACAACTACATCGGATTTGACAATTTCAAGGATCTTCTGAACGGAGATGTGCTGGGCGTTTCCTTAACGAATACGCTCGTTTATACGCTGATCACCGTTGTATTCGGCAACCTGATCGGACTGGCGCTTGCGCTGCTGCTAAATATGAAAATCAGAGGCAAAGGTTTTTACCGTTCGCTGGCTTATATACCGACGTTGTTTAGCGCAATCGTTGTGGGCTTCCTATGGAGCTACGTCTACATGCCGGATTACGGACTAATCTCTACCTTTCTTGATAAAATCGGCATCAACAATGAAAATCTTAATTTTTTAGGCAATTATTCATCCGCTTTGTATGCCATTATTTTTGTTGAAATATGGAAAAATATTGGAACGACCATGATTATTTTTCTGGCTGGCTTGCAGACTGTGCCTAATGATCTGCTGGAGGCCGGCAAAATGGACGGCTGCGGTCCCTGGCGTCTGCTGCAGCATGTGAAAATTCCGCTGCTTGCGACTGCGATTACCATCAATGTGACGCTAAGCCTGATCAACGGACTCAAGGCGTTTGATTTCCCGTTCATCATGACCAATGGCGGGCCAGGCACGGCAACCAATACACTTATTTTCTCCATCTACAAAATGGCGTTTACCGAGCAATTGTTCGGCAAAGCGTCCGCGCTTGGCGTCATTTCGTTCGCCGTTATTATTGCCATTACCGCAATCTTCGTTGTACGCATGAATAAAAGGGAGGTATCGGCGTGACCTTCGGCAAAACCATTCAAAAAACGCTGCTGCAGCTGGCTGTTATCGCCGTCATGGGGCTCAACTTGATTCCGCTGGTGATCGCGCTTTCTACCTCGCTGCGTCAGCCTAGCGACAATACCAACCCGCTTTATATGTTCCAAAGCATTTCCTTCGAGAGCTATCGGGTCGCTTTCGAGCGGATGCAGTTTCCGCAGGCGCTGCTTAACAGCATCATTTTAACCGGTATTTCCGTTGTTTTTGTCGTGCTGTTCGCTGCAATGGCCTCTTACCCGATGGCCAGGCTCAGGACGAAATGGAGCAAGTTTTTATATCTGTTTTTTCTATCGGGGCTGGTCGTGCCGGCTCAGATGGTGCTCATTCCAATCGTGCAAATGATTAATGCGCTGCACATTCCGACCAATCATTACACGCCGATTCTCATGTTTATTACCTGCAGCCTTCCTTTTTCTACCTTCCTGTATACCGGCTTTATTCGCAGCGGCGTACCCGAGGAAGTGGAAGAAGCTGCGCATATAGATGGGGCGGGGCTGTTTCGCCGCTTCTGGACGGTTGTCTTTCCGCTGCTCATTCCCGTTACCGTCTCGGTAATTATTACGCAGGGCGTCTGGATCTGGAACGATTACTTCTTTAATATGATCTTTATTTCCAGCGCTGGCGATTCACCGCTGCCGCTAGCTATGCTTGGCTTTCTGGGCGATCAACAGAATCCGACCCAATGGAATGTGTTGTTCGCGGCTTGTTTTCTCTGCGCGCTGCCGCTGCTGCTGGCGTTTCTGTTTCTTCAGAAATATTTTGTCGGCGGCATGACGGTAGGAGCGGTTAAAGGATAACATGGCTTCAATAAAGACGGGGGCTGCCCCGTCTTTTGCTTTTATCTATCAGCTTTCAAGGAGATGATCATGATGAGTTCCAAACGAATAACACAAGCATTTGTCGATCGTGCTGAGGCTCTTACGCCGCAGCTGCATAAAGCTAGAGTCTACCCGAAGCGCCAAGTGGAGATTGTTGCGAACGAGCAGGCGTTTCAGGGGTGGGAGGTGAAGGATGCGGGCACAGCCGAGGCGTTCAATGCCGGAACGCTTCGTCAAGGCGACAGCGTTGTGCTCGATTTCGGCGATCATCAGGTCGGTTATGTAACGTTTTCCATTCGCAATGTCGACAGCAACGCGGACGCGCCGCTCCGTCTCGGTCTGGTGTTCGGCGAGATGCCTTGCGAGATCGGCGAGGATTTCGCGAATTACGACGGCTGGCTTAGCCGTTCGTGGCTGCAGGATGAAATCATCAACGTTGATGTGCTGCCGGGAACGGTTACGCTGCCGCGCAGATATACGTTCCGTTATATGAAGATAACGGTTCTGGCGACTTCTATCCGCTATCACGTCACCTTTCCGGAGCTTTATTGCGAGACGGTAACCTCGGCGGACGAAGAAAATGTGGTTCCGCTGCCTGGCGATGTGCCGGATGATCTGCGGGAGCTGGACCGGGTTGGCATAAAAACGCTGCGGGATTGCATGCAGACGGTATTCGAGGATGGGCCTAAGCGCGACCGACGCTTGTGGATCGGCGATCTGCGCCTGCAAGCGCTCGTGAACTACGAGACGTTCCGCAGCAATGATCTGGTCAAGCGCTGCTTGTATTTATTCGCGGGCATGCGGCTGGAGGATGGTCAGGTAGGAGCTTGCTTATATGAAAAGCCGCATCCGTTTGTCGATGATATTTATCTTTACGATTACTCCTTATTTTTTATCGCTACGCTATACGATTATTATGCCGCTACGCAGGACCGCCAGTCGCTGCTTGAGCTGTGGCCGATTGCAGTGGAGCAGGCTGAGATTGCGCTCAAGCGGCTCGATGAGCGCGGCATCGTGCGCGATGACGACACCTGGTATTGCTTCCTTGACTGGCATGACGACTTGAACAAGCAGGCGGGCGCGCAAGCGGCTCTTATTTATAATTTGAAGCGGGGCCTTTTGCTGGCGCGCGAATTGGGCGATTCCGCCGCCGAGACGTTTATGCAAACGGCATGCAGACAAGCGACAGCTGCCGCGATGGCGCATTTGTGGGACGAGGAGCGTCAATTTTTTGTAAGCGGCGAAGGCCGGCAGGTGTCGTGGGCTTCGCAGATCTGGATGGCGCTTGCAGCGGTGCTGGACAATGCGGAGACAGCGGCTTTGCTTGACCGTTTAATGCGGGAAAATCCTGCAATTGGCATGTCAACGCCGTATTTGTATCATCATTTCGTAGAGGCGCTGCTGGAATGCGGCGAACGGGAAAAAGCGCTGGCCCAAATGAGAGCGTACTGGGGAGAGATGCTGGCGGACGGCGCGGATACGTTCTGGGAGCTGTACAACCCGGCAGACAAACGTCTTTCGCCGTACGGCAGCAATCTGGTCAACAGCTATTGCCATGCATGGAGCTGTACGCCGAGCTATTTTATTCGCAAATACTTCATCGATCGTGAAGGGAAGTATACCGGCTGACCATGTGGCGGCTCCGTCTCGCAATGGGGAATAAATAAAAATAATTTCTGTGTTTGTTTTTGTTTATAAAAGCCGTATTCAAAAACAAACAAATATGATATGATCATTTCACAGATTATCAAAAACATTATTCGGAGGTATATCCATGGTACAAAGCTTGTGGAACAACGATAAAGCGGCAGAACTGGAAGGCGGCTTGGCCGAGCTGGTCTACCGTTCCAACATAATCGGCGAGGATCGCCGCGTATGCAATTACGGGGGAGGCAACACGTCGACCAAAACGTTCGTAAAGGATTTCCGCGGACGCGACGTTGAGGTAATGTTCGTCAAAGGCAGCGGCTCCGACCTTGCAACGATGAAAGCGGGCAACTTCACAGGCTTGCGCATGGACGATATTCGTCCATTGTTCGAGCGCTCTGAAATGCCGGACGAGGAAATGGTCGCCTATCTGGCCAATTGCATGATCGACGCCAAGCACCCGCGCGCTTCCATAGAGACGCTGCTGCACGCCTTTCTTCCATTTAAGCATGTGGATCATACGCACCCGGATTCCATTATCAGCTTGTGCTGCGCAGACAACGGCAAGGAGCTGGCGAAAGAAATTTTCGGCGACCGCTTCGTGTGGGTTCCTTATGTGCGTCCTGGCTTTAACCTGTCCAAAATGATCGCGGAAGGCGTTCTGGCGAATCCGAATGCCGAGCTAGTACTGATGGAGAAGCACGGTCTGGTCACTTGGGGCGAGACGTCCGAGGAATGCTACGCGCAAACGATCAAAATTATTTCCGAAGCCGAAGCGTTTATCGAAGCGCGTTTCGACGAGGCGAAGCTGTTCGGCGGCGCAAAGCATGAAGTGCTGCCTGCAGAAGTACGCAGAAGCATAGCTGCTGCCGTGATGCCGTCGATTCGCGGCGCGGTAAGCGACGCCAAAAAAATGATTCTTTCCTTCGACGACCAGGAAGACGTGCTCGCATTCGTGAGCGGCGAGAAATCGCCTAAGCTGTCGCAGGTCGGCGCGGCTTGTCCGGACCATTTGGTACACACGAAGGTCGTTCCGCTCTTTATCGACTGGACGCCTAACGCGGACGATGTGGATGGGCTGAAGCAGAAGCTTGCGGAAGGAATTGCCGCTTATAAGGAAGAATATAAAGCATACTTCGACCGCAATAAAAACGAAGGTGACGTCATGTTTGAGGCTGCTCCGCGCGTTATCCTCATTCCGGGCATCGGCATGATCAATACCGGCAAAAGCTGGTTTATGTCGCAGGTCAGCGGCGCGCTGTACCACCGTGCGATTGCGGTTATGCGCGGCGCAACGGCGCTGGGCGAGTTCGTATCGCTAAGCGAGAACGAGTCCTACAATGTAGAATACTGGCCGCTGGAGCTATACAAGCTGTCGCTTGCCCCTGCGGAAGCCGAATTCTCCCGCAAGGTAGCCTTCATTACCGGCGGAGCCGGCGGCATCGGCAGCGAAACGGCTCGCCGCCTTGTATCGGAAGGCGCGCACGTTGTGCTGGCGGATCTTAATTTGGAGGGCGCACAGAAGGTTGCGGCTGAAATTAACGAGAAATTCGGCGAGAACCGCGCAATCGCGGTCAAAATGGACGTAACGAGCGAAGAGCAGGTAGCTGCCGCTTACGCTGAAACCTCCATCGCTTACGGCGGCGTGGATATTATCGTCAACAATGCCGGTCTGGCCACTTCCAGCCCGTTCGATGAAACGTCCCTCAAAGAGTGGAACCTGAACATGAACGTGCTCGGAACAGGCTATTTCCTTGTGGCCCGCGAAGCGTTCAAGCTGATGAAGCAGCAGGCGATCGGCGGCAACATGGTGTTTATCGGCTCGAAAAACTCCGTATACGCAGGCAAAAATGCTTCGGCATACAGCTCGGCAAAAGCGCTGGAAGCGCATCTTGCACGCTGTATCGCGGCTGAGGGCGGCGAATTCGGCATTCGCGTCAATACGGTTCTTCCTGACGCGATTCTGCAAGGGTCGGCGATCTGGAACGGAAGCTGGCGCAATGAGCGCGCCGCCGCTTACGGCATTGAGCCTGACCAGCTTGAGGAATATTACCGCAAGCGCACGACGCTGCTTGTGAACATCTATCCGCGCGATATCGCGGAAGGCATCGCGTTCTTCGCTTCCTCCAAATCGGACAAAACGACTGGCTGCATGCTGACGATCGACGGCGGCGTACCAGCGGCGTTCACTCGCTAAGGGGGCTGGCGTATATGTTTCCAGCGCGTGGCGATAAGCATTGGTTTATACCTGACGGCTTCATACCGCCGGACAGCTCGGGAGCGCTCACCAGCCATGAATCGGTATGCGTGCTGAACTGCTCGGCAGAGGAAGCGCTCATCCGCTTCACGATCTTTTTTGAGGATCGCGAGCCGATCGAGGATATTCTGGTCGTCGTTCAGGGAAGACGCACGAAGCATATTCGCACCAGCTCGCTTTCGAAGAATGGAGCGTCGATTCCGGTCGGCGTTCCTTACGCGATTGAGCTGCAAAGCGATATTCCGATTATCGTGCAGTACAGCAGATTGGATTCAACCCAGTCTGAGAACGCTCTCATGTCCGTCATGGGCTATCCGCTCAAATAACGATTATATAGATGAAGGAGTGCTGAATATGTCCGATCGCGCATACGCGCTGTTTGCAGAGCAGCAGCAACAAAGAGGAGTTAATCTGGACGAGGTTAGAGCAAAGCTGAAAGCGCTCAAAATCGAGACGCCATCCTGGGGCTACGGAGATTCCGGCACGCGCTTTAAAGTGTTCCAGAAGGAAGGCGTGCCGCGCAACCCGTTCGAGAAGCTGGAGGATGCGGCGCAAGTGCACAGCCTGACCGGCTTGGCTCCATCGGTGGCCATCCATATTCCTTGGGACAAGGTAGACGATTACGGCAAGCTGAGAAGCCATGCGGAAAGCCTGAACCTGAAAATCGGAGCGGTTAACCCGAATTTGTTTCAGGATGACGACTATATGCTCGGCAGCGTGACGAACGCCGATCCGGCTGTTCGCCGCAGAGCAACCGACCATCTGCTGGAGTGCGTGGATATCGCCAAGGAAACGGGCTCTCGCGATATCAGCCTTTGGTTCGCCGATGGCACCAACTATCCGGGTCAAGGCCACATCCGCAAGCGCAAGGGCTGGATGCAGGAGGCGCTGACGGAAATGTACAATGCGCTGACGCCGGATATGCGGATGCTGATCGAATACAAGTGCTTCGAGCCGGCCTTCTATCATACGGATCTGGCCGATTGGGGCATGGCCTACAATCTGGCGCAAAAGCTCGGTCCGCAAGCGGAAGTGCTTGTCGATACTGGCCACCATCTGCCGGGCGCAAATATTGAGCATATCGTCGCTTATTTGCTGGATGAGAAACGTCTTGGCGGCTTCCATTTCAACAGCCGCAAATATGCGGACGACGACCTGATCGTTGGTTCGGTCAACCCGTACGAGCTGTTCCTTATCTTCTATCAAATTTTGAGCGCGGGCAGCGATTCGGACGAAGGCGTGCGCAACAACGTCGAGAACATCGCTTATATGATTGACCAGTCGCACAATATCGAGCGTAAAATTCCGGCGATGCTCCGTTCCGTGCTGAACGTACAGACGCAGTTCGCCAAAGCGCTGCTTATCAACCATGAGGAAGTGGATGCTGCCGCAGCTCGCAATGACGTGCTTGGCGCAGAGGACGCAGTACGCCGCGCCTTTGAATTCGACGTAACGCCGCTGCTGCATTCGATTCGCGAGGAGCAGGGCTTGCCGCTTGACCCGATGAAAGCTTATTTGGAAAGCAGCTACGGCAACGATATTTTGGCGAGAGGCAAGGGCGGTGCAAGCTGGTGAGCATTCTCGCTTACGATCTGGGAGCAAGCAGCGGCAGAGCGCTGCTTGGCCAGTTGATTGACGGCAAGATCGTAGTGGAGGAGCTTCACCGCTTTCCGAATGATCCGGTACAGGCGGGAGACCGACTGTACTGGGACATTCTCCGACTGCTGCATGAGCTGAAGCAGGGGCTGCTGAAGGCGAAGCATCGCGGCATCAAGCTGGACAGCTTGGCCATTGATTCCTGGGCGGTCGATTTCGGCTTGCTCGGCAGCAACGGCGAATTGCTGGGCAATCCGTATCATTACCGCGACGGGCATACGGACGGCGTCATGGAGCAGGTGATGGAGGAGTTGTCCGCCTCGGCGATATTCGGGAAAACGGGCATTCAGTTTTTGCCGTTTAACACCATCTACCAGCTGGCGGCGCTTAAACGGGCGGATTCCCCGCTTTTGCGGGAGGCGAAGCATTTTCTGATGATTCCCGATTTGCTGCGCTACTATTTGACCGGTGAGCGCTTTAACGAATTTTCCAATGCGACGACAACCCAGCTGTATAATCCGGTAGCCGGCGCTTGGGACGAGGAGCTCATTCGGGCCATCGGCATCTCGCCAGAGCTGTTCGGCAAGGTGGTGCAGCCGGGAGCGGCGGTTGGCAAGCTGCGCGATTCGCTGTGCGCCGAGCTTGGCATCGATTCCGTTCCCGTCTATGCGGTTGCCGAGCATGATACGGGCTCTGCGGTGGCGGCGGTGCCGGCACAAGACCGTTCGTTCGCGTACTTGAGCTGCGGGACCTGGTCGCTCATGGGCACCGAGGTCGGGGAGCCTGTGCTGGGCGAGCTGGCGCAGGAGCTGAACTTCACGAATGAAGGGGGCGCATACGGCACCTACCGGCTGCTTAAAAACATCATGGGGCTCTGGATTTTGCAGGAGTGCAGACGCGCCTGGGAGCGCGAAGGCATGTCTTACGATTTCCCGGCGTTAGTGAAGCTGGCTCATGAAGCGGCGCCTTTTGCCGCCTTTATAGATCCTGATGATCCTGTTTTTATGGCTCCCGGAGACATGCCTGCGCGCATCGCGGATTATTGCAAGCGCACCGGACAGTCTGCTCCAGAAGGGGTGGGCGCAGTTATCCGTTGTATTTTGGAGAGCTTGGCTTTAAAATATCGGTATGTGCTGGAATTGACGGAACGGCTTTCGAATCAGACGTTTGGCGGTTTGCATATGGTCGGCGGCGGCATTCAGAACACGCTTCTGTGCCAATGGACGGCGAATGCAATCGGCAAGCCGGTATGGGCAGGCCCGGTCGAAGGCAGCGCCATCGGCAATATGATTGTTCAATGGATTGCCGGAGGCCAGTTGGCCGATATTTGGGAAGCTCGCCAGGTTATTCGCGATTCGTTTCCGATTGAGGTTTACGAGCCGGAGCAGAGCGGGCAGTGGGAGCGGGCGTATCGCGCGTTCTCGCGCTTATTGTAAGGACAGTCAGGGCTGAAAGCCGGCTGCAGGCAATGAAGGGCTGATGCCGTCTATTGGCGGCGTCGGCCGTTTATGTTCAAAACGGAGCTTCGCGGAGGGGCAAGGTGCTCTGGAGGAATACGGATCTTTGTTTTGGGTTAATCGTTCAACATGAAACGTTGGCATTGACGGCTGAGGAAGGCGTCTGCCGCTTCGTTTCACATTAAATAAAGCTGGAAAGAGGTACGATATGCTGGTTGCGGAGCGCTATGACAAAATTGTACAGCTAGTGAACGAGAGAGGCAGTATACGAGTAACGGAGCTGAGCGAGCTGTGTCAGGTCACCGAAGAGACGATTCGGCGCGACCTGGACCGCTTGGAGCAGGCCGGCCGCTTGCGCCGCTCGCATGGCGGTGCGGTTAGCGTAAAGGACCAGCAGCCGGAAGTGCCCTATTTCGAGCGTGAGGTCACCCATGCCGAGGAGAAAAAACGCATTGCCGAGGAGGCAGTAAAGCGGATTAATCCAAAGGACAGAATATTGCTGGATGCCAGCACAACAGCCTGGTACATGGCCGCATGTATGCCGGACATCCCGCTAACCGTTTTGACCAACTCCATTAAAGTAGCGATGGAGCTGAGCGGCAAGGAGAAGATCGAGGTCATTTCCACCGGCGGCATTCTGGCCTCCCGTTCCTTGTCTTACGTCGGACCGCTGGCGGAGCGTTCGCTTGACGCTTACCACGTGGATAAAGCCTTTTTCTCCTGCAAGGGCGTTCATCTGGAACGGGGCATTAGCGAATCCAACGAGCTGCAAGCGAGGATCAAGCACAAAATGCTTGGTATGGCCGATCAGGTCATCCTGCTGGCGGATTCCAGCAAGTTCGGCGTGCAGGCGTTCACCCATGTAGCCGAGCTTGGCGATGTGCATGCGATCATTACCGATCGCCGTCTGCCCGAGCAGCTGCTGGGCAAGCTGCAGGAGCGTCAGCTTCCTGTCACAACGGTATAGACAGCACATAGACGGCGCTCTGCCGTCTTTGCTTGTGCCGGAAGAAGGCCGGGGACCGAGGCCAATGGCATGTATGATAGAAAGACGCGGAATACGAGCTATTGTCGGCATCAGCGGCGATAGCCGAAACGCATGTACAACTTGTCTGACAACCTGACAAAATAGCGCTAAGGGGTGCGAAGATGAAGGTTTCCTTATTTATTACATGTATGAGCGATGCGCTTTACCCGCGAGTGGGCGAGGCCATGGTGCGGCTGTTGGCGAGATACGGCGTGGAACTGCAATTCCCGACGGTACAAACCTGCTGCGGCCAGCCTGCTTTTAACAGCGGCTATTGGAAGGAAGCAAGAGATTCGGCGAAGACGATTCTCGATGCTTTTGAAGACTGCGATTTCGTTATTTCGCCCTCGGGCTCTTGCACGGGAATGATTCATCATTACCCGAAGCTGTTCGAGCATGATCCCGTTATGCTGGAGCGGGCGAATCGTCTGCAGAGCAAGGCTTACGAATTTACGCAATTTCTCGTTCAAGTGCTTGGCGTTACGGATGTCGGAGCTACGTTTACGCATAAAGTGACGTATCATCCTTCCTGTCATGGAAGCAGGCTGCTGGGAATCAAGGACGAGCCGCTTGCGCTTATGAAGCAAGTGCGCGGTCTGGAGCTTGTTCCGCTTCCTTTTGCCGAGGATTGCTGCGGGTTCGGCGGCACGTTTGCGGTGAAGATGGCGGATATTTCCGGCGCGATGGTAACGGAAAAGGTCGATCATGTCCTCGAGTCGGAGGCCGAGGTGCTCGTAGGGCTGGATATGGCCTGCCTGATGAATATTGCGGGCAATCTGCGCTACCGGAATGAGCCGGTTCGAGTGATGCATTTGGCGGAATTGCTGTATGAAGGGGTGAGCGGAGCATGAGTGCGACTACAAAAAAGGAAAAGACGGTCAAGGCGAGAGCCGAACTGGCCCTTAACGACGAATTTCTGCGCAAGGCGGTCAAGTTTACGACTGAAAGGCTCAGAAACGGGAAGAAAAAAGCGTCGGAGGAGCATGGCAACTGGGAAGAATGGCGGGAGCGCGGCAGGCAAATCCGTCTGCACACGATCGCTCACCTCGATTACTATTTGAATGTGTTCGTGGAGAATGCCCGCGCCAACGGCGTTCATGTGCATTTTGCCGACAATGCGGAGGAAGCGGTCAAGCTGACGCTAGATATTGCCGAGCATGCGGGAGCCAAATCGGTCGTGAAGTCGAAATCGATGGTATCGGAGGAGCTGCATCTGAATCATGCGCTGGAAGGCATCGGCGTTGAAGCGGTGGAGACGGATCTGGGCGAATATATTATCCAGCTAGCCGGGGAAATGCCATCGCACATCGTTATTCCAGCCATTCATAAAAATAGGTACCAGATTGCCGAATTGCTGTCCAAGGAGGCGGGTTACACGCTCCCGCCGGATACAACCGCCCTGGCCGGCTTTGTTCGCAAAAAGCTGAGAGAAAAGTTTCTGGATGCGGAAATCGGAATGACGGGCTGTAATTTTGCGATTGCAGAGACGGGCTCCATGGTGCTGTTTGAAAATGAAGGAAACGCGCGAATGGTCAGCACCGTACCCAAAACGCAAATTACATTGATGGGCATGGAGCGGATTATTCCTTCCTGGTCCGATCTGGAGGTTATGGCGACGCTGCTGCCGCGTTCGGCGACCGGACAGAAGCTGACGATGTATATGTCC
Organism: Paenibacillus sp. SY21-1; assembly: GCF_005222705.1. Taxonomy (GTDB): domain Bacteria; phylum Bacillota; class Bacilli; order Paenibacillales; family Paenibacillaceae; genus Pristimantibacillus. Next base: position 249,010 of record NZ_STGF01000007.1, on the reverse strand, counting down.
GGCATCAGCGGACCGCGCCGCGCCAAGGATGCAGACGGTCCGGACGAGATGCATATTGTTATTATCGACAATGGACGCTCGCTGCAGCTTGGCGATCCTGAATTCCAGGAGCTGCTCAACTGCATCCGCTGCGGCGCTTGCCTGAACGCCTGCCCGGTATACCGGCATATCGGAGGTCACGCCTACGGAAGCACCTATAGCGGACCGATCGGGGCCGTGCTGACGCCGTCGCTTAACAAAAATATTGCGGAGTGGGACGATATTGCCAACGCCTCCAGCCTGTGCGGAGCTTGCTACGAGGCCTGCCCGGTCAAAATTCCGCTGCATGATATGCTCGTCTATTTGCGCAGACGCAAGGTGGAGAGCGGACACGGAAACAAGCTGGAATCGATCGGAATGCAAGGCTTCGCTACAATTATGGGCAACTCGTCGCGGCTTGGCGGCGTGCTGCGGCTTGGCAAGCTGGGGCAAAAGCTGGTCGTGCGCAGCGGCGTCATTAAAACGAAGCTTGGTCCGCTGAAGGGCTGGAATACGTACCGCGTGACGCCAAGCTTGCCCAAGGAGTCGTTCCGCGACCGTTGGGAAACGCTCGATCAGGAGCTGAAGCAGGGGCTTAGGACGATGGAGCCTGGCATGCAGCAGCGGATGGAAGCGGTCAAGCGGGAACGGGAGCAAGCGCAGAAGCAAGGCAAAGGAGGACATGGACATGGCTGAGACGCATAAGCAATGGCTGGAGCGGCTGGAGGAGCAGTCCAGAGCGAAGCAGGAGCGGTTTATGAATAATATCTCTTCGCGGCTCGGTCATCCCCGCATGACGGAAAAGCCTCAGCGTCCGTTTCGCGGCGCGCCGGATTTCTGGAAGGCGTTCGAATGGACGGAAGAGGAGCGAATCAACGAATTTACCGCCAACTTTTTGTCGGTTGGCGGCCATGTGGAGCGGCTGTCGACGATGGAGGAGGCGAAGCGGTATATCGTATCGAAGGCGCAGGAGACAAGCGCCCGATATGTCATTCGCCAAAACGAGCAAGCGCTCGATGAGCTTAAGCTGGAGGAAGCTCTCGGGGATGCGCGGGTAGCTGTCTGGAACACGAACGAGGAGGAAAGCTGGCGCGCCCGCGCCGCTGAATCAGACATCGGCATCGTTATCGCCGATCATGCGGTTGCCTATACCGGCTCTGTTACGGTACTGTCGAGCGAGCATAAGGGTCGTTCGGTCAGCCTGCTGCCAACGGTGCTGATGATTATTATTCCGATTGAACGCCTGAAGACGCGGCTCGGAGAAGTGCTGCAAACGTTTGACGAAGCGGGTCGCGAGAAGCTGCCGGCGGGCATACACTTTATATCCGGTCCGAGCCGCTCATCGGACATCGAGAACGACTTGACGATCGGGGTACACGGCCCCGGCATCGTCTACGCCCTGCTGGTCGGCTGACCCTCTCTTCAAAGGCGAAGCTGTGCATCGGTTTGTATAGAGGAAGAAGCAAAGGAGGTGCTGCATCATGCCGCTGTCTGGTGTTGCGAAGCTGTCCAAGCGCAATCATTATGAGGAGATAACGGAGCAGCTGAAACGCTTGATTACGGAAGGAAAACTTAGAGTCGGCGACAAGCTGCCGTCCACCAAGGAGCTATCGGAGCAGTTCGGCGTTGGACGCTCAACGACCCGCGAAGCGCTAAGCGCGCTCAAGGCAATGGGACTCATAGAGATTCGCCAGGGCGGGGGCTGCCGGGTTATCAGCAGCGCGCCCTCCGAGGTGGAGCTGCCGGAGCTGGCTTCGCTTCGGATGAATCGCGAGACCGTGCTTGAGCTGCTGGAGGCGCGCGAGTCGCTTGAGGTATCGAATGCGTCCATCGCCGCCGTCAAACGTACGCCGGAGGACCTTGTTCTGCTTAGCGCCCTGATTGCGGAGATGGGCCGCTCAATCGGAGACGAAAGCGAAGGGGAGCGGCTTGATCTGCAGTTTCATTTAACGCTCGCCAAGGCCACCCATAATTCGATTATCGTTCGGCTGTTTGAGTCCATTATGGGGCATATAGAAACGGCTATTCACGATATCAGGCGGGTTGAGCTGTACGCTAGCGCCACGGTCGCCGGGCGGTTGTACGAGGAGCATCAAGCGATTTATGATGCGGTCGCTGCGCAGGATGCCGGGCTTGCCGGCATGAGCATGAAGAAGCACCTCCAGCATATCGAGAGCATCGTGCGCAGACATCTGGGATAGCCGGCCGGCGGCGCCTTCTTGCGCAGCATTGTCCGGCGGCTGACGCCAAAATCCCCTTCGGCGTTCCCTGTTACCGGGAGCGCGAAGGGGATTTTTGCTCTTCCTAACGCGATCTATTTTTCCTTATGGCAGCGTCTGAAGATACTTCCGGATAAAAGCCTTGGCATTGTCCACATTTTTGGCGTTGGAGCGTATGCCGACGATCAACTCGTTATGGTACATAGGCAGATGCTCGGCGAGCTTGCTTTTCGTCAGATCAAACGCATAAACATGCTCGGTCGTCTGCTCCTGCGGCTGCAGCTTAAGGGCGACGCCGTCTGACAGGAGAGGCTTGAATTCGCCCTCCGCCCAATCGTCAAGATTCAGCAGAAGGTCCTGCTGGTTGCCGACCCACTCGAATATGCTGCGATCCATGACGTACACATCGGGATTTTCGGTCGCGAGCACGAGCAACGCCTTCTGCAAATATGCGTATTGCATGCTTTCGTCGGCCGGGACAAATGTCGTGGTCGTAACAAAGCGCTTCCATTCCGGAAATGCGGCGAGCAGCGCCTGTTCGACCGGCTCTTCTTTGGGCACATCCTCCTTGAGGATAAAATTGCCCATGATGGATACGTTCAAATCGACAGGCGGCAGATTGGCAATCCGCTCCTGTTCCTCCCGATAATTGATGAAGCTGATAATGCCGTAAATGATCAGGGCAACCGCGGCGATGGCGCCAAGCGTATGAAACTTGTAATATCGCCAGAAGTGATCGATTTTTTGGGCTTGTCCGGCCATTTTTCTATATTTGCCGTATTCCTGTTCGTTAAACGCTTCCGTAATTTTCTGATCCTCATGCTGCAAAATAAGCTTGTAGGCTTGCGTCACCTCGGCAAACGACTCCTCTGCCCCCGCCTGCTGCTGTTTGGCTCGCGTGCGGCTTTGACGCATTAACGTCTCGTAACGTTTCTCGACTTCTTCTCGGGTAGCTGTGTCGGCCAACCCCATCGTGCTGTACGCTTTCTTTAATTGCTCCACGGTGTCACCTCAAATTAGTAAATGGCGGCTGTAATTCTCCTACTCTTAAGTATACGTAAATCTATCGCTAACGCAAACTTTCCGGGCCAGCCGTCCAACGGTCAAAAAATGGCTTTGCCTTTGCGCGCATTCGCCTGGACCTTCTTGGTTATACGCAGAGACGGACAAAAAGGGTTCAATCATTTTATGACGAAAACGCTGTGAAATTGTTGTTATATGCGCTGTAACTTGCAAGGCTTTTTGATATGCTGAAAGGAGCTACATAACTACACAAGGAAGGTGCTTTCATGACTACTTCTTTTAAGTTTGATTTTGGCATCGGAGAGGCTCCCGATTCTCCCTATATTCAGGTCTTCCCTGAAACCGCATACAATGAGAAGCTTGGCTACGGCTTTGCTGGGGACGGAAAAATCGGCTCGCGCGATCGGGGTGGCCAGGACCGGCTGCGCAGCGCCTTTTGCATCCCGCTGGAGGCGACGTTCAGGGTCGATGTGCCCAATGGCTGCTACAACGTGACGGCCGTCATCGGCGACGAGCTGGCCCCTACGCGCACGACGCTGAAATACGGTCCGAACCGGCTGGCCGTTTATCGGGCGGAAACATCGCCGGGCCAATTCTCGGCGCACAGCTTCACCGTCAAGGTGACGGAGGGCAAGCTGGAGCTTGCGTTCTCCGGCATAGCTCCGCGCATCAATGCACTGGACATTGTGGAAATCGGCAATGCGGTGACGATTTATTTGGCAGGCGACTCCACCGTAACTGATCAACGGGTGTTTCCATGCGCAGGCTGGGGGCAGGTTCTTCCTTTGTATTTCAAGCCGGAAATTGCGATAGACAACCATGCGATGTCGGGAAGAAGCTCGCGCAGCTTTATTAATGAAGGCCGGCTGGCGGCCATTCTGGAGCAAATCAAGCCGAACGACTATTTATGGATTCAATTCGGACATAACGATCAGAAGCTCGATGAGGCGCGGGCGACGGAGCCGCTGGGCAGCTATAAGGAGATGCTGGCCATTTATGTGAACGAGGCGCGTGCGCGCGGCGCCAGACCGGTGCTCATTACGCCCATGCATCGCCGCAAATTCGACGGAGAAGGCATGATCATAGATACGCATGGCGAATATTTGACAGGCATGAAACAGGTAGCGGAAGAGCTTGATGTACCGTTAATCGATCTTGCGGCCAAATCGAAGGCGCTGTACGAGCGGCTTGGAGACGAGCCTTCCAAAGCGCTGTTTATGTGGGCATATCCGGGGGAGTTTATCGACTTTCCCGATGGTTCGCAGGATGACACCCATTTCCAGGAGCTAGGCGGCATTCAGGTGGCCAGGCTTGTGTGCGAGGGCGTGCGCGAGCTGAGGCTGGCGTCTCTCGACGTTTATCTCAAACTGTAATTGCGGCGTCAGGAAAAAACAGTTACGGGCAGGCGGTTTCCAAACCGGCCTGCCTATGCTATAGTACAGAGGAACAAACAACTGAAGAAGAAACTCCGGCTTCGTGGCTTCATGCGACGGACGGGCCGGGAGAGGTTCGCGAACTCCCTCTATAAAAAACTATGCATAACGATTGCCCGTTGCGGCAACGTCGTTTTTGCGTTCGGCGCGAAGCGGGTGACATACCGCTTCGCGCCGTTTCTTTGGTTTTTTAGCGGACAGACGGAAGGAATTCGGGTGATCTCAGTCTTCTCACACAGAGAGGGAGAGGCATCATGAGCAAGAGAGTCAGCAACGAGAAAGCGGTTGTCGTATTTAGCGGCGGCCAGGACAGCACCACTTGTTTATTCTGGGCGCTGGAACGGTACAGGGAAGTGGAGGCCGTGACGTTTAACTATGGGCAAAGGCATAAGCTGGAGCTGGCATGCGCGGCAGACATTGCGGCCGAGCTGGGCGTCCGCCACTATGTGCTCGATATGTCGCTGCTCGGTCAGTTGGCGCCAAATGCGCTGACCCGGTCGGATATCGCGATAGAGCAGAAGGAGGGCGAGCTGCCTTCGACGTTTGTGGACGGACGGAACCTGCTGTTTTTGTCGTTTGCAGCGATTTTAGCCAAGCAGATCGGAGCAAGGCATGTCGTGACAGGCGTTTGCGAGACCGATTTCAGCGGCTATCCGGATTGCCGAGACGTGTTCATTAAATCGTTGAACGTCACGCTTAATTTATCGATGGACTACAACTTTGTGATTGAAACGCCGCTTATGTGGCTGAATAAAGCGGAGACATGGGCGCTCGCGGACGAGCTTGGCGCGTTTGACTTCGTTCGCAACAAAACGCTGACTTGCTACAACGGCGTTGTCGCGGATGGCTGCGGCGAATGTCCGGCCTGCAAGCTGCGTTGCAACGGGCTTGAGGAGTTTGTCGCCGGCCGCGCCGCGGCAGAGGGGGAGGCGGGCTAAGATGCTGCAGCAAATTTATCCCGCCCCCGCACATGACTACTGCTACGAGCTGAACAAGGATTTGCATTTCGCCGCCGCGCATTACATCCCATCCGAGGATGCGGGCAAATGCCGCGAGCTGCATGGACATACGTACTTTGCCAATATTACTGTCGCAGGCGATGAGCTTGACAGCTCCGGCTTTCTCGTCAATTTCGCAACGATTAAAAGGCTGATTCACGACCGTTTCGACCATTCGGTGCTGAATGCGGACACGGTCAGCTTCAGCGAGGAGCATGCCGCGCGTTTTCCGACGACGGAGGTCGTGGCGCGCATTATCTGGGAAATCGTGCAGCGGCATTTGGACGGCACCCCGAACAAGCCGGCATGTCTGCAGGTTTATTTGCGTGAAACCCCGACAAGCTATTGCGTCTACCGGCCCAGACGGAAGGAGGCCGCCGATGTCAACGGAGCGTAAAATACCGGTAATGGAGCTGTTTGGTCCTACCGTTCAAGGCGAAGGCATGGTCGTCGGCCGCAAAACGATGTTCGTCCGCACCGCGGGCTGCGATTACAGCTGCTCCTGGTGCGATTCCGCTTTTACATGGGACGGCAGCGGCAAGGGCGATATCCGGATGATGGCAGCCGGCGAAATAGCGGAGGAGCTCTGGCAAATCGGCGACGGCGCGTTTGACCATGTCACGATCTCAGGCGGGAACCCGGCGCTGCTATCGCAGCTTAAGCCGCTGGTGCTCGAGCTGCATGAGCGGAACATTCAGGTGGCTCTTGAAACGCAGGGAAGCCGTTGGCAGGACTGGTTTCTGCTTATCGACGAGCTGACGCTTTCGCCGAAGCCGCCAAGCTCGGGGATGAAGACGGACTGGGCTGCGCTGGATCATATCGTTAACTCGCTCCAAAGCTCCAAGCGGCATTTTTCGCTCAAGGCAGTTGTTTTCGATTTGCTTGATTTGGAGTACGCCACGTTTGTGCATCTTCGTTATCCGGATGTGCCGATGTATATACAAGCGGGGAACGACAGGCTGCAGGAGCAGGACTCGTCCATTCTGCTGCCCCATCTGGTGCGCCGTTATGAGTGGCTGATCGCTCAGGTTATGCCGCGCGACGAGCTGAAACGGGTACATGTGCTGCCGCAGTTGCACACCTGGGTATGGGGGAACAAAAAAGGCGTATAGACTATAGCCGCCGGCAAACGGCTGTTGTTGAAACTGAAGGAGGAGTAAAGATGGAAGGCAGAAAAAAAGAAGAGCTTGGCGGCGTTACGCTGCTGGGCAATCAAGGGACGCGCTATGAATTCGAGTATGCTCCGCAAATACTGGAGTCGTTCGATAATAAGCATCCGCAACGCGATTATTTCGTCAAATTTAATTGTCCTGAATTTACCAGTTTATGCCCGATTACGGGTCAGCCGGATTTTGCAACCATTTATATTTCGTATATTCCCGACATTAAAATGGTGGAAAGCAAATCGCTAAAGCTTTATTTGTTCAGCTTCCGCAATCATGGCGATTTTCATGAGGACTGCATGAATATTATTATGAATGATCTGATCGCGCTCATGCAGCCGCGCTACATTGAGGTATGGGGGAAATTCACGCCTCGCGGCGGCATTTCCATCGATCCTTACTGCAATTGGGGCCGGCCGGGCACCAAATATGAGGCGATGGCCGAACATCGGCTGCTGAACCATGACCTGTATCCGGAAAAAGTAGATAACCGCTAGGACGAGGGGGATGCGCCGGAGCGCACGCTGCACCTGCACCTGCGGCATAATCTCCCTTCATAAGCTGACAGCGTCACATTATGGGGCGGTGCCGTTAGAGTCCACATACCAGCCAAGGTTGTTCTTTTTGACAAAAACGAAGCTAAGCTCTATTTCGGGCACGATATACAGATCCCCATAACGGGGATCATTTTTTATTTTCCCTTCTATAACTTCTCCGGCAAATGCGCTTAGCGGAGCCTGCGTCAGCAAGCTGCGTCTGATCGCCAGCTCGGGAGAGGGCAGCGGGAAAAACAAGGCGTAAACCAACAAAAGCGCCAAGATTGCAATGGACGTTTTTTTTGCCATTCGAATCGCTCGCTCCCTTCCTGCCTGTCAGTGTTTCCGATGCGGGCCACTCCGCACACGTTATTTGGCATGCCGATTGTCCCGCCATAAGAGCAGAGGGACTGCACGAATGTATATACATTCGGCTGCCAATTCAACTATCGTCTGCGTAACGATGATCGCCGAGACGGCGGCAGACCATTCGTCCGGCAAGGCCAGCGCGAGCGGCAGCACGACCAGCGAATTTCTGGTGCTTGCGCTAAACACGACTGCCCGTCCCGCTCCAGCATCCAATCGGAAGCATGACCCGACAAAGCGCGATAGCACGGGCATGATCAGGTGGAAGGCGACGTAGAGCGGCACAACCTGCGCAATGACCTTGTAATCGTCGACAATGGCGCCGAATTGCGAGCAGACCACGGCGAAAAGCACCAAGCCCATCATGGGCACCGGCAGCCATGCGGTGATGTTCGATGCGGTTTGTCCGGCTGTGCTGCGTTTGGCCCACAGCTGCGTGGCGAGCGCGCCGGCAAACGGGAGCGCAATCAAATAGCCAAAAGCTTCAATAAAGGGTTCGGGTTGTACGAGCTGTGCCGCATCTGCGCCAAGAAACAACCTCAAGTAAAGAGGCAGCAGCGCCATCTGAACGAGAAAAAGCAGGGGCGTTGCCGCAAGCATTAGTCTTTCATTGCCCCGGCCAAGCTGTGTAAAGACGATAACGTAATCAATGCAGGGCGCAAGCAGCACCAGAAATAGGCCTGCCAGCACATAAGGCGGCTGCGGCCATATTTGTGTCAGCAGCCATACAAGCGGAGGGGCAACGGCAAAATTGCTGACAAGCAGAGCTCCGACAAATTTCCTTGTTAACAGGGGTCCCCGCAGCTGCAAAAACGGAATTTGGACGAACATGGCATACAGCAGCACTGCTAGCAAGGGCGATATCGCCTTGTTCAGCGCTTGCCCCGTTTCGGGCATAGCGATCCCCGCAATGCCAGCTATAATCAGTACGGCAACATAGATTCCAATTTGCTTTTGTTCAAGCCATTCTCGCGTCATGAAGCGGGCCGTCCTGTCTCCGTGTCTGGTTGTATTGCAGCACAGTGTGCGTGATTGACTTATTATACCATGGCTGTCTGGTCTTGCTCCGGATTTTTCCGCTTGCGGTAGGCAAAATGATTCGTAGGGCCATGTCCTCCGCCAATGCCGAGCTGATCTCCGATGGCCGCATGAATAAACTGCTTGGCCGTATGGACGGCTTCCACCGGCGTTTTCCCTTCCGCCAGTCCTGCGGCAAGCGCGGCGGAATAGGTGCAGCCTGTTCCATGCGTGCTAAGCGTATGAATGCGCTCGTTTTCCATGACTACGAACGCTCGCCCGTCAAACAGCAGGTCGATTACCCGTTCATCTTGTTCCGGATCGTGTCCGCCTTTAATGACCGTATACCGGGAGCCCATATCGCAAATCCGGCGCGCAGCTTCCTCGCGGTCCTGCATCGTGCGAATGGTCATGCCGGTCAGCAGCTCCGCCTCTGGAATGTTGGGCGTTGTCACTAACGCAAGCGGAATCAGCTGCGTCTTCAAGGTGTTTACCGCTTCCTGCTGAAGCAGCGGCGAGCCCCCTTTTGCGACCATAACAGGGTCGATGACCAGATTGCGCCAGCCGTATTGCGTGATTTTATGGGCGACGCTCCGAATAATGGCCGAGCTGAACAGCATGCCGGTTTTGACCGCATCCGGCGTCAGGTCGGCTCCAATCGAGTCCAATTGCGCGGCAACGGCTGCAGTCTCCATCGGATAAACGCCCTGCACCCCTAATGTATTCTGGGCCGTAATGGCGGTAATGGCCGACATCCCGTACACGCCAAGCTCTTGGAACGTTTTCAGGTCGGCCTGAATGCCGGCCCCGCCTCCGGAATCAGAACCGGCGATTGTTAATGCTTTTTTAACTGTCATGGAATGAATCCTCCTCTTAAAATAACGGTTAGCCGGTTGAGCGCCTCCCTAGGGAGCAGCCCGTGTGCAGGCAACAAAAAGACCCGCCGGATTCCATAAGGAAGCAGGCGGGTCCTTGGGTACAACGGCGTTGATGGGCCGTTCGACAAGCAGCGCTTCACTTCCCTCCGCCGGCATAATCCGGATCAGGTTCCAAGGGTCCGGCGCAAATGCGCCGTCTCAGCCGTCAGGCTCCCCTAGTGAAAAAATTCAACTATGCGGTTTGTTTTTTACTATAGCATATTACCCGGCGTTGTAAAGAGCGGCATGCCGTAAAAATGTTGAAAAAAGGATATGCAAACCATATGTCGAATATTGCAAGGAGAATTAATTATTTTCCAATATAAGGTGCGGGTGATGCGGTTGAACGTTGTGAAGCGAGAAAAAAGAGTCCGGCTAGAATGGATCATTGCCTTGCTCCTGCTGCTGATTCCGATTGGGGTGGTCGCCTATCTTTTTTATCCCAGCTACTACTGGTTTAGCGGAAAGGGCGATATTGTCTCGGTGCAGGAAATCGGGGTGGACGGCTCGGTTCATTTTACTTATGTAAATGAAGGAATTACAAGCAATGCGTATGAGCGGTTCGCGATCCGAAGGGAGGTTCCCGATGCAGAGTTTGAACCGGCTTATGCCGGTGTAGACGAAGCATTCGAGGAGGAGCTTGAGCTGGCGGAGGAAGCCCGCAATGAGACGATTCTGCATGCGGTGCTTTCCGCTGACGCGGCTGCCGAGGAGCCTGCTACGGATGACGAGCTGCAGAGCAGGCTGGATGGGCTTGTGGAAGAAGCGGGCGATTATTACGGGGACTCCATCGGCCTTATGCTGGCTATCGGGCTGGCGGAAGAAGCCGGACATACCGACTTTTCTCAAGGAGGGAAGTATGTAATCGCAGGCACAGGCACGCTGGAGGAGGATTTCCATGTCGGCTCGGTCGGGGCGATCCGCAACAAGCTCCGCACGGCGGAGAACGCGGGCGCCGATATTTTTTTCGTGCCCAAGGATGCCGAGACGTATGATTACGGCGGTCCGAGCAATGAGGAGGAGGCCCAGCAGGTCATGGAGGAGCTAAAGCTGCGGCTTCAGCTTGTTCCTGTAGAAACGCTGGATGAAGCGCTGTCCTTTTTGGAAAATTTGAATTAATCGGATGGTGAATGGAAGAATGATCGCGCTTAAATCGCAATTTATGTCCAATTTATTGAAAATACTGTTAGGGGCGCTGCTTGTTCTTGGCCTACTGGAGCTGCTTGGCGCAGTCGTCGGTTTCATCGACGTCGATTTTTTTGCCGAGAAGCTGTACACGCCTTACAGCATCGTTGAGATTATGGGCATTGTGCTCTATTATATTATCGTTGTTATCTACTTGGTCTGGATATACCGGGTTCATATGGATTTGGGCCTGCTGTTCCCGGGCTTCAGCCGCTCTCCGCGCCGGGCTCTCGCCGAGCTTCTGGTCCCGATCTATAATTTATACGGAGTTCCCGCCGTGTATCGCGAAATCGGCAGCCAGTTTGCGGATGAAGGCGGAGAGCTGCAGAAGGCAGGGAAGTGGATTCGCAGGCTTGCGGTGCCGCTGATCCTGCTTATTATGGCAATGAACGTCTTTAACCGTTACATCCAGGCGGCGGATGAGCTTGGCTTTGGCGTGCTGGTAGCTAACAGCGTGGTCAGCTGCCTGAGCTATGCGGTATTTTTGGCGCTGGTGCTCTTTATTGCCGGGGCGATGCGAGCAACGGCTGCCGCTCAAGACGGCGAGCGCGCTGCAAAGGAGCAGTCGAGCCTGACAGAGCCTGCCGCGCTGAACGTGTAGCTTCAGCCTGCATCCCCTCGCTGTTTATGGGAAAGGAACGGATCGTTATGATTAAAAATCTGCTCGTCACCGGCTATCGCGCGCATGAGCTGAATATATTCAGTCAGAAGCATGCGGGCATCGGCTTCATTCAGAAGGCGCTGCGAAGCAAGCTGCTTGCGCTTGCCGAGGAGGGCCTGGAGTGGGTCATTACGCCCGGTCAGTATGGCGTGGACCTGTGGGCCTGCGAGGTCGTGATCGACCTGAAGCGGGATTATCCCCAGCTGCGGCTGTCTATACTGACAGCCTTCAGCAATCCGGAGGAAAACTGGAAGGATGACCGGAAGGCTTATTATGCGGATTTGCTAAGGCAGGTAGACTATTACGCGGCGGTCAGCAAGCAGCCCTATGCCGGCCCATGGCAGTTTGCCGCACGGGACGAGCTGCTGCTGCGCAAGACGGATGGCATCCTGCTCGTCTATGACGAGGATGCGGGAGAAGGAAGTCCCCGCTTTTTCAAGGAAAAAGCCCGCAAAAAAGAGCGGGAGGACGGCTATGTCTATATGGGCATCAGCTCAGAGGACATTCAAAGCATTGCGGACGATGAGCTTAGGCAAGAGGAGTGAGGGAGGCAGCTCAGCTGTTCTCCCTCTTTTTCTGCTGACTGCAAGAGGAGGGCAAGGGAGGCGTAAACGTTTTGTTAAATTTTCATTGACACAGCTCAGGAAGCGTTGCTATACTATGTGACATTACATATCCCGATTACTTTTGTCGGAATTATCATTTGATGGAGGTCAAGCCATGACAAGAACACACTTTTCTAGCACCAAGCTGCTTGCTGCCTTTTTGCTCTCATTCTCCTTACTGTTCACCCAAGCAACAGCATTCGCCGCATCCCCCGAGGCTACGGCAACAGCGGCAACGACAGCTCAGGCTGTCGTATCCCATAAGGACGGAGCTGCGCAGTACAAGCAATTTTTGCAGGAGAAGTACGATGTTTCATTCTCCTCTAGCGCAACGAAAGGCGAGCTGATTTCGGCCGTTGCCGACATTCTGAAGCTCCAGCCTTCCGGCAAAGAGGTTGCGTTCACAGATTTGAAGGCGGGTCAGCCATTGTTCAATGACGCTGCTGCGCTTTACGAGAAAGGCATTCTGGCCGGGCCGGCCATTCAGGCTGATCAGCGCCTGACCAATTACGTAGCGGTAGCGATTGCGCTGCGCGCTGCCGACTTGAAGGAGCTTGCGCTCACTTATCCGGCGGCGAAGGCGGATAACGTGCTTGCCAAGCTTCAGATTAAAAAAGGAACGCTAAGCGCAAAGGCGGCTCAAGAGGTTGCGGCGGCTTACGACACAGGCCTGCTTTCTGCGGAGCTTGCCAAAGGCTTTAAGCCAAACGCGGCTGCAAGCGATGAGCTGATCAACACGCTGCTTGGCCAAACGCTGATTACAAAAGGGCTTTACAAAAAATATATCGGCTACACTAGCGATTCGGATATCTACGCCAAGCTGTCGACAGCTTACGAAACCTCCGATTTGTTCAATGCGCCAAAGCTGCAAAAGCTGGTCAACGAAGCGCTGGAGCGCGAGCTGGTAACAGGCTACAACATTAAAGACAGCCGTTACAACGCCAACTTTATCGATTCCTTGTCGCTGATCTACGGCCATTCGAATTTCAAGCATGCCCAACAGCTGATCGGTTTGCTGCGCAGCGAGGGCATTGACGCGAAGGTTCAATTTGAGCCAAAAACGTCCGCGTTCCTGTTCCTTGCAGAGTGGGGCGACCCAGGTCCAAACGTCGTGCAAATTAAAAACGGCAACTACATCTCGTTTGCGAAGGAATATGATCTTGCGTTTGAATTTGCAACCGCTGCTGACAAAGCGGCGTTCGACGGCATTATCGAGAAGTTCGCGAAGAAAAATGCCGCCGATCAAAAAGGTCTGATTCATGGCTCGTGGTGGCAGCCGCTTTACTACTCCAGCACGCCGATCGACAACTATGAAGTGATTACAAACAATCTGATTTCCGATCCGGACAGCACGTACACCGTCAACCCGTTTTCGCTGAATGAGGATTCCGCGAAGGTAGTCGCCGGCTTGAAAGAGATTGACCCGGACGCGGTGATTACGCCGTTCCAGTTCTGGGTCGACAAGCCGTTCTTCCGTTACCTGCACGGCGAGTCCGTGTAAGCGGCCAGAACGTGCCGGCCTAGCCGAGCAGTTGGACTCTCGTCTTGCAGCGCCGTTTTTTAAGCGGCGCCGCGAGATTGGGCGAGCCATGGACAGGCACTGGCCGCTATATGAAAAAGCCCATGGGGCAGCGTTGAATTGACGCTGTTCCATGGGCTTTTTTTGGCAAAAAGAATGGATAAGAGTTACACTTCGCCTGTACCCTATGTTCAGGCAAGCCAAGCCTCAGGCGGCTTGCTCCTGCCGCTGTACGCTCTGCTTGCGCAGCGCTGAACGATACAGCCAGGAGGCGGTTAGCGCGAGCAGGCCCAGCACGGCCATGCCCATAAAAATATGCGAAAAAGCACGGTCGAGCGGCTGCGCGGATTGTGAAGCCAGCGCCATGCCGCTTATCGCAACGCTGAAGGCGCCGCTAATAAATTGCAGGAGCTGAAACAGACCGAGTCCCGCTCCGACATGCTGTACGGGCAAAATACGGGACAGCTCATTCGAGACGCTGGCGTTTAACGCGGAGTAGCCGATGCTCATTACGATATACACGCTCAAGATGATAGAGGCCGACACTCCCGTAAACAAAGCGAACAGGGTGGAGGCGGCGAGAAGCAGCCAAGGCGCGTATTTCAACAGCGGCGCGCTGCCGTAGCGGTCGATCATCTTGCCGATCGGATTGGCTGCGAATACGGCGACAAGCGCTCCGGGAAATATGATAAAGCCTGCATGGCCGGTCGTCAGCCCGAAATGGCGAATGAGCAGCTGCGGCAGCAGAAACAGCGTGGCAAAGCTGCTGATATAGCCGATGATGCCAAGCGTGATCAGCCGAATGTACAGCGTATTGCGGAACAGAGCGGGCTGCACAAAGGGCATTGGCGCGCGGTTGATGCGTAGCCAGAACAGGATCAGCGCCAAGACGCCGATAACGAAGGCGGCCCATAGATGATTGGTCATGCCAAGCAGGAGCCCGGTTGAGCCGATGCCGATCAGCATCGCGCCCAACAAATCGAAGTGACCTTTGTTCACCTCTTCCTTAGGCAACAGACGCAGCAATACCGGCACAAACAGCAGCGAGATGCCCGTTACGAGAAACAGGTCGTTCCAGCCCAGATATTGGGTAATTGCGCCTCCCACGACCGGTCCGAGGCCAAGCCCCAACGAGACGGATGATGAAATGATCGCCATGGCCTTGCCGCGTCGATCGAGCGGGATAAACCGGGCAATGAGCACAAAGGATAAACTGACCACCGAGCCGGCGCCGGTTGCCTGAACCAGTCTGGCGAGCAGCAGCAGCAAGTAATTGTGGCTGAAAAAGCCGATTATCGAAGCTCCCCCAAGCGTAAGCAGTCCAATCGCGAGGAGTCGCCGGATCGGCACAAAATCCGACAGCCGGCTGTACGTAATCGATGAGATGGCGAAAACGACGGAGTAGCCGGTAATGATCCAGGACGCTGTCGAGGAGGTTAGCCCGAAATCCGTCGTTACCTGAGGGAGAGCCAGGTTAAACATCATCGTATTCATGATGACCAGGATGACGGTAAAGCCTAAAAGAGGAACGACAAGGCTGTCGCGTATGGCTGCGGGACGCCGTTCTGTATGCTCGGTATGACCCAAGGCGGCAGTGTGGCTCATGTAAAGTCGCCATCCTTTCCACTATTGTTTAATTGTACGATAATAATCGAACTATTAAAATATAGCACGGGCTATGCTATACTGTAAATGGCAAGAAACATACAAACCGGCGATGGTTTGTAACGGATCTTAACTGCCGTAGTGAAGCGCCAACCCAATAGTTTGATTGCATTCGGACGTATCTATTTTTGCTTGAAGAAAGGGGTGCATAGCAATCAAGGTGTTATTTCATCCTAAGCCCGAGGATTTGGAGCTGACCTCCGTATTATATGCGTTAAGCGATCCGATCCGACTAGGCGTCGTCAAGGAATTAAGAAGCGAAGGAGAGAAGTCCTGCGGCAGCTTCGCCTTTCCTGTCGTCAAGTCGACGATGACGCATCATATCCGCACGCTGCGGGAGGCCGGCATCGCCCGCGTGCGCAAGCAGGGGACCCAGCATTTTATTACGCTTAGGACAGAGGAGTTAAATATACGTTTCCCGGGATTGCTCGATTCCATCCTGTTTTCGGCTGCTGACTAACGGCGATCCGGTATGCTATACTTGATAAATCGGCAAGCGTAGCTTAGCCGGAATAACAACGTATAGCAGGAGGTACAGCATATGTCGATCAGCAAAGCCAAGAAGTCCCGCATGAAGCTGGAGAAGCAGGGCAAGCTCTCGCCGGACGCGCTGCGCGGAGGCTGGGGAGGCGTCCATCCCGTTACGAAGCAACTGCCGACGCTCAAGGAAAAACAGGAGCGGATGAATAGAAAGCACCGAAGGAATCGTGCCAACGAAGGCGACGGTTCCTTTTATTTTGCGGCGGTATGAGGGCTTTGAAGTTCATGAAATCGCTGTGGTACAATAAGTTGTACTCCATTTGAATACGGGCGGGGATGGTCGACTTGGTAAAGTTGTTTCGTGAGTTGAAGGTGTATCGCTTGCTGATTGCGCTTGTTTTTGTGCTCGTATTTCTGCAATCGTTATCAGAGCTGTACTTGCCGACCCTGATGGCCGATATCGTTGACATCGGCGTAATCAAGGGGGATAACGGGCATATTTTGAAGGTAGGCGGCCTTATGCTGCTCGTAACGGCGGCCGGCGTGCTGTTCTCCATTGCGGCGAGCCATTATTCGTCGATTATAGCGGCGGGCTTCGGCAAGCGTGTCCGCAGCAAGCTGTTTGGTCATGTCGAGCGGTTTTCACTTCATGAATTCGATAAAATCGGTACGGCTTCGCTCATTACGCGGACGACCAACGATGTGACACAGGTGCAGCAGGTGCTGATTATGATGCTGAGGATGATGGTGATGGCTCCGATGATGTGCATCGGCGGCATCATAATGGCGGTTTCCAAGGATGCGCAGCTGTCGCTTGTGTTTGTCGTTGTTATTCCTGTGCTTGCAGGCACGATCATTTTTATAGGCTCCAAGGGAGTCGTGCTGTTTAAGGCGATGCAGCTCAAGATCGACAAGCTGAATCTTGTGCTGCGGGAAGGCTTGACGGGCATTCGGGTTGTCCGCTCGTTTAACCGGACAGGCTACGAGCAGCGGAGATTCGCTGCGGCGAACAAGGATTTGACCGACACGGCGATCAAGGTCAACAAGGTGATGGCGTTTATGATGCCGATTATGATGCTCATTCTGAACTTCTCCAGTGTGGCGATACTTTGGTTCGGCAGCATCCGCATCGACAACAACGATTTGCAAATCGGCGAATTGATGGCTTTTTTGCAATACGCCATGCAAATCATGTTTTCGCTTATTATGGTCGCGATGATGTTCGTAATGGTGCCGCGGGCCTCCGTATCGGCGGTGCGCATTAACGAGGTGCTGGACATGAAGCCGGACATGAACGATACGTCAGAGGGAGAGCAGGGGAGAAGCGGCGGTCATATCGAATACCGCAATGTGACCTTCAGCTATCCGGGAGCGGAGAAGCCCGCGCTGAAGAATATTTCGTTTACGGCCGTTCCAGGCGAGATGACGGCAATTATCGGAGGTACGGGCGCCGGCAAATCAACGCTGATTAACCTGCTGCCGCGTTTCTACGATCCGCAGTCGGGGAGCGTGCTTGTCAACGGTCAGGATGTAGCGGGCCTGTCGCAGGACAGCCTGCGCGCCAAAATCGGCTACGTGCCGCAGCAAGCGGTGCTGTTCACGGGAACGATCAGCGACAATATCCGATACGGCAAGGAGGATGCGACGGAGGAGGAGATTCGTCATGCCGCAGGCGTGGCGCAGGCGGCGGGCTTTATTGACGAGATGGAAGGCGGCTACGAATCGGTCATTGCGCAAGGAGGCACCAATGTGTCGGGCGGTCAGAAGCAGCGCCTCTCCATTGCCAGGGCGCTTGTGCGCAAGCCTGACATCTATATTTTTGACGATAGCTTCTCCGCTCTCGATTTCAAGACGGACTCGCGGCTGCGGGCAGCGCTGAAGCGGGAAACGGGGCACGCAGCGGTGCTGATCGTGGCGCAGCGGGTAAGCACAATTATGAAGGCCGATAAAATTATTGTGCTGGATGAAGGAGCTATTGCGGGCATTGGCACGCATGAACAACTGATGGACAGCTGCGGCGTCTACCGCGAGATCGTCGCTTCGCAGCTTTCCGAGGAGGAACTGGGATGAGCGACAAAGGACAGCATCGAAGGCCTGGAGGACCGGGAGGGCCGCCGGGCTTTGGACCGCCGGGGCCGATGGGCGCGCTCGGCGTGCAGGTGCAGAAGGCGAAGGATTTTAAAGGCACGCTTCGCAGGTTGCTTGCGTATTTAAAGCCCGAGCGCAGCAGACTGATTATCGTGATCGGGATGGCGGTGCTCAGCACCTTGTTCTCGATTCTTAGTCCCAAGCTGATGGGCAACGCGACAACGGAAATTTTTGAAGGACTGATGGGAGGCGGCATCAACTTCCAAACGATCGGCCAAATTGTCGGTTTGCTGATCGGGTTATATGTCATCAGCTCCTTGTTCGCTTATGTTCAGCAATACGTGATGGCGGGCGTCGCCCAGCGCACCGTGTACGGTCTGCGCAACGATGTGAACGAGAAGCTCGCCCGTCTGCCGCTCGCTTACTACGATTCCAAAACGCATGGCGAAATTTTGAGCCGAACCGTCAACGACGTCGACAATATTAGCAATACGCTGCAGCAGAGCCTTACTCAGCTCATTACCGCGCTTGTTACGCTTATCGGCGTCGTGATCATGATGCTGACGATCAGCCCGCTGTTGACGCTTATTTTGCTCTGCACGCTGCCGCTCAGCTTTTTCGTCATCAAGGCGATCGCCTCGCGCTCGCAAGGCTATTTCAAATCGCAGCAGTCGGAGCTAGGCGAGCTGAACGGGCATGTGGAGGAAATGTATACGGGGCATAAAATTATTAAAGCGTTCGGACGCGAGCGCAAGTCGGTGGCGGCCTTTGACGCCATTAACGAGCGATTGTACCATTCCTCGCGCAAAGCCCAGTTCATTAGCGGCATTATGATGCCGCTGATGAGCTTTATCAGTAATATCGGCTACGTGCTGATCAGCGTGGTGGGCGGCATTCTGGTTACCCGTCAGGCGATTAAAATCGGCGATATTCAGGCGTTTATCCAGTATGCCCGTCAGTTCTCGATGCCGCTCACGCAGACGGCGCAAATTGCCAATATTATTCAATCGACGATCGCTTCGGCGGAGCGTGTTTTTGAGCTGCTGGACGAGCGAGAGGAAACAGCCGATCCGAACGAAGGAGCGGCTGCACGGCTTGCGTCGCCTCGCGGGGACGTCCGGTTTGAGCATGTACGCTTTGGCTACAAAGAGGAGGCGTTGATCTCTGATTTGAACATCGATGTCGCGCAAGGGCAAATGGTCGCCATCGTAGGTCCTACGGGAGCCGGCAAAACGACGCTTGTCAATCTGCTGATGCGGTTTTATGACATTCAAGGCGGCAGCATTACCATTGACGGCGTGAACATTACGGATTTGCGGCGCGGCGATCTGCGCAGGCTGTTCGGCATGGTGCTGCAGGATACGTGGCTGTTCAACGGCACGATTCGCGACAATATCGCTTACGGCCGCGAAGGAGCGTCCGAGGACGATGTCATTCGCGCCGCTCAGGCGGCGCACGCCGATCATTTTATTCGGACGCTGCCGGATGGCTACGATACGCTGCTTAATGAAGAAGCGTCGAACATTTCGCAAGGGCAGAAGCAGCTGCTGACGATCGCCCGGGCCATTCTGGCCGATCCGTCCATTCTTATTCTGGATGAGGCGACAAGCAGCGTCGATACGCGCACCGAAGCGCTTATCCAGCAGGCGATGGCCAGGCTGATGGAGGGGCGCACAAGCTTTGTGATCGCGCACCGGTTGTCCACTATCAAGGACGCCGATATGATACTGGTCATGAACCATGGCGACGTCATCGAGAAGGGCAGCCACGAGCAATTGCTGGCGCGCGGCGGATTCTACGCAGAGCTGTATAACAGCCAATTCGCCGAGGACCCTGTCGCCTGACGGGGAGAAGCTAGCCGCAGCTTCGTTACTCGCTCTGTCGGCCTATTAGCAAAAGAAAGGCAGTCGGTTGGTCCTCTCGGACAACCGGCTGCCTCTTTGCTGTAGAATGAATGGCGATATTTCGCGTTTTTGAAGCGGTCGAAGAAAATAAAAGCTACATCAGAAATGTGCCGATAACGATGGAAACGCCGATGATAACCGAGCGCAGCAGCTGCGCGACCGCCATATTGCCTTGCTCGATTTGCTCGCACACCTTAAAGCGGGGTGTCAGCAAATCAAAAACCACATACACAAGACACAGGATAACAATGCCTATGGCGGACCAGATCAGCATCGTCACCCAGCTCTCCGAGCTGAAGGATACCATGGCTACGATAATGCACAGGCCCAGCAGCTTGCTGCCCATGTAGATGCCTGCTGCCTGATTGCCTTGGGCAATTTGCTTGGAATCGTCAAACTTGGTCAGCTTGCCGAAGACAAACGCTCCCACGGTGAGCACTACAAGCAGAATAAGCAAGCCGATCCCGATATTGATTAAATTCTGTACCAGTTCGTCCATTTAGTTGCTCTCCTTAAACATAGTTTGGCCGTCTTGCCGAATGGCAGCCGGACAGTAATAGGCGAGATCCCCCGTAATTTTCTCCCCGATGCGCGGCAGCAAGCCGCCGAAGCGCCCCCCGATGACGTATGCGCCCGTTAACAGGCTGCCTGCAAACGGCCCCTGCTCGGTTGGCGCGATGACCTGCTCCATCGGATACAGCTGTTGATAAATACGGGGCTGCCCGCTATAGTAACGGCGGATCTCCTCAGCCTCGGCTTCGTTATCCTGCTGTCCCCACTGCTCCAGCTCGGCTGTGCCGTCTCCGCTGTGCAGCGTGGTGCCTTTTCCTTCCCGGCCCCAATAGCTTTTGGCGGCGTACGGAATCTTTTGCCTGAGGAACAGCGTATTCTCGAAATAGGTAGGCAGCAAATAGGCGCGTATAGCTTCCAGGTCCGCTTCGTTGAACAACCGATGGCCAAGCACATCTGAGGATTCGTCGTTGCGTTCATATAGCGCCCATACGTAGGCGATAAAACCTTTGCTTTGCGTAATGGCGCATTGCGGCGGGTTTATCAGCCCGATCCTGCCCTCGCGCGCCAGCTCCATCAACGCTGCCCCGACCGGCAAGCCTGTCACTGCATCCTCGTCATGCGCCAAATACTCGTACGGATACAGGCGATACAGCAGTTCAATCCGTTCTTCGTCGGCAAACAAGCCTTCGCCTGGCACGATAACAAGCCGCTCCAGAGGCACAAAACGCGCCTGCAGCCCGATCCGTTCAATAGCGTCCACGATATATTGGGTGTTGACCCGGTCTTCCTCATGCCAGTCATAGCAGGTACAGACGACGGTGCCCGTCAGTCCAAGTCCGCGGTAGTGCTCCAGCAGCTCGGCCAGCGCGGTTTGCAGCGCTTCATCCATGCCGGCAGATGCGGAACGAAGCGGCGTATGCCGATGCACGATGGCATTGCCCAGGAAAGCGGCTTCCGGCAAGCCCGTCGGCGTATCCGTATTGTTCTCAATGCATTTCGGCCCGTCAGGACCTGTAATCCAGTCCTGTCTGGACAAAATGCCCAGCGGCGTCTCGATGCGGGATGCCGGCACCAGCACCGGATGAAGCCCCAGCCGCCCGATGAGAAATTCGTCCGGCATATGACGCTGGGCGAAGCGGAGCGCCTTGAGGTAGATGCGGTCCACCTGAAGCGCGGCTGAACGGATTTGTTCAAATTCCCGCTCGCTGTAGAGCGCCAGCGCCGGCAGGCAATATTGCTTGCCGTACATCCGATGGTACGGAATGCGCGCCGACAATTCGTCGCTAAACAGCTCGTCGTGGCTGAAGGGCAGAGCTTCGATTCGCAATGGACTATCCCCCGCTCCCTTTGCTGATGCCTGAGCTGCCAAAGCCGGAGGATGGCTTGGAGCTGTAGGAGGAAGGGTCCTTGTATGTTTTGCCTGACGACGGCACATAGGCGCGCGAACCGTTGCTGTCGCAATAGCCGTCTTCATCGTAATCCCTGCAATCCTGATCGCGGGCGGTTGTGGTGTTGCAGCCGCCAAGGGCGACCGGGACTGCGAGCATCAGCGCAAAAGCGACGGCCTTGTGGCTCCCCGCCTTCAGCTTGGCTAGGGCGGGCTGTTTGTCGGAGCCCGGCGTATCGTGGGGGGTGCTGCGATGTGGGCTGGTCATTTAATCTCGTGTCTCCTTCAGCATCCAAATAATGGCGTTGCGGTCCATATCGTAAACGGTGTACAGGGATTCGTAGGCGCGGCCGCCGGCTACCATGTAGTGGTCGAGCAGCGTTCGGACAAATTCGAGGGGCGATACGGGCACGAGCGGAAAAGAGCGAAGGGGAACGAAGGCAGTGCCGTCCCATAACAGAAACTCCGCTTTCATGTGCATGGCAACAGAGCAGCTTCGTTTGGCCGCATCGTATATCGCTTGACCGCAGCTCCCATTGTCCGCCGCGCTGTAAGGCTTAACATATATATAATGACGGCGCCCTTCCTCGCATTCATTCGATGTATGCTCGTAAAGTCTGTTGCGGAACATGGTGGCGTTCACCAGCTTGCGCACAAACATATCCTCAGGCGATGCATGCGTCTCGGCGATCCGGCGAATGGCGCGCCGTTCATCCTCCGACCATTCCACATAGGCTATTTCCTCAATCATAGGCTCACCTTTCTGCTTGCATTTCGCTTGAATTGGCATGAAGAAAGCCATCTTTTCCAAGATACAGGTTATCTGCATCGTTTCCAATAGGAAAAAAGCAGTAAATGAAAATTTCTTGCATAAAAGAACTGAACGTCGCTATAATAGGAACATACGTTCTTGTTATGGAGGGGTGGCAATGGCCGCTAAAGAAATGGAATGGCGAGCTGCGGTGCAGAAGAGCGAATCAAGCGATGGCGGTAAGCCGCCGATCCAGACGGAGGAGGAGCTTGCGCTGGTGAAGCGTTACGTCGTGCTTGGCATCGTTATGCGCATTCTGGATCATGATATAAGGGTTATCGGCCAATCGACAATCAAGCTGCCGCGATTTTACGAGTCGATGCTGAGAGGGGTGCAGGATAGGGTGCTTCTTGATCTCGCTGCGCTCAGGAAGAGCTTTCGCGAGCTGGGCATCAGGGTATATGAAGAGAATCGGGAAACTGGCGGGCTGCACACGAAATACAGGTGCAGGGGCTATCACCATCGTTTTTTTATGCTGTGGGGGTTTATTAAAGCGGAATCCGAGCGCCTGCTCAAACAATATTTGTCCAGTCCGTGACAAAATGTTCATCATTTTGTCAAAAAGGAGAAAAAATTTTTCCTCTCCTCGCAGTTTAAGGTTGAGTATTTCGGACGATCTTAGGTAATATATGAGGTAGACATTATGAATGCAAAGGGGAGCACGTAGCAATGCACAAGTGGGTTATGTTTACATTATTGACAGCGGCATCATTGCTGGGCGTTTATTTGCTTACATTCGCTTTGCCGCCGAAGCCGGTTGATGAATCCGCTTCTTTGCCGGAAGGCATGACGCTGATGAAGGTAGTAGCGTCTAACGATTTTGTATTTGATCAAGAGGTTTACACGGCGAAGGTCGGCGACAAAGTAAGACTGAAGCTTTCCAATAAGAGCGGCATTCACGGCATTCATATCGATGATTTGCAGGTAGCGCTCGACAACGACAATCCTGAAACGGATCTGGAGTTTACCGAGCCAGGCGAATATGAGATCTATTGCTCGATTCCGTGCGGTCAAGGCCACACGACGATGAAGGCGAAGCTCGTGATTGAGGCTGCCTAACAGCAGCAGGTAGCTTTGCGAAGCTTATAGGAAGCGGAAAAGGAGCCGAAAGGCTCCTTTTCCCGTTGTGTTCTTATAAGCGCCAACAAGCTTGGCCTTCTGGGACAGCTTTATGGCCGCAAGCGGCATCGTCCGTTAGGCGCGCCGCTTGCGGCCGTAAGCGCCGCAGCGCTGTCAGGCGGCGCCGCTGCCGTTGCGTGCACGTCCGCGTGCAATCATCACGTCAGCGATATAGCCCAGCAGGGCCCAGGTGATGATCGTTAAGGCGTACATAAGCAGGACGCTGACCTGATGCACGTCGATGAACAGATCGACAAACCAGGCGGGCAAGCTTAGCATAAAGAAAAACATGTTATGAGGATCATATCCCGTATAGTTGAACAAGCAGATGGCTAGTCCGATACAGGCAGCTACAATGGTTGTCGTATAACGCATAAGCGCTGTCTCCTTTAAGTTAAAGATTGCGGGAACGAGGCCGGTTAGGTTATTATGTGACAAAAGAATAAAACTCATGCGACGACCCCTAAGGAGGAAATACGAAAATGATCACTCATATCGTTTGCTTCAAGCTAAAGGACGGAAGCCCGGAGAGTGTAGCCCGCACAGCCCAGGTGCTGCGGGATATGGAAGGCAAAATCGAAGAGCTTAAATATATCGAAGTAGGAATCGACGTGCTGCACTCGGAGCGTTCGTACGATATAGCGCTTATTACGAAATTTGAATCGATGGAGGCGCTTGGCGCTTATCAGGTTCACCCGGTACATAAAAAAGTAATCGAGCACATGACGGAAGTGCGCGAAGCGTCCGTAAGCGTCGATTTCGAAAGCTAAGGCGGTTTGACGAGAGATGAATCAGAACGACGGAATGGGCGACGTTTATCAAATTTTTACGTATTTGCTTGTGATTATTATTAGCTGCATTGTTATGACCATTTGGCTCAAGCGGAGAGCAAGAAAGAAAAAGTGAAGCATAAAGGCAGGCGAGAACCGGCATGTATTATGTAAATCGCGAACAAATAGCGGTGCGGCTTGATGCGGCGCCAGTCATTGCACAGACGCTTCGTACGCTGGTGCAAACCTGGCAGGGTACCGAGCTGGAGGGCCTTGCGCAGGAGCGCGCCCTGCATTTGGCTATAGAAATTGTAACCGATGTTGGCAGTTATCTGATCGATGGCTTTATACTGCGCGATGCGAGTAGCTATGAGGACATCATCGAGATTACGGGGGAAGCGGGCGCGTTTCCGTCCCATATGGAGCAGACGCTAATTGAGCTGGTCAAGCTTCGTAAGCCGCTGGTACAGGATTATTTTACGTGGAAGCGCAGCGAGCTTCATCCGCTGGCGGACGTGCTGGCAGAGCTGCTTCCGGCCTACAAGCTCTCGGTAGAGCACTATTTGGAGCGGGAGCTGGGGAGCACGGCAAGGTAAAGTAAAGGCGCACGAGGAAATGAAGCCAAGGATAGGCAGAGGGCGGTGAGAGGATGAAGCGGGAAGAAACTGGTGCTGCAAGTCAGCTGCGAGTCAATGGAGCGGGAGAGCTGTCGACAAGGGAGCGGATACTGACGCTGCTCAAAACAGGCGGGCGAATGAACGCGGGACAGCTGGCGCAAGCGCTCGATTTAACGGAGATGGCGATCAGGCGGCATATGTATGCGCTGGAGAAGGACGGCAGCGTGTGCACGGTTTCCATCAGGCAGGCGATGGGGAGACCGCTTCACGCCTATGAGCTGACCAAGCAGTCTGACGAGCTTTTTCCCAAAAATTATCATACGCTGACGCTGGATTTGCTGGATGAGCTTGCCGATGACCCTGAAGCCGCAATGTGGATAGACCGGATGTTCGAAGGCCGCAAGCGCAAGCTGCTGGCGCGCTATGAAGCCCGAATGGCTGACAAAAGCCTTGGGGAACGCGTACAGGAGCTGGCAGCCATTCAGAATGCCGGCGGCTATATGGTGAAGGTCGAGCCGCTTGGGGAAGACGGCTATGAGCTTAATGAGTACAACTGCCCGATTGCGCAGGTTGCCAGCCAATACGGACAAGCCTGTCAATGCGAGCTGGCCTTGTTCAGGGCGCTTCTGAAAGTTCCGGTGGAACGGGTGGAATGTTTGGCCAAGGGCGGCGGCAAGTGCAGCTACCGAATTGGCTGAGGACAGGTAGCCGCCAAGTTTTTAGATGCAGTGATCTAAACTTTCCAGATATAAAGATTTAAGCTGCAAAAATTTTAACCTTCACTATGAAAAGAGCTAAAGCTGCTGTGACGGATTGCCCCGTTGAAGCGGCTTTTTTGATTGATTAACGGGTGCTGGAAGGGGCATCAATACCTTCGGAAATTAAAAAAAACGTATGATGAGCGGCATGAGTTTCATTTCGGCGAGCAAGTAATAACGCTTCAACTTGAAATCATGCGATGATCCCATTTTTATTTAATTACGCATCTCGCCCTCCCGAAGCATCCGCTGCAATTACAACTCTGACCCATTCAGCCCCCGATCTCAAATTCTCTTCTCGAGCGTTCATCTAGTCCCGCTGTTATGGATCGCAAATGCGGCTGCCCCGATTTTTTGTGAACAAGCATGCAAATTCATCCTGCAAAAGGTGTACGCCTGGATATAAAAATCTAACCGTAAGAGCGATGAAGATTTCGGTTGTGTCAAAACAAGCCCATGCTGCTTATACTGTCATTAAGCAAATGGGCATTCGTCTATCCGATACCGGCGAAGAGGGAAAAGGTGGAGGAGGTATGCGCGAAAATGGCAGAGTGGAGCGCCGCCATAGCGGCAGGAACGTTCATTGTGCTGACGGTAGGCATTATGTTGGCATTGCGGGCAGGGCTCGCGAAGTTGGAGCAGGTGAAGAGGGAAACCGTTGGCCTGCAGCAGGAGCTGACCCGGCAGGCTGCCGAATTGGCGGCGCTGACCCGGCAGGAGCTAAGCGCCCGCTCAGCGGAGCTTGGGGGCCTCATGCAGCAAAGCGAGAAAACGATGTGTGCGCTGCAGCAGCAATTGCAGGCCGCCAGCCTGCTGTTCGAGGCGGCAGGTCATGTCGGCGGGGCCATTCGCCATACGACGTCGGCGGCGGAGCAGGCGGCAGCCGTGCTGGCGACGGCAGCGAGCCGTCATGCCCGCCGTGCGGAGACGTCCCGACGCGTGGGGGAAGCCTTTGACTGGGCGGAGCTCGGAATGACGGCCTGGCAGTTGTGGCAAGCTAATCGAAAGGCGGCCGCTGAGGAAAGCTGCGGAAACTCCGCCGAAGCCCGAACAAAAGCGCAAGCGGATTGAGCGGCAACAGAAACGCAAACAGTGAAGGGAGCGACTTATATGTCTAATCGTAAGCAAGGCAAAGGATTTTTGCTTGGAGCATTGGCTGGAAGCATCGCAGGATCGGTGGCTGCTTTGCTGCTCGCGCCAAAAGCAGGCAAGGAGCTGCGGCATGATATTTCCGAAGGCGCGCATAAGGTCAAGGAGCAAGCGGTGAGCGCCGCCGGCCAGGTTGGCGATAGAGCGGGGCGCGTAGCCAAGCAAGCCCGCGAGCAAGCGGTGCAGTTCGCTGACAAAACGAAGCTGACCGTGACCGGTCTTAGGCTTCGGATTACAGGCAGCGAGGAAACCAAGCTTGAAGAGGTGCTGAGCGACGGGCGTTCGGAGGAGGCTGCCGCTGAGAAGCGCGAGCAGGGCGATTTCCGTGCCGACCACGACCAGTTGGAGTTGCCTGATATTAACGCTGCTGCACGCGAAGAGGGCAGCAGCAAGAGCGCGTTCGAGCCGGATGGCAAAGCGGAAGGGCAACAAGAGACTGTTGGCGCGGGGCGGAATGCGTAAGGGAGCATACATGATGAGCCGGGAGACGTGAACCAGCCTCCCGGCGTTGTCAAAAGGTCCTGCAGCGGCCAGCTCAGCTGGCCATGCAGGACCTTTTGACGTTAGCGAACCGCTAGTACCGCGACCGATTCCCATTTACAGCATAACCTGCCTAGTCGATCTGCCTAAAGAAGGCCAGACGCTTCGCGCGGCCTTGTCACCAAGCTCATGCCGCGTAAG
This sequence comes from Paenibacillus sp. SY21-1, assembly GCF_005222705.1. GTDB lineage: Bacteria > Bacillota > Bacilli > Paenibacillales > Paenibacillaceae > Pristimantibacillus. The sequence goes on along the minus strand of NZ_STGF01000007.1, from coordinate 221,408 downwards.
CTGTCTGCTGGAAAGCGTGGAAACCGCCATGCAACCTTCAGATTATGAGTGGTCAAGGCAGCAAGCCGTTTGATTCATTCCAATAAAAAGACTGAATATTCAGCTAATTAAACGCGTTAAGACGCAGCGGACGCCGGCTTGTTGTCGCGGCGAGAAGCCGAAATGCGCTCGTTAGGACCAACGACTGCGATGTCGTCAAGCGTTCCGCTAATCGTGCAGCGATCAGGGATGACGGCATTTTCACCGATAATAGCGCGATGGATTTTGACATGGCGGCCAATCGTTGCGCCCGGCATGATGATGCTTTCGCTAATTTCGCTGCCTTGTCCAATCGAGACGGACGCCCCGATAATCGATCGGTCGATTGCAGCTTCGACCTGGCAATCCCCATGCACAAGCGATTGAGAAATAGCGGCGCCGCGCTGCAGGATGCCGCCTTCTTCTCCGCAGTCGCGAAGCATTCCCCATTCGTTGTCCTGCTTCATCGCCCCGTTGAGCAGGTCCATGTTGGCATTCCACAGACTGTCAATTGTGCCCACATCGCGCCAGTAGCCTTCGAACGGATAAGCGTTCAAGTTCTCTTTTGCTGCGAGCAATGCAGGGATGATGTCTTTGCCGAAGTCATGGCTGGAGTCTGCTCTTGCGGCATCCGCAAGCAAATAACGCTTCAGGTCGGCCCAGCGGAACAGATATATGCCCATTGAGGCAAGATTGCTTTGCGGATGGGCCGGCTTCTCTTCAAAGGAGACGATACGGTGCCGCTGATCTGTATGCAAAATGCCGAAACGGCTCGCTTCGCGCCAAGCAACGGGCTTAACGGCAATGGTCGCCGAGGCGCCGCTTTGTATATGTGCTTCGAGCATCGGCTGGTAATTCATTTGATAAATGTGGTCACCGGATAAGATAAGCACATGCTCCGGGGCATGATGATCTACATAAGCGATATTTCGGTAGATGGCGTCAGCCGTTCCGCAATAACCATCCGGACTTGTCTGCCAGGCCGGCAGCATTGTAATGTCCCTTGAGCGCGATACGGCATGGCGGTATTCATCGTGGCCGGCTACGTAGGCGTGAATGCTGTCCGCCCGGTATTGCGTCAATACGCCAATGGTGTCGATGCCCGATTGGAAGCAGTTTTGCAGCGGAAAATCAATGAGCCGGTGCCGGTCGCCGAATGGAACGGCAGGCTTGGCGAATTCGGAAGTAAACGGAGCGAGTCGGCGTCCTTCGCCGCCAGCCAGAAGCATGGCCAGACATGATATGGATGATGTCAAATGGATTACCTCCCAATGATGATATGTCGCTTGAGCAAGTTTTCTTATGTGGAATACTTAACCTGTTTAGTCGGATTTGAAACGAAGCGAACGCTTCTTTCTCTGGTGCCGGCTGCTGCTTGCGCATCCGCTTCGTCCATTAAATATCGCGCCACAAAATACGGAATCCGAGCGGCTCCAGCTCAGTCTGAAGCTGATCGTTCTCGCTTGCTACCTCCTCGTCGGTAAAGGCGTCGCGCCAGCCTCCTGCCTTCATGCGATGGGAGAGCGTAACGGTTTCCTCCGTATTGTTAAGCCAAACGGTAATATGCTGACTGTGCCCGAGCCGCTCGTAGACGAGGGTGCTGCGCTCGTTGTCGGCATGCAGGAAGCGGAAGCGGCCGTCACGGAGCGCCGAGAATCGATTGCGGATGCCGATAATCAGCTTATAAAAATCGTGCAGCTCGCCATCCTGCCGCTCCGGCTCCCAGATCATGCATTTGCGGTTATCCGGATCGCCGTCGCCGTCCATGCCGATTTCATCGCCATAATAGATGCACGGAATGCCGATAAAGGTCATCATAAAAACGACCGCCTGCTTGAGCCTGCGTTTGTCTCCGCCCATTCTGTTGATGGCGCGAGGAATATCGTGGGAGGAAAGCAGATTGAACATCACTTCGTTCGCGGGCTGCGGGTAGCGCATGAGAAGCCGGCTCACGCATTCGGCGAAATAAGCGCCGTCGCTTTCCGAGGAGGAGAAAAAGTCGAGCACATGGTTGGTTACCGGATAGTTCATGACGGAATCAAATTCGTCTCCCTGCAAAAAGCGCAGAGCGTTGCCCCATGCTTCGCCGATAATAAAGGCGTCCGGCTTGGCGGCTTTGACCGTATTGCGAAAATCCCGCCAAAAGGCGTGGTCGATTTCGTCGGCCACATCAAGCCGCCAGCCGTCGATGTCCGCTTCCTTGATCCAGTACTCGGCAATATCCAGCAAGTATTGTTTGACCTCTGGATTTCCGGTATTGAGCTTGGGCATGTTGCCGAAAAAGCCGAAGGTGGCATAGTTGGGCATGCCGTTCTGCACTTCCACGGGAAAGCCGTGAAGATGGAACCAGTCCTTGTATGTGGAGTCGGCGCCGTTTTTAAGCACATCCTGAAAAGGCGGGAATTGCTCGCTTGTATGATTAAACACAGCGTCCAGCACGACGTAAATCTTTCGCTCATGGCATGCGCGGACCAGCCGTTTGAGCAGCTGCACGTCGCCGAGCTGCGGGTCGATTTGCTTATAGTCGACCGTATCGTATTTGTGGTTGGATGGCGCTGTAAAAATAGGGGTCAAATAGAGGGCGGTGATGCCCAAATCGGTCAAATGGTCGAGACGATCCAGAATGCCTTGCAGATCTCCGCCAAAATGGGATTCGTAGGTTGGCTGCTCGCCCCATGGCAGGCTATGCTCGGGATCATTGTCCGGATTTCCGTTAGCGAAGCGGTCCGGCATTATTTGATAAAAAACGGCTTGTTTGGCCCATTCGGGCGCTTGAAACAAGTCGACTTCATGAATGAACGGCACCTCGAAATAGCCGCCTGGGGGGTGGGGCTGCTCCTCGTTCAGGCCATCCTCCGTCAGCCATAGCGTTTCTTCCCCGCTGCGAATGCGAAAGCCGTAGGAAAACCGATGATGCTCCGGTTGTACGACGGCCTCCCAGTAGTCAAATAACGGGTCAGCCGCTATTTTTTCCATACAAATCTCATGCGCGGAGCCTTCCCAGTCATATTTGTCGCCCGCAAGCACGTATGCTTCCTCGACATCGTCGCGTTTCGTACGCAGCCGTACATGGTAGGTGTCGCCATTGCTGGCATAAGCCCATTTTGCATCGGATGAGTGGTGTACGCTTTCTTTTAGCATCTTGTTTCTCTCCCTTGTTCATAAGTATGTAAATGAGTGGAATGCCGCATAGAATGCTGAATACTGGTTAATACCCCCTCCCCGCCATTTCAAACAGAGGGAGAGCGGCCGAAGCGGCGGGCGAATAAGCAGGCGGATGACAGGCCTGGTTAAAGGTACATTTTAATCGGGGCGCTCATATGCTATTTAAACTTGATTTATTCACCGCGGAACGGGCAATCCTGCCTGAAAAGGGAGGAGGCGGCCGTTTGCGCTTGGAGAAAGCGGTGTATTCGTGCTGCAACCGATTGCGATACTCGACTCCGGCGTTGGAGGCTTGACCGTGGTCAAGGAAGTGATGCGCCAACTGCCGCGCGAGAAAATACTCTACTTCGGAGATACGGCGAGAACGCCATACGGTCCGCGAAGCTCTGAGGAGATTGTGTCGTTTACCAAAGAAATTGTTGCGTATTTCATTCAATTCCGTCCGAAAATGATTGTGATTGCCTGCAACACGGCGACAGCCGCAGCGCTTGGCGATATTCGCCGGCTCGTGGATATCCCGATTGTGGGCGTAATTAAACCTGGCGCCAGGGCGGCGCTCCATCGTACGACAACGGGATGTATCGGGGTTATCGGGACGGAGGGCACGATTAAAAGCGGAGCGTACGAGAGAGCCCTCATGGAGCTATCTCCCGAAGTGAAGGTCATCAGCGAGGCGTGCCCGCGCTTTGTGCCGCTCGTGGAGAAAGGAAACTTTCGTTCGGAGGAGACCTACGAAACCGTTCTGGAGTCGCTTGGCCATCTTCGCAATTATCCGATTGACACGCTTATTCTTGGCTGTACCCATTACCCGTTTTTAACGGAGATGATCTCCCGCGTCATGGGCCAGCAGGTTCAGCTCATTAGCTCTGCCGACGAGACGGCCCGCGAAGTCCGGTTAATTCTGCAAGAGCGGGGGTCGCTGGCGGGAGGAGGCGAACAGCCGATTCATCAATTCTTCTGCAGCGGCGATTCGCAAATGTTCAAATCGATTGCCGAGCAATGGCTTGGCATGCAAATTGCTTTGTTCCCGGTCGTATGGCAGGTTCCTGCGATTCGCTAAAAAAAGAACGAATAAGGCGCCGTCCTCCGCATACGCTGTTAATGATGGAGAAGCGACAGCGAGGAGGACGGCCCATGTACGCTATACAAAGCTACGGCTATATCGACATGATCGAAGGGGCGCGTCAGCTGGTAGAGAAATATTCCTTCGTGACGGCCTATGAAATTGGCCGAAGCGTGATGGGCAGGCCGATCGTGGCGCTGCGCTGCGGCGAAGGTCCGCGCCAGCTCCAGATGAACGGCGCTTTTCATGCGAACGAATGGATGACCTCGGCGCTGCTGATGCGGTTTCAAGCGGATCTTGCCGCCGCCTATTGCAGCGGCGACGCGATTGGCGGGCAGCGGGTCGAGTCGCTATGCCGCGAAGTTTCGTTGTGGATCGTGCCGATGGTCAATCCGGACGGAGTGGAACTGGCGCGCTGCGGAACGTGCGAGACGCATCCTTGGAACCGGTTGCTGCTGGAATGGAACGGCGGCTCCGAAGATTTCAGCGGCTGGAAAGCGAACATTCGCGGCGTCGATTTGAACGACCAGTTTCCGGCGTTCTGGGAGGAGGAGCGGCAGCGGCGGGGCATTCTTGGCCCGGGTCCGCGCGATTTTCCCGGTCCGTATCCGCTCAGCGAGCCCGAGGCGCTTGCGATGGCGCGCTTTACGGAGTCGATCCGCTTCGAGGCCGTGCTGGCGCTTCATACGCAAGGGCGCGAAATTTATTGGAATTACCGCGATTTCGAGCCGGCGGAATCGGAGCAGCTTGCCGTCAGGCTAGGGCGGGCAAGCAATTACAAACCCGTTAAGCTGACCGGCAGCGACGCGGGATACAAGGATTGGTTTATCCAGCATTTCCGTCGTCCCGGCTTCACGGTCGAGGCCGGCTACGGGGAGAACCCGTTGCCGATGAGCAGCTTTGACCGCACCTATGTGGAATTGCAGCCGCTACTGCTTGAAGCGCTTCGTCTGTGACGGGGCGCTTTTTTTATATCGAGGCTTCACCGCTCCACCTTGCCGCTGAACTTGCCCGTTGAAGGATGATGCGCTGGCGTTGCGCCAACGGGTTGCGGCTGTGGCCGATTATGCCGCTCAAGCGGCGCCGCCTCGCCGCTTGGCGGGGAAATGCTGGACGTTAGACTAGGTGAAAAGAATAAAGTTTATGCTATAATGATGGGCACTACAGGTACGAAAGGTGGGGATTACGATGCGTAAGCTGCTTTCGCTGCGTCACTGGCAGCGTACATTCGGCCGTATCTGGCTGCTGCTTAAATCGCGGAACGTATCGCTGCTGGACAAGCTGCTCTTTACCGTTCCGGTATTTCTATATTGGGTGCTGCCTGACGTACTGCCGATTCCATTTCTGCCGATCGACGACATTGCGGTGACGATGATTCTTGCAGAATGGTTTGCCCGCAGAATGGAGAGCAAGTATAATATGAAATAATAGTGTCTGGCCTACAGGCATGTGAAATAAGAGGAGTTGGATAAGGATGAAATGCAAAATTTCCAAAAATGCCGCGAAAATGCTTTTGCTTGAGTTGAACAAGCCCGAGCACGAGGGCAAGAATCTGCGCGTTTACGTCACACATGCCCATGGCGACCATGCCCATTACGGCCTTGGCATCGACGAGCCTAACGATAACGACGTCGTCGTATCCACCGACCACGGCATCGACGTTATTCTGGAGAAGGACAATGCGTTTCTTGACGGCGTGCGCATTGATTATTTTTATGTGCCGGAGGAAGGCTTTTCCGTTACGAATCCAGCCAAAGGCAATCACGGGGATCACTAGATTGCACGTTCAGGCAGCCGGAGACAGGACGATGATGCATGGTTAACGATATACGGGTATGCGACAAATGCAAGCATATGAAAATGAAAACGACAGTGGCCAAGCTGGGAAAGCTCGTTCCCGGCGCCGATATTAAGGTGGGCTGCAAGTCTTATTGCGGACCGTGCGCCAGATACGCCTTCGTATTTATTAACGGAAGATATATTAAAGGCGCTACGGAGGATGAAGCGATCGAGAAGGCGCTGCCGTATGTGAAGAAAAAGAAGTGACGGCAGTCTCGTCTTAGCAAACCTCAGAACAGAACTCAACGACTTCGATGCGAGGTAGTTGGGTTCTGTTTATTTGCGAAGAAAATCATTTGCCGGGACAACGTTTGCCAAAGGCTGTTCATTCTTTGGGAAACGCGAGCCGGAGGCGATGCGGAACAAGAATAGTTTCGCCGGAGAGGAGAGCGCAAATGGATATTACGACGCCGCAACGGCTGTACCACGGAACGACCAGCGATTGTGTCACATCCTTTCAGAGCCGGTTGTTGAACTCGAGTTATTGGCGGCCGGGAAAAGATTTCGGAGAAGGCTTTTATACGACCATTTCTGCGCAGCAGGCGCGCAAATGGGCGCATAAAGCGGCGAAGGAGTCATGGAACGGAGGGCTGCCCTGCGTTTTGGTCGTCGAACTGCTGTCCGTGCCGGAGAAGATTGAGCCGCTGCTGTTCTTATCCGATTCGCCTGCCTGGGCGGCTTTTATATTCGCCCATCGCAAAGCGGCAACTAAGGGAACCGATCCTTGTCTGGCGCATCCGGAGCTGCTGATCGGGCCGATGGCCGACAACGACACTGGAAAAATCGTACATAAAGCGGTACAATTAAAAAAAGACACGGCTTGGTTTTACGAGCAAATCGTTACCTCGCGCAAGGGCAGCCGGATGGATTCGCTTCTCTTGGGCAATCAGGTTGTATTCTGCTCGGAACGGTGGGAGAAGCATTTGAAGCTTTCGGGCCATTATACGTATTCGGGAGGCGGGTGGATGTATCATGAGAGCGAAGAATCAGGTGAGACTCAGCTTATATGAACGAGGCATTGCGCAATCGCTGGAGGACCGATACGGTTATACGGCTGCGGATGCAAGGGAGCTTGTCGTTGATTATATAGCGGTTGTCCGCAAGCTGGCCGGCTACGAGCAGCCGGCGCATTACGCGGATCTGCTTCACCGGGCGCGTCGCATGGATCAATCTCCGGCCAAGTGGCTGAGCCATATTCAAGAAGTCGACAAAGGAGAAATGATCGATACCGGGATAGAGGCGGAAGACGGCTCCTTTTATACGAACACGTTCATAGGCGAGCGGCGGACGAGCAGCTTGGAAAACGAATGCAAATAGTGCATAATGCGGCTGCCTGCCTGAAGCGGGCGGCTGTTTTTCTGCAAAATTAAAATGTGGAGGCCGTATTTCTACAAGCTTGAAGTGGAGACATGCAGGGAGGCGGGCTATACAAGATGTGGAAGTCGGGCTTGTGCTACTTTACGGGATTTTTGATTTGCATCGTATATTTGCTTGCCTCCGAGCTTATCTGGGTGCCGGCTCCACTGCTTGCGGGCAGCGGGATGCATTGGATTGAAATGATTGACTGGCTGTTCTACGGTCTTGCGCTTGCTCCGCTTAGCTGGGCCTGCGGCGCTTGGGGCAGGTTGCGGCTAAGCTTGCGGGGAGCGGCCAAAAGCGGGGAGCGGGTCGGGCTTGCCGGACTGGGCGGCTGGCATAAGGCGCTATTGCTGCTGCGGCTTGCGCTGGCGTTGGCTGGCGTTGCGGGGGCATTCGTTATCTTTTTTATGCCGGAGCGGCTTGAGCTTGCCCTGATCGCCGTTGCAGGAGCAGCGATATTGGCGATGTTCGATCTGCTTGCGACAGAAACGATGCAGCGAGGCTCGACCCAGGCGTTGTCAAGCCAGAGCCAGTTGCCGGTTACGGAGGGGAAGCGTACTCGGCCTGGACGTTTCTTGGCCTGGTTTCCACGGAAGTCTGCTGTCGCTTTGCTGCTGCTTGCGGGCGTACTGCTCGTGTTGCTATATCCGACCGGCTACCGCGTGACCTATCCGGGCATGACGCTGGGAATGAACCGTTACGCTCATGCCGAGGGCGGGCAGGGCGGCGGCTATATTGACGGCGTGCTCGTTTTTGAACGTCCGGCGGTGCCAATCGACATGCTGCTAGGAAAGTTTTTGTCCATCTACGACTTTGAGAAAATACCGGAGGGTGAGCCTCCATTTACGGAAACCTACGCTCAAGTGGCTGCGATGAAAACGGACGCCAACCAATTGGCGGAAGCTGTAGCGATGGGCAAGGCGGGGCTCGGGACGGGGATTACCACGGAAGGAGTGCGCATTGCGGCAATCGTAAAGGACAGTCCAGCCGATGGGCGGCTGCAGGCAGGCGATGTCATTGTGAAGCTGAATGACCAGCCCGTAGCGGCGATCGCCGATTTAACGCAGTATATGGAACGGAACGTGAAGCCGGGGGACTCTGTAAGCATAACTGTCCGGCGGGATGGGGAAAACGTGACGATTGACGTTCAGGCGATCGCGTCGCAGGACAATCAGGAACGGCCCGTATTCGGCATTTCCGTACAAAACGAGCTGCATCTCGATATTCCGAAGCACGTGGCGTATAAACGCTACATGGCGCATATCGGAGGACCGTCGCATGGCGCGATGCTTACCCTCGCCATCATCGATCAGCTTACGCCGGGCGGCGTTACGAACGGCTGGCGGGTTGCAGGAACGGGGACGATCGAGCCGGACGGGACGATCGGACGCATCGGCGGCATCAGACAGAAAGCCTACGCGGTCAGCCGCACGGACGCCAATGTTTTTTTTGTACCTGCGTCGCAGGTCGACGAGGCGCAGACAGGCGCACCGGAGCTGCGCATCGTTGGGGTGGAGACGATCGATGATGTGCTGACTTGGCTCGCCGGGCATCGCCCATAGCAGGGCTTCTGCTAGTTAAGGCGGATAGGATATGGAAAAGGCGGCCGAATCGGCCGCCTTCTTTCATGGTAAACGATCAGCTCGCGCCCAATGCGACGGTAGCTTTTCGATTCCGAAAATTCGCGATTAAATTGTTCATGACAATCTGATCGGACATGACCAGCTCTTGCGTCGCTTGATCGGACAGCGCCAGGCATGCTTGCCTATCTGCAGGAGCACCCGTTTTGATGCTCCAGCATTGGCCGCTCCCCGCGATTCCGTCGCCGGATGGCAGATAATAGACCTCGCCATCGGTAAAAGCGCCGTTGCGCTGAACGACGAGCTTTCCCTTCGTGCTGCTCCTCAAGTCGGCCTGCGAATCCGATGGAAGCTCTTGCTTCTGCTCGGTCGCCAGTTTCGCCGTCTCCTCTGTCAGCAGCGGCAAGCCGGAGACATATCGCTCTGCCGTCGAAACGCCGAGCAGATGCATGAGGGTCGGCGCGACGTCAAGCTGGCCGCCCGAACCCGTATAAAGGCCCGAGTGCCCGTCCTGCGGCAAATGCAAGATGAGGGGCACCTGCTTGAACAGCATTTGCCGTTCAAGCTCGGTAAGCGGCTTGCCGTAAAACGTTTCAAACAGCGACCAGTCCTTAACCGAATTGTCATGATCGCCGTACATGGCCACAATGGTGTTATCCCATAACCCCTCAGCCTTCATCCGGCTGATAAGCTCGCCGATCGCCTCGTCGACATAATGGATGGCATGCAGGTAGTCGCCTAGCAGCGTGCCTTCAAGCTCGCCCAGCTCCAGCTTTTTATGGTCGGCAGGCATCGTGTACGGATGATGGCTTGACAGGGTAATCAGAAAGGAATAAAAGGGCTGATCGCGACCGTTCGTCATGCTCTGTTCGGCAATGACGTCCATCGATTGGCGAAAAAACGATTTGTCTCCCAACGCCCAGCCGATTTTCTCGTCCAGCTCAAAATGCTTTAAGCTGTAGAACTGATCATACTGCATATTGCGATACATCGTGTTGCGATTCCAGAAGCCGCCTTCATACGCGTGGAACACGCTGGTTGTATAGCCGGAAGACTTTAGTTCCCCCGGCAAGCAATCGAATTCGTGATCCGAGTATTGAATGAAGACGGAGCCGTTAGGTACCGGCTGAAACGAGCAATTGGCGGCAAAATCGGCGTCGGAGGTTCTGCCCTGGGCTGTCTGGTGATAAAATTGGCTGAAATAGGCGCTTGTTTGGAGCAACTCATTGAGATGAGGCGTGATTTCCTGCCCCCCGATTTTTTCTCCGAGCATGAAGCTGTGAAACGCCTCCAGTTGGATCATCAGCACGTTGCTCCCGGCGTAGGCTCCGAACAAGGCATCCTGCTCCAGCTCCGCCCGCTGCTTGCCGCGTTCGGCCAGCCACTGCTCGGCCTCCGAGGCTTGCTCGGCGGATACGCTTTGGACATCAAACCAATTCTGCTTCGCGTAGCGGTACAGATCATAGCCGTGAAAACCGACTGCTCCGGTGACATTGTAAATGGAAACATTCCACCATGCGCCCTCAAAAATGCCGATTCCCCATGTTCGCTTGGCATGATTCACATTCGTAAAAACAAGCGTAGAGCCGAGCGCAAGCACGGCTGCGCCAAATACAAAACGAAGCAGCAGGCGCTCCCGTCGTTTTAAAGACCATTGACCTTTCGTCAAGCGCTGTACAAGGCGAAGTCGCAGCAGCGGCGCAGCTGCCGCGTGAACAGCTAGGGCGCCCGGCAAGCGCCGGCCTTCTTGCGCGGGGTCGCTTCCGCGAAGCTGCGCTAGCCGCAGATCGTCCCGTCCGCGCCAGACGACATAAAGGCCGAACGGAATTATGGCGATCCAGTCCGCAAACAAAATAAGATCTTTGCTCTGCAGCAGCGTGCTGATGCTGCCGCCAAGCGAGTCGACCTGACCCAGCTGCAGCAGCACGGGAATCGAGATCATATCCTGAAAATAACGGTAATAGATCAGATCGGCGTACAGCACAAACGAAACGAGCATATTCAAAACGATGAGCGCCACGATTCTACCGCGCGCAGGCAGCCAAAGCGTCCAGAAGCCAAGCATCATCAGCGCTCCGGCTTCAATGATCCCGTCAGTCGCATTCATCATCATTTTGGGCTGGTTGATAAACAGGTTGAACCAATAAAGCTTGAACAGCATTGCACCGAGAAAGAGCAGCATGTCGAGCGCCTTCAGGCGTTCCAGCCAGACTAGCGTTGTGCCCATTGCCCGGCGCAGTACGGCGCGAGAGTCATTCTTCATCGTGCAATAACCTTTCCGCTCCCATTAGCTCCGATTGCCGCGAGGCGGCAACGGGCCAAAAAACTGATAGAAGTCGCATTGGATGCGACCGTTAAACAGCTTGCGCTTTTTGTCGGCCGCCCGTCCGAAATAGTGCTCAATCGTTGTCGTAGGGCTGATGGCAAAATAAGACCAGGTTGGATAATGCAGAGCTGTAAGGCCAAACTGCCGGATCGCGGCAATTTCGGCCGCTTCATCGCCGAGTCGTTCGCCATACGGCGGATTCGTGACAATAACGCCGTAATCGCCATCCAGTCTTACCTTGGATACGGGCAGCGCGCTCACCTTGATTTCTTTGCCAAAACCGGCTTTGCGAATAGCGGCTTCGGCGATTTCGATGGCTCCGGGATCGATGTCGGAGCCTGCGATTTGCAGCGGAATATCGTCCTTCACCAGGTCGAACGCTTCGTCGCGCGCTTCCTCCCACAGCTCGTTCGGAACGAGCGGCCAGCCCTCGGCATTGAAGCTGCGGCGCAGACCAGGGGCGATGTTCCAGGCGATCATCGCCGCCTCAATAAGAATCGTGCCCGATCCGCAAAACGGGTCATACAGCGGGCGATCCGGCTTCCAGCGGCTTAGCTCGACTAGGGCTGCGGCCATCGTCTCGCGCAGCGGAGCCTCCGTCGATACTTTGCGATAGCCGCGTTTGTGCAAGCCGTCCCCGGTCGTGTCGAGCGTCAGCATCGCGACATCGTTCATTAGGGTTACTTCAATAACGTAACGGCCGCCGTCCTCGGGAAACCATTCAGTGCCGTAGCGCTCGGTCATTTTGTTCACGACCGCCTTTTTGACGATGCTCTGGCAGGCGGGAACGCTTGTCAGCAGCGATTTTTGCGACCGTCCGTTTACCGGAAACTCGCCGTCCTCGGGAATCCATTCCGGCCAGTCAAGCGCTTTGGTTCCTTCGAACAGGTCCTCAAACGTTGTCGCCTTAAATTCGCCCATTTTGACCAAAATTCGCCCGGCCGAACGGAGCCACAAATTGGTCCGGCAAATATCGATCGGCCCGCCCGTGAAGTTGACCCGACCATTCTCGGTTTTCAGATCTGTGTAGCCAAGCTCCTTGAGCTCGCGAGCTACAACCGCTTCAAGCCCCATCGGCGCTGTGGCGATCAATTGCAATTTAGACATACGTACACACTCATTTCTACTATATTGGCAAAGCGGCAAAAGCCGCATCGCAAGCCTTTGCTTGTGTCGGACGCGATAAAAACTTACAATTCAGTATAGGACAAACTAGGCTGTTTTTACAAATCATAAACGGGAGAGTATAGACAATGACAGAGCTGAACGAGCAATATGTAGATTCCCTATACGGGCAAGACGAGGATCTGGAGCGTGTCAAAGCGGGAATTGCCGCGCAAGGCATGCGGGATATATCGGTAGCGGACGGCTACGGACGTCTGTTGACGATGCTGGCTACGCTCAGCAAGGCGAAGGACGCGCTTGAGATCGGAGCGCTTGGCGGGTACAGCGGCATCTGTCTGGCGCGGGGGCTTCAGTCGGGAGGGAAGCTGGTATCGCTTGAGCTGCTGCAAAGCTATGCCGACCTGGCACGCAAGCATATGAACGAAGCGGGTCTTGGCGACAGCGTGGAGTACAGGGTTGGCGACGCCAAGGCCAGCCTGGCGCAGCTGAAGGAGGAGGGCCGGACCTTCGATTTCTTTTTTATCGATGCGGATAAGGAGGGGTATCCGGTCTATCTGGACTATGCGATTGCGCTGGCGCGGCCGGGTGCCGTAATCGTTGGCGACAATATATTGCTGCGGGGCCGGACGATCAATACGGCGAAGGAGGGTCCGGCGGTTCGCGCCGTCCGGTCATTTAATGAAGCGATAGCGCGCGACGAACGGCTGCTTAGCACCGTTCTGCCGGGGTACGACGGTCTGGCGATCGCGATTGTGAAGTAAACGAGGAGAGCAATTGCGGTGCGCCAGGCGCCGTATAGGTGATAACGGGTGCATCGCGAAAGGAAACGTTCATGCGATGAAGGACAATAATCATTTCAGAGATCATATTCAGTTGTGGAATGCAGCGGCGGTAAAAGTGTTGGATGTTCGTCACGCTTCACTCAGCACCGGCGAGCTGCATCCGTCGTATCGTTTTCCTGCGAGTGGATTTATCTTTACAACACGTGGAAGTGCGAGATTATGGCTGGACCGGACCGAATATTCGGCTAATCGGTATCATGTGCTCCATGCCGGGAAAGGCACATGTCTGGATATTTACGTTATAGAAGAACCATTTGAGTATGTATTGATTTATTACAAAGCATCGCTGCCATTGCCTGGTCCGAGTGAGTTGCTTAAACGGCTTGATGAGCAACGTCCGTTTCAGCTTCAATATGGCTTTGTGCCGCCTTATCCGGTCAAATTATTAGAGAACGTGAGCAAGATGCAGCAGGAGTGGACAGAGGTAGAAGCGCTTGCGAAACTTCATGTCAAAACGCTGTTTCTCCAATTTGTATATGAGCTGCTGAGCCAGCTTCAGGAGCAGATCGTTCATCCGGTGAAACCTAATGTGACAGAGCAAGCGCTCCGATATATGGAAGATCATTATGAGGAGCCTATTACGCTGGATGGGCTTGCGCAAATGTTTAACTATAGTACCAAAAATTTCGCCAAGCTATTCAAGAAGCAAACTGGTTGCAGTCCTATTGATTATTTGATTCAAACGCGAATGGACAAAGCGAGAAACCTGTTAAAACATACAGAATTGTTGATTTATGAGGTTGCCAAAGCGGTTGGCTATTCGGATCAGCTGTACTTCGCCCGTATATTCAAAAAACATTGCGGCTGTTCTCCCGTCCAATACAAGGATGCGGCGCGCCAAGGCAAGGAGGGGGCAAATCATCCATATGAATTGCGCCGTTTGTCTATTGTTCCGGTGAGACCCCAACGATATATTGGTAATAATAATCGTTATCAATATACTCACAGAGGGGATTTACACATGAACAAATATTCAAATTCATCGCTAGTGATCAGCATGCTGCTTAGTCTGACCTTGGTACTAAGCGCCTGCGGTGTTGCGCCGAATACTGCTAATTCAGGAGGAAACGCCACTACGCACTCCTCAAGCGCAACCGAAGAAAGTGGAAATTCAGCTGTGTCAAAAACGACCAAGGTTGAAGGGCATCGTATAATCAAGCATATGTTCGGCGAGACGAAGCTTCCTGATCATTGGAACAAATTGACGGCGCTGTATCCGCGCGTTGCAGATAATCTGCTTGCTTTGGGCATTGAGCCATACGCCGTTTCTGCTGCGTACAACGATAAATTCCCGCCATACTTGGAGAAGATGATGGATGAGAAGGGAATTAAGAAGCTTGGACCGGGATTCCCTGTTAATTTGGAGGAAATATTGGCGGCTGAGCCTGATCTGTTAGTTGGCTGGAGTTACGAAGAAAAGGATTATAATGAGTTAGCAAAAATCGCTCCGACTGTCGTTTATGCAGAAGATATGTGGCGTGAAGCCTTGCCTGTGCTGGCAGCATATTTTGGCAAAGAGGAGCAGGCGAAGCAGGTGACCGCTGATTATGAAGCCAAGGCGGATGGTGCGAAAGCGAAGCTGGATCAGGCAGTAGCGAATCAATCGGTGTTGTTTTTGCGCGTTGCGGACGACGAACTCATCTTCTTCGCCCTTGGAGATACGCCAGTCGGCCGAGTGCTGTACCAGGATCTTAAATTACAATTCCCTGCCGGACTGAACCCTGATGAATCAGGTTATTTATCACTCGAGGTTCTGCCGGACATCAATCCGGATATTATCTTTGTTGAGCTGCACCCGTCTGAAGCGATTGAACAGAAGTTTGAAGAGCTGACAAGCAGTGTAATATGGAAAAACCTAAATGCAATCAAGAATGAACAAGTATTCATTATTGATCACAATCAATGGATGCAAGGCGGTGTACTGGGCTCATCTACCATCATTGATGAGGTTGTGGAGCGATTAGTGATTGATGGCGTGAAAAATTGATCGAGGAGACAGCCCCAAAAGCCGGCTTGTGATAGTTGAAGTCGCGTTTATAGTCTAGTTATTACGATGAAAAGGACCCTGATCTCCATTTGAATGTGGAGCTTAGGGTCCTTTCGTGTGTAAACAGGGATGTTTTCGTGTCATGCGACACAATTGGCTCAGTCCTAGACATTCAAGTTCCGCGTCTTAGGTTCACAGTTCGTTTACGAAGCAGCGTCATCCATACCCATATGGCATTGGCGAGCAGCATGACGCCGGACAGCAGGAACAGGCCTTGTATGCCGATCCAGCCTGACAGCGCGCCGCCGGTAATCGGGCCGACCATATTGCCGAGGCTGAGCGTGCTTGTGTTGAAGCTGTAGGCCCGGCTCTCCATCCCGTCAGGCGTATACTTGCGAATAAGAGCGTTGACGGCTGGAATAAGTCCTCCTAGAAAGATGCCGAGCACAAATCGGGCCAGCAGCAGCTGCCAGACAGTGCCTGCCAGCGCCTGCGGAATAAAAGCGAGCGAGGCGCCGATCAAAGCGGCTCCAAGCACGCGTTCAGCGCCGATCCGGTCGCTCAGCTTGCCTAACAACGGCGATGCAACCAGGTTGGAAATGCCGGTAACCGATCCTACAAAGCCGGCGAAAAAAGCGAGGTTGGCCGTTGTGCCGTGCAGCTCCTGCACGTAGAGCGGGATAAGCGCCATCGGGCTCATCATCGCAAACTGAATGAGAAAGGTGACGCCGAGCAGCGCGGCAAGCTGCGGAATGCCGATCAGCTGCCGAAAGCCTTGCAGCACGGAGGCTTGCTCGCGCTCCGCCGCCTTGGACCGGTCGAACGGTTCTTTCACAACGAATAGGGCCAGCAGCGAGGCTGCAAAAATGAAGCTGCCCGTTAAATAGAAAATCGGGCGAAATCCAATCGTATCCGCGAGCAGTCCGCCGATGAACGGCCCGAGAATGGTGCCG
Organism: Paenibacillus sp. SY21-1; assembly: GCF_005222705.1. GTDB lineage: Bacteria > Bacillota > Bacilli > Paenibacillales > Paenibacillaceae > Pristimantibacillus. The sequence goes on along the minus strand of NZ_STGF01000007.1, from coordinate 205,151 downwards.
GCGATGCCGCCGGACTGGATGATGCCCATGGCGAAGCCCATGTTTTTTTTCGGCGTAGTGGCAGCGATAAGGGCGACGGAGGCGGGGGCAAAGCCGGAAATGGTCCCATTCAGCATCCGCAGCAGCAGCAAATGCCATGGATTGGTGGCAAAACCCATTAGAATCATGACGATCGACATGCCGAAGCCGGAGCGGAGCAGCATCATTTTACGACCGTAACGGTCTGCTAGCTTGCCCCAAATCGGTTGAAAAATAAACGAGGTGACGAAATTTCCGGCAAAAATGATGCCCGCCCATATCCCGATTTCATGCTGATCGCTAAGCCCAAGATCAAACTGCAAATAAAGCGGCAAAAAGGGAATGATCATCGTCATTCCCGCCATTACGAGAAATTGTCCAAACCAAAGCACGATGAGATTGCGTTTCCACTGTTCCATAAATGAAAGTATACCATAATTGATCATGAAAAATTCTGGTAGACGTTTACGGAGCGACAATCAAACGCTTACAAAAATAATTAAATAGAAATCGACAATTTATATTTAAAATACTGAAAAATGCAGTTCATTTTCAATGAAAATGTAGTACAATGAGAAAGATTAAAACGACGCTTTTCGCCAGTATTTTCGGGAAAAATCGAGAAAATCAGACCTTGAACCTATTGAAAATGAGAATGTTTCCGCAATAGTCAAAAAGACTTATATTTACTTTTTGTTAATGGGACTAAAGTCGTTGACAGCTCAAATGATCCTTGCTTAAATAGGAATAAGCTGACTGTCTTTTTCTATTATTTTGTTACAAATATACCATTTTGTGATAGTTGGTGATGCGTATTGTCAAGCGCTCGCAAGCGAATAGGAGACTTGCTGGTCGAGGCCGGCGTCATAACCGAAGTTCAGCTTCAGCAGGCTTTGGTCCAGCAACGGGAGACGAGGACAAAGCTCGGAGATGTATTGATTTCAAGCGGATACATAACGCAACAACAATTTATAGAGGCATTGGAGTTTCAGCTCGGCATTCCTCATGTGCAGCTCTATCGGCAGAAAATCGATCCCAAGATTATTCAGCTAATCCCGCAAAAGCTTGCCGACCAGCACTGCGTCATGCCGATTCGGATGGACGGCAACAAGCTGATGCTGGCTATGGCGGACCCGCTGGACTATTTTGCAATCGATGAAGTAAGGATAGCCACGGGCCTTAGAGTAGAACCCGTCATCGCCTCCAAGGACGAATTGGTTCGCGCGATTACACGCTACTACGGCTTGCAGGATACGATCGAACAAATCAGTCAGAATCTTCAATTAAAAGATTTGGACGAGGAGCATGCGATTCAGGACGAGGATTCGCCGGTCGTCAAGACGGTTAATCAGATTATCGTTCAGGCGGTGCAGCTTGGCGCCAGCGATATCCATCTCGACCCGCAGGATGGAAGCTTCCGGATTCGTTATCGGGTGGATGGCGTTATGCGGACAGAGCGAACGCTGCCGACCAACATGCATGCGATCATTGCGGCCCGCATTAAAATTATGGCCAATTTGAACGTAGCTGAGCGCAGACTGCCGCAGGACGGGCGCGTGGAGCTGGATATCGATTTTCGCAAAGTAGACGTGCGGATTTCGACGCTGCCGACCATTCATGGCGAGAAAATTGTCATCCGGGTGCTCGATCTTGGCAGCTCGCTTGCGGATATTTCGAGGCTGGCGTTCTCGGAACGCAATGAGGAGATTTTTCGCAAAAGCATTGAAATGGCGCACGGCGTTGTGCTCATAACCGGACCGACGGGGAGCGGGAAATCGACGACGCTCTATTCCTCGCTGGCGCATCTGAACCGTGACGACGTTAACATCATTACGGTTGAGGACCCGGTTGAATACCAGCTCGAGGGCATTAATCAGGTGCATGTGAATCCGCATACCGGCTTAACGTTTGCCCGCGGATTGAGGGCGATTTTGAGGCAGGACCCGAACATTATTATGGTCGGTGAAATCCGGGATACGGAAACGGCGGAAATCTCGATCCGAGCGGCGATGACCGGCCACCTGGTGCTAAGCACGCTGCATACGAACAATGCGGTCAATTCGATTACCCGCTTAATCGATATGGGCGTGGAGCCGTTTCTCGTTTCCTCCTCCGTTCACTGTATCGTCGCCCAGCGCCTCGTCAGACGAGTATGCGGGCATTGCTCGCAGCCGTATACCCCGATCGACAAGGAGCTGGAAATGCTGGCCGAGCACGGGTTCAAGACTGACCGGCTGTATAAAGGGGTGGGCTGCGCCGAATGCGGACGAACGGGCTATAAAGGGCGGCTTGCAATTCACGAGGTGCTTGTCATCGACAATGGGCTGCGCTCCATGATCATTGATAAGCGTTCGGACAATGAGTATTACGAGCATGCCTTGAGGCAGGGGATGGTTCCGATTATGCAGGATGGCCTGCAGAAAGCGGTAGAGGGCCTAACGACGATAACGGAAGTGTTCCGCGTACTGGGTCATGGCGATTAGCCAACAATAGACAGGCATTGCTATGCCGAAGGAGGAGGCTCCCATGCAAGCGGAGCAAATGCTGCACACCGCGCATGCTAGACAAGCGTCGGATATCCATATTACTGTAAATTCCCCGATTTTGTTTCGCATCCACGGGGAGCTGTGTCCAGCCTTCGAGGAAGTGCTGAAGCCGCAGGATACGCTTGGCATAGCCAGACAGCTGATGAATGATGATCGCTACAAGACGCTGCTGCGCGAAGGGGACATCGATTTCTCCTATGGCATTCCAGGCCTTGCAAGATTTCGGATCAACGCCTACAAGCAACGCGGCAGTATCGGCCTGGCGATTCGGATCGTCCCAAGCCGGATTCCTACGATGGAGGAGCTGGCGCTGCCCCGCATTGCGGGCGAGTTTGCTAAAAAGCCGCAGGGGCTGCTGCTCGTAACGGGCCCGACGGGAAGCGGCAAATCAACGACGCTGGCTTCAATGATCGATCACCTGAACGAGACGGAAAACCAGCATATTATTACGCTTGAGGACCCGATTGAGTTTATCTATGATCATAAAAAATCGATGGTCAATCAGCGCGAAGTGGGCCTTGATACGCCTTCCTTTGCAGGCGGGCTGCGAGCGGCCTTGCGTCAAGACCCGGATGTTGTGCTCGTCGGGGAGATGCGCGATCTGGAGACAATCAGCACGGCCATCAGCGCTGCGGAAACGGGCCACCTTGTATTCGGCACGCTGCATACGGCGGATGCGCCGCAGACGATCGATCGGATTATTGACGTCTTTCCGCCGGCGATGCAATCGCAGATCAGGATTCAGCTTGCGGCCGTCATGCTGGGCGTTATATCGCAGCGCTTGCTGCCGCGTGCGGACGGCAAGGGGCGGGTTGCCGCTTATGAGGTGCTGGTGAATACGCCGGCTGTCGCCAATCTGATCCGTTCGGAGAAGGTGTATCAGATACGTTCCGTCATGCAGACGGGGCGGGCCCAAGGCATGCAGACGATGGAAAATTCGTTGCGGGAGCTTGTGCAGCAGGGGCAAATCAAGCTGCAGGACGCCAAGTCGGCGCTATTCGGATTTGGCGAGCTGTAGCGCTTGCATGATCGGTTTCTAAGGCAGAAGGCTATCGGCCAAGAGCAAGGCGGCAGTCGCATAGAGGAGGTGAGGCCGTTGCCGAAGTATCGCTACAAAGCGGTTACGTCTACCGGCAAAAAATCGGTTGGCATGCTGGAAGCGAACACGCTGCAGCGGGCAAGGGAGGCGCTTGGCGACAAGGGACTGTGGGTTACCGACATCAAGGACGTTAACGACACGGCGCTTTATCGCGAAATATCCTTTGGCGGGCCCAAGGTGAAAATGGACCAATTCACCGTGTTTTGCCGTCAGCTTGCCACGATGTATCGGGCCGGCGTCAGTCTTGTCGAAGCGATTCAAATATTGAGCGAGCAGACGCAAAGCAAGACGCTGGCCAAGCTGCTGCTGGCGATCGGCGAGGAAATGCGCGCAGGCAAGCAGTTTTCGGAAGCGGTCTCCGCTTATCCCAGCGTGTTTACCCCGATATTTGTCAGTATGGTGCAGGCGGGCGAGGTAGCGGGCAACCTGGACATCATGCTGGAGCGGCTGGCGGTCTTTTACGAGAAAGAGCGCAATACGCGCGAAAAAGTAAAATCGGCCATGATTTATCCGGCTATCATGAGCGTGATGATGGTGGCGGTCGTCATCTTTATGATGTTGTTTGTCATTCCGAACTTCGTCACCAGCTTTGAGGGAATGGGCATTGAGCTTCCGCTTCCTACCCGAATCGTCATGGCGGCGAGCGAATTCACGCAAAATTATTGGTACATCGTGCTGGCTGCTTTGTTCGTGCCGAGTCTGCTTTGGAAGCTTATCCGCCGATCCGAGCAGGGGCGCAGACAGCTGGACCATCTGATTCTGCGCATTCCCGTGTTCGGAACGCTATGGCATAAGCAGGCGATTGCGCGCTTCTCCCGCACCTTCAGCTCATTGATTGCGGCGGCTGTGCCTCTTTTGCAGGGCTTGTCCATCGTGTCGAACGTGGTGGGCAACGCCGCCATCGGCAAGGTGCTCGCCGATGTAAGGGAGCAGGTGCTGAGCGGGGAAACGATGTCCGGCACGCTCAAGAAGTCCAAGCTGTTCCCGCCGATGGTCGTGCAGATGATGGCGATCGGCGAGCGCTCGGGGGCGACCGAGGACATGCTCGAGAAGGTAGCCGACTTCTACGAGGCCGACGTCGACCAGATGGCGGATCGCTTGAAGTCGCTGCTGGAGCCGATCATGATTGTGCTGCTGACCGGCGTTGTCGGCGTCATCGTATTGGCGGTCATGACGCCAACCTTCAAGATGATGCAAAGCTATTTGTAAGCAAGGTGCCGGCTCTGGGCGCTGGTGTAATCCCTCTTTCAGAGCCGGCGATTAATCATAATACGAAACTCAAGGAGGAGAAAGTCTATGTTGATGGCATTGAAGAAAAACCAAAAAGGTTTGACGTTGATCGAGCTTCTGGCAGTATTGGTAATTGTGGGGATTATTGCGGCGATTGCTATTCCGGCTATTGGGGGGACGATTAAAAATTCTAAAGAGAGAGCAGATAATGCAAGCATTCAACTAATAACAGAGGCTGCACAACGCTACTTAGTTGATTCTGAAACTACTGCTCCATTGACAGGCCCTCAAACTATTACGGTTACTACTTTGGTAAGCGGTGGGTATCTTAATGCAAATCCTACGCTAAATAACATCACAGTAGGAAATATTACCGCTACAAAAAATGCAACAACTGGCGTTTGGGGCATCGAAGTTGCTACTACTGCAAAATGACAATTTTAATAGACCATGCAAAGGCACTAAATTGGCTGCCTTTGCATGGTTTTTATTGAAATAGTAAGATTTCCTTTGTTATTCTTTCTCGGTACTATGGGGGAATTAAATAAATAAAGCTCCTAAGACTACAGGGCAAAAATGTCTCTACGCTCAAAAATAACCAAATAACTGATTGAGCAGAATGTCGCCTGCATTCTGGCGTTCTCGGGATAAGAGTTAGTTAGAAAAGTGAATGTAGCGCGCCATTTGGAGCTCTCGGAGACAACGTTAGTTAGAAAAGTGAATGTAGCGCGCCATTTGGAGCTCTCGGAGACAACGTTAGTTAGAAAAGTGAATGTAGCGCGCCATTTGGAGCTCTTCGGGACAACGTTAGTTAGAAAAGTGAATGTAGCGCGCCATTTGGAGCTCTCGGGGACAACGTTAGTTAGAAATGTGAAGATAGAACGCCTCTAGGAGCAGGGAAGTAAGGGTTTGAGCATGGCTAGGTTACTAAAATATTCGTTGGCTATAAAATCATAAGCACAATTCATTCACTATTTTGCATGAAAAGTGCTGCACCGCTGGAGGTCACCAGTAATTTTACCTTGAGTAAAGAAGGGTGTTGAAAACGCCTGAACATTATTTTTTTGTTAATTGGGCTAGTGTTGGGTGTTTATTTGAATGCAATGGGAAGAAGTTGGGGCAGGTCCTTATTAGAACAGAATGTTGATGCTAAACAACAGAGCCCTCTCATTAAATGGAGAAGTATTTATTTGCCTAATTTTAAACTGGTAATTTTCAAAAAGATGAGTGCAAAAAAAACGTCTCTCCAACATATAAGCGTGTGGCTTAACGCAACAGGAAGTATCTTAACCGCTCTCCTATTTGCCTACTCAGCCCACAAAATCGGCCCTCAACCCGAGCTGCTGGCTGTGCTTTTTTTTATTTGCATTCTTGCGATTATTGTGCAAACCGATTTGGCCTCGATGATTATTCCCAATAAAGTGGTGGCGGCCGGTGTGGCCGGAGCGCTGCTTATTCGAGCGTTTGTCCATCCGCTTCCGTTATGGAATTACGGAGTGGCTGCGTTTGTTGGCAGCGGCGCGCTGCTAGCGATCGGCATACTGGGCGAAAAGCTGCTGAAGAAGGAGACGATGGGCGGAGGAGATATTAAGCTGTATGTATTTATAGGCTTGATTCTTGGCATCAAGCTTACCCTGCTAAGTCTGTTTCTCGCCAGTTTATTTGGATTAATCGGAGGTCTGGCGCTAATGGCTGCCAGCGCTCATGCGAGAGGAAAGGTAATTCCGTTTGGCCCCTACATAGCTGCGGGAGCGTTGGCCGCGTATTTCTGGGGAGACGGCTGGATAGCCTGGTATTTGTCGCTGCTCGTGTAGCAAGGTGAAGGTGAGAAGAGGTGAAGGCAATGTTTCAGAAGGTCGCCCGTAACGAAAAAGGCTTGACGCTCGTAGAGGTGCTGGCTGTGCTAGTGCTGACTTCTATTATTTTGAGCTTTATGATTTATTTGCTCAACTACTCGAATACCAGCCTCAAGCAGGTGTCGGCCCGCGAAGCGACCTTGCAGCAAGCGAGCACGATTATGAATCATATTGTGGGGGCGGTGCGTAAGGGCTTGGTGCCGAATCCCTCGCAATTGACGAACGCCAGTCAGCTCAGCCTTGTTGATCCCTTTGACGCAGGCGGACAATACGTTACCTATACGTTTGATCCCGGCCAGCATACGTTGAAGGCCGAATACAGGCTGCGCGATGCCGGCGATAATCTGGCGGCAAGCCCGGCAACGATTGCCTTCTCCGATAAAGTGGAGAGCATCCGCTTCCAAGCGATGGACGGCAAGCTGACCATTACGCTTAGAATGTATTTGCCGAACAATGCGATACACGAAAAATCAACCGTCGTTTATACGACCTTGCGCTAGCTCGTCAAGCATACTCGACAAAGGCTTCAAGCCGATACTGCTTGGAAGAGTTGATATTGGTAGAGGTAACGGTAATTTTTTTGAAAAGGCGATCCAGATCGGCAGTCGGAATTTCGTTAATCGTGACGGAGCCCAGGCCGGAAGGCGCCGATTGAACAACAATCCGGTATTGCGGGTTGGCGTCGTTCGGATATTGGAGAGTAAAGCTTGTAGAGCCGGCCGCGCTGCGGATCGATGTCAACGGGATGTCTTTACCGTACACTGAAACGGAGGCGGCATTCTGATTTTTTAAGCTTTTCTTGATTTCTTCCAGAACCGTTCTTGTAATTTGTACGGATTGATCGTTTTTTTCGTTGTCCCGTGTATGTATGCTGGCTTGTTGAATGACGTAGGTAAGAGAGAGAATGGCTACGCTCAGCAGAACGATTGAGCCTAATACTTCAACGAGTGTAAGTCCCTTTTGATTGCGCATATGATCTCTCCTAGCAAAGAATTATTACTAGAATAATATGATAGAGGAGGAAAAGGCAATGATTAAAAATTTAAAATCTGAGCGTGGCGGGACATTAATGCTTGTATTTGGATTTATTGTCATGCTCTCTCTTATCCTTGTTCCTCTGGCTATGAGTACGAATATTGGACTGCTGCAGGCTAAAACGAATGGCAACACGGAGGCGGCGTTTAACGAAGCGCAATCGGCCATGACGATTTTCGGCAGACTGTATGAAGATATGACGAACCGTCAAGGCGTGGACAGCCCGAACAATACGGAGGCCAACATTATCGCGCTTGTCGAGCAGGTCAACCGAATCCCCGGGCTTCAGGCTGAAGCGGTTGTCATTCGCAAAAATAATGTGCCCGTCGCGGTTTCCTTTACCGCAAAGCGCGGAGCGAGCAATCAGGTGCGTTCCGCCACGGTGAAATACAGGCTGGCCGCTATCTACGTCGCTCCAAGCCCGACGCCGAACGTCGCTCCGCCAACGCCAGCGCCGACGTCTCCGCCAGCGCCTGCTCCAACCCCGACTACGCCAGGTATTGGGACAGGCTTAAAGGTCATTATTAAAGAGAGCAAATACAATCCTGTATTCGCAGCGTGCTATAACGGGGTGCAGGCAGGCAGCCAGCTTCCGACTGAGCATATACGAAATGACATTACGAATTTTGGCGATTTATTTGATCCGGTTACGAGCTATAATTTGAATAGCATAGATCCTTTGGTCACTCGCTACGGAAACATGATTTACGACTACGATTATCAAGCGGTGTTTGCGGATGCCAGATTGGCGAAAGCGATTCAGGGCACTCCATCGGGGGCGGCGGGCAGCGTGACGGTCCAGGCTTCAAGCGGCGCGATCAACCAGAGCGGCAACGTGACGGTGACAACGAACAGCGAAACGGCCACCACCATTGAAATCGGCAAAAACGCCGACAATCAGTCAGTCGTAACGGGAGGAAACCTGTACCTGTCGCGGCAAAAGAACGGCGCATCCACTCTCGTATTCAAGGGAGATGTCTATGTCAAAGGGAATTTGGAGCTAACGGGAAATATGACGATTAACGATATCGTATTCGAGGGCGATGTCGTTATTGGCGGCGATTTGATTGTGAATCGTGCATTTAACAAGTTTACGGTGAAAAAGGATTTGCTGGTCAATCACTTTTCAATGAATGTTCAGATGATCGGCCCCATGCAGGTATATGGAATGCTGGCGGCAAAAGGAAATATGCTGTTTCCCCAAAACTTGAACAGGGATGCGCTGCTTGAGGTCGGCATAGCCGGCGCGGGGGATTTGGTCGTTGGCGGCAGGGTCGCATTTTCCAGCACCATAGACGGGGCCCTCTCCGTGCATAACAATTGGGCGACGGCACAAACCTTCACGATGAGCGGCGCCTTCAACCCAAGCTCAAAATTTACAATTGCGAAGAGCTTGCTTGCAGGATCGGACATCAACTTCCAGGGAGATATCAATATTCCGATTAACATCGGCAAATCGATCATCTCTAAAGGGAAAATCAATTTCGGCCAAATAAACAGCTCTGCAGGTACGGTTGTAGTCGGGGAAAACGTGCTGGCAGGAACGACAATCAGCTATAGCAACAATATTGACGGCCCGTTCAAGGTCGGACAAACGATGTTTGCCAAAGCCGGAATTGCGTTTGGCTTGATCAACAGCGGCAAGGGGACGGTAGAAGCGGGCGAGCATATCGTGTCGGGAACGACCATTTCCTTCAAAAACATCGACGGAGTATTGAGAACGGGGAAATCGCTGGTAGCTAAAGGGGCTTTAACCTTTAGCCAGATTAACAGCAATCCCGGACTCGTCGAAATTGGCGAAAATGTGTGGTCAGGCTCAGCCGTTACGTTTAACCAGAACATTGACGGAGTGTTCAAGGTCGGAAAATCCTTTGTAGCGGCAGGGGATATTCAATTCGGCGCGATTCAGAACGCCAAAGGCTTGTCCATCGGCGAAAACCTTATTACAAAAGGCAATCTGACCTTCAGGGACAAAATATCAAAACCGGTTAAACTGACAAACGGATCATTAATCGTGTACGGGAACGCCAATATGGGGAATACGTCGGATAATTTGAACTGGGAGCTGTTTCAGGCGAAGGGCTTTTTTGTAAACGGAACGTCCAGCATCAATCTGCAAAATGTGAACAACGGTAGAAAGCTGTTTTGCATCACCTAACCACATGAATGGCCTGGAGGGAGACGAAGCGATGTATCAAAATATACTAAGAAAATTGACAAACGGACATCAGACTCTGGGCATTGAAATATCCGACAGCAGCATTAAAATATGCGAGGTTCAGCAGAAGGGCAAGGCGGTCAGGGTGCTCAAATTTACGACCAGGCCGCTGGAGGAAGGGATTGTAAGCGACGGTCATGTCATGGATTACGACAGGCTGAGGGAGGCGATGAAGGCGGCGCTGGGAGCAAGGAAATTTGGAACGCGCCACGCCCATTTTGCAATCCCGAGCCAGATGGTGATGGTGCGCAGCTTGAAGCTTCCCGACATAGCCAACAAGGAGCTTAAGAAGCTTGTCCAATTCGAGATGAAAAACAATATGAGCATGGCATTCGATGACCCCTACTACGATTTTATCAAGCTGAAAAAAGCGGGGCGCGAAACGAAGCCAGCTGCCTCCAATTCGGAAAATTTGTGCGAGGTGCTTGTCGTTGCCGCTTCTACGGATGTGCTGCGCGTTTATACGAAACTGTTCGAAGAGGTGAAGCTGATTCCAAGCAGCATTGAGATTAAATCCTTTTCGTTGATGAGGATGATCGAGTGGGGAAAAATCCCGTCCGGCGGCATAAACGTGATCGTCCATGTGAACGAGCTGTACAGCGAGTTTACGATTATCGAGAACGGAACGTTCAAGCTGACCCGCAACATCGAGGTTTCCTTTAAATCGATCGAGGAGCCTACCAACCCCGAGGGCAACTCGCTGCTGAACAGCTTCTCCAGCCCGGAGCAAGCGTTCCAGAACGCTGCGCAGGATTTAATTGCCGAACTGGAGCGGCTGATGAATTTTTATTATTACAATTTGAATAAAGGCGAAGGGACGTTTCAGCATATTCTGTTATCCGGCGATATAGCCGAGCTGGACAAGCTGGCGCTAGTGATGTCCGATGGCTTGACCCCTCCCGTGTCGATGCTCGAATGGAACGGCTTGTCGATCGGGCGCAACTCGGCAGCGTGGAGCCTGGGCAGCTATGCCGTGCCGCTTGGTCTGGCGTTAAGGGGGAAAGAGGCATGAAGTCGATTAACCTGCTGCCCCCAAAGAAAAATGTTGGCGGACAAAGCCCCTTGCTTGTCCCGTTGCTCATTGTGGCGCTGCTGCTCGGGCTTGGGGCGCAAGGCTTCTATTATGCGATGTGGAGCAATCGGCTGGATACGACGGCTGAACGGATCGAGCGTATGGACCATGATATTGCGAATATGCGCGATGCCGGCATTCCCCTTGCAGCAATGGAAGGCTATAAGCAAGCCAAGCAATGGGCAGACGAGCTGGAACGGCAGCGTCTGGATTGGACTCCCTATTTACAGACGCTTGTGGACGAGCTGCCCGCAAAGGCAAAAATCGCAACAATCAACGCGGAGGGAGGAAGCAAGCTTGATATCGAGCTGGATTTCCCTACGTATGCGCAGGTGCTCGCTTATATGGAGGCGCTGGAGGGAAGCAACCGGCTGAATCAAGTCCGGCTTACTTCGTTTTACAAACGAACGGAAAGCGAGCCGGTCAAAAAATCGGTGTTCAAGCTGTTGCTTACTCTTGATGTAAGTAAAATTGAAAATGGAGGGACGAACTGATGGACATCAATACGAGCTTGCTGAAGCGTCAGCTCTCCTCTAAAGAGCTGGTTATCGTCAGCGTGATCGGCGTGCTGGTCATAGCGAATCTAGCCATTATTGCGGCAGTCCTGTTTCCGGAATGGAAGGAGGTCAGAGACGGCAAGGCTGCGATAGCCGCGAAGGAGCAGGAGCTTCAAAGCGTGAAATCGCAGTATTCAAGCGAGCAGCTTTCAGAAGAAAATATAAACGATATGCTTGTTCGAGTCCCCGTCAAACGAACGGATTCGGATAACCTCGTTATTTTTACGAAGCTGGCCAGCGAGTCCAAGACGATGCTTGGCTATTTGAAAGAAGCGGCAGGGAGCGAGGATGGCAATGCGGCCGGCTCGGAGAACGGCAACGGTACGGTAACCAGTTCCTATGAGCTGCTGGTCTTAGGCCATATGCCTGCTATTGTGGACTATATGGAGAAGCTGCAGCAGCATGCGCGGTTGTTCAGCTTGGAGAAATGGACAGCCAGCGAGATGACCAGAGACGCGGCCGCCGGAGATTATCCGGATTTGTTCTCCAAAGCTTTTATCGATAAAACCAAGCCCGTTTACGCGATGCAGCTGACTGTAAAAGCCTATTCCTTTCCCCAGCTTCAGTCTGCTTTCGGCGAGCTTGACAAAAAATAATCGTATGATACGATTGCTATTCCGTATGCCGATTGTCATACTATTGTCATACGAAGTCGATTGGCGGCGGTTGTTAGCCAAGCTGAAAAAGGGCATAATGTAAGCATAGCAAAATACATAGAAATGGGGAACGGGGATGTCTTATAACGACCGTTTCATACGGGCTTGCCGCAAGGAAGAAGTAGATCAGGTGCCGGTATGGTATATGCGACAAGCAGGACGGTACGACCCTGATTATCGCAAAATCAAAGAAAAATATTCATTGCTTGAAATATGCAAGCAGCCGGAACTAGCCGCAGAAGTCACAATGATGCCGGTACGCAAGCTGGGCGTCGATGCGGCTATTTTGTATTCCGATATTATGAATCCGGTCGCATCGATCGGCATTGATTTCGATATTGTGGCAGGAATCGGTCCGGTTATCGATAATCCGATCAGAACCGCAGCCGATGTAGCCAAGCTGAAGCCAATCGACGTGGAGGGCGATCTTGGACATGTGCTGGAAACGATCCGGATTCTGGACCGCGAATTGGAGGTTCCGCTGATTACGTTTGCCGGCGCGCCGTTTACGATTGCAAGCTATTTAATAGAAGGAAGACCTTCGCGCAACTATTTGCGCACGAAGGAAATGATGTACAGCGAGCCTGAGCTATGGCATGAGCTGATGCGGAAGCTGGGAGATATGGTCATCAGCTATTTGCGCGCGCATATGGCCGCTGGCGGCAAAGCTTTTCAATTGTTTGACAGCTGGGTAGGCGCGCTTGCGCCTGCGGATTTCCGCACATTTGTGCTGCCTACGATTGAGCGGATTTTTGCCGAGCTTTCCGATCTGCCTCAGCCGCGTATTTATTTCCCGGGAATTAGTTCGGGAGAGCTATTGCCTGAGCTAAAAGCGGTTCAAACGGATGTGATCGGACTGGACTGGCGGGTAAGCATCGCGGAAGGCAGACGGAGACTGGACAACGGCTTTGCGGTGCAGGGGAACCTGGACCCTACCATTCTGACGGCGCCGATGAGCGTAATCGAATCGTATGCCAAGGACATTATCGATAGCGGAATCGAGCAGCCAGGCTTTATTTTTAACCTGGGCCACGGCCTTTTCCCTGAGGCTTCCCTGGAGAAGCTTGCGGAGCTTACCGCATTCGTTCATTCCTATTCGAAAAAGTCGATTGCGGAACGCAATCGGAAGGAGGCAAGCCGTGTCTGAGCGGGAGAGCAAACGGATTGGCGTACTCGTAATGTCTTACGGCACGCCGGAGTCGATGGATGATGTGGAAGCCTACTATACGCATATTCGCCGCGGGCGCGCGCCGGAGCCGGAGCAGCTTGCCGAGCTAAAAGGGCGTTATGAGGCGATTGTCGGAGGCGTTTTCCCGCTCAGGGAAAATACGGACGGCCAGGTGGCGGGCTTGCAAGACAAGCTGGAGCAGCTGGCTCCGGGACGTTTTGCCTGCTATCAGGGCTTAAAGCATGCACGTCCTTATATTGAAGACGGTGTAGAGCAGATGGCGAAGGACGGCATTACGCAGGCAGTCGGCATCGTGCTTGCCCCTCATTATTCCACGATGAGTGTTGGGAGCTACATGAAGCGGGCGCGGGAAAAATCGGCGGAGCTTGGCATTGATCTGTTGGAGGTCAAGAGCTATCATTTGCACCCGAAACTGCTTCAGGCGTTAACGGAACGCGTTCAGCACGGGCTGAACACGCTTGCCGAACAGGCGGCCGGCGCAGAGCGGACCAAGGTGCTGTTCAGCGCGCACAGTCTGCCGGAGAAAATACGCGAGCTTGGCGATCCGTACGAGCAGCAGCTGCTCGAAACTTCGGCGGCGGTTGCCGCAGCGGCGGGCGTGACGGATTGGCAATTTACATGGCAAAGCGCGGGACGCACGCGGGAGCCATGGCTCGGGCCGGATATTCTGGAGACGCTGCCCGTACTTGCCGAGGATGGAGTAAAGGCTGTATTGGTTGCTCCAATCGGCTTCGTTTCGGATCATCTGGAAGTGCTGTACGACCTGGATATCGAAGCGCAGGCTGCTGCGAAGGAGCTGAACATGCGCTTGGAACGAATTGCTATGCTTAATCGTGATCCGCTTTATATGGAGACGCTGGCGGATTCTGTATTATCGGCGCTTGAGGGCGCAGGGAAGGAATGAAGGATATGCGGAGAATCGGAGAACCTGATCGAATTGTCATTATTGGCGGGGGGATCAGCGGACTGAGCTCCGCTTTTTATTTGCAGCGGGAAGCGGAGCGGCTGGGCAAGGAGCTGTCGATTACGATTGTGGACAGCGCCCCTGTGCTCGGCGGTAAAATTAATACGCTGCAGCGCGACGGCTTTGTCATTGAGAAAGGACCGGACTCGTTTCTGGCGCGAAAGCTGGCCATCATCGATCTGGCGCAGGAGCTGGGTCTGGAAAACGAGCTGACTGCAACGAATCCAAACGCGAAAAAAACATATATACTGCATGAGCGCAAGCTGCATCCTATGCCGGCCGGCCTGGTGCTTGGCGTTCCGACGGAAATCTCGCCGTTTGTCCAAACAAGCCTGCTGTCGTGGGGCGGAAAGCTGCGGGCGCTGATGGATTTGGTCATTCCGGTGCGGAAGGAGCAGGGAGACGAGTCGCTCGGCGGCTTTCTGGAGCGTCGGGTCGGCAACCAGGTTATGCGCCGCATCGCCGAGCCGCTGCTTGCGGGGATTTACGCAGGAGACTTGAAAAAGCTGAGTCTGCTGGCGACGTTTCCGCAATTCGCGGCTTCTGAGCGCAAGCACGGCAGCCTCATCAGGGGAATGCAGGCGAACCGGAAAGCGAGCGCCGCAGCAGGAGCATTGCCTGCAGCCGCTAAAGGCGGAACGTTTCTGACGTTCAAGGGAGGACTGTCCTCGCTGGTTGACGCGCTGGATCAAGCGCTTAGCAAGGCGGACAGGCGGCTTGGCGTGAAGGCGACTGAAATTCGCAAGCTTTCCGCAGCGAATGCTGATCCGGCCATTGGCGTTGAGAGAGGCTCGCTTGCAGGTTCGCAGGATGGCAGCTTGCCGCGACTTGCCGCCGGGCATGAGCAGGCAGGCGCCTACGAGATCAAGCTGGATAGCGGCGAGACGCTGCTCGCTGATCGGATTGTGATGACGGCGCCTGCCTTTAACGCTGCGGATTTGCTTGAGCCGCATACCGATTGCTCCGAGCTGCGCGCCATTAACTACGTATCGGTTGCCAATGTCGTTCTGGCATTTGACAAAGCGACGTTTGGCTTGGATTTTGACGGCTCGGGCTTTGTCGTTCCCCGTTCGGAAGGGCTGAACATTACCGCCTGTACCTGGACGTCGAGCAAATGGCTGCATTCAAGTCCCAAGGACAAGGTGCTTTTGCGCTGCTATGTCGGGCGATCAGGGGACGAGACCAGCGTAGAATTGCCGGATGAGCAATTAATTGCTGCGGTGCGACGAGATATTAAAGAAACGATGGGCATAACGGCCGAGCCGATTTTTACGGAAATAACGCGTCTGCGCCGGTCGATGCCGCAATATCCGGTCGGCCATGTGGACAATATGAAACGGTTAAGGGAGCGTATGGCGGGGGAGCTTCCGGGCATATGGATAACCGGCGCTGCGTTTGACGGCGTTGGCCTCCCGGATTGCATCAGACAGGGCAAGGAAGCGGCACATGCTCTCCTTGGCAACAACGGGGATAAGTCATAAAGCGATAACAAAATCGACGACCAGCCTTCACAATTGATAGCGAGCCATCGGCCCGCTTGATACGGTGGAGGCTTTTTGCTGTGCGCGAAAGTGTGTTTTAAATTATTGAATGATTCAATCAATATTATTAATTATACTTTTGCAAATGGTTCCCGTATGATAAGGGATATATTAAACATCTATTTCTAGTGGAATACTTGGTTTTAAAATAATCAGCAGGACCAATTAGAGGAGGGTACCGGGGTGCAAAGCAAAAGAGCGTTGAAATTGGGAGCTGTAATTCATGGAGTGGGCTCAAGCGTGTCGGCATGGAGACATGACGAGGTTCAAGCGGATGCCAGCATCGATATCGATTTTTACGTCAAGCAAGCTCAAAGGGCGGAGGCCGGAAAGTTTGATTTTCTGTTTATTGCGGATGGCTTGCATATTACGGAGAAATCAATTCCGCATTTTTTAAACCGGTTTGAGCCGCTTACGTTATTATCGACGCTTGCTGCGCATACCTCGCGGATCGGACTGGTCGCCACGCTGTCCACTTCCTACAGCGAGCCGTTCACGGTAGCCAGGCAGTTCGCTTCGCTGGATCAGCTGAGCCGCGGCCGCGCCGGCTGGAACGTCGTCACCTCGCCGGGAGAGGCGACTGCGGCCAACTTCAATAGGGGCGGGCATCCTACGCACGACAACCGTTATCAGATCGCGGAGGAGCATCTGGAGGTCGTAAAAGGACTATGGGATTCGTGGGAGGACGACGCGTTTGTACGGGATAAAAAAAGCGGCGTATTTTTTGATCCGAAAAAGCTGCACAAGCTGAATCATGAAGGTCGCTACTTCAACGTTGCGGGCCCGTTAAATGTAGGAAGATCGAGGCAAGGCAGACCCATCGTTTTCCAAGCCGGTTCGTCAGATTCCGGGCGCAAGCTCGCCGCCTTGACGGCGGACGCCATTTTTACCAATCACGAGACGCTGGAGGAAGCGAAGGCGTTCTACGCCGATGTGAAACGCCGCGCTGTCGAGGCAGGCCGCTCGCCTGACGATATTCTGATTTTTCCCGGCATCGGGCCGATTATCGGGGACACGGAAGCGGAGGTTGAGCGCAAATACGAGGAGCTTGCCGCATTAGGGTCGATAGACGATGCGCTTCAATATTTAAGCCGATTTTTTGATTATCATGATTTCAGCCGCTATCCGCTTGATGAGCCATTCCCTGATCTTGGAATATTGGGCTCAGAGGGCTTCCGCAGCACGACTGAAAAAATCAAGAAATCCGCCAGGGACAACAACTGGACGCTTCGCGAGGTTGCGCAGCGCATTTCTACTCCAAAAGGAGGCTTTGCAGGTACACCCGAGCAAGTTGCGGATGAGCTGCAAAGATGGTACGAGGCAGGCGCGGCGGACGGTTTTATTATCGGCGCCAGATTGCCTAGCTGGTTCGACGATTTTGTAGAGAAGGTCGTCCCGATTCTTCAGAAGAGGGGCATCTACCGCAGCGATTACGAGCATCAAACGCTGCGCGACCATTTAGGCTTGCCATATCCCGTTAATCGTTATACGCAAACATCTGCCGCAAAGTGAGGAGAGTCCATTTATGAAAACAAAATCTTTATCCATGCTGCTTGCCCTGTTTTTATCCATCCTGCTAGTGTTGTCAGGCTGCGGAGATGCAGCCCCCTTGCCTGATTCCGGCCAGGAGCAGCAGCCATCGACGGATGAGAGCAAGCAGCAGGCGGGCGGAGAGCTGTCCTATGCGCTGGCCACTTCGCCTGATACGCTCGATCCCGCACGAAGCGGGTGGGCTGTAGCCATTCGCGTATACCGCACGATATTCGACAATTTGGTTACCAAGCTTCCGGACCACACGATCAAGCCTTGGCTGGCTACCGAGTGGACCGAATCGGCAGACGGCAAAAGCTATACGTTCAAGCTTCGTCAGGATGTCACCTTCCACGACGGGACGCCGTTTAATGCCGAAGCCGTCAAATTCACGTTTGATCGAATCATTGATCCTGCAACAAAATCCGGCAATGCCCGTGCGCAGCTCCTGCCGTATGAATCGTCCGAGGTTATTGACGAATTTACAATCAAGCTCAACCTTTCGCGGCCATCAGCCTCGTTTCTCGGCAACTTGAGCCAGGGCGGGCTAGGTATTGTATCGCCGACGGCAGTTGCCAAATACGGCGAGCAATTCGGACAAAATCCGGTAGGAACCGGCCCGTTCAAGTTTGTGAAATGGGAAGAAAATCTGGAGGTTCAAGTCGAGCGCAACCCGGACTATCGTTGGGCGCCGGAAATTGTGGACAACAAAGGCGCCGCCTACCTTGACCGTATCGTATTCAAGATCGTGCCTGAGGAAGCGACACGGATCGGAAGCGTGCAAAGCAAACAAATTCTTGCTGCGGAAACGGTGCCTCCACAAAACATCGTAACGCTGGAGAAGGACCCGAACTTCCAGCTCCTGAAGGCCAAACCGCTAGGACTGCCGTTTACTTTATTTATCAATCAGAAAAAAGCGCCTTGGAATGAGCTTGAAATGCGCCAGGCGCTGCAATACGGCATCAATGTCAAGGAGATTGTCCAGACGTTGTATTTGGGCACCTATGAGCAGGCATGGACATCGTTGGTTCCCGGCATGATCGGCTACAATGACGCGCTTGAAGGGAAGCTTCAGCCTGATGCGAACAAAGCGGGTCAGTTGCTGGACCAGCAAGGCTGGGTCAAGGGAGCGGACGGGATTCGGGAGAAGGACGGCAAGAAGCTGACCCTGCATTATGTCGAGGCAACCCCGAATCGCGAGAAGCGGCAGGATATTGCAACGATGGTTCAGCAGCAATTGAAGAAAATCGGCATCGATGTCAAAATCGAGCTGACCAATAATTTGGCCTCGGTTGTGTATACGAACGGCAACTATGACATTCACGGCAACAGCCAGGTTAACGGGGATTCCAATGCCCTGACCAGTTTCTATCATACGCCTGCGGAGGGCGAACGCGCGATTCTTCCAAACTTGTCGATTCCGGAAATCGATTCCCTGCTGGATGAGGGAGCTGTAACGAAGGATGAACAGAAGCGCGCCGACATTTACAAGCAGGTGCAGCAGCTCATTCACGAAAACGCGGCAATCATCCCGATCTATGTATTTCCTTATACGGTAGCGACCGTTAAAAATGTTGAAGGCATCAAATTCGATTTGCTCGGCTACCCGTTGTTTAATGACGTTAAAATCAACTAGCGATATCGCCGGGAAAGGAGAATCATATGGCTGGAGCTTTTGCCAATCGACTGGTTTCCTCGGTGTTCGTCATTTTGGGATCGCTTGTGCTGGTGTTTGCGATATTGTATTTGCTGCCCGGCGACCCGGTCGACAGCATTTTGGACCCGTCTACAGCCACTCCCGAAATGATTGCGGAGCTCCGCCACCAGCTCGGAATCGATCAGCCTTTTTATGTTCAGCTGATGAACTACTTCGAGGATATGCTGCAAGGCGACTTTGGCCATTCGTTAATCAATTCGGAGCCTGTGCTGCCTAAAATTTTGAAGCATTTTCCCGCCACTCTGGCTTTGACTGCGTGCAGCGCAGTCATTGCCGTGATCGTCGGGGTGATCCTTGGCGTTCTATCGGCCATTCATCGCAACAAGCCTATTGATATGCTCGCCAGGGCGATCGGATTGTTCGGCATCTCGATGCCATCGTTCTGGTCCGGCATCCTGCTGCTGCTCGTGTTCTCCATTCATTTGGGCTGGTTTCCCGCTATGGGCTCGCAGGGCTGGGAAACGCTTGTTCTGCCTTCGCTGACGCTGGGCATTATCGGCGCAGGGTTTATTGTGCGGATGGTGCGAAACAGCATGCTGGAGGTGCTCGGCGAAGCGTTTATCGTGACCTTGCGGGCAAAGGGCTTGTCGGAGAGGGCTATTATGTACCGCCATGCGCTGCGAAACGCGTTAATTCCAGCCATTACGATTATCGGAGGCTTGATCGGCGATTTAATGGCGGGCGCGGTCGTTATCGAAACGGTATTTTCCAGACAAGGGATTGGACGAATCATTTCCGATGCGATTATGGCCAAGGATTTTCCGGTAATTCAAGGGGTTATATTTTTTACGGCGATTATTTACGTGCTGATTAATGTGCTGGTCGATTTGTCGTATTCAGTCATTGATCCGCGTGTCCGGCGTTCCTTGTAGCAAAGGAGCGTGGAATGGGGAGGGAACCAAATGAGAAATGCAAAAGCAGCAAGCGGCGCAATGACCTTGAAGAGGGAGTGGAGGGTGCCGAAAATGTTGCGTACAGTCAATAGCGCCAACGCGATGGTGTACGCTGCGCTTACGATCCTCACCTTACTCGTCGCTTGCGCAATCGTTCCGCAGTGGATGGCGCCTTATTCGCCGACCGAGATGTTTACCGATCGGATTCTGCAAAAGCCGGGAGCGGGGCATCTGCTCGGCACGGACTATTTTGGCCGCGATGTGCTAAGCCTGGTCATCTACGGTAGCCGGGATTCGCTGCTGGTCGGTACGATGTCCGTTGTCGTCGGCGGCCTTGCAGGAGGTCTGATCGGCTCCTTGTCGGGTTATGCGGGCGGGTTCGCCGACAAGCTGCTGATGCGCATAATCGACGTGCTGATGACGATTCCCGGCATTCTTCTTGCGCTTGCCATAGCCGCCGCGATGGGACCAAGCCTGACCAACATCGTGCTTGCGATCGCCATATCGTCCATCCCCGGCTATGCGAGGGTGATGCGCGGGCAGGTCATGAGCATTAAAGGACGGCCGTTTATTGCCGCGGCGCGTTCAATCGGGGTATCGCCGCTGGGCATCTTTATACGCCACGTCCTGCCCAATTCGCTGTCTCCGCTGCTGGTGATGGCTACGCTCGGCATCGGTGGCTCGATACTTGCCGGGGCCGGGCTCAGCTTTCTTGGCCTCGGCACGGTGAATGAGGTGCCGGATTGGGGCGCGCTGCTGTCTCAAGGCCGTGGATACTTGACGTCCGGCTGGTGGATTTGCGTCTTCCCTGGACTTGCGATTACGTTATTGGTGCTGTCGGTCAATTTGCTTGGCGATCGGCTGCGGGATTATTGGGACCCGAAGCGAAACGGCTGAGGACATCCGTTTACGGTGATGCTGCCGCTTGGCGCCGAGCCAAAAGCATGAAATGGAAAAAGAAGGACGCTTTGTCTGCCAGTTAAGAATTACAGAGTCATAGTCTACGTGCTGGGAGGTATTGGATCGTGCAACCTTTGCTTCAAATTGATCGGCTGTCGGTTGCTTTTGCGACGTCAAAAGGAACGCTCACGGCATTGGAGGATGTGACTTTCTCTATTCAAGCAGGAGAAACCGTATGTCTTGTGGGCGAATCGGGGAGCGGCAAGACGATTACCTCCAAAGCGGTCATGCGTCTGCTGGAGCAAGAAAACGGAAAAATTACCGTTGGCGACATCAACCTCGGCGGGCAGCAGCTAGTGCCTGCGGCCGAAGCGGAGCTGCGCCGTTTGCGGGGCAAAAAGATGGCCATGATCTTTCAGGAGCCGATGGCGGCATTCGACCCGGTCTATACGATCGGGCATCAGCTTATCGAGACGATTCTAAGCCACGAGCAGGTGTCGAGGAAGGAGGCTCGGCAGCGCGCGATACATCTGCTGGAGCGGGTAGGCATTCCCGAGCCGCAAATCCGGCTTAAGCAGTATCCTGGCGAATTGTCCGGCGGGATGCTGCAGCGGGCAATGATTGCGATGGCATTATCCTGCAGTCCCGAGCTGTTGATTGCCGATGAGCCGACAACGGCGCTCGACGTCACGATCCAAGCGCAAATATTGCGCCTGCTTCAGGATTTGCAGCAGGAGTTCAATATGGCGATTTTGCTCATTACGCATGACTTGGGCATTGCGTCCGCGCTGTCGGACCGAATTATCGTCATGTATGCGGGAAAAATTGTGGAGCAAGCCGAAACGAGGCTGTTGTTCGAGAAGCCGCTGCATCCGTATACGCAAGGCTTGCTGGCCTCCATCGCCTCCCCGGGGCAGAGAAGATCAGATCGATTATTTTCGATCAAAGGCAGCATTCCGGGATTGTCCGAGCGCCCGGCTGGGTGTCTGTTTCATCCCCGCTGCCTGTATGCGACCGACCGCTGCCGCCGCGAAGCTCCTCCGCTTGTCGAGTCGGAGGGAAGGGAAGTCGCTTGCTGGAACGGCAAGGAGGCTGAGCGGGGCGACGGGGGCATACAGCAGGAAATTTCGCTGTCGGTTTCCGCTCGTTCGGAGCAGACAATAGAGAGGCGTGGGGATGCCGAAGCCCGTGATTTGTTTCAGGTACGGAACCTGTCGAAGTTTTACCCGGTCAAGGGAGGACTTCCATTCCGACCGAAAACGTGGATTCGGGCCGTAGACGATGTATCGTTCTCCATTCGTCAAGGGGAAACGCTGGGCTTGGTAGGCGAATCCGGCAGCGGCAAATCAACGCTTGGCAGGGTGCTGCTGCAATTGGAGCAAGCCAGCTCGGGCAGCGTCCTGTTTAGGGGACGCGAGCTGAAAAGCGGGAGAGAGCTTCGGACGGCCCGTCGCGATATGCAGATGATTTTTCAGGACCCTTACGGATCACTTGATTCGCGTTGGACGCTGGAGCAGATCATCGGGGAGCCGCTCGCCGTTCATGAAAGCTTAAGCGGCCCGGAGCGGCGCGAGCGAGTGGAGGAGCTGCTAACCGCAGTGGGGCTTGCTCCGTCCTTCAGGACGAGATATCCGCATGAGTTTTCAGGCGGACAGCGGCAGCGCATTGCGATTGCCAGAGCGATTGCGCTCAATCCGGCGTTTGTGCTCGCCGACGAGGCCGTTTCCGCACTCGATGTTTCCGTGCAGGCGCAGGTTGTCAACCTGCTGCAGGAGCTCCAGCACAAGCTCGGCTTGACTTACTTGTTTATCGGGCACGGACTGCCGGTGGTCCGCCATATTGCAGATCGAATCGGCGTCATGTATTTGGGCAAGCTGGTCGAAATTGCGCCAAGCGAGCAATTGTTTGAGCGGCCTGCCCATCCGTATACGCGGGGGCTGATTGAATCGATTCCCTATCCCGATCCCGCGCTTAAAAAAGGCTTCGCGGCGATCCAGGGTGAAATTCCTTCCCCTGCAAATCCGCCTGCCGGCTGTCGCTTTCATCCGCGCTGCCCGCTTGCCACCGCGAGATGTCGAGAAGAAGAGCCGCAGCTTGCGCAGATTGGCTCCGATCACGCAGCGGCTTGCCACTATCCGGGCTAAACGCGGCGACCTGAACAATGTTACCTAAAGGAGACTGTTATGCTAAGCACATGGACAGAAAAGCTGAAGCGTTTCGAGCAGGACATCATTGAACAAAGAAGGTACCTGCACCAGCATCCGGAGCTGTCGTTCCAGGAGCGCGAGACGGCGGCCTTTATTGCAGAGGAGCTGAAAAAGCTCGGTTTGGAGGTTCGCACGGGCGTCGGCGGCAATGGAGTGCTTGGCATTCTGCAGGGGAAGCGGCCGGGTCGCACCCTTGCTTTCCGTGCCGACTTTGATGCCCTGCCGATTCAGGATGAGAAGACAGCTCCGTATCGCTCCACAGTGGCCGGAGTGATGCATGCTTGCGGCCATGACGGCCATACGGCCGTATTGCTTGGCGTTGCGCACGTGCTAAGCGAGCATCGCGACGACATCGGCGGGCGGCTTGTTTTTATTTTTCAGCATGCGGAAGAAAAGCCGCCGGGCGGCGCCGCGGCAATGATAGCGGCCGGCTGCCTTGAAGGCGTCGAGGCCATCTACGGCATTCATCTTTCTACCGAGTTCCCGCTTGGGCGGATCGGGATATGCGAAGGAAACGCGATGGCATCCGTCGACGCTTTTGCTATCGACATACAAGGGAAGGGGGGACATGGGGGACGACCTCATCATACTGTCGATTCTATCGCTGTGGGAGGACAGCTGATAACGGGCTTGCAGCAAATTGTGAGCCGCAAAGTAAACCCGCTGCAGCCTGCGGTTGTCAGCATCGGCATGTTTCATGCGGGCACAGCGTTTAACGTGATTGCGGACAAGGCTCGGCTGGAAGGGACGGTCAGAAGCTATGACGAGCAGACCCGGAATCAAATCGAAAGCGAGATCAAGAGCGTCGCAGCGGGCATCAGCGAGGCGTTCGGAGCCAGCTCGACGGTGCACTACGAGCGGGGTTACCCGCCGCTTGTTAATTCCAAGCCGGAGGCAGACCGGGTTCGCAAGCTGGTTGGCAGCCATTTTGGTGCTGACGCGTTTCGTGAATTGCCGCCAGTGATGGGAGCGGAGGATTTTGCCTGGTATTTGACCAAAATCCCCGGAGCCTTCATTCATGTCGGGGCGCGAAATGAAGAGGAAAGAACGCAATTTCCCCATCACCATCCGCAATTCGACTTTGATGAACGGGCGCTGCTGCTGGCAGGCAGCGTATTCCTGGCGCTGGCAGCCGAATATCTAGCGTAGACCGTTGGCGTTAAAACATCATTTGCCGATCTTTGGCCGGGTAGAGAACCTCGGCGATATGATCAATCAGCTTATCTGCGGCCAAGCTGGCCTTCATGCTCCGTTTGCGCAAAATCCCGATAACCGGTCCCATGTGCAAGTCGGCAATCATTTTAATCATTGTGCCTGGCAGCGGCGGAGAGATGGCGACGAGAGGCGCCAGCGTGATCCCCAGATTGGCCTGGACGTAATATTTATGCGATGCGATGCTGCTTAGCTCGATCCCCTGATAGAAGCTTCCTATGTGTTCAAACAAAGCTTGCTCGATTTTAATCCGGATCGGGCAGTTCGGGGGCGTGAACAAAAAGTTTTCGCCCTTCAGGTCCGCCAAATAAACGACGGTCTTGGCTGCCAAAGGATGCGTGTCATGAATGAGCAGTGCCATCTGCTCGCTGAGCAGCGGCTGAAAGCTCGTTTCCAATATCGTTTCCGGCGACGTGCATAAGGCGAAATCAAGCTCCTCCTCCATAATCATGCTGCTCAGCTGTCTGGAATCCCCCACCTTAACGGACAGCTTCACCTTAGGATGCGACGCGACAAAGGACGATAAAATGGCAGGCAGCCTGTTGCTTGCAGTCGGCTCCGACACTCCGATTCGGATCGAGCCCGACTCCCCAAGCGCCAGATGGTCCATCATATGGTTGAGCAAGTCATATTCTCTCAGCAGCTGGTCTGCACGCTCGTAGAACATTTTCCCCGCTTGCGTAAGCTTCAATTTTTTTCCTCTCTCCAGCAGTTTGACGCCCAAATCGGATTCCAGCTTTTGAATATGAAAGGTAATGGTCGGTTGCGAATATTTAAGGGCTTCCGCGGCCTTGTGAAAGCTCCCCAAACGGACAATCGTTTGAAAGGTTGTAATCATTCGAAGCTCCATCCCCGAATCATCCTCTCCTGTAATGAGTTAGCATTCATACGAAGCTAAGGTTATTATCATATGTAATTTAAACTATATCAAGTGGTTTAGTTGGTTTTTGTGTCTGTTTTAAAAACTATTTTCTATTGCTATAATCTATGAGATGGGAAGAATACGTGAGAGGGGCGCTTCTATGAACGTGTCGCGGTCTGAAACGCATCAACAGGACAAACTAAGGCGTCAAGCCAAGCGCAAAAAAACGCTGCGGCTGCAATTGCTGCTGCTCGGCCTTATTCTCGTTGCAGGAGGCGGGCTGCTTATCGTGACCCAGCAGGACTGGATTGCCGATCGACTCGGAGGCAAATCGCAGAACCAGACGTCGGGCTTGCAGCCTTCGGAAGGCAAGGATCAGACAGGCGAGGACACAGGAAACTCCGGCCTGCCGACAGGCGCGAACGAACAGGAAGAAAGCCAACCGAATAGCGATGAGCCAGGCGGCTCCGGCGAGGAACAGCCTGGTATGGAAGCGGACGCGGGCGAAGAAGCGGGAGGCGCGAGGGGAACGGATGAAACGGCGGGAAATACGGAAGAAGGCAGCCCGGACAGAGTGGAGCTAACATTTGTCGGAGATGTGCTGATTAATGAATATGTCAGCTCGGTGACGGAGCTGGAGGGCTACGACTATCTGTTTCAAAAGGCGTTATTTCATTTGAGCGAATCCGATCTGACGGCCGGCAATCTGGAATATCCGGTGACGACGCGCGGCGTGCCGGTTAAGGGCACCCCCTATGTGTTCAAGGGTTCGCCGGAAACGCTGCCCTCCATCGTGAATGCCGGCTTTGATATTATGTCGCTGGCGAACAATCATGCGCTGGATCAGGGGATTGAAGGGCTGCGGGATACGATGCAGCACTTGGATGATGCCGGACTTGCTTACGTTGGCGCCGGGAACAACGATACGGAAGCCTATGCGCCGGTTATTAAAGAGGTAAGAGGAATAAAGATTGCGTATGTAGGCGTCAGCAAGGTTATTCCGTTTACCGAATGGAAGGCGGACAAAAACGTAGCGGGAGTTGCGGAATCGTACGATATTCGCCGCGCTACGCAAGCGATTGCCAAGGCGAAGGAGCAGGCGGATGTAGTCGTCGTGCTGGTGCATTGGGGAGAAGAGCGCGTAGACCGGCCGGTGTCCTACCAGTTTGAATATGCCAAAGCTTATGTAGACGCAGGGGCTGATCTTGTCGTCGGCAGCCATCCTCATGTGCTGCAGGGCTTTGAGCAGTATAAAGGCAAATGGATTGCATACAGTTTAGGAAACTTTATTTTCTCGACGAATCCGAAGGATGCAGGCGCAGAAACAGGTGTGCTTGATGCAAGCTGTACGAAGGACGGCGCTTGCGAGCTGCAATTTTATCCGATGGCGACGGTCAGGGCCCAGCCGACACCGCTGGAGGGCGAAGCCGCCAAGGCGTTGCTGGACCGATTGAGCTCCATTTCGTACGGGGTGAAGCTTGAGGATGACGGAAGGCTTGCAGCCGACTGATCGCTGCGAAGAGGAGGGAATAGATTGAATAATCCGTGCGTTGCGCATAGAGGCTGGTCGGGCCGCGCGCCGGAAAATACGATGTCGGCTATTCGGCTTGCGCTGGATGAGCCGGAGGTCGAATGGATTGAAATTGACGTCCAGCTTACAAAGGACCATATCCCTGTCGTCATTCACGACTACTCGCTTAGGCGGACGACGAACGGGAAGGGCGAGGTGAAGGCGCGGACGGCGGCAGAGCTGGCCGAGCTGGATGCGGGCAACTGGTTCTCGCAGAAATATCAGGGAGAGCGCATCCCTACGCTGGAGCAAGTGCTGCGCGAAGCGAAAGGCCGCTGCAAGCTGAATATCGAGCTGAAAACGGACGGCATTCGTTACCCGCATATCGAGGAGAAGGTGCTGGCCTTGCTCCAGCGCTACGATATGGAGCGGGAGGTTGTCATAACCTCGTTTCATGAGGGAACGCTGTATCGCGTAAGAAGATTGAACGACATCGTAAGAACCGGAATCATTATAGATAAGTGGCGGACAACGCTGCCGCAGGAGCTTAAGGAGCTGGGCTGCGACTTTTTGTCTATCGGCTACTCCAGGCTGAACAAGCTGCGGCTGAACGAGCTGCAAAAGGCGGGCATTCAAGTCATGGCCTGGACGATTAACGATACGAATACGATTCGCAAGCTGGCAGCGCTGGATGCGCGTCTTATGATCTGCACGAATTATCCGGAGCGCTGGCAGGAAGCGAGAAGGAACGATCAGGCAAGGAGGCGGCTGTGGTGGAAATGAAGCGTAATGCTGCGGCAAGCCGCATGAAGGGGAGGAACGTGGGGATGACCGCTTCACAAGCTGAATGGTAGGCATCATCGGGGAGTGGTGGATACGGCTGCTGCTTGGCTTGCTCGGCAGCGGCATGATCGCCTATGCGGCTTACCGCTCGAGGTCGCTCTCCGCATCCGGGGCGCTGTCGGCCGTTGTGATGGGCACGGGTTTCGCAACGCTGGGGGAGCCGATTTGGTTCGGCGTGCTGATCGCATTTTTTGTCTCCTCTTCGTTCTGGTCGAAGTGGAAACGGAAGCATCGGGCGAAGGCGGAGGCCGAAGCCAAATACGCCAAAACCGGACGCCGCGATGCCGGTCAGGTATGGGCAAACGGCGGCGCGGGCCTGCTCTTGTGCGCCGCTCATGCGCTGTGGCCCGATGAGGGCTGGTTATTCGCATACGTCGGCGTCATGGCCGCCGTCAATGCGGATACCTGGGCCACGGAGATCGGGGCGCTCAGCCGTACGTCGCCGCGCTCGATCACGAGCGGCAAGCCGGTGGCCCCGGGCACGAGCGGCGGCGTCACGCCGCTCGGCAGCGCAGCAGCGCTCGCAGGCGCCGTGTTCATCGGCGCCGTCGCCGCGCTGCTGCTGGCGGCCCCGCAGCTCGCCGATGAGGCGGCTGCGGGTACGCCAAGCGGCGTCGCGGCGGGAGCGGTCATCGCCGCCGCGGCCGCCGCAGGCCTGGCCGGAGCCTTCGCCGATTCGCTGCTCGGCGCAACCGGCCAGGCCATGTTCCGCTGCCGGGTATGCGGCAGCGAGACCGAGCGCGCCGCGCATTGCGGCAGCGCGGCGGAGCCGGTGCGCGGCTTCGCCTGGCTGAACAACGACAGGGTGAACCTGCTGTCGTCCTTGCTGGCCGGCTTGCTGGCGTGGGCGATCGGCGGCTTGCTGATCTAGCCCTTGCCGAACGCCATCGAGTGACCGCACGGAACCGGCGGCAGGAAATGCTAAGGGGCTATCTATCGGCCCCCTTGCAATCATTTTAGCTCCACTTTGAACCCGATATCCGAAGAAAAAGGACCCCGATTTGCACTTTTCAGTGAAAATCGGGGTCCTTTCGCGTGTATGCCGGGACGTCCTCCGTATATTGAACGAGCGCATGCGGATAGCCCCTTCTTTTAAAAACGCCAGCTCCATCCGCTCTGCGCAAGCCGGATCAGCGAATGGCAGGGCCGGTTATTTCGTCAATTCCTCCATCTGGCCGATCAGCTCTTCGAATACGCTCATCGCTTGCTCAATCGGCTCAGGGGAAGACATATCGACGCCCGCTTTTTTCAGGATGTTAATCGAGAAGTCGCTGCCTCCGCTTTTCAGGAAGCCAAGATAGCGCTCGACGGCCGGCGCGCCTTCGTCCAGAATTTGCTTCGAGAAGCTGGTGGCCGCTGAGAAGCCGGTTGCGTATTTGTATACGTAAAAGCTGTTGTAGAAATGGGGAATGCGCGCCCATTCCATCTCGATATCCTTGTCGATGACCATGCCCGGACCGTAGTAGAGCGTGTTCAGGTCGTAATAGATTTTGCTGAGCTCCTGCGGGGTAAGCGCTTCGCCCTGCTCGGCGCGCTCATGGGTAATTTTCTCGAACTCGGCAAACATCGTCTGACGGAATACCGTGGTGCGGAATTGGTCCGCATAATACGTAAGCAAATACATTTTTTCCTTAACGTCAGTCGATTTTGCGAGCATATAGTCCATCAGCAGCGCCTCGTTCAGCGTGGACGCTACCTCTGCGAGAAAGATCGTATACTGTGCATCGCGGTATGGCTGCGTCTGATCCGAATAGTACGAATGAAGCGCGTGGCCCATTTCATGCGTCAGCGTGAACATGCTGTTCAGATTGTCGTTGTGGTTGAGCAGCACGTATGGGTGAGTGCCGTAGGCTCCCCAGCTGTAGGCCCCGCTGCGCTTGCCCTCATTCTCGTATACGTCGATCCAGCCGTTGTCGAAGCCGTCCTGCAGAACCGCCAGGTAATCGTCGCCAAGCGGCTTGAGGCTTTCTTTCACCATTTTTTTCGCCTCGTCGTACGTGATTTCCAGCTTGAACTCATCGACCAGCGGCGCAAACAGATCGTACATATGCAGCTCATCTACGCCCAGCAGCTTTTTGCGCAGCTCCATGTACCTGTACATCAGCGGCAAATGCTTATGGATGGTATCGATCAGGTTCGTATACACTTCTTTTGGAATATTGTCTCCGTACAGCGACATTTCCAGCGCGGAATTATGCTTGCGCGCCTTGGAGTAAAAAATATTTTTGGTGACGTTGGCGTTCAGCGTAGAGGCGAGCGTGTTTTTCAGCTTGCCGTACGTATCGTACATCGCTTTAAACGCGCCTTCGCGAACATCGCGATTTTTGCTTTCAAGAAACTGTATGTAACGGCCATGAGTCAGCTCGACCTCTTCCCCTTGCTCGTTTTTCACCTTGGGGAATTTAAGGTCCGCATTGTTCAGCATGCCAAAAATGGTTCCCGGAGCAGAGCTGACGTTGCCGACCTGGGCGAGCAGCGCTTCTTCGTTTTTGGAAAGAATATGCGCTTTTTGGCGGCGCATTTCTTCGAGCGTATGACGGAATGCGGATACGGAAGGATCGTTGATGAACGATTCCAAACGCTCATCCGGCAAGCTTAGCACCTCAGGCGTAATAAAAGACATCGCTTCGCCCGACTCGACGCTCAGCTTTTTGGATTTGTCCGACAGCGCCTGGTAGGAAGGCTCGGCCGTATCCTCGTGATGCTTCATATTGGCATAAACGTACAGCCGCTCGACATGCAGCGACAGCGCATCCTCCAGCTCAAAACACGCTTTAAGCTGTGCGACGTCAGCCAGCTTGCCTTCAAAGCCGCCAATTTGCTTGATCAGCTTCTTCGCTTCGGCATATTCGTTATCCCATGCAGCCTGATCGGCAAACAGATCCTCCAGCTTCCAGCGATTCTCAGGAGCGGTTTCAGAACGTTTCGGTACGTGATTCATGGAATTCCTCCTCGGTATAGTAGAAGATGGTGAAAAGTGCGCCGGCTTATGCGCCGGCTCTTGGGCCGCAGCGCCAGGAACCAGGCTTACAGCAAGCAGCAGGGCGAGCCATTTCATCCGCTTATCGCCTCCAGACACAGTTTGTGGATACTATGCCCGGCTTGACGCCGACCTATACGACGGCTGATGAACGGTAGCTATGCGCTGCCCATGGAGAAGAAAGAGTAAACGATAAGAAAAAATGCAAATGCAATTAACGCAATGGACACCAGCGCCATGCCGCGACGCAAGCGCGGGGGAAGCGCATCGCGTTTCATCACGACGATAAGGCCCAATGAAAACGCCGCGATGATAAAAATAATTGATGTTGTCGAATCCATAACCGGGTTAATCCTCCTGAGCCTGTTAGCGCCTGACGTTGTGACGGAGAAAAGCGGCCGAAAGCAAGCGCTACATGATTGATTGTTCGCCGCGGATGCAAAAATGTCCTGCCGCGGCGTGAATGGCTGCTTACACGTTTTTCATGGCCGTCATGATCGCTTCGAGCTCATCCTCGCGACCTGCGAAATCTTCCGCCCGGAAGCGCTTTTCAGCCCAATGGAGCATTTCGGGACGGCTTACGAACGTATGGCAATCCTCGCCCCATTGGTCGGATATTTCTCTTACGATTAACGTTTTGCCCTGCACCTCAACCGTAAGCATATTGTATTTGTCGGTTTTAAAAATTTCGTGTTTTTTGAACATAAACGTTTCTCCCTTTTGGCACTTAAATATGGTATTCTTACCATCATAGCCATTATGACGGCTGGACGCAATAAGGGCGGCGTTAATTGCCCCTGGCAAAGCTGAGACGAGATGAGACAAGATGAGGAGAGATGAGAAATGAACAAGCGCTATGAGCAGGCAGGCGTTGCCATGACATGCAGAAGCTTTCAGGAGTATGTAAGCATGTTCAGGCTGACGGAGAAGGAGTTGCAAGCGGGCCCCATTCTGGATGTAGCCGCCGGAGGCTCGTCCTTCACGGCCGAGGCAAATAAGCTGGGCTACCGGGCGATAGCGGTTGATCCGCGTTACGGAGAAGCGAGGGACGCCTGGATTGAGGAGGCGGCGGCCGAAATCGAGACGTCGACGGCAAAGCTTGTCCGCATGCAAGAGGCGTTTGATTGGAGCTACTACATTTCCCCCGAGCGGCATAAGGAGGGACGGCTGCGCTCCGTCCGGATTTTTGCGGAGGATGTGAGAAGCGGCGATCGCAGCGACAGCTACATGGCAGGACGTTTGCCCGAGCTGGCATTTGCCGACGCGTCCTTTTCGCTCGTGCTTTGCAGCCATTTTTTGTTTTTGTACGGCGAGCAATTTGATCAGGAGTTTCACCGGCGGGCCTTACGTGAATTAATGCGAATATGCCGGCCTGGCG
Source organism: Paenibacillus sp. SY21-1 (assembly GCF_005222705.1). Taxonomy (GTDB): domain Bacteria; phylum Bacillota; class Bacilli; order Paenibacillales; family Paenibacillaceae; genus Pristimantibacillus. The sequence continues at coordinate 173,138 of NZ_STGF01000007.1, read as the reverse complement.
GAGAGGTGCGCATTTATCCGCTCCTGACTCTGAGCTGGGAGCCTTATCCTTGCCTGGAGCCGCTGCTGGATGAAATCCGGGCGCAAGGGGCAAGGGCAGAGCTTACGGATGCGGGTCTTCCCTTTATACCAGGATCGGATAAAATGCTCCGTATTTCGCGTTAATTGCTTTTTGTTGGAATTTACGCTATACTGTATTTATTCGCTGAGCAAATCGGCGGTTATATTTAGGAGGTTGTTCAATTGAAAGGAACAGTAAAATGGTTTAACGCAGAAAAGGGCTACGGCTTTATTCAAACAGAAGGCGGAGAAGACGTATTCGTACATTTCTCGGCAATCCAGACAGATGGCTTCAAAACGCTTGACGAAGGTCAAGAAGTGGAGTTCGACATCACTGAAGGCAACCGCGGCGCACAAGCTGCTAACGTTGTTAAATTATAGGATCTGATCTGAAGCGCGTACGTTATTTGCTGCATAGCAGACGTTTCGCGTAGAAATATAAGCCGAGTATAAGTGTCAAGCTTGTATTTTCTTGTATTTGAACGAAGCCCCCTGGCGACAGGGGGCTTTTATTTGTATGAATAGCGATCATATGCGGTTTATCGGTCGGCTCGGCTAAGCCATGCGCGGAGCAGGAAAGCCGCCGCGGCAGCTAGCGCAAAGCCCGCTCCCATTTTGAAGAAAACCTCGCGGCCAAAAGACTCGTAAATAAAGCCCCCGAACATGCCGCTAATGATGCCGGCAAGACCTGCCCATACAACAGCAAACAAGGCTTGTCCTGAAGCTCGAAATTCATCCGGAATAAGATTGGACAAATAACGAAGCGCCGTGGAGAAAAAAATGCCAAAGGTCACGCTATGCATCGTCTGTGTGGCCAGCATCCAGCGCGGGTCCTGAATCTCCGACATGATCCACATTCTGGCCGCATACATCAGGGCTGCGAACATAAGCAGCGGAAGCTCCTTGAACTTATGTCCGTATTTTCCCAGCAGGTACAGAATCGGTATTTCGCTCGTTGCGGAGATCAGCCAGGCTAGTCCAACCAGCGAATCGCTTGCTCCAAGCTGTCTCATGGAGACGGCTAGAAAGCCCTCATACATCCGGTGCGGAATGGACAAGGTCAGGATGATCAGGAAAAACAGAATGACGTTTTTTTGCCTGATCAGCTTGAGAAAGCCGGAAAAATCGATTTTTCGCGCTTGTCCCTGATAGTCTTTAATGAATACGGTCAGTCCGAGCGTAATCAGAACGGTGGCGAGCGCAAGATAAAGCGTCCAGCCCGAGCCGACTTGCTTGAGAATCAGTCCGATCGCATATGCGGTGGACGCGAAGCCCATCGAAGCGAAAATGCGCACCATGGCATAGGGAGTGCCCGTGTGCTGGCTGGCAAGCAGGAGCAGGCTGTCGCTTAGCGGGTTGATTGGCGTCTGAAAAAAGTAAAAGCCCATCATGACCAGGCAGACAAGGGCGAAATTTTCTATCGGGAACAGCAGCGACAGCATGACCAGCTGACCGAACAGCAGGACCATCAGGAGTCGCTTGATCGTTCGGTATTTATCGCTCGCCAGTCCCATCAGAATGTTGGAGAAGATGGAAATAAAGGGACCGGTGGAATAAATAATCCCGATTTGCTGCTCGGAGAAGCCGCGGTCCATAAAGTACAGCGGGATAAAAGCGACGACCATGGCCGCTGTCGAATAAGCGAAAAAGATATAAATCCGCAAGGCAAACGTTTCTTTGCGCGCGGACGCCGAAGGGGTCAATTGAGCCTGTTGCATAGTAGAGTGAATACCTCGTCTTTCCGTTATTGATTCTGTGAAACAGTATAGCATGGAACCGGCAATCGACCAATCCATAGATTTGAAGCTGGATTATTGTTTGTCGAAATGGTACATTTAGAGGTGGGTGTTTGCGATGAGTTTATACAGCTTTAAATGGGATGAACGGCTGCAAATCCGCCTGCCTGTTCTGGCTCTGGACTGGAATGGCTATACGACGGCGGAGCAGCTGGCGATAATCGAGCAATGGGAGTTGATTAGAGGCAACATTCCAGAGCAGATTATGGCGTTTGAGCGGATCATCCGGGTGAAGCAGGAGCTGCTGGGCGAAGAGGAGTGCTTTGAAGCTTCTTGTATATTAAATGAAGAAATTGCCGAGTATGCGAGTAGGATCAACGATTTGCATATTTGGTACCGCATTGACCAGCAAATCGACACGCGTCGGCATTTGTGATCCGAAAGGGGCGGGGGCTATGCGGCTAACGACGCTTTCAGGCCATTATGCGCCTAAAGGACCAATTGGGCTTATGTACCGCGTATACAAGTATGTGTTGCCTGGTGTGGAGCGGGAGCTGAAGCAGCTTCGCCAATTTGCCGAGCGGATTCCCGATTCCGAGCTGCGGCAGCAGGCGCTCGGCAGCATGGCCGAGAAAAAGTTTCATTGCCAAGGCGGAGGCGTGTATGCGGCTGCCAATCTCAGGCAGCGCCATATACTCATTCCGCTCATCGTTGCCTTGCAGACGATAAGCGATTATTTGGACAACTTATGCGACCGAAGCACGTCGCAGGACCCTGCCGATTTTAGGCTGCTGCACCAGGCGATGCTTGATGCGGTCGAGCCATCCGCCCAGCCTGGAGATTATTACGCCCATCGCAGGGAGCGGGACGACGGCGGTTATTTGCGGCATTTGGTGCGCATTTGTCAGCTGCAGACAGCGCAGCTGCCCTCTTATGAGAGCGTGAAGCCGCATGTAATCGAACTGGTGCGTCTGTACAGCGATTTGCAGGTACATAAGCATATTAGCAAAGGGCAGCGCGAGCCGGCCTTGCTATCGTGGTGGGAGAACCATCGCAGCCGCTATCCCGAACTGAAATGGAATGAGTTCGCGGCGGCGGCGGGATCTACGCTCGGCATGTTTATGCTCTTTCTCGCGGGAAGCGAAAAGGGGCTCTCTCAGGAAGATGCCGCAGCCGTTAAGCACATTTATTTCCCTCACGTTTGCTGCCTGCATATTTTGCTTGATTATTTAATCGATCAGGCAGAGGATGAGGCCGGGGGCGATTTGAATTTTTGTGATTATTACGACGGAGAAGATCTGCTTGTTGAGCGCTTCGGCTTTATTGCAAGCCGGGCGCGGGAGGATGTCGAGAGATTGCCGGCCTCCCGGTTCCATCGTCTGATTATTGAAGGGCTGCTTGCCCTTTATCTATCGGATCCGAAGGTCCGCCATCAGGCGGAAGTGAAGGGTGTAACAAGGAAGCTAATGAAGAACAGCCCATTAACGCGTCTGTTTTTTCTCATGCACAGCATCTGGATTCGGAGACAACAGGCTTGATTATAAACAAACATTAGTGGAGGTATGGACCATGTCTGCAGTCAAATCTATCGCGGTACTGACCAGCGGAGGAGATTCGCAAGGAATGAACGCAGCCGTTAGGGCGGTTGTAAGGAGCGCACTTTTTTACGGATTGGATGTATACGGGGTACAACGCGGCTATCAAGGACTTATTAATGACGATTTGCGCCAAATGGATCTGCGCAGCGTCGGAGACATTATCCAGCGTGGAGGAACGATTCTGCAAACCGCACGCTGCAAGGAGTTTCTGACACCGGAAGGACAGCAGCGCGGCGCCGAGGTGCTGCGTTCGAGAGGGATTGACGGCTTGGTCGTCATCGGAGGAGACGGCTCCTATCAAGGCGCGAACAAGCTAAGCAAGCTCGGAATCAAAACGATGGGGCTGCCGGGCACCATCGATAACGATATTCCGTTCACCGACTTTACGATTGGATTTGATACGGCCGTTAGCATCGTGGTGGACGCGATTAATAAAATCCGCGATACGATGTCTTCGCATGAGCGCTCGTCCATCGTTGAGGTTATGGGACGCCATTGCGGCGATATCGCTTTGCATGCGGGCCTTGCGAGCGGAGCCGAGACGATTCTGGTTCCTGAGGTTCCTTTCGAGCTGTCCGAGGTTGCCGACCGGATGAAAACGAACTTTGCCAAGGGCAAACGCCACAGTATTATCGTAGTCGCGGAAGGCGCCGGCACAGGCGAGGATGTCGCTCAGCAAATTACGGCGAACAGCGGCATCGAGCCGCGCGTAACCGTGCTTGGACACATTCAGCGCGGAGGCACGCCTACTGCTGCCGACCGGATTCTGGCTAGCCGACTGGGCGATTTTGCCGTTAGGAAGCTTATGGAAGGCGATAGCGGCAAAGCGTGCGGCGTCGTGAAAGGCGAGCTGATCACGACGGATATCGATACGGTTGTCAATACGAAAAAGGCTTTTAATATGAACATGTACGAGCTTGCTTTGCGTTTGTCGCAATAAGCCGTCATGAAGAAAGCGCCCCGTCCGGTTAGCCGCTGCTAACCGGGCGGGGCGCTTGTATTTCCGGCAGGTATCCTTGCTGTGCCGAATAGTGACCTTTTAGTTGTAATCTACGTCGGGTGTGTATTTATTGCCTGCATTCCATAGCAGGTACTGCTCGATTCCGTTATCGTGCAAAGCTTGAATTTGAGCCTCGACCTCTGCTTTTCCGTACCTCATATAATTTCCCTCGCCCAGCCAGCTGGCGGTAAAGTCCTGAATCCATGGTCTGATAATCGGCTTTAACTCGCCGGCGGAATCGAGCTTTTTATGCGTATCGAGCATCGCGCCTGTCACCGTTTCGTACGGATGGAGGTCGGGAGCCTTCTGCTTAAACCAGCCTGTGCTGTAGTGGCTTGGATAAATCATAGGCGAGATGACATGGACATGATTGGATATTTGCACGAAATCCTGACCGATTTCCTCCGCTGAGGGGACCGAGGCAGCGTAGCCGAAAATATCGACGGAAACTCTGATGCCGAGCGGCTCAAGCTGCTCTCGCGCATAACCGACGAAGCTGCTCACAGCTTCTACGCGGCTTTTGTCAGTCTTGCTTTTGCTGTATAGAAGAGATGACGATTTGCCGTCAAAGCCTTCAGGGAAGCGAACGTAATCGAATTGAATTTCGCGAAAGCCCATCTTGGCTGCTTCTTTGGCTACGGCGATGTTGTAATCCCATACTTCCTTGCTGTATGGATTGACAAAGCTTTCGCCGCGATTGTTTTTCCAGATCGTTCCGTCCTGGTTGAGGAAGGAGAGCTCCGGCTTTTTGCGCGCCAATACCGCATCTTTAAATACGACAATTCTGGCAATCGGATAAATGTCGTTCTGCTTGAGCGTTGACATCAGCTTGCCGATATCCGCTATATACCGTTTAGGCTCGCCGATCTCAAGAAGCTCGGGCGAAGTGGTCGGGAACGTTATGAAGCCATTGTCGTCCTTGATGTCGATGACCATGCTGTTCAACTGCGTGTCCTTCACGAGCTTGAGCAGCGATGGCATCCGCTCGCCGCCGGCGCTGTGGGCGGTCACGTATATGCCTTTTATGGCCGGTGTGTCCGGCTGAGGATCTTTTTTGACCGAATGCATGCCTCCATCGACGGATACGCCCGGGCGGTAGCCGCCAAGCGGAGCGTTCTGCGCGCTTGAGGCATGATTGGAAACGGCTTCCAGATAGGTTAACGCAAGTTGCCCAGCGGAGGAGCTTTCGCTCCCGGTGCCGGCGAGCATACTGTACAGCAGCAGTAATGTGGATATGATGATGTCCATAATGCCCTCTCCCTGTTGGCTGTCTAAAAAATATGAAAGTATACCAAATTATAAAGCAGGGAGAGATGGAGGTCATCCTTTTTTTGAAAAAAAGCCAGCCGAAGGTATAATTCGGCTGGCGCTTGCGTAATTCAGATGTCCCGCAATCTCATTGTAACCAAGCTTCTCTCTGCTGATTGCAAATGCTGTGCTGCACAATTTCCATAGCGTCCGCCGGCTCCAAATAATCGAAGCCGTCGCGCAGCACGATGCTCATGTCCATTTCGCGCGGTGTGAGAAAAGGACTAAGCTCTGGTGCAAGCTTTTCTACAATTTGAGACAATTTGACCGTTTCCATATCCATCGAGCATCACCCTTTCATATTTAATGTTCAGGGGAAATCTATGGCAAGAAACCAAAAGCTACGGGATAGGAATATTATATCAGGATCAAATTCAAAAACATAGGGACTGAGCATAAAATCCATATTCGCACAGAAGGCTCACTCTTTTGGACGATAAAAATCGCCGATTACCCCGACCGTTTCCACAATGTTGATAAAGGCGCGCGGATCGACCTGCTTGACGGCTTTGCACAGCTCCGACAATTCGTATTTGGTGCGGACGGTCATCAGCATGTCATGGGTGGCCGACGAAAAAGCGCCTCTCGTTTGAATAATGGTAATGCCCCGGGGATGCGTCAGCAGCTTTGCCAGCAGCTCGTCCGTTTTGGTCGTTACGATAAAAGCCGTCAGCTTGTGATGTCTGACGTGAATCAGATCGACAATTTTTCCGGCGGAAAAAATCGACACAAGCGAATACAACGCCGAATTCCAATTTTTAGTGAACAGCACAAGCACGGCAATGACGGCGGCGTTCAAAATAAAGATAAGCATGCCCACAGGCAAATCCCGTTTGCGGGTGGCTATGGAGGCGACGATATCGAAGCCGCCCGAGGAGCCGCCGAAGCGCAGGAGCAGACCGGTTCCGAGGCCAATCAAAAGCCCCCCGAACACGGAGCCGAGCACGATGTCGCTTGCCAGCTCCTTGACCGGTATCAGTTGAAGGAAAAGGGTGGAGGCGGCGACGGAAAACATGCTCCAGTAGATAAAACGGTGTCCCGCTGCGAACCATCCCCAAATCAAGAGCGGAATATTCAGCACGAGGTACAAGACTCCGATGTTTCCTCCGATTATGTAGCCGGCCATCATGGCGATGCCGGATACGCCTCCGCTTAGCAGCTGATGAGGCACAAGAAAGAGGTTGAAGCCGGCGGCGACGAGCAGCGAGCCCGCAATCATGACGATTATCGTATACATGCGCTTCAGTACAAAAGCGTTAATGGTTATCCCCCCTGAGCGGCCATGCGCAGCTTGGACCAAACGGCATCCGTTTCACAAATGACCGGAGTTCGGGATGCAAAGCGAGAGAGCTTGCATAGGAAGCGCAGCTGCCGAATATGCAACGTTAGTATGTCTTTAAACGGTTAGCTGGTATTCATGCTTGATTATGTGCTATAATGGTTTGGATATTCTTAAGTAGGCTGTAGATAAAAGGAGTTTGAGAAAAGTTTGAAAACATTTGCTGAATTTGGCTTGGAACCTAAGGTGTTGCAAGCAATTACGGAGCTTGGGTTTGAGGAGTCTACTCCAATCCAGGACAAAGCGATCCCGATTGCCTTGGAGGGCAAAGATTTAATTGGCCAGGCACAGACGGGTACAGGGAAAACAGCGGCATTCGGAATTCCGCTCATTAACAAAATTCCGACAAGCGAGGATCGCATTGTCGCATTGATTATGACGCCGACCCGTGAACTCGCAATCCAAGTGGCTGACGAGATCGGGAAGCTCACTCGATACAAAGGTCTTCGTTCGCTGCCGATTTACGGTGGCCAGGAAATCGGCCGTCAAATCCGCGCATTGAAGAAAAGGCCGCAAATTATTATCGGTACGCCAGGTCGTCTGCTTGACCACATCAACCGCAAGACGATTCGTCTGGAAGATGTGCAAACCGTCATTCTTGACGAAGCGGACGAAATGCTGGACATGGGCTTCATGGAGGACATCCAGTCTATCCTGAAGCAGGTTCCGGAAGAGCGTCATACCATGCTGTTCTCGGCGACTATGCCGCTGAACATTCAGAAGCTTGCACAGCAGTTTCTGAAAAATCCGGAGCACGTATCCGTTATTCCTAAGAACATTACGGCTCCATCCATCGACCAGGCATATATCGAGGTTCATGAGCGCCAGAAGTTCGAAGCGCTTAGCCGTTTGCTGGACATGGAATCGCCTGAGCTGGCTATTATCTTCGGACGCACGAAGCGTCGTGTTGACGAGCTGAGCGAAGCGCTGCAGAAGCGCGGTTACTCCGCTGACGGCTTGCACGGCGACCTTTCGCAGAATCAGCGCGACAGCGTTATGCGCAAATTCCGCGACGGAAGCATCGATGTCCTCGTAGCAACCGACGTTGCTGCACGCGGTCTGGACGTATCGGGCGTTTCCCACGTTGTGAACTTTGACTTGCCGCAAGACCCGGAGAGCTACGTTCACCGGATCGGTCGTACCGGCCGCGCTGGCAAAGAAGGCACGGCTTGGTCGTTCGTTACGCCGCGTGAAACTGATCATCTGCACTTTATCGAGAAGATTACGCGCCAAAAAATTAGCCGCAAGCCATTGCCTAGCATCGCGGAAGCGATTGAGGGCAAGCAACGCGTAACGGCTGAGCGTCTGCTCGAAATCGTGCAAAATGATGATTTTTCCGAGTACAAAGCCATCTCCATCCAATTGCTTGAGCAATATGATTCCGTGCACCTTGTTGCTGCGGCTATCAAATTGCTGACAGGAGAGAAGAAAAATGTAGAAGTGGAATTGACGCCGGAAGAGCCATTGCGCGCGAAGAAGCGCAGACCGGACGTTCGTTCCAACGGTCGCGTATTTAACCGTAGCGGCTCCTCGTCCTCGTACGGCGGCAACCGCGGCGGAAGCGGCGGCGGCTATCGCGGTCGCAGCGACGATCGTCGCGGCGGCGGAAGCGGCGGTTACCGTGGCGGAAGCAGCTATGAAGGCCGCAGCAGCGGCTCCTCCTACGGCAAACGCAACAGCGAAGGCCGTCCGGAGAACCGTCGTCCTAAAAGCGCAGAATAAATAAGCATAAACATCGGGAAGTCCGTTGCCTTGCGGGGTTTCGGGCTTCCCTGTTTTATGGGAGCTTATCTCGGGAGCAAACTACTTTTGTGGAGGCGTAATTGATGGAACCTAGAGGCTTAATGGGCGGTTTTTACCGGATTTCCGAATGGATTATGCGGCTCGCGGTCATTAACGTGTTGTGGATCATATGCTCGATTCCATTTATTATCGTCTCGGTTCCGTTGCTGGTGCCTGGAGAAGGCACTGAGGCCGAAGTTATGGGTCAAGTATATTTTGTTATGATCTTGATGGCGATCGTAGCGCCGTTCACGTTGTTTCCGGCCACTGCGGCGATGTTTGCCGTTGCGCGGAAGTGGGTAATGGGCGAGGTTGACGTACCTTTGTTCAAGACGTATTTTAAAGGGTACAAGGAGAATTACAAACAAAGTTTGCTCGGCGGAATCGTATACACGCTGCTGCTTGTCATTATGGTCGTTGACTTTATTGTCTACAAAGAGCAGTTTAATTTGCTTTCGTATATTTTTATCGCTTTTTTGATTCTACTTATCATTTCGCTGTTTAATTTTTTCTCCATGCTTGTCCACTATCATATGAAAACGTTTCAATTGCTGAAAAATGCGGTGCTTATTACGATCGGCAAGCCGTTTCGTTCCTTATCGACGGCTCTGATGGCAGGGGCGGTCATGTTTTTTAGCACCAGATTTACATTTTTGATTCCGTTTTTTATGGGAAGTATCATCGCTTACCTGTCGTTCTGGAATTTCTACTTGATCTACCAGAAGCTGCAGGACATGGCGGAACGCGCCAGAATTGCTGAAGAAGAGGAAGCGGAGAAGGCTGCAGAGCTTGACCGCATCGATCTCGTGAAGGATGAGGCGGAGAACGGAAGCAAATAACAGGCGGACGGACGTTTACATTTGTGTGTATTCGGACTATAATAACAATACCTCCTGCGATGTACGTTACGGCTTTACGCTGTTTTGAACCAATGGCTGTTTCACGGGAGACCAATATCGAAGCGTAGCTGACACGCCCCCGAAACGGGATCTCAAAAGCGCTTTTGCGGTCACCCACCTGCGTTAGCAGGTTCAGAAACATGTGAGTCGGACGGCATACGCGGGTTTCTACAAACAGCGAAGAGCATCTGTCGGTTAATCCCGCTGATTGCTCTTTTTTCATAGCATAAAACATGGTATTATAGAGAGTAATGTATATAGATGTCGGAGGGGGAGATTGTTTTTGCTTAAACGGACCTTGATCGGGCTGCTGCGCAGTCATGAACAGACGGGCGACAGGGCGAAGGATCCAATGCTCAAATCTCATTTCTACAAGTTGCCTAAGGACAAAGCATGGGAAGAGGTTATTTCCACTCTCAAAAAGATGCAAGGCTACAAAGTTCTGCACGAGGTTCAGTCCGTTGGAGAGATTGTGCTTGAGAAGCGGACTGTATTTGGAAGAACGATGGATATTACGATTTCTGTAATCAGCGTAAATCCGCTGCAATCAGCCGTCGATATCTATTCGGCGTCCCGCGGCTCGCTTGGCGATCTCGGCTCCAATTATAGAGTGATTCTTGATATATACCGTACGCTCGACAAGAAGATGTCTGCCTTTCTAATTAAATAACGTATGACAATAAACAAAGCGAGGAAGGGGTGTCCTTCACTCGCTTTGTTTGCACGTAATGGCCTAAAGCAGCTCTTTAACCGCTGCAATTGCATTTTCGTAGTCGGGATGCTCAGTCATTTCCGGCAAATATTCAACATATTTGACCGTATCGTTGGCGTCGATGACAAAAATGGCACGGTGATCAAGACCAAGCTCTTTAATGTATACGCCATACGCTTCGCCGAAGCTATGAGCTTTATAGTCGCTTAGCAGTACAACCTTGTCGATGCCAGCCGCTCCGCACCAGCGAGCCTGTGCGAATGGCAGATCCACGCTTACGGTTAGAATGGCGACATTCTCGCCAAGCGCTGCAGCTTCTTCGTTGAAACGGCGCGTTTGCGCGTCGCATACGCCGGTATCGATGGAAGGAACAACGCTGATCAATTTGATTTTGCCTGCATAATCGCTTAATGAGACTGTTTCAACGAGCGATTTGTTTAATACAAACTCAGGAGCTTTGTCTCCTGCTTTTAATTCCGGTCCAACCAATGTTATCGGGTTGCCTTTGAATTGTACAGCCCCATTGCGTTCTTGAGTCATGATAGATGTTTCCTCCTCCAAGGTGGTTTGGCATTACCAAATTTATTATAATCGTAAGGAAACGAACTTGTCCAATGATCGTATTGCAAAGGAGCGGATGCGATGATTTTCCTCCGGTATGAAAGCTTCCGGTCATATGTGCGGCTTTATCCAGTTACTGTCGCTCTGATCGCAGCCAATTTGCTTTATTTCTCAATTGTAGGTTTAACCGGGACGATGATGCCCGAGCGATTGTACCAGTTTGGCGGGTTTGTCAGCTTTCCCGATGACGCATTTGCTTTTGGCGAGCCCTGGCGCTACGTGACCACGATATTTATGCATAGCGGGCTGGAGCATTTGTTATACAATATGTTTTCTTTGCTTGTATTTGCCCCGCCGTTAGAGCGGCTCATCGGCTCGCTGCGCTACTTGGTTTTTTATTTGCTCTCCGGGATAGCTGGAGTCTTGCTCAGTGCCCTGGCTTACTCGCTGGAGGGCGTAGATTACCCGCTGCTGGGGGTAGGGGCGTCAGGAGCGATTTATGGCGTATTTGGCGCATATTTATTTATTGCCTTGTTTCGCAAGCTGCAGCTCGATGAGCAGTCGCGCAAAACGGTGTATGCGATTTTAGTGTTCGGGATTCTGTATTCCATCATTGTTCCGAGAGTCAGTCTTTGGGGGCATTTGGGAGGGCTGATTGCCGGATTCCTGTTGTATCGGCTGTTTGACCGGATCAAAACACGCAAACGTTAGCGTTATGAACTTATTAAAGTGTACGGGAGAGTATTGAACAGCTATGGAACTTCGACAGCTTCACTATTTCGTTAAGGTCGCCAAGAAAGAGCATGTCACGCAAGCGGCTGAAGAGCTGCATGTGGCGCAATCGGCGGTAAGCCGGCAAATTCACCAGCTGGAGGAAGAGCTTGGCGTAAAGCTTTTTGTCCAGAAGGGCAGGAATTTGCAGCTCACGCCGGTAGGGCAATTGTTTCTAAAGCGCGCCGAGGTCATATTGGCGGATTTGGAACGGGCGGTTTTGGAAATTCACGAATTTCTTGATCCGGAAAAAGGGGAGATCAGGCTGGGCTTTCCGCATAGCCTGGGAATATCCCTTATTCCTCAGGTGGTGGCCGCCTTTCGGAAGCAGCATCCCAATGTGAAATTCAGATTCAAGCAGGGGATGTATCCTTCATTGATTCGTGACATGGTGAAAGGCGAGATCGATCTAGCTTTTATCTCTCCGTTCCCTGACGAGCATGATTTCGTATGCGGAGAAGTGCTGCTGACAGAGGAACTGTATGCGATTGTGCCGCAAGGTCATCGACTGGCCAAGGAGGATTCGATCGAGCTGAAGGAATTGCGGGAAGAAACCTTTGTTCTGTTCAGCGAGGGCTACTCGTTGCGTCCAATTGTATCCGGAGCGTGCCAGGAAGCCGGTTTTTCGCCGATCATCGGGTTTGAGGGCGAGGAGACGGACACGATTCGCGGATTGGTTGCTGCGGGAATGGGGGTAAGTCTGCTGCCTGAGATGGCGCTACACCACACAGGGCCGCTGCAGCCTGCTAAGGTTCGCGTGAGCAATCCCCAGGTTACAAGGACGATTGGGCTTATACGGAGATCCAATGAACGGCTGCCGCTAGTTGCAAAAGTGTTTCATTCTTTTCTGCTTCGCTACTTTCAGGATTTGGATGCGCTTAAACATGAAAAGTAAGCTTTCCTCCGATCGCTTTGGAGGTCGAAAAAAAGAGCGGCGTTTCCCGCGCAATGCGGGGAACGCTGCTCTTTTTTTTTATTCCTGCCGGCTTGCGCCGATAAACATCATTACGAAACGAATCAATTCCAGCAGCGACAGCAAAGCGGCTGCCACATAGGTAAGGGCGGCGGCATTAAGCACTTTGGCGACGCCGCGCTCCTCATCGTTGGCGATGTAGCCCTCGGCGACCATCAGATCGCGTGCCCTGCTGCTCGCGTTGAACTCAACGGGCAAGGTGATGAGTTGAAAGAAAACGGCAACGGAAAACAACAGAACGCCTATGCCGATTAAATTAAGTTGAGATAGCAGCAGTCCGGCGATAAAAAGAAACGGAGCAACGCCGGAAGCGAAGTTGACGACCGGGAAGATGCGGTGGCGCAATACGAGCATCGGATAATGCTCGGCATGCTGAATCGCGTGGCCTACCTCGTGGCAGGCGACGGAGACGGCTGATATGGAGCTTTTGCCGTATACCGGCTCCGAAAGTCTTACTACCCGGTTGACGGGGTCGTAGTGGTCGCTCAGCGTGCCTCTGACCGCTTCGATCCGGATGTGCTGCAGACCGTTCCGGTCAAGCATACTTCGGGCGGCCTCGTAGCCGGTCAAGCCGGTTCTTGCGGGGACGCTAGACCATTTGTTGAAAGTGCCCTTTACGCGGAATTGAGCCCAAATCGTCAGAATGAACGCCAGTATCGTCAGGATGAAAATAAACAGCATTGAGTCATTCCTCCCTATTCAGTTCTCCAAATACCGTTACATGAGGGAGCTTTTGTTCAGCAGCAGCATGATGGCTTCCATGCAAGCGGCGGTTTGCGGCATAAGCCGCGTGTAGAGATGGCTGGCTTGCCGTGGCTTGAGTTTGTCTAGCACGGGCTCCAATTCCTTTACCTCTCGCTCAAGCTTGCTTAAATGGGCCTGCAAATCGGTTAGCTTGCGGGTAACCTGCTCATCGGGAGAAACTTTGCTCCAACTGTCCAAATTGGCTTTTATCTCATCTAACGTATATTTGTCTTTTTTCATCTCTTCAATACGTCCTAAACGTTCCAAGGTTTCAGGCGCATACAGTCGGTAGTTTTTGTCAGAACGTTTGGCTGCCTCAATCAAGCCGATCGATGTATAATAATCGATCGTTCGCGAGCTAATGCCTGCAAGCTTGGAAAGTTGTCCAATACGGTACATCGGCTTCTCCTCCAATCAGTACAAAATCCTCTTGTTTCTATGATAATGGCAAACCAACCATACAGTCAAACGTGTTACATGACTGCGTAACGAAGAAACGCTAGAAGTCCGTGATCTAGTCGTCTGTGCCCATGCGGCAAGCCGTTTGCGGGAGGATAGGGCTAGTACGTCTGCCAATCGACCATTTCACTAGAGTGATAGCCTGTATGTAAGCATATAACGTCTATATTCTTCTAATGAAGAAAAGACGAAAAATGACAGGCGCGCTACAGGGATATAGTGGGTGAAAAGACTAAAAACCTAACGTTCGTGTCAGTTTTCATTCCGAACGTTAGATTTTTTTTAATAAATCGAAGAAAACGTATTGTCAAACTGAGCAGTACTGACTATAATGACATTAAGTCTTTCCTCTCATGTAAGGAAACATAACATTTAGGGAGTGGTCGTAATGATTAAGAAAACGATGTTAGCTTTAGGGATCTTCACCTTGCTATTTCCACTAGCGGCGTTTGCGGAAGATCCGTCGGCTGCAACGTTAGACATGGGTCTTAACTCGCTTTGGGTCATGCTCGCATTTATTCTAGTTCTCCTCATGCAAGGCGGCTTTATCCTTCTGGAAACCGGCTCGACAAGAATGAAAAATGCCGGTCACGTTGCAGGTAAAACGATCTTTACTACCGGTCTTGCTGCTCTTATCTATTGGGCATTCGGTTATGGCTTCGCTTTTGGCGGCGATAGCTCGGTTAACGCTTTGTTCGGCTGGGGCGACTTCTTCTTTAATCCGGCATTGACGGCTGATGTTGCTGCTGGAGATTCGTACCCTAGCACCGTATTCTTCCTGTTCCAACTGGCGTTTGCAGCTGTATCGCTGTCCATCGCATGGGGCGGCTTTGCAGAAAGAGCTAAGCTTTCTTCTTATATCGTGTTCACCCTGTTCTTCGTAGCTATCATTTATCCGACTGTTGCGCACTGGATCTGGGGCGGCGGCTGGTTGGCTGAAGACGGCGCACAAGACTTTGCAGGCTCGACCGTTGTTCACTTGACTGGCGCAATTGCGGCATTCGCAGCAACTGTATTGCTTAAACCTCGTATCGGCAAGTTTAACAAAGACGGCTCCGCAAACGAAATTCTCGGACATAACCAAGTGTTTACGGCTTTGTCCGTCCTGCTTCTATGGGTTGGCTGGTTCGGCTTTAACGCAGGCAGCACGGTTGCCATTGGCGACGGCTTCTTCGGATATGTAGCGTTCAATACGATGCTTGGCGCAGGCGCAGGCGGCGTGGCTGCACTGTTGATTTCGTGGGCGGTTAGCGGCAAAGCGGATATCACAACTATGCTTAACGGTACGCTTGCAGGTCTGGTTGCCATTACAGCGTCCTGTGCATTCGTTGATCCTTGGGCGGCGGTTGTTATCGGTCTGGTCGCTGGCGTAATCGTATTCTACAGCGTGAAGTTTTTCGAGAAAATCAAAGTCGACGATCCGATCTATGCATTGTCTGTTCACGGTGTTGCCGGTATTTGGGGTACGCTTGCCAACGGTATTTTTGCAACGCAAGTGCTTGCCGACAAGGTTGGCGTAGGCGTAGGCGGCCTGATCGACACAGGCAGCTGGAAACAGCTTTGGGTGCAATTTGAGTCCGTCGTCGTGTGCGGCGCGTTCGTAATGGCTGCTTCGTTCCTCGTACTTGGCGTAATGAAAATGATCATGGGCTTCCGCGTTACAGAAGAGCAAGAAATTATCGGTCTTGACTTGAGCGAGCACGGTGCATATGGTTATCCTGAGCAAATGAAAAAGTCCGGCCAATCGGTTCAAGGCTAATAGCGATGACGATGAATCGGACCGAGGGGAGAGGGCATGCGCATGAATGACCCGACGCATCTGCAGACGCTTGCGCTTATCGGGGAGGCCGATAATGCCGGGACGCTGCGAGGCTTGCGGGATCAGGTACACGAGCAGATGGAGGCACTTCTCCCGACCAGTCCGGTCGAACAGTTTATTAAACAATTGAATGAGGTGCATGACGCTGTCATACAGCGGTCGATTGCCCTCGCTGAAGCGGAAATGGCACGGTTGGGGAAGGGTTCTCCCCCCGTGCCTTACGCGTATATGCTGTTCGGCAGCGGCGGTAGAAGCGAGCAGACATTGTCCAGCGATCAGGATAGCGGCATCGTCTATGAAGATCCTGTGTCTGATTCGGCAGAGATCAGAAATTATTTTAAGCAATTGAGCGATTTGACAGTGGAAAATCTGCAGCATGCCGGATATCCGCCTTGCGAAGGAGATGTCATCAGCAACAACACCGAATGGTGCATGTCGATAAGCGAGTGGAGCGTCAAGCTTAGCCGCTGGTTCGAGGAGCCGACATGGGAGGCTGTTCGATATTTATTGATTGTCGCGGACGGACGTTGCGTGTATGGCGATCGCGAGCTTGGCGACAGGTTTAAGGACAGTTTTTTTACCGATATGCTGAATCATCCGATTATATTGAAACGAATGCTTGATAATACGCTTCGCCACAAAATGCTCGTCGGATTTTTTGGACAGCTGCTAAAGGAGCGGTATGGCGAGGATGCCGGCAGTCTGGATATTAAATATGGCGCTTATATTCCGATGGTCAACTCGATCAGGCTGCTTTCCGTAATGGTCGGCATACGCGAGACCTCGACGCTTGACCGGCTGGAGAGGCTTGAGCAGGCTGGGCAAATGTCGCATGATGAAGCGGTGGTTTATAAGCGTGCTTTTCTGTTTTTCTTAAAGCTGCGTCTGATTACGGCGGTTCAGAAGGAAGACGGCTTTTATGCCAATAATGGCAAGATGTCCAGCCGCAAGCTGACTAAGGAAATGGTGGATGAGCTGAAAAGCAGCTTGCGTCTCGGAAAAAAACTGCAAAAATCGGTTTATAGGCAAACGATAGGCAAGCTTACGTAAGGCGGTGGCTTTATAAATGAAGGAACAAAAAGGCGTCGGTCGCATGTGGAACCTATACAAAATGGGAGGATTTACGCCTGCCATCGCTTCTATGTTAGGCTCGCCGAACGCGCAGCAAATGGCATTCATCCGCAATGTGAACAAGGAGCAGAGAAAGCAGTCGATGTTCGAAATGCCGTTGCGGGAGCTCGACGTCGTTGTATTCGATCTGGAGACGACCGGGTTCTATCCAAACAATGGCGACGAAATCATTTCCTTCGGAGCCGTCGTCGTCAAGGGCGGAGAGCTGAAGGAAACGGAAAGCTTCTACAGCCTGGTGAATCCAAAGCGGAAAATTCCGAAGCCGATTGTGGAATTGACGGGAATTACGAATGAGATGGTGCAGAGCGCTCCGGATTTAATGCAGGTGCTGCATGATTTCATGGAGTTTGTAGGAAGGAGATTGCTTGTCGCGCATGCATCGGGGCACGACAAGCAATTTCTTAATGCTGCGTTATGGCGCACGTCCAAGGTAAATTTGAATCATCGCGTGCTGGACACGATGATGATCGCCAAGTGGCTTGAACCGGGTCAGCCGGATTACAGCCTGGATACGCTGCTCGATAGCTGCTGCATTCCGATTACCCAGCGCCATCATGCGCTTGAGGATTCATTAATGACGGCAAAGCTCTGGCAAAACTATTTAACCCGCATTCTTGAACGGAACATTACGACGCTCGGCGATCTGTACGCCTATTTAAGCAAGCATTGATTCAACCTGATGCCATTACCGTATTTCCATCGGGAGCACGTGAAACGCCCCTTGCTGAGCGCTGTATGGCTGCGTCTGGGGCTGTTCGGGATTTTGCAGTGAAACAATCCAATAGGTAAGCCCCGAGGATGGAAGAAAGCCGGCTGTATCGCTTGAGGACGGGCGTGCATCCGATTTTGGGTGAGAATGAAACAGGCCGACAAGCGATTGTCGGTTTTTTTGCAACTCATAAATGGCGCTTGTCCATTCGACAGGGGAGAAAGAAAAGGCATAAGTCGGGTTGATATGCGTGTTCGTAATCGGGATGACCCTATCAATCATCGGGACGGAGTCCGAATCGGCTGCTGCCGGCTCGCTTGAAGCGAGAATGCCGCATGCCTCGATTGGTCTGGCCTGAAGACAAAGCTCGATTAAACGTTCGTAGGCTTCTTTTGTGATAAGGGCAGCTGCAGGATTGCTTGTCATGTGGAGGCCTCCTTACGGCAACTCGATTTTTCTATATTATAACGATTTAAGGCCTCGGTTGCTAACGCTTTCTTGCATATTTCTTAGGCGTATATTTCAAACGCACATGACCTAAACTAACGGTTGTGACGGAATGATGGCTATTGCGGTTCCCGGCTTGAGGTTCGAGTCGCAGCATGTTAACATTAAGGCAAATTGTGTCATGAGATTGCAGGTACGCTGCGTGTGGGAGGAGCACTATCAATGAAACGCGTTACGGCATGGTTTGCCATTGCATTTATTTTTGCCGGGCTGGCGGTTTATCAATATACCTCGAATGATCCATCTTCGGTTACAATCGCCGCGCAAGCGGAAGGGTTTAAGCCGAAAGCTGGTTTTGAGGCTACTGTATTCAAATTGCCTGCGCTCGATGAGCAAACGTATGAGGTTGGCGGGAAACAAGGGAAATTGTCCTTTGTGAATTTCTGGGCTTCCTGGTGCGGCCCATGTGAACTTGAGGCTCCGGATCTGAAAGAGCTGCATGCCAAATACGGCGATAAAATTCAAATGTACGGCTTAAATGCGACCAAATACGATAAGGAACGCAATGCGCGCGAGTTTGTGGCGGAATACGAGTTCCAATTCCCGATTCTGATGGATCGGAGCGGCGAAGTGACTAAGGAGTACAAAGTAGATACGTTCCCGACAACGTTTCTGATCGATAGCGAAGGCGTCATTCGGGAGCGTATCAACGGCGTCATTCCGATGGAGGAATGGGAGCGGCTCATCGCCAAATGGATGTAGTCCAAGCAAGGCGGTTCGCTACCAGGCAGAAGGTAAAAAAAGAAGCTTTGCTCCGCATAATTGCGGCGCAAAGCTTCTTTTGGTTTAATGGTTGACCAAGCCGAGTCTGCTGCCTGATTCGGGCTGCGCCCCTTCAATTTTGGACATCTTGAGGAGGGCGTAACGAATGCTGTCGACCAATGCTTCCCAGCTGGCCTCAATCACGTTGTTGGATACGCCGACTGTGCTCCAGGAATTGTCGAGGCCTGTCGATTCCACCAGTACGCGAACTTTAGCCGCCGTGGCGTCCTTTTCATCAATGACGCGAACTTTATAGTCCGATAGATGAAAATGCTCGATATCAGGGTAGAACTGCATCAACGCTTTCCTTAACGCATTGTCCAGCGCATTGACGGGTCCATTGCCCTCAGCGGCTGTATACACCTGCTTGCCGTCCACGTTGATTTTGACAATCGCTTCGGAAATCATTTGTCCGTTCGTTTTCTCTACGAGAATTTTAAACGATTCCACCTTGAATATTTCCTTATGCGCTCCGCCGAAAGCTTCGCGCAGCAGCAATTCCAGGGAAGCGTCCGCACCTTCAAACTGGTAGCCCTGATGCTCCAGCTCCTTGATATCATCCATAATTTTTTTCGTTTTATCGTTGTTGGCGTTTACGTCCAGGCCAAGCTCCTGCGCCTTGGAGATGATGTTGCTCTGGCCGGCGAGCTCCGATACGAGAATCCGCTGTTTGTTGCCTACCAGCTCGGGCTGGATGTGCTCGTACGTTTTGGAATCCTTCATAATAGCCGAGACGTGGATACCGCCCTTGTGCGCGAAAGCCGCATTGCCGACAAAGGCTTGACCAACAGGCATATGGACGTTGGCAATTTCGCTGACGTAACGGGCGGTGCCGGTTAGCGAGCGAAGCTTCTCGTCGGGCAGTACTTGATAGCCCAGTTTGAGCTGCAAATTCGGAATGATCGAGCAAAGGTTGGCATTGCCGCAACGTTCGCCATAGCCGTTAATTGTGCCTTGCACCTGTCTTGCTCCTGCTTGTACCGCAGCAAGCGAGTTGGCGACGGCCAGCTCGCAGTCATTATGCGTATGAATGCCGATCGGCGCTGACAGCTCCAGCGAAACGCGCTTGACGATCTCGTGAATTTCGCTTGGCAGCGTACCGCCGTTGGTATCGCATAGCACGAGCCAGTTGGCGCCGGCCTCCTGAGCTCTTCTGAGCGCGGAGAGCGCATATTCCGGGTTGTGCTTGTAGCCGTCAAAAAAATGCTCGGCATCAAACATCGCTTCCATTTGATTGCGCTTTAGAAAGGCAATCGAGTCGTAGATCATGGAAAGATTTTCTTCCAATGTCGTTTGCAGCGCGGTATGGACGTGAAAATCCCATGATTTTCCGACAAGCGTCGCTGCGGGAACGCCGGACTCGGCAATTCGCACAAGGCTCGAATCCTGCTCCGCCAGACTGTTCTTGCGGCGGGTGCTGCCGAAGGCCGTAATTTTGGCGTTCAGCTTAAATGACTTGACACGCTGGAAAAACTCGATATCCTTGCTGTTGCTTCCAGGATTGCCGCCTTCAATATAATGAACGCCCAACGCATCAAGCTTCTGGGCAATTTTTAACTTATCGTCCGCCGACAGGCTGATCCCTTCACCTTGTGTTCCGTCACGCAGTGTCGTATCAAAAATCGAGATAGATGTAGTCATTTACGGGACGCCTCCTCACTAATAGCCATTTCAAATCATAATTCATTATTATAACACTTGTTGCACCGAATGTAGAGAGGAAAAGCGATTTTTTTGAAAGGCGGCAGCCTTAGCTATTCTCCTTGATCGGGCATTTCATTCTTGGCGAAGAAGGACGCCAGCTTTGGCGGGTGAACTCCAATCAGCCTTGCCGGCTGTCTCTATGAGGCGTTGACTCGGACGTTAGGCAATAGTATGCTTGAGCTATGCGAACGTATGTAAGCTTTTGTATAGAATAGGCGGTGCGCGTTTCCGATATGAGCAATGTGAGCGAGCATTATCCGGCCAAGGGCAGAGTTATTATTCATGTAGATATGAACGCGTTTTACTGCTCCGTGCACGAAGCGGAAGAACCGGACAAATATAAAAACAAGGCGACAGCCGTATCTGGGAGCATCGAGCAGCGGAAGGGCATTATCGTGACCTCCTCGTATGCGGCCAGAAGCCGCGGGGTGAAGACGGGTATGACGGTGCGAGAGGGGCTCAAGCTCTGTCCGGAGCTCCTGCTCATCAAGCCGGACTTCGAATTGTACCGCAAATATTCGCGCGGCTTTATGTCAATTGCGAGGCAATATACGCCATTGGTTGAAAGCGTGTCGATCGATGAGTGTTATTTGGACATTACCGGCTCCAAAATGTTCGGAACCCCGCTGCAAATTGCGGAGACGCTTCAGCGCCGCATTCGCACGGAATGGTCCCTTCCTTGCTCGATCGGGCTGGCTCCCAACAAGCTGTTGGCCAAGATGGCTTCGGATATGCATAAGCCGAACGGGTTGACGATCTTGCGCATACGCGATGTTCCGGCTTTGCTATGGCACAAGCCGTGCGACGCCTTGTTCGGCGTCGGCAAGAAAACGGCGGAAAAGCTGGGCAAGCTAAATATCCGTACGATCGGAGAATTGGCTAAGGCGGATGAGCTGCTGCTGACCAAGCAGTTCGGCGTGGTCGGCTCCTGGATGAAGGCCGCAGCCCACGGCATTGACCACGGGCTTGTCAATGCCGAGCGGGAGCGCAATAAATCGATAGGCCACACGACGACGCTGCCTGCTGACGTTGTCAAGCGGGATGAGGTGTTTCGTGTGCTGCTGAATCTGGCCGATCAAACCGGCCGCAGGCTGCGACGTCAGAAGCTGATGGCAGGCACCGTGCAGATTACGATCCGCAGGCCGGATATGACGACCATTACCCGATCGCATACGCTGTCTGCGCCGACTCATTCCTCGGACGATTTTTACCGGGAGGCTTGCAAGCTGTACGACAGGCATTGGCGGGCAGGGGAGCCTATCCGGCTGCTTGGCATTACGCTCCAAAACTTGTCCTTGCAGCAGGAAACAGCCGTACAGCTGGACTTGTTCAGCTATGAGCAGCAGCCGCGCAAGGAAGCCTTGATGAAGGCGATGGATCAATTAAGAGACAAGTATGGAGAGGATGCGGTGTTAACGGCAGGCATGCTGGGCGACGATCCGTCTGTGCTGATCCGAAATAAACGAATTCGCGGGACATCCTTGCAAAAAGACGATGAAATGTTATATATTGATGAGTGAGACTTGAATGATAGAGACAATCTTACTCGCACATTTTTCGGGAGGGAAATTCCATGGCTAAATATACTTGGGTAGAGAAGGATACTTGCATCGCATGCGGTGCTTGCGGAGCAACTGCTCCTGATATTTATGATTACGACGACGAAGGTCTGGCCGAGGTTATCTACAAAGGGGACGGAAACTGCGGCAACACCGCCATCCCTGAGGATATGTTCGACGATCTGCAGGACGCTGCCGACGGCTGCCCGACAGACTCGATCAAGATTGCCGATGAGCCGTTTAACCACTAATATACGGATATAGAAGCTCCCGCCTGCTGTCTGGACAGTATGCGGGAGCTTTTTTTCATCGTGAGGCTAGGGCGTGTCTGAGAAAGCTGATTGGCCATTGTTTATTTATATGTTTTTCCTATAAAGTTTATTTTCGTTATATATTTCAACAATAAAAGTCGGTATGTTATGGTGGGCATAAGTGAATGCATGAGGAGGAATGCTCTAATGTCTATCTATGAATATCAAGTAAACACAATCTTCGGCAAACGTAAGGAATTGTCCAATTACCGCGGCAAGGTGCTCCTAATTGTCAACATCTTTTCGACGGCGATGGAATCAAGTGGAATTTCACTAAATTTTTGATCGATCAAAAAGGTCAGTTGCAAGGACGATACGAAACGGCGACAGATCCATTTGAAATCGAACCGGTAATTGAATCCTTGTTTGAAGTCTATGAATGAACAAAAGCCCGCTTCCTTCGACTGGTCACATATGCGCTCCCTTAATCGTCTTGTCATTATACCGGACTATACAGGGAGGCGTTGCAAATGGAGAGACATGATGACAGACATTGGGATGCCGTCGTTATTGGAGCGGGTGCGGCCGGCTTGACGGCATCGATTTACATGGCAAGACGAGGCTTGAGGGTGCTGGTGCTTAAACGTGCCTCTATGCCCGGAGGAAGAGGCGCCTCGACGGCGATGGGAGGAGCAATGCTTAATCTAGGCCCTCATGCGCTTTACAAAAGCGCGCTGCCTATTCTGGAGGAGGTTGGCGTCTCGCCGTCCGGAACGTCGCCGAAGCTTAACGGCCTGCTTGTGTACGGCAATTCTGCTGGCGGGCATCAGATGTTGCCATTATGGCAGCTGCTGATTGGTCCATGGTTTAATTGGTCGGAGGATGGCATTCGATCATGCGGCAGCTGGAGGATCGCGCGGTTGAGGCAGGCGTGCGGATACTATGCGGGCTGCCGGTGAAAAGCATAGAAGGCCGCATGCCGGAAATGCTCGTGCAGCTTAAGGACGGAAGCGCGATTCGCGGCAGCAGCGTGCTGTCGACCATCGCTCCCAAGGAGGCGGTGGCGCTTCTTCAGCCCTCCATCAGTCGGTCGGAGGAGGCTTTGTTTGCGCGTACCGTACCCATAAAAGCAGCCTGTCTGGACTTGGTGATGGACGGCATGCCCCGTCCTAAAGTGACATTTGCAATGGGAGCCGATTCTCCCTGGTATTTCTCCAACCATTCGGCATCCGCTTCATTAACCGACAATCCGCGCCATGCGGTTGTTCACGCGATGAAATACGGCAGGCCGGGCGAACAGTCCGACAGCGGGCAGGATGAGCGGGAGCTCTCGGCATTCATGGACCTGATTCAGCCCGGATGGCGAGCGCATGTCATCAAGCGTCGCTTTATGCCTTCCCTGCTCGTTGCCCATGATTTCGCGGAAGCGACCAGAGGGGGCTACACGGGGCGAGCAGCTTGTGTCGTAAGCGGATGGCCGGGCTTATTCATTGCCGGAGACTGGGTAGGGGGAGAGGGCAGTTTGCTCAACGCATCGCTCGCGAGCGCCAAACAGGCGGCTGAAAAGATTTTGGCGTCACCATACTTTGAACAAAGGCAGGTCAAATAATGGAGCTTGCGGCTGCTTACATGCAATATCGTCCATTGCTGCTTTCGATTGCGTACCGTATGCTTGGATCTGTGTCGGACGCAGAGGATCTGGTCCAGGATGCCTTTATTCAGGTCCAGAAGGCCGAGAGTAACGGGGATGGAAAGACGATTCACAATCTTAAAGCCTATTTATGCAAAATTGTAACGAATCGCTGTCTCGATTACGCCAAGCTTGCCCGTAACCGCCGAGAGGTCTACGTCGGTCCAGGGCTTCCCGAGCCGGTCGTTGAACATGTTGAGCCGCAGTCCGGACAGGACCCTTTGCAAACGATTGAGCTGGAGGACTCGATTTCCTACGCAATGCTCATCTTGCTGGAGCAGCTCACTCCTATTGAACGGGCCGTTTTTTTCCTTCGCGAGTGCTTTGCATTCAGCTATCGCGAGTTGGCCGATATGCTGGGCAAGACCGAGCTGGGCTGCCGCAAAATCCACAGCCGCCTGAAACGAAACATGCAAGCCGAGCCGGACGAGCCGCTTATTCCTGCCGAGAGCTCCGCTGAGCTTGTCAGACAGTTCATCCATGCCGCTGCAACAGGAGATTTACAAGGTCTTATAGCGCTTCTTGCATCGGATGTTATCGTATATTCGGATGGTGGGGGCAAGGTGCGGGCCGCGTCACGTCCTGTGCATTCGCCGGCCAATGCGGCGGCCTTGCTGCTGGGAATTGCCTCCAAGCTGGACCCGACGACGTTCATCCGGCTAGTGAAGCTGAACGGCTCGGTCGGTATCGTGCTCAGCAGCTCCGATGGCAGCAGCAATTCCGTAATCGGCTTTTCCTTTTACGCTGGCCGTATCCGCCGTATTTATGTGCTGCGCAACCCCGATAAGCTGCGTCACCTGCGTATGTAACCGCCACGCCATGTCTGCTGGCCTGTAGCAGCTGCTGCGGCCTTTTCGCATGAGGCTGCAAGCAAATCATCCGCCTGCCGATATAAGAGGTAGAGCTGAATCGGGGGGATGATGGATGGACAAGCCGGAAGACATAACTTATTTGAAGCAATTTGTGAAGCAGCATCCAGAGAACCGAATGGGCTGGTATTTGCTTGGCAAACAATATTTGCTCGCAGGCAAGGAAGCGAAGGCGAATTATTGCTTTTTGCAGGCGGGAGACGTATACGATGCATTCGAGGACGAAAGCCATCCGTTATCGGAAAAACAGCTGCTCCAGCTAAGGGAATGGCAGGAGAAGCGCCATAAAAGCAAGCTGCTTCGAAAGACGGGCATGCTTGCCCTGCTTCTTATGCTGCTGGTGGTTCTGCTGCCGGCCAACGGCTCGATTCATCCTCGGGACTTCTCTCCTTCCGTTTCTTCGGAGGAGCTAACGAAGCTGCCTGAAATCGGCGTTGTTCTTGTACGTCCCAAGGAGCAGAATCCGGTCGGAAAAGCTTGGCAGAGCATGCTTGGCGCAGCAACCGAGCTGCCTTCGCTTATGCTGGCTTTGAGGCTGGAGGAAGAGGAGGAATGGCGCAAATGGCCAGGCAGCCGCAGGCTGATCATGGCTGCGGAACGGGGCGAGGCAAGCGGGCAATGGGATGTCAGCATGCTGGATCAAGCGGCATGCAACTGCGAGCCGGGCGAAGCCGGCGAATATGAGGAGCGACTTGGAGAGTGGGCAAGCCGGCAGGAGCAGCATTGGGTGCTGGCAAGCGCGATTCATCATTATGAGCGGTTGAATGACAAATGGCCGGACAGGTTCGGCGATCTCGTTCAGCCTTATCCTCATAATGTTCTCTCCGGAGAAACGGGAGAAATGCGTTCCGTTTTTCCGCAGGTGCTGGCAAGACTGCAGCAAATGAGCTTGTCCGAAGCTGGGGGCCCGGACAAGGCTGCGGATGGGAAAGACGGAAATTCAAGCACGAAAGGATCGCAGGTCAAGCCGGATTCAGGCTCAAATGGTTTGCTGGACAAGGAGTGGGAGCGACCGTTCGAGATTATCGTCGATAAGTCGACATACAGGCTTGCTGTGGTGCAGGGCAATATAATGGTAAGAAATTACGAGGTTGGACTTGGAGGAGACAAGACTCCTGAAGGAAGCTTCGAAATTACCGAGAAAGTGAGAAATCCGAACGGCAGGGATGACGGTCCCTTCGGCAGCAGAGGCATGACCTTGTCCGATACGCTTTACGCCATACACGGCACGGATGAACCGGATAGCATCGGGAAGGACGAATCGCTTGGCTGCGTGAGGATGAATCAGGACGATTTGGAAGAGCTGTTCGATCTGGTGCCGCTCGGAACAGTCGTCCACATAAAGAACGGGACGCTTCCCGTCAAGCCGCAGCTGCCCAAGGAACGCTTCAAGCTGGAGCCGCGCCAGAACGAGACCAATCCCGCAAAGGTGTATGAATGGTTAAGCTGAAATGGAAAGGCTATGAGGTGAAAATGAGCAGGGCCGACACGGCGATGACAACAACGCCAACAATGGACCCTATCCAGACCAGCGCCTTGCGGTTCACCTCTTCCTTCGGTTTCACTTTCATAGTAGCGGGCTTGCGTTTGGCAGCGCTCATCAATCATCAACCTTTCTCTTCCCGTGGAGCGGAATTTTTATACTGTTATTGTAATCGTTTTCGAAGGCAGCTGCAATAAGCCAGTGCTTGCAAAAATCAAGAGACGGAGCGCCCGTCTCTTTTCTTTTTGCTTCAAAAAAGCTAAACTGTCATATAGGACATTTATATTGGAACGGAGTGGGAAGGTTGATTTATTCTTCAATTTTAAAGCCGGTATTTTTCAAAATGGACCCGGAGAAGGCTCATCATGTCGTCATTGACGGGCTTGCCGCAGGGGGAAAGGTTCCGGGAATGACCGGCGTCATGCAGGCCATGTACGGAGTGAACAGCTCTCCTGAGCTTTCAAGCGAGCTGTTTGGCCTGCAGTTTCCGCATCCGATTGGACTTGCGGCGGGATTGGACAAAAACGGAAAAGCTACAGACGGCTTCTCCAGCATCGGGTTTGGCTTCATGGAGGTGGGTACCGTCACGCCCAAGGCTCAAGCGGGCAATGAGCAGCCGCGCTTGTTCCGTCTTCCTCCAGATGAAGCGCTCATCAATCGCATGGGCTTTAACAACGACGGTACAGCGGCTATGGCACGGCATCTAGCCCAGCGCAAGGTGAAGCGGATTCCGCTCGCGGTGAATATCGGCAAAAACAAGGTTACGCCAAACGAGCTTGCGCATGAGGATTATCGCGCTTGCATCAAGGATTTGTATACATATGGAGACTTTTTTGTGGTCAATATCAGTTCGCCGAATACGCCGGATTTGCGTGACCTGCAGCATGGCGATGAACTGAAAAATTTGCTTGGCGCCGTTCGACAGGAAATTGCGGCTCAGGCGGCGAAATCAAATACACGGGAGAAGCCTGTGCTTGTGAAGATTGCGCCCGATATGACCGCTGAGCAGCTGGAGCTGACGGTCGCGTCTATTGTGGAGAGCGGAGTGTCGGGCATAATTGCCACCAACACGACGCTATCGCGGACAGGGCTTACGCACGATAATAAATCCGAGGCGGGGGGGCTTAGCGGCAAGCCGCTGCGCGATCGCTCTACCGAGGTGATTCGCTCCATTTACCGCCAAACCGGCGGACGTTTGCCCATTATCGGCTCGGGGGGCATTTTTACGGCGCAGGAAGCATACGATAAAATCCGCGCTGGAGCTTCGCTTGTCGAGGTGTATACCGCACTGATCTACAAGGGTCCAGGCTTGCTACGGGAGCTGACAGGCGGTTTGAAGGAATGCTTGCGAAGGGATGGCTACCGCAATATTACTGAAGCAGTAGGCGCAGACCACGCTTAAGAACAGGAGGCGGCCGGATGGACGGTAGAGACTGGAATCTTTTTCTGCAGCCTTATGAGCAAGCGGTGGAAGAAATGAAGGTTAAGTTTAAAACGATGCGTGTTGAGTTGAAAATCAGGGAAGCCTATGCGCCGATTGAATTTGTCACCGGCCGCGTGAAGAAAATATCGAGCATCCTGGAAAAGGCCAAGCGTCTGAATGTGCCAAGCGACAAGCTGGATGCGGGAATAGAGGACATTGCCGGCATTCGGATCATGTGCCAATTCGTCGACGACATTCTGCGTGTGGCGGAGCTGATTCGAAACCGCAAGGATTTGACGCTTGTCTACGAAAAGGACTATATTACCAATTTCAAGGAAAGCGGATATCGCAGCTATCATATGATCGTCGAATATCCGGTACAGACAGCGCTAGGCTACAAAATCGTGTTGGCTGAAATTCAAATTCGTACGCTGGCGATGAACTTCTGGGCGACAATTGAGCATTCGCTGAACTATAAGTTTAAGGAAAGCTTGCCTGAGGATGTGCGAAGCCGATTGAAAAAGGCGGCCGAGGCAGCCGCGCTGCTGGATGCGGAGATGACAAGCATTCGCAAGGAGATACTGGATGCCCAGACGACCTTCGAAGAGCAGTCGAACGTCGTTTCGCGCGTGCTCGGCGGCATTCAGGATCTTTATTTCTATCATCGGGTGCGGGAGGCGGCGCAGTTTCAAATGCGCTTTAACGAGAAATTCGAGACGGAAGATTATGAGGGCTTGAGTCAACTGCTGCTCGATATACAGACTGCAATCAGCAAGGCGAAAAAACACGCCCAAAGCTGAAGCGCAACTTTTTGAAAAAAACAGTCCGTTGCCGGCCTTGAAGGCTGACATCGGACTGTTTTTAGTTGCTGCTCATAGCTGAACAAGGAAGGCTAAAGAGGCTTTGCCTGCGAAGCGTAAGGATGATGGTTTATCCCGCAAAATTAGCCGGCCTGAATTTCGCGTCGATGGCTTCGCGTATTTCCTGCAAGCTTTTTCCCTGTTTGCTTAACGAAATGACATCCTCCATCTCCTGCTTGCATATGCCGCAGCCTGTACTGTGGTTCGTCCAGGTGACGCCTTCCTTATCGGCAGGGTGCTCGCCCAGATAACAGCTTAGGAGGGAATCATGCTTGGCCTCAGTCGCCTTGGTTGCGCAGCCGCAATAGCAGATGATGCCGCTCATGAGGTCGGCATGCTGATGAACCTGACTGTAAAGCTCGCTGGTATGGGGCGTATAGTCCTTGAGAAAGGTCGGCAGCACATCCTGAGAGGCCGTCGTCTCCCAAAGCTCATCCCCATGCATATGCTGCTGGCCCGCTTCTTTGTCTCCGGCAAGACCGCATGCGGTCAGCAGCGTTATGAAAGCAAAAGCGAGCAGCATGGCGTACATGATGCCCCTAACGCGGGCAGAGCGGCGTGCTTCGGCGGCCAGCGCGCTCGACTGCTCCTCCGTTAGACGCACACGCTTCATCACTGCGCTTCAGCTCCCGAGTATTTATTAAAGAAGGCGCGGAAATCCTCAAGCGTGTATCCGGCGCTGGTACCTTCCTCGGCAAGTCCGCCTTCGAGCTTGTCCACCTGAACGCCATCCTTGAAATAAGCGAGAGTAGGGGTATACTCTACATTATATTTGTTGAAATACGAAGGGAATTCGCGTAAATTGAATTTTGGCATATCTACGCCAAGCTCATCTACAAGCGGCATCAGCTTTGGCGTCGTGTTCTGGCAATGCACGCAGTCGGAAGCGAAGAAGTACACGAAGAAATCCTCCTTGTCCGCAACCTTTTGGTCCAATAGCTCCGGCAATATGATATTCTGGTAGTTGGGATCGTTCAACTGCTTCTTTGTGGCCGGATTCAGCTCGGATACCTTTTTGTTGTAGACGGCGTTTACTTTACCGCTGTTGTTCAATACAAAGATAAGGCCGAACACGAGTACAAGAACGCCGATGTACATGTAAATCATTTTAAACTTTTTCTTTTTTTTCATAGCTTGACGCATACCTCCACAAAGATATTATTGGCGCAATAGGACGAGCTGCCGGCTTGTTCATTCAAGAGGAAGAAGCATGCAGCACTTATTACTTTTATATATTATATAACAAAACGGTATTGCGATGTAAGACCGTTAACGCGCAGCAGACAACCAAGGGGGAACGGGCATGATTGGCAAATTGCCGCATAAATTCACGGAAAAAATGAAAAAGCTGCTTGGAGCAGAATTTGACAATTTTATGTCCTCCTATGACGATCAACGATTGTACGGACTGCGGGTTAACCGCTTGAAGCTGGAGGCGGACAGGTGGA
Source organism: Paenibacillus sp. SY21-1 (assembly GCF_005222705.1). Taxonomy (GTDB): domain Bacteria; phylum Bacillota; class Bacilli; order Paenibacillales; family Paenibacillaceae; genus Pristimantibacillus. Next base: position 142,982 of record NZ_STGF01000007.1, on the reverse strand, counting down.
GGGAGCTATCTCCGTTCGGCAAGGATACGAGGCCGATTCCGTGGTGCGCGGAGGGCTTCTATTACAGGGAGGGCGAGCGGCCCGGCAAGCATCCTCATTATCATGCCGGTCTTTACTATATCCAAGAGCCCAGCGCAATGGCTCCCGTCGAGCTGCTCGATGTGCAGCCAGGGCAACGCGTGCTTGATTTATGCGCGGCTCCCGGCGGCAAATCGACGCAAATCGCGGCCAAGCTGCAGGGCCAAGGAGTGCTCGTAACCAATGACAATGCGCGTGAGCGCACGAAAGCGCTGGCCAAAAATATCGAGCTTGCGGGCGTGCGCAACGCGATCGTCCTGAATGAGGAGCCGGAGCGTCTCGCTCCGGTTTTCGCGCAGTGGTTTGATCGTATTCTCATAGACGCTCCTTGCTCGGGGGAAGGGATGTTTCGGAAGGACGAGTCCATGATTGCCGATTGGGAAAAACATTCCGTTCAGCGCTGCTCGGGGATGCAGCGAGATATTTTGCGGCATGCTGCGGCTATGCTGGCGCCCGGAGGCTTGCTCGTCTATTCAACCTGCACCTTTTCGCCGGAGGAGAATGAACAGCAAATAGCCGATTTTCTCGCTGAGCGAGAGGACTTCGAAATCGTCCCGGTGAAGCACCGGTTTGGCTGGCAGCCGGGCAGACCGGAGCTGGTAGAGCGGGACTGGACTGATGGCGAACGGGAAGATGCTGCGGCCCCGCAGGCAAGTCTCCTCGATCATTCGCTGACTGCCGGCAGGCTGCAAAGCCTGGAAGGAACGGTAAGGCTGTGGCCGCATCGTTTGGAGGGAGAGGGCCATTATGCGGCAGTGCTCAGGCGCTCGGGAGAAGGGCCGGCAAGCGAGCCGGAGCTCGGGCAGCTTGAAGCGCCGGCCTCTTCCTTCTCCTCTGAGGGAACTACCGGAGAATTCGTGCGTGTATCAGGCAAGCGAGAGCGCCAGGCGGCTCTAGCGGGAGCCGTCGTAAGCGAACGCCGAACGAAGGAAGCCGCCCGTGACGCGGGCCGGAGGACCTCAGACCAGCGTCTGTCACGAGCGGAAAAACGGACGGTTTCCGAGCGCGGCTGGAAGCCGTCGGGGCGAATCGCCGACTTTAATGGTGGCGGCCAGTCCAGCCGCAGCGAGCGGACCGGACGCGAGCTTGAAGCGCCGGAGGAAACATGGCTTAGCCAAGCCGCGCAGATTTTGGCCGGCACGTTTGTTGCGCAAGGACGGCTGGTCGCTTACGGCTCAAAAATTTATTTGCAGCCTCACGGGGTGCCGTCATTGGACGGGCTTCGGGTCGTTCGGGCGGGCTGGTATGTCGGCGAGGCGGATAAAGGGAGGCTTGCGCCTTCTCATCCGCTGGCGCTGGGGCTAAGCCGCAAGGAAGCGGCGCGTTCGATCAACTGGAGCGCCGACCAGCCGGAGACGCTTCGTTATTTGAAGGGCGAGACGGTTTTTGCGGAGGAGAGCGAGCTTGAATTGCAGACCGGGGTTACCGCCAAGGGCTATGTGCTGGTTTGTACGGACGGCTTCCCGATTGGATGGGCTAAATTTGCCGGAGGGATGCTGAAAAACGAGCTCCCGACAGGCTGGAGGTGGATGTAGCGAAATGAGCGCAAAAATAAGGCTGGACAAGCTGCTGGCGCATATGGGCTATGGCACGCGCAGCGAAATTAAAAAGGCGGTTAAACAAGGAAAGGTTTTGGTTAATGACAAGGTCGCAAAAGACAGCGGCTTGATCATAGATCCCAAGCTTGCGACTGTCGTCTTCGAAGGGCAAACCGTCGTCTATCGCGATGTCGTTTATTTGATGCTTAACAAGCCCCCTGGCGTGATCTCCGCAACCGAGGACGGGCGCGAACGAACGGTCATTGACTTGCTGGAGCCGGAGGATCGGCTGTTGTCGCCTTTCCCGGTGGGCCGGCTCGACAAGGATACGGTTGGACTGCTGTTGCTGACCAATGACGGACAGCTCGCTCATGAGCTTTTGTCGCCGCGCAAGCATGTGCCCAAAACCTATGAGGCGCTTGTGCGAGGCGCTGTGGATGATCAGGACCGCATTCAATTTGAAGCGGGCGTCACGCTCGACGACGGGTACAAGACGATGCCCGCGGAACTGGTCATTGTGGACAGGGAGAATCGGGAAGACGCTATCTATTCCACGATCCGCCTGACCATTAAGGAAGGCAAGTTTCATCAGGTTAAACGGATGTTCGAGGCCGTCGGGAAAAAAGTCGTATTTTTGAAACGGTTGTCGATGGGCGCTTTGGAGCTGGACCAGACGCTGGCGGAAGGCGACTATCGGGAGCTTACGGCAGAGGAGCTTGCATCGCTTGCTCACCGCTGACACGGCGGATAGGGCAAAGCGGAGAAAACGAAAAGTCAGAGAGACAAATAGAAGCAGGGAGTGGGAGTAAATGAGCTTGAATTACGATTTGATTGCGCTTGACGTCGATGGTACGCTGCTTAGGGACGATCATGGTCTGACGGTAGCTGTGCGGGACGCCGTTCAGGAAACCGCAGCCCGCGGCGCCCAGATTGTATTGTGCACAGGACGCGGACCTTCGGGAGCGCTGCCGATTCTGGGAGAGCTTGCGTTGGGCGGCACAGTCATTACGCATAATGGAGCGGCAACGGTAAAGTCGGAGGATCGCTCCATTGTTAACGAATTTGCGATGGAGCCCGGGCAATTGATGGACTTTGTCCGCTATTGCCGCGAGCATGGGCTGCATTTTGACGTAAATACCGCCTTCGATATTTGGGTTGAACAGCTTTCGCCGGAAGCTGCGCTTATGTACAGCCGTTTCCACGCAGAGCCCATCGTCGGAAATTTCGAGCAGGAGTTTCCTAAGCGGCTCGTGAAGTTTACGGCTGCCGGTCCGAAGGATCAGCTGGATCAGGTTGAAAAGGAATGGGGCGCTTGGTCTGTCGGATTAAAAGCGATTCGCAGCGGCGACCTGTTCATTGACGTCCATCATCCTGAAGCGAACAAGGGCATGGCGCTAAAGCAGCTAGCCGAATCGCGAGGCATCGAGCCGGCGAGAATTTTGGCGATCGGCAATTATTACAATGATATTACGATGCTTCAGTATGCCGGAATGGGCATTGCGATGGGCAACTCGCCGGATGCGGTCAAGCTGTCCGCTCAAGCCGTTGCTTTATCCAACAGCGAGGACGGAGTAGCTCACGCTTTGCGTCAATACGCTTGGAGCTAGCTTCAGCGTTCAGCGTGACGGATATAGCCGCTGGAAACGGACGGACAAGCCACCAAGTGCCGGCTGCGAGCAGGCTGTTTGTAGGTAACAGGCTCTGGCAGGCCCAATGGCTGGGCAGTCGCTGCGCTCCGCATGCAAACATAAGAAAAAGGCTCGGCATCACGCGATGTGATGACGAGCCTTTTTCTTATGTTTGCCGTATTTAGCGGCCCCGTTTGCCCCCGCTGCTGCCGCCTCTTCGGCTATGATTGGACGAGCCGCCGCGCGAGCTTCCTCCGTCAGAGGACTTGCCGCGTGTAGCGGAGCGGTTTCCGCCGGGTTTGGCGTCTCCGCGTGCGGAAGTCCAAGGATTATCCGAGCGCCCCGCTTGAGGCCGAGCGCCACTTGGGCTGCGATGTCCGCCACGCGCCGTTTCCTCGCGACGGCCGCGTGCTCCGCCGCGCTCATCATTGCGTCGTTGCGGACCCGACTCGCGGTCCAGCCGTTCGCCGCGACGGCCGCTCCAGCCGGAGCTTTGCTCCGCGCCCGCTACGCGAGCCGTTTCGGCTGCTCCGCCGCGCTCTTGCCCTTTGCCGCGTGCCCCCCCAAAGCCGCGTCCGGCAGCCGGTTTCTCTTGCGCCGCGCCGCGTCCGCCTGAGACTGTTCCTCCCGTTCGCCCGCTTGAGGCTTTGCCTGTTCTGCCGCGCCCGCCGCTTTGTTCACCGCGGCCTCTGCCGGCAGCTCCGCCTCTGCGATCCGATCCCCGCTCGCCTCGTCCCGCTCCGCCCGTGCGGGAATCGCGTGCGCGATTTTTCGCAGGCTGGCCGTCTTGAACAGTACGCACGCTGCTTTCCTCGCCGCTTGCGTCGATGGTCCGGCGCGCCAGCTTGGCGTTAATGCTCTGCTCGATGGATGCGATCGTGTTTTTATCGTAAGGCGTGGCCATCGTAATCGCAGTGCCTTCCTGACCGGCGCGCCCGGTTCTTCCGATCCGGTGAATATACAGCTCGCCATCCTGAGGCACGTCATAGTTGTATACGTGAGTGACGCCCTCTACATCGAGTCCCCGCGCTGCGACGTCAGTCGCAACAAGGATATGCAGCCGCGCGTCGCGGAAGCGTTTCATGACCTGCTCGCGTTTGGCTTGCGTAAGATCGCCGTGCAATTCATCGGATTCGAAGCCCATGTCCTGAAGCGCTTCGTTCAGCTTTTTGGCGCGTATCTTCGTTCTGCAGAAAATAACGGCCAAATAAGGCTGGTGACGCTCAAGCAAATGGACGAGCGCCTGCTGCTTGCCGCGGTCTGTCGTCTCGTATACGATTTGCTTAATGCTGTCGAGCGTGACGTTTGTGCTTTTGATCCGGATATCTTCCGGCAACCGCATATAGTCGGAAGCCAGGCGGCGAATCGCGTCGGGCATCGTAGCCGAAAACAGCATCGTTTGGCGCGCGCGCGGCGTCTGGGTAATGATGCTCTCAACCTCTGGCAGAAAGCCCATATGGAGCATTTGATCGGCTTCGTCGAGGACAAGCATTTGGAGCTTCCCGAGATTAACCGTTTCACGCCGCATATGGTCAATAAGCCGGCCCGGAGTTGCGACGATGATATGAGGGGCATTGTTCAGCTTGCGTACTTGCGCTTCCACGTCTTGTCCGCCGTATGCGGCAAGCACGGTTGCGCCGACGACCGGAGCCAGCTTCTTGAGCTCGGACGTAATCTGAATCGCAAGCTCCCGGGTGGGCGTTAAAATCAGCGCCTGCACCTGTTCCTTATCTATGCGAATGCGCTGCAGAATCGGCAAAGCAAAAGCCAGCGTTTTTCCCGTTCCCGTCTGGGCTTGCGCAATGACGTCATGGCCCTCAAGCAGCAGAGGGATCGTTTGTTTTTGTACCGGCGTCGGCTCTGTAATCCCTTCATAGTGCAGCGCCTTGGTAAGCTCGGCCGACAGGCCAAGCGAGTTAAATGCAGTTGACATTTCGTATATTTCCTCATTTCCTATGCATCGTTTGATGTTAAGTATAGCAGTTGTCGCAGGAATATGCATCCATGAGCCTCGCAAAGCGGCGTTTTTCGCGCGGCTCAGGTTTACTTTTGATCCCGTTTCGTTTATTGTACAGAGCAAACCCGATTCAAAAAGCGCAAGAAATGCAGGGATGCAGGAGCAGGGAGGAAAAGCAGCATGAGCGGAACACAGCGTTCAACGATTAAAGCGGGGCAAGAGGTGGAAATTGTGCTCAAGGCCGACCAGCGGACGGGAAAGCTGACGCGGGGAATCGTAAAGGATATTTTGACCAATTCATCCAATCATCCGCATGGCATCAAGGTCCGGCTAGCCGACGGCCAAGTCGGCAGAGTGAAAAACATCGTGGGGCAGTCGTAGTCCAAGCGCGTGGCACAGACGGCGGACATACGGGGAAAGGCGGTAATCGATGGCTTTTGGCATAAAACGGGCGGAGGTGCTTCAATGGAAGGCTGCGGTGGCGCGCGGGGAAATCGCTTTTTTGACGCATTATTGGGTCGATCCGCGCTTTCCCGACATGCGCACCGTAACCAAGGTTGGCTGCAGCGATCTCGACAAGCTGTCGCGCTGGTGCGTGGAGCACGGCTTGAATCCACGCTACATTCATCATCGCTCGGACTATCCGCACTTTGATTTGCTGGGAAGCAAGCAGCGCGAGGTGCTTCTCAAGCATCGTCTGACCGATCAGATGCAGAGGTTCGGCATCGGTTGAGAGGCGACGGCGGCAAGCTGCCGCTTGGCGGGCAGTTCGGCAGGCACGGTGAAGCTGAGACGGGTTCAGCCATTGCCGCCATTCATCCTGTCATCCTGTGAATCGCCAAGGATGAATGCCACTTTATGGAGCGGCTGCGCTTGACACCGTTATGGCCTGACTTTATAATCGAAACTAACCATTTGATCTAAATATGGAGCGTTGAAGAGGAATAGTAATTTTGCCAGCAAGGCCTAGAGAGCCGGCGTTGATAGGGTGCAAGCCGGACCTGCTGCAAAGTGAAGCTCGCCTTGGAGCTGTTCGTTTAATGGAATTGCTATGCGGCAGTTCCGATAAGCGCACCGTTTGGCCCGCGTTAAGGGCGACAAGTGAGCGTCAGGCAAAGCATGCCTGGGCTAACTAGGGTGGTACCACGGGAGATTGACCTCTCGTCCCTAGCGATTATCGCTGGGGGCGGGAGGTTTTATGTTTTTTTGACGTATAAACCGAATCAGGGAGATGACAGGCAATGAGCGAGCAGCAAGGACACGGCTACAAGCCGCAGGCAATCGAGCCCAAGTGGCAGCAATATTGGGATGAGCACAAAACATTCCAGACAAAGGAAGAACCGGGTAAACCTAAGTTTTATGCGTTGGATATGTTTCCGTACCCGTCCGGAGCGGGACTGCACGTCGGCCATCCGGAAGGCTATACGGCAACCGATATCGTATCCCGCTATAAGCGGATGAAGGGCTTTAACGTGCTGCATCCGATGGGCTGGGATGCGTTCGGCCTGCCGGCCGAGCAGCACGCTCTCGATACGGGCCAGCATCCGCGCGACATCACGTTCAAGAATATCGACAACTTCCGCCGCCAGATCAAGTCCTTGGGCTTTTCTTACGACTGGGATCGGGAAATCAGCACGACGGACCCGGACTACTACAAATGGACGCAGTGGATTTTTATCCAGCTGTATAAGAAGGGACTCGCCTATGTAGCCGAGGTGCCGGTGAACTGGTGCGAGGCGCTCGGAACGGTGCTTGCGAACGAAGAAGTCATCGACGGCAAGAGCGAACGCGGAGGTCATCCGGTTATCCGCAAGCCGATGCGTCAATGGATTCTTAAAATTACCGAATATGCGGATCGGCTGCTTGACGATCTGGAGGAGCTGGACTGGTCGGAGAGCATTAAGGATATGCAGCGCAACTGGATCGGCAGATCGAAGGGCGCGGAGGTCACGTTCGCCATCGATGGCCACGATGCCGAGCTGGTCGTATTCACGACCCGCCCTGATACGTTGTTCGGCGCAACTTATTGCGTGCTTGCGCCCGAGCATGAGCTTGTATCGAGCATCGTAACAGCCGAGCAGAAAGCGGCGATTGAAGCTTACCAGGAAACGGCTGCCCGCAAAAGCGATCTAGAGCGTACGGATCTGGCCAAGGATAAAACCGGCGTATTCACCGGCGCCTATGCCATCAATCCGGTTAACGGCGAGAAAACGCCGATCTGGATTGCCGATTACGTGCTTGCGGGTTATGGAACAGGGGCGATTATGGCCGTTCCTGGCCACGATTCGCGTGACTGGGAATTTGCGACACAATTCAAGCTGCCGATTATCGAAGTGGTGCAGGGCGGCGATATTTCGCAGGAAGCCTACACGGGAGACGGCGAGCATGTCAACTCCGATTTCCTCAACGGCTTGAACAACGAGGCTGCCATCGCCAAGATGATTGCCCGCTTGGAGGAATCAGGCAAAGGCAAAGGGAAGGTGACCTACCGTCTGCGCGACTGGCTGTTCAGCCGTCAGCGTTATTGGGGAGAGCCGATTCCGGTTCTGCATCTGGAGGACGGCAGCATGAAGACGGTGCCTGAGGATCAGCTTCCGCTGCTGCTGCCGGACGTTGATGCGATTACGCCGTCCGGAACGGGCGAGTCGCCGCTTGCCAATGTAACGGATTGGGTCAATACAATCGATCCTGAAACCGGCATGAAGGCGCGCCGCGAAACGAATACGATGCCGCAATGGGCAGGCAGCTGCTGGTACTATTTGCGTTTTATCGATCCGAAAAACAATGATGAAATCTGCTCGCCGGAGAAGCAGAAGGCTTGGCTGCCGGTTGACCTGTATATCGGCGGCGCCGAGCACGCGGTACTGCATTTGCTGTACGCTCGCTTCTGGCATAAAGTGCTCTACGATATCGGGGTCGTCGATACGAAGGAGCCGTTCCACAAGCTGGTCAACCAGGGCATGATCTTGGGCGACAATAACGAAAAAATGTCCAAATCGCGCGGCAACGTCATTAATCCGGACGATATCGTAAATGAGTTTGGAGCCGATACCCTGCGTATGTACGAAATGTTCATGGGGCCGCTTGAGGCGACCAAGCCTTGGAATACGAACGGCGTGGAAGGAACGTACCGCTTTTTAAGCCGGGTATGGCGCCTGTTCGTCAATGAGGACGGCACGCTTAACGCCAAAATCGGCGACAGCGACACATCGGATGCGTTTAAGCGCGTATGGCATCGTTCGATAAAAAAAATCGCCGAGGATTACGAGGCGCTGCGCTTCAACACTGTCATTAGCCAATTGATGATTTTTGTCAATGAAGCTTATAAGACCGATGCGCTGCCGCGCCAGGCCATGGAGCAATTCGTTCAGCTGCTGTCCCCGATCGCCCCGCATATTGCGGAGGAGCTGTGGAGCAGGCTTGGTCGCGAGGATTCGCTGTCCTATTCCGCCTTCCCGGCGTACGAAGAAGCCTGGACGGTTGACCAAGAGGTGGAAATTGTCGTTCAGGTCAACGGCAAAATTGTAGACCGCGTATCGATTGCCGCCGATATGGAGCCTGAGGCTATGGAGGCGCTCGCGAAGGGGCTTGGCAAGGTGCAGGAGCTCATCGAAGGCAAAACGGTTCGCAAAGTCGTGGCCGTTAAAGGCAAGCTCGTCAATATTGTCGCGAATTAGTCGCAAAGGCAAAGGTTGACCCAGCCGCCGGAGCTTAATACGCGCGGCAAACGATTACTATACGTCCCCAAGCAAAAAAGAGGTGGACGGACTTTAGCTGAAGAACAGCTAGGGCCCGTTCACCTCTTCGCCTATAAAGGCGACCGTAACCTTGTCGAGGTCTTCGCGGTATTTGGCATGAGTCGTACGAATCAGCTGGTTGAAGACGCCTTCGGTTTCCCGCTGCAGAAGCCCCAGCGCCTTGGCCGTTATGCCGCCCGGGACGGCGACTCTCGTCTGAATATCGGAAGGGGTAAGGCCGCCCTCGGTCAGCAGCCTGCCGGTTCCAAGCAGCATGGCGCTTGCCACAAGTCTGGCCTCCTCGCTCCCGATGCCCGTTTCCTCCACGGCCGCCTGGATAAATTGCTCCAGCAAAAAAGCGATAAAGGCCGGTCCGCAGCTGGACAGATCGGAGACGATACGGGTGTAGTGCTCCTCAATTCGCAGCGGCTCGCTAATGTGGCCAAGCAATTGCTCCAGCCGCGTTTTCTCCTCCGGCAGGACGTTTGCGCCGTACATGCATAGGGATGCGCCGCTTGCGACCTGGTTGGTGATGCTTGGTATAACTTTTGCGACCTTGCAGTTCAGCTCGCCCTCCAGATGCGAAATGAGCACCGGGCTTGTGATCGAGACGACCATTTGCGACGGAAGGAGCACAGGCTTGATGTCGTCGACGACTTTTTTGAACTCGTGCGGCTTGACGCACAGAAAAACGATATCGGCTCCGCGGGCCGCTCCAGCGTTCGTAGATTGTGCCCTCATGCCGGAATAACGGACGGCGAGCGCCTGCGCTTTGGCAAAGGTGCGGTTGCTGATTGCGATTTGCGGCGGCTTGAGCGCGCCCGTAGCTAGCAATGCCTCGATGAGCAGGCTTCCCATCGTGCCCGTCCCGATAAATCCGACATTCATGCTAAAACCCTCCTAAAGCTTTGCAAGCTGCAAAGCCAGTCTATGAGCATACGTGCTTGAATAGACGTCGCCGCGTTGTACACGCTAGCTCGGCACGGCGGTTTACGGCCCTTTGCGCCCGGTTAACAAAGCATATTCGCGATGACTTGTTCCATATGTCTGATTTTTTCCAAAAATATGTAGGTGAACGGAGGGGGTGCATAGCATGCCAAACACAGAAGCCAAGTCCGGCGGACGACTGCTGCTGGCCGCAATCTGTATAACCGGCGCTTTTGCCCTGCTGCTGGCGGCGTTATGGATGCCCGGGAAATCGCAGCCGGCAGAGTGGCTGCCTTTAAACGAGGAGCTGGAAACGGCACTTGAGGCGCTGGATAGCGATACGCCAGAAAGCAAGGAGGAGGCGGGGGAAAGCAGGGAGAACGTCAGTTTGTCCGAGATTCAGGGAGGAACCGGCATGGTGCTTGAAAGCCCTGGCGCCAAGCCCGAGGGGAGAAGCGCCGCAATCCAGAAGGAGACTGTGACGGAGGAGAAGAGTGCGATAGGCCAGAGGGAGAGCGACTCGGAGACGGCGAGCGCTGCCGATCGGATCGTGAGCGAATTAGAGGAAAGGAGCGCCGTCGCGCCGGCACAGGATCGTTCTGTCGAAGAGGTCGAGGCTCCGGGCTCTGACGATCGCTTGGACATTAACCGGGCAACGGCTGCCGAACTGGATGCGCTGAAAGGGATCGGTCCGGCGAAGGCGGCGGCGATAGTAGCGGACCGCGAACGGAATGGAAATTTCAAGACGGCGGAGGATTTGCTCAGAGTAAAAGGAATCGGTAAAAAGCTGTTGTCCGGCATTCAAGACAGCATTGTCGCAAAGCCATAATTGTGAGAGAATAGGAGAATGCGAGAGTACACAACAAAAACTCCGCGAATACTAGGAGAAGAGGTAGTAAAGATGTCCGAACAACAGAAGTTCTCACTGGATACCCTGGCTGTCCATGGTGGTCAGCAAATTGATCCGACAACGATGTCGCGCGCAGTGCCTATCTATCAGACAACCTCTTACGGCTTCAAAGACACGGATCACGCAGCTAATTTATTTTCTTTGCAAGAGTTTGGCAATATCTATTCGCGTATTATGAATCCGACCTCCGACGTATTCGAGAAGCGGGTAGCCGAGCTGGAAGGCGGAGCAGCCGCGCTTGCTGTAGCTTCCGGCCAATCCGCCATTACATATTCCATCCTTAATATCGCCGGCGCAGGCGATGAAATCGTTTCCGCGTCCAGCTTGTACGGCGGTACGTACAATTTGTTCGCCATCACTTTCGCAAAGCTCGGCATTACGGTCAAATTCGTAGATCCGTCCAATCCCGACAATTTCCGCGCGGCTATTACCGATCGTACCAAAGCTGTATATGCGGAGACGATTGGCAATCCTAAGGGCGATGTCATCGATCTGGAAGCGGTTGCGGCGATTGCGCATGAAAACGGGTTGCCGTTTATCGTAGACAACACGTTCCCGAGTCCTTACCTCTGCCGCCCGATCGAGCATGGCGCGGATATCGTTGTTCACTCCGCTACCAAATTTATCGGCGGACACGGCACTTCCATCGGCGGCGTGATCGTGGACGGCGGCAGGTTTGACTGGAAGGCAAGCGGCCGCTTCCCGGGGCTGACGGAGCCAGATCCGAGCTACAACGGCGTGGTGTACACCGATGCGGTCGGTCCGATCGCTTACATCATTAAAGCGCGCGTTCAGCTGCTGCGCGACATGGGAGCCGCCTTGTCGCCGTTCAACTCCTTCCTGCTGCTGCAGGGCCTTGAGACGCTGCATTTGCGGATGGAGCGCCATAGTTCTAACGCTCAGCGCGTAGCGGAGTTTTTGCAATCGCATGAGGCGGTGGAATGGGTAAGCTATGCGGGTCTGGAAAGCCACCCAAGCTACGGGCTGGCTCAAAAGTATTTGCCTAAGGGCAAAGGCGCCATTCTGACCTTTGGCATCAAGGGCGGAGTGGAAGCGGGCAAAAAGGTGATCAATTCCGTACAGCTCTTCTCGCATTTGGCCAATGTCGGCGATTCCAAGTCGCTCATTATTCATCCGGCCAGCACTACGCATTTGCAGCTCAACGAGGAGCAGCAGGCCGCAGCGGGCGTTGCGCCGGGCATGATTCGGCTGTCGATCGGCACCGAAGGCATCGAGGACATTTTGGCCGATTTAAATCAGGCGCTGACGGCAAGTCAGGGCTAAACGCATATAAGCAGCACGAGAAAGGAAGCAGAAGCAATGAACATCAGTATGCAGGATGCGGTCCGAAAGGACTGGGACACTTATTTTATGGATATCGCTTATATGGTTTCCACGCGGTCGCGCTGTCCGAGGCGGCATGTCGGAGCCGTGCTGGTACAGGGGAAAAAGCTGCTGGGAACAGCGTACAACGGAGCCCCGATGGGCGTGCAGGATTGTCTGGAGGCAGGCTGCATGATTTCGGAGGAAATCGAGATGCATGTTGTGGACGGTACGGAGCAGCTGCTCAAAAAGCAGCGCTGCATTCGAACCATTCACGCCGAGCAGAATTTGCTGCTGTTCACCGACCGCGCCGACCGCGAGGGATCGACGGTATATGTGACAGACCAGCCCTGCTGGACCTGCGCGAATATGCTGGCCAATAGCGGTGTCGTAGAAGTGGTGTACCATCGCGGCTATCCGAAGGATAGCGGCAAGGTCACTGCGCTGATGGCCGACCGGGGCATCGTTTTCCGCGCGCTTGAAGCATTCGAGCCGCCTGCGGGAGCCCACATGGAAGTTACCTCCTGACTCGTGCGCAGCAGAGCTGCAAAGATCGCGTTAGCATCTGCGGGTTATCGCTACCGGCACCGGAATAGATCGTTTTAATAAATTGCGCTAGCTATCTAGCCGGGGCTAACTCCATGCGAAGACGGAAGACAAACGTTAATCATGCTGCGCTGTCGGCTAAAGCATGGAGGAAGAACCTCTAGTTGCATCTTTGTAGATGCGATTAGAGGTTTTTTGTCGTTCCGATAGAGAAGCGGCTTGCGCACCCCAACTGTTTATGTGAGGTTTATTTGAACCCCGCAAGCTGATTTTATGGCTAGGAGGCATATGTGCATTCTACGCATACGCATGCGCTATCGACATGGAGACGGGCTTACGCCGAAAGGAGCGGAATGATGGGAATGAACGAGCGCCCGCTAGTCTGGTTTGTCTTGTTCTGGCTGTGCGGGAGCGCGGGAGCGGCAGGGCTTGGCGCGAAGGGGGCTGCGCTGGCGGCGGGAGTCGCCGTATTGCTTATGCTGGCGGCCGCGTTGTGCGGCTATGCCACCGGACGGCTGGCGGCGGCTTGCGTGCTGGCGGTCGTTCTTGCTGCGGGCGAGCGGCTGTGGACCGATGCCCGCAACGCCACCGCGCTGCCGGACATCCGCGAGGCAGCGGAGCAGGCCGGACCGCGCGCCGGCATTCCGGCGGCTGCGGACGGCATGATCATCAGCGCGGTCGAGGTCGACGGCGACCGCGTCAGATTCCGCATGGCAGCGCAGCGCATCCATGTGGAGGGCGAGGCGGCGCCGCGGCTATTGCGCGAGCGCCTGCTGGTGCAGCTCAGGCTCGTGGAACGGCCTGAGCAGGAAGTCGCCGCCGCATGGAGGCGCGGCGCGCGCATTAGCGTCGCGGGCGAGCTGGCGCTGCCTGCGACGGCGGCCAATAGCGGCGGCTTCGATTACCGCCGCTATCTTCGCAGCCAGAGGGTACACTGGCTGCTCAAGGGCACGGGCACCGCCGCCGCCGAGGTGGCGGCAGGGCCCGCGTGGTCCGCGGCCGCGTTGCTCGGCCGCGTCGACGCCGCTCGCGCCTGGCTCGGCGAGCGGATGGCTGGGCTGTACCCGGCCGAGCAGTCCGGGTACATGCAGGGGCTGGTCCTCGGCATACGCGAGGACCTCGATCCGGAGCAGTTCCAGCATTTCTCCCGGCTGGGACTGACACATATTCTGGCTATATCCGGCTTGCATGTGGCGGTATTCCTATATGCGCTCGCCGCAATGCTGCGGCTGGCAAGGCTGACGAAAGAACGAATACTGGTCGTGCTGATCGTTGCGGTCCCTCTATATGTGCTGCTGTCGGGCGCATCTGTCGGTCACCATATAGTTTGAAAACCTCATCATAGAGTTTGAAAAAATGAAAATCAGTGATCCCTTGGTACGACTAGGTTTTTAATAAATAATTTTCATAAACATTGAAAATATCAAAAATTAGAACTCATGTTCCCATGCTGTGTTTAAGATGGGTTTATCACATAAGTTGAAAAAGACCTGAAATCGTGATTTTTTAGGTGTTCAGATTACCACACGGATGAAAAAAGTTTTTTCAACAGCTTGTACCCACAGAGTTTGATAAAAAAATCATGAAAAATGAAAAATGTTGGATACTACAGTCGTTGATTCCGTTTCCTTTTATCTTAGAAGTTGTTAAATGTTGCTTTCAAATGGCTTTAAAGTTGAAAATAGGTGATTGTGAAAATAACGAAACATCCCCTTAATCTGAAGGAATTTACAAAAGTATCCTTCACGTTATAACATCAAAGATATAATGAACAGATTGATTTGGCACGATCTTTTGTAATCAAATATCATGGTGATTTAAGAGCGGATTTTAATCCTTTTGTAACTTACTAAGAAGTACGGAGGATAAAAAACAAGCGCCAATGGCGCTTGTTTTACATAAGAGTCAGCTTTGTTTTCGGTTTAATCAGGATAAAAGCTCGTTGAATTCTGTTTTTATACCAAACAATCTAGGAAAGCGATATTTCACGAATTGCCCAAATAAGGTGGTATCGATTTTGCGATGTACTCGGTTTATTTCTTTATTACTTGGTGTGACAATCGTTTCCTTTGTTGAATAGCCCCTTCAAAGAAAGGTTCGAATGCACGATAAGCAAATACTGTACGAGCTACTTCTTATCGGTAGCATCTTTACCCGCTGCGTACATGTCACATAACCATTTATCTGTAATCATTTCCTCGATATGATTTTTCAACTACCAATTCCAATTCCTCTTCCGTACACAAGAAATCTTCCGCAACTTGAACAAGTTCAAGCATTTTTTGCATCATCCTCTGTTATTAAATCGAGGATCATCTTTGACCCTTTGCCCCCAGTGTTCCTCCTACGATGCCTCCTGTAATCGCTCCTACTGCCACACCTATGCCAGTACCTATCGTTGTGTCAGGTCCCGTTGCATAAAAAACTCCCAATCATTGCACCTAATTTTGCTCCTTCAATGGAATCACCGTATCCTCCAGCCATCCCGTTCCTACACAAAGTAAAATAAAAGTCACATTTAAAAAACTGTGTAGCATAAATTCGATTGCCTATTTTCCGTGGTATAAATCAACTTTCTGTTATTTGATGTTAGCTTAAAATAATTGGAACAAACAAAAAACGTGAACGTAATAATTAGAAATATTAAAAACATCTTATGGGGGTGTTAGCTATGGAGTCGCGGTCCCGTTGGTTATTTGAGAATCGAAAGACTATTATCGGAGGTTTGGGTTTTATATTTTCACTAGCTACATTGTTTTTATTCTTGAGCACTACCTCATCTGCAACGATTACACGTAACGAACGATTAGCAGCGTTAGATGATTTTTTTGAATATTGTGAAGGTCTAACTTGTCAGGACGAAACGACTAAAGATATCGTTAAATTAATTGTTCAATTACAAGAAAACGCATTGTTAGGTTTGAAAATATCGATAGCAGACCCAAGGTTATCTAAAGCTGAAACGTTGTTGTTAGAAGTAGGGAAGAATGAGGTTAACAAACAACTTAAAAATTACACACTTGTTCTTGGTAACGAGAAAGTAAAGAAAATTGAATCAGAAGTTAACAAAGAAATGCCGGTAACTGTTCATTACAATGAGGAAGTATTGAAGGCTGATCTTGTAAGTTATCATACTTTCATGTATACACTCAATAAAGATGTTGCAATTTACGATAATATGAATAACCAACTTAAAACGTATAACAAAGGGAAGACTACTATGGTTTTAGTAAATGGTCCATACAGAAAAGAGTTTGAAATAATAGTTAAGTAAAAGTCTATTCGTTTATTATTAATTGAATCATTTAAGGCGTGTCTAAAAACCCGTTCAGTGGCACCTTTCAACGCCTTTTCGCCCCCTGCTTCGTTCCTATTGTTTGACGTACCACGGTACGCCTTCAACAGATGAGCATTGTATGGAACGAAAATTCAGCAAAATCTGATGTCTTCTGAGTTATCAGACACGCCCTAGTATTGAGGAAAAATAAGTGATGGGTAAACAAATTAAAACGAGTAGCATTTGCATCTCGTTTTTTATTTGGTAGGTATTCATTTAAAATTATCAATTATAAATCACTTGGCTGTTTTGTAATTACAAGAACATTAGGGGTATCCTATTCTATCCACCCTCAATTTGTATTTCCGACCCTCGGAAAAACATTGTTGACAAAATTGCCCGAACCCGCAAAACCATTCATTAACATCATCTTCTATAATCTTGCCAATTACATAGTTAAAAGTTAATTCTCCTGAAACTGTTGTGCTGATATTCTGTTTACTCAACCTGAAATTTCATACGCAATAAATAAACGGTATCCAGGAAGAGCGCCAAAGAAAAAATATTTAGGAGGTATATGCTATTGAATGTTGGTTATATCGAAAAGATAGTAAATGAAAATTCCAAGTTCAGTCGGGGATACATTAAAACAAATATGAAATCAAGCGTTGTAATTAAGAAAAAGAATATTTTAACACATGTGGACAAATTAATTGTACATACTCCTGTTATTTTTGAAACATTTATTAATAACATGAATAAAACTGAAGCAATTACACTAAGCTCAATTTCTGATTTCCTTTCAAATTTATCGTTTAAGGAAGGGAAATATATTATTGATAAGTATTTAGCGTTGAAAGGCGTACCTGTTACTTCTTTAATTATTAATAGTTTCCCAATAATATTTAAAAAGTATATTTTCGACCATATCAATGTCGGCAAATTTCATTCTGTTGATTATGATAAAAAAACAGGACGGTACCTGTGGGGAACAATATTGAATAAAAGTAATGAGAAATTAAGATTTCACTTACGAGATATTAATGAGTCTAATTCTTCCCGGATAGAATATTATGCTCGTACAAAACTCTCTTCGCCCCATAACGTTATCTACATAAGTACAATAAAAGGCGGAAATGAATGTATTTCTAACGTGTATTACATGAATGATTTTTTAGATGATTTTTCTGACACCGAATTAGCAACTAAACTATTAAATGATAGTATTTCCCGTGGAGTTTTGCATGAAAAAGAAGTGCCTTTTAAATTTCAAAACTTATATTATGCTATAAAAAGCGAACAATCATGGGAATATAAAATCGCTGATTTAATCAGAAATCAAGAATTGGATAAATCAAATATACAAAAAATTGATGATATACTCATGGGATTCAAAGGCGAAATCGATCTATTTGAAATTTTACCAGAAGCTTATTTTTACAAATCAAAAATAGGAAGAACCAGATTAGGATTTTTGGATAATTTAAAGTTACTAATAGATATGTGTAGAAGTAATGTCATTGATATTACCGAGGAACTAAATGAGTTAATGAAAAAAAATAAAGATACTGATGACCTTAAAAGTGCATTGTTTTTAATACCAAACCATTTGTTATTTGCAAATCAAGTATTACTTACGTATCCGCCAGCTAAAAGTGTTATATCATTTTTAGAAAAACTTTTATCAGACAAGGTTATTCCAAATGATCATATTTCTACGAATAATATTCTTGAGATCTTAAAACAAAAAAGTGATCATGAAAATGTAATCATTGGGATAATGAAATTAGATGGAATTAAGTCTTATCCTTGTTTAATGAGGTTTCTGTTACATGAATCTAAAAAAATGATAAATGAATGTTGTAATGAAGAGGGGGTGACACCTCTTATCTACGCACTTAATGAAGATGACATTAGTGATACCTTTTTGGATCAACTGATTGTTAGCGGAGCAGATGTTAATGTGAAAGACCGATTTGGTACTACTGCTATGCATTATGTTATTAAGAGTAATAAAGCAGAAAGGGTAAGCAAATTCTTAGATCTTGGTTCAAATATAAATGAAAATTACAGACACTTTGCTATGATTCGAACTCCATTAATCACTGCTGCATTGGATTCAACAAAAGATATTTGTGAATTATTGTTAAGACGAGGTGCTAATGTAAATATTGGTGATGATAAAGAAAAGACCCCTATTTTTTATGCTAGAACAACAGATGTGATTAAGCTTTTTATACAGTATGGTGCAGATCTAAATAAACAAGATGCTGAAGGTGAAACAGCTTTGATGCATCATAAAGATACTCAGATGATTTCAATGTTAATCAGTTTTGGCGCAGATCTAAATAAGCAAGACAATAAAGGAAAAACAGCCTTGATGTATCATAGAAGTCTTCAATCTATAAAAGCATTAATTGATAGTGGTGCAAATGTAAATTTACAAGATAATGAAGGGAAGACCGCATTAGTTCATTATCTTTCTGATGATTTCCAATTATTTAATTGGTTGCTTAATACAGGACAATGCGATCTGTCACTAAAAGATAAAAGTGGTTTGTCAGTAATTGAGCACGCTGCGCTACTAAATTATCAAACTGTGCCCAAATTAATTCAATCTGCAAACCCTCCTGCACAAGAACTAAGGAGAATAAAATTTAGATTATTGGAGAAATATCATAGTATGCCTGATGAGTTACTACACGAAGAATACACAATGTACTACTATGAGATTAAACATACCAGTTTTGAAATTAATGAAGCAAAAATCGAACTGAAGAAATTAATTGAAAGTCCAATTTTCAATGTGTAGATCCTCTTAGTAAGTCCTTTCTTGTATAAACAAGGCTTTAACACATGATTTTACAAATGTATTGATCAGGATTTTAAATACTGAATAAGTAGTCTCTGTTGAAAGGCATCAATAATTGATGCCTTTGTTTTTCATTTGGTGTTTTGAGATTTACATTCTTGTCTGGAATGAGGATATAAAATTTTTTTTGCTGTTGTTGAGCAGTTAATTTGAAGCATAATATAGAACTTGCAGAAGAATTGTAAATTTTAGTTGGGGAAAGTCTGTTTGAAACGGCAGGCTTTTTTTATTTCGTCTTATTGTCTTTCAACAAATAGTTGAGAACTGCACCCGAAATTACTCCGTTTTTCCGTTAGAATTGATATTAAACATGTTTTGCTATGGATTCATGGGTTTTCTTTATGTTCCCTCTGCTTTGACGAAGCCATTTCCGGTGTCATATGATGAGTGCAGCCCGGGCAAGTCAAACGAAAAGGTGACGATGATGAACGAGAAAATCTCTATTCCGCGTGAAGGTTTCCAACGGATACTGATGTCAATTGAATATTACTGTGTGAACAGCTGCCCGATGTTTAAAAATGCTTGTTTGCATTTTGAGTGTCCATTATTTGCAATTGAGCATTTATTGATGGAGCATCATGAAGAAGAAGGTGTAGATGAACCACTCTGCTGGTACTTAATTCATTTTAATTGTATTCATGAGTTTGCCTTAGTGCGAACAACGAATGATAAAGCTGAAAGTATTGCGGATCAGTTTGGTGAAACTTATGATCTTCACGTTTACGGATCGTTTGAAGATGCTTGTGAAGACATGCGAACCATTATGAAGAAGAAGTTCTAATGCTTAGTTGTATTGCGTGAAATAAATTCTTGCATGATATCCTCTATGTACTCAACGTCTTCTAATTGCTCATATTGATAGATTCTTAGTTGTATGTTCATCGTATTCGCAAGGGTATCGTTAAATGCAGCAGGCTGATCGATATTATGCATCAGGGAGACAAGCATTTTTCCATAGTCCATCAAAATACGTCGTTTCAGTCGGAAATCTGCATCGGCAAATAGGCTAAATACCATATCGCAGGTCGAGGTCATGATCTTGGTGGATTCAAATGAACCAGAAATGATTTCAAGTTTGCCGTAATCGCTAGCTTTATTTGTGATGGATATTATGAAATGGAGCTCAGTAGTAAAAAACGCACCAGCGATTAAGCGTGCAGCGTTATCGTGATAGTACCAGCTTTCTTGGGTGAAAATGGGATTGCCTATGATCAGTTTTTGATTAGTGCAGAGCTGCATGGCAATTTCAGCATTAATTTCTTCTAAAGTCATGTGCATGGTAAGTACCTCCAATTTAATAGCAAAAAGCACCGCAAACAAGAGGTGGTTGACCTCAGTGTTTGCGGTGCTTCCGCTTCGATATAAGTTAAAAATAGAATAACATAGGTGTGGTTTGTTGTAAATGACGTTGCTTGAAGCTGATCCTTATGCTTAAAACAACCTGAGCGAATAAGAATCTAGGATCAACAACAATGATATCGTAGAAAAATACGAGAACAGGAAAAGGGGATGGGATGCTTGGCGTATCACGAATACTCCCATTTACACAAAGTCCCTTGAAATCGCCTATTGGTTGTCCTGAGGACGTAAGAACTTAACTAAAAGATAATTAAATACTCGTTGACGGATCTACTTATTTAGGCGTAAATGCATTTTTAACGATTTCCTGCTGGCGTTTAATTTCTTGTTTCTGTTTGCGCGTCGCCACGACTTCTCCTGTCGCGGCGTAAAGGAAGCTTGCATTTGCAACGATTCCTGGGTAACAAATAAAGGCGACAACTAAAGTAATGAAAATCGTGGAGTTAATAATCGTTGAATTGGTGTAACTGAACCCCTCAGCATTCATGGTGATGTAAACCAGGAACGGTGTGGCTATGGTTGAAATAATACACAGCACGCGTGTGAAGTAGAAATCTGCTTTAGTCAGCGCCCGCCTAGCGTAGATGGCTGCTACCAAGATCACGAGTCCACTCCAAAAGATAGGTACGCCATGTGGGCTTGTGTAACTGAAGTAAAACCAAAGCAGTAAATAAAATATTAAAGTGATACTTGGAAAAAATCTCAACAGAAATGCGGCTCTTGTCATTGGGAGATCCACTACTTTCTACTTGAAATATGTTATGACACAGATCACTGTATTTCTAGCTAATCAATTTAGGGTCTAAAAACGCCGTGTACTGTCCTGACATTTCGATACGCAGCACTAAAACCCCTTTGATGTCCGCTTCAACTTTAATCGAATCTAAAAGTGTGGAGCTTATCGCCCCGCTGTCGTAAACGATAACGTCGTCAGCGTATATTTTTAGAGTGCCGATATTGTCCTGTGGTGGCTGTTCTTTCCATAGTTCATGTGGAGCTAGAAGCCCTGATAGCGTCTTATAATTGCCATCTAAGATGTATTGATAGGAGTATGATCCCCATTCCGCACGTCCAGCGCCGTTGATCCTGCCAGCAACCCAGAATTGCTCGAAGATTTCGTCACGGTTCGTTAGGTAGGTGTTCCATTGAACTCTGCTATTGTTGTCTTCAGCGGACAATAACGGTGCATCTTTCAAATACGTAACCGTTCCTTCTTTCTGCTTCCCAACATAGATACTGGTTGTCTTGCCGTCATATCCGACTTTCTTTCCAAGTGCATCGGATACGAAACGAAGCGGGACGTATGTCGTCCCTTTGTAGATAAATCCTTGCTGATCGGCGGGTGCTTTCTTTTCCACTCCGTCAAAATAATACTTGAGTGGCAGAACACTTACTGTGATGTTCATTGAAGTTGCCGCATAAGATACCCCAGAAAATAATACACCACCTAGAATTGCTCCTACTGTCATGTGTTTGAACATTTTTGATTTTGACACAGTTTACCACTCCGTTTTTTGATTTGTAGATTATTTAGTGCGATTAGTCCTATGCGCTAAGAATATTCTAGTTCTTTTATACTGTCTGTTGACTTTAAGTCACATTGGTAATATTCTCGAAAATATGAATCATGGAAAACTTGGAGGAAACAGTATTGGATATTCGTATGGAATTTGGACAAAGAGTAAGGGAATTGCGTGCTCGAAGTGGGATGTCGCAAGAACTATTGTCACTTCGTGCCGGGCTCGATCGAACCTATATAAGTGGAATTGAACGTGGAGAACGCAATGTCAGTATAGTAAATATTGAAAAGATTGCAGCAGCACTTCATGTTACAATGAAATATTTGTTCTCAGACGAGAGATTTTCTACAAATATTGCTTATCAATCCAATGACTTTACAGCGCCTTTTAAAGAACGATTCAATTATAAGCTTGATCATGAAAACCGAGTGTTAGCCTTTCAGGTTAATGGCTTATTTTCTGGAAAAAAAGATGTTGATTATTTGTCGTCGGTCGTATTGGGCATTTGTTCAGCTTACGGCAAAGATGAGTTAAATATTTTAGTTGATCATCGAGACATGAAGACGGCAGACGGTGAAGCTGTCGTATACTCTCCTGAAGTAGCAGAGGCGGCGGTAATCTTTCAGCAAAAGTTAACTTCATACAGCAACAGGGTTGTTGCATTATGTAACTCGGAATTTATGGTTCAACAATTAAATCATGTAACGAAAGATAGCGGGATCCATGATAAAGCGACTCATATTTTTGAAAAAGATAGGGATATGGTTGACAGGGCGTATTCACTTTTGGATATAAGGGGAAATGAACTTATTACATATTCGATGTGACTTAAAGTCTACAGATAATATTAAGGATCAGCGTTATTGTAAATATAGGAAGAAGGAGTTGCATTCTATACATATCTGAAAGTTGATGGTGATTAGGTTGTTGAAAAAGAAACGATTCACAGTAATATGGTTGTTTTTTTTTGCTTCACTTTTTGGCGCAGAGGTTAAGCCGATTTTAGCTGAAGCAGTGATCGATGATGCATTGAAAAAGGTGTATGATATTACGATGCCGGCAAATGGTGCGTTTGTGGATCTCGAAGCTTCTTACAGTAAATTTAATGGTGTGGACTATTTTTCATCGCGAACAGGTGGGGGTCCAGGTGGCGGAGATCCAGAAATATCGGTTTACGGGTTGAACCCTAAAACTGGAAAGAAAATGTTTGTAAAGACTTTTTATGATAATTCGTATGGTCAATATGCTGGCTCCAGTCACGAATACATTGGAAGGTCGAACTCCAATGGCATCTATACCTTTTTCTCTATCGGTAGCAACGGTAAGCCCATTTGGGAAGCTAAGATTCCAGCCAATCCATCTTTGATAAGAATTCCCACCATCGGGCAGGATGGATACCCTTATCATTACGATTTTGGTTCCCAGCAAATCAATAATGTTTATAAGTATTCTCATGCGGGGAAGATGCTTTGGAAATACACGTATACAAAATCCAAGCTAGGATTAAGCGCTGTCATCGGTGGGACTAACGGGGATTCTGCACTTTTGTTTAATGGTGCTTCTGCAAACTTGAACGGGAAAATAATTGCGCTTGATAAAAACGGTAAAATGAAATATGAATATCTGATCGGTAAGTCATCGGAATTTGGCACCTTGATGGAATGGAAACAAATGTTTGCAAATGATGGTTCTGTCAGCTTTATCACAGTCGATACTAATGATTATTTAAGTACAATGACCGTCTTAGATCCGAAAGGAAAGCTGCTTTGGTCAAAAAAAATCGGTTGGATCGAAGATGTAGAGTGGGGAAGAGATGGAACAATCTATATAAAGACGTCAGTTCATAAAAATGATAAATGGTACCCACTATTAACGGCTTACGATAAAAAAGGTAATAAAATGTGGTCGTTTCAACGTGAGTATTATAATTATAATAAAGATATCGCACAAGATGCTCACATCACTGTAAGTGATTTTAACACGATTTATTTTGAAGGTGTTGAATTGAATCTGCACGGCAAGTTACTACGATATTTTTTAGTGGAAAACTATTTAAACACCTTTAATCTATCCAGGGTAGCACCGGATGGAACGCTCTTTTTATTTAAATCAGGCTTTTACGATCCGACGATAAGAATAGCTAAGTACAAATTAAAATTCTCGGATATTCAGCAACATTGGGCGAGAGAAGACATCATGAAATTAATCGATAAACAAATTGTAACGGGCAACGATGACGGCACGTTTAATCCGGAGGGCGCCGTCACTCGCGAACAATTCGTCACGATGTTTGTAAAAGCGTTAGGGATAGGCACACCTGTTAAAACCTCCGAATTCAGTGATGTAGCAGATAATCGATGGTCGGCTCCTCACATCAACGCTGCCACGCAAGCTGGTATCATCAGCACTAAAGAATACGGCAGCACCTTTTCTCCAGGTCAAGCCATTACTCGCGAAGAGATGGCGGTAATGGTTGCAAAAGCCCTTAATCTATGGGAAAATGCTGCGGCTGTGGACGAGTTTAGCGATACAAATGGAATTTCGAACAAAGGGTGGGTTGGAGCTTCCGTCCAAGCCGGGATTTTCTCTGGCATGCCTGATGGGTCTTTTTCTGGGTCAAAGACGGCGACTAGAGCACAGGCGGCTGCCATTATTGTTCGAATGGTCCAGCGTTAATAAAGAAGCGTGCATTGAGTCTGATGCACGCTTCTTTATTAACGCTAATGTTATCGTCACAACGATCGCTTAGGGCTTTGAGAAGCGGTTATTCAAGTTTTTCTTAGGACTGTTTTTAGTTTTTCGATGCGCTTCAGACATCAGCTTTGCTTAAAGCGGAACCTTATGATGAACCAATCAAGTGCCTGTTTGCTTTGAACGACAAGAATAAAAAGCTTCGGCTGTCTGCTTATTCTTGTTAGGCTAACGGGCAGGATAGTTTGGTTGCTGTCTTGAATTATTGAATTATTAATTACAGCCATTGTATAGCGAGGGGAGCAAGCTATGGGGGTTAGTTCAAAAGGTAAAAGGAAGTTGGTGTATAGCGGAAGGACATACTTTTGGTATGTCCAACAAGATTCATCGTATTTTTGGTGTATGCGACCAAACGCCAACCAAATTGAGGAGCTTTTTATTCTAAATATTTCTTCAGATGATAAAGGATTTAATATTGCATATGAGGTGGGGCAATCAAAATTTACACAGACACCACATATTGTGATTAAGGGACTTGAATTTGGAGGATTAGAAAGTTCTTATCGCCAAGGTTGGACTAGGGTAAAAACACCAATATGGGATGATTTCATTATTACTCCAAGTCTCATTAAAACGATAATTGATTGGTGTTTGCTTCAAAAAGACGAACTAATAATTGTTGATTTTGAAGGTAATCCAGTTTAGATATGAATATTGTTGTTTATTAAACTATCGGAGAACGATAGCTCAATTAACCGCCTTTTCACAAAGGCGGATTTCTTATGGTCATAAATCAACATTAGAATTTAACATAGTCCAAAAATAAAAAAGGTTGAATAATAGCTCGAAAAAATGGGAATACTGATCATGATCAGTATTCCCATTTTTTATATCAGGAGGAAAGTGTGTGAAGCCAAAGACAAAAGAACAAGCATCAAATGACCTAATGAAACTTGTAAAGCGGCGATTTAATGGGAAAGAGTCATTGGATGAACTCCTACCTTCGTTCCTCGAAAATTTGATGGTATTCAAGCCTAAACGGGCATCACGCATTACGCTTGAAAGCGATCTTTTGATTTTTGAGAAGTGGATTCTTTCAATAGATGGGAGTTATGAGCGAGTTCACCGCTTTCATGTTCGTATCGTAGTTCAGCAGGTGAAGCTGGATATTAAAATCAATTTGTTTAACGTAGAATTTTTTGTACTTGTCGACAATCAAGCAGAGAAGGCTTTTAAACGATTATCAGCAATTCAACCATGGCTGGAAAGTAAGTTTGGTATTCCTAATGTAGCATGTAGAGAAGTTGAAAAATGATCGTAGTGGCTTTGATGTAGTACATTGAATATAAAAATTGTTTATTCCATAATGACCTTAAAAGTGATACAACGGAGATATCACTTTTTGGATTAAATCGCAATACGGTCCGCAGAGTTCGGAAGGATTCAGTTTGAAAAACGGCGAAATCGTCGTTTTTTTATTTGTGAAATAAGTCCTTTGACGGTACCATATGCGAGATTCGTTCTAATGTGATGCTTCAATTAATCTTTTGGTTTATCAAGCGTTCGCATTATATTTTTGATTGTGAAAGTCAAAATGCCAATCAAAATATTTATGAGTGAGCGGATTTTCATTATGTGGGCGCCCAATAAGATTTTTAACTATTAAATCGAAATGTGGTGTTATTGGATCTCTCTTGATACGCACGATTTGACCACCAATCACTCCAATTATTCCTTTTTCAAATAAAGCATCACATCCAAAGTTGCACATTGGTAGTACGATATTCTTATCTAATCTTTCATCTCTTGTTGCTTTGGAACGCATTTTTATGTGGGAAGTGATTAAAAAATCAACAGGCATTTCGTGACCGCATATACTGCATGATTTTGTGGTGGCGCTTTTAAATAATTCCGATCGTAATTTAGCTTGCTCCTTCCGTCTTTTGACGACCGTGTACACATCCAGTTCGCCTTCGATTTCAAGTGATAGCTCCCCATCCGTTTCGTCATAAGTTATTCGATCGGGCACTTTAATTTCTATATCATTCAAAAGTTTCTCAAACCATTTACCACGTGTTAACGAGAAAGTAGCTCCTATGCGATCCCACAAATAATCTTTCAACACATATTTCTTGTCACGTTTCCACTTAATTCCCTTGCCATTCAACTCATAAACTCCGTCTCCACGATATTGCACTGCGTTTCCTTGACGTGCGATCTTTAACTTAATACTGTCTTTAGGTCCAATTAGTTTAAATACTCTTGTACTTCCTTTACTTTCATGTGGCAGATATAGTACATCCGGCTCGTTCAAATATACCAACTCCTTTTTATTAATTTTATCAAGTATTTCTTAATTGAACGTATTCAAAAGTTGATCTTAATTCATGCTTTATCCATTATTTGATGGTAGTCGCTATTTCTAGCGAAAGTCATCTATCCGTTTAGATACAATTTTAAAATACATATATTGAATTGGACAAACGAATTGATATAATTGTTAAAAAGAGCAAAGGATGGTGGAAATTTTGATTCTGGGTAATCAAGTGAATGCAGAAGAGCTCAAAGGTATTGTTGCGAATGAACATTGTTGCTCTTTTTTAGCTTATTTAGAGGGTTCATTGTGTATTTCCAATTCTATTGAAAGGTACCCTATAAAATTTGGTGAGTATAAATTAGATACAGATGGATTTACAGAAGTGCAAACATTTGCAAGTCTATCCTTTTCGGAAAAATATAAAGATGTATTAAGTTTTAATCTATACCTTGAAGCTATAACTGATGAAGTTAATCGCAAATTTGTACACCGTATTAGGCTACCAGAAGTAATTCAAGTCATAGCAATGCTACTTATTTATAATGCAATTGCTCATGAATATGTACACATTAAACAACATGAAGAAGGGAGATTAACTCAAGAAGTCATGGATCTGGAAAATCAAATAGATTATAAACAAAGAGGACTTGAAATTGAAGCTTCGCTGCGTTCTCAGGAATTGGTCATTGGCTTTACCGGAATCGAGCCACTGGTACTAGGGCAAATTATATCCGAAAATATCGATAACGATAATGCTTCAACAATTGAACATGAAATTGTTGAATGGTTAAGAAACCGATAAAAAGTTATCTAATTGTGGAAAACAACTTTCAAAGAAAGTTGGCAGAGTGTCGAGAATGTCCAGTGGACTTTCCGACACTTTTATTTGTTGAATAGCACTTTTAGCAATTATGCTTTCGGGAACTGATATGTGCATATATCGTTTGTTGTTTCTATCCTAATGCAGTCATGTTGTTTACATCTGCATCTTATCCCGTTGTAATTGTCATTGTGGAGCAACTTTGGGCAGTAAAATGCCATTCCTGACGAAGACTTCATAGTATATCACTTAGTAGTGCCGTCTTCTAAGGATATTATTTTGTTTGTTGGGAATAGAGGAGAATATCGAACGCAAATTGATGTATGAGTTTTTGTTATAGTTTGAATTCATATCCTTTATAGGTTACTAGCTGTAGATGGTTCAAGCGCAGTCTTCATAAAAAGTGCGAATTTGAAGCCTCGTACAGGGCTTGATAATCCAAATCATCATTAATAATTAATTGAAAGCGATTTGCTAGGAAGGGGAGCTGAGATGTTCATTCCTGCTTCAACAATTAAACGACGTTATATAGTAAAAGGTCGCTTTTATCGGGTAAATTACAAAAATCAGAACATTATTCCTTGTCGAAGTGTGCTGGAAATATTGGCTCGAGAATATGAGCAACTACAATCATTAGAGCCAGATGCTTTTATAGTAATGGAAAACCCAGGTCGATCGGAATCACTGGAAATTTCAGAAGGTCATATGGATGGACCACTATATCTTTCCACTGATACGGACCTTGCAAGACATATTCAAAATACGATACTCACTAAAGCGAAACCAGACCGAACTCAGTATCAGATCATGAGATTGATGAACGCCTATAATTGGAATCATGTCAGAGTAATTAATCTTTCTGATATTCGTACTACAAACAGTAACAATATGATTGAGTTGTATGCGCAATTAAACGATGACCATCTCAGCATTTTTTCAAGTGTTAGAGAATTAGAACGTATTAACATATGTCAAGGCATACTCAATAAACCTATAATTACTGCATGGGGGACGAGTGATGGTCTCCGTGAACTCGCTATACTGGCGATGTCGAAGTTACCTGACCACATAAAAGGTTTGCCTGGAGATAAACCATATAAGTTTTTGCACCCATTGCCAAGGAAGTATGGTGAGCCACGAAAATGGCTTGAACGTTTTATAAATGAAGTGAAATTCTAATATTTAGCTGATATAAGCAACGAGGTCATATAACTACACTTTAAAGACTATCAATTTCCTCTATACTTATGTAATGAACTGATTTTGATTCCTAGAGCAGACGCTGTTTCTTAGCTACCCAGAAGAGGCAAACCAAAACGAAGTGTTCCATTTCGCGAGTATTATTAAAGTTTCGAGTGACGAAAACCGAATACGTGTTCTATAATTAAACATATATACTTTTTGAAAGAAGGTATGAACATTGGATAATCGTCGACCAACTGCATTTGTAAGCTATAGTTGGGATGGAGAAGAGCATGAAAGCTGGGTTCATAAGCTCGTCAATCGTTTACGGTCTGATGGTAGCGGAGTCGATGCGAGCTTTGATAAGTTCGAGCTTTTTGATAAAACCGTCAATTTAAATCAAATGATGGTAAAAGCGATGAGAGATAACGATTATGTCATCGTTGTGCTGACTGAAAATTATGGGATAAGAGCAGATAACTTTCAAGGCGGAGTAGGGTTTGAAGCAGAGCTTCTTCTTGGGGATTTAAGAAGAGATAAAGACCGAATCATATTTATTATGCGGCATCTTGGAAATTTTGAAGGCGTTTTTCCTTCTTATCTGCGTGATTATTATGCTATTGATTTTACAAATGATGGGAAGTTTGAAAGTAAATTCGAGGAACTTGTTCATCGGATTTATCGATACAATAAATATGAAAAAGCTCCACTCGGAAGCCAGCCGAACTTTCTTTCCGGAAAGGCGCAGCATATGGCTGGGAATGACCACCTGCACCTTTCGACAAAAAACGAAAATCAAGATTTCGCATCGTACTCCACTTTCATCGTACCAAAATCTTATACAGACTTAGAGAAAGAAGAATTCCTTCGTTCGAATTACAACGACATTAAACAACGTTTTACTCAACTATTTGAATATGTAAAGACTCAAACGACTGGATTTGTATATCAATTGGATGAAGATAGCAGTAAAAAGTTAATATTCAAACTGTATATTCACGGTCATCACAAAACAAGCTTGAAGATGCTGATTGGAGGCTTCAGTCATTCATCTCCAACGATTAATTTTACTTTTGGAAGTCATTCCATGCAAGGTGACAATTCATTTAACGAGATGGTTTCGATCGAAGAAAAGGATAATCAACTGAGATTAAGAATGCTGATGAATTTCCGGGGTAGCACTGATTCAATTCAGCCGGACGATATCGTAAAACAAATATGGGAAGATCATTTATTGCCATATTTAAAAAATTGATGTCCAGGTGGGATGAACGTGTATTTCAATACTTATGAGTTTTTTATAACAAGGTTATCTTATTTTGTTAGTGGTAGGTACTACATTAAACTGATATCGTCATTAATCCCACAGGGTACTGAGAAATGTTTTGTATCATCGGCAAGAGAAGGTGACAATCCAGTTACTTTCATTGTTGCAAACGATGAAAAAATTATAAGTGGCTTTATTGATTGGTTTTCTGATGAAAAAATTGAAGTTTCATTTACCTCTTATAATAAAAAGTGTATCACTTCTTGTTCTGTTACATTATCAAATCCAAATCCAAAGCAGCTTAATGAATATACCCGATTAAAGGAAATGTTGGTTAGTATCAATTTTCAGGATGGAACTACGCTCTTATTAAATAGTCATGATTATTCACCAGAAGAAACCTCGTTTTCAGAGGCGATACCTTTTTTATTACAATAACAAAAATAATGAGAGCCTGCTGGAACACGAGCAGGCTCTCATTATTTTTTGTCGTAGCGATTAATGTCTACAAACTCGCTTATGCTTTCGACCATATGTACAACAAAATGCTTCTCGTCGAGAGTTTTAAACATTTGCAATCTGAAATTAAACATCTCTCCGAGGAGAGTCAGTGACGCAAAAATATTGACCGCATTAGCGAGGTCAATATTTTTTGTTTATAGTGGTGCGGGTCTCCTGTTGTCGATTCATTTTTGTTTCGCCTCCGTGAGTTACCTCCTGTTAAAAGAAATCTTGATGTTTGGTTCGTTTATATGATAATTGCAAAGTTTCACAGAGTTTTTTTGAACTACAAGTTTCGACATTATTAGACAATGCTATTTGATATACTAGTAGTGAATTTTATGATTCATAAGTCATGCAAATAGGAAAATAGGAGGTAAGTAATTTATGTACTCTGCTGAAATTAGTCGAAATAACCCAACCGCTTTTTTATTTCTAATCGATCAATCGGGATCAATGGATTCTAAAAACGAGTTCGGGAAAACGTTAGCGGAGCTTGTTTCCGATAGTATTAATAAGCTCTTTAATGATTTGATGATTAAATGCTCCAAGTCAGAGGGAGTGCGAAATTACTTCGATGTCGGAGTAATTGCCTATGGTAATAATAAATGCTCCAATGGGCTTAAGGGCGCATTGGCAAGTTCGATTCTCAACCCAATTAGCGCAATAGAAGAAAACCCGCTGCGTATCGAAGATCGTATCAAAAAAGTATCCGATGGTGCCGGAGGCGTGATTGAACAAAGAATCAAATTTCCGGTTTGGTTTGAACCAGTTGCAGATGGCGGGACACCTATGTATCAAGCCCTTAAGCAAGCTGCAGTTGAACTGGTGACATGGTGCGATAATCATCCGGATAGCTTTCCGCCAATTGTCATCAATATCACAGACGGTGAAAACACCGATCCTGAGGATCCAGAAGAGATTGCAGACAAGCTTAAACAAATAGGTACGAATGATGGGGAAGTGCTTCTTTTCAACGTACATATCACACAGCAATCCAGCCAGCAATTTCTTTATGTCGACTCTGAAAGTCAATTGCCAAACGCTTCCGCTAAAAAAATGTTTAGAATGTCGAGCACATTGACGGAGTCGATGCAAAAGCTTGCTGAAAATGCAGGGTACACCGCTTCAGCTAATTCGAGAGGTTACTGTTATAATGCCGAAATTGTTTCGCTAATTGACTTTTTGGAAATTGGTACGCGAGCTGCCAACCTTAGGTGATGGTATGAACATCAATTTTGTCAAAGTTTTTAGCACTCAAAAGCGGGGAAATACCTCTGATGAGTACGAGGATGCGTATGCACATTGTTTAGCCGATGAGCGCTCCGTGGTTGCCGTTTCTGACGGCGCTACGGAAGCTTCTTTTTCAAAACAGTGGGCAAAAATTCTCGTTCGTCGTTTTGTTGATAGTCCCACGATGGTTATTGATGGCGACTGGTTACTCGATGCGTACAAAGAGTTTTATGCTTCTATCGATATCGATTCTCTGCCGTGGCATGCGCAAAATAAGATTTTGGAACAAGGGTCCTTTGCAACACTACTTGGCTTAGAAATCGACCATGAACAAAAGTCTTTCTTTGCTGTGGCTGTTGGCGACTCCTGTTTGTTTTGGTTTGATGAAGATTCGGGCTTTCATTCGTTTCCTCAGCGTTCTGTAGATGAATTCGATAGCACGCCATATTTGATTGCCACATTCAAACATAAAAATGAACATTTAAGCGAAACGGACAAGCAGCACTTGCGACCGTTAACGTTAAGCCAAGGAAAAACTACTTTTTATTTAATGACAGATGCCATTGCGCATTGGTTTATGAATAAATGTGCAAAAGGTGATCCTCCGCACGATACGTTGTTAGCGATGACAGACGAGCATTTTGAAGTCTTCATTTCAGAGCTCCGAGAAAAGCAAGAAATCAAGAATGATGATGTCACGGTAGTGATTATGGAAGTTATTAATGACGATGGGGTAGATAAAAATGGCTTACCCATTAATGAATGATTATCATGACGCGATACAAAATCCGCATATCGTCTTTAATGATTCGGAATTGAAAAAAGGCAAGGTCACAGTGACACCATTAGGTTTGCCTAAAGTGGCGTCTGGTGGCTTCGCTTTGACATATCGCATTTCAGGGTCCAATTCGAACAAACAATGGGCGATTCGGTGTTTCCACAAAGAAATGCCCGATATTCAAGATCGCTATCAAAAGATAAGTGGTTTTTTAAACCGGTCTTCCAATCCTTACTTTGTCAGTTTTGATTACCAAAAAGACGGGATTCGGATTAATAACGCCTTCTATCCCATTATTAAAATGGATTGGATGAATGGCAGTCTGTTAAATACATATGTAGAAGATCATTTATCCAATAAGGCTGCGATTGCCGCATTATCTTCGCAATTTAGAGAATGTATATTAGAGCTTGGAAGACTAGGTGTTGCCCATGGTGATCTCCAGCATGGTAATATCATGGTTTGCAACGACCAACTTAAGCTCATTGATTATGACGGTATGTATGTACCAGGAATGAATTACCCTTTAAGTAATGAACTCGGACATACGAATTATCAGCATCCACTGCGCGACAAGTATGTTGTTGGTACTGCAACGGATCGCTTTTCAGCAATTGTTATCTTTATAGCGTTAGAAGCGCTTCAAGCCTCTCCAAGCCTTTGGGCGAAATATGATAATGGAGAGAATCTCCTGTTTAGACGAGATGATTTTATTAAACTGGATGGATCAGCGTTGCTTAACGATTTAAGCAGCATTTCATCCATCTCGAAATATATCACACAATTAAAGCTTTTGTGCAGAGCACCACTGAAGCATGTGCCTACACTTGAAGAATTCATATCTGGTCAGGTACACATTGCTTCTCATGAATTGGTTGAAATCAAACATGCACCAAGTCGAAGACAGTATGAAGTTTTTATGGCATTAGATACGAACAAAATTCTAGCACGTACCGGGAATGTGGTTGAGGTTGTAGGCAAAGTAACAGATGTGGTTATTAGAAAAACAAAATATGGTCATCCATGTGCATTTATTAATTTCGGTGATTATAGAATGAAAAGTTTCTGTATAGTCCTCTGGGCAGATGCACTACATGCCATAAGAAACAAAGGATTGGATATAAACGCACTAAAAGGCAAATGGATCTCAGTTGTACAGCTTATTGATCAGTACAGAGGCGCACCACAGTTCATCTTAGAGCCCACGACAAAAATTAATATCCTGAAAAATGAAAGCGAAGCAAGGCAGTTGTTCCAAGAACTAACTACTTCTGCTGGAGGCGTCAGTCGGAAAAGCAATCGAGATATCATGGATTCAATCCAGATACCAAGGCAAGCAAAACCAGTAGTTAAGCCTGTGCCTGTTGTAAAACCTGCAGTGAAACCAGCTGTGGTAGCAACAGCGCCTAAATCGAAAAATCAGATGATCCTAGATCAAATCAACAACAATGCACCACCAACCAAAAAAATTACACCAATACCTATGGCAAGACCAAATTCCACTCCACCATCTAGCCAGCCAAAGTCTTTTTTCTCGAAATTTTTGGATTTCATTAAAAAGTTGTGAATCTGTGTAATTGATCTTGTGTGTAGAGACATTCAAGTTAAAGAGTCTGAGACTCAATTCGCATCTACGTATGAACGGGGCTTTGTATAGACGACTAATAAACCATTGAAATCGGAGGGATTGGTATGGGTTTTGGTTTTCGCAAAAGCTTTAAAATTGCGCCTGGCATTCGCATGACCGCGAGCAAATCAGGTTTGGGTGTAAGTTTTGGCGGCAAAGGACTCCGTTACAGTGTTCATAGCTCAGGTCGGAGACGGACGACCGCAAGTATTCCTGGAACAGGACTTTCTTATACATCATCAAGTTCTAACAAAAGAAATTATCGATCGAACTCGTATCAACGTCATATGGAGATCCTTCAAAGAGAACAACAGGCAAGGGAGGAACAAGAAAAAAATCGCTTACTTGTTGAAAAATTTGAAAACCGTATTGAAATGATTAAGTCCATTCATAAAGAATGTGATGAAGAAATCGATTGGAAGGATTTGAATAATACACCAGCTCCATTTCAAAAAGATCAAAGAGGTCCGAAAGAGTTATCAGCAACACAGATATACGAAAGCTATCAACCGAATTTTTTGGTAAAGTTATTTAAAACGGAAACCAACCAAAGAAACAAGCTTTTGAAGGCAGTACAAAGCGCAGCAGAAGAAGATGCTAAAGCCTATCAAGAATGGCTTGAACTTCGTACGCTTGCAAATCGTGTTGTAGATGGAGAAGTGGAAGCTTTTTTTGAAGTGATCGAGCAAATGTCTCCACTAGATGATCTACTTGAATTTGGAAGTGGGTTTGAATTTTTCTGTGACCAGCCCCAATTTATGAATATTGAGTTTGATGTTCATAGCGATTCCGTTGTTCCGAAAACAGCACTGACACTTACGAAGACTGGAAAAGTTACCGAAAAAGAAATGACGAAGACTCAATATTATGATATTCAGCAAGACTATGTCTGTAGCTGCATTCTTCGTATCGCTCGCGATATGTTTGCCCTTTTACCACTGGAACATCTCGTTATTGATGCAATGGATGAGCAGTTAAACACCGCAACCGGCTACAATGAGAGAGTGTGCATTCTTTCGGTACATTTAGAACGGGGTCCATTGAACCGGCTTAATTTCGAATATATCGATTGTTCAGATTCAATTAGTGGCTTCACGCATAGAATGAAGTTTAAGAAGACTGGTGGTTTTGCGCCCGTCCAGCCATTTTCAAATCACGATATTCAAATTTAAAAACAATAAAGGAGCCGATAGGCTCCTTTTTGACACTATATAATTTCAAGCGGTTAGATTTATAGTGAAAACCTGTGTATGTTTATTGCGGGAGGCGATAAGTTATGTATTCACAACGAACCAGTACCTTGTTTTATAATTTGCGTCAAAAATATTACGTTTGGATTAGAAATGGAGATTTTTACAGGTATTTAGAGCAAATGAATTTTGAAAAAAAGAGATTGGAAGACCAAAAGAAAATTCTGGGACAAGCGAAGAAGCTTCTTGTTTGTCAATGGGAAGATCCGTATTTTGCTGCGACACGGAAGTATGAAGAGGAGTATTATCTAAGCGTGTGGGTGAATGCGCCCTTGTACGGAACAGAAGACTTTGCCGTTGAACGCCATCATATTCGTACAACAACAGCTGAAAACATTAAAAGGCGGTTTGTGATTCATCGGGGCGAAACCCATTTATCTGACATTGAAGTATTTGAAATGCTCATGGGCGAGCTTAAGCAATCTTTAAAGCCGAATGTGCCTAAAGTAGTGAAAAAGATCAGAAAAGAAATTAGCGACTTTATTCAAAATTGGTCGTAATGAATATCTTTGTTTAAAGTTGAGTCATAGTTATATACCGTTGAGTGCATCAACTTGCTCCGTTGGAACCAATCAACCTGCTTGATTATTTTGCTGGATGTGAATTGGAAGCATTTTTGGTACAATTGTACTATGCAAATATTTTAGAAATGACAAACTATTATTATCATGGAGGCACGTATGCTAACAGGCGATATCCGAAACAAGGTTGATGCAATTTGGGAAATGTTCTGGACAGGTGGAATTACCAACCCACTCTCTGTTATTGAACAAATTACATATTTACTATTCATAAAACAATTAGATGAAAAGCAAACAAAACAGGAGCGCCGGGTTAGATTAGCTGGCGGGCAAATCAGCAATCCACTATTTAGCGAAGCCGAACGTGATCTGCGTTGGTCTACGTTTAAAAACAAACCAGACGCACAAGAAATGTTTGATATTGTAAAAGACAAAGCTTTTCCACATATGAAAATTCTCGGTGGGACCGACTCTAAATTTGCACGTCATTTGGAAAATGCGGTGTTTATTATTCCATCCCCTCAACTTCTGCAACGTGTAGTTACCGCTATTGATATCATGCTTAACGAGATGAAGGATAAGAATAACGATTCGATGGGCGATTTATACGAGTATCTTCTATCGAAGCTGTCGACATCGGGGACAAACGGTCAGTTCCGTACGCCTCGTCATATTATCAAAATGTTGGTGGAGCTCATGCAGCCGTCGCTTGGAGATGAAATTGTGGATCCTGCAGCCGGCACAGCTGGTTTTTTAGTTGCCGCTGCGGAGTATGTTGCAAAACACTATCGCGAAGAATTATTCGTGAAATCGGATAGTGAAGGGCATCAGGAGCATTATAAAACATCGATGTTTTATGGATTTGATACCGATCAGACGATGCTTCGTATTGCTAGTATGAACTTAATGTTACATGAAATTGATGATCCAAATATGGTATACAAGGATTCACTATCGAAATCGAATACGGAGGAAGCGCAGTACACAATGGTCCTTGCCAATCCGCCGTTTAAGGGCTCGCTGGATCATAGCGAAGTTGCGGACAACCTGCTTGCCAAAGTGAAAACGAAAAAGACCGAACTTTTGTTCTTGGCTCTCATGCTACGCTTGCTGAAAAATGGTGGACGCTGCGCGGTAATCGTGCCGGACGGCGTATTATTCGGCTCGTCAACAGCGCATGTCGCGATTCGTAAAGAGATCATTGATCATCATAAGCTGGAAGCTATCATTTCGATGCCTTCAGGTGTGTTTAAACCGTACGCTGGAGTATCGACAGCAATTATGATTTTCCGCAAGACAAGCATTGGCGGAACCGACCAGGTTTGGTTCTACGACATGCAAGCGGATGGATACTCACTTGACGACAACCGTCGCGAGCTTGATCTGATGAAGCATGAAGACAACAATATTCCGGATATAATTACTCGCTTTAATAGCCTTGAAACGGAGCAAGCGCGGGCACGTACAGATCAGTCTTTCTTTGTACCCGTAGATGATATTCGCACTAATAAATATGATCTGAGTATTAACCGTTATAAAGAGCAGGTGCACGAAGAAGTAAGCTATGCTCCACCGAAGCAGATCCTTCAAGAAATTGCTGTGTTGGAAGAAGAAATCACAGTAGGATTGCGCAAACTGGAGGAGATGTTGGGGTGAAGACTGCATTAAAAGAAAACTGTAGCATTTTATCCGGTTATGCTTTTAAATCTATTTTATTTAACGAAAATGAAGATGGACTTCCGTTAATTAGGATCCGGGATCTAAAAACAAACAAACCGGAAACATATTACTCTGGAGTGTACAGCGAAGAATACATTGTAAATTCCGGTGATTTATTAGTCGGTATGGACGGTGAGTTCAAAGCTTATCGTTGGAAGGGTCCAACTTCATTGTTAAATCAAAGGGTATCGAAAATTTCAGCTAAAAACGATGCTGTTGATTTATTTTATATTTCATATCTTATCAACAACGAATTGAAAAATATTGAAAATAGGACCGGTTTTACAACGGTTAAACACTTGTCCAAAAGTGATATTGAGAACATTGAAATTCCATTGCCGGACATTTGCATTCAGAATAAAATAGCATCCGCCTTGGCGGAAGCGGACACCCTGATCCAAAAGCGAAAAGAAGCGATTGCCAAGCTGGATGAGCTTGAAAAGTCTTACTTTTCATCGCTCATCAGAAGTTCGAAATCTGAAGTTGAGAATCAACTTGGCGATTTTATTGTTTTCATGACTAGTGGTTCACGAGGATGGGCGCAATATTACACTGATGCTGGCGAAAAATTTATCACTATTAAAAATGTGTCCAGAGGTATGCTCGACTTTTCAAATACAACCTACGTTAATGCTCCGAAAAATAAAGAAGCGGAGCGAACAAAAGTTAAAGCCCAGGATCTTTTAATATCGATTACAGCGGATCTGGGACGAACTGCAGTAGTTGATGAAATTACTGCAGGTATTGGGGCGTATATTAATCAACATCTCTGTTTAGTTCGGTTAGATATCCAAAAAATTAATCCAATGTTTGCATCGTTTTATTTAGAAAGTGAACACGGGAGAAGACAATTTATAATGTTGGATCAGGTAGGGGTTAAGTCCGGTCTGAATTTTGACGCAATAAAATCATTAAAAATCAAACTTCCTAACATAACTCTTCAAAATGAATTTGAAGAAAAGATTAAAGCAATAAGAATTAATAAAGAACAAATGAAAGCTCAACTGACTAAACTCGAAGAAAACTTCCAGTCTCTCTTACACCAAGCGTTTACCGGTCGACTACAATTCCGCGATTCGAAGGTGGATGAATATGCCCTTAAACGTTGATTTTTTAAAAGTTTACCCGCAGTGGGAAACATTGTGTCAATATGCTGTCGAAGCCGAATCCAATGTCTATGCCAATCCTCGTACATCCCTGTTTTACAGCCGCGCGTCGCTTGAACGCGCGGTTCGTTGGATGTACAGCAGCGATGGCTATTTGGAGTATCCGGAAAAAGAACGCTATACCCTCATGGATCTCCTTCATACCAAGTCGTTTCTCGAAACGATTGCGCCGGAGTTGTTTCAGCCCATTAAGCTCATCGTGAAGCTTGGCAATATGGCTGTCCATGATGATACGCCTGTCACGACGGAACAGTCGTTGCTTATTTTTGAGCATTTGTTTCTGTTCTTTAACTGGCTACAAGATTATTATCTCGATCAGCCCATTCAAAGCCTGACGTTCAATCGCGATCTGGTGCCGACTACCACCCAGAAAACAGCGGATTCGACAGAAGCGCTGCAAAAATTAGAAAAACAAATCGCGGAAAAAGATGCTCGTATTCAAGAAGTAGAAGCAGAAAATGCAAAACTCAAAAAGAAAATCGATGAACTTATCAATCGACCAGCTAATCCTAGCATTACGATACCGCCTGAAAATGAAGCACGCACGAGGCAGCTCATTATCGATGTCATGCTTCGGGAAGCGGGATGGAACGCTCACGGTCAAAACGTCCGAGAATATGAAGTGGAAGGGATGCCAAATCGTACAGGGCTTGGCTACTGTGATTACGTATTGTGGTCAGATGCGGGGTTACCGCTTGCCGTCATTGAAGTGAAAAGTACGGTTCATGATGCGCAAAAGGGAAAACAGCAAGCCGTGCTTTACGCCAATCAGTTAGAAGAAAAATACGGACAACGCCCCATCATGTTTTATACCAATGGCTATGAAACACAGATTTGGGATGATACCTTCTATCCGCCGCGCGAGTGTTCGTCGTTTTATTCAAAAGCCGATCTGGAATGGGCAATTCAAAAACGAAGAGAACGTAAAGCAACGAAGGACTACAAAACCAATTCGATGATCGCGGGACGTGTGTACCAAGTCGAAGCGATCAAGCGAGTAGCGGAGACATATGAAGGTGGTTGCCGCCGTTCCCTTTTGGTGATGGCGACAGGAACCGGTAAGACGCGTACCGCCATTGCGCTCGTTGATTTTCTAAAGCGTGCAGGCTGGACGAAGAACGTCTTGTTCCTAGCTGATCGCAGAGAGCTGGTTAAGCAGGCTGCAAAAGAATTTAAAAAACATTTGCCAAGTGTTACGACATGTAATCTGCTTGAAGATAAAGATGATCCCTCTGCGCGGATTTATTTTTCAACGTACCAAACGATGCTGAGCTCTATTCAACCTGGCGTTAAACCCAAATTTAGCGTGGGTTTCTTTGATTTAATCATTATCGATGAAGCGCATCGTTCAATTTACAACAAGTTTGGCATGTTGTTTGAATATTTTGATTCGCTTTTGCTAGGTCTTACTGCAACACCGAAGTCTGATGTGGATCACCACACCTATAACTTTTTTGGGCTGGCAACAAATATCCCTACGTTTGCGTATGAGTATGAACAAGCAATTGAGGATAAAAACTTGGTGCCCGTCAAACCAGTTTCTGTCTTCTTTAAGTTCTTACACGATGGGATCGATCGGGACGAGTTGTCCGAAGAAGAACAACTCGAATACGATGCAAGAGTTATGCCGCACAAAAAAAATAAAAAAGTCAGCAAGGAAGAGGTCAACCAATTTTTATTTAACAAGGATACGGTGCGCCGTGCACTCGAAATCTTATTTGAACATGGAATCAAAGTGGCAGGCGGAGATCGACTCGGAAAAACCATTATCTTTGCGCGTAACAATGCACACGCCAATTTGATCGTACAGGTTTTCGATGAAATGATGCCGCATTTAAAGGGCAAGTTCGCCGCTGAAATTCACTACAAAGTGGACTATGCGGAAACCTTAATCGAGAACTTCAAACAAGAAGAAAAGGACCCTCATATTGCGGTGTCCGTTGATATGCTGGATACCGGCATTGATGTGCCAGAAGTTGTTAATCTTGTGCTCTTTAAGCCGGTGTTTTCGTTAACGAAGTTTTGGCAGATGATAGGACGCGGTACACGGCTTCGTGAAGATCTGTTCGAGCCAGGCGTCCATAAAACGCATGCGCTGCTTTTTGATTTATGTGGCAATGTAGAATATTTTAATTTCACAAAAAAAGACCCACCAAAGCCAATTCCGCTTCATCTTACAGGGCAGCTCTTTGTTGAACGGGTACATCTTGTCCGCGAATTGTTTGCTTCCGGCAGGATGTATGATGACATTCGAAATGAGCTGATTAGCACACTTTCAAGGCAGCTGACAGCTATGGATGAGCATCATTTTGCAATCCGCCCCTATATTCCAATGTTGACAAAGTTTCGAAAACAGGAGAGTTGGGAGCGTCTTGAGGAGCAGGACGTCAATCGTCTTGTGAGTGAAGCCGGCTTTGCTAAACTTGTCTACGATGCCGAGCCAGAAGACAAGAAGCGGGTTGATCTGCTTCTTGTGAGGCTTCAACGAATGGTACTGGGGGTCTCGGTAATTTCAGCTGCTGATGCAAAGAAAAAGCAGTTGCAAACCATTGCAGAAGCATTGTATCAAAAGCGAGTAATTCCGCAAGTTGCGGATCATGCAGATGTGCTTCGTGAAATTATGGACGTTCGATTCTTCGACCGGACTTCAGCAATTGATTTAGATCATATTCGTAAAGTCATTCGTGAGCTCATCCGACTACTCGATAAAGAGAAAAAAGTAATTGTGCATACGAATTTTGAAGACGAATTAAAAGATATTCGTTTTGATGCGACACTTCCGTCTTATGGAGATTTCAAGGATTACAAAGCTCATATTAGTGAGTATGTAAAGCGGCATCAAGATCACATCGCGATTCAAAAGTTAAAACGAAATAAATTGATTACTGCACTGGATGTTGAATCTTTCGCGGATATGCTGGAGCAAGAACAGGTCGGAACAAAAGAACAGTTCAATCAACACTTTTCAACTGATGGCGAGAATTCGTTCGGTATCTTTGTTCGTGGGCTACTGGGACTTGATCGCAACGCAGCCCAGGGAGCTTTTGCAGCACTTTTACAAAAGGCAACCCTAAATGCTAACCAAATTAATTTTATTAATATGATCATAGACTATTTAAGTATTAATGGTGTACTTGAGCCATCCAAATTAATAGACCAACCTTTCGTCTCCTTGCATCACGAGGGAGTTTATGGATTGTTTGATGATAATACTGTCGATGAAATAGTTGGCGTTGTACATGCGTTAAAAGAAAGTGCTAAGGTGGAAGTTGGATAGAAGATATAATTAGAAGCACGTAACGTGCTTCTAATTCCTTCTTTTAATCGATCCCGATCTTTCATTGTCGTAATTACATCTGAATTGGGAGTATTAATATGAATAAGGCTAAAGAAAAAATAAAAACCAGCAAAGCTGTATTCACAGTGAGACTTTTCAATGTACTGCTGTGTTTCTTGGGTGTTGAAATATTGATAACGTTTAGTAGGAAGTCCTTAAATAAGGAGGCTATGATTGAAGATCCCGTTGTGAAATATGGACTCTATAGCCTTCTTTCGTTAATCCTTGTTTTTTATTTAGTGAATTATTTTCTATTGGGAAAACATAAACAGGATATAAAACGAGATACATTCGAAGGGCAGCGCGATTATATATTTTATACTATCCCGCTTGCGATCATTGTAAATTACTTATTTATTTATAAACCCATTACATATATGACGGGCA
The DNA here is from genome assembly GCF_005222705.1 of Paenibacillus sp. SY21-1. Lineage (GTDB taxonomy): Bacteria > Bacillota > Bacilli > Paenibacillales > Paenibacillaceae > Pristimantibacillus. Next base: position 100,514 of record NZ_STGF01000007.1, on the reverse strand, counting down.
GTTTATTGTCGGATCTTTTCGATATAGCATCAGTATTCTCTTGTATTTTCATTGTTATTTTTTTTGTTACTCTATGCAGAAGATGGTGGTATAGAAATACGTTTGGGTCACAAAATACTGGTGAAAAATCAAATCCCTTTAAGCCTGATAATCCAATTAAAGAGAGAACCGAAGATAAACTTAAAAGAGGCAAATTTACTGATCGGATTGCGGGATGCATTGCGGGTCAAGGTAATGAAAGTTTAACGATTGGTATATTTGGTGAATGGGGATCAGGGAAAAGCTCAGTATTTGAGATGATCAAAAAAGAATTAAATAATAAAATGAAAAAAAATAGTATTATCATTGACTTTAAACCATGGTATTTTGGAAATGATAATCATGAAATAATTAGAACGTACCTTTTTCAATTAATAGACGAAATAAAAAAAGATGATGGCTTTGATCCAAAATTAGATAAAGAATTAAAAAAATACATGGAGTATCTATCCGCATTTAGTTTCAGACCGGCAGGTTTAATAGTAAATCTAAAGGATTTTTTAGATAAGTATTCTCCAAGTAAAGATTCAATTAAATTATCAGATGTTAAAAAAACTATCGATGAGATGCTAAAAAAGTCTAACAAGAGAATTATTGTGTTTATAGATGATATTGATAGGTTGGATCGTGATGAGATTAAGATGGTTTTTAAGCTTGTTAGATTAATTGCTGATTTTCCAAATGTTACATATTTATTGGCGATTGATGAAGATGTTGTATCTGATTCATTATCGGAATCGTATCATGAACAACAGCAGGAACATAAAAAGTCACACGGGCGCAAATACTTAGATAAGTTTATTCAATTACCAATATACCTTCCAAAACCAGACCCAGTTTATGTTAGTGAAATTTTTTGGGAAGGGATTGAAGAGTTTTTAGCCGACAAGGGTGTAAACGATGTTGAAAAAGAGTTACTGCTTCAACATGTTCGCCACTTAGAATTTACTCCAAGGAATGTTAACAAATTTATTAATTTAATGATGTTTTTTCTTCCTCTACTAAAAGATGAAGTTAATCCAAGAGATTTGATGTATTTGTTGATAATACAAATTAAAAATCCGAGAATATACAAGTTTATTAGAGAAAAGGGGAGTTTACTTACTAATGAGTTGGATGAGAAAGAAATAGATGAAATCCGCAGTAATTACAATGATGTAATAACTGAATTCATTCATTACGAGGATATTTTATGTGCCCTCTTTCCATATATGTCTAAGTTTTATGATGGAAAAGCTAAAATAAACGTGAAAACAAAAGAAAGATGGTTATTGGAAAAGAGAATTTGTTCGGCAAAATATTTTAAACAGTATTTCATGTACAGTTTACCTCAAGGTGAAGTATCCCATGAAATTCTAGAATCATTCTTAAAAAAATTAACAGATTCAAAAGTTCTTTTCGAAGAAAAATATGAAGAGTATTCGAATCTAATAGATGCATATACTATAAGTGATGTCAATTTTAAATTACAAGGTGAGCTAAACAATATTGGTGATGAAGCCCGTACAGACCTTATTAATATTACTATCAAATTATACGCTGATTTTTATTTTGAACATGATAAAAAAACTGAAACTGATAGTCTTTTTCATTTGATTTGGCTCATTTCAACAAGATTAAAAAACAATTTAGAGCATACAAACTTATTTAAATGCGAAAATCACGTAAATCTTTTCTTATTAGTTAAAATTATGAGTTATTTGGAAAATTCATATGAAGATGCAAATCGATTAAATATTCTAAAATCGAGAATTCAATTACTATATCAAAATAACTTTAATATTAAATTGATAAATGAGTTGAACATTGCTGATGCTAAGTTTTTATTGCAAAGCTGGGATAATTTTATGGATTTAGAGCGTATAAAAAAGATCACAGCTAATTGGTTTAATGATGAAGAGGTTTTAGAAGAGTTTTTGAAGGTTGCTTTCGAACATGAGACAAACTTAAAAAATGAAGAACAGCTTATTAAAAGTTTTGTTAGTTCCTCTAAGTATATGCCAGACACTCAAATTAAAAGAATTTTTGATATCAAATCACCTTCTTCTGAACATAAATTAATGATGGATAAGGAATCATCTAAATATCCTTTAACTGATGAGTTTATTTATGCTAAGAATAGACTTTTTGATTTTGTGACAGATAAATTAAGAGAAATCATGGAGGTAGGTCAATCAAACAATCAATTTATTGGTCAGCCAAAAGTATATATTCAAATGGGTATTAATTTGATCAATAAATACGGAGAAAATAGTCAAAAGAATATCATTGAAAATATCGAAGAAAAAACAGCTGAACATAATTCAGATTTAAATGATCATCTAGAGATGATTGAAGAAATTCGGAGAGAACTGAATGACAATGACTAGTTAGTTTACCATTGTTTAAATGAAAGTACGTATTTTCATCTCGAATGCATACCTTAGGTCGAGGTGAGTGGTCCATGTTAATTCCAACAATAAATTCTGGAGAAAGTTTGGTAAGTTATAGTTACCGCGTCAGTAAAGCCAATTTTTACGCATCGACACAAAGTCTAGCATCAGGGTGGAAATTAAATATCTTACAGTTTAATCGAAATAGTTTCACGGATAAATCGATTAATGCCATTCATGAAGTCACTGGTATATCGAAAAAACGATTGCACCTTATGAACGAAAGCTCATTAATTGAGGTGTTTGGCGTTGAATTTTATGATTTATACGTGATTCGTAACCAATTCAAATATTGCCCGGTATGTATTTGTGAAAGTCGTTACCACAAATTGTTTTGGATGCTAGAACCTGTTACGTGCTGCTTGAAGCATAAATGTTTTTTGCGTGATTCATGTTCAATGTGTCATGCCCGTATATCCATCCGTGGTTTAATGACGAACTTTTGTGATGAGTGTGGTCATTTGTTTTCAGCAAGAGACTCCATCAACGTATCAGATCGTTTCCTTTTACAAACGCAAAGGATCATTCAGAATCAATTACTGAAAAATAAACCTATCATTGTTTCAGATGATACAGTAATGTCTCTAAACGATTTCCTTATTTTTTCGCGTGTAGCCAGTCATTTGTTACAAGGAATGAATAGCTACGTTGGCGACTACAGAGTTATGGAACCATTGTATAAAAAGAACTCAGCATTAGATAATCAAATGTCTTGCTACAAATATGCAAATGTTTTTTGGTTGTTGAACAATTTTCCCTCCAATTTTAATGAAATGCTCGAAAAATACGTTGAACTTCCTTTAAAAGTAAGGGGATATAAGAATGTCCGGATACAGCATCTTTCGAATGGTTCTTCGTGCGTAATAGGATTATTAAGCAAGACAAACCTGTTTGAAAACGCAAATAAGCCATCAATGACATCTCTAAAGTCGCTAATTATTTGTGAAATTCCGAAACGAAGGGAAAATTTTAAAAAACCAAATTGTGCGGTGAAGGAAAACATTATAGAAGGCGAACAAATTGCATCTGAAAATTTAATTACTCGAACAGAAGCTGCTAGCATTCTCGGCATTAGTGGCAAGGTTCAAATCAATAAACTTATTGATGCAGGTTATTTCGCTTTACGAAAATATCCTCAAAATTGCTGGTATCTCAATAAAGCAGAAGTTTGTTCGTTCCTTGAATCGATTCGTGGTGAATGTGATCCAAATAAATCAGGTGTTTCGTTTTATAAAGCCTTGTTAAAACTCAGTAAATACGGTTTAGATTTGGTTGGAACGATAAATATTATACGCTCAAATAAACTTCGCGCTTTCGTTACTAAGCAACATGGCAAATTGAGTGATATCATATTCGATCCAGTTGATATGGAACAGTGCATGCAAATGTTGAAGGATAATCGAAAAGTGACTAAAGGGCTTACGAAGGCGGAAGTGCTTTATATTCTGAAATTGGATTACCGTTCATTAATGCTTCTAGAACAACGTCAACTTCTAGTCCCTCATTACGAATTGTTTTATAAATCTAAAAAGCGGCGAATCAATTACTATAGCCAGGAACAGGTGGAGGATTTCAAACGAAAATATATCGATGTCAGAGAAGTCTCGGATCAATTTGGAATCTCTATTGTCAAAATTCGAGGGTTAATTAGAAAAGGCATCATCCAAGATGCTTTGAAGGGTATTACCAAGCGTTATTTATTTGAAGTCGATGAAATCCAACCCATACTTGAAAATCTGCGGACCGAGTAATCGGTCTTTTTTCATTTTAGTATGACGAAAGAAATTGACGTCGATACTGTATACATTTGATATATGCGGAGGGATGACATGCAACGGATCGACGATAGTTATATCTTCACTATTAAAGAGCTACAACAGTTGATGATACATAATGATGTCAATATTGTGGTTACTTTTAGTCCTGATAAATATCATGAGTTTTTGGAGAACATAGTTTATTTTGATGATATTGCACTGCATGTCTCTGCAGTTGTTCCTGATAATGATAAAATGTTTCAGCCACAAAATGAAATAATCAGTTTGCATCCAGTTAATTCCCTTCCGATTCCATCTCTTGACGTATTCACGTTTGGCACATACCCGGAAATACGCCAGAACATTGGTGTTAATGTACGTACTGCAATAAATAAAAGAGGCTTGACCCAATCGGCAGCTGCTAAAGCACTGGGGATTTCGACAGGAACAATGTCAAATATCATTAATGGTACAAGCTCTATCAAAGCAGAAACTTTGGCGATGCTGGAAGAGCGATTAAAGATTAAACATGAAGAAATTTTATCAGGTGTTGATTGGAGCGATGAAGATTATAAATTAGGAGGTGGTGATGCGGTTGACCCCAAAGTAGATCGTTCACCACAAATTGCTATCGTGCTTCAAGCCGCTCTGAAATTAATTAAAGATACCGAAGATTACACAAAATTAGTTTCATTAATGAAGATCATGAATCGAATGTTGAAACGAATTGACATCGACCAAATAGAGCAATTGATGAAACAATTGGAGAAGTTCATACATAAATTATTAGAAGAAGATCGTGCTGTGGTGCCGATTGAAGAACAAATTCCAGCGAAATGGCTCCTTCCAGAGCTGATACATGTTATTGGCTCGCTTCAAAAGGCGCTAATGACATATAAGATTGGATATGAGACTACGATGCAACGAGTTTCAGATAATCTAGAATTCATCATTTATCTGAACAATAAAATCAAAAAGCAATCTCATGATTCCTGAACATGAACCAGTTTGATCATTTGAATGGAGAGCAGATCTTTGCTCTCTTTTTTTTGTCTTTTTTCATGCTTACTGAAATTGGCACAAAACCTGAAAATTTAAATTTCTGATTTTGTGGGTTACGATTTATTCAGCAACAGCACGATGCTAATCAATTGCAGTGCGTCAGATATTTTTTGAAGCACTGCATACATTAGGAGGGCAAGCATGAATCAACTGTCATTTAAGCCGTTGGTAATGCCAGGTGAAAGTTTAATGGGGCTCGCGCAACGTATTGTTCATTACAATTCTCACCAATCGTTTCAAACCTTAATTAATCGAAAGGGGCATTATTATGACTACCGTGCAAACATGAACTATTTCAAGAGCGATAATCTCTGGAATAGCAAGGTCATTGAGGTGTTAGAGAATAACGGTTACGTTGAATTGGAAAAATTAATGCTCAACCAATTTGATGATTTGTTATTCGGTAGAGAGTCAAATTTGATAAACCAGCGCCAACATTATTTCCAAACCCGCATTAAGTATTGTCCGGATTGTATGAAAGACGCTGAATATCACCGATTGCTTTGGGATGTAAGCATGATTGGAGTTTGCTTGAAACACAAGCTCAACTTGATAGACAAATGTCCCCATTGTAATCGTGTTATTCGAATCAATCATTTAATTGGAGGTTCATGCGTTTGTGGTGTGAGATACAAAGATGTCTCATCATCGCCACCAAGTGATGCTTCATTAAATGCCCAAACAGCCATTCAGGGGATGTTAACAGGTGAAAAATCTTCATTCCAGCTTGAAGGTGGCGCCACTTTATCAAGTAGAGAATACTTTCAAGTAGTCGATTTGTTCTCAAGACTATTGGATGGAGCTCCCTCTGACCGACTAGCTTTTGGTGAAATGCTACCTCCAAATCAGACGGTAAATTACACTCTGAAAAAAGGTAGTCAGCGTTCTTTCGCGATGTGTGTGTTTTTGGCAACTGCTGCTCATCATTTGCTTGCAAATCCAAGTCGGTATTTTGCAAGCGCCATTGAGGTTATCGAGTTGACTCGATCGGCGGAGCGAGTGTTTTATTCAAAGCGATTGCTCATCGATCAAATTATCGTGAATGAAAAACTTGTCGCTCATAAAAATGTTTATGTCGATGTTCATTCCAATGCGGTTCAAGGATTCGCACGTATGAAATACGTTTTCGACCAAGATGACTCAAAATACTGTTCGCTATCACAAGCGAGGAAAATCCTGAATTGTGATGATAAGTATTTGAGCAGATTAGGCGAAAACGGCACATTGGTCTTCACGACAAGAACATACGGTCGAACAAAGAAAATCACATTGTTCGAGAGATCAAGAGTGGAGGCGTACGCCGAATTCAGACGTGAATTGCTTAATACGTCACAAGTTGCTATGTGGCTAGGAGTGACGGCACATGTTGTTCGCCAACTTGCTGACGGTAACATGTTAAAACTTGAACATGGCAATGGTAAGGATAATTTTGTTAGGCGCAAAATTCATCCTTCAACAGTGAGCAGTCTATTGAGCAAAATTAACGATCGCTGTGAAGTGTTGGGGAGTGCCAATAGCTTTTCAGAATGGGTGCAGCTTGATTATGAAAGCTTGAAGAAACTTAAGTTCCACATGAATTTCACATCAGTTATTAAGGCAGTAATTAATGGAGAAATACGTTGCTGTTGCCAGAAAGAGATCCAAACATTAACCGATGTGTATCTGTTTAATAACGATTTGCTTGCTGTATTGGGCAAGTAAAAAAGGAGGGAAAGTGCGATGCAAACCATCATTCTCGAGGAAAATGTTCGATTCACACTGGACGATAATACTTTTGAGATTCAAAATGAGACACTTCCTGGACAGTTCGTAGTCAAAAATCTTTCTGCAAACAAGGAAGTTATTTACAGCACGAAGGACTTGATGTTGCTTCATGAAAAAGGTTCAATCAAGTTTTTGCCTGTAGGACCAAGTTTAAGATCGCTTAGTCCAGTCACCAATCGTCCTGCAACCGTTGATTATTCAATGTGCACGGAAGAAGAAAAGGAAATTGTAAACGAACGTTACGAAGCAATTAAACCGCTACTGGACTTTAAAGGGATGAAGTTGCTGAGGTATTTAGAGATGCGTGAAAAAGAGCTCAAACTCCTAGGTAGACCCAAATCCGCGATGACGCTAAGGCGTTGGTACAATTCCTATGTGGATAGTGGCTGCGATATAGCTTCCTTGCTCCCAAATACGTTTAACTGCGGAAGTAAGGGCTCTTCTCGATTGGCAAGCGACGTTGACGAAAAGATGGACAAGATCATCGATGAGCATTACATGAGTAAGCAAAGACCTACGGCTACACATGTGTATTCATTGATGGAAGCTTCTTTCGAAAATACAAATCGACATCGGGAGGAGGAGAATAAGTTAAAAGTACCATCCTATAATACGTTTCTCCGGCGCATCAACATGCGTAATAAGCTAAAGTTGCTTGAGCAGCGTGAAGGGGAGAAAACTGCGTTTGACAAACTTGGTTCAACAAAAGTAAGAGTGAGACCAAAACGTCCATTAGAAGTTGTCGAAATGGACCATACGAGACTTGATCTGTTTCTCGTTGACGAGAAAACAAGGATGCTGCTCGGAAGACCTTGGCTCACTATTGCTGTTGACAAAGCCACTGGAAATATCGTTGGAGCGTATATAGCCTTTCACTCCCCCTCATACGTTTCCGTAGCTCGAACATTAAGGCATATGATGTCGTCCAAGTATTATATTAAAGAAGTTTTTCCAGAAATAAAGAATGAGTGGGTTGCATACGGCATTCCAAAAACACTCGTTTTAGACAACGGAAAAGAATTTAGAAGTGAGTCCCTGAAGGACGTATGTAGGCAATTAGATATTGAAATTCAGTATTGCCCACCTCGAAAACCTTGGTTTAAAGGACAGGTTGAGCGTACGTTTCGTACCATTAATCAGAAATTCATTCATCTTGCACCAGGAACAACGTTTTCAAATGTGATTGATAAAAAAGAGTATGATTCCGCCAAGCATGCAGTAATTGGCTACCAGACGTTTGTAAGGCTTTTTCATCGCTGGGTGGTGGATATCTATTCGCAAGATTTTAATAAGGGTGTTAAAGGAGCGCCTGCCAAGCTTTGGGAAGATAAGGTAAGTGAGTACGGAGCGCCGCCGTTTCTGGATGATTCTGAAGTTTGGGATGTTATCCTTGGTAAATTAAAGAAAGGAGCCTCCATCCAACGCACAGGCATTCAATATCAACATCTGTTTTATAACTCTTTAGAATTGCAAGAGTTAAAAATGGAATTGATAAAACGGGACATTAGCAACGTTGATTTTAAATATGATCCGATGGATATGACCAAAATCAATGTTTACAATCCCATTTCAAAGTTGTATCTCTCAGTTCCCTGTACGGATCAGGAGTATACGACTGGCTTGTACGAGTTCACTCACAAATTGTTGGTGAAAAAAATCAATCGGCAAAAGCAGGAGGTTAATTATCGTTCTCTGAACAACACAAAAGCTGAAATGGCGGCTGAATTTCAAAATGAAGCCAAAAAGACAACAAATGTACGTGCAGCCGCTCATATTCAGCAGTCCTCTGCTGAAATGGTCGCTAGCAAGCTAAACCGCAATCAAAAGCGTGAGTTGCGAATTGCCGATACGGTGCGCAAGCAATTCAATGAACTAAATAATGATTTTGGATGGGAGACGATCAACGTTGGAAACCATGACGCGTGAAAGTAGACTGAAGTTTGTAGAAGGAATTCGAGTTATTCACCCTGCATTCATGCAAGCCATGCAACTAATAGAGGATGTGCACCAGGAATCGTCATATTCGACAGATCCGCATTCTGTATTAGTATACGGCGAATCGGGTTCTGGAAAAACAACGATATATGAAACGTATATCGCCAAACACAATAAAGTCGTCAGTACAACCGTAGACGGGATGCAGGCTACGAATCGAGTGATTTTGTATGCCAGTATTCCAAGCCCAGCTTCAAATGTCAGTGTCTCAGAAAAGCTATTGTCAGAACTAGGAGATCCGTACCCTTCACGGGGTACGGCACCACAAAAATACAATCGCTTAGTCAAGCTAATTGAAGCTAATCGTGTAGAACTTATCATGCTCGACGAATTCCAGCATTTCGTTGACAGAGATAAAGAGAAGGTAATCTACAAGGTATCCGATTGGTTCAAATCATTAATTAATCAGACAAAGGTGCCCGTCGTTCTATTTGGTCTCAAGGACTCAGAACTTGTCCTTGACTATAACCCACAATTGAGTCGTAGATTTCCAACGCGCTATCAAGTGAAACCTTTTGGTTATGTGTCAAGTAGCGAAGTGGAGACATTTCGGAGAGTCCTTCATGAAATCGATAAGCAGTTAATGGAGGTATTCGATATGCAATCCATGTTGGCAGACGAAGAATTCGCAGATCGAATGTATTATGCCACTCGCGGGGTGATTGATTCCATAATGAAATTGGTCCGTAAGGCTGCGAAGTACGCGATTGACCGTGAAGCTGAGCGTGTCGAAATTGAAGATTTCGCAAAAGCATTTGAATTATTCACCCACGTTAGTAGTGGAAAGGCAGTTAACCCATTTTTAATTGAAGAATTCACACTGTCGAAGTATCCAATTACCACTGCGAAATGATAACTGAATCACTATTGTGAAAGTATAACTGCCAACTTTGTCTTTCAACGTTGGCAGTCTATCTTTACCATCCTAATATATAGCGAGCTTATCTAATGAAACTTAGGGTGGGCGGACGACAAAACAAAGGAGCGATTTACGTGTCACAGTTGTCAACCGAACAGAAATTAGAGTTCATCTACAGCATTCGTGCTCATCATTCTTCAATTTTGTATACAAGTATTCCAACACCGGGCTCTAAAATCAGCGCTGTTGAAAAGTTGTTATCTGATTTAGGAGACCCATTCTCAACCAAAGGAACTTTTCATTATAAGTTTCGGAGGCTTACCAAACTGATTCAAGTAAAACAGATCCAAACTATCCTCATTGACGGCTTTAAGAATGTTACTGAGCATGATAAAGAAAAAATGCTAAACAGATTGTTTGAGTTTTTTCACATGCTGCACGTTTACTCACAAGCCACAATTATTTTCTGTAGAATACATGATTTCCGATTTAGATGGGGGCAAAACCTAAATATGGTCAAGCGTACCCGATTCAATATTGTCTGAAGCCTTTGGGATATTCAACGAGAAACGAGATTGCCGGGTTTCATGATATGTTGTGTTCAATTGCTATCCAATTGAGACAGGTGTTCGAATATGAATCATGTTTAATGGATGAGGGTTTTCGTGATCGCATGCATTATGCTAGTCGAGGCGATGTTGACTCCGTTATGGGCTTAGTACGACAAGCAGCCATAGTTGCTATCAAACGAGAGGCAGATAAATTAGAAATGGTTGATTTTGCGGAGGCGTATGATTGGGTTGTGAGATTAAATAAGGGGACAGAAGTAAGTCCATTTGTGATAGACGATTTTACATTTTTCAATTATCCAAATACCGTGTAAATGAAAACAACCCACTTTCAATTTGAAAGTGGGTTGTCTTTAATTAATTTACCATCTTCTGTGAACTTGTTTAAGTACACCTGTCATGTTGATTCGATACTGAAGAAGTTCCATGCTGACTTGAAATTGATCGGCAATATTTTCTCGTTTCATTCCCTTTTTAAGCAAATGCAATAATGCTGCGCGTGGCAAGAGCAAGCTTCCCGCCAACCAGTCTGCTTCATCTTCTTGAGCAGGGTCGAAAGTTCGAACTGGAAACGCCAGTTTCACGATTTTTGTTGGTACATGTTTGCAAATTAAATGTGCAAGTTCATGCATGATAGTGTTTGTATTCCGTCGAGGAGGTTGATTTGAATTGTAGAAAACCATATGTTTATTTTCCCCAACAGAGAGGGTGAAGGCATCCCAACAATTTGAATCGTTTTTAAAAAGCTGCTGTCGATCTTCATCGGTAATGTCGAGTATCGAAGCATCTAGGACTGGAACATTTAAATGAGTTGAAAGATTTTCCCACGTAAGCGCTTCGTACTCTTTAAGTCCAAGAACTTTACGAAAATTACTTGCTTCTTCTTCGCACCAAGTCTTAAATCCTCGTCTCATTGTACCTCGTCTTTGCCAGGTTTTTTCGCAAATGTTTCATACGCCACTTGAATCATTCGTGAAAGGGCTTCTGCGCTTTCTGGGCTCAGCGCTTTGTCTGCACGTAAATGTGCTGAGATAATTGATGGCGTATCCATACCCTGTAGATTTAATCCTGCAATGACGTTTGAGTCATCATGCTCTGTTTCATTCATGAAACGGCTTAAAGGTACCTGAAGCCAATCACAGAGCTTTTGAAGGGTTTCAAGATCGGGTATCTTTCCTTGCTCTACCCGTGACAAGGTTGAGGGGCTAACCTCAACTTGTTTTGCTGTTTCGCGGAGTCCTATTTTCCCGCGCTTTGCTTTAACTAGAGCGCTTAATTCCTCCATTTTCATGTTTTGCTTAGACATAGTAACCTCACCTTCGTTTCTTTTGTGAGACACCGTTTGACAACTGAAACGATGTGTGTTTATAATACTCGTATCAGGTGTGTTTCAGATATAAGACAGTGTATCACACATGATGGGATGTCACAAGGGGAGAGGAGGTCATACCAATGGCTACTAATGGTAAACCAGGCGGAGGTCGTCATGGTGCAGTCACGGGAAGAAGTCAGTTCAAAGGACCGAACGGGAACTGGGTTAAACGTGATACGACGACAGGACGCTTCATGGACCAGAAGACAAGCGGTGCTGATCCATTTAAAGGTGTAAGAAAAGAAAAATAAACGATAAGGAATGGTGAAAAATATGAAACAAATTAAATTGCAAGATCTTACGGCTGTTGTTCATGGCACGTCCCGTTATAACGGCGGAAAATGGGATACCGTCAGTGTCCAGACGCTACTCGTATTGGACGAGCCGCTTCCCTCCGATGTGAGCTGGTACGTTCCATCTGGGGTATCGGTTCCTCCTGAAGTGCTCGCGATGTTTAATGCAACGGGGCTCAAAATGTTTCCAACGCTAGAGGAGAACATTCTTGCCGGTACAGAAGACATTGGCGATCAAGCGCAGGGCGGAAACCTGGAAGAGGTTCAAAAAGATGCTGCACGGTTTATGCTTCGTGCAATTATGAAGAAGACGCCGTTGATTCCGATTCCAGATGCGCCGAATACCTACTTACTTAGCTATGACTATAAATTGTATCCTGTTCACGGCGTGCCAAATGCATTTGAGTTTGCAGTCCGCCTTCCTTTTGACGGATTGACGTTTTATCCGCAAGGAGGTCGTGTGCAAGTATCGTTCCTTGCGCCGGTTGGTGCCCAAATTGATGAAGCTGCGACTCATGGACGCGATGAAAATGGGCTGGAAATTACCGAACAGATCGTCCATCTGGCAAATGCAAATCGGTTTGCAGTTAACTTTGGTTATCAGATTGATCCTGATTTCATTATTCGTTATGTGTACTAAAAAGAAAAACCCTTAACGAATCCGTTAAGAGCTTCCAGCAGGAATTTGGTGCTATACATAGATGGTTTTATCAACGACTTTGGCGAGGGCTGATAAAACAAAAAACAATTTAGTAATAACTTCTCTATGTAATGCCAAATTCCTGCTTTATTTTGAAAAATCGGAGGGACGATGTATGAGTTCGATACTGGAAATGATTGATGAACATCGTAACAGATGGATGTATCTATCCGCATTTGTGGCAACATGCTTGCTTTCATATTATGCGATAGAATTAATCGGTACGCTTCCAAAGCCAGAAACGTTTGTAGAGCTCGTGAAGTTCTACTTCAAATCACCTGTTGATTATTTTAAGGTTACGCTGATCTCGATGTTTGCATTTTTATTTTGTGCATTTGTAGCCGGGGGTTCTATTCGTTCGGTTTACATAGATGATTTTTCGAACGTGTGGAACAAAATTTTACTTGTATCTACTGGCATTATCGTTTTAGGACTTGGAGTTTATTTTTTAATTTATTTCTCATGGCTATTAATTGTTCTATCCGTAATTGCAGTATTTGCCTATGCTTTACTTACGGATGATAGTAGTAATAGTCGGCGACGCAAGCGGTACTAGAAAAGAACTATGCAAAAATATGAAATGAAATAATAAATAAAGACAAACCAGCTTGTAACGTGGATCAAATATTTATTATATTCAATATCCAAATTTTTTTCTGTCTGCATTATGGCTGCCGCAATAAGAAAAACAATCCACTATTTTTCGGTCATTTGATAACCAGAAAAATGGTGGATTGTTTTTATAACTATATCATTTACCAAAGTAGTGAGTATAATCTTGGTGAAAGACGACGTTATGTCCATCGAATCCACCTTTGTTATTTTTAATGTTTGCGTAATAGGCTAGGCTCTTGAGAACTGCAGGAGTGTCAGGATGGTTACGAAACTTAGTGGAGAGTAAGAATATTACATAAGCAAAGTTTTTTTTTCATTGCTGTTCCTCCTCGTTTTTTGCAGCATCCACCTGCCCAATCAACCGCCGTACTCGTGGAAAGCCAATCAATACAGGTTCTTTTATAGCATCAGGTATGCCTGAAAGCATATCATCAATCTCGTCAGCAAGCTCGCTGGAAGGGGATTCAACCTCAGCGTCAATTTCTTCATCAGACATTTCTTCAACCTCGCCAAGTCTTCTCCATGTATCACTATTTGACTTAACATTCAATGCTTTGTTTCTTTTGCGTCGCTCAATAGCTTTTAAGCGTTTTGTTTCTTTCAATAATTCTGCCCGGCATGTCGGGCAGTACACGGAAGCAGATTGTGAGCGCCTCATCGAACTGTCCTGCACGGTAGAGAAAAACGGTGCCTGACATTTAGGCTGAGAGCAAATCTCGAGAACAATAATGGGAGTAAACCTCCCGCCTAAAGAGTTGACGTAATCCAAGACTTCTTGTGGAGAGAATTTCATTGATATGCATCCTCCTTTGATAATCATCAATTCATAGTATCTCAATCGGCATGCCGACTGGGGTACGTTTAATGTAACATTCAAAATTTATCCTGTCAACATGATTTTTTGGGTATTCTTATATAGCTTTGGGACCAATTATTTGCCTGTAGATTTTTACCTATGATTATTAAAAAGAAGAGAAGATATGCTTATGAATTGTTCGATATTTCGGGAATTGACCAATCATATCAAGAAGTAGCTCAAATTGATAATTGTGAGCCAAGCGGGGTTGTATCAGATGAACCATAGTATCGCTGTGTGTTGTATGTCATAACAGAATTCATAAGGCGTTAATATCTGAGCGGCAAGAAATAGTTGCAAAATTGCATTCAATAAGAGCTGAGCGTTTAATATCTTGCGATATTAATTTACAGGAGTAGCAATTGCTTGAAATGTATGAGTAAATTCACAATCAGACGATTAGCGCTTTTGCTTCTCACTTGCTGAAGGATTCATTTTTAAGCTGTGCAATAAAATGCACAAGAATTTGCACTCAATAAGGCTCGAGTGAGATTTCAGATTAGGATTCTTCCAATACAAAGAAAATAAAACAGACACCATCAGCAACGGCGATGATGATGTCTGTTTTATTTTGAGCTTATATATTAAAGGCGCTTGTTATTTAAACCTGTGATTGCTCCGCTATGCTGTTGCGTCTTTGCTGCCATTTTATTGTGTTCTTCTCTTTGATGTTTTGATATCTCTAACAGTCCTTCATTAATTTTTTCAAGGTCATTGTTACGTCTTTGCAATGAATTCAAGTTTGTTCGAAGTAAATCATTTTCTTTTTCAAGCGAAGTGGACGATGTGGATTTTTCATCAGTCTTCATTGGAACAACATTGTTGTCATCCAAATCATTCTTCCTCCTTATATTTAATTTACATTTTATTATGCTTCATTTTTGTGATTTTATGAGTGGTAATAATTATTTCTGTTCTAATGTGAATTGTCAGGTGATTGAAAAAACTTTTTTCGTTTTCATGAGAATGAAAAAAGTTTTTTCAATAGCTACGGTAGTAAAATTCAACCTTTATCAAGTTCTAAGGTGAAAGTGGGCGGATATCAAACTTAGTGGGAATTCGTCGCACTTTTATCAACGTATGTGCAAAATCCAGTTCAACTTTTGTGATTACAGAGACCGTTTTACGCGGTTTTTTCGATCTCATTTTTTCAAACTTTAAGGTGGCTTACAGCATCGCCTTCGGTTATCCGAGCGGGGCTGATGGCCGTGCTCGGCTTGCTTGCGGCGCGCGCCGGCAAGCTGAAGGACGGCATGCATTTGCTTGCGGCTGCGGCGCTGCTCATGCTGGCGTTGGAGCCCTATATGCTGGAAAATGTAAGCTTCCAGCTTTCCTTTATCGTTACGCTTGGGCTTATCGTTGGTGTGCCGCCCGTTCGTGCCGCGCTTCCGCAAGGAAAGCGCTATAAAGCGCTGGCTGATCTGGCGGCGGTTACGGTCGTAGCGCAGGCTGTATCCTTCCCGGTTACCATTTACTATTTCAATCAGTTTCATTTGCTGTCTTTATTGGCGAATTATGTGCTTGTTCCGTTTATCAGCTTTATCGTCATGCCGCTGGGAGCCGGTGCGCTGCTTGTCGCTGTACCGTGGGAGGAAGGAGGGCGGCTAGTCGCATGGGCATCCGTGCATGCCAATCGCTGGACGTTCGCGCTGGTCGATTATATGGCGCGAGCGGACAGATTTCGTACGATCTGGGCGACTCCTCCGCTCTGGTGGGTAACGTCTGTGCTTTTGCTGCTCGGCGCAGCCTTCCATCTGCTGGGGAAGCACGGCGCACGGCGGAAAGCGCGGCGGATTGCCGCAGAAAGACGGAGCGACGATACGCTCCCGCTTCAACGATTAACGAATATGCCGCAGGGCATGGCAAGAAGGGAGGGCTTCCCGGTCCAAGCCCGGCTCGCTGTGACCGTTACGCTGCTGGCCCTGCTGCTCGGCTGGGCGTATTCGCCTTTTTGGCAGCGCAACAGCGGGATCGTCAGCTTTATTGACGTCGGGCAAGGCGATGCAATTCATATTCGTACGCCTGCCGGCAAGCATATGCTGATTGACGGAGGCGGCACCTTGTCTTTTGCCAGACCCGGAGAGGAGTGGAAGGTCCGCAGCGATCCTTTTGAAGTGGGGGAAAAGGTGCTTGTTCCGCTATTGCTGAAGCGTGGCGTACGGGAAATCGATCTGCTCGTCATATCCCATCTGGACAGCGATCATATCCGGGGGCTTGCGGCCGTGCTGGAGACGATACCGGTGCGCCGCATTTGGTGGAACGGAACGGTTAAGGAGGCAGGGGATGCGCAGTCGCTGCTCCGGCTAGCGCTTGACCGAGGCATTCCGTTATACGGCGCATACGAGGGCATGATGGAAAAGCTGGACGGTCAAACGGAGCTGGAGGTGCTCTGGCCTCCGCCGCCTGAAAAGCGGGTTCGCACGCTGCAAGAGCAAAATGAGCATAGCGTCGTCCTCAAGCTTACGATGCAGCAGGCATCGTTTCTGTTCACGGGAGACATCGGCGCAAGCACGGAGGAGGAAATTGTGCGAAGGCAGAGGCTGCTGAAACATGGCGAGCCGTCCTTGCCTGTCGACATCATGAAAATGGCGCATCATGGCAGCCGTTATTCTACCGGTGCGGAGTGGCTGGCTTATTATCGGCCTTTCGGAGCGGTTGCTTCGGCAGGCGCCGCCAACACGTACGGGCACCCGCATCCGGATACGCTTGCGAGACTTTTGCAGGCAGGAACTGCCGTCTGGCGCACGGATCGCAATGGAGAGATAAGCTTTAGGACGAGTGCCGGCGGGAAGCTTGCTCTTCGCGCAGTCAAGCCTTAGAAGTCGGTATGCGATTGATTTGTATTCGGCAAGACGAGGAAGAACAAAAACCCCCATCTATACGGCTAAATAGAATTTTGGTATTCTTGAAGCTAGAGTATGGCAAGGGCGGGTCTGCACGCCGGGGGAGGCTGTGAGCTTGCGGGTTGCGGGAGGGCTGAATTCCCTCCGTTTCCTGTCTTTTCCTATAGAAAGATGAGATCGATTGTTCTCCATTATTTTTTGTAAAATTAATATTTTTATGTGCAACATTTATCGCAGCCATTCCGTCAGAGAGGTTGCAAGAGAGGGGGATCTTTTGTGGTGGAGCCGGACCTCATCCGAGCCGCACAGTCGGGAGATCGCGATGCATTAATTACTCTGTTGCGGGAGATTGAAACGCATGTATATCGGACAGCCTATTATATATTGAACAATGAGCAGGACGCGCTTGACGCCGCTCAAGAGGCGTTGATCCGCATTTATACCAAAATAGGCTCGTACGAAGAGAAAGCCCAATTCAAAACATGGATACAACGTATTGTAACCAACATTTGCATTGACAAGTTTAGAAGAAGCAAGCCGACGGTTTCTATTGAAGAGCACGATATGGTGTTTCATGAGAAGCAGAACGTAGAGGATGAAGTCATGTCCGCCTACGCCGTCAAGGATATTCGCGATGCCATCGACAAGCTGCCGGAGCATCATCGCGCAGTGGTCGTACTCAGGTATTTGCAGGATTTTTCCTATAATGAAATTGCCGATTCACTCGATTTGCCTCTGAATACGGTGAAGTCATATCTATTTAGAGCTAGGCAGCAACTGCAAACGTTACTCCATGATTATCAGAAAGGTGGTGTCCGGGGATGAATTGTCCAGAGGTGATGGAACTGATGCAACGTCAACTAGATAATGATCTCACCGATAGCGAGATGGAAGTTCTGATGCATCATACGAGACAATGTCCGGACTGTGCAGCAATGCTTGAGCGTCTCCAGCTGTTATCCGCCGAGTTGACCAGTTTGCCGAAGGTTGCGCCAAGCTACAGCCTGGTGGATGCCATTATGCCGCAATTGGAGCAAATCGAGTTAACCGGCAGGCAGGAAGCTGCTGCAGAGACGAATCGTTTGGCGGATAAAGAGGAGCCGGCGGCTCCGGCAAGACGCGAGAAGCGGACGCGGCGCTGGCCGTCGATGCGAATAGCCGGCGGTGTGATTGCCGCTGGTATTGTAGCGGGGCTATTTTTGGTCACCTACAAGGGAAATGTGTCCCATGATCTAAGCAATTCGTATTCGGCAGAAAGCAGACAGTCCGACGACAATGCGACGGAGGGGCTTGCCGAGGATCAAACGCTGCAGTTTTACATGCAAGAGAAAGAGGAGACTCAAGCCGATGTAAGGCTGGAGTCTATGCAAAAGCATAGCAGCGAGCCAAGCCCGGATGGGCAGGCAAGCGGCGGAGCGGACCCTTCAACCGGCGATGGAGCAGCTTCCGGTCAGGGGACAAGGATAGAAGAACGGAGTGCCCAGGACGAGCCGAAGGCAGTAGTGACCGGCGAAGGAGTGCCTACGTTCGTCCCTCAAGCAAGCGAGGACTCGGATGCCGCCATTGGCGCGGGAGCGGCTGCAGCGCCCGTCGAAGAGAGCGGATCGCTGGAGAATGGCAACAAGAGCTCGAACGATGAGCCTGTGACCGGCTTCGCTCCTGCCGCCGCGCCGGCGGTCGCTTCGCCTGACGGCAAATATAATGCTAGCGCGGAAGGCTTTCAGATTCGCATTTACAACACGGAGGATCAGTCGCTGGTGCTGGAATCTACCCGCAAGAACGGCAGCCTGAGCAATTTGGTCTGGTCGGAAGACAGCGCGAAGCTTCATTATGAAGTGCAGCTGGAGCAAGGCGCTATCGAAGCTTTTGTCCTCGACATTGCCACTGGCGAAGACAAGAAGGCTGTGCAATAATATTAGAATGCATGCACACTTTCATCCGCAATTGCGTATAGTGGAGTATGAAAAGTGTCAACGGCGAGGCCTTAACGTCGTATGACCATTCGCAGCACGGCACCATGGGCCAGCCTGCGGGTGTTTATATAGATGTTCGGCAAAGGGATGGTGCCTGCAATCGGCTCATCCCTTTGTTGCTGTATGGAGCGGGGCTTGGATTCTAAAAGGTGGGGAACATATGGATGTCAAGGATGCGCTGAAGGAAATCAAAGAAAATAAATTCCGGCCGGTTTATGTGCTGTATGGCAAGGATCGATTCAGGCTTCAGCAATTTATTGATGCGGCTGCGGACAAGCTGTTTACGAAGGATGAGCGCGAGCTGGGCATCGTCAAGTTTGATACGTCCGAGACGGTGCTCGACGAAATCGTGCTGGAGGCCGAATCGTTGCCGTTTTTTGTGGAGCGGAAGCTGATCGTTGTCAGAGATGCGGTTGTATTTGCCGCTGGCGGCAAGGAAGGCGGCAAGCTGGATCACCATCCGGAAAAGCTATTGCGTTATATCGACAACCCGCTTGAAACCTCTGTCATTATGGTCGTTGTCCATGCGGAAAAGCTGGATGAACGGCGTAAATTGGTCAAAACGTTAAAGGAGCGCGGTTCGCTTGTTCCTTTTCCTGAGCTGGACAGCTCGCAGCTCAAACAATGGATGTTGAAGCGTGCCGCAGGCCAGCAGCGGAAAATGTCGGAGGATGCGGCCGATTTGCTGCTTGCGAGAGTGGGCCATAGCATGCAGCAACTCTCTCAGGAGGTGGACAAGCTTTGCCTCCATGTCGGCGAGGGAGGAGTGATCGACTCCGAGCAAGCTGCGCTGCTGACAGCTTCAACCGTCGAAGAGGATGTCTTTGCTCTTGTGGATGCCATTGCGGAGCTGAGGGTAGATCGTGCGCTTCGTTTATACCGGGAGCTGCTGGTCAGGCGCGAGGAGCCGATTAAAATTGCTGCGTTAATCGCCAGGCAATTGCGCATTATGCTTCAGATTAAAGAATTGGAGCAGCATCACTATTCTCCGCAGCAAATGGCCGGTCAACTGGGATTGCATCCTTACGCCGTCAAGCTAGCGGCGGAAAAAAGCCGCAAATTCAACGCCGCCAGACTAGGCGCTCTGCTTGATTCGCTCGCCGATCTAGATTACCGGATGAAAACGGGAGTCATCGAAAAAACGCTTGGCCTTGAGCTTTATTTGCTGTCGCTCGGATTGGGCAAGGGCGCTTGATCAGACAGGTGCAAATGCCGGGTAACTGGAACATAATTATGTAGATGGGGGCTCCTTGGCGCTTTGTGGCGTTATAGGGGCTTTTTTCGGCTATCTCATGTGTTAGGCGAGTTAAGCTTGACTAGTCGGCCGCATGCGGCGAAGCAGTGGCTTGACTAGAGTGGAAAAAACTAAACAGGGAGGACAAGCATTGGGGGAAGCATAAAAAAGGATACTCGCAAACGAACTTGTCCGTTTGCGAGTATCCTTTGCTTGGTTCGTATGCATTAAGCTTGTGCTGTAAGAGCGTTCAGCTTTTTAGCAAGACGAGATTTTTTGCGGGCAGCCGCATTTTTATGGATCAGGCCTTTAGTTGCTGCTTTATCCAATTTTTTCGTTGCTGCGATCAGAGCTGCTTTAGCAGCCGCTGCATCAGCGCCAGCGATAGCTTGGTCAGCAGTTTTAACGGCCGAACGAAGTGCGGATTTTTGGGAAGCGTTCAAAGCACGGCGCTTCTCGCTTGTTTTAACGCGTTTAATCGCGGATTTAATGTTTGGCATGGAATTCACCTCCTAAACTGTTCACAACGATGCGTAGGCATCATTTACCTAGACAACACAACTTTAAATATATTACCATGCGAATACCCAAAAAGCAATACCATCATTCCGCTTGGCGAAAGCCTCCTCGCAAGGGAGTATGAAAACATACGCTCTGCAAACAATAAGAGGGAAGCTGCGCCAAAAAAGGATAAGCAAAGCCGTCGTCCAAGTTCTGGCCGGGCGTACTGCGATTTGCTGGAAACGTCATGAACATAGGGGGCAATCGAATGGACAAACAGCTCGATTTGCAGGATTTTAATGTAGGAACGGATTTGGCGCTGGAGGCCAAGGAAATAGCCGAGGGGTCTGCCGGCTCGCCCATACACGGGATTCAATCGGAAACGACCGAAGAGGATGGCATTACGATAACCCGCCTTCATGTTCAAAATGAACAAGGCGCGCGCGCGATCGGCAAAATGGAAGGGCACTACATTACCATAGAGGTTCCCGGCTTGCGAAGCGGGGATACGGGCTTGCAGGATCTGGTCGCTACGCAGTTTGCCAAACATTTTGAAGCGTTCCTCGAGCGCTTGTCGATACCGAAAACGGCAAAAGCGCTTATCGTCGGACTAGGCAACTGGAATGTGACGCCGGACGCTCTGGGGCCCATTGTCGTGGAAAATGTAATGGTTACCCGTCATTTTTTTGAATTGATGCCCGATCAGGTTGCACCGGGCTATCGACCCGTCAGCGCTATAGCGCCAGGGGTGCTTGGCATAACCGGAATCGAGTCCAGCGAAATCGTGCACGGCATCGTGGAGAAATCGCGGCCGGATGTCATTATCGCCATCGATGCGCTAGCTTCTAGGTCGCTTGAGCGCGTGAATACGACCATACAAATTGCGGACACGGGCATTCATCCCGGTTCAGGCATCGGAAACAAACGAAAAGGACTGACCCAGCATATTTTGGGCGTGCCGGTCATTGCGATCGGAGTGCCGACCGTCGTATACGCATCAACCATCGTGAACAACACGCTGGAGCTGATGGGCAATCATTTCAGCAGCCAAAGCACCGGCGCGGCCGGACAAATTATGGGCCTGGTTCATCAAATGGAGGAAAACGAACGGCTTCAGCTCGTGCGGGAAGTGCTTGGGCCGCTGGGGCATGATCTGCTGGTTACGCCAAAAGAGATCGATGAATTTATTGAGGATATCGCCAATATTATAGCCAGCGGCTTAAACGCATCGCTTCATGAGGCGGTAGATACGGATAACGTCGCAGCCTACACGCATTAAACCCGCCAACGCGCAATCGCGGATGAGCCGGCCTGTTAAAGGCGCAGGCGCTTTCCCGATTTCGCGTTTTTTCATATGATGGTCTGCCGGCAGTCGCTGGCAGGCTTATTTTTTTGCGATAGACAAACAGGAAGGCGCTTGTTTGCGGCAGAAGGAAGCAAAAGCATGCTGGACGTCCTCGCTAACCGGGATGCGGGATTTGCTCCTTTTCGACAGGAAATTAGGACGCTCAAGCATGGGGAGGTTCTATGAACTCTCTTTCTATCATAGATTACTAGAGGAAGAGGAGCGGCGACTCGCAAACAGAAGCAGGAGGTATTCCATTGATGAAACAAAGGATGTTGTGGCTAGACCTGGATGGAGCCGGCAAACGGCTAAGACAAGTGCTTGTGACGGGACGTGCCTTTTTAACGCTTTGCTTATGCTCGATGCTGTTTTTCGTCATGCTTGGCGTCAGCGCGATGGCGCACCAGCAGGGGACTGCTTCTCCAGTGCATTCCATGAAAGGTTTTGCCGCCGCCGTATCAAGCGGATTTTTTGGGGACATGCTGGAGGTAGAGATGCCGGCTTTTCATAGCAGTGCCGAGATCGAGTCGTTTAACGCGAAGCAGCTAAGCGCCATGCTGGTGAGAATGCTCACCGATATTAATCCGACGGATCCGACCAGCCTGCTTGCGGGGGAGCTTCCCGGGCTTAGCGTCGGCGATGCCTTTCTGCTTCATAGCGGCATCGGCACGGATACGGCAGCCGGTCCGGAGGACAATACGCCCATCCACTCGGATGCCGGGGGCGATGTGGAGGAACCGCCTGCCGCAACGCCGGACAGCGAGCCAAGCGCGCCTCCGCAGACGGACGAGCCGATCTCTACCGAGGAGCCTGACGGCGATGCGGATAAGCCGGCCACGGGCGGCTCCAAGGTGGTTTTTATTTATCATTCGCATAACAGGGAATCGTATTACCCGGTTCTGACGGACAAAAGCAAGGACCCGAACTCCAAAACTCAAAATATAACGCTGGTCGGAAAGCGGCTGGCAAAGCAGCTGGAGCAAAAAGGCGTCGGCTCGCAGCACTCCGACGTCGATTATCCGACGGCGATTCCCGATTACCGCTGGGAGCTCTCCTATAAGTATTCCAAGAAAACGGTAAAGGAAGCGATGGCCAGCAACAAGGAGCTGACATACTTTTTCGACCTGCATCGCGATTCACAGACGCGCAAGTATACGACTGTCGACATAAAGGGGGAAAGCTATGCCCAGGTTTATTTCATCATCGGACATAAAAATCCCAATTGGGAAAAAAATGAAGCCTTCGCCTCGAAAATTCATAAGGAGCTTGAACGCAAATATCCGGGCATATCGCGCGGCATATGGGGAAAGACGGCAGCAAGCGGCAATGCGGAATACAATCAGTCTTTAGCGGCCAACAGCGTGCTTATCGAGATCGGTGGCGTGGAGAATACGCTGGAGGAATCGTACCGGACAGCCGATGCGCTGGCGGAGGTTATAGCAGGCATTTATTTGGACAGCGTGCAGTCTTCCTAGTCGGTTTATCCGGCCATGAAGCAGCTGCTTCATTAGCGAAAGGGAGGGAGAGCAGGCTATGAGAAAAAATCCGTTCAAATGGCTTATCGTCGGCGGTGCTCTTGCCGTCATTGTCATGTATGGACTTGAGCTGTCGACAAGCGGGATTGCGAGAGTGTACGGACCGCTAGAGGGCGAGGGCGGCTACGCGCAAGCGCCCCTCCAGGAAACGGACAGCCTGCGGGCGGAGGAAAGGGAGCTGACTTATCAGGAGAAAAAGATTGCCCAGCTGGAGCGCGAGCTGGAGGAGCTGAAGCGCCAAGCGGCCAAGGGGGGCAGCGCTCGGGCTGATGAATCGTCGTACGAAACCGATTCGGCTGCCGAGAACCGACTGCCGGGAATCCCGCTGGACGACAGCCAGCCGACGGTCAATCAGCTTGCGGATTCAACCTCCGGCCTTCTGCAAAACATGTCCAGCGAAGGCATCCGATTTATCGTCTCGATTTTTGACGGACTTACGGAGTAACGCTCCTTGCATAATGAACATTGCTGGTGGACCCCTAAGCTGATATAATAAACGGAATGATTAGCATTATTGGGAATTGTGGGGGCTAGGGCATGACTGACGTACGTGAACGGCAAACGAAAATTAGAAATTTTTCCATCATCGCGCATATAGACCACGGGAAATCGACGCTTGCAGACCGCATTCTGGAGTTTACAGGAGCGCTGTCCTCCCGCGAGATGCAGGAGCAGGTGCTGGATCAGATGGATCTGGAGCGCGAGCGCGGCATAACCATCAAGCTGCAAGCGGTCCGGCTTAGATACAAAGCAGATGACGGCGAGGAGTATATCCTTAATTTGATCGATACGCCTGGACATGTCGATTTTACATATGAGGTTTCGCGAAGTCTTGCCGCCTGCGAGGGCGCGCTGCTTGTCGTGGATGCGGCGCAGGGCATCGAGGCTCAGACGCTTGCGAACGTGTATCTCGCGCTCGACAACAATCTGGAAATCGTCCCGGTTATTAATAAAATCGATTTGCCTAGCGCAGAGCCTGAGCGGGTGAAGCAGGAAATCGAGGATGTAATCGGGCTTGACGCAAGCGATGCGGTACACGCCTCCGCCAAGGCAGGCATCGGCATCAAGGAAATACTGGAGCAGGTCGTAACCAAAATGCCTGCGCCGACGGGCGATCCGGACAGCCCGCTTAAAGCGCTCATTTTTGACTCGCACTACGATCCCTACAAGGGAGTTATCGTGTATGTGCGCGTAATGGACGGCAGCATCAAAGCGGGCAAAAAAATACGCTTTATGGCTACCGGAGCCGAATTCGAGGTTATCGAGGTTGGCGCGTTTATGCCGCGCATGACGATGGTTGACGAGCTCTCAGTGGGCGACGTCGGCTTCGTCGTAGCCGGAATCAAGAATGTAAAGGATACCCGCGTCGGCGACACGATTACGGAGGCCAAGCGTCCGGCGCCTGAGCGCCTGCCCGGCTACCGTCAGATTAACCCGATGGTGTTCTGCGGCCTGTATCCGATTGAAACGCAGGACTACAACGATTTGCGCGAGGCGCTCGAGAAGCTGGAGCTGAACGACGCATCGCTGCGCTACGAGCCGGAATCCTCGACGGCGCTAGGCTTCGGCTTCCGTTGCGGCTTCCTGGGGCTGCTGCATATGGAAATTATTCAGGAGCGGATTGAGCGCGAGTTCAATATTCCGCTGATTACGACCGCGCCAAGCGTTATTTATAAAGTCACGCTGACGAACGGCGAGACGATCGATATCGACAACCCGTCCAATTATCCGGAAGCGGGCAAGCTTGAGTATGTTGAAGAGCCTTACGTAAAAGCGGCGATCATCGTACCGAACGATTACGTCGGAGCGATCATGGAGCTTTGCCAGAATAAACGCGGCGAATTTGTAAATATGGAATATCTCGATACGAATCGCGTAACGATTACCTATCAGATTCCGTTGTCCGAAATCGTCTACGATTTCTTTGATCAATTGAAATCGAGCACGAAGGGATACGCTTCGTTCGATTACGAGCTTTCCGGCTACCGGAAATCCAGCTTGGTCAAAATGGATATCATGCTTAACGGCGAGCAGGTTGACGCATTGTCGGTCATCGTTCACCGTGATCGGGCTTATCACCGCGGCCGGATCATCTGCCAGAAGATGAAGGAGCTGATTCCGCGCCAAATGTTCGAGGTTCCCGTTCAGGCTTCGATCGGAACGAAGGTCATTGCGCGTGAAACGGTGAAGGCGATGCGCAAAAACGTACTTGCCAAGTGTTACGGCGGCGATATTAGCCGGAAGCGCAAGCTGCTTGAGAAGCAGAAGGAAGGCAAGAAGCGGATGAAGCAGGTAGGCAGTGTAGAAGTGCCGCAGGAAGCGTTCATGGCGGTGCTCAAAATCGACGAGGATTAAACCGTACGAGGATGAGGGAGGGCGCAGCTCTCCCTCTTTGCTATTGTAGTCAGTTGCACAACGAGTTCATCAGAAGAAGGAGGCGAGCGGATTGCTGAAGCTTGCATCGCCTAGCGCGTTATATATCCATATCCCGTTTTGCACGAACAAATGCCATTATTGCGATTTCACATCCTATGTGTTGAAGGGGCAGCCGGTAGACGCTTATTTGGATGCCTTGGAGCAGGAAATGATCAGAACGGTTGAAGAGCTCCCGCCGCAGCGGATTGACACCGTATTCGTTGGCGGGGGGACTCCGACTGTGCTCACGCCGCCGCAGATGGAGCGGTTTTTGAACGCCGTGCAGAAACATTTCCCGCTCGCAAGCGATGTGGAGTTTTCTATGGAGGCGAATCCCGGCACAACCGATGTGGACAAGCTGGCCGCAATGAGGGCCGGCGGGGTTAATCGGATCAGCTTCGGCGTTCAGTCGTTCGACAACGGCCTGCTGGAGCGGATCGGCCGCATTCACAATGTGGATGATGTGTACCGGAGTCTCGACAATGCCCGCAAGGTTGGCTTTACGAATATGTCGATCGATTTAATGTTTGGTCTGCCAGGGCAGACGGTCCGCCATTTGGAGGAGAGCGTTAAGCGGGCGCTGGAGCTTGATTTGCCTCATTACTCCATTTACAGCCTCAAGGTGGAGGAGAATACGCTGTTTCACAAGCTGTACGAGCGCAACGAGCTGCCGCTGCCGCCTGAGGAAGAGGAATACAATATGTTCCTGCTTCTGATGGAGATGCTTAAGAAGGGCGGATACGAGCATTATGAAATCAGCAACTTCGCCAAGCCTGGCTTTGCGAGCCGCCATAATTCCACGTATTGGCGCAATGAGTCCTATTACGGCCTCGGAGCGGGCGCGCACGGCTATGCGAATCGTCAGCGTCATGTGAACCTTAAAGGAATTACGCCTTATATGGAAGCGGCGGCAGAGCGCCTTCCGCGGCTGGAGACGCACGACATTCCTGAAGAGGAAGCGATGGAGGATTTGATGATGGTCGGCTTGCGTCTGCTGGAAGGCGTGCCGGCATCCCGATTTGCCAAGCAGTTTGATGGCAAGCGGCTGGAAGACAAATTCGGACCTATCTTGAGCAAATTGATGAGCGACGGCTTGCTGTCGGCTGAACGGAACGGCGAAGATACGATTTATAAGCTGACGGATCGAGGCGTACTGCTTGGCAATGAAGTGTTCGGCGCTTTTCTTGAAGGATAGCGATGAAGCCCGGTTGGCGTATCATCGTCACAAGCGGCTAAGCGAAATACGGGCTTGGCCTTCGGGGAAGGCGACTGCCGCCGGGCGTAGAAAAGCGGGTAAAAGCGTCTTGATAAAAAATTCATAGTGTTGTATATTTATTCATATTCTTTTTGAACTTGCACCGGGTGGAGGCGAAAGCACAATGCAGGCATTACAGGTCGTTTGCAGAAAAGCGACAACGGATGATATTGACACATTGTTTGAGCTAATTAAAGGTTATGCGGAAAAGGGCATTATGCTGCCTCGCACTCGGGAAGCGCTGGCGTACGTCATCGATACGTTCGTCGTGGCGGAAATCGGCAATGAGGTTGTTGGCTGCGGGGCTTTGATGAGACTTGGCCAGGAGCTTGTGGAAATTCGATCGCTGGGCATGACGGAGGGCTACAAGGGCCTGGGCATCGGAAGCAAGCTGGTTGACGCCTTGATCCTGCAGGCGAAGGAGCAGGGTATTCCGAAAATAATGGCGCTGACCTATGCCGTAGCTTTTTTTGAGAAAAACGGTTTTACCGTTGTAGATAAGGAAATATTTCCGGAGAAGGTGTGGAAGGATTGCGTGAACTGTCCGAAGCAGCTTGCTTGCGATGAAATTGCCGTGCTCAAAATAATCAATTAACGCATGAGCGCGTCCCTATTCGTGGAAAATGGCCGACAAGGCTCGCTTGAAGGCGACGGCTTATCGGCCAAACGGCAACGGCATATAACGCTATGCGGTCTGCAGATTAGACTCTTCGCTGTAATTGTGCTGCCAGACCATAAGTCCTTCATCGCATACGCAATGCTTGATTCTTTCATAGTCCTGTACGGAAGCGTCATAGTTCAGCTTCATCGTTGAGCCGCAGTGACTACATTCCCATACGCGCCAAGTTTCCATAAGGCTCCCCCCTTTCCTACTTCTTATTACCCATTCTCTCCTTTCTTTATCGACTTTATAACGCAAATTCTTTACTATATTCATATGATTTCTTATCAAATTGGTGTTGCCTATCTTTCAAAAAATGCCGAACCGACTTGACAATCAACAAGCTGGTTTGGTATTTTTGTATTAATGATTAGCACTCGACTTAATTGAGTGCTAACGGTGGCAGCTGCTAACCGGTAAAAACGATTGAGGGGGATTCGGATGCTCACGGAACGACAACGGATGATTTTGCATGCAATAGTGGATGATTATATTCGCTCGGCTGAACCAGTCGGCTCGCGCAGCATTTCGAAACGCGGCGATGTCGGCTTCAGTCCTGCTACGATTCGCAACGAAATGGCGGATCTGGAGGAGCTCGGCTTTTTGGAGCAGCCGCATACATCGGCTGGACGTGTGCCTTCTACAAAGGGATACCGTTATTACGTAGACCACCTGCTTGGGAAAAGCGAAGTGAATGAGCATGATGTCGATCTTATCCGCTCGCTTGTTACCGAAAAAATGAATCAAATGGAACAGGTTATTCAGCATACGGCCACCATTTTGTCCAATTTGACCAATTATACGTCCATTCTGCTTGGGCCGGAGACGTTTAGCACGTCGCTTAAGCATTTTGGCCTTGTGCCGTTAGATGCGAGCTCTGCCGTTGCGATTATTGTAACGAATACCGGCCATGTGGAGAATCGGACGATAACGATTCCTGCGGGCATTAGAATGGATGAAATGGAAAAGGTTGTTGCGATTCTAAATGCCAAGCTGGTTGGCGTTCCCTTTGTCCGCCTGCGCTCGAAGCTGTATAGCGAGGTTGGGCAGGAGCTGGAGCGGCACGTCGATCATTACGAGCAAATCCTCCAAGTGCTGGATCAAGCGCTTGAGAGCGAGGAGGAGCATCGGATTTTCCTTGGCGGGACGACTAACATGCTCACGCAGCCGGAGTTTAAAGATGTAGACAAGGTGAAAACGATTCTTGATCTGTTGGAGGAAACGCCCACGATCCTGAAAATGTTTTCCGGTATTCCATCAGGTATACAAGTCCGCATCGGTACAGAGAATGACCACAAGGCGATTAGCAATTGCAGCATAATTACCGCGACGTATGCGATTGACGGGCAGTCCCTCGGAACCATCGGGATACTCGGCCCAACAAGAATGGAGTACGGCAAGGTCATAAGCCTCCTTGATATTATTTCCAAGGATATGGCGATTCAATTGAGCCGCTGGTATAAATAAAGTCATTTAAAGGAGGTGATTGCATGAGCACCAAGGAACAACATAATGAAGAAGCTGTAGAAACGGAAAACCTGGAGCAAACGGAGCAATCGACGGAGCAGGAAACCGAAGAGGCGGCGGTAATCGAGGATCAGCGTATCGTCGAGCTTACCAAGCTTGCTGAAGAGCATCAGCAAAAATACTTACGCGCACAAGCAGACTTTGACAATTTCCGCCGGCGTACGCTGAAGGAAAAGGAAGAGCTTGGTCAATATGCTTCGATGAAGCTGCTCGGCCAATTGCTTCCTGTCGTCGATAACTTTGATCGCGCGATTGCTGCGGCTGCCAGCGGCGGCGATTACGATTCGCTGGTCAAAGGCGTGGACATGATTTTCCGTCAACTGGGACAGACGCTCGAGCAGGAAGGCCTGAAGGCGATGAATGTCGTTGGCGAGCCGTTTAACCCTGAATTCCATCAAGCGATTATGCAGGTTGAATCCGAAGAGCATGAGGAAGGCATTATTGTCGAGGAAGTGCAGAAGGGCTATATGCTAAAGGATAAGGTTCTTCGTCCGGCGATGGTGAAAGTGAGCGGCTAGGCTCGCTTGTCATGTTTCAAGCATTCACCGTTTTAAGATATAATCAACATAATACGATAAGAATAGTAGGAGGAACCAACCCATGAGTAAAGTAATCGGTATTGACCTTGGTACAACAAACTCTTGCGTAGCGGTTATGGAGGGCGGCGAGGCTGTCGTTATCCCTAACCCGGAAGGCAACCGCACAACCCCTTCGGTTGTCGGCTTTAAGAAAGACGGCGAGCGCGTAGTCGGCGAAACGGCAAAACGCCAAGCGATTACGAACCCTGACCGTACGATCAGCTCGATTAAGCGTCATATCGGCACCAACCACAAGGAAAGCATCGACGGCAAAGAATTTACGCCGCAAGAAATTTCTGCGATTATTTTGCAAAAGCTGAAATCCGATGCCGAGGCTTATCTCGGTCAATCGGTAACGCAAGCGGTTATTACCGTTCCAGCTTATTTCAATGACAGCCAGCGTCAAGCTACGAAGGATGCAGGCAAAATCGCCGGCCTCGAAGTGCTTCGTATCGTCAACGAGCCGACGGCTGCTGCGCTTGCTTACGGTCTGGAGAAAACAGAAGATCAAACCATTCTCGTCTATGACCTTGGCGGCGGTACGTTCGACGTTTCGATCCTTGAGCTTGGCGACGGCTTCTTCGAAGTAAAAGCAACAAGCGGCGACAACAAGCTTGGCGGCGACGACTTCGACCAAGTGATCATCGATCACCTGGTTAATGAGTTCAAGAAGGATCAAGGCATTGATCTTTCCAAAGACAAAGCGGCTGTACAACGTCTGAAGGATGCTGCGGAGAAAGCGAAAAAGGAATTGTCCGGCGTTATGACGTCCGCTATTTCCTTGCCGTTCATTACGATGGTTGACGGGGTTCCTCAGCATTTGGAGATGAGCCTGACTCGCGCCAAATTCGAAGAGCTGTCCGCAGAGCTTGTAGAGCGTACGCTTGGCCCTACGCGTCAAGCGTTGAGCGATGCCGGCATGTCGCCTGGCGATATCGATAAAGTGGTTCTTGTCGGCGGCTCGACTCGTATTCCTGCCGTTCAGGATGCGGTTAAGAAGCTGATCGGCAAAGACCCGCACAAAGGGGTTAACCCGGACGAAGTGGTAGCGCTTGGCGCAGCGGTTCAAGCCGGCGTATTGACCGGCGACGTAAAGGATGTCGTACTGCTTGACGTTACGCCATTGTCGCTTGGTATCGAGACAGCTGGCGGCGTGTTTACAAAAATGATCGAGCGGAACACAACTATTCCGACGAGCAAATCGCAGGTGTTCTCGACTTATGCCGACAACCAGCCAGGCGTTGAAATTCACGTTCTGCAAGGCGAGCGTTCGATGGCTAACGGCAACAAAACGCTTGGCCGCTTTACGCTGAACGATATTCCGCCGGCACCGCGCGGCGTACCGCAAATCGAAGTTACATTTGACATCGACGCGAACGGTATCGTTAACGTATCGGCGCTTGACAAAGGCACAGGCAAAAGTCAAAAAATCACGATCACTTCTTCAAGCGGTTTGAGCGAGCAAGAAATCGAGCAAATGATGAAGGATGCGGAGCTGAACGCCGAGGAAGACCGCAAACGTCGCGAGCTGGTTGAAGCTAAAAACGTCGCTGACCAGTTGATCTACTCTGTAGACAAAACGATCAAGGATTTGGGCGACAAGGTTGACCCATCCGAAATCGAAAAAGCGAACCAAGCGAAAGAAAAGGTTACGGCTGCGCTTGCTACTGACGATCTGGAGCAAATCAATGCTTCGGTAGAGGAGCTGACCCAAATCGTGCAGGCTCTTTCCGTTAAGCTGTATGAGCAGGCTGCCCAGGAGGGCCCTGCGGCAGAAGGCGGCGAGCCGGAAGCGGGATCGGCGAAAGGCAAGGACAACGTTGTAGATGCCGACTATGAAGTAGTTGACGATAAGAAATAAGAAGCAGCGGGCGAGAGGTCAAGGACAGGCGCAGCCTGACTTTGACCTCCTTTCGTGCGTCTGCTCGCGCAGTGGCGCATACAATAAATGCGGAGGTGAGAACAGGTGGCGGACAAACGCGATTATTATGAGGTGCTGGGCGTCGGGAAAGACGCTTCGGCTGAAGATATTAAAAAATCCTACCGCAAGCTCGCGAGGCAATACCATCCGGACGTGAACAAAGCGGCTGACGCCGAATCGAAGTTCAAGGAAGTGAAGGAAGCTTACGATGTGCTGAGCGATGACGGCAAGCGTTCCACTTATGACCGCTTCGGACATGTTGATCCGAATCAGGGCATGGGCGGCGGTGGCGGCGCGGATTTCGGCGGCGGCTTCGGCGATATTTTCGATATGTTCTTTGGCGGCGGCGGAGGCAATCGGCGAGATCCGAATGCGCCGCAGCGCGGCAACGATTTGCAATATACGATGACCGTGGAGTTCAAAGAAGCGGTGTTCGGCAAAGAGGCGGAGATTACGATTCCGCGTACCGAGTCCTGTGACACTTGCCACGGCAATGGCGCAAAGCCGGGTACGAAGCCGGAAGCCTGTTCGGTATGTAAAGGCAGCGGTCAACAAGAGGTTGTGCAGAACACGCCGTTCGGCCGGATGGTCAATCGTCGCGCATGTACGAATTGTAGCGGTACAGGGCGCATTATTAAAGACAAGTGCGGTACCTGCCATGGAGCGGGCAAAGTTAAGCGCCAGCGCAAAATCAAGGTGCGGATACCGGCCGGCGTAGACGACGGAGCGCAAATCCGTATGTCTGGCGAAGGCGAGGGCGGTCTGCGCGGCGGTCCTGCAGGCGATTTGTACATCGTCATTCGAGTGAAATCGCATGAATTTTTTGACCGCGAGGGCGATGATATTTATTGCGAGGTACCGCTTAATTTCGTACAGGCGGCGTTAGGCGCGGAAATTGAAATACCTACGCTTACCGAGAAGGTCAAGCTCAAAATACCTGCGGGTACGCAAACCGGTACGTATTTCCGCCTCAAAGGCAAGGGCGTTCCGAAGCTGCGAGGCTACGGTCAAGGCGATCAGCATGTCAAGGTGACGATCGTTACGCCTACGAATCTTACCGAGGAGCAGAAGGAGCTGCTTCGCCAATTTGGCGGAGAGAGTTCCGAAGCGATAGAATCTCCAGAAAACGAACATCATGAATCTATCTTTGAACGAATGAAAAAGGCGTTCCGCGGCGATTAGCCCGGAACGTTTTTTTTCAAAATTATAAGCATTTATATATTTCACGTTTATAATCGGCTTCTCATTCAGCGCGAAACGTTAGCTTTGCCGCCAGAGGACGACATCAGTCGTTTACGCTTGAAGGGTAAGCATGGCGCTAGCGGCCTGCGGATGAGGGAACGCATGGATAAAGAGGAGGGGCGCAATGACGCCGTTAAAAATTGGGGAGGGCGCCGCAGAGCGGCACGCCAGACTGCTTATTGACAGCTACAAGCGCTGGACTGGCAGTGAGTTGATTGCGCTGAAGGTCGGAGAGCCTGCTTGGGAGCAGCTGTACCGGGCCACGAAGGTGATTCTTTCACACGGCACAGAAAAGGACCCTGTGCTCAACTTTGGCAACCTTCGCGGCCTGGAGCTCTGGGAGATGGATTGGGAGACGTTCACGCAGACCCCATCAAGGCTGACGGCAGAGCCTGCGGAGAGGGCGGAGCGCGATCGGTTTTTCCAGGCCGTGAGCTTGAACGGCTATGTGGACGATTATACCGGAATTCGCGTGTCTCGCACAGGCCGCCGTTTTTTCATATTGCAGGCTACGGTATGGAACGTTGTGGACAGCGAAGGCGCCTACAGAGGGCAGGCGGCAGCTTTTTCGGATTACAGCTACATAGAATAAGCGGATTTACATTCTCCGGGGGGCGATAGGGTGATAACAATCGGGCTGGCGGGCTGGGGCGACCATGAGCTGTTGTATGCTCCCGGCACAAGACCGCAGGACAAGCTTAAAGTGTACAGCAGGTATTTTCGCACCGTGGAGGTGGACAGCTCTTATTACGCCATTCATAAGCCCGAGCTGTTCGAACGATGGGCGGAGCAGGTGGACGACGGCTTTTCCTTTGTCGTAAAGGCGTATCAAGGCATGACCGGACAATCGAACAAGCTGTATTCGGATGATGAAACGGCGGACATGTACCAAGGCTTCAAGGCGTCGATTCAGCCGCTTGTTAAGGCGGGCAAATGCCGCGCCGTATTGTTCCAATATCCGCCTTGGTTCGATTGCACCAGGGAAAATGTCAGGAAGCTTCGCGTCGATAAGGCGCGTATGGGAGACTTGCCGCTTGCCCTCGAATTTCGCCATCAAAGCTGGTTTAGCGGAGAGATGCGGGATAAAACGCTTGCCTTTATGCGTCAGGAAGGCTGGCTCCACAGTGTATGCGACGAGCCGCAGGTGGAGCCAGGCTCTGTTCCTATCGTGGCGGTTTCGACGCATGAGGAAGAGATCATCGTACGCTTTCACGGACGGAATGCAGCAGGCTGGGTGTCGAACGGGGCGCCGAATTGGCGGGAGGTCCGTTATTTATATCGTTATAGCGATGCTGAGCTTCTGGGATGGCGTGACCGGCTTCTTGCGCTGGAGCGAGAGAGCAAGCGCGTGACCGTCATTTTCAACAATAATTCGGGCGGCGATGCGGCGGACAACGCTCGCAGGCTGTCGGAGCTGCTTGGTCAGCCGTTGTATCCGCTGCCGCCCAAGCAAATTGATCTGTTCGAGTAAGAGGATAAAGCCGCGCGGCTTATGGCGGGGGGGCTGAAAAATGGAAATAGCCCCTTTGCTGATTAATCCTAGTGGATATATAAGTATAAAAGGAATAACCTATATTTATATCATATTTTAAGGTTGGAAATCAAGAAAAAACACAAAAAAGTCTTGATTTCTTATCAAGACTGTAGTATCCTTCGTTAGGAAGCAGTTGTTTCAACAATTTTAAATAGGAAATGGGAGGTGTACATTCATGGAAAAAATGGCGATGCAAATGATGATGAATATGTGTATGGATGACATGATGTGCAAGATGAAATCGCTCAAGATGATGATGGAGCAATGTATGGAAATGGACATGATGGACGGCATGGATATGAACATGATGATGATGAAAATGCAAGAGTGCGATGAAATGTCCACGATGATGATGGCCATGATGCGCGATATGAAGCCTGTATCCATGTAATCCGAGCAGACAAGCTGCAAGACTACAGACCTTGTACCACATGCATGTAAGGCAGAGCGGACATCTGCATGCCACAAGAGAATACGTTAGTCTTACAAGCTTGACAAGCAGTCCTCTGCATGTCGGCTTTTTTTATTTGATCGGCTTGTTTCATCATTTTGACGGAGAGCTCAGATGATATTCCTTTAATTTGCTTGCTATTAATATGCGCTGAAGCTTAAACTCCCACACCTGCTCGAGCACCGAGCGCTTCTCTTGCTCCGAAAACGCATTGTTCCGCAATTGCTCGTAGAGGGTCACCATTTTACGGTTTATACTGTCAAATTTCAGCCAGAGGTCCACCTTGATGCCGGAAATGATCTCCAGTTGAATATGCTGATCCTTCGCCTGCAACGTGCGCAATATATCCTCTTGCCATGCAACGTCACCGAGTTGAACAGCCGTGTTGTACAAATCCAAATAATCGTCCACCCATTTTGCCGCATATTGTTTATCCGAAAAGGTCATATTCAACAGCTCCGATCTCCGTTTGTCTATATACCTAGTATTATACTCGGAATTAAAGGATATGCAAGTGTTTTATACGAAGGGAATTTCGTTTTGTGCAGCGGCGGTACTCTGGTGTACAATAGAAGCTGGTCTTAAAATGGAAAAGCTAATAATGGAGGCAACTACATAATGAAATGGTATGAGCTTACAATCTCCACGACCGAAGAGGCGCAGGAGATGATTTCGAATTTTTTGCATGAATTGGGCGCCGGCGGCGTATCCATTGAAGAATCTGGTTCGTTGAACAAGCCGCGCGATACGTCGCTTGGACAATGGTATGAGCTGCCGCTTAACGATATACCCGAAGGGGAGGCCATCATCAAAGGGTACTTTACCGAGGATGTGGACGCCGATGCTTTAATTGAGGCCTTAAAGCCGAGAATCGAGGAGCTTCGCGAGTTCGACATCGATCCGGGAAAAGTGGAATATGCGGCCGTGCTTGTAGACGACGAGGATTGGGCGACCGCTTGGAAGCAGTATTTCAAGCCGATCCGCGTGTCGGAGACGTTGACGATCAAGCCGACGTGGGAGGAATACGAGGCCGCTCCCGAGGAGCGGATTATCGAGCTGGACCCGGGAATGGCATTCGGAACGGGGACGCACCCTACCACCGCGCTCTGTCTGCAGACGCTGGAGTCGGTCGTCCGCGGCGGAGAAGATGTAATCGACGTCGGAACAGGCTCAGGCATTCTGGCGATCGGGGCGTGCAGGCTTGGCGCCAAACGTGTGCTTGCGCTTGATTTAGACCCTGTCGCCGTATCGAGCGCTACCGAAAATGTGAGGCTGAACGGGCTGTCCGACCAAGTCGAGGTCAAGCTAAGCGATTTGCTGGGCGTGCTCAAGCAGGATGAAGCAGGCGCTGAAAGCGGCCAAACCGCAGTCGAGCTGCCGGTAGATTTGGTCGTTGCGAATATTTTGGCCGAGATCATTCTGCTGTTCGTTGACGATGTGTTCGCTGCATTAAAGCCGGGAGGCATTTATATCGCATCGGGCGTATACGAGAACAAGGAAACTGACGTTGAGGCCGGTTTGCTGGCCTCGGGATTTGAAGTTCTGGAGAAGCGCCGCGATGAGAAGTGGATTGCTTTCGTGGCGAGAAAGCCGCAGGTGGTTTAATGGATTTTTTGCAACAATTTATCCGGTACCCGCTGGAGGATCTTCCTTTTGTCGCGTTGGCGCTTATCATCGGCTTTACGGTTCATGAATTTGCCCACGCGTACAGCGCCTATAAATTCGGAGACGAAGGCCCGTACAAAGCGGGCCGGGTTACTCTGAACCCTCGCGTTCACCTGGACGTGCTTGGTTCCATCCTTATTCTGATTGCAGGCTTTGGCTGGGCGAAGCCGGTTCTCGTGAACCAAGGCAGATTCAAGAAGCCGCGTCTGATGGGGGTTATTGTATCTGCGGTCGGCCCGCTGAGCAACCTGGTCGTCGGCTTTGTTTCCGTTGTCTTATTCGTTACCATTGTATATTCGGGTGTGCTGGGCGGCGCTTCGGTTGGCGTTGTGGCTGCGGTTGAAACGTTTTTCAAATATGTAATCGGGTTGAATTTTTTGCTGTTCGTATTTAACCTGATTCCGCTTCCGCCGCTGGACGGCTACCGGATTATCGCTGATCTGGTCCCCATCAAGGTTCGGTACAAAATGGATCAAAATGCGCAGTGGGGAATTTTTATTTTTCTTCTATTGGTCTTCATTCCACCGCTTAGGGCGGTAACGCTTGATCCGATTCTAAGGTTGTCTACTGTGCTTATGGACCATTCGCTGTTTTTCGTAGCGAGCTGGTTTGCCGGCTAGCAGCTTGCTGGCATTCGTTTGACATAGATTTTTGAAAGTCGTTCATGGTAAGATGAAGGATGGAATTTGCACAAGGGTGGTTGGAGAAGAACGATGCAACGATATTTTGTGGCGGCGGATCAATTCGGCGAAGCCGAGGTTCGCATTACGGGCGAGGATGCCCATCATGCACTTCGTGTCATGCGTACGAAAGCCGGCGATAAGCTGATTGTCAGCGACGGCGCAGGACGAACGGCGCTCGTCTGCGTCCGCGAGGCGCAGAGCGAAGTAGTGGCGGATGTCGTCGAATGGCTTGGGGGAAAGAGCGAGCCAAAGTGGAACATTACCATCGCGCAAAGCTTGCCCAAGGGCGACAAGATGGAGCTGGTCGTGCAGAAGGGGACGGAGATCGGCGCGTTCGCTTTTGCTCCTTTTCAATCCGAACGGATGATTGTGCAGTATGACGGCAAGAAGGAAGCGAAGCGGATTGAACGCTGGGGGAAAATCGCCAAGGAAGCGGCTGAGCAGTCGCACCGCAGCCGAATTCCGGAAATCGGTGCGGTGCGAACGTGGCGCGAGCTGCTGGCGCTGATCGGAAGCGTCGATCTGGCGCTGCTCTGCTACGAGCGCGAAGGGCACGCGGCTCATGGACGCGGCATCGCAAAAGCTGTACGGCAATGGAACGCCAGCCGGCAGCATGCGGACGCGCCCCCCCCGAATGTGCTGCTTATCGTTGGTCCGGAAGGCGGCTTTACGGAGCGCGAAGCGGAAGAGGCGGAAGCGGCGGGCGCGCTGCTCGTCGGGCTTGGCAACCGTATATTGCGGACGGAAACGGCGGGGATTGTCGGATTAACCTGCTTGTTGTATGAATCAGGCGAAATGGAAGGAGAGTGAAGAGATGCCAACAGTCGCATTTTATACGCTGGGCTGTAAAGTGAACTTCTATGATACGGAAGCGATTTGGCAGCTATTCAAAAGCGAAGGCTATGAACAGGTCGATTTCGAATCGACGGCTGACGTTTATTTAATCAATACCTGTACGGTTACGAATACGGGCGACAAGAAGAGCCGCCAAATTATTCGCCGCGCGGTGCGCCGCAACCCGGATGCTGTTATTGCGGTTACAGGCTGCTATGCGCAGACCTCGCCGGCGGAAATTATGGCAATCGAGGGCGTCGATCTGGTTATCGGCACACAGGACCGGGACAAAATCATGACATTTGTCAACCAGATTCAAGGCGATCGCCAGCCTGTCAATGCGGTTCGAAACATTATGAAAACCCGCGATTTTGAAGAGCTGGACGTGCCGGATTTTTCCGAACGCACGCGGGCGTTTCTCAAAATTCAGGAGGGCTGCAACAATTTTTGCACCTTCTGCATTATTCCGTGGTCGCGCGGTCTTTCCCGCAGCCGGGCTGCGGAGAGCGTCCTGAGTCAAGCGCGTCAGCTTGTCGCGTCGGGCTACAAGGAAGTTGTGCTCACGGGCATCCACACCGGCGGCTATGGCGACGATATGGAGAATTACAATTTAACCAGCCTGCTCTGGGATCTCGATAAGGTGGAGGGGCTGGAGCGGATTCGAATCAGCTCGATTGAAGCAAGCCAGATCGACGATGCCATGATTGATGTGCTCAACCGTTCCTCGAAAATGTGCCGTCACCTCCATATCCCGCTTCAGGCGGGCGACAATGCGGTGCTTAAGCGGATGCGGAGAAAATATACGACAGAAGAGTTTGCGGCCAAAATCAAGCGTCTTCACGAGGCTATGCCTGGCGTGGCGATTACAACTGACGTTATCGTCGGATTTCCAGGCGAGACGGAGGAAATGTTCGAGAACGGCTTCCGTTTCATGGAGGAGCTTAAATTTGCAGAAATGCACGTTTTCCCGTATTCCAAACGGACAGGCACGCCGGCTGCCCGTATGGAGGACCAAGTCGATGAGGAAATTAAAAACGAGCGCGTACACAAGCTGATCGACTTGTCCGAGAAAATGCAGCTTGCTTATGCCGAACAGTTTGTCGGGCAAGTGCTTGACGTCATCCCTGAACGCGATTATAAGGGAGCGCCTGGCCAGGGCTTGGTCATGGGCTATACCGACAACTATATCCAGGTTGTATTCAACGGCGATGAATCGCTAATCGGCAAGCTGTGCCGCGTGAAAGTGACGCAAGCGGGCGTGAACGAGTGCCGCGGAACGCTTGTACGCGTGCTGGAGGATACGTCTCCGCGCGAGGAAGCTGCGGATGCCTTCCATTTCGTGCTGGAACGCCCGGCGGCGGTTCAAGCCTGACCGATTAACCAAAGATGAACATGCGGGGATTCCTTTGCTTATCCGTTCTTTCGGGAATAGATGGAGGAATCCTTTGCTGCATATACTTATGATCATATGTGAATGGTTGCAAAGGAGAGTCTCTTCATGAAGGAAATTTCTGCCGGCGGAGTCGTATACCGCTACACGGAGCAAGGCAAGCTGCAAATTCAGCTCATTCAGGATCGATACGGCAAAGTGTCGCTTCCAAAAGGGAAGATGGAGCCAGGCGAGACAGTAGAGGAGACCGCTTTGCGGGAAATTGTCGAGGAGACGGGTCTGATTGGCCGTATTGTGGCGCCGATCGACCAGATCAAATATCAATACGAGCATGAACGGCTGGGTAAAGTGAGCAAGGAGGTTCATTATTACTTGGTTGAAGCGATTGGCGGCACCCTACAGGCCCAGGTGGAGGAAATTCGCGGGGTGGAGTGGTTTGATCCGCTGGACGCTTGGAGACGTCAGAGGCAGTCCGGCTACGACAACAATCATCGGATCGTAGCCGGCGCCCTGCAATTGCTGGACATCCATGTAGAAGCGCCCTAGGCCGTCTGCTCCGGCCTGCTGAACGGTCGAATATAGCACAACGGCAGCGCGAGAAGCGAGCTTGCGATATTGAATATCGTCTGCGCATGCGCGACTTGGCTCGCCGGCGAATGGCTGAACCAGGCAGACACCGCGCTGAGCTCATGGACGAATGGCATAAATACCAACGCTCCGCCGACATTTAGCGAAATATGCGCAAAAGCGACATATAACCCTGCTCTCGATCCGCCGAGCGAGGCGAGCAGGGCTGTGGCGCAGGTCCCGACATTGGCCCCGATGACCGCCGCGACCCCAAGCTCGAGAGGCATCGCTCCAAGCGAGACGAAGCCCATGAGGATGGCGATTACCGCCGCGCTGCTATGGACGGCGGCCGTCAGTACCGCCCCGGCGGCAAGCCCCCACCAGAGGCTGTCATCGGCCTTGCCGAGGAACCACTCGAACATAGGGCTTTGCTGCACGGCGGGGCCGACAGCCTGCATCATCGAAATGCCGCAGAGCAGCAGCGCAAAACCGCATGTTGCGATGGAGGAAAATCGGACTGGCTGCAGCCAACGGACAGGCCGGAGCGCGGGGAAAAGCCGCAGCTCGCTGATGGCGGCCGTTATGAGCCAGAGGCAGACGGAAGCGATAAGGAGCGGCATGGCCAGCCGATTCAGATTTAATCCGATGAGCTCGGTCGTGAGGCAAGTGCCGATATTTGTTCCGAGAATAATGCCGAGCGTGCGCGGAAACGTAAGCAGCCTGGCATTAACCATCCCGATGGCGATCACGGTTACGGCCGTGCTGCTTTGAAGGAAGGCGGTTGTCGCCGTACCGACGGCAAGACCGCGCAGCGGCGTGGCGGTGGAACGCTCCACGATCGAGGTTAAATACGGACCTGCGAGCCGGTGAAGCGCGAGCTCCATCAGCTTCATGCCGCATAGAAATACCGAAAATCCCAGCAGCATGGGGACGATAATCGAATGGATCATGATGCGGTCTCCTTCTTTTTGGCGAGAGATTCGTTTTGTATGTATACATATGCAAGGGGCAAGACAAGCATGACAAGCAGCACAAGAGAGGCGGAATGACAGATGGATAGAGCCAAAATATGGTTGGTCAAAGCGAGAAAGAAAAGGCTTGAGCAAGGACATCCGTGGGTGTTCAGGGATGAAATTGATCGAATGGAAGGTGAAGCTGCGCCGGGAGCGCTGGTCGATGTCGTGAATCATCTTGGACGATACCTGGCGACAGGCTATTGGAATCCGAAATCGCAAATCACGGTGCGCATTGTAAGCTACAGTCCGCTGGAGGAAATGGACGCCGATTTTTTCCGCAGCCGACTTCGGCAGTGCGCGGCTCACCGTCGCCGTTTTGTGCCTGACGCCGATTGCCGGCTGGTATACGGCGAGGCGGATTTTTTACCGGGGCTGGTCGTCGACCGTTTCGATCAGGTGCTCGTTGTGCAGCTGCTGACGCTGGGCATGGAAGCGCGCCGCGAAGCGCTGCTGGAGGCGCTTGTGGACGTGTTCGCGCCGCGCGGCATTTATGAGCGAAGCGACGTCAGCGTGCGCGCTCTTGAAGGCTTGGAGGAGCGGACGGGCGTTCTATACGGCGATTGCCCTTCAATCGTCGAAATAACCGAAAACGGGCTTAAGCTGGAGGTAGATATCGTCGGCGGGCAAAAAACCGGTTATTTCTTTGATCAGCGCGAGAACCGCGCTGCAATCGGGCCGTTAATGACAGGCTGGGGCGAGCGCAGCGGAATCAGGCTGCTTCCCGCCACGGAAGCCATGGCGGCCGGTGCGGCTATTACGGACACCGCAGGCGGGCTGATCCCCGTGAATGCGAATGGCAAAGCGGTTAC
Organism: Paenibacillus sp. SY21-1; assembly: GCF_005222705.1. GTDB lineage: Bacteria > Bacillota > Bacilli > Paenibacillales > Paenibacillaceae > Pristimantibacillus. Next base: position 58,222 of record NZ_STGF01000007.1, on the reverse strand, counting down.
CTTTCCTTATTGGGACGGAGCTACGGTGCTCGAATGCTTTGCGCATACGGGCAGCTTCACGCTGCACGCCTGCAAGTACGGCGCAAAGAAGGTGACATGCCTTGACGTCTCGGAGCATGCCATTGAAACGGCAAAGCGCAACGTGGCCCGCAATGGCTTTAGCGATAGAGTCGAATTTGTCGTGGACGACGCCTTCGCTTATTTGCGAGCGCAGGTTAAAGGGGTTGACGAACGCAAGCAGCGCGCGGCTGGCGGGACAGACACGTCGAAAAAGCTGGAAAGCGCCGGACGTACTTGGGACGTTGTCATTCTTGACCCTCCTGCCTTTGCCAAAACGAAAGGCGCGGTTCAAGGAGCAAGCCGCGGATACAAGGACATTAATCTGCAAGGTCTCAAGCTGGTGAACGAGGGCGGCTACCTTGTCACGGCCAGCTGCTCGTATCATATGAAGCCGGAGCTGTTTCTGGACGCCATTCATGAAGCGGCGCAAGACGCAGGGAAGCTGCTCAGACTCGTCGAGTGGCGTGCGGCGGGCAAGGATCATCCGCAGCTGCTCGGCGTCAGCGAAGGGCATTATTTGAAATTCGCGATTTTTGAGGTAAGAAGCAAATAACGGAACGATCCATAAAGGAGGGAGTCGCGCATGCCGCTTCGATTTGTGCTGGGCCGCTCGGGAGCCGGGAAAACAAGTCATTGCCTAAGCGAAATACGTGCGCGTTTGCGCGCCCAGCCTGACGGTCCGCCGCTCATTATGCTGGTGCCGGAGCAAGCGACGTTTCAGACGGAAGCTGCGCTGCTGCAGCGCGGAGAGGTGCAGGGGACGATCCGGGCGCAAGCGCTCAGCTTCCGCCGGCTCGCTTTTCGCGTTATGCAGGAAACGGGAGGCACGGCGCTTGTGCCGATTGCCGATACAGGCAAGCATATGCTGCTGTATAAAACGCTCCACCGTCTCTCGCCTCAGCTCGCTTTGTTCCGATCGGGAGCTGAACAGCCGGGTTTTATCGACCGTTTGGCCGAGCTATTGACCGAATGGAAAAGATACGGAATAGACGCCGACGTACTGCAAGGAAAGCTGGCTTCGGCCGCTTTCGATCCTAGCCAGTCTAGCCTGCTGGACCGTAAGCTGCACGACTTGCAGCTTATTTACAGTCGGATGGAGGAGGAGCTCACGGGGCGCTACATCGATTCTGAGGATTATTTGCGCTATTTGCAGCAGGGCTATCACCAAGCGTCTTCCATGCAGGGAGCAGAGCTGTGGGTCGACGGCTTCTACGGGTTTACGCCGATGGAATACGAAGCGCTGGGAGCGCTAATCGGATCAGGCGCGCAGGTAACGGTCACGCTGACGCTTGACCGCTATTATCAGCGGGAGGAACGGCCCCATGAGCTTGATTTGTTTCATCCGACCGCAGAGACGCAGCTGAAGCTGCTGGAGCTTGCCGAACGCCATCAGGTGGACGTGTTACCGCCTCATTTGCTCGAAGGCGGGTCGGCGGCCCGGTTTGCAGCATCGCCCATGCTGGCTCATCTGGAGCGGCATTATGCCGATCGGGTGCCGATGCCGGAACGGAGCGCTGACGATCGGCAGACGAATTTCCCAAGCATATCGCTGCATGCAGCCGCAAACCGCCGTGCAGAGGTAGAGGCCGTTGCCAGGGATATGCTGCACCGAGCCCGGGAGAACGGCTTGCGGTGGCGGGATATGGCCGTCATGGTAAGAAACGCGGAGGACTATGCGGATTATTTGGCTTTGGTCCTTGAGGATTATGGCATTCCTTTTTTTATCGATCAGAAGGAGCAGGCTGTTTATCATCCGCTTGTCGAGTTTATCCGGTCGGCACTCGAAACCGTATTGCATGGCTGGAGCTATGACGCCGTATTCCGCTGCATCAAAACAGAAATGCTGTTCCTGCCTGATGACGCGCATCCCCGAGAATGGTTTGACCGATTGGAAAATTACGTGCTTGCCGCAGGGATTGACGGCTGGAAGTGGATGAATGAGCGCAGCTGGCGACCGCTTGTCCCGGTATCGCTTGAGGATGATGAGGAAATGGCGACTCGCATCAGCCAAAAGGCCCAGCTTGAATACGAGATGGCGTTAGCTGCCCGCTCGGTCATCGTGCCCCCTCTGAAGCGGCTTGACGATTCCTTGAGGAAGGCTTCGAACGTGCGCATGATGTGCGAAGCGCTCTACGAGCTGCTGGACGGGGCAGGCTGCGCGGACCGGCTTGAGCGCTGGAGCGCGGAGGATATGGAGCGGGGGCTGCCGCAGCGCGCCAAAAGCCATCGACAGCTCTGGGACGGCGTCATGCAGCTGCTGGATGAATTGGTAGAGCTTACGGGCGACGAAGCGCTAACCCCGGAGATGTTCGCCGGGATGATGGAGGCAGGGCTGGACAGCCTCAAGCTGGCGTCCGTGCCCCCTTCGCTCGATCAGGTGCTGATTGGCAGCATGGATCGTACCCGGTCGGGCCAGGTGCAGATTTGTTATGTGCTGGGCGCTAACGACGGGATCATGCCGATGCGAGTCAAAGAGGATGGCATTTTGACCGAGGCTGAACGAGAGAAGCTCGCCGGAGAAGGCATTGCGATGGCTCCCGGCGTACGCAGGCGGCTGCTTGACGAACGTTTCCTGATCTACAACGCATTGACGACGCCCAGCCGCCATTTGTGGCTTAGCTATGCCCTTGCCGACGAAGAAGGAAAAACGCTTCTCCCGTCGGAGATTATCCGCCAGGTGCGCCAGCTGGTTCCAGGCCTTCCGGTGCTTGAGGCTGCCCTTGAGCCGTCTCCTGCCATGCCGGAGGACGAGCAGCGTGTTTTTGTTTCTCATCCTGTTCGTTCGCTGTCGTATTTGATTGCCGCCATTAGGGCGTGGAAGCAGGGGCTAGACATTGCGCCGTTCTGGTGGGATGTCTACAACTGGTATGCGGTTCGTCCGGACTGGGAGGGTCGACTGGCGCTCCTGGCCCAATCGCTGTCGTTCGACAATCAAGAGCAGGCGCTGACCAGAGCTACAGCGGGTGAGCTCTACGGCTCCCATCTTCAGGTAAGCGTGTCGCGGATGGAAAGGTTTGTTTCCTGTCCGTTTCAGCATTTTGCGATTCACGGCTTGAAGCTGCGCGAACGCAAGCTCTATCGGCTGGAGGCGCCGGATGTCGGTCAGCTGTTCCATGCTGCCTTAAGCAAGCTGGCGAGCCAGCTTGGCGGGAAATGGGGGCAGATGCCTGCTGCGGAGCTGAAAAAGGCGGCTGGCGAAACCGTAGATGAACTGGCTCCCAAGCTGCAGTCGGAAATTCTGCTTAGCAGCAGCCGTTTTCAATATATTGCGCGCAAGCTCAAGGAAATCGTGGGGCAAGCGGCAGTCATGCTTGGCGAGCACGCCAGACGTGCCGAATTCAAGCCGGTCGGGACCGAGGTTGATTTTGGCCCGGGCGGCCAGCTGCCTGCTTTGCGCCTGCCCCTGCCGGACGGGGGAAATATCGAGATTATCGGACGTATCGACCGCGTGGATGCGGCAAGGTCCGAGCAGGGTCTGCTGCTCCGCATTCTCGATTACAAGTCGAGCGCCATCCAGCTCCGGCTCGAGGAGGTGGCTAGCGGTTTGTCCTTGCAAATGCTGACGTATTTGGACGTGCTGATCACGCATGCGGAGCAGTGGCTGGGAGAGCAAGCGTCGCCTGCCGGCGTGCTGTATTTCCATGTACACAACCCGATGCTAACCCTGTCCAACGCGTCGGGCCTGGCGGATATTCAAAGCCAGCTATTGAAACGCTTTAAAATGCGCGGGCTCGTATCCGCCGATGCGGAAGCTGTCAGATTGATGGACAACGGGCTGGAGAGCGGCTATTCCGATTTGCTGCCCGTCGCCTTGAAGCGTGACGGCAGCTTCTACAGCAGCTCGTCGGTTGTCTCGGACGAGCAGTGGAGCACGCTTCGTCATTCGGTCAGATCGACGATCGGCCGGATCGGAAGCGGCATACAGGCCGGCGAAGTGTCGATTGAGCCTTACCGGCTCGGGGCCAAGTCTCCGTGCCAGTATTGCGATTACAAGGCGGTGTGCCAGTTCGATTCGCAATTTGACGGCAACGAATACAAAATGCTGCCAAAGCCTTCGAAAGAGCAAGTTTGGCGCCAACTGGAGGGGAACAAGGATGCACACGGCGATTGATTCACCTAAACCAAAGGACGCCTTATGGACCGACGATCAGTGGGATGCGATCGTAACGAGCGGCTCCAACATTCTGGTTGCGGCAGCGGCCGGCTCCGGCAAGACGGCGGTGCTGGTTGAAAGAATTATTCGCAAAATATCGGCCGATACCGACGTTGACCGCTTGCTTGTCGCCACTTTCACGAAGGCCGCCGCCGCCGAGATGAAGGAGCGGATTCGGCTGGCGCTGGAGAAGGAGCTGGAGAAGCAGCCGCATTCGGAGCATCTGCGCCGTCAGCTTGCCTTAATGAATCGCGCGTCCATTACAACGCTGCATTCCTTCTGCCTCGACGTCATTCGGCGCTTTTACCCGCTCATCGGGCTGGACCCGGGCTTCCGCATCGCCAACGAAACGGAAAGCGAGCTGCTGCGGCTGGATGTGCTGGACAAGCTGTTTGAGCGAAAATACGAGGATGCGGGAGACGCAGGAGCGTTCTTGCGTCTGGCGGATCGTTTTGGAGGGGAGCGCGGCGACGAACCGCTGTATCGACTCGTCCAGCAGCTGTTCGACTTCGCTCAAAGCCATCCATGGCCCGATTATTGGCTGCGTCAAACGGCTGCCGCTTTTCTGCTTGACGATATGGATGAACTGCGGAACAGCTCATGGGCGACCGCGATGCGAAACGATGTGTATTTGACGCTGAGCGGGGCTCGGGATGCGCTTAAACAGGCGCTGGACGTTACCAGACTTCCTGGGGGCCCTGCTCCCTATGCGGCAGCCTTGGAGGAGGATCTGGCGCTGGTAAGCGGTCTTGAATCAGTGGTAGAGTCGCTGCCATGGGAAGAATGGAGCGTCCCGTTTCAAGCGGCGCAATTCGGCAAGCTGAAGGCCATGCGCGGCGAGGAATACGACAAGGCGCTTCAAGAACGGGCCAAGGAGCTTCGAGATCAGGCGAAAAAGCTTATTGCTCAGCTCGCCGATGAATGGTTTGGCCGGCCTGCGGAGCTTTTTCTGAAGGAGATTCAGGAGCTTGCGCCGTTTATGGAGTCGCTTTCAGAGCTTGTCATTGAGTTCGCCGAGCTGTACGAGATAGCCAAACGGGAGAAGGGCTTGCTGGATTTTGGCGATCTCGAGCATTATTGCCTGCGTATTTTGCGGGACCCGAGATCTACCCCTGAAGCGATGATGCCTTCCTCGGCAGCAACCGAATATCAGCAGCAATTCGACGAGATTTTGCTGGACGAATATCAGGATACGAATATGGTGCAGGAAGCGATCGTCTCGCTGATCGAGCGTCCCGGCAGCGGCAACCGCTTTATGGTCGGCGATGTCAAGCAGAGCATTTACCGGTTCAGGCTGGCTGAGCCCAACCTTTTTTTGCGCAAATACAAAGCGTACCGCTCTGCAGCTGCCCTTGGGGCAGGAGAGCCTGCCCAGGGTAACGGGAATGGGCTGCGTATTGATTTGGCGCGTAATTTCCGCAGCCGGAGGGAGGTCGTAGACGGCGTCAACGGTGTTTTCCGCGCGATAATGCGGGAGTCGGTTGCAGAGATGGACTACGACCCAAGCGCCGAGCTGGTGTGCGGAGCATCGTATCCCGTTCCGATTCCGCCGGATAGCTGCACAATCGAATTGGCTGTGCTTAATAAATCGGAGGAGGCGGACGAAACGCCTGACGGGCCGGAGGAGTCCCCGGACATGCTGGATGAAGCGAATGCGGATCAAGCGATGGTTCCCCCCTCCGAGCTGAAAACGGTTCAGCTTGAAGCAAGATGGATGGCCCAAAGGCTGAATGAGCTGATGTCGGGGGGCTACCGAGTCTATGACGGGAAGAAGCGCGATACCAGGCCGATGCAGTGGCGTGATGTCGTTATTTTGCTGCGGGCGACGCGTCAATGGTCGCCGGTCATAATTGAGGAGCTGCAGGCGGCGGGCATACCGGCCTATGCAGAGCTGGGCACCGGCTACTTTGATGCGGTGGAGGTGGAAACGATGCTCTCGCTGCTGCGCGTCATCGACAACCCTTACCAGGACATTCCGCTTGCAGCCGCGCTGCGCTCGCCTGTTTTTTCGCTTGAGGCGGAAGAGCTGGCCCGGATACGCATTTTGTCGGCAAGCGCGGCCTATTACGACGCGGTGCTCTATGCGGCGGCGGATGAGCGGCTGGAGGAGCGATCGCGTCACAAGCTGTCACGGTTTCTGCTGAACCTGGAGCGCTGGCGTCAGGAGGCGAGACAAGGCTCGCTGTCCGACCTGCTGTGGACGATCTATCGCGATACAGGGTATTACGATTTTGTCGGCGGCTTGCCGGGCGGCTTGCAGCGCCAGGCGAATTTGCGCGCGCTGCATGACCGCGCCAGACAATACGAGGCGACTTCGTTTCGCGGCTTGTTCCGGTTTCTGCGCTTTATCGAGCGGATGAGAGATAGCGGAGGCGATTTGGGGACGGCCCGCGCGCTTGGGGAGCAGGAGAATGTCGTTCGCATCATGTCCATTCATAAGAGCAAGGGACTTGAGTTTCCGGTCGTATTTGTGGCAGGTCTCGGCAAAAGCTTTAACCAGCAGGACATTCGCAGCGCCTTTCTAAAGCATAAGCAGCTTGGCTTCGGTCCCCGCTTTGTCGATCCTGAGCAGCGAATCAGCTATCCGACGCTGCCGTATCTCGCAATCCGCAAAGCCATGCGGATGGAAATGCTGGCTGAGGAAATGAGAATTCTCTACGTGGCGCTGACGCGTCCGAAAGAAAAATTGTTTCTGGTCGGTACGGTTTCCGATGCGGCTGTCAAGCTGTCGCGCTGGCAGGCAGCCCTGCCGCCTGGGGCCGAGCTCTCCGATTTTCAGATTGCCTCGGCAACGACCTTTTTGGATTGGCTTGGCCCGTTGGCGGCGGCGGGACTATCTGCCGAGCCCGAGCAGACGGCCCCTGCCGGCATGGAGTGGCGCAGCGGTATCGTAGCGGCTTCGTTATTGGGGGCGGAGGCTGCCGTAGCGCTCGATGATGGGGAACAAGCGGACCCTGCCCGCGAACTGCGCATGCAAGCCATCAAAAGCATAGCTCTGCTTGAGCATGCGCCGGAGGAGAGCGATCTTCGCATCCGTCTGGACTGGAGCTATCCCCATACGCAAGCTTCCGGCTTGGCCGCTAAAACGTCCGTAACGGAGATGAAGCGGCTGCATGCGGAGCAGCCGGATCAGGCTGCCGGGCTGGAGGATTTATTGCCCAAGGAGCAGGTGCAAGCTGCGGCGAAGTCGGGTGACGCGATTTTCTCGTATCGACTCCGGCGTCCTTCCTTCCTGGAGGAAAAGGGGCTTACGCCGGCGGAAAAAGGCTCGGTGCATCATTTGCTGATGCAGCATGTCCAACTGGCGGAGCAGCCGACGGACGCAATCCTAAAAGATACGCTTGAGCGCATGATCGAGCTGAAGCTAATCACGGTCAAACAAGCGCAAGCGATCGATTTGCAGGCGGTGGCGACTTTTTTTGCAAGCGAACTTGGCTCGCGGCTGCTGCGTGCGACCAGCGCGAGCCGCGAGGTTCCGTTTAGCTGCATGCTTCCTGCAAGCAGGGTATATCCCGGCGTGGAACGAAGCGCGGCAGATGAGAAGGTGCTCATACAGGGCGTCATAGATTGTATGTTCGAGGACGAGCGGGGCGTCGTTTTGCTGGATTACAAGACGGATCGTGTCATAAACGGGAATGGGGCGGAGGCCGCTCAGCGTCATCGCTTTCAGCTCGGACTTTATGCGGAAGCAATCGAGCTGATCACCGGTCGCAAAGTGGATGAATGCTATGTTTTCTTCTTCGACGGAGGACAGACGGTCAGGCTGTAGCGTCCCGTTGCGAATACTGAAGGGGGTTGAAACGTTTGGAACAGCAAACGGCAGGCAAGCGCCCGATGGCGCTGCCTATTACGCTGCTTTTGCTTGTGGTTAGCCTGATTGGAAACGTATTTCTTTATTCTCAGTTTTTGCAGAACGGACAGGAAAAGAAATACGAGCTTGGCAAAAGCATTTACGGCGATGCGGTTTCCGCTATCGACTACGCAGAAGGCATTTCCGCGCAGCTGCCCGCTTTAACGGCCAGCGGCTCGCTTGACGAGCGTATGGCTGTCAAATACGAAGCGGCGCAATCGGTCGCCAAGCAGGGGGCGATTGTCTCGCTTGCGAAGGCTGCACATACCCTGACAGGGGAAAAGGGAGCGATTCGGACGGCCAGCTTCGATGGCTTCATTGAGTATGTGGATGAGCAACTGCAAGCGGTCGGACGCTATGAAGGCGAGCTTAACGAGGCTGACCGACAGTCGCTTCTTGAGCTGGGGCAGGTGCTTGACGCTATCTCGGAACATCTGCGCGGCACTTTCAATGAGAGCATCGCCGACAGCAAAGCCGCGCTGATTCGGGTGTCGACAGGCATCGGCTGGATCGACAGCATGCCGGAGCTTCAGCAGCTGGCAGAACAAATGCCCGATAAATAATCGGAAGCAGTAGCCAAACGCCCATTCGTGAATACAATGAACGGACGGGAGGCTGATAGCATGGAAAATGCGGCTATGGAGCAGCAGGACATTAAAAAATGGTGCGGGGAGCATATGCACCGCTATGTGTTGGCGCAAACGAAGGAAGGATGGTGCTGCGACGGTTTTATCGAATACATGGACGATGAAATCGTTTGTTTGGCTGTCCCATGCGGTATGGGAGATTGGGAAGACCGGGCGTTTGTGCCCTTTGGCGGAGGACGTCCGCCATTCGGTTTCCCGCTTTATCCGTATCCTTATTTCCCTCGCAGACGTTTTACCAGACAGGTATTTCCGCTTGCGGGACTGCTCGCGCTAAGCTTGCTGCCGTTCTTTTGAGCGCTTCCGGCGCCTGCCGCTGCCTTGTCTGGCAGATGTGCAGGCGCCGGCCTATTTGGAAGATTGCCGTTCATTTGCTATAATAGAGCTTATCGCATGGGTTAAGGAGGTGAATTGAATGGACTGCTTATTTTGCAAAATTGTCGAAGGCACGATTCCATCCAGCCAAGTATTCGAGAATGAGCGAATTGTTGCGTTTCGCGATATTGCGCCTGCTGCCCCGATACATATTTTGATCATACCGAAAAAGCATATTCCGACGATGAACGATGTCGCGGATGAGGACGGCCCGCTAATCGCCGAGCTGTTTGCCGTCGCCCGCCAAATCGCCAAGGAGCAAGGGATTGACGAGTCCGGCTACAGGCTGGTGAACAACGTGAACCGCGACGGTGGACAAGTTGTATACCACTTGCACCTCCATCTTCTGGGAGGCTCAAAACTTTCTTCGCTTTCCGGCTAGATCAGAAGTTGACACTGCCTTTTGTTTTGACATATAATGAAATTTGATAAACCGTGTATTAGCTCTGGACGGTCTGTTTCGGAGGGAGGGAAAACTGGTGTCTGAAACTAAAGTTCGCAAAAACGAAACTATCGATGCTGCGCTTCGCCGCTTCAAACGTTCCATCGCTAAAGATGGAGTTCTAGCTGAGGTGAAGAAACGTAAGCATTATGAAAAGCCAAGCGTAAAGCGCAAGAAGAAGTCTGAGGCTGCGCGCAAGAGAAAGTTTTAGGAGGAACCTTCCTGTATGAACCTGAGCGAGAGATTGACCGACGATATGAAGCAAGCCATGAAGAATCAGGACAAGTTCAAGCTGACCGTTATTCGCATGATGCGCGCGTCCGTGAAAAACTTGGAAATCGATCTTAAGCGTCCTTTGGACGATAACGAAGTGCTTGACATATTAAGTCGCGAAATCAAACAACGTAAAGATTCCCTCCAAGAATTTAAAAAAGCCGGCCGTGATGATTTAGTTGCGGATCTTGTTGTGGAAATTGATATTATTAGTCAATACCTTCCTGCCCAGCTTTCTGAAGAAGAGATTCAAGAGATCGTAACGCAGACCATCCATGAACTCGGTGCTTCTTCCAAAGCCGATATGGGGAAAGTCATGAGCGCCCTGATGCCCAAAACAAAAGGTCGCGCAGACGGTAAACTGGTAAATCAATTCGTGCAGCAGCTTTTGAAGTAACTATACATTCGGACTAACAAGACACCTCCGCAAGGAGGTGTTTTTTATTTCTTGTTTTTTACGCCCCAAAGGGCATTTTTGCATCTTGTCAAGCCATACATATGATACGGCGGAAGGTTGTTTGCTGAAACTTTTTTAAGGCTGCAACGTATTGGGGAACAATAGATGAACGAAGGGGGAGCCAGCTTGCAAATCAACCAACTAAGGCGAAGCGGAACGTGGATTGCGACGATGATGATGGCCGTAATATTAGCACTGCCCTTTTTTGGGCTAGCGGGCGTTATTGGGAAGCCGGACCAGGCTCGCGCGGCTGAAACCGGACTCGGACCTGCCGTCTATGTCATTCCTGTCAAGCAGTCGGTGGAGGCGGGGATGCAATCCTTCCTCAAAAGGGCGTTTAAAGAGGCTGAAGAGGCCAATGCCGAGCATGTGGTGCTGGTCATCAATACGCTTGGCGGCAGAGTCGACAGCGCCGAGGAGATCGGACATATGATCCGTACAAGTCCGGTTCCTACGACGGCATTTGTAGAAGGAAAAGCCGTATCGGCCGGTACTTACATTGCGTTGAACGCCGATCAGATTGTCATGCAGCCGGGAAGCACGATTGGCGCGGCCGCCGTCGTGAACGGTTCGGGCGAGCTGATCGACAATCCCAAAACGGTGTCGTTCTGGGTGAAGGAAATGATGGAGGCAGCTGCCTTAAACGGTCGCAACGACCAGATAGCGGCAGCCATGGTCGATCCGAACGCCGAGCTGTCGCTTCAAGAAGAGCTGGGCTGGGTAAAAAAAGCAGGGGACATTTTAACGCTATCCGCTTCGGATGCCGCTAAAGTGGGTTACTCCGAGCACACGGCCAATACGGTTGAAGAGACGATCCAATGGCTGGGGCTTGAGTCGAGGGAACGGGTGGACCTGACGCCGTCGCTGGCCGAGAATGCGGCCCGCTGGCTCATTAATCCTGTAGTGGCAACCGTCCTGCTCATCATCGGCATAGCCGGGGTGGCCATTGAATTAATTGTTCCAGGCTTTGGAGCGCCGGGCATTATCGGTATTTTATCGTTTGGCTTGTATTTCTTCGGGCATTATATCGCGGGGTTTGCGGGTCTGGAATCGGTTGCGCTGTTCGTGCTGGGCATCGTGCTGCTTATCATCGAGGTGTTCGTTCCTAGCTTCGGCATATTAGGACTGCTGGGTAGCGCCTCTTTGATCGCGGGCATTGTGATAGCGGCGCCTGACCCGGTGAACGCGTTTATCTCGATCGGCATTGCCGTTGCCATTTCAATTGTCATTATTATTATGACGGCCAAAATGAACAAGACCAAGGGCGTATGGAACCGGTTTATTTTGCGGGATAAGCTGACGACGGAACAAGGCTTCCTTTCATCCGACACGAAGGAATCGCTGCTGGGCAAGGAAGGATTGGCCATTACGCCGCTTCGCCCGTCCGGTACCGTGCAAATTGATGACGATCGCATCGATGTGGTTACAAGCGGCGAGTTTATTGCGGCAGGCCGGAAGGTGAAGGTTGTGAAGGCGGAAGGGACATGGGTTGTCGTCAAAGAGTCAGAGCTGACGGAGAAGTAAATAACCGATTGGAGGAATGGGAATGGAACCGATTATTGTCATTTTAGTTTGCGTGGTGATCGGCTTTATACTTTTGTCTGTATTTTTAAGCTTTTTCCCGATTATGCTGTGGATATCCGCGCTTGCGTCGGGAGTGCGGGTCGGCATCATCACGCTGGTCGCCATGCGCTTGCGGCGCGTCGTGCCGAGCAGAATCGTCAATCCGCTCATTAAAGCGACAAAAGCGGGTTTGGGACTTAACATTAATCAACTGGAGAGCCATTTTCTGGCGGGCGGCAATGTCGACCGAGTCGTCAACGCCTTGATCGCTGCGCAGCGTGCGAACATTCCGCTTATTTTTGAACGTGCGGCTGCTATCGATCTGGCGGGTCGCGACGTCTTGCAAGCCGTGCAAATGAGCGTTAATCCGCGCGTAATCGAAACGCCGATCGTCGCAGCGGTAGCGAAAGACGGCATCGAAGTAAAAGTTAAGGCGCGCGTAACGGTTCGGGCGAATATTGATCGTCTGGTCGGGGGCGCCGGCGAAGAAACAATCATTGCCCGTGTAGGGGAAGGCATCGTAACGACGGTCGGCTCTTCGGCCTCCCATAAGGATGTGCTCGAAAACCCGGATATGATTTCACGCACGGTGCTTGGCAAAGGTCTTGACGCAGGCACGGCGTTCGAAATTTTGTCCATCGATATTGCGGACGTAGATGTAGGCAAGAATATCGGTGCCCACCTGCAAACCGAGCAGGCGGAAGCGGATAAAAAGATCGCCCAAGCGAAGGCCGAGGAGCGCCGCGCCATGGCGGTTGCGCAAGAACAGGAGAACAAGGCGAAGGTCGTTGAGATGGAAGCAAGGGTCGTCGAATCCGAATCCCAGGTCCCGCTTGCTATGGCGGAGGCGCTTAAAAGCGGCAAAATCGGGGTAATGGACTACATGAATTTGAAAAATATTGAAGCGGATACGCAGATGCGCAATTCCATTGGCAAACCGGAAGGCTTGGACGATTCCAAGGACGGGCGTTAATTCCGGCCATGCTGCGGCATAAGGAGTCCCAAGGTCAAGCTGGACCGGGAGGTGAAGGGCCATGATCGCAAAAATAATCGAGTTTTTGCTCAGCAATATTTTTATCGTTGTCATTATTATCGGAGCGCTTGCCTCTATGTTCGGCAAAGGCGGCTCCAAGAATAGAAAGCGCAGTCCCGAGCAAGTCCCGGGTGGCCGCGAGCGGCAGAGTCCGGCTGGAGAGGACTGGAGGCAAGAGCGCGTAGAGCAGCCGGAGGATGCGCCCGCCCAGACCGTGTACCGCAGCGAGCTTCATGCTTCCCAGGAGGCTGCAGCAGCTTCCAGAGAGCGGGAAGAAGAGGCTCGCAGGCTGGCCGGCGAACGATCTGCGCTTGAACGCAGGCTCCGTCAGGCGGCGGCTCAAAAGGAACGGGAGCTGCGCCAGCAGTCTGCCGCGCCTTCGGCACCGGCTTCAAGCACCGTAGGAAAAGAGAAATTGAGAAACGCGGTGATATGGGCCGAAATTTTGGGTCCTCCACGGGCTAAGCGGCATTACCGCAAATAGATCGACAATCGGATAAGACGCCACAGCATGGGCTGTCTCGCCGCCGGCATTTGAGCCGCCGGCCGAGGCGGCCTTTTTGCCGTGCAAACGTCTCATATTTAAGCGGAAACCGGCATAGCTTGGTATAGTACATGAAATTCTGCTGTCGCATCCTTGCTTGCTTCCGCATGCAGAGATGGGCAGATTCGTCAGGAGGCCGTCCTACATGCGCCAATTCAAACGTAAATTTCGTAAACTGACGGCAGAGCTGCTGGATATGCCGCATGATGTTGTGTACGATTTGCCGCGCCTGACGATGATCGGAGACCGGCAGCTATATATTGAGAATCATCGGGGCGTGCTTCATTTTTCAAGCGAGAAGCTGCGTTTGGCGCTTAGCAAGGGAGAGCTTGAGGTTAGCGGTCGCGAGCTCGTCATTCGGACGATCTGGACGGAAGAAGTTTTCATTGAAGGTGTTATAGCCAATGTGCAGTTATTCCCTTAAGGGCAGGCCCAGCCGCCTGTAGAACACAGTAGTTTAAAGGAGGACCAACGGATGAGCGCATTCGGAACGAAATGGTTACAAGGAAAGGTTACCGTACAAATTCGCGGGGGACATCCGGAGCAGCTCGTGAACGAGGCGCTCGCCGGCGGTCTGGAGCTGTCCTCCATTCGCTGGACAAGCAGCGAAAAATTGGAGCTGGAGCTGTCCATCGGACACTTTTTTGAGCTACGTGCGTATTTAAAGAAGACAGGCTGTCGGGCGCATGTCATTAAACGGCAAGGCTTGCCCTTTTGGCTTGTGCGGATAGAAAAACGGAAGCTGTTCGCAGGCGGACTTGTGCTGTTCTTCGGCGTGATTTTTATGCTCTCCTCGCTCGTGTGGACCGTAAACGTGGAAGGCAATGTGCGGCTGTCGGAGGACCAAATTCGCGCCGCAGCCCGTCAAGAGGGGCTCTATCCGCTGCAATGGTCTTTCCGCCTGCAGAATATGGACCAGCTGTCCAAAAAGCTTGTGCAAAAACTGCCGGGCTCCTCATGGATCGGCGTAGAGAAATCGGGGACCCGCGTGACGATTAAGATTGTAGAGCAGACGATGCCCGAGCTTGCTGAGCTTAACAATCCGCGCCACCTTGTGGCATCGGCCGATTCGGTCGTTACGGAAATTATTGCGGAGGCAGGCCGCCCGGTAGTGAGAAAGAATACGAGGGTCAAGCAAGGACAGATTCTGATCTCAGGCACGATCGGCGGTGAGGAGCATTCAAAAACGGTTGTCGCTAAGGGCAAGGTGCGTGGGCTAGTCTGGTACGAATTCGAGATCTCCGTGCCGATGACGCAAAGCGTCAAAGTCTACACAGGCGAGAAGAAAACAAAATGGTACGCCTTATTCGGCTCGCGAGCCCTTCAGGTCAGCGGCTTTGGCAAATCCCCGTTCGACTCCTCCGAGTCGATTCTGCAAGAAGAGAGGGCCGCTTGGCGCAAGTGGACGCTGCCGATCGGCAGGATGAAGGAAACGGTAATGGAAATGCGCATTGACCAGCGGGAGCTGTCCCCTGAAGAAGCGAAAAATACCGGCATTTTGCAGGCAAAGGCGGAGCTTTTGTCGAAGGCGGGCGCCGATGCGGTCGTGCGCAATGAAATTGTTTTGCATGAAAAGGCGGACAATGGTAAAGTTTATATGAAAGTTCTTTTTGAAGCCGAGCAATCTATCGTTACGGAAATGCCACTAATTCAAATGCAAGGAGATTGAGGATTGTTGCAAATAGAGTCGAAAACGGTTAAAATTCCGCTCGGCAATGCAGCGGAGGGGCTTGCCCTGTTCGGTCCACAGGATAAATATTTACGTATGGTGCAGGAGCAGGCGGAAGCGTCCATCGCCTCGCGCGAGGCTGAGATCGTCATCGCCGGTCCGGCAGCCGAGGTAGATTCGCTGGAGCAGCTCTACACGGTGCTGCTGCAGCTTGTAAGAGGCGGCTACTCGCCGACTGAACGGGATGTCATGTACGCGTTTGACCTGGCTCGAAATATGCAGGCTGAAGAGCTTCTGGATTTATTGAAAAGCCAGATTACGACAACGTTCCGCGGCAAGCCGATCAGGGTGAAGACGATTGGCCAACGCCATTATGTCAAAACGATCCGCA
This sequence comes from Paenibacillus sp. SY21-1, assembly GCF_005222705.1. GTDB lineage: Bacteria > Bacillota > Bacilli > Paenibacillales > Paenibacillaceae > Pristimantibacillus. The sequence continues at coordinate 42,768 of NZ_STGF01000007.1, read as the reverse complement.
AACGCGATATCGTGTTCGGGATTGGCCCCGCCGGCACAGGCAAAACCTATTTGGCCGTTGTGCTTGCCGTTGCCGCACTGAAAGAAGGGCTTGTGAAACGTATCGTATTGACGCGCCCGGCAGTCGAAGCTGGCGAGAATCTGGGCTTTCTTCCGGGCGATTTGCAGGAGAAGGTTGACCCGTATCTGCGTCCGCTCTACGACGCATTGCACGATGTGCTCGGGCCTGAGCAAACGGTCAAGGCGATTGAGCGCGGCATGATCGAAATCGCACCGCTTGCCTATATGCGCGGCCGTACGCTGGACGACGCTTTTATCATATTGGACGAGGCGCAGAATACGACGCCGGAGCAGATGAAAATGTTTTTGACCAGGCTGGGCTTTGGCTCCAAAATGGTGATAACCGGCGACGTGACGCAAATCGATTTGCCGAGAGGCAAAAACTCGGGCTTGATTGAGGCTCAACGTATATTGAGGGATATCGAGGAAATCGGCATTATTCTGTTCTCCGAGCAGGATGTCGTCAGACATTCGCTCGTACAGAAGATTATTGTGGCTTACAATATCGATGCCGAAAACAAAGCTTAGAGAGGAATGTCTGCTGCATGAACGAGAACCAGACCGGAAAACAGGGGAGCTTGCGACCGTCCAAGACGGCGGGTTGGAAGCATAGCGCTGCCGTTCGCTGGGCGCTGATGTTCATGTTTGTGCTGCTGTTTTATTTCAGCGTAGCCCCGCATGTCGTGCCGGAGACGTACGATATACAAGAGGGCGGGGTAAGCGAAAAGGACATCAAGGCTCCATTCCAAATCAAGGACGACAAGGCGACTCGGCAAGCCGAGGAGGAGGCGGCGAGCAAGGTTGATTTTACCTACTCGATCGTTTTTCTGCGCAATGAAATGTTAGTTGATCAAATTTTTATGCGAATCGAGCAGCTGAACGCGGATGACCAGGTTACGCTGCAGAATAAAATCGATATTTATCGCAACGAGATTCCCGGCCGTTATAAAGAGTATATTGAGAACTTCGTTAAAGTAAATCGCGGCACTGATACGTACAATGACGAATTGCTTGAGGAAATGGCGACGGTAGTGCAGGAGCAGGAATATACCATTCCCGAGGAAACGTTCTATAAAATTCCGAATCTTCCTTCCGAATCGATTCCGGAAATGCGCGAGGTAGCCCGCAATATTGTCAAGAAGCTGAGCGGCGAGCAACTGCGCGAGGCCGAAACGGCCCGAACGCAGGTTGCCGAGCTTGTGAACGCCAGTACGCTTTCGAGCAGAACGAGCAGAGAGATTGTGCAGGAGCTTGCACGCTTCGCCATCATGCCCAACAAGTTTCTGGACAAAACGGCAACCGACGAGGCGAAGGTGCTGGCGAAGCAGAACACGCCTCCGGTCGTCATTAAGGAAGGCGAGCTGATCGTCAAGCGCGGACAGACGATAACGCCTGATTTGTACAAGCTGCTTGCGGATTCCTCGCTGCTGCAGGACAAGAAAAACTATTGGCCGCAGCTTGGCCTGCTGACGATGTCCATCATGTTTATCGTTGCGCTGTATGCGTATTTGCATTTGTCGGGAGCAATCAACGGCGTTAAGCCCAAATACAACAACGCCTCGCTGCTGATGTTATGGCTTATTTTTCTGATTAACCTGATTACGTTCCAGATCGTGTCGCTGATGCAGACGGACGCTGCGCCGTATGCCGGTTATTTGGCGCCGGCTGCTCTTGGCGTCATGCTGATTACGCTGCTACTGGATATGCATTTGGCCATGATCAGCTCGATTCTTTTCGCCATAATGGGCAGCATAATTCTGAATACCGGTCAAAACCAGCTGTTTGATTTCCAGTTCGGTTTCGTGATGATTGTGGTATCGTTTGCGGCCATGTTCTCGATTCACCGCGCCAGCCAGCGTTCAACGATTCTCAAGGCGGGCATTATGGTCAGCCTGTTCGGCTCGCTGTCGGTGCTGGCGATTCTGCTGATGTCGGAGCAGCTTGAGCGAATCGGCTTCATCTATTCCATCGGCTTTGCCTTTGCAAGCGGAATAATAACCGCGATACTGGTTATTGGCCTGATGCCGTTTTTTGAAGTTACGTTCGGCATCTTGTCTGCGCTCAAGCTTGTGGAGCTTTCCAATCCGAACCATCCATTGCTGCGCAAGCTTCTAACCGAGACGCCGGGAACGTACCATCATAGCGTAATGGTCGGTAACCTCTCGGAGGCTGCCGCGGAAGCGATCGGGGCGGACGGCTTGCTCTGCCGAGTAGGCTCGTTCTATCACGATATAGGCAAAACGAAGCGACCGAATTATTTTATCGAAAATCAGAATAATATGGAAAACCCGCATGATACGATCGATCCCAAGCTGAGCAAGTCCATCATTGTGGCGCATGCAAGGGACGGGGTGGAGTTGCTAAAGGGCTACAATATACCGAAGCCGTTGCGAGATATTGCGGAGCAGCATCATGGCACGACATCGCTTAAATTTTTCTACTACAAGGCTTTGAAGCAGGCGGAGGAGCAAGGGATTGATCCGACGTTTACGGAGGAGGATTTCCGTTACCCCGGGCCAAAGGCGCAATCGAAGGAAGCGGCCGTGGTCGGAATTGCCGATTGTGTGGAAGCGGCCGTTCGTAGTCTGCGCAATCCGACAGTGGAGCAGGTTGAAGCGATGATTCACAAAATTATTAAAAGCAGGCTGGATGACAACCAGTTCAACGAGTGTGATCTGACCTTGAAGGAGCTGGACAAGGTAGCGCAATCGCTGAAGGAAAGCGTGATTGGCATTTTCCACTCGCGTATCGAATATCCCGAGGATGTAAAAGCAAAGGAGCGTTTGGAATGAGCTTGCGGCTGGATTGGAGCAATGAACAACAAAAAATGGACATTCCTGACAGCTGGATCGAGCTGCTGGAGCAATTGCTTCAGCTTGCGGCGGAATCGGAGGGAGTTGCTGAGGGTGACGTTTCGTTAACCTTTACCGACGATGAGCAAATTCATCAGCTGAACTTGGAATATCGGGGCATCGACCGCCCAACGGATGTACTGTCATTTGCGATGCAGGAGGACGGTACGGAGGAGCTGGACATTATTTTTGAGGTCGAGAGCGAGGAAGAAGCCGATCCGATATCCGGCATGCTGGGCGACATTATTATTTCCGTTGAAACGGCCAAAGCGCAAAGCGAAGATTACGGCCATTCATTGGAGCGGGAAATTGGATTTTTGTTCGTCCACGGGTTTTTGCATTTGCTGGGCTACGATCATCAGGATGATGCCGCAGAGGCGGAAATGATGGGCAAGCAGGAAGCCGTACTTTCCCTGGCAGGTCTGGCAAGATAATGGGCAAGATGCTGCGCAGCTTTAGTGTGGCAATGTCTGGGATCGGATATGGGATACGCACGCAGCGCCATATGAAAATTCATTTGGCCGCTGCTGCAGTGGTCATCGGTTTGGGCGTTATCGCAGCGCTTAACCCGCTGGAATGGTCGGTTATAGGCTTGACGATCGGCCTTGTGATTAGTCTTGAGCTTGTCAATACCGCTGTCGAGAAGGCGGTTGACCTGGCAAGTCCCGATATCCACCCGCTGGCCAAGCTGGCGAAGGATACCGCTGCCGGCGCCGTTCTTGTCGCTGCCGCTATATCGGTTGTCATTGGGCTGCTCATTCTTGGGCCGCCCTTATGGCATTTATGGATACGTTAAAACAAGGGAGGAAGCATGACGAATGAGGTATGAGGGATTGGAAGAACGTTACGCCGTGCTGCTCGGGCAGGCCAAGGAAGCGATGCGGCGCGCCTATGTCCCGTATTCCAACTTTCAGGTTGGCGCTGCGTTATTGGACAATGACGGTCATGTTCATTTTGGCTGCAATGTAGAAAATGCCGCTTACGGTCCGTGCAATTGCGCGGAGAGAACGGCTTTGTTCCGGGCCATTGCGGACGGCAAACGGCCGGGAGAGTTTCAGGCCATTGCGGTTGTAGGAGCGACGGAAGGACCGATTGCGCCATGCGGCGTTTGCCGTCAAGTGCTTGTCGAGCTGTGCGCTCCCGACATGCCCATTATTATGGGGAACCTGCAAGGAAGCTGGACGATTGCCACAATTACAGAACTTTTGCCTGGCGCATTTACGCCTGCATCATTAGAGAATGGGAGCGTTAACTAACGTTATGAATCAAACTAACCAAAAAGGGCGGGACAATCGCAAATTTCGTTCTGGCTTTGTTGCGATAATCGGCAGGCCGAACGTCGGCAAATCTACCTTAATGAACCATCTGATCGGTCAAAAAATCGCGATCATGTCGGACAAGCCGCAGACGACCCGCAATAAAATACACGGCGTATACACGACGGATGAGCTGCAAATTGTTTTTCTCGATACGCCCGGCATTCATAAGCCGCAATCCAAGCTTGGCAATTATATGATGCAAACCGCCGAAAGCGCCTTGAAAGAGGTCGAGGCCGCTTTGTTTCTGATCGACGCTTCCGAAGGACTCGGCGGCGGGGATCGGTATATTATTGAGCAGCTGAAAAAAGTGAAAACGCCCGTTTTTCTCGTGATGAACAAAATCGATAAGGTGGAGCCGGAGCAGCTGCTCCCGATGATCGCCCAATACAATGAGCTGTATCCATTCGCTGAAATCGTGCCGATCTCAGCGCTTAAAGGCAACAACATCGAGACGCTCATGCAGCAAATTGCAGGCTATTTGCCTGAAGGTCCACAATATTATCCTGCCGATCAAATTACCGACCATCCGGAGCAATTCGTATGCTCGGAGCTGATCCGCGAAAAAATTCTGCATATGACGCGCGAAGAAATCCCGCATTCCATCGCTGTAACCATCGAGGATATGAAGGTCAAGGAAAACGGCGTCGTCTATATCGGCGCAGTTATTTTTGTCGAGCGTGATTCGCAGAAGGGCATTATTATCGGCAAGCGGGGAGACATGCTCAAGGAAGTTGGCAAGCAAGCGCGGAAGGATATCGAGGCGCTGCTTGGCTCGCGAATCTTTCTGGAGCTGTGGGTCAAAGTGAAAAAGGATTGGCGCAATCAAGATCGAGTGCTTAAGGATCTCGGCTTTAGACATGATTAAGCGCTTCTGACGAATTTTGTTAAGGATAGAAGACAGCCGGCCATCGCATCCTAATAACGTTTCATACAGCATGTCAGGTGGACGAAAGGGATGAATACGAATGCGAAACTTTTCGTGGAAGTATTTTACGTTGACCGGTGATGTCGAATCCTTCATGCTTTACAAGGAAGTAGGTCAGTTTGCGTCCCCTGGGCAAGGCTTTGCCGCATTGGGAGCGGAGGAGTATGAGCAGCCGCTAGAGGCAGATGAAGCTGCAGGCTCGCAATTGCAGTAAACGACAATCAGGATTTTGGCGAAAGCGGGTTTCCTGCATCTGAGGACTCCATACCTGATTGGCTCAAGCGGGAGCTGTGCCGCTGGAGCGATAGGCTTAGGAACAGGTAATGGATGGGGATGCGCCCAGCCGGCCAATCATTCGCGCAAATGCTTGTTTTGCCGTATAATGGCCGGCTGGGCGCTGGTTAAGCTTTTTGGGGAGTGGGACCGGATGTTGCACAGGGTTGAGGGGATCGTGCTTCGCAGCATGGACTACGGGGAAGGCAACAAAATTGTAACTCTGCTTACGAAGTCGAACGGCAAAGCCGGCGTACTGATTCGCGGAGCCAAAAAAGTGAAAAGCAAGCATGGTTCGCTGGCCCAGCCTTTTACATATGGAGAGTTTGTTTATTTTCGCACCAGCGGCTTGGGCACGCTTAATCACGGAGAAATTATGGAATCGCATCACCGATTGCGCGAGCAACTGGATTTGTCCGCATATGCGGCTTATGTGACGGAGCTCACCGATCGCACGGTGCAGGAGGACGAGCCCACCTCTTTCGCCTTCGAGCAGCTTCAGGCCTGCTTTAAAGCGTTGGAAGAGGGCAAGGATGCCCAAATCGTCATGCATGTATATGAGATGCGAATTTTGGAGCTCTCCGGTTATGCGCCCGAGCTCGATGAATGCGTTTGTTGCGGAAATCGGGTAGGCCCGTTTCGAATGTCCGCGTATCAGGGCGGCATTTTATGCTCAAGATGCGTAGGACGCGATCCCTCTGCGCTGCCGCTTGGAGAAGGAGCCTATAAGCTGTTGAGGCTGTTTCGAGGCATGGATTTGCGCAGGCTTGGCGCCATATCGGTTAAACCCGAAACGAAACAAGAGCTCAAAAAAGCGATGCGCTTGCTGATGGATGAGCAGTTGGGCCTTAAATTAAAGTCAAGAGGCTTTCTGGATCAATTGGATAAGTTATTGTAAATTATTTAGTGCGGACAAAGGAATAGCCGCTTGCGGATGAATTTCAGTTTGACTTTTTGACCTATCCGGCATATTATAATTTAATATGAATAATGGGCAATGATGGAGAAAGTAGCTATAGGATGTTGTCAGCCAAGCGATTCGGGGATAGTGGGAGCCCGGACGGACATACATAGCGAAGGGGCACTCCGGAGCCATATCGCACAAAGAGGGTTTGCTGCAAGCAAGCCAAGTAGGGTGGAACCGCGGGATTGCAACTCTCGTCCCTACGTCTGGGAGCAGGCGTAGAGACGGGAGTTTTTTGCCATTTCACCCGCCGCCCCTGAGATTGAACCCTAAGTCAAGAAGGAGAGGTCAACGATGAATTTTCAAAGCATGATTTTGACGCTTCAGCGCTTTTGGGCTGAGCAAAACTGTATACTCGTACAGCCGTATGACGTAGAGAAAGGCGCGGGAACGATGAATCCGATGACTTTTCTGCGCTCAATCGGTCCTGAGCCGTGGAATGTTGCGTATGTAGAGCCTTCCCGTCGTCCTGCCGATGGCCGTTATGGCGAAAATCCGAACCGTTTGTACCAGCATCATCAATTTCAGGTTATTCTTAAGCCGTCTCCGGACAACATTCAGGAGCTGTATCTTGAGAGTTTGAAGCAATTGGGAATTGATGCCAACGACCACGATATCCGTTTTGTAGAGGACAATTGGGAATCGCCGACGCTTGGCGCGTGGGGACTCGGCTGGGAGGTATGGCTCGACGGCATGGAGATTACGCAGTTCACTTATTTCCAGCAGGTCGGCGGCATTGACGCCAATCCCGTTGCCGTAGAAATCACGTATGGCATGGAAAGATTGGCATCGTATATTCAGCAAAAAGAAAACGTGTTTGACCTGGAGTGGGTAGAAGGCGTTACCTACGGCGATGTGTTCAAACAGCCTGAGTATGAGCATTCCAAATATACGTTTGAAACCTCCGATACGGCTATGCTGTTCACGCTCTTCAACATGTACGAGGAGGAAGCCAAAAAAACGATGGAGCAGAACCTCGTGTTCCCAGCGTACGACTATGTGCTGAAATGTTCCCATACGTTTAACCTTCTGGATGCGCGCGGCGCAATCAGCGTAACGGAGCGTACAGGCTATATTACCCGCGTAAGAAACCTGGCCCGCTCATGCGCGTCTACCTATTATGAAGAGAGAGAACGGCTGGGATTCCCGATGCTGAAGAAAGGAGTGGAGCACAGTGGCTAGAGACTTATTGCTGGAAATCGGGCTGGAAGAGGTGCCTGCTCGTTTTGTGCGCGGCGCGATGAATCAATTGAAAGAGAAAACGGAGAAATGGCTGACGGACTCACGAATTGCCTATGAAGAGGTTCGCGCTTACGCAACCCCAAGAAGGCTGGCCGTTCTCGTTACGGCTATGGCGGACAAACAGTCCGACATCAATGAGGAAGCAAAAGGGCCTGCCCGCAAAATTGCCAAGGACGAGCAAGGCAATTGGAGCAAAGCTGCGCTTGGATTTGCAAGAAGTCAGGGCGTTGACCCGGAGCAGCTTTATTTTCAGGAGCTTGCTGGTGTGGAATACGTGTACGCCAAAAAAAGCAGCGTCGGCGCGGCAACGGGCGATCTGCTCGCTGAGGGTCTGACTTCGATCATTACGTCCATGTCGTTTCCTAAAAATATGCGCTGGGGCAGCTATGACATGCGCTTCGTCAGACCGATTCGCTGGCTGGTCGCTCTATTCGGCGGCGAGGTCATTCCGTTCGAGCTGGCTGCAGTACAAACGGGCAAGCAATCGCGCGGTCATCGTTTTCTGGGCGAGGACACGACGATTAATCATCCGTCCGAGTACGTGGAGCTGCTGCGCGCCCAGCATGTCATTGTTGACGTAGCAGAGCGGGAGCAATTGATTGTGGACCAAATCCAATCGCTTGCTTCGGACAAAGGCTGGGACATTGCAATCAAGGAAGATCTGCTTGAGGAAGTATTATTCCTCGTGGAATATCCGAATGTGCTCGCAGGCGGCTTCGATCCTTCCTTCCTGCACATCCCGCAAGAGGTGCTGATTACGTCGATGCGCGAGCACCAACGCTATTTTCCGGTGCTGGATCAGGCGGGAGCGCTGCTTCCTTATTTTGTAACGGTGCGCAACGGCGATCGCCGTTCGATCGATCTGGTAGCGAAGGGCAACGAAAAGGTGCTGAGAGCGCGTCTGTCGGACGCCAAGTTCTTCTATGAAGAGGATCATAAGCTGACGATTGAGCACGCCTTATCCAAGCTTGAGAACATCGTGTACCATGAGGAGCTGGGCTCTGTCGCCGATAAGGTTAGACGGATTCGGGCTACGGCGGATGCAATCGGCAAGCTGATTCAAGTCGACGATGCGGCAGCTGGCGATATTAGCCGCGCGGCGGATATTTGCAAGTTCGATCTGGTTTCCCAGATGGTTTATGAGTTTCCGGAGCTTCAAGGCATTATGGGCGAGGATTATGCGCGTAAAGCAGGCGAAAAGGAAGCGGTGGCCAAGGCGATCAACGAGCACTACCAGCCGCGCTTTGCAGGGGACCGCGCTCCTTCCGAGCTGACAGGCGCTATCGTCAGCCTTGCGGACAAAATAGATACCATAGTAGGCTGCTTCTCGATCGGCATTGTGCCGACGGGCTCGCAGGACCCTTATGCGCTTAGAAGACAAGCGGCGGGCATCGTCCAGATTATACTGGCGCACGGCTTACAGCTTCCGCTTGGCGAGCTGTATGACGCAGCGCTGTCCGTGCATGAGAGCCGCGGACTTGAGCGTGATGCGCAAGACATCCGTAAGGACTTGGCCGATTTCTTCACGCTGCGCGTTAAAAATGTATTGTCCGAGCAGGGCGTGCGCTATGACGTGGTGGATGCCGTTATGGCTGCCGGCATCGATAACCTTGGACTTGCGATCGAACGCGCGACAGTCATTCAGGTTCAAGCGGCCGGCGAAGAGCGCGCCGAATTCAAGCTGGTTGTTGAACAATTCAACCGCGTGAGCAATCTGGCGGCAAAGGCAACGACTGCGGAAGTCGATCCGGCTTTGTTCACAGAAAAGGCGGAGACGGAGCTATACGAGCAATGGCTTAAGCAGCACGGTACGTACCTGGCTGCCGTTCAACAAGGCGACATCGCTCTGGCCTTGCAGACGTTGACCACGTTAAAAGCATACATTCACGCTTATTTCGATAGCGTAATGGTAATGTCGCCGGATGAAGCGATTCGCGCCAATCGTCTGGCCGCACTTGCGCTTATCGCAGCGGATATTGCCCTTATCGCCGATTTTTCCAAGCTGGTTTGGTAATAAGAAGCGGTGTATGCACTGCAAAAATAGGGATAGGGGATGAGAACGTATGACGATCGTCAAGCCAGACGTTATTGTGTATGTCGTATCCGACGCTGCCGGCGATACGGGAGAGCTTGTCGTGCGCGCAGCGATTGCCCAATTTCACCCCATTCATACCGAAATCAGGCGCGCGCCGTTTATTACGGACGAAGAGGGCTTGCAGCGGATCGTGCTGCAGGCCAAACAGGTTAATGCGATCGTGATTTATACGCTCGTTATTCCGCATCTTCGCGAATGCATGGGCAAATTGTCTGACATGCACTCCCTTGTCGCCATTGATTTGCTTGGCTCCTTTATTGAAACGCTGGAGCAGCGTACGGGACGCAAATCGCGTCAGGAGCCGGGCCTTAATCATGTGCTGGACGCGGATTATTTCAGAAAGGTTGAGGCCGTCGAATTTGCCGTAAAATACGACGATGCGCGAGATACGTCCGGCGTCATGAAAGCGGACATCGTGCTGGTAGGCGTCTCCCGTACGTCCAAAACGCCCTTATCGATGTATTTGGCCCATCAGAAATACAAGGTCGCCAACGTTCCGCTCGTGCCGGAAATTAAGCCGCCCGATGAGCTGTTTAAAATTCCTAAACGCAAAATTATCGGACTTACGATCGGCGTGCCCTATTTAAACACGATTCGCAAGGAGCGGCTTAAGGCGCTTGGCCTGCCCAACACAGCTTCCTATGCAACGCCTGACCGCATAGAAAAGGAATTGCAATATGCCGGTGACATTATGCAGCGGCTTGGATGCGTGGTCATTGATGTATCCCACCGAGCGGTCGAGGAAACGGCGAGCCTGATTATGGAATATGTTCGCTCTCCCTAGCGTGCCGGGAAGGATTATGTAATGTTTTGGCGTATACTATAGGATAGGAAAAGGCTTTCGCGCAACCAATGGAAACGGGCGGTGATGGATGATGCTTACCAAGCGACGAACGATTGTAGTCGATGCGGATGCCTGTCCGGTCAAGGCCGAGATCGGGGAAGCGGGCAGAGCGCACGCCACCCCCGTACTCATGGTCGCCTCGCACGATCACCGTCTGTCGCCCGAGGAGGGCGTCGACATTGTACAGGTGGATCGCAGCAATCAATCGGTCGATTTATATATCGTCAATCATATTGCTCGCGGCGACATTGTCATCACCCAAGATTTTGGGCTGGCATGCGTTGCCATTGGCAAGGGAGCCGTCGTGCTGTCGCCAAGGGGCGAGCAATATACGGACGACAATATCGATTATTTGATGGAGCGCAGGCACGAACTCGCTAAACGCAGGCGTACAGGCGGCAAATCAAGAGGGCCGAAAGCCATGAATCAATCCGATCGTGATCGTTTTCAACAAAAGTTGACAAAAGTTTTGCGTAATCAGCAGGAGAACCATGACGCATAGCGAATATTATTTACGTGTTACTAGGATGAAGGTGATGAACGATGACATACGGCAATAAAATACCCGAAGAGGTCATAGAAGCAGTTCGCAAGCATCATGACATCGTCGAGACTGTCGGAAAATATGTTCATCTCACGAAGCACGGCAAATATATGAAAGGGTTATGTCCTTTCCATTCGGAGAAAACGCCCTCTTTCACCGTTACGCCGGAACTTCAAATTTATCATTGCTACGGCTGCGGCAAGGGCGGCAATGTCATTCGGTTTATTGAAGAAATGGAAGGCTACTCTTTCCCTGAAGCTGTCAGGCTGCTGGCAGAGGATGCGGGCATGCCCGTTACCTGGACGCAGCAAAGCGGCAGCAAGCCGGCGCCGGAGGATGAGGAGCGCAGCGTCATAATCGAAGCGCATGAGCTGGCGATCAAGCTGTATCATCATATTCTGAACAACACCCGGCAGGGTCAGGAAGCGAAGCAGTATTTAAGAGATCGGGAATTAAGCGACAAGCTGATCGATCATTTTGGATTGGGCTACGCGACCGAGGAATGGGATGTACTCGCAAGATTTCTGGAAAAGCGCGGATTTGATTTGGCGTTAATGGAAAAGGGCGGATTGTTATCGGCCAAATCGGACGGCAGCGGCTACGTTGACCGTTTTCGCAATCGCATTATGTTTCCCATACGGGATCGGGACGGCAAAGCTATCGCGTTTGCGGGTCGCCTTATAGGCGAAGGACAGCCGAAATACCTGAATACGTCGGAAACGATGCTGTTTGCGAAGAGCAGGACGATCTACAATTTGAATGACGCCCGGCCTGCGATTCGGAAGAGCAAACAGGCTGTTCTGTTCGAGGGATACATGGACGTCATTAAGGCCTGGAGCGCCGGACTGAAAACGGGCGTTGCGACGATGGGAACAGCGCTTACGGACGAGCATTGCGCCATTCTGAGAAGGCAGGCCGAAGAGGTTATCGTATGTTATGACGGCGATGACGCCGGACAAGCCGCCGCTCACAAATCGATACCGATGCTGGAAAAGGCCGGCTTGAAGGTATCCGTAGCGATGCTGCCAAAGGGCAAGGACCCTGACGATTATATAAGCGAATACGGTCCGGAAGCGTTTCTGCGTGACACGATTGACCAGCGGATTTCGGTAACGAAATTTAAGCTTATATATTCAAGGAAAAACCATATACTGCTAAAGGAAGAAGGCAGGAAAAATTATGTGCTTGAAGCGCTCGAAATCGTAGCGGAGCTTGATTCGTCCACCGAACGCGAGGTTTATTTGAAGGAATTGTCCCGGGAGTTCGATATCTCGCTTGACTCGCTCAAGCAGGACTGCTTTCAGAAGCGAGAAGCGCTCCAAAAAAAGAAACCGAACGGGGATAATAACGACAAATCGTGGAATAATGGTAGGAATGAAAAGCCGAGAAGGTCTGGCATGCCCACCCTGAGGCCGGCTTTTGTCAATGCTGAGCAACGATTGCTGCATGGGATGTTTCGCGACAGCGAATTGGCCCAGAGCGTACATGAAAAGCTCGGAGACGCGTTCAACGTGGAGCAGCATGCTGCGTTGGCTGCGTATTTATATGCCTATTATGCAGAAGGATATGATCCGGACGCCAGCCGCTTTATCGCCACGCTTCACGATGAAGAGCTTGAGCGGGCTGCCATATCGATTCTTATGATGGATAATGTGCCTGATTTGGACGAATTAATTCTGAATGAATACATTGAAGTCATTATCAAGGCTCCGCAATTCCGGGAATTAGAGCAACGTAAGGAGCTGGCAGAGCGAAGCGGTGACGCGATACTGGCAGCACAAATGCATATTGAGATTATAACCCTAGAGAGACAGCTTAAGACGCGAATGGATGGGCAATTCTAGGGGGGAGGGAGTCGGAATATGGCGAATGATCAGCATACTGAGCTTGATACGGAACAGAAACTGGATCATGTAAAAGACCAATTGATCGAACAGGGCAAAAAGAGGTCTTCCTTGACATACAAGGAAATTATGGAGAAGCTGTCTCCGTTCGATCAGGACCCGGAGCAAATTGATGAATTTTTCGAGCAGCTTGATGATTTCGGCATCGAGGTGCTGAACGAAAATGATGAGGACAATCCGCTTGCTGCGGGAAGCGACGAGCAGGAGCGCGAGCAGGACGATTTTAACTTTGATGATGATCTGGCTCTGCCGCCGGGCATTAAAATAAATGATCCGGTTCGGATGTATCTGAAAGAAATCGGTCGTGTTCCATTGCTTTCCGCGGACGACGAGATCGAGCTTGCGCAACGAATCGAGAACGGGGACGAGGAAGCCAAAAGAAGGCTGGCTGAAGCGAATCTGCGGTTGGTTGTCAGTATCGCCAAACGTTATGTCGGTCGCGGCATGCTGTTCCTCGACTTGATTCAGGAAGGCAATATGGGCCTGATTAAAGCAGTTGAAAAGTTTGATCACCAGAAGGGCTTTAAGTTCAGTACCTATGCCACTTGGTGGATTCGCCAAGCGATTACTCGCGCGATTGCCGATCAGGCTCGTACAATCCGGATTCCGGTACACATGGTCGAAACGATCAACAAGCTTATTCGCGTTTCCCGTCAATTGCTGCAAGAGCTCGGGCGCGAACCGACTCCGGAGGAAATTGCTGCCGAAATGGAGCTGAGCACCGAGAAGGTACGGGAGATTATGAAAATCGCCCAAGAGCCGGTGTCGCTGGAAACGCCGATCGGTGAAGAGGACGATTCGCATCTTGGAGACTTCATCGAGGACCAGGAGGCGCTTGCGCCTGCGGACGCCGCTGCCTACGAATTGCTGAAGGAGCAGCTGGAAGATGTGCTCGACACGTTGACTGAACGGGAAGAGAACGTTCTGCGTTTGCGTTTCGGTCTTGATGACGGGCGTACCAGAACGCTTGAGGAAGTGGGCAAAGTATTCGGCGTTACGCGTGAGCGGATTCGTCAAATCGAAGCCAAAGCTCTTCGCAAGCTGCGCCATCCAAGCCGCAGCAAGCGGTTAAAGGATTTCCTGGAATAACATTCACAAAACAAACGACCTTTCTGCTGTTGCAGCGAGGTCTTTTTTCTAAGTACGAGCAGGCGAATTTACATAGTTGCGAAAGGATAAATGGCGATCATGGATCAAGAGCGACGGCAAATCATTGTAAAAGAAATCGGGCATTGGCGCCGCAGCAAGCTTCTCCCCGATCAATATTGCGATTTCCTGCTTAATTTGTATGCCGACCCGGAAACAGACGAAGTCGCTCCAGGGAATTACGCCACTGGCACAGTCGGCAAGGCAATCGCCGCTGTACAGCAGGCGACGGGCAGACAATGGCTCCTTACATTTGGAACTTTTACCTTAATTTCCTTTGTTGTGCTTTATTTTAACGAATTTCATCCGCTTTTGCAAATAGCGGTCGTCATTGCGGCTTCCGCCGCTTTTCTCAGAATCGGAGGGAAATTGCGCGGCCGTAACGAGGCTGCGGCCTTATCGCTGGTTGGCATCGGCATGCTGCTCATTCTTGGCGGGGGACTGTATATGCTCGGGCTGCACGGTTTAGACCAATGGGGTTGGAAAGCGGGCTTACTTGGATCATGTGCATTATTCTGGGTCATTTATGGAATCGCGGCTCGATTGCCGGTGTTGCATTTATGCGGTTGGCTGGCTTCCGTGCTCGTGTACGCCTGGCTGCTGTCCCGATATACCGAAGGTCCGCAGTGGTATGAAATACAGCTCTACTGGCTCCCGCTGTCTTGTCTCTTTGCCTGGAGCAGCTGGTTTGTACATAGGTGGTCGAAGCCGGTTTCAGCGGTATTGTTTGTTACATGTCTGCTCATTTGGTTTATGCCCGAGCTTTATTCCATGCTGTTCAGCGATACCGTGTTATGGCTGCAACTGCAATTGCTGGTCAAAATCGGAATAGGCGGGGCTTTATTGTTTACAATGCGAAAACGATGGATGGTGTGGGTTGTCTAATGTTGAAATTATCAAAAAGATTGCAAGCCATTGCGGATTACGTGACTACGGGCTCCAGGCTGGCAGATATCGGTTCGGATCATGGCATGCTGCCTGTTTATTTGCTGCAAACGGGCAAGTGCCCTGCGGCCATTGCAGGCGAATTGAATCGCGGACCGTATGAGGCAGCTGTTAAGCAGGCAGCAGATGCCGGATTGTCGCAGCTTCTAAGCGTCCGGCAAGGAGACGGTCTGGGCGTGCTTCAGCCGGGAGAAGCCGATACGATTACCATTGCCGGCATGGGCGGAAGCCTGATGAGCGGCATTCTGGAAGCGGGCCGGCTCGCGGGCAAGCTTGATGGCGTCAACGAGCTTGTGCTGCAGCCGAACGTAGGGGAAGAGCTCGTACGGGAGTGGCTGCTAAAACATAGCTGGCATCTTCAAGCGGAAACGATTCTCGAAGAGGACGGGAAAATTTACGAGGTGCTGCATGCTGTCAGGGCGCTTGAGGCAGATAGGCTGAATGCAGCGCTATATGATGGCGCGTTTCTCGCGTTGCCGTATGCAAGCGAGAAGAAAATGGAAATTATAAAAGCGATGGGACCTTATTTGCTGCGTCGTCCTGTACCCGTTCTGCATACGAAATGGCGTCAAGAGCTGGCCAAGCTGGCAAGCATTTGCGAGCGAATGGCCGGCTCGGCCTTGCCGGAAGCCATGGTGAAGCTGGAGCAATTCAAGGAACAAATGCGGACAATAGAGGAGGTTTTGCAATGTTTGCCAACGGACATACCGTCATCCAGCTGATGGAGCAGCTGGCTCCCAAGCATTATGCGGTTGAGAACGATAAAATCGGCTTGCAGCTCGGCAGCCTGAACAAGCCAATCCGCAAGCTGCTTGTTGCGCTTGACGTAACCGATGAGGTAGTGGATGATGCGATCAGGCAGGATGTGGACTTAATCATTGCCCACCATGCGATCATCTACCGTCCGCTCGCCAAGCTGGACACTTCAACCCCGGCTGGTCGGCTGTATGAGAAGCTGATCAAAAATGATATAGCCGTCTACATATCGCATACGAATCTGGATGTGGCGGATGGCGGCATCAACGACTGGCTGGCGGATCAAATCGGCATCAAGCAGGAAGGCCGCGGCTGTCTGGAGGATGTACATACCGATCAATTGTATAAGATGGTCGTATTCGTGCCGGAAAGCCACGCCAGCGCGGTTCAGGAGGCTCTCTGGCGAGCGGGAGCGGGCGAGATAGGGAACTATGCGAATTGCAGCTTTACGATCAAAGGAACGGGCACGTTCAAGCCTGGACCCGGCACTGACCCGTTCATAGGCGAGCAGGGCAAGCTGGAGCATGTCGACGAGGTTCGCATTGAAACGATAGTTCCGGCGAGCGTGAAACGTAAAGCCATCCAGGCTATGCTAAAAGCTCATCCGTACGAGGAGGTCGCCTACGATCTGTATGCCGTTGATCTGAAAGGCCGCTCCTTTGGCCTGGGGAGAGTCGGCAAGCTGGAGCAGGAGCAAACGCTGGGCGAGCTTGCAGAAGCGGCTAAACGGGCGTTTGACGTGCCTGCGGTGCGTGTCGTCGGACCACTTGACCGCTTGGTGAAAAAAGCGGCCGTCCTTGGCGGCTCCGGCAGCCGGTATGTCTGCCATGCCGGCTTCGCAGGAGCGGATGTGCTCATCACGGGCGACATCGACTACCATACGGCGCACGATGCGCTGGCGGCCGGCATGACCATTATCGACGCGGGTCACAACATCGAGAAGGTTATGAAAGGTCGCGTAGCGGCCTGGCTCAACGAGAAGCTGAACGCGGGCAAGTACGAGACGGTGGCGGTGCCGTCGGAGCTTAGTACAGAGGTTTTTGTGTTTGTGTGAGTGTGGTTGCAGGTCGCTCAAGAATGTCAAAGTTGCCGGAGATCCCTGGGGGTCTCCGGTTTTTTGTCGTTTCTTAGCCGTTGTTGTTTGTGTTTCTTATAAAAAATAACATTAAGTTCTAGGATTCGACTTTTATCGACAAAATCTCTTATTGATTACTTTCATTCCGAGGAGTAGAATTTGGATGTAGAAAATAATAGAAAAAAATAAGGGTGGGATATAGGTGTATGGTCCTATACACAATAGAATGATTTTACATAAAATATGAAGGAGACGTGTTGGTCATCAGAATGAAAAGAATAGCCATGATTATGTTAGTACTATCATTTGTAGTGCAATTATTTGGTGTGCCCTTTTTTAGAGACTCGAGCATTTCAGCAGCAGAGCGTATTGTGGTTCCGGGTATTGCTGCCGGTGTAGCGGCAACTTTGTTTCTTACGCCTGATGGGAAGGTAAGGGCAACAGGAAGCCCTAGCTATGGTGAAACTGGTGTAGGTGCGGTATCTGTTCCGACAGTAGTGGCAGGGTTATCTAATGTCAAGCAGGTAGCACTCAAGAATTGGACTTCGTTTGTCCTTTTGGATGACTCGACTGTAAAATCTTGGGGATACGGGGGCAATTATGAACTAGGCTCCGGCTCTACATCCAGTAGATCAATTCCAACGTTAATCCCGAATTTATCAAATGTAAAACAGATTGAAGCGGGAAGCAATTTTGCTGTGGCCTTACTGAAAGATGGAACAGTAAAAGCTTGGGGAAGCAACGGTTTGGGGCAGATAGGGAATAATTCTACGGTCAATGCTGTAACTCCAACACTTGTGACGGGGTTAACAAATGTCAAAAAAATATCGGTAGGCAGCTATCATGTGCTTGCCTTACTGAATGATGGCACGATTAAAGCGTGGGGACAAAATACTAGTGGGCAACTAGGTCTAGGGGATACCAATAATCGCCAAGTTCCAACCTCTATTTCGGGGTTAACTGGAATAAAGGACATTAGCGCTGGCTATTCTCATTCGCTTGCAATTGCGAGTGACGGCACGGTCAGAGCATGGGGGTTAAACAGTAACGGGCAGTTGGGGAATGGAACAACAACAGCCTCTAATACGCCTGTAAGCTCTACCAATCTGTCTAATGTCCTTCAAATTTCAGCGGGAAACAACTATTCTATGGCTCTTACTAGCGATGGTACTCCACGTGTTTGGGGGAATAGCGCTAATTATCAACTTGGTTTAGGGATAAGCGGCTACACACATACTCCTACGGCGATTACGACGATCTCGGATTCTGCACAAGTAATCAGCGGCAACACGAGCAGCTTTATCATTATGAATGATTATTCCGTGAAAGCGATGGGAAACAACTCGAGCTATCAGCTAGGAATCGGAAATAACAGCACACAGCCTGTACCGGTCGATGTAAACGGGTTGAAGGCGATGACGGTACCGATGGAACTGGAGCTTTTTGATCTTTTGGGTAAAGAGGTAGTCTCCAGTTCGAACTCATCTTCATCTTTTTTGCTTGATAAAGGAAGAGTTAAAGCTTGGGGCTATAATTATGCGGGTCAACTGGGGATTGGAAACACGATAGATCAAAGTACGCCGACGTTAATTACCAATCTCGACAGCGTCAAACAATTAAGTACTGGACAATCAGAAACGCTAGCGCTTTTGGAGGATGGAACAGTCAAAGCTTGGGGACTGAACTCTTCTGGTCAACTCGGGCTTGGAGATTTGTTAAGTCGAAAAGTGCCGACAATCATTCCTAGTCTGAGCGGTGTTAAACAATTGAGTTTGGGTGAGAAATATGCATTGGCTCTTATGGAAGATGGTACTGTAAAAGCTTGGGGTTATAACATTTATGGACAGCTGGGACTGGGAGATACAACGAGTCGGAGCACACCGACGACCATTCCGGGATTAAACGATGTAAGGCAGCTGAGTGTTGGTCAATATCATGCAATGGCTCTACTGGAAAATGGAACCGTAAAAGCTTGGGGCTATAACAATTATGGCCAATTGGGAATGGGCGACACAGTAAATCGAAGTACACCGACGATCATCCCTGGATTAAGCGGTGTCAAGCAGATCAACTCTGGTTATTCCCACACCCTTGCACTCATGGTGGATGGGACCGTTAAAGCATGGGGGTACAATAATTACGGTCAATTAGGACTTGGTGATACAACGAATAGGAGTACACCAACAACCGTTACTTCTCTTCCAGGCGGTGTCAGACAGTTAAGTGGGGGTTTTTCTTTTTCTTTAGCGCTAATGGAAGATGGAAGAATCAGTGCGTGGGGTTATAACAATTATGGTCAACTGGGACTAGGGGATACAACAAATCGTAGCACGCCGACATTGATCTCTGGGATGAGCAACATTAGGCAGTTAAGTGCTGGACAATCTTATTCGCTGGCGCTCGCAGAAGATGGTATCGTCAGAGCTTGGGGGTTTAACAATGTTGGTCAACTGGGACTCGGGGATAAGACCAATCGCACTACACCAACAACCATTGCTAATCAGAGCGGTATCAGCAAGCTGAGTGCAGGGTTTTACCATACTTTGGCGCTCATGAAGGATGGGACAGTGAAAGCATGGGGTTATAACTTCTACGGTCAACTCGGGATTGGAAATACGACGAATCGTAGTGAGGCCACAATCATTTCATCACTAAATGGCGTCAAGCAATTAAGTGTAGGACAGTATCATACACTAGCTTTGATGGAAGACGGCAAGGTCAGGGCTTGGGGCTCTAATGCTTTTGGTCAACTGGGTCTAGGGGATACGGCGAATCGTAATATACCTACTGTCATATCCGGATTAGGGAGTGTCAAACAGTTAGTTTCTGGATACTCACATGTACTGGCTCTTTTGGAAGACGGTACAGTAAAGGCATGGGGGGATAACGGCAGTGGACAACTGGGACTAGGAGATACGACGAGTCGAAGCACTCCAACAACCATTCCTGGTTTAGGCTCTGTCAAGGAGTTGGCAGCGGGTAGCTCCTTTACATTGGCGCTTTTGGAAGATGGAACAGTCAAAGCCTGGGGCAATAACAGTTTCGGACAATTAGGGCTAGGGGACACAACAAATCGGATTCTACCAACTATAATTAATGGTTTAAATAATGTTAGGGAACTGAGTGCCGGTTCATTTCATTCGTTGGCGCTAATGGAGGATAGAACAGTAAAAACATGGGGCTATAATTTTTATGGACAACTGGGACTTGGAGATACGACAAATCGTAAAACTCCTACATCCGTCTCTGGTCTGGGCGGTGTCAGTGAATTGAGAGCCGGTCAAGATTATTCGTTAGCGGTCATGGATGATAAAACGGTGAAAGGATGGGGTTCTAACCATAGCGGTCAATTAGGTTTAGGGGATACGGCGAATCGCAGTATACCAACAAACATTATCAATTTAAGCAATGTTGGACAGATAACGGGGGGTTCGTCCCATACTTTATCGCTCATGGAGGATGGAACAGTCAAAGCTTGGGGCAATAATAATTATGGGCAACTAGGTTACTTAAGTAATCGATTTTCTCCTACTACTTTGTCGATTGAATCATTAACCTACCAACCGCGTCTTTTCCTATCTGGAAGAACGGGGTCGGTTGTTGATGTTAAATACTATGTCGATTCTGAATTAACACCTAGAGAATCTAAGAATATCATTTTGACTGATGCAGGCGAATCCTTGTCTTTTGAAGCCGTTGATTCCCTCAATTTTAGCGATGGTGTACATACTTTGAGAGTCGAAGCAAGCGACGGAGTACAAGTCGTTCAAAAAACTGGCTCATTCACAGTAGACAATGCACCAACCGCAAACAACTATTCGGCAACCGTGACAATGAATTCGATAACAGCCAGGGTGACATCCAGTGAAAACAATCTGGCCACGCTTCCATTCAGATTTTCAATAAATCAAACAACCAGCGCATGGTTAGCAAACCAGTCAGGTGCGTCCTATACGTTTAACTCGCTAGCGGTCAATGAGAAGTATCCGGTTACGTATGAAGTGAAAGACACATCTGGAAAGGTGACGACCGCAACTGTTGTTTAC
This sequence comes from Paenibacillus sp. SY21-1, assembly GCF_005222705.1. Lineage (GTDB taxonomy): Bacteria > Bacillota > Bacilli > Paenibacillales > Paenibacillaceae > Pristimantibacillus. The sequence continues at coordinate 21,779 of NZ_STGF01000007.1, read as the reverse complement.
TATACGCTAGCCGAAAGGCCTTCTCTAACTCGAACAGAAACCAATCCAGATAGAGTGACGATGAAGGTCACAGATACGAATCCCGCTCACACCCGATACCAGGTGATGGTAGGCAATCGATTCGTAGACGAAAACGGAGCACTCGTTGCCGAGCCCGTTTGGATGACTGTTTCGGACAAAACCTTTGTTATTAAAGGACTTTCTCCTAGCAAGTCCTATCAAGTGAAAATCAAAGCTCGCAACCAGGAAGGCATAGAGACGGAAGAATCAGCGGTTGTGCAAGTTGGTACACCCATCAAGCCACCAGCCATTCCACAGCAAGTCAAGGCAGTTGCGGCTATCAACCAGATTACGTTGTCTTGGAACCCAGTTCCCGATGCCACCGACTATGAAGTGATGTCCTGGAATCCAGCGCCGGTCGGTGCCACTTCGCCCGGTCCAAACATTGTGAGTGTAGGGGCTTCTACTAGCTATGTCCACACCGGCCTTGTATCAAATAGTAAGCAATTGTACCAGGTAAGGGCCGTTAAAAGCGGGGTATACGGCGAGTGGAGTAATCCTGTACAAGCCATGACCCTTCTGCCATCGCCAGCAATTCCGACTAATGTGACCGCGACATCGACGAGTAAAACCGTTATGCTATCCTGGAATCAAGTAGCTACGGCGCTCTCGTATGAGGTGGAGTGGGACGGACGTATCCTGAGCGTCGGTCCTCAAACAACGTTCAAGCAGATTGGCCTTCAGCCGGGCAGTCAGCATGTGTACCGGGTACGCGCGGTGAATGGAGCAGGAGCGGGCGTATGGTCTGCCCAAGCGGCGATTCTGACGAAAACGACCCCGCCGACAGCCATTACGTCGTTAACGGGAGATGCGAGCGACAAAAGCGTCAGCCTGAGATGGCTGCCCATCGATGATGCCAGCTATTACGAAATCGAGGCTGATGGACAATTGTTCCAGAACGGGATTTCCTTCTTTGCCGAGTTGAAAGGCTTGATTCCGGGGACGGCCCATCAATACCGGGTACGTGCCGTGAACGAATATGGCACAGGGCCATGGAGCAGTCCACTCACCCTGACCACGAACAAGCTGCCTACACCAGTCCAAGTGAAGGACAAGCCGGAAGACAAAGCCATCGGGTTAACCTGGGAGGCCGTGCCGCAAGCCACGAGCTATCAGGTGGAAGCCGACGGACAGCTGCAAACCTTTACGACGCCAAGCTTTACGCACAATGGCTTGACCCCGGAAACGACCCATACGTACCGGGTGCGTGCAACCGGAGCCGAAGGGACGAGCGGCTGGTCGGCTACGTTGACGGTGAAGACGCTACCGCTCAAGCCGATCGCGCCCGCCACGGTGAACGCACTGGCCGGCAAAGACTATGTCACGTTAACCTGGAATCAGGTGAGCGGCGCCACGGCCTATGAAGTCGAAATTGACGGGAAAGTCGTCGTCGACAATTTCAATGAAACGAGGTACACGGATACGCTGCTCGATCCGTTTACGCCGCATACGTACCGGGTTCGTTCCAAGACCGATGCCGTAGAAGGAGAGTGGACGCTGCCCGTGTCCATTCAGACCCTGCCGGATCGACCGGTCGCGCCGGCGGGCATCGTGGTGTCGTCGAGCGGCAACATCGTCACGCTGAAATGGGAGGCCGATCCGTCTGCCCTTGGCTACGATCTGGAAGTGAATGGCCAACTCGTGAACAACGGTCTGAATACAGAGTACAAGCATCGCCGCGTATCGGTCGGCTCCGAGCATAAATACCGGGTCCGCACCCGCAATCAGGCGGGGATCGGCGACTGGAGCGGACTCATCCTTAACAACAATATGACCGCAAAGCTAAGCAAGGGGAAAACGGTTAACTTGGGTTTAACCGGCTCTAACGTGACGGATTTTAGCCGCTATACGCTTACCGTTACCTATGATCCAAACGCGATGAGCGTCGTCGATCTGTCCACGTTGACCGGTGCGCCCGAGGTGACTACGGGCCGTATCGAAGGCACAGATATTACGATCACCGCCTTCCGGCCGGGCCAAATCGTCTTTGTGACGGACCGGGTCGTGAAGCCCGGTGAAACGTGGACGGGCGTGATTAACAGCATCAAATTTATGGCAAGCGTTTCAGGCGGTTCGGCTTTAACGTATTCCGTCATTCAAAACTAACGATCGACACGAGGGGACGTGAGCGTCCCCTACTTTTAGGAGGAACCTATGAACCGCACGCTTGCAAGGATCGTTCGACTACTTCTTTTTATCATGCTGTTTAATTTGCTCGTGGTCGACTATGGCCAAATCTATGCGGAGAATGTCAAAGAGAAGAAGCCGCCGAGGCATCAGGTGGAGCTGATTGTGAAGTATAAAAATCCGGCCAAAGAGGAGGAAGTGAAAAGCTCGCTGCGGCAGGACTTAAAGCTGGATAAGCTGGATTCGCGAAAAAAACATCGGCGCTCCAACATGGAAGTGCTGGAAATCGGCAGTCAAGATAGTATGGCGGCGGTTCTCAAGGAACTGAAGCAGGACCCGAACGTGCTGTTCGCCCAGCCGAACTACGAGCTAAAGACGACGGCGCTGCCTGCGGATGAGCGATTTGACGAATTGTGGGGGCTAAGCAACAACGGGCAAGCCATAGCCGCTCAGACCGGTACGTCAGGGGTGGATCTGCAAGCGCTCAAGGCGTGGGCAACGACGCAAGGATCGCCTTCGGTCGTCATTGGCGTACTGGATACCGGGATCGACCTGACGCACCCGGATTTGGCCGCCAATATTTACGTCAATCCCGGTGAAATTCCGAATAACGGCATCGATGACGACGGCAACGGCTATATCGATGATGTGAACGGTTGGGATTTCGCGAGCAAGGACAACAGCATTTTTGATTCGGCAGCTGCCGACAAACATGGGACGCATGTGGCTGGTATTATCGCTGCCAGCGCCAATGAGATCGGTGTTCGCGGCGTAGCGCCAGGCGTGACGCTGCTGCCGCTGAAATTTATGTCCGGTCAAACCGGCTATACCTCCGATGCCCTGGAAGCGATTGAATATGCCAAGCAAGCAGGCGTGAAAATCATCAATGCCAGCTTTGGCAGTACGACGGCTAACCCGGCCCTGGAGGAAGCGATCCGGCAAAGCGGCATCCTGTTTGTGAGCGGGGCAGGCAACAACGGAGCGGATAGCGCGAAAGCGCCGGTGTACCCCGCGGCCTTTGCCTTGCCGAACGTGCTGTCGGTGGCGGCGCTGGACAACCAAGGCAAGCTGCTGGCCACCTCCAACTATGGCGGCAACGTGGATGTGGCTGCGCCAGGCGCGGCGATTCTGAGCACCGTGCCGGGTGAGACGTACGGCTATCTAAGCGGAACCTCGATGGCATCGGCCTATGTCGCAGGCGTGGCGGGACTCATCCTCAGCCAATTTCCGGATATGGATGCCGTGCAGCTCGCCCAGCGCGTACAGTCGGCTACGACTCCGCTTGCCGCCCTGAAGGGGAAAGTGAAAACAGGCGGACTCGTGAATGCAAGCCTGGCCGTGCAAGCGCTGGAAGGCTCGGCGCCGGAGGATGAAGCTTCGGGAGGGCCTGCCCCGACGGAGCAAGAGGAAATGGTGGTTGCGCTCGCGGCCCAAATCGATCCCGCCCTGCAGGAGCAAATTCACTATGGCGAGGACGGCGTGTCGGTGACGACCGGCAATTACGCAAAATCCGTCACGGATTTCAGCATGCCTGCACCGGGCTTTACGGTCAACGTTAGCCGAACGTACAATGCTAAGGATGATCGCCCAACGAGCTCCATGGGGCGCGGCTGGACCTTCTCGTTTGAAGGAAGCTTGAAGGTCAATCCGAGTAACAGTTCGCAAATGATCGCGAAGCTGCCGAATGGCTCGTCGCAGATCTTTATCAAGAACGGAAACGACTATACGGCCAACGATTCGCACAGCAAGCTAGTCAAGGCCACAGACAACAGTCACACGCTCACGACAACCGATCAGTATAGCTATGGCTTTAATGCGGCCGGGTATTTAGTCTGGATGAAGGACCCGACAGGGAACGCCGTGACGATGACCGTGGATGGCAGTGGTAAAATAAGCCAAATCACCGATGCCGTTAATCGTTCGTTTACCGTGAATTACAATGGAACCTACATTAAAGAAGTCGTTGATCCACTGAACCGCAAGGTCGTGTATGACTACGATAGCAGCAATCGTCTCGTCAAGGTAACCGCGCCAAGCGGGCGGGTCATCGCGCAGTATGCCTATGACTCCTCCGGTTATTTAACGACGTTGAAGGACGGAGAAGGCAACATCCTGGAAGGGATTGTCTATAACCACGCAGCGGGCGTGAACCAGCATAAGGTCACGAAATATACCGATCGATTCGGCAATGTGGAGACCTTTACGTATGATAGCGCCAATCGCAAAACGACGATCGTAGACAGCAATGGCCGCACGCTCATAAAAAAGTATGACACAGCGTTGTATGTGACCGAATCGCAGGACCCGGAAGGCAAAGTCACGAAGGTCGAGTACTATACCGACGCCACGGGCTTTAATAAGTTCGGGGAAGAGAAGTCTATCATCGACCGGCTGGGCAACAAAACGGAATACGTTCGTGATGCCAATGGCAACATGATCAAAATCATCAACCCGGACAGCAGCTTCCGCGAATACGGCTATGATGACCGCAATCATCTGATTTGGGAACGGGATGAGCTGGGCAAAACGATCTATTCGATCTACACGCCTGGCAGCAATCAGCTGCAAAAAACGGTCAAACCGCTGAATGGCACCGATGCCTATACCGGTGACTCCGAAGCCTTCGCCATCACCGCCTATGCCTACTATTCGGCAGCCGAGACCAAGGCGTTTGGAATGAATGTGAGCGGACTGTTGAAATCCACGACAGATCCGGAAGGACATATCACCACGTACCGGTACGACAAGTACGGCCAGGTGAACGAAACGATAGATGCAGCGGGGAACCGAACGGTCAAACAGTATAATGCGATCGGCTGGCTGACCAGCACGATTTCGGCGGAGGGCTACCGGACGGACTACGCCTACGATCCGGACGGCAACCTGCTGCGAGAGACGGACCATGAAGGCGGGGCCACTCGCACCGTGTATGACACGCTTGGGCGTATCGTTCAGGTTGTAGATCCCAATGCGTATGTAGCCAATCAGGATGCGCTGAATGATGCCGTGCCAGGCACGGCCTACCGGGGTACCACCAGCGGGACACGCACGACCTATTATGCGAACGGCATGAAAAAGTCGGTCACGGATGCGCTGGGTAACGTGGCGACCTACGCCTACGACCTATACGGGAATCTGCTTCAAGAGATCAAGCCCAACCAGAGCGAGTATGTCTATCAGTACGATGAGATGAATCGGCTGAAAAAGACGTCGTTCAAAGCGGATGCCAAGGCGGTGCCTGTCCTGCTCAAGGCATATACGTATGAAGCGCTGTCTGGCGGTCAATCTCGAACGATAGAAACGCGTTATCTGAATGAGACGGAAACCGCCGTGACCACCACGCTGACGGATACCAGAGGACGCGTGGTGTCCACGGAAGCGGCGAATGGGGCGACCGTGCAGACGCTTTATCTGGCCAACGGGCTGGTCCAAGCGGTTACGGATGGTCGCGGCAACACGACGACCTACCGCTATGATGGTCTAAATCGGCTCTCCGAGCAGTGGTCGCCGCTGGATGCCGGGAAGTTCAGCTACAAACGCATCGACTACGATTTGAACAACCGCAAGCTGAAGGAGCTAACGGGAATCGACCCGGTCAAGCTATTCGGCAGGCCGGTCGAGGATCGGCTGTCCACGCTGACCTACACGTACACAGCGCTGGGCCAAGTCGAGCAAATGACCAACCCGATCGGCGGGAAAACCATCTCCCATTACGATGGGGATGGCCGGGTGACGCGACAGGAGCAAGTGGTGGGTAAAAACGAAACGTATGCCACCGCGTTTGCCTATAATCACAAGGGGCAGCTGGTCTCGGAGATTCGCGAGGTGCAGGGCGGGGATCTGGACGGGATGAAACCGACAGACCGCTCGACGGTGAAGCTCGAAACCTCGTATGTCTACGATGCCAATGGCAACAAGAAGAGCGTGACGACGCCAGACGGCAATCAAACGAGCTTTACCTACGATTTGCTCAATCGCCAGTTATCCAGCAAACAGACGGGGACGAACGAGCAAGGCCAGGCGGTCGTCAAGACGATCAGCCAAACGTATGACTGGGCGGGACAGGTGCTGACGACAACTGATGCGCTTCAGAACGTCACGACCTATCGGTATGACGAGCGCGGCTTGCTGCAGCACATGGAGAATGCGGCGGGCGGCATCACAGCTTATAGCTATGACCGTGCAGGACGCAAAGTAACGGAAATTTCTCCGAAGAACTTCGATGCAGCGAAAAAACAAAGCGAGCTTTCACGTACGGAATATGTATATGATGCGATGGACCGCGTGCTTGCGGTAACGGAAAAATTTGAAGAGAAATACGTGAACCCTACAAGCTTCCAGTGGGAAACGAGGTGGATGGAGGTCGTTTCGAAGGCGTATGCCTATGACGAGAATGGCAATGTCATCAAGGAACTGGACGGTATGGGTGTTGCGGCGGGCGCAGGCAAAACGGTGCAGGAGCGTATCCAATCCGGCTACGGCACGGTCACCCGTTACAACGCGGCGAATCTGCCTACCCTGGTCCTGGACGCGGCATCGAAGGAACAAGGACTCAAGCATACGCGGCTGCTCAGCTATGACGGCCTCGGGCGCAACGTAACCGTGACGGATGCGGCGGGAGCCGTCACCCAAACCTACTATGATGCAGCCGGGAACCAGCTGGCGACGTCGATTCGCAAAACGGCGAGCAGCCCCGAACAGGTGCTGCAGACGCGGACGTATAACAGCGCCGGGCAGTTGGTGACCGAAACGGACCCTTACGGTCATCAAACGGTCAATGTCTATAATGCGTTTGGTCAAATCAGGCAAACGACGGATTCCGGCTCGGAATCAGTGCCCGCGTATACGTTGACCCGTCAATACGATGGAATGGGACGAGTAGCCAAAGAATGGGATAACCAAAATGAAGTGACCAAGTGGACCTATGATGCCGAAGGACGAACGCTGACGACAACGAAAGAGGACAGCCAAGGGAAACAACGGATTTCGACCAAGTCTGCCTATGACCTGAATGGCAATCTGCGGTTTGAAACCGATGGCAATGGCAACACGACGGAGTATCAGTACGACCAGCTTAACCGTTCATGGAAGAAAACGGTGAAGGTGACCGATATGGTCATCGGTCAGCGGGCATTGTCGACCACCTATGCGTATGATCAGAACGGTAATCTGCTGCTTGAGCGCAACGCGTTCGGTCAAGAGCTGTCCTTCCGCTATGACAGCTTGAACCGGCTCATCGAGAAGCGCGACGCCAAAGACGTCGTCATAGCGAAGCTGGAGTATAATGCCAATAACGCCCAAATCCGGGCGTGGGATGCGCTTAACCGATTGACGCAGTATCGGTATGACAAGAACAATCGTCAAGTGATGACCATCGACCCGCTTGGTTACCGGACAGCGACGCTGTATAACGGCGTTGGTCAGGTCGAACGCCAGACGGATGGCAAAGGCAATGAAACGAGCTACGCCTACGATTATTTCAACCGATTAATCGAAGTCTCCAATGCGTTGAGCGAGAAAACGACTTATACGTATGACTTGAATGGAAACAAGCTGACCCAGACCGATGGGAACGGCCATACCATTAGTTTTGAATATACGGCAGCCAGTCTGATGACCAAACGGATCGATCATGAGGGGAAATCGACGAGTCCAACCGGAACCGCCTACGAGGCCGGCAAGGTGGAAAGCTATACGTATTACCCAAACGGCCAAATGAAAAGCAAAACGGATCGCAACGGAAATACGACAACCTACACGTATGACGTTCATCGGCGCGTCACGGCCCAAACGGTGGAAGGCGCGTCGGTGTCAAGGACACCGCTAGCGGAACGTCAAATCACGTACACCTATGATGGAAACGGCAATCAGCTGACGATGACGGACGGAACCGGCACCACAAGCCGCAGCTATGACGAGTTGAATCAAGTGGTTTCCAAATCCGTCCCGCAGCTTGGCACAAGCACCTTCCGTTACGCGATCACGGCAGGTTTAACAAGCGGTTATACGTCGGAAATCACCAAGGATGTCAAAGGGAATGTGACGACAAAGGTCTTCGACCAAACGAATCGCTTGGCGGAGGTGCGCAGCAACAGCGACCAGCCGATCGTTTACAGCTACTACGCGGATGGCAGTCGCCAGCAGGTGGAGTATGCGGGCGGCGTAAAGGAAACGTATACGTATACCGGGAATAATCAGCTGCAGGAACTGAAGAACTGGAAGGGAACCACCTTGCTGGATACGTACACGTATACGTATGACGCAGCGGGCAATCAGAAAACCAAAAATGAAAGGGTCAACGGAACCAACAAAGGGACGACCACGTATACGTACGATGTCTTAAATCGCTTGCAGCAGGTACAGGAGCCTGGCGGCAAGGTGACGAGCTATCGCTTTGATGCCGCCGGAAACCGGACGGAGGAGAAGGTGACAGCGGGTTCGGTCGTATCGATTGTAAACTACGAATACAATGAACAGAATCGACTAATGAAGACGACGGATACCAAAACGTCTGGCGAAACGCAGGTGGACCAGTACCGCTATGATGCGAATGGCAATATGATTCATAAAAGCCGTGAAGTCACCAAGCTGTTCAATCCGCTGGCTCCTGTCGAGCCGACCTTCGGGATGTTTATCGAGGGGCAGCCAAATGAGAATCCGCGGATCAACGACATCGTTTCGGGCACCGAGAGCTTTGAGTATGACGTGTGGAATCAACTGGTGAAAACGAGCAATGGCAACGGAACGGCAACCTATGCGTACAATGGAGAAGGCTACCGGACGAAGAAAACCACGAACGGTCAGACGACGCTCTATCTGTACGAATATGACAAGGTGGTGCTGGAAACCGACGGTACAGGCAAGCAGCTGGCGCGTAACGTCTATGGATTGAACTTGCTGACGCGAGAGGTTGGCAGCGAGAAGTATGCCTACTTGTACAACGGTCATGGCGACGTGACGGCGCTGCTGGATACAGCCGGTGTGATCAAGGCGACGTATGCGTATGATGCATTTGGCAACATCACCGAGTCCACGGGCGCTGTACAGAATCCGATCCGATATGCGGGTTACCAGTATGACGAAGAAAGCAGTCTCTATTATCTGAATGCGCGCTACTACGATCCGAAAATCGCCCGATTCTTGAGCGAGGATACGTATCGGGGCTCCGACTTTGACCCGCTTAGTTTGAACTATTATACGTATACGCATAATGAGCCGATGATGTATATCGATCCATCGGGTCATACCGATGTGCAGCTTAGACAATTGGCAGAGGCAGCGGGTGCAACCATTACGTACAACAGTAAAACCCAAACGGCAACAGTCACCTTGGTTTCAGGGTATTCTGTCGACTTCTCCACCAGTATAAGGGATGAGAATAATAAAAAAATAGTCACGATTAAAGACGGTCGAATGATTATTGACAATGAAAAATTCGATCAGATGATGTCGGGCAGTCGTTCTACCCAAATCTCGCAAAACTCTTCAACAATAACAACCAGAACGACCACTGCAAGTATAGACAGTGCAGTAGCGGGAACGAATGTAGCGGTAGTGACACAGGTTATACAAACAACAGAGGAGAAACGGAAATATTCACCCGGTCCTCCGCTGAAAAAGCAGATCACGACACTCAGAAGCAGCACCGTCGTTTTCAATAAGGATACGGATGAAATTCTGAATAGGTACCCGGTAACCGAGTATCCGCAATTTATGAATACGTCCAGCAACAATGCAAGCTTTACACCAGCTCAGAAGGCATTGATTTGGGAAGCTTTAACTAATGATACTACTAACAGAAGTAATTTTTTGACGGATGAAGAGTTGCGAGTATTGGTTAATAGTAAGATGTTCAAGAGCATGTCAATAGCTGAATTCTATCGTGGATATACTGAATCTGCGTATAGTGCTTACAAGCAAGGGGTTAGCATAGGAGAACTTTTGGGCACTAGCTATTTGCAACAAGCGTCCCAGCCCCAACAAGCTGTATTGTTAACCGCTCTTAAAGTTGGAACAAAGCTTCCAGGTGCGGCACGCGCCTCCAGTGGATGTAATTGCTTTACAGCAGGGACGAAGGTTTTAACAGACGAAGGGGAGAAAAATATCGAAGACATTGAGGTCGGAGATAGGGTTCTTTCCAAGAATGAGGAAACTGGCGAGGTAGCGTACAAAGAAGTAACGGCAACGTTCAACCATGAGACGGATGAGATTTACAAGATTCATGTGGGCGGTCAGACTATTGAATCGACATTTAATCATCCGTTCTATGTGCAGGGCAAGGGATGGACATTTGTTAAAGACCTCAAGGTTGGAGACTTGCTTGTTCAGAGCGATGGGAATACACTCAAGATTGAGAGTATTGAACTGGAACATAAGCAAGTCACAGTTTACAACATGACGGTTGATGAATTCCATACGTACTTTGTAAGTGACCTTGGGATTTGGGTTCATAATACAGGTACTTGCAGTATTAATGATTTACCCGATCATGTACAGAGTTCTTATAAGAAATATGATAAGAATGGTTGGAAAGGAAATGTTGCAGGGTATACTCAGGGTACAAAAGCAGGTGCCAAATACGAAAATAGCAATGGTGCTCTCCCAACAACTGACGCGAATGGAAAGCCTATTACTTACAAAGAGTTTGATGTAAATAACAAACAGCCAGGCGCAAGACGAGATGCAGAGAGGTTTGTTGTAGGTTCTGATGGTTCAATTTATTATACTGATAGCCATTATGGAGAGGCAGTTAGCCCGACAGGATTGCCGGCATTTGTAAAAGTTAATTAGGAATTTGGGAGGATAACGATGAACAACAAAATTCATTATGTTTCACTAGAAGCAATGCTTGATATTAAGAACCATATAGAACAGGATAATTCTCTGTTTATTGCCGAGATAAACGGCGTTGATATTCCACAGATACAAGATTATTTAGCTTTAATGTCAACGTTATTTCAATTTCCGATTCCATCACGTGGATTAGACGGATATAATGACTGGATGAGAGACTTGGAATGGATTAACAAAGATGGGTACGTTTTGGTTATAAATAACTACAAAGATTTTTTACATCAAGATATACAATCAAAAAAAGCAGTTATTAATGGTTTTACCAATACCATATTGCCTTTTTGGGAGGAAGAAGTTAAACACGTAGTAGTTGGTGGGGAAATGAAACGATTTACAGTCTATTTAGTAGATTAAGAAAGTATTGATAAGTAGACCTTGAAGGTAGAAATCCTCAAGGTCTTTCTTTTGTCCTTTACCCAGTGTTGATTAAATCGGGCGGCTGAATCCAAACGTGTTGTTGTATTCAATCGTCATCAACTTGTCCGATTTTTGAACTCTTTCATGAAGAACTGAGTGTTGTAATATTAAGCGGTGCTAGAATGTCCCAGATTGACCCAAATTCATCTCCAAGATTATGGATATATAAACATATTGAATATCATATGAGCGGCTTAGATTGAATTATAGACCCTAAACAAATGAACGCCTGCGACTAATTAGTCGCAGGCGTTCATTTCCTCTAAGGCGATCTTTATTCATCTTCTATATCTTTCAAGTCAATAATCCTGCGAATATCCGAGATGTTCAGAGCTTCTGCAATGCGTTCGATATGTCCAAAATTCACATTTTGCCGTTTATAATTGGTCAATTCACTAAGAGCTGCATGACGAATGTCTGTTAATCTAGACAATTCGCGAAGGCTGATCTTATGTTCTTGTAACAAGTCCGTTATTTTCAACACGATCTTCTTAGTCAATGCACATCCCTACTTTACACACGTTTATTACGCAAAAGCGTATCATGTAAACTCTTGTAAATTGGTACGTAAATGCGTATCATAAAGAAGTGAGTGTTTGGATGTCATTGAATTATGAAGTGTGATAAGATCAAAAAGTTTATCCAGCATTTTGAATAATTCAATATGGAAGGAGGTGCTCCATGACTCTAAGAAAGCTGGCGATGACGCTGTTGGCTATCATCATCGTCTTGGAACTGGCTTATTACATACTTTATTTGAAAGCACCGACTGAACCCGAACTTACGATGGAAGTACTGAACAATGATTTCAAGATGCAACAAATCTTTGAAAGGGAACTGGACGATTTGCAAAATGGCGATGAACGACGAACTCGTTTCAAGTACATCATGGGGGCAACTATTATTGGCGGTTTCATATTGGCGTCGCTGATGCCCAATCGAAAGCTTTAATTTCATGTTATGGAGTGTGTTTACATGTCGAATCTACATCCATGCCCGGAATGCAATCATTCCGTTGGCGCATCTGCAACAAGTTGTCCGAACTGCGGAGCCAATCTGGAGGAAGAACAAGGAATTGGCTTTCATATTGTGAGGGTCATCATTACCCTTGCCATAATCCTTGTGCTTGGTCGAGTCCTTATGTATGTCTCTGAATCACTGAGATGAAGCCATTTTAACTGAACTATACCCATTGGAGGGATGAACATGGCAAAATGTCCAAACTGCAATCAAAATCCCGATAATATAAGTCCGTTGACCGTTAATCAATGCACATCATGCGGAAAGAAATGGTGTTTTTACTGCGACGGATATGGTACAAATAAATGTCCCGGCTGTGGTAATGGTGCATCAACGCCTGTGTATATACACGACTAAGACCCACCTTAGATACTTGCAGATTTTGCAAGCAGCTAACTGCACTAACATGAAAATATCCAAAACATTTTTACATTTGGCTGTTACAAATCCCTTCAAACTTACTATTTATATAATAAGAACGTTAAAAGGGGGGGAATAATTAGTTATTGCATAAGGAAAGAAGATCATTAGATCAAGTAAACGAAGCGCAAATGAAGTAAACCCGCGAAGTAAATCTGACGAAGTAAATCCGCCCTTATTCCTCGGTCAAGCCCTAAGCTTGGCCTTTTATATTTTTGTTTTCAAATTTAAAAAAACAGCCTCCTTTGTGTTTAATATCCCCATGCCAAAAACAAAGGGGAGATAAACGCTTGGAGAAAAATCCAAAACGAACGAAGTACATTCCACCTGAAATAGAGCGCCAATTTCAAGAACTGTATGCTGCTGTTCAGGCTGACTTTGATCAAATCAGTCAAGTCAAGCAGCAACAGGCCGAAGCGGAACAACGGGCGGTTATGGAAAGAGAAAACGTCAATAGCTGGAGTGGACTGGAGTTTGGAACGCTCAACACTCAAATGATGCAATACAAGAAGACAAAGGACCCTGAGTTGTTTAAGATCATGTGGCACGATTACCTCAAGAAGTTAACGGATCAGTACTTACATCGCTTTATTATCAAGGGATTGCCCGTTCAGGCCCGACGTTTATTTCTGACGGATACGACCGCTGGGGACTTACAGGATGTGTTGTATCCGGTTCTCCTTCAAGCCATTCAGGATTGGAAGGCCGATACGAATACCCATTCTACTAGAGGTTTTGCGGCCTTCTACGAGAAAGCCGTCCAATTTTACAGTGGGAATCTACTGCGGAGATTCAAAAGTAGGTGTCATACGAATCTGACTTTGCAAAATCTTGACTTTAACAGCGATGAGGAAGTGAATAGGCTCCTTCTGGATGAACCGAAGTTAGCCGAGCATTTCAAAGACAGTTCCGACCTGGATAGCATCCTGATGAAGCGGCATATCGAAACCTTTGTCCGAACCCGTTTATCGAAGAAGGAAGCTCAAATGTTTTGTTTACTGTATCAGGAGCAATCGACTGTGGATGAAATAGCCCGTACATTCAAGATCGCACGCATGACCGTATACCGAAGACGAGAGCGACTTCAGAAATTATGGTTGGCGTATGAACAGGAGACAACAGCAGACTAAAAATCACTAGAAAACCGGCCAATTCTTCAGGATGACCGACAAATGACCCTCGTATTACGGGTTAATTTTGAAGTCATTTTTTCTGGATCATGTAACACAATTCTAGTGTGTTACATAAGGAAAATACCCACGAAGCCTTACCCGGCTTACCTTTGTGGGTATTTCCATTCATTTGTAGAAAAAGCCGTGTACGTTGAATGTAATACTTTATATAATTATTATATAGTTTATTACATTATGTAAGTGGTGATGAAATGGAGTTCGTTGAACCGATTAAAAATAAAAAGCAACTGGAAGCGATGAAGAAATATTTGCGCGGTCAAAACATCCGTGATTATCTACTGTTAGTGCTGGGTATCAATTCCGGCCTGCGCATTTCCGATTTGTTGCGATTGAATATTGAAGATGTATACAAACAGGAGCGAATCAGCCTGAGAGAGCAAAAGACGGGTAAGCATAAGGACTTTCCTTTATCCGAGGTTTGCAAAAAAGCGATCCATGACTTTGTGAAGGAGACCGGAAGGCAAACTGGCATATTGTTTGCAAGCCGAAAAGGCAACAAGCCGATTAGTCGCGTTCAGGCATATCGCATATTGAATGATGCTGCTCGGCAAGTAGGGATTAAGGAAGCAATTGGTGTTCATTCGACCCGTAAAACGTTTGCCTATCATGCTTATCAAAGCGGTGTGGACATTACTCGCATTCAAAAGTTGTTGAATCATTCCTCGCCAAGTGTGACGCTTGCCTATATCGGAATAACGAAAATGGAACTCGATGAAGTGTATATCAGCCTTAACTTGTAACCACCAGGCGAGGATAAACGTTCTAAATGTGTACAAATTGTGACAATCATTTTGAAAGCGTTTTACCTACTCGGTTTACATCGAAATTTAAGCAGTATTCATTAAATTTTTTTGGATGCATAATCAGGTTATGAGTTGAACATAAATGACCGAAAGCTAAGAACGCGAGGTGAAGACAACCGCATAAGGATTGGAATGCACTGCTCTTTGACAACCAAATAGCCTGATGTAACAGCCATAAAAACCAAATTATAATCAACGGAGGATAAGCGAATGTATGTTGAAATGAAAAATCAAACTGAGGGAATTACGGAAAGTATAAAGCATTTTCAAGAATGGAACTGGCAGTTGGTTGACCATGGCGAGGGGCAGTATCTTATTGACTTACCGGAACTATCGGAGGTTGATCAAACGGTATTCTCGATAGAAAACTTTCGATTTCAATTCCGTTTCAATACAGTAACGATTGAGCTTCGCAGGATACATGACATGATTGTCTTGATAGACATTCAAACAGATGGTCTGGAACTCCAGCAGTATCTTGAAGAAGTGATCGGTCTTCCAATAAAGGTGCAGGAGCAATTTTCATTTGATATTCCATGCGATAATGGCAAACTGCCTTTGTTGGTGCTGGACACGATTGCGAACCTGGGAACAGAAGTGTAAAGGATCTGTTAACAAGCGTTGCTGATGTTCATCAGAAGTGGAAAAAGTGTCAATTTCGATGTGAAAGCAATCGTTACACATTGACTTCGAAAGCTATGTAAGCCTGTTAGATCCCAAGTCACCGTGTACGAGAGCATCACGACTTGATACGATCGACTTCGTAAAGAACATATACGATGGAGGTTGTATTCATGAGCGATAAGCAAACTAAGCCAGTAGATGAACTGGTAAAGCCAGGACGATTTGGGGTCACGAACAAGCAAATGATCCCGGCCTTAAAGCAAGCGATTGCAGCCAACGATGTCAAGCAGCTTGTACAATTAAAAGCACAATATTTGTATGCATTCAGCAAATCCTTGAGGTATTTGAGCAAGAAAGAAAACGAATATGTTGCTGAACTTGTAAAGTAAAAACTGACATGGGGCAGATGAATGAAGTCACGAACACCTATAACCGTTATGTCGAGCAGGAAGATACGTTCTACAAGCAGTTAGAAACATTGGAGCAATGCCAATGTGCCATGTTCGACCATATCTTTCGGTATGGCGATCAGTTTCATAAACCGATGGTCGAGGAAGTATTACTAAATGTCTATCAACTGGAAGTGAATGTACGATTGGAATTACTACATCTACGTTTGGAGAAAGCCTTTCTAGCGTATGACATGGAACATCAATAACGCTGTCTTATAGCGTTTACAGAAGAAGAATGGACACGCTTACCCTTCAATGTACGCCTTCTTGGTGAATACTAAACAGACGATGCGGCTATTCTTTTTCCCTAAACGCTATAAGGGCGAGGGGGACAATAACGATGAGACACCGTAAAGAAAAATATATCTATGTGGGCGTTGATTTACATAAGCGGATGCATACCGCTGTGGTTATCAATTGTTGGAACGAGAAGCTAGAGGTCATTGAGTTCGAGAACAAGCCGTCTGCATTTCCGGCGGTGGTAAACAAAGTCAAGAAGCATGTGCAGGACGGCATGACGATTGTATTCGGACTTGAGGATGTAGGCGGCTACGGCAGGTCACTAGCCGTTTATTTGGTCGAAAATCACTTCCTTGTCAAAGAAGTTAACGCCGCTTTATCCAACTGGAAGCGTCGAAGCTATGCCATGACAGAGAAGCATGACAGCTGGGATGCGGAGAACATTGCCAAACTGTTACTGGATGAACTGGACAGGTTGCCCACGGCTCAACCGCACGATGATTACTGGATTCTGAAACAGTTAGTCATGCGACGGTACAGCCTTCGGGATACGCTTGTCATGCTCAAGAATCAGCTTCATACGCAATTAAGCTACAACTATCCGAGTTACAGCAAGTTCTTCTCCGAATTGGATGGGAGAACGGCGTTAGCCGTATGGCATGAATATCCTTCACCGTATCTATTGGAGGACGTGACACTGGAAGCGTTGGCAGAGTTTTTGCGTAAGAACAGCCATAACGTATGTTCAACAAAGAAAGCTACGCTCATCCTTGCGAGTGTCCAAGCTGATAGGAATACGAAGCGGAGCGGTCAAGAATATCGTGATTTTCTTGTCCGAAGCCATGTGAACCAAATTCGGGACGTTCAACGCGAAATGAATGAAGTTGAGGACAATATCCGTGACATGATGCAGAAGCTGGATTTTAAGCTGAACTCGTTCACTGGCATTGATAACGTAACCGCTTCGGCAATTGTGGCTGAAATAGGTGATATAGCCCGTTTTACGAGTGCAGACAAGCTAGCGAAGTATGCAGGTCTGACACCAAGCCAAATGAGTAGCGGCGGCAGAGGTAAAGACCGTAATCAGCGGCAAGGAAATAGAGCGTTGAACAAGATACTGTGGGGGCTAGCCGTCAGACAAGTTCAGACCGCTGGAACGTCCAAGAAGCCGCTCAATCCGCTGTTCCATGCGTATTACGAAAAGAAATTGAGTGAGGGCAAAAAGAAGAAACAGGCAATTATTTGCATTATGAGAAGACTTGTAAACATCCTGTACAGCATGATGAAAAATAAGACGGAATACAGGCTTGCTTCTTTACCTGAATCACTGGCAAGTTGAGATATAATGGCGGTAGCTGATAGAGTTGCCGTCTTCCTTCTTCCTTGAATCAAGTTTATAACTAACGAAGGGGAGAAGAATATCGAAGACATTGAAGTCGGAGATAAGGTTCTTTCTAAGGATGAAGAGACTGGTGAGCAGGCTTATAAGGAAGTTGTTGCCCTTCATCGTAATGAGAAGGATACTACTTATAAGTTGTCGGTTGGAGATCAGATAATAGAAACCACCGTAAATCATCCATTTTGGGTGGATGGCAAGGGATGGGTACTCGCTGTTGATTTGAAGGTGGACGATGAGTTAGTTCAAAGTAATGGGAATCATCTAAAAATTGACAACATTGAAATCGTACATCACGATGAAAAGGTAACTGTTTATAATTTCACTGTTGCAGACTTCCACACTTATTTTGTTAGTAGTTTAGGTATTTGGGTGCATAACATTGATTGTGGTTTCACTTTGAGTAGTAATAACATCGACCACATCGGAAAGCATATTTCGAGTGATTTTGCGAATCAAGTACCATATCTTTCGGATAAAGCCTTAGCATCAAAACTAAACAAAAACTCGTTCTGTAACCCGAGTTGGACAAAGCAAGATATCATAACAGGCGTTCAAAACGGAGCTAATGAAGCAATTAGTAAGGGATTCACAAACGGTTATTATAGTTACTCTTATAAGGGTGAGACCATTCAGATTTTCTTTAAGGATGGGAAATTTGATACAGCGTTTGGTCAACATAAGTTAACTCCGGCTGATTTCGGGAGGTAGTCAAATTTGTTTGAGATAAAATACCGTATTATTATTGATGAGATTTACTGGAAAACGATGAATCTAGAGCAAATTGAAAAGGAAGGGGGGATTGAGGGCTTCTTTCAAATAAACCTGCATTCAGTTGATTATGGTTA
The DNA here is from genome assembly GCF_005222705.1 of Paenibacillus sp. SY21-1. Taxonomy (GTDB): domain Bacteria; phylum Bacillota; class Bacilli; order Paenibacillales; family Paenibacillaceae; genus Pristimantibacillus. The sequence goes on along the minus strand of NZ_STGF01000007.1, from coordinate 3,326 downwards.
TTACCATAATAGGGAACTGGCAGAAGGTGAAGAGGGTTTTGACATTATTTCAACTTGGTTATCAAATCTATTAGAAGTATGTCTGTTAATAGATGATACTAAGTATGTAGCCATAAAGGACACGGAATCTTACAATACATGGCTTGAATTTATTTCTACTGATAATGACTTACTAGTGACTGTGGTTCAGTCGGACAGCTTCATTAGTGAGTATGTCATTACCAAGCCTATAGAAAATCGAGTTTATCCCGAATGGAGAGACGTCAAAGTCAACAGGGAGAAGTTTATCGAAGAGGTAGTTAATAAAACGGAAAATTTTATTACTAACCTATCCCAAATAAACCCTCTCCTAAGTATGAGCCAGAGAATAGTTCAATTACAATCACTGCTCGACATAGCAAGACGGTAGATATTAAGGACCTTGGTGGGCGTAAAGCCTTTCAAGGTCTTTCTTTTAGCCCCACCCAGTGCCGAATGAATCGGGCGGCTACGTCTAAAAGAACTTAACCCTCATCACCCCCATATGATATTCCTCTAATATGACTGTACGCACATGTAATGCTTGAATTATATAACCTACGTAACGCTTTAACCTTACATCTAACAGGTTCATTATGGTCAGATACCACCATGATTGACCTGTTTTTTGTTATCTTCGCTTTATTGCGGTTCTTCTAAGTTGAGTCGCAACTGTACAATATTGGATCGGCTACACTAAGTTGGACAGAAAAAATAAGGGCTTGTAGAATAAACCTATCATGCTAAGGAGCGGAACACTACAATGCCTAAAAAACAACGACGCACGTTTACAACCGAATTCAAAAAGCAAATGGTGCAGTTCTATGAAAACGGGCTCCTTCAAGGAGAAGGACAATCGCTCGTCAGAAGAAGAGGAAATGATCGCTTTGCGAAAAGAGAACCAGCGTCTGAAAATGGAGATGGATATTTTAAAGCAGGCAGCGCTGATCATGGGACGAAAGTAGCTATCATCCAGAATAATCGTGATAAATACTCGGTATCAGCCATGTGTGACGTCCTGAAAATCGCAAGAAGTACCTTTTATTACGATCCCCAAGAACGAGCCACTGAAGAGGATGTCACTGAAGCTATTGTGGATATCTTTCTCAAGAACCGAAAAGCCTACGGTACACGCAAGCTCAAAGTGAAGCTCCGCGAGCGCGGGTTCATCGTCTCCAGGCGCCGCATTGGCCGCATCATGAAAGAGCAAGGACTCGTTTCCACTTACACAGTGGCGCAATATAAGCCTCAAAAATCGTCCTGTAACGAAGCGACGACGTGAAGAGAGAGTTTGATCAAACGGAAGCTAAACGCTTCGTCGTCCGTGATTTGACGTATGTGAAAGTCCAGAACCGATGGCATTACATTTGTGTGCTGGTGGATCTATTTAATCGAGAAATCATTGGTCAAAGTGCAGGTCCAAATAAGGACGCTGCTCTGATTAGCCGTGCCTTCGCGACCGTCAAAGGTGATCTACGCCAGATTCAATGGTTTCATACCGACCGTGGCAGCGAGTTCAAAAATCAAAAGATGGACGAGCTCTTGAAGACGTTTGAAATCGGTCGATCGCTAAGTATGAAAGGCTGTCCGTATGACAACGCTGTGGCCGAGGCCACCTACAAGATCATGAAAACAGAGTTTGTGAATCAGATGACCTTCCAGAGCCTCCGTCATCTGGAATTGGAATTATATGATTACGTCAACTGGTTCAACAAGCATCGCATCCATGGAACCTTAAACTATATGACGCCTGTTCAGTATCGACAAGAAGCCCTTAAAAAAGTTGTCTGATTTACTGTTGACAATCCAAGAAGAAACTGAGTGAGGGCAAAAAGAAGAAACAGGCAACTATCTGCATCATGAGAAGGCTTGTGAACATCCTGTACAGCATGATGAAGAATAAGACGGAATACAGGCTTGCTTCTTTGCCCGAATCACTGGCAAGTTGAGATATAATGGCGGTATCTGAAACAGTTGCCGCCTTCATTCTTCCCTGAATCAAGTTTATAACTAACGAAGGGGAGAAGAATATTGAAGACATTGAGGTCGGAGATAAGGTTCTTTCCAAGAATGAAGAGACTGGCGAGCAGGCTTACAAGGAAGTCATGCATCTGTATCGAAAGATAAGGAAATCATCTTCGAACTTTCAGTAGGCGACCAAGTCATCGAAACAACCGATAACCATCCGTTTTGGGTAGAAGGTAAAGGATGGGTGCTAGCGGCAAACTTGCAGGTGGGGGATAAGCTACAGCAGAGCAATGGAAATACGTTGACGATTGACAACATCAAGATAGTAAAACATGATGAAAAGGTTAAGGTTTACAATTTTTCCGTTGCGGATTTCCACACGTACTTTGTAAGTGACTTAGGCATTTGGGTTCATAACATTAATTGTTTGGATAGCAATTATTATCTTACAGAAGCATTGAAAAAACAAAACTTATCAAGTGCACCTAAAAACTTTAAGCAAACTTGGACTCAAGATGGATATGAATTTGAAGTAAGGATTCACGAAGCAAATCCACAATACGGAAAGAGTGGTAGTATATACAGAGTTGCTCGAAGACAACAAGGTAAAGATGCAAATGGTCAAGGTTATGGTTGGGAATATATTGACCAAAAACGGACAATGGCATCATACTAGCACCTTGAAACCATCGAGTCCTAATTACAATTCACAAGCGGCGGCTGATACACATATTCAGTTGCCATAAAGGATATGATATCTATGAATAGCAATGAAGCTATGCTATTGGTTAACGATGTTAACAGTCGTATACAGAAAGAGCCGTGGTTTGACTTTGAGATAATTAGATATGGTCGAAGCGAACTTGTAATAGGTGGCGGTAAAAGCCTATCCTACCCTCATGAACTTGAAATTCATTTTAAAGATGTTTGTTTCATATCAGCACCAATTGAATGGCGGACAGATACATCTAAGAGAGTATTTATTATTCTTGAGGGAGATGATGCATTCAAAGTAAATACAAAATTTCAAGTTGAGCAAGGGTACTATATTTTCAGGTTTACTCCCGAAGATTACCTAGATGATTTTGGTTGCTTAGTTGGTGCAAAGAGTTTGGATATTAAGTTTCAACAACAGTCGTAAATATACTACTAGTACCTTGACCGCATCAAATTTCAGGATACAAATGTTTCAATTTCCCTCTGGCCATAGGGGTGGTGAAATGCCATTCTACGGATTTTTGTGCCTGATTTCGGTCGGTTTCCCATGCCGTGATTTCACGTTGCAATTGTTCCATCGAGCCGATGCGCCGATCCAGACATTAAATGGTCATGGAGCTCAG
>NZ_STGF01000006.1 GCF_005222705.1 Paenibacillus sp. SY21-1 | reverse complement strand
TAGGGTAACGGAGTTGCTAGATTCGGTCTATTTCCTCACGATTAAAGTGGGGAATTTTACACGATTTTTTTGGGGATTTTCATTTGATCATTTTGGGTACTTTTATCTTACCGTATACACCTCTTCCACTGCGCCAAACAAGCTATAACCTGCATTGTTTACGAGGACATCGATTCGGCCCAGTTCCTCGAAGGCCCGGGTTACCACATTCTTAACCGCAGCAAAATCAGTCACGTCCAGGGTGGCAACCCACAATTTTTCTCCATATTTCTGTTTCAAATCATCCAGGGCATGCGCTTGGCGAACAGTCGCTGCAACCCGGTCCCCTCGCTCTAAAAGCTTCTCTGTCATTATTCGTCCGAAACCTCTTGAAGTACCTGTAATAAACCACGTCTTCATGAAAATCGCCTCCAGAGCATTGGATTGGTATCTGCTACAAAACAATCATACCAAACCAAGTTAACTAAATCAACTTTTTTAGTTAATCCGGTTAACTTGGTTTTGATATTAAAAAATCATGGTATACTATTTGATATAACGCTGGAAGGAGATCGAAAAATGATGGATGATCAACGCAATAATACTCGTCGCATTATGGTCTTTCAATTGATACACCGCGCCAGGAAAGAAAATCTGACTTCTATGCGTGCTGAAGACATGGCCAAATGTATGGATGTCAGCAAAGTCACTATGTACAAATATTTTGCTTCCAAAGAAGATATTCTCTCCTTGGTAGTTTCAATTTTCAAGGACTACCTGCGAAATGAAGATATGTTCTCCTTAAAGGAAAATGATTCGCTTCTGGATCGTTACCAGAAATCCTTTGAACAATCTTTAATGATCAATTTTTATTTTCCTGAGCAGTTTTTTGAGGGCTTTAAGCTCAATCATCCACAGCTATATGAGGAAATTGTCGATGCTCAACATTTTCGATTTAAACAACTTGAGGAGTTATACCAATCAGGACTGGAAAAAGGGATTTGCAACAAGGTTAATACAGCCATATTTGTCTTGAATGACGAAGTCGTGTTGCGTCGAGTTCTCGATCCATCCTTTCTCATCCGCCATGGATTACTGCTTGAGGAGGCATTGATAGATTACTATGATATGCAAAAAAGAACCCTACTAACGGATGCGTGCCTTCAGACTTTGGATGACACACCCGTTTTGGAGCTCATTCGCTTCTTTGTTTCCAAAAATTCCCGGTATTTATAAAGAGAAAAGTCGCTTTTGGCGACCTTTCTAAAGAGCAGAACAAACCATCAGGCGTTTAACTCTCTCGCTTTTTGAGCAATATCATTCGACCCGATGATCTCCAGCTTTGGCGCCCTCCGGCGTGCAGCTCCAACCATGACTTGGGCGACGTCGGCACTGTGAACAGCCTTGTATTGGGAGAGGGGGCCGATCATGAAAGGTCTAAGCAACTGGAACGCTATAACTCCCGCCTTCTCCCCCAAACTGTAGCCTTGCAGGATCGAAACATGCAGCCACTTCAAGTGACGGAAACGATTGGCTCTAAGCATGACGGACCGATAAGTGAATCGTTAGAAAACACTGCTTTTATTATGGTCATGGATCGCGCTTATGGTAAATTGGAGCGTTTGGATCGTTATAAAAAAGAGGGACAATCCTTTGTCATTCGACTTCGCGACAATGTTCATCTTGAAAAACCACGAGCCTTGCGCCGACAAGTTTTCAACGATTCTTCTGTCATTCGGGATATCACTTGTCAACTCGGTACAGCTCAGTGTCGTTCTGAGATGCGTCACCGCGTGGTCATCTTTCGTGATTTTGAGGGTAGAGAAATTCGTGTCGTTACAGATTTAATAGGAATAACGGCGGAGCAAGTCGCCTTGATTTACAAAGCCCGTTGGCAAATAGAGGTATTCTTTCGCTGGATCAAGCTACACTTAAACATACCGACGTTATTTGGCACAACAGAAAATGCTGTCTATGGTCAACTTTTCTCTGCGTTGCTTGTCTTTGTGTTGCTGAAATGGCTGTTTGATGGTGTGAAGCACACGTTGCCCCGTCATGCGAAGCTTTCTTTTGTTCGATTTACTCAGCTGCTGCTTCTGAGTAGCTTACCGATTAAATGGTTACTACGCATACATCGTATGATTAATTATGAATACAGACATCTTCCAGTTACATATTCTGGTTAATCAACAGGCCTGTTAATTAAACATCGCCTCATTGTGGTCTTTAAATGCCTGAAACTTTGTTCTATAACATCTTTAAACATAAAAAAAACCTTTACAATGATTTGGAGGCTATAAATTCAATGAAAAGTTCTTCAGAATGAATAATTGTAGGATGTTGTAACAGTTGTAAATAGCTAGCATCCATTTGTGCAAAAACGTTCACAATCGCCATGGCAGTAGCACCCCCTACCCTCAACACTAAACAGTGACCCGCAAGACGGGCACTTTTTCAAAGTGTCTATCTTACGGGTCACAGTTCATAGCTTACATATAGACTATTGTTACAGTAAAGATTAACTGCATTACAATCTAATCTACTTCTTTGCCTTATAAAACTCATGATAAAGCTTCATGAGTGCCCTCTTCTCGATCCTTGAAACGTAGCTCCTGCTGATGCCGAGTTCCTTCGCAATCTCCCGCTGCGTCCGCTCATCTCCGCCGTGCTCCAGCCCAAAGCGGCCGATCACGACTTCCTTCTCCCGATCATCAAGAATGTCCAAGTTTTTGTAGATCTTCGACTTCTCAATCTTAAGCTGTACCTTATCAACGATATCATCGTTCTCCGTGCCGAGGATATCGATCAAGGTAATCTCGTTCCCCTCTTTGTCCGTACCGATTGGATCATGCAGAGATACGTCCTTCCGAGTTTTCTTCAGCGAACGCAAATGCATAAGTATTTCATTCTCAATACAACGAGCCGCGAACGTTGCGAGTTTCGTTCCTTTTCCCGTCTGAAAGCTCTCAATAGCCTTAATCAATCCGATCGTTCCGATTGAGATCAAATCCTCTAAATCCTCGCCTGTATTATCGAATTTTTTCACTATGTGCGCCACAAGCCTTAAATTATGCTCAATCAACAAATTGCGAGAGTGCGCGTTGCCTTCGGCCATTCGGGCAAGATGGAAGGCCTCCTCTTCTTCCTTTAACGGCTGCGGAAACGCGTTATTTTTGACGTACGATACCAACAAGCTTAATTGTTTGATAAATAAGGCGATTGTCGTGAACAAACCCATGCTGCGTACACCCCCAAGCTGTATTGCCCAGGCCAGACTATGCATAGCCTCAGCGCATAAACGTCAGTTGTACAGTGTATGTGGGCACGGGCCTATTCGTGCTTGTTCCGTTAAAAAAATAGTCGAAATCGCGCAGCACATCTCCGTCCCTATTTCTCTTTTCCATGCTTGCAATCCCTAGCTGAAATACTTCTCCGCCAGCTTATCGGCGGTTCGCGTTGCAAGCGCCTGTGTCGTCAAGGTCGGGTTAGGACCGCCTATTCCATTGTAATGCACGCTGTTATCGGCAATGTATAGTCTGCCTACCTGCTTGGCCTCGCAATTTTCGTCGACCACATAGCCCATTCTCATCGTGCTTTCCAAATGCAGCAGAAAACCGGCAGGGGTATCCGAGCGAATAATTGTTCTGGCTCCTGCCTTCTGGAGCGTTTCCGAAGCATATCGGGCAAGCTGGTCGCGCCGCTTTAACGTTTTGGGGCTAGGGGCATAGTGAATAATCGGGATCGGACCGTTCTCGTCCTTCAGCAGAGGGTCAACCTCCACTCTGTTCTGGAAGCGGACCTCGTCATCCGTCAGGAGCAGCATCGTCATCGTGCGCGAATAGTTCGCCATAAGCTCGGTAAGCTGCGGCCCAACGACTCTTCCGCGGATGTCCCAGGGCTCGCCCGGCTCCGGCGGGTTCAGCATATTGTAGCCCGACCCGCTAAACCCGTAGGTCATAAAAGCCATCAGTCCCGGGCTTAGACAGGATACCTGGAAAATGCCGATATCCGGTATGTCGACTCTCGCGCCGGACGTATGACCCATGTAAGGATAGACGGACGGCACGCCAAGAATGCCCATCAGATCCTTTTCGTCAAATACGCCGCTCACCCAGTCAAAATAATGATTGGTTAACCCTCTGCCTACCCATTCGTTATAGGGCAGCTCCGAATTAAGCCAAAGGCGCGGCGACTCGATGCAGCCTGCCGCAAGAACGACCGTGCGGGAGGTCAGCTCGCCGATTTGACCGGTCCATGTATCTCTAAACCGGACGCCGTTTGCGCGGACGCCGCCCTTCGGGTCGCGCTCCGTCAATATTTTGATGGTGAAGGAATTGGGGCGAATGGATACATTGCCCGTTTTGAGAGCAAGCGGAATGTAGCTGACAAGGGTGCCGCGTTTGGCGATTTTATCGACGGAGGGGCCGGTTGTGCAGCCGTTTACGCAATGTCCCTGCAAGGAGCAGCCTTCCATGTGCGACAGTTGTTCGAGCGAATAAGCGGGGTCCATTAAATGAGGATTTGTTCTGAGAATGGCATTCGGGTTCGGACGGTAGCCGGGAGCGGTCACATCCAGGGTAGGCAGCAGCTTCCAGCCGGCTTTTTTGGCCCCGTAGTAGAAAAGTTCTTCCTTGGGCGTCGTTGGAGCAAATTGAACTGGCAAGGTTGCTTCGACTTTTTCATAGTAGGGGATAAGCTCTTTGTAGCTTATCGGCCACTGGCCGTCGATGGCGGAAGGGAACGCCCTTGGCGACTGCGCCCAATAATGCTGGGTCGTGCCGCCTACGCCGGCAAGCTGCCATATATCTCCCTTCTGGCGCATCACGCGATGCCACGGCGTCCTGCGGCGATCGGCCGGGCCAAAGCGAAACGTGCCCGATACGACGTCATTCATATTGTTTTCGTACAAGTTATACGTCTTTTTATATAGATTGATGTCCAGATCCTCATAGCTGGAGCTCCATTCCTCTCCGCGCTCCGCGTTTGCGTTTGGCCATTTTTTATTGCCATAGAACGGCCCCGCCTCCAGGACCAGCACCTGCAGCCCCTTCTCGGCAAGCTCCTTCGCCGCAACCGCGCCTCCTCCGCCTGAACCAATGACGATTACATCGGCATCATACAATAGTCGTCTCCCCTCCTTCTCGCACAATCGTAAGCAAATAACCGCGCAAGGCGCGATAGCCGATAGATACGCCGGGATACTCCACTTGCCTCCAGCTCGCCGGAAAATATTCCAGCCTGCGCAGCACCGGCGTCAACAGCCGTGTCGTCCCGTAGGCCGACCATTCGGAGTAATAGCCGAACATCGTGCCTCTGTTCAGATAATCGATCATAAACACAAGGAAGCCGCCATCGTCTTTGTACGGAGGCGGCAGGCTGCCAAGATCGATATCGAGCTGCTCCAGCTTCGCCAACGTCCGAATACGGTCTATTGGAGCAAGCGCAGCGAACATGCCGCCCATTATTGCGTAGTTAGGCGCAAATTCCGCTTGACCAGAAGCAACCAGCTGCTCTGCTCCGGCATTCAGCATGACGGCGGTTGACCCAGCTAGCGGAATCGGCGTCAAACTTAAACCCAGATGCAGCGATATCCAGTGATCCAGCTCCCAGATCATATACTCGTAAATATGAAGCTCCAAAGCCCCGGCATAGCAAGGACCGCTGGAGCCAGAGGCCGGGGATAGCGGTACGATCGCTTCTACAAGCGCCTTGAACGTTGCAGTGGTGCGGGAATCGGCAATTCCTGCGTTCATGTAAGCAGAATACATGCCAGCATAACCTCCCTTGTATCCAGTCGGCGGCTCCTCCGTCCATTAGTTTAACGTATGAGCCGGCCGGAAAAATATGCGCAAGGGTTGGGCGGCTGGCCCAGAAAGACTACATCCTCTCTACCTGCACCAGCTTCACCGTCTTAGACGTATACGTGTGACGGATACGCTCCTCGGCAATCACGCCAAGCTTGATCAGGCTGGCGATTTTGGCGGAATCGGGCCGCGAGAGCATGCGCCAAAGCTCCAGGTCGGGCAAGGTGTCGAACAGCTTCTGCTCGTCGTACTCCTTGCGCTCCTGGGTGACAACCTTAAGCCGGTGGCCGCCCTGCTCCAGCTCGGCAACCTCGTGCTCAGAGCAATAAGCCAGCAATTCCTCTCTTAGCGAGGACAGCTCCTGCTCGATTTCCTTGGCCTTCTGCTTCTGCTGATAGTAACGTTTCAGCGTCTTCTCCATTCCATCACGCTCCTTCTTCCTCATCCTATGCGGAAGGGCAGGGCGTTTAGGACAAGACGCTTGCAGAAACGCGGCAGCGTGCTAATAAATATCTTTTTTCATAAACACGCCGAACGATACGATAAGCGAGCCTGCCATCCAGACGAGTAGCACCGTCAGCGAGAAGCCGAGCGTCATTCCTTCAATGGGCGGAGCCGAGCCGCTGACATAATCCATAAGTCCGAGATTGACCATGAACAAATACTTGGCCGATTCCCAAGACGATACCATATTGCTGAGGATCGCTCCGGAGATGAGGCAAGCAAGCATCGTGCCCATCCCCGCTGCGCTGCTGCGCATCAGAATGGAGAGCATGAACGAAAGTGTGCCGACGACCAGAGAAATAAACCAGGCGAGCCCGAATAGCTGGAACAGATATTGCCACTGCGTCACAAGCCGCACACCGGATATGTCCAGCTCTCCGCCCTTCACGCTAAAGCCCGTCAGCACCGGAGCCGTCCAGCCTTTGCCCCCGAACATGAAGGCAGCGATGATATAGGCGAGAACGCCAAAAATGAGCATAACGAGCGAAACGGCCAGCACCAGCGTGATGTACTTGCCAAGCAGCACGCGAAACCGGCTGACGGGCCGCGTCAGCAGCAGCTTGATCGTGCCCATGCTTCGCTCCGAAGATACCAGATCGACGGCAACGATCATGATCATCAGCGGCAGAAACAGCTCGGCGGCATTTTCGATGAACCCTCTCATAAACGTCGGAGCGCCGGGCTCCGAAGGGTTGATGTTATGATCCAAATAATATTGCGACTGCTGAATCTGAATTTGCAGCTGCTCTCTCCATTGTCCGGCGCTGCTGAGCCTGTTCTGCAAATCGACGATTTGCTGCTGCAGCTCCGAACGCCAGTCGCTTGTTCCGAGCCGCTCGCGAATCGTTTCGGCTTGCTTGGCCTGCGCATAGGTGAACATGCAGAGCAAGGCGACGATAATCGCCGCAATAATGAGGAAGCGCCGCCTGCCGGCCAGCTTCATCATTTCGTTATAGACCAGATTAATCAATCGATTCGCCCCCTGTCAGCTCCAGAAACAGATCCTCAAGCGCCGGAAGTTTACGATTCATTTCCAGCACCTGTATGCCGGCTTCTACCAAATTGCGGTTCCACTCTCCTGCCATTTCAGGAAGGTATACGGTAGTTAGCAACTCTTCGTCCGCCTGGACAATTCGGGTCATTTCAGAGAGTACCGCCATTCCCCGCTCATGCGGGACAAGTCGCCAGACGAGCCGTTCCTCGCTGGACAACAGCGCATGAACCGTATCGACGCGGACAATTTCCCCCTTGGTCATAATGGCTACGCGATCGCACATCAGTTGAATTTCGCTGAGCAGATGGCTCGATACCAGCACGGTTAAGCCCGATTGCTCGGCCAAGGAGCGGATAAACGCCCGCATCTCGCGAATGCCGGACGGATCCAGACCATTGGTCGGCTCATCAAGAATGAGCACATCGGGTTTGCCAAGCAGCGCCTGCGCAATGCCCAGCCGCTGGCGCATGCCAAGCGAATAGGTGCTCACCCGATCGTGGATGCGCTCCTGCATGCCGACCAGCTTTACCGCCTCATCAATTCGCTCTTGCCCGATCCCGTTCAGCATGACGGCAAAATGGCGCAAATTGTCCATGCCGCTTAGAAAAGGGTACAGCTCCGGATTTTCGACGATACAGCCCAAATGGCTCATCGCCTTCTTAAAGTCTCGCGCAATATCCAGTCCGCAAATATGTATCGAGCCTGCGGTCGGCTTGATGAGGCCGACCAGCATGCGAATCGTGGTCGTTTTGCCCGCCCCGTTCGGCCCGAGAAAGCCGAATACTTCGCCGCGCTTCAGCTCGAAATTCAAATCCTTGATAATCGTGCGTTTGCCGATTGTTTTGCGCAGTCCCTTGACTGCCAGCGTAATCTCGCTCATTGTGCGCCTCCTGATGCCAGTATAAGCGCCGACACGCGCTCAGCCATTTGCAAGTAGCCCTTCTCATTCGGATGGAAGCGGTCCGTGAATAAATACTGGGCCAAATTCCCCTGAAACAAATCGTATACCGGTACGAATACGGCTTCCGGATAGGCGGCTGCCGTTTCCTGCACCTCGTAATTCCATTTGCGAACGCCTTCGGAGGTCAAGCTGCCCAGCTCCAAATCCGCAAACGGATCGTAGAGGCCAAACACATAGATGGGCGCCTCGTCATTCAAGCCTTGCACGGTATGCAGAATTCCGTTCAGCCTCTCCAGCGCCGCCGCAGACACCTGATCCAAGCTATTCTCCGAGAGGTTCGACAGGGCTTCTCCTCCCATGAACAAATCGTTGGCGCCGATCGTCATAAGCAGCATATCCGCTTCGCCGATTTGCCGCTGAACCTCGTTCTGCTGCAGCTGCTCCATCAGCCCCGTCGTCGTCAGCCCTTTGATGCCCAGATTGACCAGCGAAACGTTGCGGCCGCCTTTTTCAAGCAGCTCCCTCGTGTAGCCGACGTAGCCTTTGCCTGCATTGTCGCCCATCCCTCGGGTAAGCGAATCGCCGATAGCCACGATGTGAAGCGTTTCTTCCTCGCGCTCCGCAGCTCCGTCTCCTGTTTCCTGAACAGGCACGGTCAGCCCGGTCGGCTTGGCAATCAAATAATCGTTCACCGCCCAGCCCAGTCCTGTTACACATAACAGAAAGCTTATTGCGGCCATCCAGGTGAGTCCTTTTACACGCTTGCTGTGCATCGTATGCCCTCTCTCCTCTGTCTCTACCGTTATTTCAACTCCACCATCGATTGCGCCCGGGTAGGGAAATCCGTTATGATGCCGTCCACATCATATTTAAGCACTTCCTTCAAATTGCGTTCGCTGTTCACCGTCCACACCCACACTTCTCGATTGTTCCGGTGCGCGCGCTCCACAAGACGGCTGGTCAGCAGCACTTGCTCTATCGTATAGAAATCGACATCCAGCGTAGACAAATCGCCTAGGGCAAAATATAAGATTTGGCCAAGCCGAATATCCGGGTTCAACATTCTGATCTGCCGCAGCGTCGCCTGATCGAACGACTGGATGTATACGCTGTCGGTCATCTCGAACTGCTCGACCAGCTTCACCACCTGTTCAGCCAGCTGCTCCGCCGGACCGTAAGGCTTCAAATCGATTAAGAGCTTGATACGGCCCTGCGCCTCGGCCAGCACCTCCGAAAGCAGCGGAATGCCGACTGGCAGAAGATCGCCCTCCTGTTCCCCAGGCACCACGCCAATATCCAGCCTGCGCAGCTCCTCGTAGGTCATGTCGCTTACCCGCCTGCTTACGCCCGCCATTCGACTAAGCGTATAATCGTGGTGGAGCACCACCTCGCCGTCGCCCGTCAATTGAACGTCAATTTCAACCGAATCGATGCCTTTGGCGATTGCGTCGCGAACGGAAGGCAAGGAATTTTCCGGAGCATTGTCAATATAGCCGCGATGCGCAGAGACGACGACGTTCCATTTGACATAAACCAGATTATCGTTCGCTACATAGCTGACCAGCAGCGCGATCGCCAAGTAAAGCGCCAGCGCGGCGGGCAGCAGTATTCTCTTGCGTGCGCGCCGCTTCACGAAGCTGAAAATCCGCCCCTCCATTCGGCCGATCCATCCGCTGCTGCGCATCAGCAGCTTGTCCACCGGACGCTTGCCTGGCTTTACGCTGAAGCGATAAAACACGCGGGTAAGAAAAATAATGTTGATCGGAACGAGCAGCAGCGTGAACATATACGTCAGCACAGCCGAGAGCGTAAGGGAATAATGATCGCTCACCGCCTTCAGCACGTTAATGTTCAGCCACGACGGCATGTGCGACAGCGTATTGATGACGCCGAAGCCTGCGCCGAACAGCCCTGCATTAAGCAGCAGCAAATAGAAAAACAGCCTGAGCCTTCTGCCTTTGGTCAGCGCAAAGCTGCTCCTGACCGCGCGTCGAATCGTCTGGTCCTCCAAAATAATGAAATGCAGCACGAAGATCGATCGCAAAAACAAATACACCGCAACAAGAAACAGCAGGCCATAGACGGCAAGCCTCACCGTTGACGTGTCCAAAATTCTCGTATTCACAAAAATAGGGGCGTTAAAAAACGCGTAAAACCAAGTCGATAACGGACTATCGAGAAAAGGCATTAAAAACAGCAAAAAAAACAACAGCTCAATCAGCCCGAACCCGAGCAGCTTAGGCGTTTGCCGCAGCGTCGTCCAGACGGCGTCCGCGATCGATACCTCCTTGCGGAAATAATGCTGCTGGCTGATGACCGTAACAACGCCAAACTCGATAAACAGCACGATGACAGCCACCAAGCAAATGCTGATCAGCCCAAATACGCCCGAATAGCTGAGCGCGATTTGGTACACCTCTCCATTAAGAACCGAGCCCGTGCCGAGAATCCGAATAATACGGTTAAGGATAAAAGTAAGAATCGGAACGATGGCAACGCTGGTCAGCAGCGCAAACAAATATTCGAACAGCAGCAGCTTCTGGTAGATGGTGCGGAAATCATGAATGCTTTTCCAAAATAACCGGAGCATACTCTCTCATCCCATTCTTCTCTTGCTGTTCAAGCAAGATTATGCCCTCTATTATAACCGTCCCGGCAGCGGAAAGTCGAATAATAAGCCAACTGGCGCTTGACAGAAGCTCAAAAAGGCAAAAAAAATCCCGAGGCGGCATAACCGCTGTCGGGAACGTTTTTCTGCTGATGAACGGAAGCTAGTTTTCCAGCTGCAATATGCCCTGACGCGGGGTGACGCCAAAAGCCTGTGCCAGCTCGCTGAGCTCGCGGTCCGAGATCGTCTGCTTGACTCCGCTGCGGTGCGAATGAATCAGCGTATAGATCGTTGCGGCCTTTTCGGCCGTCTCTATCAGTCCAAACGCCTCATCCATCGAGCTGCCCGAGCCAAAAATGCCATGATGCGGCCACACAACCAGACGATGCTCTGCCATTTTGCGGGCCGTTTCCTCGCCGATCTGCTTCGTGCCCGGCACCATCCATGGGAGCACGCCGATTCCATCGGGAAACACGACGATGCATTCCGTACACATTTGCCACAACGCTTTCGTAAAGCTTTTTTCATCCAGCTCGTGCGTAAAGGTCATAGCGATGATGTTGGTCGCATGGTTATGCATAATGACCCGATGGTTGGCGTCGACCTTTAATCGTGCCATATGGCTCATGAAATGTGCAGCAAGCTCGCTTGTAGGCTGGCCGCCATTGGCAAGCCCCCACCATATCTCAATGCTCGCACCGTCCTCTTGAACCCGAATCAGTCCAAGCGTATCCTCCGGGTTATCCTTCACGTTTTTAAAATATTTGCCCGATCCCGTCACGATAAAATAACGTCCCGCCAGCTCCGCTACAGGGAATGGAAGCTGAAGTATTCGCGGAGTTTGCTGCAAATCGACGAACGGCGCCACTTCGTCCTCGGTCAGCAGACGGCTGATATTGCCGCCGTTTCGCTCATCCCAGCCGAAGCGCCACATATGCTGTGTCGTTTCCATCATCTCTTTGAGAAATGGCGCTTTCCTTATATCAAACTTCCGGTTGGCTTCTTGCATGTTCAATCGCCTCCACAGTTTTGTTTTCATTTGTTTATATCTTAACATATTTGTTTTCATTTGATTATGAACAAAAAACAAATATTAAAAAGCCTGCAACCTAAACGGCATACGCTCCGCTTAGGTTGCAGGCTATGGAGAGGGCAGTCATGATGAAATGGCGATTCTCCTTCGATTAGATGCGGCTTAGCTTGTCCAGCTTGCACACTGCGCCATGGCGCGCGCCGATCGGCAGCCCGATCCGCTTGGACAGCGGCATCCAATCGTACAGATCAAGTGAAACTCTTGCATCATAGTAATGCTCATGGAAGCCGTCATAAATCAGGCACCAGCCCTCGCCCTCCGGCAATGTGACCGGGTACAGCGACGGCCCTTCCGTCAACACAGGCGTGATTAAGCCGGAAATATCGGACACCGCCGGACGGTCCCTCTCGTCTCCCGCCTTGTCGAGCTTGCAGGAGCGCATCGCTTTATTGTCGGTTGACGCCTCGTTTGTGCCCCGCTCATCCTTGTATACCATAAAGAAGTGATCGCCGCGGTCAATCACCGTTGCATCAATCACGTTATAGCCGGGATCAAAAAACAGCCGCGCCTCGGTAAAGGTTTCGAAATCCTTGGTCGTCGTTGACCAAATCCGATGATCTCGTCCTTGGTCGCCCACTGTGGACGACCATACGATTCGGTAAGCGTCAACCGTCGCATCATAAAAGGTTTCCGGCGCCCATACGTTCTGCGTAAGCTCAAGATGCTCCATAACCGGAATCAGCCTCTGATCTTCCCAATGCTTCAAATCGCGCGAGCGAGCGTAGCCGATGCTTCGGCTTGCCCAGCCGTCCGTCCAGACCAAATGGAACCAGCCGTCCTTACCCTGAATGATATGCGGGTCGCGCATTTGACGCGTGCCGACCTCCGAGGCCGCAACCGCTTTCCCGTCATTTACGTTCGACCAATTGAAGCCATCCTCGCTGGCTGCCAGGAATAACCGTTCTTCCTCTGTCGTAAAATAGCTGAAAATATACATGCCTTCGCTCCGTTTCCCAGATGCTCACACCGGCATTCCGAACGCCATGAGTCAACCTTCATTTGTTTTCTCATTCCGTTTCTATCCTAACAAGCCTCACCCTATTTATCAACACATAAATTAATCAAATATGAATTTACACAAATGTTAATACAGCTTCGGATAGCTATGTAAAAAAACGACGGCGCCAGTTTTCTTCTGACGTCGCCGTTTCCTTTATATCAGCACTATGGCTGGAGAAGCTTTAATAGCTTATACAAAATAATCGACGATTGCGCTCTGCTCGCCGTCGCCTGCGGCTTGTAGCTACCGTCCCCCATGCCTTGAATGATTCCTGCCGCCTGCATGGCTGTGACCGCCTGAACGGCATAGCCGTCGATTTGCTCTTGATCGGCGAATTGCCCTTTCTCCGCTCCCGCATCCAGTTGCAAGCCTATCGCCTGCACCGCGCGGTAAGCGATAACCGCCATCTCCTGCCTCGTAATCGGATCGTTGACGCCGAAGCTTCCATTCCCCTTGCCCATCACGATGCCCAGTCGATTCGCGGCCGCAAGCGGGCCAAAGTGCCAGTCGCCTTCCCCAGAATCGGTAAATGCGGCTTGATCGGTCGAATCGGATACGTCCAGAACATTCATCAGCATGGTGACGAATTCCGCTCTCGTAACGATGCGATTCGGCTTAAACGTGCCGTCCTCATAGCCATGCACGACTTCTCGGGCGGCGAGCGCCGAGATGCTCTCTTGCGCCCATATCGCCGCTGCCAGATCGGCAAGCTCTACGCTCGCATAGGCTGCCGCATACTGCCCCAGAGGGTTCGGCAACCACGCAAGAGTTCCGTTCTCCGCATTATAAAGGGCATGCTTTATAATCTGGAGCAAGCCTTGTTTATCCCTGCCGAGCAGCACAACCTGACTCGGGCTTTGTCCTTGCTGCAAGACGTAGGCAAGCTCCAGCTTGATCCCATCCTTATAAGCCAAAGCGGCTCCATCGATGAGAATGGACAGCTCGTAAGCCTTTGCCGTCGTAAGCTTGCGCTGCGACGCCTCGGATAACGACGAAGCGTCGGTCAGCTCCACGACAAGCGTTACCGTTGCCGCGCCTTCCTTAAGCGCGCTTGCAAGCTGCTCCGCTTCTATCGTGACAGCCGCTTGGCCGGAAGAAAACCGAACCGTGCGCAAGCCGTTAGCAGCAGCAGCGCGCAGCGCGGAGGCCGGAAGCGCAAGCTCCATGGTCCTGGCAGGTTCGGATGAGTGAAGCTCAATAACCAGCTCCTGAACCGCGCCTGCCAACGCGGCAGACAGCTCCGATGAGCGAAGCTCCATTCTTGCTTTGCCGGATGAATCCGCAGATACGGTCTGACTGATACGCCCTTTCTCTACATGCGCCTCAGAGCCAGCTGGCGGCGAGTAGCCGGAGCCAGGGCCCGGCTCCGAGCCGGGAACCTCTGTCTCGGCCGCAAGCGGGTTCGTGTAGATGTTCGGCCGTTCCGGCGTCTGCATCCCCGTTCCCAGGAAAAAGCTTGTATGCGGCGGCTGATTATAGCCGGTATTCTGCCAGGCGATGCCTAGCCGGTAGAGCGGATCATGCATAAGCGTATGAATGCGATGCTCGGTGACATCCGTTGTCGTATACAGACGCAAGGCGCTGCTGTCCTCCGTACGTACGAGCACCTCTTCCCGCCAATCGCCGAGCAGGTCCGCTTGCAAGGAAGGATTGCCCTTCGTATCGTTATTGGAAAACGTGCCTTCAAGCGTTTGGAGAGGGATCAGCGTCTGATTTTCATAATCCCATTTCTCAATCGTCGGCGTGCCTACGCGAGTCGGGTCCCCGTGCCAATTATGATCGAGCAGCTCGCGGCTTAAATCTCCATCCCACCAAATTGCGAAATTCGAGGAGGGAATGCTCGTTCCGATAAGCTCTCCGTTTGCCGCATACATCGCTCCGGTCCTGCTGTTCCAGGCTCCGTCGATCGACCAGGATTCCGCTCCCTCGTACCGCGGATCGATGTCGGCCGACAAGCCGCGACCTGTATCGATTCCCGTTTGCATCTGCCCCCACAATACGCGGCCGGTGCCCGCATCCTTCAAATTGGACGAATACTTGGCTGCCGTATTCTCTTGAACGGCGAACAGCTCCAGCCCAAGCCGGTTCGGATCGAGATCGCCAAGGTGCATCGCGTCGCCGTGTCCAAGCTGCGAGTTCCACAACGGCTTGCCGTCATGATCAATGGCCGCAGGGCCGGTAATGATTTCATCGCGGCCATCCCCATCCACATCGCCGATGCTGATCTGGTGGTTCCCTTGGCCTGCATAGCTTCCGTTGCCATCGGCATTCGAATCAAAGGTCCAGAGCTTCTCAAGCTTGCCGTTGCGGAAGTTGTAGGCGACCAGCACCATGCGCGTATAGTAGCCCCGCTGCATAATGATGCTTGGGCGCTCGCCGTCCAGATAAGCGACGGCTGCCAGGAATCGGTCTACGCGATTGCCGTAGCCGTCTCCCCAATCGCTTACATTGCCGCGCACCGGTTCATAAGGGGCCGTGTCGAGCGCCTTGCCCGTCAAGCCGTCAAACACGGTGTGAAATTCCGGGCCGCTTAGAATGTAGCCGTCGGCATTGCGATAATCCGCCTCGGCGTCCCCGATTACATTTCCTTCTCCATCTATTGTCCCATCGGCCGTGCGGAACGTAATCTCGGCTTTGCCGTCACCGTCCAGATCATAGGCCATGATGTCCAAATAGTGGGCTCCGGCCCGGATGTTACGGCCCAGATCGATGCGCCAGAGCCTTGTTCCATCCAGCTTGTAAGCATCTACATAGACATTCCCCGTATACCCGGACTGCGAATTGTCCTTGGAATTCGTCGGGTCCCATTTCAATATAATTTCATATTCCCCGTCGCCGTCGAGATCCGCCACCGTCGCATCGTTGGCGCGGTAGCTGTAGGCCTCGTTTTTAGGCGTAACGCCATCCTCCGGCTTTCGTATCGGAATATCGAGATAGCTCGTGTCCCATACGATCGCCGAGCCGTTCGTGTAATGCTCCTTGCCGTTCACGATCGAGCGCACCGTATAGACGGAATCGCTTTTTCCTCCCGTATCCGCAAAGTTGGTGCTTCCCGCAATCGGGCTGCCGTTTACCTTGACGCCGTCGCGATACACATTAAAGGCTATCGACTCGGGGTCCGTACCTAGCAAGCGCCAGCCCACATAGACGTGGTTCTCCTGCTTCACCGCCACGATGCCGCGATCAAGCCCCTCCATCTGTCTGGCAGGCAGGCGATTAGGCGTTGCGTCAACCTCGACGCCCTCCGCCTCCGTGAGCTCGCCATCCTCGTATTCATATACAGCCTTAATGACAAAATCGTAAATGCTGCCGTTCGTTAAATTCGGTATAGCGGCGATATAGCGGCCGCTTGGCACGGTATCGGCCAGCGTAAGCTCGCCCTGCCCGTTTTTCGCATAAATGCGTGTTTCCGCGTAGGCAGGATCAGCGGGCTGCTCCCAGCCAAGCAGCACCTTGCCGTCTTTCGCTTCAGTCATCGGATGCAGCACATTCGGGGCGACAGGGAGCTTATTGACAGTGACCCGGTACACCCGCTTAATATCGGTATGCACGTTCGAGGTGACGGACGTCTCAATCAGCGTTTGCGTGCCCGTTAGCGGCACGGAGATCGATCCTCCGCTGTCCAGCGATGTTTGACCGACAGAGATTGCCACCCCCTCGCCAAAGCTCGCTTCGGCTGTTACCTCAAGCGTATCGACCGAATGAGGAACCTCCAGCTCATAATCGGTCACCTTGGGATCGAAAGCCGGAACGAGCATAGGCGTTTGGCTTCCCGCTTGAAGCGCAAGGCGGGATAAGGCCAGGTCAAGCACATGAATGCTGAC
Organism: Paenibacillus sp. SY21-1; assembly: GCF_005222705.1. Taxonomy (GTDB): domain Bacteria; phylum Bacillota; class Bacilli; order Paenibacillales; family Paenibacillaceae; genus Pristimantibacillus. The sequence continues at coordinate 278,006 of NZ_STGF01000006.1, read as the reverse complement.
GTTGGTCAGATTAAAAGAGCCGCCTGCATTGACGAACCAGCCCAAGCCGCTGATTTTGCTGCGGTCGGAGTAGAAGGCATCCGGCCAGACGACCTTTTCCTCCGTCGTTAAGTTCGTAATCGTTGTCGTATAGGATTTGGCCGGTGCGTTAAATACGATATGAAAGCGATACCAAGTATTCGTATCATATTGGATTTGCTGATTTGAATTATGGCGTCGGATAACTCCGTTATCCAGCTGATAGCGCAGAGCGGCTGCGCTGGTTGCGTTAATATTGCCATCGGTTACCCATAACGTTCCGCCATTGCTCGACGGAATATTGAGATCAAATTCGATAATCGTGCCCCCGCTTTGAGCGGCAAAGCGCTGGCCGACATAGGAGGAGCCTGTGCCTCCGTGAACGATGTTCAAATGCTTCGTTCCGACTGACTCAACTACTTGAAAGGCAGGAACTGCTCCTTGCGTGGACCATGTGTTGCCCGCGCCGGCTTTGAATTCTCCGGCCGGATAAGAGCTGAAATCATCATCGACGAGCGTCATGTCCGCTGCTTGCGCGGGTTGAATGTTCATCGGCCATACAAGCGCAGCCGTGAGCAGACAGCAAAGGAGCCTTGTCCAGAACGACCTGCCGCTTTGCTTGCTTTGCATATTCATAGCTTATGTAACCTCCCTGCAAATGGTATGTATCGCATGCAGGCTGCGCGCAAATCGCCGCCGAGCCGCAGCCCTTCTAAATACGATACCATTCCCATTATAGGGAAACTGCTCCAGCGGTCCACCCAAAAACTAGAGCAGTTTGTTCAAATTACAGACTAACCGTCATCGGCCAAACTTCGTCAAAAAAGTGCAAGCTGCGCAAAAAGCTGCGCCATTCCGGCATTTGCCGAACTGACGCCGCTTCGTCCCGCAGGAGCAGCTCCTTTTATGACAAGCGCTGAAGCTTTCGTCTGGCCTCTTTACTTCGCAATATTGTTTTTGACCGCGTCTCCGGTTTTAAGCGCCAGCTTGGCATTGGTAAGCTCATTATTCTCTACCGTGTATTGCGGCGCTCCTGTGCCGGCGTACACCGTTGAAATACCGATTGCCGCTACGTTGGACGTAATGCGGTTGCCGCGGATGACCGCTTTCAGAATATCCGCCTTTTCGCTGCGCTGCCAGTAGTCGTTGATCCGGATAAGCTCTGTGGCGGTGCTCGTCAGCTTGTTCGCTTGAATCGTATTGCCTTCAATCAACACGTTTTTGGCGGCCTGCACGCTGATGGCCTGCGTATTGCCCAGCAGCTCAAAGGTCGAATTTCTGATCGTCACATCCAACTGAGGATGCTCGCCCAGCAGCCAGGTATTGACGGTAGAAGGCGATTTGAAGCGGCAGCCGTCAAATACGTATTTCCCGGCCTGCGCAGCGGATACTACGCCGAATTTTCCGCCCTCCGCCCCTTCAAACACGCAGCGGTTATACGTTCCCGGCGGCAGCGATAGCCCGGAGGTGGCATTGAAGCCGGTAATTTTCAGATCGTCAAAAATACTGCCCTCCGGCGTCGTCCCGGTAAACGAGCGAAGCGTGCCTTGCCCGTCGATCGCAACATTTTTAAGATGAATCGCTTTTCCGGATAAGGAGAGACCGGAGTCGTTTTTCTTCGTATTCGTGATCGTGACATTGGACACCGATACGCCAAACGCCGTTTTGGAGCTGATGGCGAACATCGAATTGGTAAACTGCATGCCGTCAATCGTAATATTCGGTCCGGTCAGCGTCGTATACGAGTCATTCATCCGGTTGTTCCGGAAGGTGACATCGTGGTAGGCGACGATCCGCGTACCGTCAAAATGATTGCCGCGCACAAGCGCGCCCTTGAACGGCTCCGACACCGCCAGGCCAATGGCTCCCTTGGAGGCCAGATGGTTATTCTCGACAATCGCGTCTCTGCCATCATACAAAATGACATCATAAGCGGCATTGTTATAAAAATGATTGCCTCTAATCGTCACATTGCTGTTCCGGTGGCCGTTCTCGCCATAGCCGCCCTCCAGATCGATGCCGGACTGCGGCGCCGTACCTTTAATATCGTGGATCGAGTTGTTTTCAATCAGCACATTGTCCGCTCCGCCCACTGTAATGCCCTGTCTGCGGTTAAACGCAAACTCCGAATTTTTGACGACCACATTTTGACTGGGCTTGCGGTACCACAGCTCTACATAGGCCCCGGTTTTCACCGCCTGATTGAAAACGAGATGGAACTTGGCTGCGCCTTCAGGGATCGTCATAATGTCTCGAATCCGCTTGCCCTCAAGCCGTTGCAAAAACGCGCCGTTAGCCTTAAAGAAGTATATATCGTACACTTGCGGCAGCTTGATCGCATTGGTTAGCTCAAACACCGGATCGTTCTTGAACAAGGCGTGCGTCAGACTGATCGGGTCTTTCGTGCGGATTTGCGTTTTGCTTGCGAGCGCCGCTCCTTTCTCGTTCAACCCGCCTTGCACGAAATGATCGGCGTACATATCCTTAATGAGCTTGCCATAACCGCCCAACACCAGACCGTCGCCTGTAAAATCAACGGCCTTGACCCCGTCGATCGTGACGTTGGTCGCTCCTTCCACAGCAATGCCATAGCCGCTTTCATGCGTCCCCGGCGTATGCGGCGTCTCCTTGCGCGAATAGTCGTGCTGATTTTTGTCGCCGCGATAGACGCCTCCCTTCAAGGCAACATCGGATGCGTCATACGGAACGTGCAGCAGCTTGTACTGCTCCTTGCTGTTGGCCTCCTTCTGGAGCACAACTTTGTCATTCAGCTCAAGCGTCATACGGCTGACCATATTGATCTGGCTGTTTTTATCGATCAGATACGTGCCGGCGGGCAGGGAAACGACCGTATGCCCCTGTTTGCTTGCCCATTGCAGCGCCTGATTGATGCCTTTGGTCGTCTCGACCGGCCTAGTTCCATCGTTTCGTATTCCGAACTGGGCAAGCTCGATTACAACCTTCTTCTGCACGTTCTGCACCGCGCCTGTCGGATTTTGTTGCGACTGCCCGGCAGGAGCGCCGACGGCAGCCAATTGCGCCGTTAGCAGCAAAGTTAGCAACCATTTCATAATCTTCACTAAAACCTCCGTTTTTTTCTTCTTTTGCATTCCCTTTACTATATCACCCCCGAAGTTCTTAATAAAGAACAACCGACGCTAAAACAGCCCTTGTATGAAAAATGAATCCTTTTACCTGATTCGGAGGTAGGAGGCTACCGCGAATAAAAAGAGACCAGGGAATCCCCTGGTCTCTGTCGATTAAGAAGCAAGCTCCCGCAGCTTATCCGCTACTACTGCAGCCATTTCTCGTGTAACGGCTTGCTTAGGCAGGAAGTTACCGCCTGAGCCCAGCATCAGCTTATGCGAGGCTACCGCTTCAACCGATTCTACGGCTCCCTTATAAATAGCCGCCTTATCATTAAATGCAGGCCCATCGGAAAGTGCCGTCAACTTGAACGCTTTAGCGATCATGATCGCCATTTCTTCTCTGGTCACCGATTTTTCCGGTTGGAATTTTGAAGCCGATACGCCTTGAATGATGCCAAGCTCCTTCGCTTTCATAACAGCGCCAAAGTACCAGCTGTTTGGTCGCACATCATCAAAGGTTGCAACAGCTTCTTTCGATTGCTCCACATCAAGTGCTCGAATGATGAGGGAAGCAAATTCTGCTCTGGTCATCTCTTTTTTAGGAGCAAAAATAGCTTCTGCTTCGCTAATCCCCGTCATAATACCATCACGGAAAACGCGATATACGGCATCACGCGCCCAAGCTGCAATTGCTGCGTCATCCGCAAATGTTTTCTCTGCAGTAACTTCCAGCTGCGAGCGATCAATAACGGCAAATTTTGTGAAGTGCATTGCAGGACCCACTATGTTGCCCGTTTTGGCATCGAATACGGCTGGAACTGGTATCCACTCGCCCGTAGTCTCATTAAGCCACGCCAACGTGAGATTAGAAGGCGTTCTATCGGCCAAAGCTACTTTTATTTGAATGTAAACAGGCTTTTCAAACGTTGCTCCGTCAGGGCCGAATTGATAAACGGATGATACCAGCTCAGGTCTATTTTCAGATAGCTCCTGAACGGTAAAGTTCGTATTAGCTTTTACCGCCCCGGCAGGTACAACGAGCTGAATTTCAGAGTTTTGGTCCGAAATCGTCGTTCCCGAGTTAGGAGAAGCCTCTTTGGAGAGCGAAACGATTACAGCATCCAACGCTTTTTTTATAGCTTCCGATTCTGAAGCTGTCATCACCGATTGAGCATTAAGCACGGATGTTGTTTGTCCTACTTTATTTACAGGCAACGAATTGTTCGTCGGCAAATTAAGTTTGGCAAGCTCAGTCAAAATATCTTGAGAAACGCTTCCCGCTGATGGCACGGATGGGGTTACGCTTGTGCCTGGCGTTTCCGTAGTTTCCCCCGTTGTATATTTCCACTCGACTACATCATTTTCCTTAAGATCGTAAACCCCTGCGCTCTTATCAGGGTAAATACCGTTTACGGAGTATAGCCAGCCGCTTTTCGGACCTCGATCGAATTCCGCGAGGCCATCAATAGATGACACATAAGTTTGAACTCCGCTGCCGCTGGATATAACCTTGCTGCCCAGTTCACGCTTTAGAATGGAGAAAGCAGTGTCTCCCGCCTGCAGCGCAATCGACTTGCTCGCCAATATTACACCTTTTGCGCTGTCGCCCGTTACGCTAAGCTTTGCGTACTTCGTCTCGCCGACCGGTGGAACAGAGACAACTGTAACAGAAAAAGGTTGGCGGACTACAAGCGGTGAAGCGTCCAGTACATATCCGGTAATCTCGCCTTCAACTTTACCTACGGCAGGCAACCCTGAAGCAAATGTTGCAGCCCCGTTGGCATCGGTAATCGCCGATTGGCTTCCCAAGCTGACCTTCACTCCAGCAGCCGGAGTAATTACGGGTCTGTTATTGGTCCAATCCCACGTTTCTTTCGTTACGGACACTTGAAATTCTTGACCCGGTGTCGGACTGCTTGGACTAACGACAGCTTGATGAACTAATTCTGTCGAGAAATCGCCGTAATACACAAGTATCCGATCAGAGTCGGATAATTTGAAATCGGTCATGCCTACAGTAGGCGTGATCCAGACGTTGTTTCTTTGAACCGCGTACATCCAGCCGTCATATCCGCCGTAATTGCCTGCGCTGATCTGGCCAATTTTTGTAATGTAATTCGATTCTGCTCCCGCTAAAGCAAGTTCATTCTCTGCTGCAAATTTCACGAGAGCTTCCATAGCATTTTTCCCAATCGAAGTTCCGCTAGCAAGAGTCGATTGCGGTCCTTCTATAGAAATTTGAATATTGGACGGGAACTCCACCCCAGGCAATGCTCTGCCGGAGAAGCTGTAAAGACGTCCCGAGTTTTCACTATAAAGCTTGGCGGCAACCAATGCTTGCAACGCCTGCTCGGTAGCCATGCCGTTACTTGACGTTTCATCCGCAACATGCGCGAATCCTCCATCAGCTCTGGCAAAGGAATATAGTTTATCCAGCAGATTGGTTCCTTTTTTCGTAAAGGCTTCGCCAGTCGAATCTACCCCGAATGAGCTTAATGCAATAATGGCCTGCGATACGCTTTCGCTGCTATCTGAGCCGTACGTATTGTAACCGCCATGAGGCTGCTGATTATTGGCAAGCCATTGAATCGCCTTTTCGCCAGCGCTTTGCACATCGCTTTGAGCCTTGTAAGGACTGAGCGCAATAAGAGCCATTGCAGTCATATCCGGCTCAGACGCCACAGCGCTTGCGCTCCAAGCAAATCCGCCGTCAGAAAGCTGCTTATCAAGAATGGCTTGAACAAGCTTGTCTCGCGTCCAAACCGCATCGCTCGGTACGTTATAATTTTTGGCGTCCAAAGCAATCAATGAATAAATCGGCCCGTTGACGCCTTGATTCAACATTCTGCTGTTATTATATATTTTTTCAATCAAATTATAGTTTTCAAACTTAGTTGCATCGTAGCCCAGCGCAGAGATTGCAATAGAAATTCGGGCATAATCGGTAACGTTGTTATATGTTCCCTGCGAAGTTTTCAGACCGCTAACCAGCTTGTCATAATAACTTTCAGGCACTTTCTGTCCCGCAGCAGCCAGTCCAATTGCTTGCCATTCTGATGCAACACCTTGTTTAAGCGTGTAGTCAGCTGTTTTTTCAATATTGCTGTCAATAGCATCAGTGCCTTTAAGTATACTTAAGTAGTAGATACGAGGCTCGTTTTGTCCGTCCTGTGCAATAACCCTCACCAATCGCGGCTCAGTTTTGCTCAGCGAGATTGCTTTAGTTGTCGCGACGCCTGCCGCAACCTTTTGGTTATTTACATAAATATTCGCAGCATTGCCTTCTGCCGTAATCTTAATGGCGTCAGCATTAATTTTAATGTCCTGATATACGTTTTGGCCGTATTGAATTGGAATACGCTTGGATTGCATACCCAGATCGCCGGTTAGCAGAATGGATTGTAGATCAGGCGTTTGTTTAACTTCTGCATTTGATTCGGTAGTCTGTAGCGACGCTATCTCTGCACTCACTTCTCCGAATACTCCAGCATCTATTTGAACGGCTGTATAAATCTTTACAAAATCTATCTTTTGAAGATTAGCCGGGGTCCCGTCGGACTTAACGGCCCAACTTATATCGATTGGCGCGCCTTTGATAGACTCTGGTACATAGGGATTCACAACTCCAGTACCATTGGCATATACGTCAGCATAGCCAAAAGCAGGCTTTCTTGTTTCAATCTTAACGCCTGAATAGCTCATGGATTCAGGATTTATGACACTTTTGGACAAAGGGTAATTGGATGGAATCGGATAATGTGCGCGTTTATAAAAACTTGCTCTTACTAACCCTTCGCCATCATAATTATCCTTCCATGGGATGCTAACGCCGTTCGCATTCAAAAATTCTGGATCCGGATTAGTGTATGTAACCGAATAATCCCATTTCGTCGTATCCTCATAATGCTCAGATCCCGCAATTTGATACCATTGAATCGGATTGCCGTTTTCATCCGCTTCAGCGACTGCAAGAGCAGCGGGCTCCTCGTTACCTGCAAATGCATTGCCGTTGACAGTAAAATCCACGCCATACGGATGGTCTGCAGTATTGTATATCGGCTCATTCATTCTCAATACCATTGAGCCTCCGAAAGCGCCCAACGTAACTACTGAATTAAACTGTCCTTTCGAATGCAAGAGATTTAGATCACCGATTCCACCTGTTCCCGTAGCATTGACAAATTGTCCAGGAGCAGGCAAAAAATCATACACAATAAACGGTTCAGTGCTGCCCACGCTTTCCGGTTCTGCAGCAGACACCTTTCCAGTGGGAGAAACCACGGAAATAAACGTTAGGAAAAACACCGTGATACTAAGGAGAACAGATACAAATTTCTTTGATAAATGTTGTTTCATCAAGCCAAACCTCTCTTTGCTTCGTTATTAAACATCATAAAAAACCGCCCAAGAAGCGGGGCGGTCTACCTTGCAGTAACGCTTTGCAATCACACGTCAAAACTAACCGTAAAAAATTACGCTTAGCTCCACATGTCATCGCGTTTCCTTTCCCACCTCCCCGAAGAAACAGAAACAAAAAAAATTGGCAGGTCTCCTGACTCATGAATCATCGCAGTTCTTCGTCTTCCCGATCGCATAGCTTTCAGTGACATTATGAAGAGTGCTCCTCAATTACAGTGGCGGGACCGTGACGGAATTACACCGTGCTTCCCTATTAAGCTCGCAGAATGCTAAATGTCATGCTGCAGCGCCAATTTCATCGATTTATTCTATTGTATTAAAGATCATACCCCCGAAAAGAGAGGTTGTCTACACTTTCCGTCAATTCCGATTAGATATCCCGCTTATAGTTAACAACATTATCACAACTTACCCAATAAGAGCCAGCAAAGGCTCATACACCCCATACAAAATCAAATAAAAGGCGGCCCCCAGAGCAGCTCCGATATAGGCGCCGTTCAGCCTTATGCGCTGCAAGTCGGTTTCGACTTTGCTTTCAATAAATTCGACGAGCCGCTCCTCTGTGAAGCTGTCCAGCGTTTGGCGGACTACGACGCCAATCAACGCATGCTCGGAATCGATCACCTTGTGGGCAAAGCTTTGTGCGTATTGCTCCAGCATAGCTTTGGCCTCGTCATCTGCTTTGAACTGCTCCCAGTAGCGCTCTACAAACCGGCCGATCAGCTCCCGAATGTCCGTTTGGTTCACCGTCCGCTCGACGCCGTACGGCACCGGCATCATGCCCGGCTCCTCCGTCAACAGGTCGCGGAAATGTCCAAACAACGCTTCAATGGAAGGGAGCAGCGAAATTTTGTCCAGCATTTCGTCACGCCACTCATTCAGCGCCTGGACGACATCCTCGCGCAGCTCCAATGTGTCCGCAAGCTGCTCAAGCATCTGCGCAATCAGCTGTCTAAGCTCATGCTCCGGAGATTTCAAATCTTGCAGCAGCTGCTTTAAATTGCCATGCAAGGCGTTTGCCGCATCGTCAAGATTAAGGGCATTGGTCGACTCTGCGATTTCGACCGCCATTTTTTTCAACCATTTGGAAAACACGCTTCCTTGGTTAACGAATTTTTCTTTTTCTCTTCCGAGCAGCTCTCGAATCGCCGCTTTCGTATCGTCGCCGGATAGCTTCTCTTCGGCGTAGACGACGAGCGAAGTAAGCCAGCCTTGAAAGCTGTCTTGCCGCACCAGCCATCTGAGCGCTTTGCCCGCATACGGAGATAGCTGAAGCTTGCCGATAGCCGAACGGGCCTGCGCCTCCGCCGCTTGCGACAGCCCCTTCATGTCCAGCCGATGCAGCGCCTTGCTTATCAGCTTCCAGCCCTGCTCCGCGATGGAGCCCGCCGGCCTGCGGTCAACCCAAGCAATGGCGACAGCTACAAGCGAAAGCTCGCTGACCTTTTTTTTCAGCATGTGCTTGCTTAGCAATTGATGCTCGACCATCGTCGCAACGCCTTCAATCAGCTTGTCGCGGTTACGCGGGATAATCGCTGTATGCGGAAACCATTTTAAACCAAAAGGATGCCTGAACAACACCGTCACTGCGAACAAATCCGCCAGCGCTCCAACCAGCCCCGCCTCGCAAGTATATAACAGCATGCGTACCCACCAATTATTCGGAAACACAAACAAGCAGCACGCGGCAAGTATAAAAAATATTCCGAGCAGCAGCAGGCTGCGATTCGCTTTTTGTCTCATCGTCATCCCCCGCTACCTCCCGATCCAGAACGTAAGCATATACAGCACGACGCCAACCAGAGCGCCAATGCCGATGCCGTTCATTCGAATATATTGCAAGTCCCGACCGGCTTTTTCCTTGACAAGCGAGATCAGCTCTTCTTCGGAAAACTCATTCAGCTTATCCGCCACCGTCTTGCCGATCAGCGCATGCTTCTGCTCCAGCCATTTCAGCAGCGTTTGCTTCATATAATCATCAAGCTTTCGCTGCATCGACTCATCCTGTGCAAAAACGTCTATCGTCTCCTTCAGCTTGCCTGTAATCCAAGGATAGCGCTCGCGCTGCTCGGCCGCATTTGCTCCTGCTTCGCCGCGCAGCCTGGACAGACCCGCTTCAATATAATCGGCAAGCCGGATATGGCGTTTGACGGCATGCAGCGCCTTGACCTTGCCCGCTTCGATCTTCTCTCTAAGCTCGCCGCCCGTGCGCAGCCGGATAATAAATTGTTCCATATATTGCTTCATTTTTTGCCGCTGCGGGTGCTCCGGCCTTGCTAAATCATTAAGGAAGCGGACCAGCCACTCCTGCAGGCGGACGCTCAGGCTTGCGGTGTCCAGACCAGCCGACGCATCCATCAGCTTGCGCCTCAGTTGTTCCCCTTCATACGATTGGACTGCCGAATCGATCAGCTTGGCGACTGCGAGGCGAAACGGCGCACTGCGTACGATTTTGACAAGCTCGGGCAGCATAAACGCGATAACCTTGTCATCGTACCCATTGCGCATCGTCCAGTCTCCCACATCCGCAAGCGTATCGCTTACCTCGAGGGTATCCGCATGCTCCAGCAGGAAGGTCTGCACGGTTTCGGCAAGCTCCCGCAAATCGATGGTGGAAAGAACATCGTCTGCAGCCTGCTGCAAAATATCGTTTATTCCCTTCTCGCCCCCGTGCTCCTGCAAATAAGCGAGCAGCACCTTTGCGATATCGTATTCCGCCAACCGCTCCTTGACGTTTGCCACAGTCAGCAGCTCATTTTGAACCATCGTCACAAGCTCCCGAACGAGCCGCTCGCGGTTCCGAACAATAATATTCGTCCCCATCCACGACGGCCATATGATGCGCAGCGGATGGCCGAACAACGCGGCAATCGCGAACGAATCAGCCAAACCGCCAATTGTGGCGGCGCTGAACAACGAGAACAGCATGCCTCCAAGAAACGTATCGTGAAAAGGAAACGCAGCCAGTATGCCGATAGCCGACAGAGCAAGCATCCAATCGGCCTTCTTTTTAATGCTCATCGATTTCATCGCGCAACCTCGTTCCAAGTAGTCATTTTGCTGTAATTATCCCATATTCGCCTTTGTGAAACAATGGAAACGGCTTAGAGACACTTACTACCCATATGTTGTGGCAGTCGATATAATAAAAGTCAATAGAGAGGAGTCGAGAATATGCCCCATATTATCGTAGCCGACAACGATCCCCACATTCGTGAATTGATCAGCGTGTATTTGCGTAGCGAAGGATTCTTGCTGGTCCTGCTTGGCGTTGGGAGCTTCATCTTCGTCGTCTCGGTCCGCTTCCTGGTCTGAGCCGGAAGGACGAACTTGGTTTGCTCGCGCAAAGCTTCGACCGCATGGCTCGGGAATTGCGGCAGATCGAACAAATGCGTCAAGATTTCGTCTCCAACGTATCCCACGAAATGCAGTCTCCACTGATGTCCATTACCGGCTTCGCAAAAGCACTTCGTGACGGAATCGTCGCCGGCGAGCACCGGGAGCGATATCTTGACATCATAGCAACGGAGAGTGAGCGACTGTCGCGCTTAAGCGACAACTTACTCCACCTCGCTTCGCTTGATTCAGAACATCATCCGTTCGTTCCGCAGAAGTTCGCCCTTGATGAACAAATTCGCAAGGTCTTCAAAGCCGATCGATCGCGCAACAGATCTAAAACGGGCAGCGGGCTAGGTCTGTCTATTGTGAAAAAAATCATCGACCTGCATGGCGGAGAAATACGGGTAAACAGCACTCCCGGCGAGGGGACGAGCATCGAAATCATTTTGGCGGAATCCGTTCATTCGGTACATCTCCAATCCCCCGCAGCAGCGTCGCATCTGCCGATGTAGTCAGCTTTCGGCGGCTACCTCCCTTTACCGCATCGCTCCTGTTCATATAGAGTTCAAGCTCCGTTCACAGTCTGTTCATGTTCGCCCATTAAAATGATTGCAGTCGGGTATCCCGATATTTTTAGTCAAAAATCATGTGCAGAATAGAGGGAATGAAGCATGAGACTGTTTGAACTGCTGCTGCTAATAGCAAACGTTGGAATGTTTTCGCTATCGATCTTTTGGAGAAACAAATACAATCTGCTACTCGCAGCAAGCGGGACAAGCGCATTGCTGTTGATCATCCATTTGTCAGTAGAAAGCTTACGTATCCAGCTTCTTTTTCCATATGGCTATACGCTCGTTATGTTCACCCTGTCGATTCTCCGATATTTAAAGCAAACGCCTTCTCGCCCTATGCATAAAGCGTGGATGGCTTCCGGGTACAGCTTGATCGCGTTGCTGCTCGTTACGACGGGGGCACTCCTGTACCTATTCCCTGTATTCAAGCTGCCTGAGCCAACGGGAAACTTCAAAATTGGTACACAAACCCTCCATTTTATCGATGATAAACGGGAGGAACGATTCGCTGAAACTCCGGGTGGCAAGCGGGAACTAATGGTCCAAATTTGGTACCCCGCGCAACATACAAGCGGACAGCCTTATCCTTTTATGCCGGGTGCAGATCAATTATTGAAGGTGGAGCCCCTGGCGTCCATGATTGGCTTACCAAAAATTTTCATGAGTTATCTGGAGCAAATTTCAACCCATTCCTACGAAAACGCCGAGCCCGCTGACTTGAGCGAGACTTACCCGCTGGTGCTGCTAAATCATGGTTTCGGAACATCGAAGATATACCAGACATCCCAAGCTGAAAATCTGGCCAGTCACGGATACATCGTTGCTTCCATTGACCATACATACAGCACCTTCGGTACTGTATTTCCTGACGAAACTCTGACCACGAAGCGAACCTACGAAGAAAAATTAGTTGACAAGGAGTACCGTGATATGGTGGGCAAAGCTTGGACGGATGATGTTCTCTTCACAATCGATCAGCTTGAGCGAATGCATGCGGGCGAAATTCCAAGCAAGCTTCAAGGCAAGATGGACCTTGATCACATTGGTGTTTTCGGGCATTCCTTCGGTGGAGCCGCATCGTACGACGCTACACACGATCCCCGGATCAAAGCGGGCATTAACCTCGACGGCTCGTTATATCGGCATGACCAAACTGGCTCATCGAAACCATTTATGTTTATGATGACAAAGCGAAGCTTCGACATGTACGATAATGCCCGACGTGATTATGTTTATAGCGATGAGGAGTTAAAAGAGATGGGGAACATTCACCGGGAAGAGTTCGAAGAGGCGCTAATGGAAGTTAAATCGGAGGTCCAGCATTTCGCTAACACGGCCAATTTGGGCGGGCAAATTATATACGTCGAAAACACCGAGCACTACAACTTTGCCGATTTGCAGCTGCTCACCCCTCTTTTTCGGTTCATGGGCTTAACTGGCTCAATCTCTTCAGCACGCTCCACTTCCATTGTGAACGCATATACCCTGGATTTCTTCAACAAATATTTGAAGAACAAAGGCGGGAGATTGATGGAGGGACCAACCAGCGATTACCCTGAAGTGAAATTTGGAACATCGCTTTTTGCGGACGGCAATCTCAATTGAAAGTTCTCAGATACAGCCCATGGTTTCACATGATCCAACGAATCCACCAGGATATTACCTGAACTTTATTATCCTGCCTGTAAAATTAACGGACTTTGGGGTTTGATTGAAACTCTTAATATTGATCTGTTGTTTCAAATACCATCGGGACAAAACAAAAAATGTTGATCTACACTCCGATCAACATTTTAGTCTTTGTTTTTATTTGTATTTTTTTCGCAAAAAAAGCTTCTATTACATACTTCTTATTCGGAGGATTGTACTGTATCCGTTCCAGACTCGTAATTGAAGTTGTCTACATCAACATAACCTTGTTCTCTTTCGTGGTTAAAGTTGTACACTCCGACCCGGTCTCCCCGATAGTGCCCCCATCCTAATGGATAGATTTCACCGAAGCTAATAAATTGCTCGCCATCTAGGCTGTATTCAAACAAATTTTCACCATGTAAGTTCCAAATTGATCTCAACCATATGAAGGATGAAGAAATGGAGGGCCCCCATTGTATTGCACCGGAGTTGTTATATTTCAGAACCCTCGTTTCTTGGCGCTGATGAATGCCAATTGTACAATAGGTCTGCCCAAAATGGCAGAGACCTGCTTCTTGATCCTCAACCATTCCACTTATGTCAAACTTGGCCGTTACTATATTATAATTAACTCGAAATACTCGTTGGGAAAGGGTATTGCATACCTTAAAGAAATCATACTTATCGGAAGGCAAACAAGCATATAACCGCAAATATCCAGCTCTCTCGGTTAAAGACCACTTATCAGCCCTAGGCTGATGGTTCCATTCCCAATGCGGCCTCAGTATCGGGCTTTCGAAATCATCATTCACGGTCAATATCGTTTTGTTATAGCCGTTAATTGGCTTCGTTCCTCCCCATACCATCTCTCCGATACCGTCACCGTCCGTATCCTCACCGATGATTGGCCAACCGTCTACCCACGAAACTGGAAGCAAATGAAGGGTTCTACCTTCAAAATAGCCACCTGTTCCTTGATGACCAATGAAATACCACTCTCCAGTCGGTGTTTGCACAAGTCCGCCTTGATTAGGTTCACGATCCACTTCCACGCCGTGGGTATGAATTAACTCTTTTTCTTCGTATGGGCCGTATAAGCGCTTGGATCGCATCATCATGACGACCCTTACATCCTGACCGCTCTCCCGTCGAACCTCACTGTGAAACAGAAAATAATACCCGCTTATTTTGTAAAGTTTACTGGCTTCGCTTCCTTTAAATTGGTGCACCACTACCGCGCTGTCATGCAACAGACTTTTCCCGTCATCACTAAGTTTAAAGAGATGGATCTTATAGTCGTCAGCAAAATTCGTGGCAACCAGATATCCTTGACCGTCATCATCCCAAAAAGGGCAACAGTCATCCCAACCTGCGGTTTCCCACATGTGATGAAGAGGCTCCCATGGCCCACTTGGATGGAAAGCCGTACTCACGAACAATCCTTCATCCGGGGTGAAGAAATAAACCCAGTACTTTTTCCGATGAAAGCGGATTGCTCCTGCCCAGACCCCTCTTCCATAGCGGTTCATTTGATCATGCCGATATTCTGGTCCTATTTGTGTCAAATCATCTACCACATGGCCAATCACACTCCAGTTCACCAAGTCTTTTGAATGCAACACCGCCATCCCTGGTGAGCAATGCAACGTGGAAGAGATACAGTAGTAGTCCTCGCCAACTCTTATGACATCCGGATCGCTGTAATCTCCGGGCAACACTGGATTGACATAGGTACCGTCCCCCTGATCGCCCCATTTCCCTTTATTGGAAAGTATAACGCAGTCTTTCTCCATCCTTATTTCTCCTGTTCTTTGTTGCAATACAAATGAATATGGAAGCCATACTATCCGGCCCTGTCCTGCTCAGCGCTCAGCACATACTCAGTTCCGCCGCTTGCCTGCCAGGTCAGCAGACCATCCGAGCTAACGAGGCTTTGAACTGTCTGGCCGCCTTCACGGACAACAAGCGCCGAGTTCGCTTTGACGCGACACAATCCGTCAGCTTGGACGCGTAAAACCGCCTCCTCTACTTTGCCTTCAGTCCAGCGCACATCAATCTCGATGCCGCCGCGCGCGCGCAAGCCGCGCACCTCGCCGTCCGTCCATGCCGAAGGAAGCGAGGGCAGCAGATGAATGCAGCCTGCATGGCTTTGCAGCAGCATTTCCGTCAAGCCTGCCGCTCCGCCAAAATTCCCGTCAATTTGAAACGGGGGATGATTGTCGAACAGATTAGGCAGCGTGGAATGCGAGAGCAACGCCTGTATGTTCTCGTAGGCTTTCTCTCCATCCTCCAGACGCGCCCAGAAATTAATGATCCAGGCCCTGCTCCAGCCGGTATGTCCGCCACCGTTTGCAAGCCTGCGCTCTAAAGTGACTCGCGAGGCCGCAGTCCATTCCGGCGTGCTGCGAACATTGAATCTGGTACCCGGATGAAGGGCGAACAGATGCGAAATATGCCGGTGACCAGGCTCAGCCTCCTCGTAATCCTCCATCCACTCCAGCAACTGTCCATGCTTGCCGATCGACGGCTGCGGCAGCCTGTCGCGCATAGCCAGCCATTTGGCCCGCTTGTCGTCGTCTATGCCAAGCTCCTCGGCCGAGCTTGCGCAGGCGCTTAACAGCTCGTACAAAATTTGGCTGTCCATTGCCGGGCCGATGCAAAGCGTGCCGGATTCCCCGTTAGGCAGCACATAGGTATTTTCCGGCGAAACGGAAGGATTCGTGACCAGCAGTCCATCCTCAGTCTCCGTCAAAAACTGCTCAAAAAACAATATGGACTCCTTCAATGTCGGATACACCCGTTCAAGAAAGCTGCGGTCCAGCCCGTATGCATAATGCTCCCATAAATGCAGGCAGAGCCAGGCGGCGCCCATCGGCCAATAGGAAGCGGGCAAATAAATATCCTGCGGGGCGGTATCCCCCCAAATATCCGTATTATGGTGCGCGACAAAACCTTCGCAATCGTACATCGCCTTTGCGGTTACGCGACCCGGAGCCCGCATGCGCTCAATCAGGTCAAACAACGGCTCGTGGCACTCGGCCAGATTGCCTGTCTCCGCCGCCCAATAATTCATTTGCGCATTGATGTTAATGGTGTACTTGCTGTCCCAAGGAGGCAGCATTTTATCGTTCCAGATGCCTTGCAAATTCGCAGCGAGCGAGCCAGGCCGGCTGCTGGATATGAGCAAATAGCGGCCGAAGCGATAATACAGCGCCATTAAGCCGTTATCCGTCACTCCTTCCTTCACCCGTCTTAGGCGTTCATCTGTCGGCAGCTCCGCGCCCTGCTCCGTTGACGTCGCCGCTGAAAGTCGAAGCGATACCCGGTTGTAGAGAGAAGCGACATCGGCAACATGCTCAGCGCGGAGAGTTGCATAACCGGCATGCGCCGCCTTGGCGGTCGCTTCCACCGCATAGCTCTCCGGATCGGAATGCCTGAACGTCGTCGCCGCAGCCAGCAGCAATGTAACGCTGTCGGCCCCCGTCACGACCAAATGCTCGCCAATCAGCTTGACGCTCCCTCCATCCGCGGTGGCGCGAAGGGCTGTGCGAAAGTCCATCCCGCCTGAACCGCCGCAGCACCCGCGCATGACGAGCGTTTGCTCGTCCGCTTTTATCAATTCATCGTAATAACGGTTGCTGCCTCTCTGCAATCTTGCCTTAAAGCTGATGCTGCCCGGCTTGTCCGCCGTCAGTCGCATGACGAGCACCCCGGCAGGAAAGCTGGCGAAGGCTTCTCTGCGGTAGCTCACCTCTCCGATGCGGAAGGCTACGGCCGCCACGCCGCTCTCCAAATCCAGCTCGCGCACATATTCGCCGGCCTCCCCATCCGAGCCGTACCGGAACCGTAGCTCCAGATCGCCAAGCGGCATATAATGGCGCTGGGTTTCGGGCACGCCCGACAGAGCCATCGCCGACAGCTCATGCGCCTCGCTTAGTTTTCCTTCGCGCAGCAGCCTGCGAATCTCCTCCAGGTTCGGAAGCGCATCCGGATTGTTGCGGTCGCGCGGCCCTCCGTACCAGACGCTGTCCTCGTTTAAGGCAAGCCGTTCTCTCGCAACCCCGCCGAATACCATAGCGCCGAGCTTGCCGTTGCCAATGGGCAGCGCCTCCTCCCATTTCTGTGCCTCCTGCTTATACCAAATTCGATTCTCCTGTATCATCAGTTGCCATCCCTCCGTCTTTTTCCTCTTGCATGTTGGCCTTCCCCTTTGTTGCGCAAACGTTTACTATTACTTATAATCAAGCTTTCTGTTCACCAAATTAAGCGAACGCAGGTGGAAACGTCGATGTCTATTCTTGAACAAAGCACATTATCCGATTTGCTGAAATCGCTGCAAATCGAGCTTATTACGGCACATAAAACGCAAGTGGCGCGAAGCTGGGGAGAAACAGACTCCTTCCCCTCCTACAACAAGCTGTATTATATCATCGGCGGCGAAGGCTGGATTAGCGTAGACGGAGCCAGCTATTACCCAAAGCCCGGACAATGGTTTTTGACGCCTGTGAACAGCAAGGTATCCTTCTCCACCACTTCGGGACAGCCCTACTTGAAGTATTGGTGCCATTTTCGGCTTAAAGCCGGCCCGTTCGATCTGTTCCAATGGATCGGCGTTCCGCTTCTGCAGGATGTGGCTGATAACGCCAGGCTGGCCGGGCTATTCGAGGAGCTCATCGCTTGCCGGACAAGCGAGAGCGTAACCGCCAGGCTTAGGGAGAAATCTCTGCTGCTCGACCTGGTATGCCTTTATTTGGATCAGGCGCCAACACGGATTTTGCAGCACCGCAGCGAAGAGATGAACCGGCTCAGCATGATTCAGCATTTAGTCGAGACAAGGCTGCACACCACGATTACGGTAGAGCAAATGGCTGAGGAGCTTCACCTGCATCCCAACTATTTTATCAGCTACTTTAAAAAGCACTTTGGGCTATCCCCGCTGAAATACGTTCACCGCAAGCGCCTTGAGCGCGCCAGCCAGCTTCTTGCGTCCACCTCGCTCAGCATTAAAGAAATTGCCGCGTTGACAGGCTTTGCGGAAACGGGCCATTTCACCAAGTTTTTCGGCAAGGAAATGAATCAGTCTCCAACGGAATACCGATCTGCGACCTCCAAAACCGTAGATTAACCGCTCTGTTCACATTATAGAAGCGTGCTGCCCTAATGGCGATGGAAGAAACTAAGCTGTCGCTGCACAAAACTAACGTCGTTTGAAGTCCACGCGGCAGAGGGACAACGACAAACAAGCGACCCCCTCCTGAAAAAGGGATCGCTTGTCTAGAAACATAGGTGGGACTGCGCTATTGCTCA
This sequence comes from Paenibacillus sp. SY21-1, assembly GCF_005222705.1. Lineage (GTDB taxonomy): Bacteria > Bacillota > Bacilli > Paenibacillales > Paenibacillaceae > Pristimantibacillus. Next base: position 259,630 of record NZ_STGF01000006.1, on the reverse strand, counting down.
GAGCGAACGCCAACGACACGGTTGGCGGTCCCTTGCAGGGCCGCCGCGTCGGCGCTATGATTTTTTTCGGAACGCAAGCGGCGTGACCCCAAGCTTTCTCCGGAACAGTTGAATAAAGTAGGAGGGATTGGGAAAACCGGTTTCAAAACCGATTCGTTCAACCGTCAGCTCCGTCGTCTCCAGCAGCCTGCATGCTTCCCTGATTCGCCTTGCCGTCAAGTAGTCCGTGATGCTGCTGCCTGTTTCCAGCTTGAACAGCTTTGACAAATAGGTTTTGGACAAATGCATGGCTTCCGCCAGAAGCTCGAGCGACAGCTCGTCCCGATAATGCTCGTCAATATAACGCATGATTTTCTCCGAATGGAGATAGTTGCGGTCCGGCTTGCCGCCACGCTTCTGACGACTCAATGAGTCGTCGCTGCGAATGACGCTGAGGAGATGAACCAGCAGCAGCGAAAACTCCTCATCCTCCGTGCCGGAGCCATCATGTCCCCTGCGATGGTACTGCCCGTATGCCCATTCCAGTATTTCGGCCCGTTCCCGCAGGCGAAACACTTGCTCGCCATCCAGGCTTTGCCACAGCTCACGGAGCACCTTCTGCAAGCCGCTAAACGGACACAGCAGCCGCTCGGCGTATAGCGGATCAAAATAAAAGATCGAACGGATATACGGCTGCTCGCCGGAAGGCTCAACATAGACGTGATGCAGCTGATAAGGCTTGAACACAAAAAGCATCCCCCGCTCCATAACATACGTTTGGCGGTTGACGACGACCGTTCCCGAGCCCTCGTGAACAAACAGCCATTCGAAGCATGGATGCCAATGATAATAGCTTTTAATTTCGTCGGTAAAATGACCGTAGTAATCCCACAAGATCGGCTTGCCTTCGAACGGCACCGTCTCCAGAAGCTTCTTCATCGTTCGTCCTCATTTTTGACCAAATATCGATAGCCTATGATACCAAATGACCTGGCGCGCATGGAGCGAAAGCTCGTCCAGGCATGCCATGCTCGTTCCTGCTGCTTATTTCCGATCGATTCGATCGCGCAATTGCCTGTTCCGCTGGCTTCTCCGCAGCATCTCGTTGGCCAGACCGTAGATCAGTCCCGCTGCGCCAAACAGCCATACGGCCGTGAAAATTTGCAAATCGTAGCCTTCGACGTACTCCGCCCCGAACCAGCGATTGAAGAGCGGCAAGCTTAGCAATACGCCTAGTCCTACAAGCACAAACAGTCGCAACGCGGCGAATTTGACCCATCTATCGATCATGATTGTAAGGCCTACGAAGCATAACGAGCAGATAAACGCTACGGCACAAGCCAGCATGAACATGACCGGCAGCCCAAAGTTCGCGTACCCGCCGTACATAGAATCGGTAATGCGGTTACCCTCAATCGCTTCCAGCAGCAACACAGCGGCTATACATAAGGTCATGCAAATTCCCCATAAAAAGACGTAACGCAGCACGTTCATTCCATTCACCTCTTGTTGTTTGATCTTTCGCCCGCAAGCATTTGCCTTCCATTTTCAGGATAGTGCATTTTGGGAGCGCTGTCCAATCCAGCGGCCACTCAGGTCAGCGCAACTGACCACGCCAGCAATCATTTAATTATTCTTCTGCAAAAGGAAAAAGGGTCTCGCGGACGAGACCCTTTCGTGATGGGCATTAATGATTTTTGTAAGGAGCATTTTCCGCTGGCGCTTTGCCCGGCCCCGGATTTCCTGCCGATCCGCCCTGACCGCCGCCTGGCGCCGGATTAGGATTAGGGTTCGGGCTGGTTCCCTGGCTGCCGCCCGGAGCTTTTGTTCCCCTTTGGCCGCCAGTTTGACCTCCGATGCCTGGTCCTTTATTTTCCGCTTGGCCGCCTTCTTGTCGGGCTGGTCCTTTGTTTTCACCGAATCCGCCGCCAAACCCTTTATTTTCAGATTTAGCGCCGCCGCCTGTGCCGCCGCCTGCTCCTCCGCCTGTGCCGCCACCTGCTCCTCCGCCTGTGCCGCCACCTGCTCCTCCGCCTGCTCCGCCACCTGCTCCTCCGCCTGTGCCGCCGCCTGCTCCTCCGCCTGTGCCGCCGCCTGTGCCGCCGCCTGTGCCGCCGCCTGCTCCTCCGCCTGTGCCGCCACCTGCTCCTCCGCCTGTGCCGCCGCCTGCTCCTCCGCCTGTGCCGCCGCCTGCTCCGCCGCCGATGCCTTTGGCATTGCTTTTCGCTTTAGCTCCGCTTTTTCCTCCCGCTTTAAGCGTGGAGTACGAATAGCTGATCGATTTCAGCGTAGCTGCGTCTACCGCGCCGGTCATAGGCAAGCCGTGTGTTTCCTGATAATATTTAACGCCGCGCACAGTTGCCGCATTGTAATGACCGTCAATCGGACCGGCATAGCTTCCAAGCGATTTCAGCATGCCTTGAATGACGTAAACGTCCGGTCCCTTCGCTCCTTTGCCAACGGCGTGGCTCGTATGCGGCATGCTGAATGCCACTACTAGGGCTAACACTGCAGCGCCTATGTACTTGGCTGTTTTACCGGATTTTTTTCGCGATTGCTGTTCCGCTTGTTTCTGAATCATGTTCTGGCCACCATCCTGTTCTCGTCTAATTTTGTTCCCACCTTACTATCCCCATTTTTAGATTTTCATTACATCATTTTGTCGCTTTCCTGAAAGTTTGCTGAATGCGCCCAACAAATAGATGCATCTTGAACCGATTAAACGGATAATAGAAGAGAAAAATTTGAAAGGTGGAATACCGATGGCTTCCTATGCGGGAATCAAACTATTGCTCGTCGACGACGAGCCGAACATTATACAATTTCTTGAGCTTGGCCTCTCGAACGAAGGCTTTGAGGTTTTTACGGCGCATGACGGTGAATCCGCGCTGATTCAGGCGGCGGATCACAAACCGCATATCGTCATACTGGATGTGATGATGCCGGGCATGAGCGGCTTCGAGGTATGTCACGCGCTGAAAGCGACTGGCGATACGGTCGCCGTCATTATGCTCACGGCCAAGGACGAGGTGGAGGATCGCGTCAAGGGACTGACGCTGGGGGCTGACGATTATCTCGTGAAGCCGTTCAGCTTCAGCGAACTGCTTGCGCGAATCGGAGCGCGTCTGCGCAACCAGTTCCCCCACTTGCTCGGTGAAGCAACCTTTGGCCCCTTCAAGCTCGATGATCGTAAAAAAGAGCTGAAATACAACGATCAGGCGCTGGAGCTCTCCCCTACCGAATACGAGCTACTGCGTTATATTTTGATAAACAACGGCATCGTGCTAAGCAAGGCGCTTATTCTGGACAAGGTGTGGGGATACCGGTTCGGCGGGGAGGAAAACATTGTGGAAGTATATATTCGGTCGCTGCGCGATAAATTGAACGACAAAGAGCACAAGCTCATCCGAACGCTGCGCGGGGCAGGGTACCGGATGGATTTGCCATGAAGCAGCGCATGCAAGCATTATTTGCCTCGGGCTCGCTGCGCGGTCAATTGCTGGCACGCTCGCTTCTTCTGCTCGCCGGGCTGCTGCTTCTGATCGGAATCATGCAGTACGTGCTGATGAAGGACTTCATTTACGAGAATAAAGCGGAGTCGCTAAGCGCGCAGATGATTGCCATGCCGATGGATTGGTACCGCGAAGGGGATGGCGCATTTGGCTTCAATCGGCCGTCTCGGTCGGCAGGCGATAGCGCTGGCCTTGTCGACGGCGCGCAGCGGACGCATCCCAATTTCCCCTTTATTTTTCAGCCTGGTTTAACGCTCGCTCTCATTTCCTCCGAGGGTGCCGTAACCGAATTGTATAATGAGGGAAATACTGCGGTTCCCGCCTTGCCGCCGCATGAATATGCCAAATTGTTCGAAACGTTAAAAAGCCGCGGAAAAACCGATTACCGGCTTATTTCCAATGCGGAAGGCGAGGAGCAAATGGTCGTATACCGGCTGGCTGGACCGCCGAATCGGGCCGAAGGCATTTTGCAGGCAGGGACGGACACAAAATCGCTGAACCAGCTTTTGCTTACGCAGCTAGCTATTTTTGCCGCCTTGTCGATCCTTGCATTGGCCGCTGGTCTGGCGCTGTATATGCCCTTGCTGAGACGCACGCTAAAGCCGTTATCCAATGTAGTTGCCGCCGCCCAACGTACCGATGCAGGCAATCTGACGGAACGGATGCCCGACCGTCAGGGACAGGTGGAAATCGATCAGCTGTCCGACGCCTTCAACGGCATGCTCGGCAGGCTGGACCGTTCGTTTGAAGTCGAGCGCAAGACGACCGAGCGCATGCGCCAATTCGTAGCCGACGCCTCGCACGAGCTGCGCACGCCGTTGACCTCCATTCACGGCTTCCTCGAGGTGCTGCTGCGCGGCGCGGCGGCTAATCCCGAGCAGCTTCAGAAGGCGTTAACGAGCATGCACTCGGAAACGACCCGGATAAACAAGCTCGTCGAGGATTTGCTCGCCATCGCCAAGCTCGACCAAGAGCCTCTGCAGCAGCGTTCAATCGTACAGCTTGATAAGCTGCTGCAAGAGATGGACCTCCAATTGAAGATGCTGGCCGGAAGCCGGCTTGTCCGTTTCCAATTCGAGGACGGGTTGACATGCAGCATCAACAAGGATCAATTCAAGCAGGTCGTGCTTAATTTGTTTTTAAATGCCGTCCAGCATACGGATGAGCAGCATGGCGTCATTACGGTTACTTTGCGTGCGGCGGAAGCGTCCGCACAGCTCTCCATTGAGGACAACGGCACCGGCATCTCGCCTTCGCACTTGCCCAAGCTGTTCGAGCGGTTCTATCGCAGTGACGTTTCCCGTACCAGAAGAAACGGCGGATCAGGCCTTGGCCTGGCCATCACTCACGCCATCGTGCAATCCCATGACGGCTCGATCGACATACAAAGCGAGCCGGGCCGCGGTTCTGTATTCATCGTGACGCTCCCGCTCGTATAAACGCCCCTAGCGGCAAATTATACGAGCACCGATTCACTCGTTTCGCTGGGTACAGCGCGTTAATGTGCAGATAGTTGAGGAATTAGTGCGGTTTTTTAAGGACTTGGCGTAATGCCGTTCAGCGCCTGCTCCCAATCGGCTACAATGGTTCAAGAGCAACCATCTGCCAATTGGAAAGGACGTTTACCCGACTATGCCCATGCCATTTGAAGTACCCGCCGCCAAACAAATTCGTGTCATTATCGATAGCGATGCCAAATGCGAGGCCGACGACCAATATGCCATTGTACATGCTCTGCTTTCACCCAGACTGCAAATAAAAGGACTGATCGGAGTGCACTTTGGCGTCCGAAGCAACAACGGCGCAAAGGAGTCTTGCGATGAAATTTTAAATGTGCTGCGAATCATGAAGCTCGAATCCCGCTACGCTGTCATTCGGGGAGCAAATGAAAAACTGGCTGATGAATACACCCCCGTTCCGTCTCCCGGGTCGCAGCTTATTATTGACGAAGCCATGAAAGATGACCCTCTGCCGCTGTTCGTCACCTTTCAAGGGCCTCTGACCGATCTGGCGTCTGCCTACCTGCAGGAGCCGCGGATCGCTGACAGGCTGACTGCCGTATGGATCGGAGGCGGCGTCTACCCGGAAGGAAGCGAGGAATTCAATCTGCGCAACGATATTGCAGCGGCGCGCGTCGTGTTTAATTCTCCCATACCGCTCTGGCAGGTTCCCAAAAACGCTTATGATTCGGTACGCGTAGGGCTGGCGGAGCTGGCGATCAACGTGCAGCCGCATGGCGCGATCGGACACTATTTGTACGATTGTGTCATGCGGACCAATACGGAGCGGAGCGACCAGCCTCATTGGCCAAAAGGCGAAATATGGGTATTGGGCGATTCGCCCGCCGTTTCCCTTTTGCTGGATGAGCAGGAATTCGATTACGACTGGCTCCCTGCCCCCGATATCGGACCCGACATGCGTTATCTCGCCAAACCCGGCAATCGACCGATCCGCGTATACCGCTCAATCGACTCCAGGTTTTTGCTTGGGGATTTCTACGCCAAGCTGGAGTGGTTTGCAAGACATCCGGATTAAGGATGCTTAGGCTGGCAGCTCCCTATTAGACAAAAGACCCCATCGGCTTTCACGTGAACTGTGACCCATAAGAAGGACACTTTGAAAAAAGTGGCCCTCTTGTGGGTCATTTGTGTTTTAATCGAGATACAGGGATGAGGAGTGGGGTCATGGGAAAGTTGAAACGAATCGTATTTACGGAAGAACAGATAAGAAAGTTGGAGGCGAACCCCAACGTACAAAAGGTATCCGAGGTAGCCATTACGTACACGCCTGCGTTTAAGTTGGAGGCTCTTAAAGCTTACAGGATGGGACAGATGCCTTCGGAGATCTTTGTTCGTGCAGGCTTCGACCTCGAGGTCATCGGACATCAAAAGCCGAAAAAGAGCTTAAAGCGTTGGCGTGAAACATACGAACTGTACGGCGAAGAAGGGCTGGCTACGGATCGGCGTGGCAAGGCCAGCACAGGGCGCAAACCTGCCGGAGAGTTAGTAGAAGAAGAGTTAAAGCGAGCACAGGCCAAGATCAAGATACTTGAAGCCCAGGTAGACTTGCTAAAAAAGGTCGAAGCGCTCGAGCGGCAGAAGAAGAGGCGTTAACGGCCGCTGAGCGCTTTGAGATCATCAACCGTACGATTCGGGCATATGGCCTAAAACGCATGACGCGTTATCTGTGTGAGCTTGTGGGTGTAAGTCCGAGCGGCTACTACCGATGGCTTGCAACCGTGGATCACCGCCAAATTCGGGCATTAGCTGATGAAGTGGATATCGTTCTTATCAGAGAGCACTTTGAGACACTGAACGGTAAAGCCGGTGCACTGGTCATCAAAATGCGCCTTGAGCAAATAAGCCATGTCATCATGAATCACAAGAAAATTCGACGTCTCATGCGCAAGGCAGGTTTAGTCGCGGTCATACGGCAGGCTAACCCCTATCGGAAGATGGCCAAGGCAACTCACGAACACAAGACTTGCCCTAACCTGCTAGAGCGTCATTTTAATCAAGGTGAGCCCGAGAAAGTATTTCTTACAGACATCACTTATTTACGCTATGGAGGCAGTCAGTGGGCGTACCTTTCCTGCGTGAAGGACGGGGCTACCAGACAGATTCTTGCCGACTGCGTGGCAGCCACGCTTGAACTTCCTATTGTTGAACGGACACTTCAACGCCTATTAGAGCGATTGGACGGGAATATTCATCCGGAGGCCATTATACACTCCGATCAAGGAATGCATTATACACATCCTAAAACCCGTCACTTCATAGCTGAGGCAGGATTTAAGCAATCGATGTCTCGCAGAGGGAACTGCTGGGACAATGCACCCATGGAGTCGTTCTTCGGTCATATGAAAGATGAGGTTGATTTTATCGATTGCCAGACGATTGAGGAAGTACAAGTTCGAGTTAGGGATTACATCAGCTACTACAACTCAGAGAGATACCAGTGGACGTTAAAAAAGATGACCCCCGATGAATACAGAGGTCATCTACTTGTTAGTTGAGCTTAGGGCTCTTTGTTTTAATCGTCTACAATTCGGGTCACAGTTCAGCGCGAATGGGGTCTTTGCGCTTCCCTTCAGTTGCCGCTCCCCGCATACTACTCCCCCTGAGGCTTTAGCCCACCCCATTATCCCGATCGTCTATTCAGCGGCAACTGCGCTCGTTTTCTACCGCTTCGCCGAAGCGTTTAAATTTTAGGTTCCCAAGAAGCGATAAAAATAGTATGATTGAATTAATATTAACGACATTAAATTCATATTTACATTAATTCAAATGGAGGTTCGATTTTCATGAGCAATGTCCAAGGCACGTTAACGGTCCACACCGGGCGCCAAGGCGCCCCGCTGGGCGATTTATTCGGTATTTTTTTCGAGGACTTGAACCATGCTGCCGACGGAGGCTTGTACGCCGAGCTTATTCGCAATCGCTCCTTCGAATTTGATCCGATCGACCATCCGAGCTTCCATGCTCTAACTGCATGGGACAAGGTTGAACGCGGACAAGGGACAGGAGAGCTTGCCATTGAGGACAAGCACCCGATGAATGTTAGGAATGGGCATTATGCGGTTATCGACGTGGAGAAGGCCGGCGACGGCGTCGGCCTCCTGAACGCCGGCTTTAATTCCGGCGTCCCTTTGCGCCAAGGCGAGTCATACCGTTTCTTCTTTTACGGGCGGCGGGATAGCGGCAGCTCCGCTCTGCCGGTGAAGGTTGCGCTTGAGGGACAAGATGGAAGCGTATACGGTGAAGCGTCGTTCAGCGTAGATTCGGACGAATGGACCAAATATGAAGCCGTCATCGAAGCGGACCGGACGGACTTCAGCAGCAGGCTGACGCTTACCGTTCATAGCCCAGGCAAACTGTATGTCGACATGGTCTCCCTGTTTCCGCTCCGCACATTCCGCGAACGCACGAACGGGTTGCGCGAGGATATCGCTGTCATGCTTGCCGATTTAAAGCCAAAGTTCATGCGCTTTCCCGGCGGCTGCCTTGTTCATGACGGCTCGCTGAATGCGGAGGACCGCAACTCCATGTACCGCTGGAAAAATACAATCGGGCCCATCGAGCAGCGCCCGGCGCGGCGCAACAACTGGCGCTATAATCAGACGCTTGGCCTGGGCTACTATGAATATTTCCTGTTCTGCCAAGATATCGGCGCCAAGCCTATTCCTATTCTGCCAGGGGGCTATGACCCTCATCATAAACGGATTGTTCCGCTGGACGAGCTGCAGCCGTGGATTGACGATGCACTCGATTTGATCGAATTTGCCAACGGCCATACGGATACGGTATGGGGTGCGATTCGCGCCGAGCTTGGGCATCCTGAGCCGTTTGGGCTGGAATATATCGGAATCGGCAACGAGGAGGTCGGCGAGCCCTTTTTTGAACGCTATGCTTATTTCCATAAGGCCATTAAAGCGAAGCATCCGGATATCCAAATTATTAATTCCAGCGGACCGTTCGCCGCAGGCGGAGAATATGAACGCGGCTGGAAGTCGGCGAGGGACAATCGCTCCGATCTGGTGGACGAGCATTACTATCAGTCTCCGGAATGGTTTATTGCCAATTGCGACCGTTACGATCACTTTAAAGCGGATGATCCAAAGGTATTTTTGGGCGAATATGCATCCTGGGGCAACACGTATTACAATGCGCTGGCGGAAGCGGCCTTCATGACCGGCCTGGAGAAAAATGCCCATGCGGTAGGCTTAGCCTGCTATGCCCCGATGCTGTGCAATGTGGATTATGTGAACTGGAAGCCCGATCTGATCTGGTTCAACAACCATGAAGTATTCGGCACAGCGAACTACTATGTTCAGCAGCTGTTCATGCATCATCAGGGCGATCATCTGCTGGCTGTCGAAGCAAGCGGCTTCCCCGCAAGCAAGCAGCCCGCTCCAAAGCCGATTAACGGCTTGATCGAGCTGGCGTCTGACGCGAGCGAAGTCCGTTATTCGGACGTCTCCCTGACCAATGACGATACCGGAGAAATCATTGCCTATGAGGGCTGGACGGCGGAGCTGACAGATACCGAGTCTGCCAGAGCAGGCGGAACGGCTAACCCTGCCGTAGCGCTGGGAGAGACTGACTGGGAAAACTACACGCTTCGGGTAAAAGCGGTCAAGCTCAGCGGCCCGCGCGGCTTTATCATTTATGTTGGCAAAGAGGACGAGCGCAACTACCTGTTCTGGGAAATTAGCGGTTGGCAAAATCAGGACTCCACAATCAGCACGAGGATAAACGGGCGCGGCTCCTGCTTGACGCAAAGCTTGTTCACGGTTGAGTCCGGCGTTCAGTACGAGCTTGCGCTTGAGGTGAAGGGCAGACGGCTTCGCGCTTATATTGACGGCGAGCTCATCCACGAAACGGTGGACAGACTGCCTGTTATTGAGCCCCTTTATTATTCAGCCAGCGTCGATAACGCGTCGGGCGATGTGATCGTTAAAGTGGTCAACCTGCAGGAGCATGACTTCCCGGCGGCTATTGAGCTTGCCGACCAGCCTGCAGCCTCCCGCCATGCCGATATATGGGAGCTTTCCGGGTACGGCCTGGAGGAGGAGAACAGCTTCGAGAAGCCGGCCTACATTCGTCCTGAGGAGCGCAAGCTCACAATCGGCGAGCAAGGCTTTCAGCATGTTTTCCCCAAGCATTCCCTTACCGTATTCAGAATTAAACAAACGGGCTAGGCGCAGCGCGCGCAGTTCGACTGCATGAACCTCTCAAAAAAGAAAGCGTCTTTCGGAAGCTCTGCTTTTCGAAAGACGCTTTTCTGCTTGTTATCGCTTGCTGCTTTCTTTGCTAATCCTGAACGATGCGATACGTCAAATAGTCAAAATCCGCATGCTTGCTCGTGCCGTTGATATCCTGCGCGCACAAGCCGATCATCGCCCCTGTAAAGCCCAGCTTGCCGCCGTACTCATCGGACAACGTGCCGATATCCCGTTCGCCGCCGACTTCCGTCCATTGCGCTCCATCCGGCGAAGCCAGAAAGCGGAGCGATCTGCCGCGAACGTCTGCACGAAGGAAATACGCAGGCCAACCGTCAACGTCAAGCTCGCTTTCCTTGTGTTCGCTGTATTTGCCGCCAACGGAGCAGGACAGCCCGAGCACCAGGCCGCGCCGCTCGTCGCGCGTTACCCGCAAATAATAGTAATCCGACTCGTCGTAATAAAATACCAATCCGGCCATTTGCATAAAATGCTCAGGCGCGAACTCCAGACTTGTTTCAACCGTGCAGCGGACATGCTGCAGCCGCCTTGCCACCATGCTCTGGCGGAACCAGGAATGGAGCGATTCTCTGCCGTACAGGCGCAAATAGCCGGGACGCTCGCTCAGACTAAGCCAGGACCCGTCTGCCGGAACGCGCAAGGTCTGGTAGTGGAGAGCAAGCGTTTCCTCGTCGAAATCGTCCTTTTCCGCAAGCTCAGGCCAGGCATGAATCGGCAAATCCGGCAGCGGCGCTTCAAGGGCCGGCAAGCGGCCGCCATGGGCAAGACGGAGCCACCCGTCCTCCGTCCATTCGCAGCGCTGCAGCGAGGTTTCTCTCCCAAGCGGGTTCAGCTTCGTGCCCGCAAAAGGCCGGCTGCATATGTGGCACATATACCACTGCCCGATTTGCGTTTCCACTACCATGCCGTGACCGGCATTTTGGAGCGGATAAGACGCGCTTTCCCTCGTTGTCAGCACCGGATACTCCGGGTCGGTTTCATACGGGCCTTCTAGCCGCTCCGACCGCGCCAGCGTCGCCGCATGGTTGGCCCCGGTGCCGCCTTCCGCTACCAGCAAATAATAGAAGCCGTTGCGCTTGAACAGCTGCGGCCCTTCCGTTACCCCAAGCGAGGTGCCTTTGTATAGACTGCGGACCGGACCAACAAGCTTTTGCTGCTCGGGATCATATTGCTGCATGACGATGCCCGCAAACCGATTATGACCGTCACGGAAATCCCATTGCATGTTAAGCAGCCATTTGGTGCCGTCGTCCTCGTGGAACAAATACGGGTCGAACCCGCTGCCGTTGAGAAAAACAGGCTCCGACCAAGGACCCTCCATGCTTTCGGACGTCACCAGATAATTGCGCAAATCCTTGTAGACCCCTTTGCGGGCCTTCACATCCGTATAGATCAAGTAATACAAGCCGTTATCGTAAGAAATAGCAGGAGCCCATACCCCTCCGGAGCTTGGACTGCCAAGCAAGTCAAGCTGGGACCTGCGTTGCAGCGCATGCGGGATGAGCCTCCAATTCGCCAGATCCTTGGAATGATAGATTTGGACGCCGGGAAACCACTCAAACGTCGAGGTTGCCACGTAATAATCCTCTCCAACCCGCACAATCGACGCATCCGGGTTAAAGCCGGGCAAAACGGGATTTTGAATCATGCAGAAAAGCCTCCATCCGTAAAAGCTGTAAACATGAACAATCATAGCATAGCCGCTCAATCGCCAGATGGAGGTTTTTTTAGCAAAAAGTACGGTTTTTTTGTAGCTTCGTCCTAAACGGCTTCAACAGCCCTATTCATGCAGCAGCGCAAATTCATCCACCAAGCCGCCGTCTACGTCATAGGCCCGGTACGTCAGCTTGTTGCCGTCAATCGTCACGCCGGCGAACATTTGCTTGTTGTTCTGAATGTGCACCTTATGGTAGAACTGATCATCCTTTTTCTCGTTGAACTTGGCTCCGGAAGCGTTCGTTACCACATAAACCGTCCCTTCCCGATTGCGAACCGGGCTGTCGCCGTCTCCGACAACCTCTCCCTCCCGGAGCGGATACGACCGCGAATATTCGTGATTGTGACCCTGCAGCACCAGATCCACCTTATACTTGTCAAACAGCTCCACCCAATCCGCTATTTTTTTGTACACATTCCCGCCGTAAGCGCCTCTATGAACCGATACAACGATCCAGGGCTTGTCCGTTTGCTTCAAATCCTGCTCCAGCCATGCGGTTTGACCGTCGATATTCGACTCCGTATTCAGCATGATGAAGTGCCCTCGGCCGTAATCGTAGGAATAGGTCGTTCCCGGAATCGACTTCTTGGCGCCGTTGTCCGGCACTTGAAAATGGGAAACAAACGCGACCGCATCCTTGTCCACTTCGTCATGGTTGCCTGTTACCGGCATAAGCGGAATAGACGGAAGCCAGGCAGACCCCTCCTGAAAAAAATGCGACCAGCCCGCGGCATCGTTCGGGTCTTCTGTCAGGTCGCCGTTGTGGATTATAAAGCGGGCTTGCGGATAGGTCGTGAACGCGCGCTGGAGCGTTCGACCCCATAGCGCGAAATCCTCTCCGGTAACTCCCTGGGAATCCGTAACATTAATAAACGTGAAGGCCTCCTCCTCAGCAGGCTCGGTCTGAAAACGATAGGTCGGGCTCCAGCCTGCTTTTGTACCGTCGCCGACCCTGTATGCATATTCCGTGCCTGATGCAAGTCCGGTGGCTTCGGCTTTATGGGAAACGCTCGCAGTCCCTTCGTTTGCCGTGCCAGGCGACGCGGAGCCTCTGAATGTCAGCACGTCGCCGCTCGACCAGTCGGCCGGGCCGCCTCCCTCCAGCACCTGCAGAACTGTGCCGTTCGCTGTGCTGTCGGTATGCCAGGTAAACGCTCTGCTTGATGTGGGGTCATGCTTGAAGGTGGTCACAAGCGCGTATGGCTTCGTCTTGCTTTCTTTTTTTGCCGCCTCCAGCCAGACAACTGCCAAGAGCATTGCTATACAGCACACGATAAGCAGCCATATCTCTTTCCGAATGATCATGTCTAACCCTCCTCTCCTTGTCTATCTTACCCTTAAACGGCTTGCCGGCGCATTCAGCAATCTTTCAGCCAGCGTTAAGTTAAGAATAAGTAAAGCCGTTTACAATTGCAGTTATAAGCTAGACACGGGCTGAACTAGAAACGGGGTGGGAAGATGAACCATAAGCTAAAGTACCGGCACGAGCTGAAATTTTTCGTAAATCCGCATCAGTATTACCTGATCCGCAACCGGCTAAGAGACCTGATGGAGCAGGACAAGCACGTAGGGCCGGAAGGAGAGTACCACATCCGCAGCCTGTACTTCGACGACATCGACAACACGGCGCTGCATGAGAAGCTCGGAGGCATACGCGATCGTTCCAAATATCGCATACGCATCTACAATCGGAGCGACAACGTGATTCATTTCGAGAAAAAAATCAAGTTTAAAGATTACATCGCCAAGCTGAAGGAGCCGTTGACAAGAGAGATGTACAACGCGATTATCGGCGGCGACTATTCGGGGCTTAAAGGGCTTGGCAAGCCGCTGCTGGAGGACATTCACAACCAGATGCACACCAGGCTGCTGCGCCCGAAAGTTATCGTCGACTACGTCCGCGAGCCCTTCGTATGCCCACACGGCAACGTGCGCATTACCTTCGACAAGGAATTGCGAACCGGGCTGCACGCCATCGATATTTTTGATCCGGCGCTGCGTCCCGTCCGAGCCATCGACCATGAGCTGATCATTATGGAGGTCAAGTATGACGAATATATTCCGGCCTACATTGCAATCGCGCTTCAGCTGGAAGGCTTGACGAGACAATCGGCATCCAAATACGTGCTGTGCCGCAAATATTTGAAGTTCAATACATGGGAGGATTATTAAACATGAATACCACGCTCGCAGCCGCTGCTGCCGCAACTCAAAGCGCAACCAACTTTTCCGACATTCTAAAAAATTCGGTGCTCAATAATTTTGCCTCGGACATCAGTCTGTCCAAAATTCTCATTACGCTTGGCATCGCTTTTGTCATCGGCTTGTTTATTTATTTGCTGTATAAACGAATTTTTAGCGGCGTTCTCTATTCCAAAAGCTTCAATGTCTCGCTGATCGGCATGACGATGATTACCGCAGTTGTCATTATCGCAATCAACTCCAATCTGGTGCTTTCGCTGGGCATGGTCGGGGCTTTGTCCATCGTCAGGTTCCGGACGCCGATCAAGGACCCGACCGACCTGATCTTTTTGTTCTGGGCCGCGGTTGCAGGCATCGTAACCGGCGCCGGCTTCTTCACCCTCGCCATCATCGGCTCCATCATCGTCGGACTCGTGCTGTTCTTTTTTGTCAAAGGCAAAACCGCCGAAGCTCCCTATCTGCTTGTTGTCAATTGTGATTCCGACGCTACCGAGCAGCAGGTTCACAAGCAAGTGTCCTCTGCCGTCAAACGCTATAACGTGAAACAAAAGACGGTTACAGGCGGCAATGTCGAGCTGACCTTGGAGCTGAGGCTGCGCGACGACTCGTCAAGCTTCGTCAACCGGCTTACCGAGCTTAACGGCGTACGCAACGCCGTGCTGATCAGCTACAACGGCGATTATGTATCTTAATGGACGGGAGGCGTTACAATGAAGGCTAGAGCTAAAGGGCTGCTGTTTAGTCTATGCTCCCTGCTCCTGATCATCAGCTTGACAGGCTGCAGCCTGGAAAACGCTCTCCTCGGCGCGTCGGCAAGCTCGGGTACAGCTGCAGGCGGGGAGGGCATTTCCGCTGATGAGCAGAAGCTGGATGAAACGGTATTCCCCAAGGATAAGGTGATCGACGTCAAAGTAACGATCGCGCCCGATCAGTTTCAGGACATGCTCGACAATGCAAGCGCGGAGGAAATGCATGAGGCGACCGTCGATTACAACGGACAAACGTTCAAAAATATCGGCATCCGCACCAAAGGCAATTCCAGCCTTTCCAGCGTCGTGCGCATGACGGATTCCGACCGCTACAGCTTCAAGCTTGCATTCGACGAATACGTCGGTCAAACGCTGCAGGGCATCAGTAAAATCAATCTAAACAACAATTTTAGCGACGCAACCTATATGAGAGAATTTCTGTCCTACGAGTTGGCCGAAAGCATGGGACTTCCTACGCCAAAATATTCATTTGTGAACTTGTACGTCAACGGTGAGCTGCGCGGCCTCTACTTGGCCATCGAGCAAATCGGCGAAGCGTATCTGGAACGCAACTTTGGCAGCTCTTACGGAGCTTTGTACAAGGGCACGGGCGGCAATGGAAGCGAGCTGAACTGGCTGGAGACGATAGACGCCTATACCGGACTAGAGCTGAAATCGGACAAAGGCAATTCCGAAGGACTGCTGGCCATGCTTGATGAGCTCAACAACGGCACGGACTATGAAAGCGTGCTGAATGTCAAGAACGCCCTGGCCTTTATTGCGCTTAACGCCGTCGGCGGCAATGGCGACAGCTACGCCTCTCAGCGCAAGCACAACTACTACTTGTATGACGACAACGGCATCTTTAACGTGCTTCCATGGGACTATAACATGGCGTTCGGCGGCATGAGCGGCATGGGCGGCGGGATGATGGGCGGTCGCGGCGCCGCTGGTGAAAACCCGGTGAATGACGGCAACATGGCGGGCGGTGACAATGCAGCGCCCGGAGGCAATCCGGGCGGAGCAGCCAATGGCGGCAATATGGCGGGCGGAGGAGCGATGAACGGCGGCGAAAGCTCCACCGTGCTGATCGATGAGCCGACTTCCGGCACATTGGCGGACCGGCCGTTAATCGCCAAGCTTCTGGCGGTAGACGCGTACAAAGAACAATACCATGAGATTATCGCAGGCATGCTTGACGGCTATTTGCAGGATGAAGCGTTTCAGGCGCGGATTGCCGAGCTCCATCAATTAATCGCCGAGCATGTGAAGGCGGACCCTACCGCTTTTGTTACCTACGAAGAGTACGAGCAAGGGGTACAGGAGCTCATTTCGTACAACCAGAAGCAGACCGCAGCGATAGCTGCCCAGCTTGACGGCACAAGCCCTTCTTCTGGCGACGGCAGCGGCTCTGGCGGCGATTTCGGAGGAGGCATGGGCGGTCGAGGCGGAATGGGCGGCATGATGGAAGGCGGGCGCGGTCGAGGCGGCAATCAGCAGCAGAACGCCGAAACCGGAAATGCGGAACCGGCGAATTGGAACGGGGCTGCAGGTACCGGCCAGGTGCTGGCAGCTGCCGTGGCAGCGGAAACGGATACCGCCACCCCCGCACAGGGCGGGCAAGCTCCGGGCAACGCCCCTAACGGCGCGGCGGGCGGCGGCATGTTTGACGGAATGGCCCCTCCTGACGGGCAGATGCCTGACGGACAAGACTTTTTCGGAGGCGGCCGTCCCGATGGCATGGGCGGCGGAATGGGCTTCGGCATGCCGGGAACGGCTGCAGCAACCGCGCAAACGGACCCTCAAGAGGCGGTAACAGCGGGAATTGCGTTAGTGCTGCTGGTCCTCTCCTCTTTGCTGGTCGTCTTCTATAAACGCAAAAGTCTTTAGCAGTCATTAAAACGACCAATAAATGAGGCCTACCGGGCCTACTCGTACAAAGGCCCTCAGCATCCGCCTTGCGTTGGATGTTGGGGGCCTTTAGTCTACTAATCGTACGCACCGCTTGCCGCGAAATGCCTTTTGCGAGCTTCTCCTTGGATCGGACATCTCCGTATGAGCTTTCGCAGCCTGAGTTCCCGCTCCGGGCACGAGTCTTGCGCTTCGCTGGGTCAGCTTTTGATCGCGGCTTTTTCCACACACCTTTGCTCCTGCACATCCGCTTCCTCCGGATTTTCCCGAATCAGCAGCACCAATACGTACTGGAGCAGCGCCATCGCAAACAAGACGACTGGCAGCCAGAACGATTCCATATCTCGCGCCAATGCAATAAGCAGCACAATCGAGAGCACCCTGCCGATATTCAGAAACAGCTCCCGCATGACGACAGATTCGACGCGCAGCTGCCCTTTAAGCGGCAGTGTGCCTATAAGGCGGTAATAATAGGAGGTTAGCGTGTTGACCGCGAGCGGATTGCATATCGAGAACAAAATCATATAAACCGCCACAGACCATAGTTCTACTTGTATGAGCAGCAGCGCCGCTCCGATGGCAATGCCGGTTGTGGACATCAGCACATACTTGCGCACATGCTCCTTCTGCGCCCTCCGGGAAATGACATAGCCAGTCGCCACGGTCAGCGATGAGAAAAACACGCCCAGGTATCCGACCCAATCCTCCCGGCCAACGGTGCGAAACAGCAGGATGCTGGGCAAAAACAGCATAATGCCCTGAAACAGGCCCAGCACCAAAAAGCTGTACAGCGCTTTAAGCCAGCGCTTGTGCCTGCTCATCACAATGCCCATAAATTTAAGGTAATACGCCTTATGATGCGATTGCACCATCGGAATTTTGAAGCTGACGATAGCCGCGATCAGAAACATGATAAAGGCGCAAGTAAAAATAATAATATAGCCCTGCAGCCCTTCGCTTCTTTGGATGATAAAGCCTGCAAGCGCCGGTCCCGCCAGCCCGGCCGTATTAAACACAACCATGTTTATCGCCAAAAAACGAATCCGGTTCGCTTCGGTAGAAACGTCATATTGAATGACCAGATAGCCGGTCCAGTACAAGCCTGCGGAAATGCCGTTAAAAATCGCAAACCATATGTAGTATTGCGCAACCTGCTCTTGGGCGATGACGACCATGAAGTAAAATAAGGCGATCAAAAATATGCCGAGACGATAAGTCACCATTCTGTCTTTCCGTTTCGCAATCCAGCCCCCGATCGCAAATGCCGGCGGTGTCAACACAAATACGATAATGTTGTAGAGCCCGTTAATTGTTAAATCCTCCGTCAGGCGCCATAAATACAAATTCAAAAACAAACCTGACATCGAGGCGCCGAACTGGAAGCAGCAATGAATGACAAGCGCCGTAACCGCATCCTTGCCAAGCCTCTGCGATTCCGGCAGCGGCGCTCCCCTCAGCATTCGTATTCTCGACCAAATGTTCATCCCTGACCGTATTCGCATCCCATCGTCCCCCGTCGTCCGTCAGCTGGCGCAAAAAAACGCCTTTTGTTCATTTTATCACAGGGCGGGGGAAATCCCGGCGCAGGAAGAAAGCGCTCTCCCGTTCAAAAAACACGCTCTCCCCCGATAGCAGGCATCCAGCTAAACCTATCCTTTGTTTTCGTACGTTGTTCTTCCGATTGGTGGGAGCTTTGACGCTTGCGCCGAGCAAATTGTCAGCTTTTTTATAAAATCGAAAAACAGGCCAATCGCCCTGGATTGGCCTGCCTCCTTACGCTTGCGGATCTTGGTGCCCTGATCGCAGGCTGCCCGTCGTATCGTCTGTTAGACAAGCGTCTCCAAATGCTCGCCAAGGCGATCCCATGTTTCGGTGACGCCTTGCTCCATCCCCATGTCAATGACCGCTTTAAGCGCTTCTTCCGATACATAGGTGCCTTGATTGATTAGCCTGGTTTTCCCTTCGCCGGCTTCCTCGAATGTCAGCCTAACGAGAGTAGAAGGCATTTCGCTGTTTTCGTTGCCTTCCGCATCGGAGAAATAATCCACGTACTCTATGCTTTCATTGGACACAATAGCGTTATAAACAGCCTTGCCCCATGACTCGTAGCCGAAAAAATCACCTTGGTTCTGATCGACGCATTTCATGCAATAATGCCAGATGCCGCCTGGGCGGAAATCGATATGGCACACGGTCAACTCCCAACCGCGCGGCCCCCACCAGTGCTTCAAATGCTCTGCTTCGGAAAAAGCCTTGAATACCAATTCGCGCGGCGCATTGAACACTCGCTCTAACGTGATTACATTTCCTTCAACCTTCGTCGTCATGTTGCCCATCGTGATCATCCTCCTGAATTTCGGTCGTTCCAGCCGCTTTGCCGCTGTTCGCCGCTTGAAGTTTTGTCAAATAGACGTCCAGATTGTCCAGACGCTCCTCCCACATGCTGCGGTAATGCTCCAGCCATCCGTCCAGCTCGCGAAAAGGCTCCTGCTTGAGACTGTAATGCCTCCGATTGGCGTCGGGCCTCATTTCAACCAATCCGGATTCCAATAGCTGCTTCAAATGCTTGGACGCTTGCGGCTGGCGCAAGCCAAGCCTCTCGCCGACTTCCCCCACCGTCAATGGACCGTTAAGCAGCAGCTCCACGATTCTCAGCCGGTTAGGCTCGGCAAGCGCACTAAATGTCGCAATGGGCTGCTTCATCGCCGCAGCCTGTGCGGTAGAGCTGGAGTGGCATACAGGGCGGGTAATCCGCGGCGAAGAGGTTCTGCCATACGGGCCATCCCCTTTCTTTATTCATGCGCCTTGCTTGCAACTAAATATACCACAGCAAAAGTATTCTTTCAAGAGAATATTCTTCATCAAGAATATTTATTTCAAACTTGCGTTTCATTTTATGTCCTGCGTCCACCTTCCCCTGGAGTCTGGTGTAGGATGAACTGCATTTGCTGGAAAAGCTTGTCGCTTCCTCCCCTTGCCTATTTATTTTTTAGAGGAAAATGACGATTTATAGCGAATTACACTTTACATAAGGCTCTAAGCCTACTCCTATATTAAAGTGGTGAACTTACATGTTGCAGCAAAACTATACGGTAATCGATTTTGAAACGAGCGGCCTTGATCCAAACAAAGACCGCGTAATCGAAATGGCGGCGATCCGCTGCGTGAACGGCGAAATTGCCAGCGAATTCAGCACGCTTGTTCGCTACGATGGCAAGCTGTCCGCCAAAATAACGGAGCTTACCGGCATAACCGACGAGATGACGGCTGCGGGCATGGACGAGGATACCGCTTTTCGCATCCTGAACCGTATGCTCGGCGACCACATCCTTATCGCGCATAACGCCGCGTTCGATCTGGGCTTTCTTCATCATTCCCTTAAACGCATAGCCGGTCGGTCGTTCAACAACAGGTTTATCGATACGCTAACGATTAGCAGGGATCGGCATGCCTATCCGCATACGCTTAAAGATATGAGCGATCGCTACGGCATTCCGCTCGTCGGCGGGCACCGCGCGCTTAACGACGTCATCGCTTGCTGGGAGCTGTTCCGCAAGCTGGACGCGGAAAAGCCTGTCCACGAATACGTGAACAGGCTTGGATATTTGAAGAAATACGGTCCGCCGGCATGGTCGCCGCCAGGCACTGAGCTTGTTCCCGTAGAGCTGAAATACGCTCCAAGGTAGACGGCCGTGCAACGGACGTTGCTCAATAGAGCGCTCCATGATGAGAGTCGTCGCCCAAGGCCAAGCGGAGGTCATAGCCGGACCTGAACAAACGCTTGCCGGCAAGCGTTTATACGCGCTCCTGGCCTTTATCCGACTCTCCCGCGTTTTTGTTCGCCGCTTCGCGATCCTGCTGCATCTCCTCAACCGTTTTTACCTTCAGCCTTGCCGCTCCCTTATAATCACTGCGTGTAGGGAGCAGCGGGCCCGTCTCCAGTCGCTCCTTCGCAGCGGCGATTGCCTCGCCGTATTGCGGGAGCCACTGCTCCTGCGCCACAAGCATCTCGTCGACAAGCTGCCAAATCTCCTTAGGATTGCACACCGCGCCAACGAGCGGGTCCATCATGAACGCCTGACGCAGCAGCTTGTCGTCGCCATGAATGGCCGCTTCGACAGCCAGACGCTGAACCGAGATGCTTACATTGCATACGGCGGCAGGTCCAAGCGGAAGATCGCCGACGAGCGGCATCGAGATGCCGTTGCGATCTACATAGCCTGGCGCCTCAATAATCGCGTCATTCGGCAAATTCGAGATTACGCCTTTGTTCTCGACGTTGAAATGCCCGCGGTAGACGCGTCCCGTTTCAAGTCCCTCGATAATGTAGGAGCCATGCTCGTTGCCTCGCTTCTCGGCCTTAAACTCCATGGCCGGGTCCTTCATCCAGTTCGGGAAGTCCGTCTCGAACCAGTTGCGTCCCTCCGTGCATACGCGCAGATACCCCCCGGTTTCGCCATTGATCCACGAGCCAAGATCGATCCAGTCGTTGATTTCCTCCGGACGTTTCCGGTACCAAGGAACATACTCGCTCAAATGTCCGTTCGATTCGGTGCTGTAATAGCCGAATCGGCGCAGCATGTCGATCCGCACCTTCTCGGTACGGCTGAAGTCCTCGTGGTTCTCGAAGGCCTCCAATATTTTGCCTGTCAGATCCTCGCCCTTGTGCTCGACTTGGATGTACCAGGTCTGATGATTGATGCCTGCGCAAATGATGTCGACCTCGGACTGCTGCAGTCCGAACGCATCGGCGATTTGCTTGTGGCCGCCCTGTACGCCGTGACAAAGTCCGATTGTACGCACTCCGCCGTATTTGTTGCATGCCCATGTCAGCATCGCCATCGGATTGGCGTAATTCAACAGCAGCACATCGCTGGCCGCTACCTCGCGAATATCCCGGCAAATGTTCATCATTTCGGCAATGCCGCGCTGCCCGTACATGATGCCGCCGGCGCTTAGCGTATCCCCTACACATTGATCGACGCCATATTTCAGCGGGATGTCCACATCGGTAGCAAAAGCCTCAAGCCCGCCTACCCGGATCGTACAAATGACGTATTTGGCGTCTTGCAGCGCCGCTCTGCGGTCCGTCGTCGCCTGGATGCGAATAGACAGTCCATTCTCGTCTATATCGCGTTGGCAAAGCGCCGTAACCATCTCAAGATTGTTGGGATTAATGTCTGTAAATGCAACCTCAATATTCGCAAACTCAGGCACGGCAAGCAGGTCGCGCAGCAAGCCGCGAGTGAATCCGATAGAGCCCGCGCCGATAAAAGCAATTTTAAATTTAGACATTTCATACGCCTCCACTGTCGTTGTTAGGTAGAACGTTCTATTGCCTATTCTAACAAGGTCAACGGTGAAGCGTTATCAATATCGTGACTTCCTATGAGCAATCGAGTAAGAAATCGTCACTTATTCATGAAAATACGTTCGGGAGTCGTCGCCCTCCCCGGTGCTCGTACGCGTCCGGTATTGCACGGGCGTAAGACCGGTAAGCTTTTTGAACATGGCGTGAAAATATTGCCTGCTGCCGACGCCGATATAGTCGCAAATATCCATAATCGGAATATCGGTTTGCTTTAACAGCATTTTGGCCTTCTCCAGACGGAGCCCCGTCAAATATTCCGTAATGCTCTGACCCACTCTCGCTCTGAAAATCCGGTGCAAATAACCGTGATGCAGGTTAACGGCCGCCGCGATGTCCTTGACCTGGATATCGCGGTCATAGTTATGGTGAATGAATTGCAGACATTGGTTGATATACAAATCATGCTGCTGCGAGCCGATCTTCGCCGATTGGCGGTAGATGCGCGCGATTTGAATGAGGAGCTGCTGAAACAGAAGGCCGCCCATCGCGCCGGGCGCCTCTTTTCCGCCCGCATCAAGCTCCAGCACAAGCAGCTTAAGCGTATGATACACCTCATTGGAATCCTTTAGCACATAATACGGCTCGACAGCTTCCATCAATGCGCGCAAATCCGCATCCTGCCCGGCTAACGCGCCCAGCGAAGGCAACGTAGCCTCGCCCTGGCTGACTCGGAATTCAATGTTCAACATGCGGCAGGGCGTCTGCTTGTCCACAATCAACCGGTGGCGCATATTCGCGTCCAAAATAATAAATTCGCCTTTTTTGAGTTCAACCTCCATATGCTTATCATCGTTCGCGTGAATGCCTATCCTGCAAACGCCGTTGATCGCGTACATAATTTCGACCGCTTCATGGCGGTGGTAATCCATGTCGTACCCATCCCACTGCCTGAAGTAGTAAGCGGTCACGCGCGGCCTTGCTTCCGGTGACTGCCACTCCCTTGCGAACAATCCGCTGCCGCTCATCGTTTGTCTCCTCCTCTGCCCCATGCAAAAAACATACCGTACATCAATGTAAACAGAACAAAGGCAAACACTTCCTCTACTAGCAAATAGACAGGGTACGGGCCGAAATAATCCAAAAAGGAGAACGTGCCCGGCTTGCGCATCAGGAACATATAATTGGCGTCCAGCAGCCGGTTCGCCGTATACACCGCTGCCGCAACAACGTTTAAAAAAATCATCGTTTTCCAGATCGATTTCGAGGTCGGCTTGTATTGCTCAATCCAGGTCATGTACAACGAAGCGGCAATGATTGCCCCGTGGGCGACAAAAAACAGCACAAACCTGAAATGCGGAAACGGATAATCGAGGCTCGGCGTCAGCAGCGCAATCGATGCGCCTCCGATGCCCGCAAAAAATAAGCATTCATAAAGCCGTTTGCTTCTGGTAACCAGCATCACAATGGATAATAGCAGCGTAATGCCGCATAGCTCGAACGGCAGCGACATCCCGCTCCGCCAAATCCCCTGGTCGATGTACCAGTATTGCAGCAGGCCCTCGGACGCGATCAGCAGCGCTATGAGCAGCAGTCTGACGGCAAAGCGCAGTTTCACTGAATCGCGAATGACATGGCGAAAAGCATATAAAACCGCGCAGGCCGCGATAATGGCAACAAGCCCCAGCAAATGGTCAGTCGCAAACATGACAAAGGGAGCCTCATCATGAGCGTCAAACCGAAACAGAGTGTCCATGGATCATACCTCCTTCGCTCCGAGCAGCCGTTTTTTTTCTGATAGTCGAAATAAGTAAAAAATACCGTCTGCCTCGCTAATTGTCAATATGATTCTGGAGTAACGTCAGCGGTCGCCTTTAAAGCCCGATTCCTCCCCTAGCTTCCATGATGAAAAGGAATCGGGCTTTAACAGCGATCGGAAGAACCCTTTGTCCTGCAGCGTTCCCGCTCAGCTAATGTCAAGCACTGATCACTGATTTGAGCCAAAAAAAGACCGGCTCTCCTTAGAGAACCGGCCTGACAGCCTGCGTTTATTTCGAGGCAAGCGCCGCCATGGCTGCAAGCGCAGCGTCGATTTCACGCTCGATCGCGTTGGCGACCACATACGTATGCGGATCGTATTCGCCGGCCAGATCGGCGTCGGCGTAGCCGTCCAGTGCAAGAATAGCGCCGGCGCGAGCGCCGCGAAGCGAAGCGACTACATACAAGGCTGCAATTTCCATTTCTACGGCGAGCGCTCCCGCCGCTTTATACTGCTTGTGCGGGATGTCGACGACACCGTTAAAAAATACGTCAAGGGTAACCGTTATGCCTTTTTTGACGATGCCTTCGCCGCTGCTTGCCGCCTCGTACAACGCTTCCGTCACTACGCTGTCAGCGACCGCCGGGAAACCCGCAGGCACAAGCTGATGCGTCAGTCCTTCCGCGCGAACCGCCGCCGTGCTCACAATCAAGCTCCCTGCCGGATGCTCGGCGGAGTAAGAGCCCGCTGTTCCGACACGAATCAAGGTTGTAGCGCCGCC
This sequence comes from Paenibacillus sp. SY21-1, assembly GCF_005222705.1. Taxonomy (GTDB): domain Bacteria; phylum Bacillota; class Bacilli; order Paenibacillales; family Paenibacillaceae; genus Pristimantibacillus. The sequence continues at coordinate 234,970 of NZ_STGF01000006.1, read as the reverse complement.
GCGAATCAGCTCTTCAAAGCAGACGGCTGCGCCAGGCGATCCTACCCCATGGCTGACAACAGCAAGCTGTACGCCCTCATACTCTCCGACAAAGGTCCGGTATTCCCGGGCGAAAGCCAGCTCCCGAGCATTCGTCAAACGTCCCGCAATGATTTCGGCGCGCCTTGGATCGCCGCAGACGATAGCATATTCTGGCAAATCCTCGGCATTCACTTGCAAAATCGGCAAATACATATCAGTCATACTCCTTCTTATGCCATTCGTCATCCGGCATTTCATTGTCCGCGCTGCTGAAGCGCTGCTCTTTAAACGGGTCGGCCGTGTTGTGGAAGCCGTTGCGCTCCCAGAACCCTTCACGATCTTCCTTCATAAATTCGATGCCGGTAATCCATTTGGCGCTTTTCCAAAAATAGAGATGCGGAACCAGCAGCCTTAGCGGCCAGCCGTGCTTATCGGTCAGCGGCTCTCCGTCAAAGCTGTGCGCAAGCAATATATCGTCGCCCAGCAAATCCGCAAGCGGCAGATTCGTATCGTACTCCTCGTCCGCATGAATCATGACGTAGCGCGCCTCCGGCTTGACGCCAAGCAGAGGCATTAGCTCATTGAAGCGGACGCCTTCCCAATCGGTATCCAGCTTCGACCAGCGTGTCACGCAGTGGATGTCGCAATGCACCTTCGATTGCGGCATCGCCATCAGCTGCTCGTAGCTGAATGTCAGCTCCTCCTCCACTTCGCCAAAAATACGCAGCGACCATGAAGCCATATCGTACCTGGGAATCTCGCCTTCGTGCAAAATCGGAAACCTGTCGGTTACCGTCTGCCCCGGCGGTATGCGATGCGCAAGCTCGGGAGCTACATTCGCGGCTTGGAGCGGTTTAACCTTTTTCAAACGTTCTGCTTTTTTATGCATATGATGCCTCCTCTTGTTCGTTAGCGAGAGCTTTCATTTGCCTTGCGGGCTTCTTGCATGTAGCTTTTGTTCTTAAAGAACAGCATAGCGGCAATCGTTACGACGTATGGCAGCATCAGGGTAAAGTGGGCAGGCATCGAGAAGCCCTGAAGCCTGTAGCTGAACGCATCCATCAGTCCGAACAGAAGGCTGGCCGCCGCAACGCCGAGCGGGTTCGATTGGCCAAGCATAGTGGCCACAAGCGCGATAAAGCCGCGTCCGGACGTCATCCCTTCCGTAAACATCGTCACGTTGCCCAGCGACAGCTGCGCTCCTGCTAGTCCGCACAGCACGCCGCACATCAGCACCGCTCCATATTGATAGCTGCTGACCTTAATGCCGAGCGTCCTTGCCGCCCCGGGATTTTCGCCGGAGGCGAGCAGCCGGAAGCCTTTTACCGTCTTGAATAAATACCATTGCAGCACAAGCACAAGCAAGAACGATAAATAAACGAGCGGCGTGTGGCCGGAAAGCACATCGCCCAGCCACGGAATGTCCTTGACGAGCGGGATATCCCATTTCGGCAAGCCGACCATATCCTTGTTGGAATAGGCGCCCTTCACATTAAAAATCGCGCGCAGCGAAAAGGTCGTAAGGCCAACAGCCAGAAAGTTGAACGCAACGCCGACAACAATCACATTGGCCTTGAGATGGATGCTCATATAGCCGAACAGCGCGGAGAAAACGGCTGAACAAAGCATCGCCACAAGCACCGCGGCAAAAACGTTTCCGGTAAAGTGATTCCCCACAATGGCGGCGAACGCGCCTACCAGCACCTGCCCCTCAAGGCCGACGTTAAACAGGCCGACCCTCGCGCACAGCGCCCCGCCGAGCGCAGCCAGCAAAATCGGGGTGACGAGACGCAGCGTCGTAGCAAACAGCGAGGCATCGAATAAATGTTCCATGTTATCCCCCCGCTTTCTTGCGTTTCATGAATGAATAGGTAAGCTTGGCCGATACGAATAAAATAAGCACGGCCTGGATGATGCTTGAAACCTCCAACGGCACGTCCGTATTCCGTTCCACGCCCATCCCGCCCGTCTGCAAAGCGGCAAGCAGAATCGCCGCAAGCGCCGTTCCAATCGGGTGGGAGCTTGCCAGCAGCGTTGCCATAATGCCCGACCAGGCATAGCCTGGCGCAGTAAGCGCGCCTTCTATATACCGGTATTGCGTGCCAAGCACCTCTACCGAGCCGGCCAGTCCCGCGAAGCCGCCGCTGACAAACATGCTCATCAGCATCATTTTGCCGCGCTGAACGCCGCCGTAGCTTGCGAATAGCGGGTTTCCGCCCAGCATTCTGATTTCGTAGCCCTTCACGGTGTAGCGCATGAACAGGAACAGCAGAATGGCGCCGAAGGCGGCGAGTACGAACCCGGCATGCAAGCTCATTCCCTTGAACAGCTTGGGCATCCAAACGCTCGAATCCAGCATGACCGTCTGGGCCATGGCCGCGGAGCCGGAATTGTCCTTGAGCGGGTAAGAAACCATATAGCCGGCGTACAGGACGGCTATATAATTAAGCAATAATGTCGTAATAAGCAAGTTCATTCTGAAGCGGGCGTCAAGCCAGCCTGCAAACGCCGACCAGATTCCTCCCGCAATAATGCCCGCGGCTAACGCCGCAATGAGCTTGAGCCAGGCAGGGCCAGGCAAATAAATCGCCGTTACTGCGGCGCTTAGCGCGCCTAGCACCATCTGCCCCTCCGCGCCGAGATTAAAAAAGCCCGCGCGGAACGCAAGCGCAACGCCAAGCCCGATCAGAATAATCGGCGTCGCTCTGCTTAGCGTATTCGTGAAAAAATAAAAGCTGCCGAAGGCGCCCTTCCACATCTCCCCATAGGTTTCGATGATAGAGCCGCCGACGATCGCGATCGCGACCGCGCCCGCTATAAGTCCAACGAGGATAGCAAGCAACGGCTGAACCAGCGATCGCATAACCTGCACGAGCTTATCCACCTGCTTTTCCTCCCGCCATCAACAAACTGATTTGCTCCTCTGTCGCTGTTTCGGCATCCAGCTCGCCGACGATTCTGCCCTCGAACATGACGAGAATCCGGTCGGACAGCTTCATGATTTCCGTTAGCTCCGACGAAACCAGCAGAATCGCTCCCTGCTCCTCGCGCTTGTGAAGCAATTCGCTATGAATAATTTCCATCGCCCCGACATCAACGCCCCTTGTCGGTTCAGCAGCGATGAGGAACGGCGTTTTTTGCGCCAGCTCCCGCGCGACGATCAGCTTCTGCAGATTGCCGCCCGACAAATATTGCGCCTTCGTATGAACCGAGCCCGTTTTAATGCCAAACCGCTGCACCCATTCTCCGACCATGCCGCGGATTCGGCCGCCGTTCAGTATGCCCAGCCGCTGGTGCTTGTCCGCATGCCCCATTAGGCCGTTATCCGCAACGGTTGCATCCTTCGCGACGCCCCATTGATATCGGTCCTCGGGAATGTGGGCCAGCCCCTGCTGCCTGATATCCCGGACGGATGCCCCCGTCACGTTGTTGCCCAGCAAATGGACCTCGCCGGAATCGGACTTCATCAGTCCGGAAATCGCCTGAAGCAGCTCGGACTGTCCATTGCCGGAAATGCCGGCGATGCCAACGATTTCTCCCGCATGCACCTGCAGGGATACATCGCTGAGCAGCGGCTTGGTTTTGTCTCCCTTGACCGAAAGGGCGGAGACGTCCAGCACCTTGACGCCTTTCTTGAGAGCCGACTTGCCGATCTTCGCCAGCTCGCGGCCTACCATAAGCCTGGAAAGCTGCTCCACGTCCGTTTGACCGGCTTCGACCGTTCCCGTCACCTTTCCGTCGCGCAGCACCGTAATACGGTCGGCTACCTCCATGATTTCCTGCAGCTTGTGGCTGATCAGAATGAAGCTTTTGCCCTGGGCGGCAAGCAGCTTGATCGCTTGCAGCAGCTCCTTGACCTCAAGCGGAGTCAGCACGCCGGTCGGCTCGTCCAATACGATGATTTCCGCCCCTTGATGCAGCACCTTTAAAATTTCCACGCGCTGCTGCATGCCTAGCGAGCAGTCCTCGATTTTTTTCCATGGATCAACCGGCATTCCGTATTGCTGACCAAGCGCAATCGTCTCGGCTGCCGCGGATTTGCGGTCAAACGTGCCCGCTCTTGCCGGTTCCCGACCGATGACAATATTCTCTGCAATCGTAAACGAAGGAAAAAGCATGAAGTGCTGATGCACCATGCCGATTTTGTGACGAATAGCGTCCGATGGACTGGCAAACGCTACCGGCTTGCCGTCTATCCGGATCTGCCCGCTTGTCGGACTTTCCATCCCGTACAATATACGCATCAGCGTCGTCTTGCCTGCGCCGTTCTCTCCGACAAGCGCATGAATTTCTCCCTTGCCCAGCGTAAAATGAACGTCAGCGTTCGCGGTCAAACTCCCGTAAGACTTCGTAATGCTGTCCATTTCGAGCCGCATGCCCATGCTGCTTTCCCCCTTCCTGTCTGGTTTTCGTCTAAACAAAAAAACCGCCTTCCCCCATAATGCGGAGAAAGCATGCTTTTTGCTTCACAAGCAAACCGGCTGCTGAAGCAGCAGCCGGCGGATAAAATTATGGGCCTGGAATAGCGGGCCTAGCTCGCGTTTACAACAATTTTACCAGACTTGATATCCTCGGCGATAGCCTTGACCTTGTCAATATTTTCTTGACCGATGAACGGGCTAAGCTCGGACGCGCTCTCGTGAGTAACGAAAGTGACGCCTACGCCGGACTCTTTCAAGCCGTAATCGGCAGCTCCGAAAGCAAAGCTTCCTTCTACAAAGCTTTTTACTGTTTCATAAGCAACGGCATCGGTTCCTTTCAATTGGGAAAGGACGATATGCTCAGGGTCCTCAACCGTTCTGTCCGTATCTTGGCCAGCCGTGAAGAAACCTTTTTCCTTAGCCGCTTCGAATACGCCGTTGTCGCCTACCGCAGCCATGCCTGCAATAAAGTCGGCACCTTTGGAGTTTTGCAGCAGAGCCAATTCTTTGCCTTTTACAGGATCTGTGAAGCCGCCAACGTAGTTGATCAGCAATTCCGCGTCAGGGTTTGTGCTTTTCAGGCCTTGCTCAAAACCGGACGTGTATTTTTTAAGCAATGGAGTGTCCATCGCTACAACTGCGCCTACCACATTCGTTTTTGTCGCCAGACCGGCAAGAGCGCCCATCAAGTACGAAGCTTCATGCTCGCGGAAGTTTACGCTGCGAACGTTGGGCTGATCCACAATCGTATCGATAATCGCAAACGACTTGTCCGGATTCTCGGCAGCGACTTTATTCAATGCGTCTTCCGCTTGAAACGTTGCGGTAATGATCAGATCATAGTTTTCTGCAACGGTTGCGCGAAGATTTTGCTCGAAAGCGGCCGGGTCGGTAGACTCGATCGTTTTCACTTCGGCGCCGAACTCCTCGCCCGCGCGTTTAAAGCCTTCATCCATCGAAACGAAAAATTGGTTAACGCCGATTTTTTCCGGGAGCACTAGCGCGATTTTCTTTTTCGCTGGCGCTTCAGTTGCCGGTGCGTCAGTAGCGGAGCCTGTGTTCGCTCCATTGCCGCTATTCGCATTTCCGTTATTCGTATTGTTTGCTCCGCAAGCCGCGATAACCGCAAGCATCAGGAACAATGAAACTGCCACTGCCATAAACTTCTTCATTATGAATCTCTCCTACCCCAAATTAATGTTCAATTAATACTAATCCTAGTAGTATTATCGGATTTTGTCAACACTATTTATCTAGTAAGCATTCGACAAAATTCTACTTTATTCTACATCAAAAATGTAAACGATCCTAATGTTTTGTACAAAACGTCAAGATTTCGTAACATTCTCCGTATCCATATTGGCATTCATGCGCTCGAACAGCAGCAACGCCTGCTCCATATCCTTCGTCTCCATCTCTCCAAAAAGCCGGTACATCAGCTGGGTGCGAACCTCGTTAATTAATTTGATCGCCTCGCCTCCCTTGTCTGTAATGTCCAGCATGACGACTCTGCGATCCTCGGTGCCTCGCGTTCGCTTGACATAACCCAGTTCAATGAGCCGATCCGCTATTCCGGTCACACCGCCGCTTGTGATTTGCAATTGCTCGGCCATCGCCGAAGCTTTCTGGGCCCCGGATTCGTGCAGAATCGTCAGCATCCTGCCGTGCGTCATGCCCAAGCCGTGAACGTTATAGCTGTTCCATGCGGAATGGATTTTCCTTCTTACCTGGCGAAAGGTCTCGTCCAGCTTGCGCATCAGCTCCAGACTGCCCTCTTCGATTTCCAGCTTTTCACTCACTTTATCACCGCCTTATCCCCGCCGAACGTGTTATTCCATCATTATAGCTTGCCTTCCGCCATAAAGGAAAGAAATCCGCTCGAATCATGGAAGGTCGGCCTTGGCCGAGCTTGTTGATCGACCGGCGCTCAACAGGGAGCATACCGCTCATGCTCCGGGACAATCTACTCCCTGCGGCAGCAAAAAAGCCGGCTTCGCTAACGGTCTTCCTATGCCGCGCTTGCCGGTCATAGAAATAGGCGGGCATCTTCGCCCGCCCTTTCCCATTCCCATTCTCTGCGTTCAAAACGCAAGCAATCGAAGCGGCCCGCAGCCCAGCAGCGCTTCCCTCGTTTCCTCCCACAGCAAGCGCATAAGCTGCTGCAGCGGCCATGCCGCTGTGGATGCGGCCATTACGGCAACACCATGACGGTACGTAAGGGAAGCTCCCGCAAGCACGGCATGCTCGGCCGGAGCCTGATGGCTATCCAGCAGCGCCTGCAGACGCTCAAGCAAAGCAACGTCCACCCGGTCCGAGAATACATAGAATGAAGCCGTATGCGTCATATCTTCCCAGCTGCCCGGAGCTGCGAGCGTCTGAAGCGCCGGCTCGATTCGCTGACGCTGCGCATAGATCAGTTCGTCGCCGTAATGCACCGTCAGATCGTTGCGGCAGCTTCTATAGGCAAAGCGTTCTCCCCGCAGCGTTCTTCCCGGGCATAGCACATCCGCCTGCATCCACACGGAGCCTGCCTGCAGCCGAACGCATGTATCGTTATGCAGAGCCGCATCCTTGTACAGCATGATCGGCTCCGGCATATGCTCGATAACGGCGCGCTCGCCAAGCTCAAAGCGCTGAAGCAGCGAAGAGCCGGACAGCGGCTGGCTCGGGTGAACCTTCGTATACGATTGATTCGTGATCATGACATGCCCGCCCGCTTCCGCCTTCCAATCCAGCTCATAGCGGTCGCCGTCAAGCAAGCCCGGCGAGACGTCCATTACGATGACGCCAAGCTGCTTGCCAAGCGGAAAGACTTTGGCGATCTTGATCGGCGCGGTATGAAATTTGTTAGCAAGCCGCGTCTGCCCGTCCATGCACGAGAACGACGCGCGGAGCACGGAGGTTCTAACGATGTGCCGGGCGGCGGCTTCGCCCCCAAGTCCTGCGTTCATCTAGGATGCGGAATGCCCGGTACTGCCCGGCATAGGCGTCAATTGGACGATATGGCTGTGCTCTGTGCCGCGCGCATGAGCGACCTCATGCGTAAGCCAGCCCACGATTTCGGCTACCCCGTCGCCGCCGCGCAAATTGGAGAACACATAAGGACGTCCGTCCCGCATGTTGATGGTGTCCGCCTCCATCACTTCAAGGCTCGCGCCTACGTGCGGTGCCAGATCGATTTTGTTGATGACGAGCAGGTCGGAGCGCATGATGCCCGGGCCGCCTTTGCGCGGAATTTTTTCGCCTTGCGCCACGTCGATAATATAAATAAAACGGTCAACCAGCTCCGGGCTAAACGCGGCAGCCAGATTATCCCCGCCGCTTTCGATAAAAATCATATCCAGCTTCTCAAAGCGACGCTCCAGCTCCTCGACCGCCTCGAAGTTCATCGAAGCATCCTCGCGTATCGCCGTATGCGGGCAGCCGCCCGTCTCGACACCGATAATCCGTTCCTCGGGCAGGACGCCCGTATGGAACAGAATGCGGGCATCCTCCTTCGTATAAATATCGTTTGTAATGACAGCTACGTTGTACTTGTCATGAAGCTCGCGCGTAATGCGCTCGACGAGCGCCGTTTTGCCGGAGCCTACCGGACCGCCAATACCGATTCTAATCGGCCTTGAGCTGTCGATAACCGGGCTTTCCCATTCCTGATGCGTATGTCCTTGTCCTTGGCACATGGCTTATTCCTCCTAGTTATGTTTCCGTCTCGCCTCTTAAAGCCTAGCCAAGACGGCGGTTTGTGAATTGTTATGACATAAACAAACGCGAATACAGGCGCTCATGACGGATCATGGCGAGCTCGGCCATCGGCATGTTGGCGTGGGCCTCCTCCGGCTCCAAACGCTCTGCGAGCCGGAGCGCCTGCTCCGTCAGGGGCGTTAGGGCGGCGATGAGCCGCTGCCCCTCCGTTTGCCCGATCGACATCAGCCTGAGCGCGCTGTTGATGCATGTTACGATGCCTGTATAACAGTAGCCTTGAATCGCCTGCTCCTCCGTTATACCGAGCAGCCAGCAGGCGTAGCCGTGCACGAGCGGGTGCGTCGCGTGACAACGGCCGCCGCTCAGTGCGGACTGCAGCGGCGACCAGTCCAGCCGAGGATGAATCTGGGCTGCAAGCTGAAGCAGCCTCCGCCCCATTTTCTCGACGCCGCTCCTCGTTTCGGAAGCGATGCGCTGCACATGTACAAACCGTTCGACTGCAAACAAACGCTCCCATTGCGCCAGCGGAGCATCCCTGTAGACAGCTTTAATCACCATGGCGTCCGAGGTTGCCCAGCTTTGCAGCAGCATAGTCGCTGCGTAGGCGTACAGCTGGGCGGGCTTGACCATTCTTCCCTCCTGCACCATCGTCTCCAGCCCAAAGGAGTGCGAGAACCCCCCGATGGGCAGGGCGGAATCAAGCAGTTGCTGCATGGCCAGCCATTTGACCGAATCGTTCATCGCTTCCCCTTTCCGCCTGTCCGGCTGTGTCCTAGAACAGGAAATAACGCTGGGCCATCGGAAGCACCTCCGCAGGCTCGCACGTCACATGCACGCCGTCCACCTTGACCTCATAGGTTTCCGCATCGACTGTAAGCTGCGGCGTTGCATCGTTGTGAATCATGTCTTTTTTGGTAACGGTCCGGCAGCCTTTAACCGGCTCGATTCGTTTCTGCAATCCGAGCTCCTGCGCAATGCCCCGTTCGTATGCAGCCTGCGAGACGAAAGTGATCGAGCTGCTGTAGACCAGCTTGCCGTAGGAGGCGAACATCGGTCTGCCGAATACGGGCTGAGGTGTCGGAATGGAGGCGTTGGGATCGCCCATTTGAGCGTAGGCAATACTGCCCCCTTTCAGCACCAGATCGGGCTTGACACCGAAAAACATCGGATTCCAGATGACCAGATCGGCTAGCTTGCCCGGCTCGACGGAACCGACCAAATGGGAAATGCCATGCGTAATCGCAGGATTGATCGTGTATTTGGCGATATAACGCTTGATGCGGAAGTTGTCGCCATGCTCGTCGTCGGGAGCAAGCGGTCCCCGCTGCTGCTTCATTTTGTCCGCAGTCTGCCAGGTGCGAATGACTACCTCGCCTACGCGGCCCATCGCCTGCGAATCCGAGCTGATCATGCTGAACACGCCCATATCGTGCAAAATGTCTTCGGCAGCGATCGTCTCCGGCCTGATGCGGGAATCGGCAAACGCTACATCCTCGGGAATGCTGCTGTCGAGATGATGGCAGACCATCAGCATGTCCAGATGCTCCTCGATCGTGTTGATGGTAAAGGGACGCGTCGGGTTCGTTGACGACGGAAGCACATTCAGCTCTCCGGCCGCCACGATAATATCCGGCGCATGTCCGCCGCCCGCGCCTTCGGTATGATACGTATGAATGGTTCTGCCGCCGATGGCGGCGAGCGTATCCTCGACAAATCCGGCTTCGTTCAGCGTATCGCTATGGATCGCGACCTGTATATCGTATGCATCCGCAGCCGTCAAACAGGCATCGATCGCCGCTGGCGTCGTTCCCCAGTCCTCATGCAGCTTCAGTCCGATTGCGCCTGCTTCTATCTGTTCAATGAGTGGACCTGTGAACGACGCATTTCCTTTGCCGGTGAAGCCGATATTCATGGGGAACTGCTCAGCGGCTTCCAGCATGCGCCGCATATGCCACGCCCCCGGAGTTACTGTTGTCGCATTGGTTCCCGTCGCCGGTCCCGTCCCGCCTCCGATCATCGTGGTAACGCCGGAGGACAAAGCCGTTTCGATCTGCTGCGGGCAAATAAAATGAATGTGGGAGTCGACGCCGCCTGCTGTGACGATTTTCCCTTCGCCCGCAATCACCTCCGTGCTGGCCCCGACGATCATTTGCGGATGGACGCCATCCATGATATCGGGATTGCCCGCTTTGCCGATCGCGACAATATTGCCGTCTCTTATGCCGATATCGGCCTTGAAGATGCCGGAGTGGTCAATGATGACCGCATTGGTGATAAGCGTGTCCAATACCCCGTCGGCACGCATCGCCCCGCTGGATTGGCCCATGCCGTCTCGGATAACCTTGCCGCCTCCGAATTTGCATTCGTCTCCGTAAACCGTATAATCGCGCTCTATTCTCGCCCATAGTCCGGTGTCGGCAAGCCGTACCGCATCTCCCGTCGTCGGGCCGAACATCGCCGCATAGCTGCTTTTGTCCATTCTGCTCATTCGGGCTCCGCCCCCTTCCAGGCAGCGAGCCTGCGCTTCGTATCTTCCGGTAGGTTGTCCATCTCGGCAGGGCCCCTGCTGATGCCGTTAAGCCCGTAGGATTGTTTGGAGCCGCCCAGCTCAACCAGCGCTACCGGCTTCTCCTCGCCAGGCTCGAAGCGTACCGCCGTGCCCGCAGGGATGTCCAGCCTCATGCCGAACGCCTCCTCGCGATTAAACTGCAACGCCCGATTCGCCTCAAAAAAATGAAAATGAGAGCCCACCTGTACAGGCCGGTCTCCTGTATTTACAACAATCATTTGTCTCGTACGGCGGCCTGCATTCAACTCGATCTCCCCTGCGGCCACCCGATATTGTCCAGGTATCATTGCGATGCATGCCTCCTTGCCACTTGTTCTGCTGCTTGTCATTAAGAAGAAATCGGATGATGAACCGTTACCAGCTTTGTTCCGTCCGGAAACGTAGCTTCTACCTGAACCTCATGAATCATTTCGGGAACGCCGGACATCACCTGGTCCCGCCTGAGGATGGTTGTCCCGTAGGACATAAGCTCCGCAACCGTCAAGCCGTCCCTTGCGCCTTCCATGATTTCGGATGTAATCAACGCTACGCTTTCCGGATAGTTAAGCTTTACGCCTCTGCCCATCCGGCGCCGGGCCAAGTCGGCCGCAACCGTAATGAGCAGCTTTTCTTTTTCACGTTCCGTCAACTGCATGACTTCACCTCTCTGTCTGTCATATCTTCATTATAGACAGCATTTCTGCGATAGTAAATGACTGGATGTTATATTTTATGACATGAAATAATTAGACACTAATCCCAAGCTTGCTCTGTATCCGTCCGATGACCGCTTCTACGCGGCTGGTTTGAAACCCGAATTCGAACAGCTTTCCGGTTTCCACGAACCGCTCATCAGCCGTTTTGGCTCCCATTATGACGCTGACAAGCCGCCGCCCTTCGCGCTTTGCCGTGCCTGTGAAGCAGTAGCCCGCTTCCTTCGTGTAGCCCGTTTTAAGCCCGTCGTTGCCGGGATAGGCAAAGGCTTTGCCGCTCAGCATCAGATTCGTTGCAGGAAGCGCCTCCCTTGCCCCTTTCAGCAGAAGGTTTCCTCTGCCGGATACCTCCAGCACCTCGGGATATTTCACTAGCACGTAAGCCGCCAGTCTGGCCGTGTCCTTGGCGGTCATCTGTGTATCGCGGGCCGAAGCGGCCGCCTTGAACGGCCTTAAGTCAAAGCGGCTAAGACCAGTCGAATTGCCGAAGACGGTTTGTTCGGATAAACCAAGCCCTTTGGCCCGCTCTTGCATCAGCTTTACAAAAGCCATTTCGCTGCCGCCGATATGCTCGGCCAGGACGACCGCAGCGTCGTTCGCTGAATGAATCGCCATCGCTTCGAACAGCTCGCGGACCGTCAAGCTTTCCCCTTCTTGAACGCCGATTTGCGAGCCCGGCACGGCTGCCGCGTAAGCGCTGATCGGCACCTGCTCATTCCAAGCCAGCTTGCCTTCATTCACCGCATCCAGCACAACCAATTCGGTCATAAGCTTGGACATGCTTGCGGGTGGCAGCGGTTCATCGGCATTGCGCTCATACAGCACCTCTCCTGAATGCAGATCGACCAAATAGGCCGAGGCCGCCTCCACCTCAAGCTCCGGATACAAAGGCATATCCTTCATGGATGCGGCCCAGAAGCTGAATCCGACCACCAACGCCGCCAAAATGATCATTTTCAAGCCATATTCTTGCTGATTTGCACGCGGTTTGCTGCGCATAACAAAACAATCCCCTTTCGCCACTCGCTTGTATACGTCAAGTATAGAAGCGGCAGCTTAAGGAGATCGTAACCAAACCATAAGAAAAGCTTAATATTACCTGACAATCGGCAAAGCAACCCGAAAGCATGTTCCATCCGCATCGCTCGTCACCGTAATTTTGCCGCTGTGAATGTCGACAATGCTTTTGGCTATAGCAAGCCCCAGCCCCGAACCGCCTTCCCATCGTGTCCGGGATTTGTCCACGCGATAAAAACGATCAAAAATATGCGGCAAATCCATGGAGGAAATCGGCTCGCCAAAATTGACTACCTCCGTAATGGCCCAGCCGTTCTCCACCTCAACGCTCACGAGCAGCCGTTTGCCTTCCCGTCCGTAGTTCATCGCATTGGCGATCAGATTCTCGAACACCCGCACCAGCTTTACGGCGTCTCCCTTTACGGACACGTTCGTTTCCTTCGTCCGAAGCTCGCTGCTCATGCCGCACTCCTCAAGCGGAAGACGGTATTGCGCCAGCAGCTCGCCAAGCAATTCAATTAAATTAAAGGAGGTTTCTTTATAGGTAGCTACCGTATGCCTCATGCGCGTATATTCAAACAGATCGTTGATGAGCACATTCAGACGCTGCGATTTTTCATAAGCAATTTGCACATATTGCCGCATCTCGACCTCATCGCGGCAGCGATCCTGCTCGATTAGCCCCAAATAGCCGATTATGGAGGTAAGCGGCGTCCGCAAATCATGCGAAACGTTCGTAATCAGCTCATTTTTCGTTTGCTCGGCGCGGCGCTCCTCCTCCAGGGCATGATGCAGCCGTCCGGCGAGCCGGTTCACGTTAACCGCCATTTCGCCGAACGGCGAGCGTTTGACCGGCAGCTGGCTGTCCAGTTGCAACGTTCCGTCGGCCATTTGACGCACGGTATCGTTCATTCGCTTGAAATAGCTGTAAAACCATAGCTGGATGATAATAAAATAGAAAAAAAACATGGCTAGCCACATGGCATAAAAGATTAGCGTTTCTCCAAAACCGTTAACGACGGCCGAGAACAAATTCCGCACAAAAAAGTAGCGGTCATAGATCCAATAAGCGGAGGGAACCAATACAATAAAGGTAACGGTTGCCAGCGCAGCGCTTGCGAACAGATGGAGCAGCGTACGCAATAGCAGCTTGATCGCCAAATTATCCTTCAATTTTATAGCCGACCCCCCATACCGTTACAATCATTTTTTCACCCAGCTCTTTCTCAAGCTTGTCTCGCAGCTTGCTGATGTGCACCATGACCGTATTATTGGAATCAAAGTATTTTTCTTTCCACACCTGCTGAAAAATGTCTTCGGCGCTAAAGACTCGACCCGGCTGCGATGCCAGCAAATACAAAATGCCAAACTCGGTTGACGTCAAATGGAGCGGTCTTCCCGCCGCCTCCGCCGTATGCATAAGCTTGTCCATTCTCAGCGGGCCAAGCGAGAGCTCGCGCTCATTTTTGGCAGCGGCATCCTGCGCCAGCTCCGAATACTGGTAAGAGCGCCGCAATAGCGAGCGAACGCGGGCGATCAGCTCCAACGGGTTAAACGGCTTGATCATATAATCGTCCGCTCCGGTCATCAAGCCCATAATTTTATCCATATCCTCGGCCTTTGCGCTTAGCATTAAAATAGGGACCCCCTGATCCTTCCGCAATCTGCGGCATACTTCAAGTCCGTCCATCTTGGGCATCATAATATCCAGAATGACAAGGTCAAACCGCTCCTCGGCATAACGCAGCAGCGCCTCCTCGCCGTTATGCGCCTTCTCGGTGGAGAAGCCTTCGTTCTTTAAGTAGATTTCAATTAAATCGGCGATTTCCCGTTCGTCGTCCACAATGAGTATCCGTCGTTCCGCCATCTCGTTGCCTCCTTGCCGTTTCCCGCTTGATTTCGTCGTTGCTCGTGAGCCTACTATACAGGAAATGCCCGCCAAAAGTCGCGGTTTTCCGTTTAAAATCACAATGTTTAAGCGTTTCTTAATGGAATTTTAAACATTTATTGCCCATAGCGTACTCCTCTCCTTATTCTAGCCAACGCTTGTCCGTTATGTTACACTTGAATGTATCGATTATTTACTTACCTTATAGGGGGCACTGACATGGCGACCAAAAGAATGCGATCAGATATGATCAAAAAGGGTTTCGACCGCGCACCACATCGCAGCTTGCTACGCGCCGCAGGCGTTAAAGAAGAAGATTTCGGCAAACCGTTTATCGCGGTTTGCAACTCGTATATTGATATTATTCCCGGACACGTCCACCTTCAGGAGTTCGGCAAGCTGGTTAAAGAAGCAATTCGCGAAGCTGGCGGCGTACCGTTCGAATTCAACACAATCGGCGTAGACGACGGGATTGCGATGGGCCACATCGGCATGAGATACTCGCTGGCCAGCCGCGAGATTATTGCCGACTCGATCGAGACAGTCGTTAACGCGCACTGGTTCGACGGCATGGTCTGTATTCCGAACTGCGACAAAATTACGCCAGGGATGATTATGGGCGCATTGCGTGTCAACATTCCGACGATGCTCGTCAGCGGCGGCCCAATGAAGGCCGGCAAAACATCTGACGGCCGTTCGATCTCGCTGTCCAGCGTCTTCGAAGGCGTTGGCGCACACCAAGCCGGCAAAATCAACGACGATCAATTGATGGAGCTTGAGCAATTCGGCTGTCCTACCTGCGGTTCTTGCTCCGGCATGTTCACCGCGAACTCGATGAACTGCTTGGCTGAAGGCCTTGGCCTTGCGCTGCCGGGCAACGGCACGATTCTTGCCGTTTCGCCGGAACGCAAAGAATTCGTCAAAGAAGCCGCACGCCAGCTGATGAAAATTATCGACCTTGGCATCAAGCCGCGCGATATCGTGACGAAAGATGCGATCGACAACGCATTTGCGCTGGACATGGCGATGGGCGGTTCCACAAATACCGTGCTTCATACGCTTGCCATTGCGCATGAAGCAGGCATCGACTATCCGATCGAGCGTATTAACGAAGTGGCTGAGCGCGTACCGCATTTGGCGAAAATCGCGCCCGCTTCCGATTATCATATCGAGGACGTTCATAATGCAGGCGGCGTTAGCGCCGTGTTGAACGAGCTGTTTAAAAAGGAAGGCGCGCTGCATGGAGAGACAATCACGGTTACAGGCAAAACGCTTCGCGAAAACGTAATCGGCTGCGAAATTACGGATACGGATGTTATCCATACGCTGGACAACCCGCATACGGCACGCGGCGGACTGGCCGTTCTGTTCGGCAACCTGGCTCCTAACGGAGCAATCATCAAAACGGGCGCTGTTGACAAATCGGTTGGCGGCTACCATAAAGGGCCTGCCATCTGCTTCGATTCGCAAGACGATGCGCTGCACGGCATTGCCAACGGTAAAATCAAGGAAGGCCACGTCGTTGTTATCCGTTACGAGGGTCCGCGCGGCGGTCCGGGCATGCCGGAAATGCTTGCTCCTACGTCGCAAATTGTCGGCATGGGTCTTGGCGCGAAGGTTGCCCTGATTACAGACGGCCGATTCTCTGGCGCCTCCCGCGGCATCAGTATCGGTCACGTATCTCCTGAAGCTGCTGAAGGCGGCCCGATCGCCTTCGTACAGGATGGAGATATTATCGAGATCGACATGAACAACCGGACGATGAATCTGCTGATCAGCGATGACGAGTTCCAGAAGCGCCATAACGAATGGCCGGGCTTCGAGCTCAAAATCAAACGCGGTTACCTTGCGCGTTACGCGCACCTTGTTACATCCGCAAGCACAGGCGGCGTAATGAAAATGTAACGGCTGACGCCGTCCTCTGGCGGCAAGACTAACGTTTCGCGTTGAAACAAAAGCCGATTATAAGTGTTAAATTCTTATATTTACAAAAAGCCGGAGCAGGCTTTAATTCCTGCTCCGGCTTTTTTATCGTTCACCTTCTTATCTTCATTCATTGGCATACTTCTGCAGATTCGCACTGCCTCTGTTCATAGCTCAGAACGCCGCTTCACAGGCTTCCAGCCAACACGATGGAGCCGCGAGGCTCTTTGCCGTTCGCGTCCGGCTCTTGCGTAATCGCAATTTGATCGTATTCATCCGGCTTAAAGGTAAAATACAAGGCTCCCGTTCCATCCTGCGAAAAAAATGTACCTGCATTTACGGGCTTGCCATTTTTAAGCAGCCATACCTGAAACGCTTCATCGTCGGTCAGCAGCGGCAGCTGCTCAGCCTGCACAATCAGGTGCATCCCTTTGTCGTCAATCACGATGGTCGCAAGTCCTTGCGCAACAATATCCTTCGTGGTTGGAGACAATGCCACGACATGATTCGTCTGAACGCCCGTTAGCGGTCTGCCTGTCGAATCGATCTGCTGCTGAAGGCTGTCCACTCTAGCTTCAAGCCGCTTGGCTTCCTGATTAAGATAATCGATGCGCAGCAGCAGAAATCCCGAGGCGATCAGCAGCAGCACGGCGGCCGCGGATACCGATGGCAGCAACCAGCGCGGAAGCTTGGAGCCGTTCGCTTCGGTTGCGTAAAGCACCTCTGGCGGGGCGGAATCGTTGGATCGCTCGCTCCGCGAAAAATCCTCTTCTATTGTCCGGTATGCAGACTCAGGCCCCAGCGGGGAAGCGTTCTTCAGCTCCTCGTCCATCTCCGCCTGCCTGGCAACAGCGGCCAAAATCCGATTTTTCATTCCGGCCGGGGGCTCTACGGACTGTACGCCATGCGGCAGCGCTCCCACAACCGGCTCAAGCTCCTTAAGCGTACGTCGGCAGCTTTCACAACCGGGCAAATGCGCCTCGAAAATTTGCTTGTCCGCTTTTGTCAGTCCGCCGATCATATACAGCTCTACATCCTCGCAGCAGCTATTCGCACGTTTATTCATTGACGCACCCCCTCCTTTCCTAGAGCTTCAAACCGTTTTCGCAATTGCGCAAGCGCCAGCCTGACCCTGCTCTTCACCGTTCCAAGCGGAATCGCTTCCTTGAGACTAACCTCTTGCTGCGTATATCCCATGAAATAAATAAGCTCCATTACTTGCTTCTGGTCGGCATTCAGCTCGCTTAGCGCCATCTGCATTTCCTCGCCGAGCAGCTTATGCTCCACCTCTCGCTCTGTCGAATGAATGGAAGCCGTACGCTCCAGCGCAGCCTGCTCCCGAGCCTCCAGCGGCCTTCTTCCTTGCTTGCGAAGCCAATCGATCGATAAATTACGGGCAATCGTAAATATCCAGCTGCTCAATTGGCCTGCAGCCTCGTCAGTGCGAACCCGCTGAGCTGAATGCCATATTCGAATAAACAATTCTTGTACCAATTCCTCGGCGGCCATTGAATCCTTTACGATTCGGTATACAAAAGAATAAACAGGCCGCTCGTAGCGATCATAAAGCTGCTCAAGCGCATCAGCATCCTGCTGCGCAATCATCATCATGAGCAGTTCGTCTGTTGCTTCAGACTCCCTCATCAGGGGTCCCCTCCTCGCGCACTTTCTGCCAACATCATAACGCATTCACGCTAAAAGTAAAACCTCTGTAAGCTTTCGTTATTCAACATGCATAAGCGTAAACGACTGACGTCGTCCTCCGGCGGCAAAGCGAATGCTTCGCGTCGGGACAGAAGCCCATTAAAGACGTGAAACCTGTGCATGCTTCTATTCTAAAAAAACAGCCATGACGGCAACGACTCCGCATGGCTGTAGTCAGGAAATAAGTCAATTAAATGGCAGTCGTCTTGCTGTCCATCAGCGCAGGCTCATCAACGACAGCGCCGAGTCCTAACGGCTCGCTCTTCTGCTCCGTCTTGGACAAGCTTGCGACTGCCGAATCCGTAGCATACCCCCGGATTGTAGCCGCAGGCATAATAAGCATGCGAGGCTCGATAGCCGCTTTGGCCGAACGCTGCTTGCGTTTCTGTCCGGTCAGCACGCGAAGCAATAACCGCAGATAAATTTGGGTCGAAGTCGCGAACAATCCTTGCGGCAGATCATAGACTTGAAAGCCTACGCGATCGGCGCCGCGATGAATCATCGTAACGCCATACACGGCTTTAATATCGCGCGCGTCCTTGTCCGCTCCCAGCTGGTCGGCAAGCATCGGGAGTCCCTGCTCGACCTCGCGAAGCATCCGTATGGCCGCAGCCACCGGGGATTTCGAAACGGCGGCAATCGCGGACAGCTTGCGATTATCGAAATGCAGCTCGGCGATCCGGTCGCCTTTCTCCAGCTTGTCACCTTCCGCCAGCGAAACAGGCTTGCCGGAATAGGTTGTAATCCGGTAATGAAAGGCCGGATCGTCCGACTGTCCGACCGACTTCAAGCGAAACAGCACATGGAACGCCCGCTCCCACAACAGCCATAGCGCCACTGAGACCCGCTTGATCGGCGAACGCTTCGAGACTCTGGCGTTATCCGTCAGCCGAATCATCTCATTTATGCCTACAAAGCTGTATCCGCGCTCAGTCCCTGCTTGCAAATAAGCTTCAAGCGCAATCAGCATATTCGCAGGGGCGTGCCGGTCGGCGCCAAACGTCATGCCGCAATCATGCAGCAGCAGCACTTCGCCCGGCTTGAGACGCTTTAGCATTCTGCGCTGGAGCCGCTCGGCACCGACACGCTGCCTCCAGTCTCCGAACATCGCGGACCAAAGCACAATTTGCAGATGACCGAGATTGCTGTAATCAAACAGATTGACAATCCCCCATGGCGGACGGTAATAAACCGGCTTATCGCCCGTAGCGCGCTCGATGACCTCTGTCGTCCGCTCGATCTGCCTTCTTACTGTGCGCGGCCGCATGACCCAGTTGGATTTATGCACGTAATTATGAATACCAATGACATGCCCTTCCGCTTTCATACGGCGCAGCAGCTCCTCCTGCCCCTCCGCATGAGAACCTACGACAAAAAAAGTTGCTTTGGCTCCATAACGCGCGAGTAAATCGAGCAGCTGCGGAGTATAGGTCGAATCCGGCCCATCATCGAAAGTCAAGGCAATTTCCTTCTCGACCCGGCCTTTCTTAAAAACACGAAAGCCAAAAGTGCGGCTGATAAGACCAGGAAGAAACGCATAGAAGGTTGCCACGTAGAAACACCATAACAACAATTTCTCCATTTTGTTTTCCCCACCGTAAGATGATTTAGTCGACGTATAGGCAGTAGCATAAACAACAACGATACCTTTAATTGTAACATAATACAATTAAAATAGGCATCTTTTTGTGAACTATAGTACAATCTTATTGCAAAGAAAACATCTGAACCGAAGGAGCAAAGCTATGCTGCCATTTTACAAAAAGTATTGGAGAACGGCCTTTGACATCGCACTCATCGCATTAACAGTCTTCTTAATTATGTATGTATTCAGCTTCTTATACCGAATTGCCACCCCGATCTTTTTTTCGTTCGTCATTTTTTTGTGCAT
This sequence comes from Paenibacillus sp. SY21-1, assembly GCF_005222705.1. Lineage (GTDB taxonomy): Bacteria > Bacillota > Bacilli > Paenibacillales > Paenibacillaceae > Pristimantibacillus. The sequence goes on along the minus strand of NZ_STGF01000006.1, from coordinate 215,142 downwards.
CGAGCCGCTGGCGAGACGCCTTCACAGGATGGGCATGAAAAAATCGATCGCTTCCGGCATTTCCGTGCTTGTTTTTACAGTCATCATACTCGGCGTGCTCTCGGGAGCCGCGCTGCTGATCATTCAACAAGGCTCCAATCTTGTGGAGAACTTTCCTAAATATCAAAAGATGCTTATGGAGCAAATCGCGTTTATCACGCAGGAGGTACAGCAGCGAATGGGCAATATGCCTGTCCAGCTTGACCTTGTTGAGCGCTCGCAGGAATTGATCGGCGGAGCAACCGCGACGTTGTCCAATGTCGGCAAAAATATATTTTCACATGTTGTCACTTATGTATCTTCCGTTTCTTCCTTTATTTTCAATTTTGTTGTAGGCATCATTCTTGCTTACTTTCTTAGCATCGAAATTACGACCTGGAAGCAAACGGCAGAGGATAAAACGCCGAATACGTTCAAAAAAGCGTTTTTCTTCCTGCGCAACAACGTGTTTAAAGGAATCGCGCTTTACATAAAGGCGCAAGCGAAGATGATTTCCATTACCTTTGTCGTCATTCTCGTTGCCCTCATGCTGCTTGGCGTGGACAATGCATTTGTCATCGCGGTCGTATCGGCTATTTTTGATATTTTGCCGCTGCTTGGCGTAGGAACGATTTTTATTCCATGGATTATTTATCTGATTATTGTCGGCAAAATTTCGCTCGCCATTTGGCTTTCAGCGCTATTCCTTGCCGTAGTGCTGACCCGGCAAATTCTGGAGCCTAAAATAACCGGGGATTCGCTCGGCGTATCCGCATTTACCATGCTCGCCTTTATGATTGTGTCCTTGTCGCTGTTCGGCGTAGCGGGCGTTATCCTGTCGCCGATTCTGATGATTCTGATCAAGGCGCTGTACGATCAAGGCTACTTCCATCGCTGGATTCATGCCCCTGTCGGCGAATTTGACGCTCCTGCCGCTCCCCTTGCCGGCCATTCGTCCGAGGCAGAGGCTGAAGCTGGCGACACCAAGCCCTCGCGATAAGGGGCAGCCTGCCTACTCCTTTACAAGCCAAGCCTGTATGCGTTTTGCCGGCGTACAGGCCCATAGCAACAACCCCCGAGTGCGGACGCATTCGGGGGTTGTTGCGTTTTCCCCGCCTCTTTCCCTTCCATGCAGCCTCCGTTCAGTAAACATTCAGCCTTCGCTCATATGAGCTTAATCTTGCCGCCCGACAATAGCATCAAGCCCATTAACCCCAACCCTAATCGTCTGCGCCGGGCGCAGAAAGCCCAAGGAGTGAAGGAACCATGAAAACAGGACATATAAAAAAGCGCTGGATGCTGCTAATCGTATGCGTGATCGCAATCGGAATTACGTTATACAAGCTCGCCGACCGCTACTTGATCGAGCATATTGAGGTAACGGTGCCGCCGCTGGCGACTGTGAACGAAGCAACAGGCATGGCTGAAGAACAGACGGAGGGCGTGCAGAGCGGTGCAGCCTCCACCGACGGCCAGACCAGTGAATCCGGCGATGCAGCATCGGGTCAGACTTCTGACACGGCTGTCTACGATGATTGGAGCTATAAAAGCGATACGGCCAGCATCCAAATTACCCAGCATGAAACCGGCGCCGGCAACGATAAAATCACGTATTTTGTCGCTGACGTTCAGCTGTCGGAGGGAGCCACGCTGCTGTCCGCGTTTGCCAAAAACGCATTTGGCCGCAACATTACGGAAAACACATCGGACATCGCCGCCGAGGTTAACGCCGTACTCGCCGTAAACGGAGATTATTACGGCTTTCGCAACGACGGAGTCATTATCCGCAATGGCGTGCTGTACCGGGACGAGCCGGCTCGCGAGGCGCTTGCGTTGTTTGCCGACGGGACGATGGACACGTACAACGAAGAGGAGCTGTCGTCCGGCGATTTGCTGAAGCAAGACGTCATTCAGACCTATTCCTTCGGACCGTCCCTTATCGATGACGGAGTCGTCGCGGACGATCTGGATTCGGTTACGATCGATACGAACTTCGGCAACCGCTCCATTCAATCCGCCAACCCCCGCACGGGAATCGGCATGCTTGCGCCGGGACATTTCGTTATCGTCGTCGTTGACGGCCGAGCGGACAATTACAGCCGCGGCATGACCTTGACGGAGTTCGCCGACCTGTTTGAGAAGCTTGGCGCAACGGAAGCTTACAACCTAGACGGGGGCGGATCTTCGACCATGTATTTTATGGGACGCGTCGTTAACAATCCGCAGGGCAAAAACAAGGAGCGCGGAGTGAGCGATATTCTGTATGTGGGGCAATAGCATGGCAAAAACATCAAATTCAATGACCGGGAGGCGGCAAACATGCACATTTTGATACCATCCTATGAGCCTGACGAGCGGCTGCTGCAGCTGATCGTCCAATTACAGCAGAACGGAACGTACTCTATCGTCCTTGTGGATGACGGCAGCGGCGCAGGCTACCGCCACTTGTTTGCCCAGGCTGAGCAAATGGGCTGCGTCGTGCTTACCCATCCCGTTAATCTCGGCAAAGGCTGCGCGCTCAAAACCGGCTTCGCCTATTTGCTTGACCGAGGAATGGAAGGCAGTATCGTGTGCGCAGACAGCGACGGACAGCATTTGCCTCACGACATCGCTCGCGTTGCCGAAACTGTCGCCAAAAGTCATGGCTCCATCGTGCTCGGCAGCCGTCGCTTCACCGGCAAAGTGCCCGCACGCAGCAAGTTCGGCAATGCCGCGACGAGGCTGGTCTACCGTTTTGCGACAGGCACGCGCATTTACGATACGCAAACGGGGCTGCGCGGCTACCCGGCGCATATGCTGAGCTGGCTGGTCGGCATCCCCGGCGATCGCTTCGAATACGAGATGAACGTACTGCTTGCGGCTGAATCCGCTTCGTATGCCATCGTGGAGGAGCCGATTGAAACCGTCTATTTGAACAGCAATGAATCGTCGCATTTTCGGCCGCTTGCGGATTCCGCGAGAGTATACCTGCCGTTCGTCAAGTTCAGCGCTGTCTCCATCGTTTCGGCCATCGTCGATTTCCTGCTCGTGCTGCTCCTTCACAGCGTCAGCTCCAGCTTGCTTGTATCCGTCTGGGGGGCCAGAGCGGCCAGCTCGATGCTCAATTACGGCCTCAATCGCAGCCTTGTGTTCCAAAAGCCGGCTCTAACGGAAACTCAGCGTTCGATGCCCAAATATTTTGCGCTGGTCCTTCTGATTCTGATGCTTAATTACGGCTTGATGCTGCTGTTCAACGAGCTGCTTCACATCCCGCTGCCTGTCGCCAAATTGCTGACCGAGGCTTCGCTTTTTCTGTTCAGCTTCTGGGCTCAGCGCTCCTTCGTGTTCAAGCGCAGGATGTCGCTCCGCCCCCGTTAACAGCAGAGCGAAGTGTGCCTCTAGTCCGGCTGACCGCTACGATTCCCGTTCCGCGGCGATGTCCATAATGCCGCGGAACAGCTTTGTCGCCCGGTTCGCGCTGCCGGGCTCCTGATTGAGCACAAGCACCGCGACTGCGTAGCGCGGCTTGGCAGCCGGGCCGTAGCCCGCAAACCACTGGTGGTTGCGGGCGATGCCGGCCCGTGTCGCTTCGGCGGTGCCGGACTTCCCGGCCACCGCCCACAGCCCTTGGCGGATCGATCGACCGGTTCCGTGGTCGACGACCGCCTCCATGCCGCGCAGCAGCGCACGGGCAGTGCCCGGCCTGATTCGGCCGGGCAGCCCTTGCGCCCGCTGCGCGGGCAGCTCCAGCATCCGCTGGCCGTCGGCATAGCGGATTTCGCTTACGAGGCGCGGCTGCATGACGCGCCCCTCGTTCAGCAGCGTCACGATCAGGTTCGCTGCCTGCAGTGGAGACATTCGGACATCGCGCTGCCCGATGCCCGTTTGCGCCTGCGCGCCGCCGTCGACTGCATCGAGCATGCGCTGCCGCGCCAGCGCGTCGTCGCCCTTGCCGGCATAAATGGCTCCGGCCTCCTCCTCCTCCAGCAAGCGCAGCGGGCCGCTCAGCGCTCCGATTCGTTTGCCCGTATGCCAGCCGGCTTGATGGCCGAGGCCAAGCGCTTCCGCCGTCCTGAGCAGCTCGGAAGGCTTAAGGCGCTCGGCAACGGTGGCGAATGCAATATTGCAGGATTGGGCAAGCCCTTCCTGCAAGGTTAACGTTCCATGCCCGCCCTCCTTCCAGCAGGACAGTCCGTACTTGCCGTATTCGCCATTGCAGGTAAACGTCTCACGCAAGCTCGCGCTCCCCGTTTCCAGCGCGGCCGCCTCCGTTACCAGCTTGAATATGGAGCCCGGGGCCGTTGCTTTTATCGCATGATTTTCCCACTCGCTTCCGTCCGAGCTGCGAAAAGCGCCAGGCTGCATAACCGGCCTAGACACCATGGACACTATATCGGCGTTGTTCGCGTCGAGCACAACAACCGCTCCCTCCGTCAGTCCGTGCTCGTCTACGTAAGCTTCAATACGGTTTTGCAGCTCCAAATCCAGCGTCGTCATCGTCTGCAGCGGATAGTAGCGATTCACCGGCTTCGCAATGCGCACATCCAGTCCTTCGAGCGGAGCGTTGCGGGCATCCAGCTGATACGATACCGAGGTCGGGCCCAGCCCGCGCAGCAGAGCGTCCAATGACTTCTCAAGTCCTGCCCCGCCGATTTGCTCGTTTAACCGACGTTTGCCGCTGCTAAGCTCCTCGGAGCGATACGTCCGCAGCCATTCGGGATGCTGGCTTGTAAAGCCGATTGCGTGCTTCGCGGCAAATGAGGTCAAATAACGGTTGCGGTAAGGCAACACCTTCACGCCCGGCACATGCAGCCGCTTGATTGCCTCGGCTTGCTCAGGCGTAAGGCGGAGCGGCTGCCTGCCCCCTTCAACGCTCCAGAAAATCGGCTCGCGCAGGGCATCCCACTTTGCGCTCAGCTCCTGCCACGTAACGCCAAGACAGGCAGCGAGCTGCTCCTGGCCGCTTCTATCGCCTCTAAACGCTGCAGCCACCGGAAAAAAAGCGGCCGCTTCATACGTTTCGCCTGTAATCGGCGTGCCGCTGCGGTCATAGAAATCGCCTCTGCCGCTGTCAAGCATCAAATGGCGCTGGCGCTGCGCTGCCGCAAGCCGCTGCCAGCCGCCATGGCTGGCAGCGCGCGCAGACGGCGCACTGCCTGGAAGCAATTGAAGCCAAGCAAGCCTCCCTATGTAAAACAGCATCATGGACACCATCAGCAGCGATACGATCCACATTCTCCTTGCCACACGACCTCACCAGCCCTTGTCGATGATCCATGCATCCCGCCTGTCCAGCAGCAGCCCGCCATGCAAGTATCTCTGTATACGGCAAGTATTCCCCTTTTTCCCAAGCTTCCAAACTTGCCGCGCCAGCCCCATGGCAAGACATTCCGTTCTCATGGGTTACTGACGCAGCGGGCAGGCATGCCAAAAGACGCTACCCGCCCCATCGATCTCCGGGGCAAATAACGTCTTTATGCTTCAACGATACGGAATGGCGTGCATCAGTCGTCTGCTGCCGCGATGCGTCAAGCGTTTCAGTCGATTTTAAATTGGGACAAGCTTTCCTTCAATCCTCTGGATACGGCATCCAGCTTCTCCGACAAACGAACCATGCCATCGCTGATGGAAAGCTGCTCGGAGCTGAGGGAAGCTACCTCCTCCGAAGTGGCGGAGGATTCCTCGGCAACGGCGCTGACGTTCGTCATCGCCTCGGATAACACGATCTGAGATTCGTTCAGCTGGCTAATTGAACCGGTCACTTGATCCAGCTTGTGAGCGAATTGTCCCATCTGTCCTTGAACCGACAAGAAAATTTGATTCGCCTCCTTAACGGAGCCGATTTGCTCTTGGAACAATGGATAAGCATCGGACAAAACATCAACCGTTTCATCGATCTCGACTCTGATTTTTTCCGTAATTTGTCCGACGACATCGATCGATTGACGGGATTGGTCGGCCAGCTTTCGAATTTCGTCGGCTACAACCATAAAGCCTTTGCCGGCTGCGCCAGCGCGCGCCGCTTCAATCGTAGCGTTTAGCGATAAAATATTCGTTTGCTTCGTCAAATTGTTAAGCACGTCCAAAATTTTTACAATGGAGCCCGTGCTTTCCTTGAGCGCGTCTACCTTCTCGACCATCGAGCGCGTCATTTGCTCGGTCATGCCGGTTTTTTCGATCAAAACGCCCATGTAAGCCGTTCCTTGCTGGCTCGCTTTTTCGACTTCTCCTGCGGAGACGACCATTTGCTCATTCGCATCGATCACCTTTTTCATTTGTGCGTCAATATTGGCGGTCAGATCGGAGCCGCGTTCCGCTTCCATCGCCAGGCTTGTCGCTCCGCCGGCGATTTCTTCCGTTGCCACTGCGATTTCACGCGCGGACACAGCCGTCTTGCGGGAGGCTTCCGTCAAATCGGTTGCGGTAAGCAGCACATCCTCCGCCGAGCGCGTCGTCTGTACGGCCAGCGCTTTAATCTGCGTCATCATGCGGTTAAAGCTATCGGACAGCTCGCCAATTTCGTCCTGACGCTCCTTGATGGTGGAGTTTACAGTGAGATTCCCGCTTGCGCCCTCATTCATCAGATCGCGGAGCTGAACCAGCGGTCTCGCTATCGTGCGAATAACAAGCGCGCCGATCGCAACGGCCAACAGACCGGCTACAAGCACTGTAATCCAGGTTAACGTTTGAATCGCTTTTGCGTCTCTCACCAGCTCATTGACTGGCAGCGTGCCAACCAGCTTCCAATTGACCGTCTCGAAGGTTTGGTAGACAGCCAGCAGCTCTCTGCCATTTGGCGCCTTAACCTTGCTCGAGCCGCTCGTGTCATTGTCGTCGCCTTCGCCTGATCCAAGCTCAAGACTGGACGGCTTGCCTACCAGCTCGTTGTTGGGCGATGCGATAAAATTGCCGCTTTCGTCAATAATGGATATTTCGCTGTCCGCTCCAAGCACAACATCGCGATAGCGTGAAGTCAGCGCATCAAGCTGTACGGCAATCAACAGCACATACTTGGCTTCATTCGTCGAGCTGTCCTTCAGCAATCGCGTCAAGCCGATTACCGGCGGCAGCTTCGCATCCTTGAAGCCTTCGGACTGCTGGGAGATCCAGTTCACTCTGCCGCCCGCCTCCACAGTAGCCTTCAGCCAATCGGCTTCAAGCATGGCAGGCACAGCCTCGCTGCTTGCCGAACCGGCGGTCACTACGCTCACCCTCTCGTCAAGAGGAAGCAAATACATGCCGCTGATCGTATTGTTGCTCATTACGTAGGATTGCATTTTATCGGACAAGGAGCGCGACGCTTCAAACTTGCTGTAATCGTCCACCCCGTCTACGATGGTCCGAGTAAGCTCATGAAACGATTTGTCTATTAAAATTTGCAAGGATAAATCTTCATATGTACGATAAATGATGTCGAGATTGCTAGCTACCTGGCTTACCGTTTGAAAGCTGGCGGCTGATACCTTTTTTTCAATAATCGATTTCGATTGCGAATATGCCATCAAGCCTACTGTAAGCACACAGGCTACAATGCTGCAAAAAATGATAGCAAACAGCTTCATTCCTACCGAGCGGAAAGGGTTGGAAATCCGTCCAAGCTTGATAGAGCTGCTAAAGGATTTGGCTGCGCTAGCCCATTTCCCCACTTTTGATTGCGCTTTCACTGAATCTCCCAACTTTGAATTTTCGCGTTCCGCAACAGTTTCTGCGTTTTGTGGCTGCTTCGATTTTGTTTCTTTTTTCTTCCCGGGAGTCTTCATTGTCAATCACACCGCCTTTGCTAGTGTAAGCCTTTTGTCGTGAATAAATGGTTGCAGATGCTCGTACAGACCGCAAACCGGTTGTATACTTTTTATATCGGCAGTCCTACATACAAACTTAATAATATCATTAAAATTACAAAAGACCAGCCAATATTTTTAACATACACAAGAAAGAGTCTTATTCTGGAAATAAGACCCTTCTTTTCGAAATATAAACAGGCAATTCGACTGCCGTCGACGCCTCGCTGTTTACTGCCTTTATATCTGGCTCAAAACAGAAATCGGTGCTTGATCATTAGCTGAGCGGGAACGCTGCGGGACGAAGGGTTCTTCCGATCGCTGTTAAAGCCCGATTCCTTTCCAACATGGAAGGTAGGGCAGAAATCGGGCTTTAAAGGCGACCACTAACGTTTCTCCAGGTTCCCTTTGATCCTCCGCAAAGCTCTGTTTTCGGTCAAGCACTGTTCATTAGATTGAGCGCTATTTCTTGCCGTTTTTTTTACGCAGCATATCCATCGCCTTAACCGGCTTCAAGGTGCGAATTCGCAGCAGCTGCAGCGGGTGTCGCGCAGCTTCCAGCTCATTGCCCTCCCCATCGGTAAGCTCCGTTATCGTTTGTTTAAAGAAGGTTCCGCCCGGACCTACGAATTCGACCTCTTGCCCCAGCTTGAAAAAGTTGCGCTGCTGTACGGTAGCGAAACCGGATTTGGCATCGTAATCAAGCACAACTCCGGCAAAATCGTAAGGCGCCGCCTTTTCCTCCGGCTCGTAAATATGATCCTCCGCCCCTGGCGCATCCAGGAAAAAGCCGGTATTGAGCGGACGGTTCGCCGCCTTGTTAATTTCGTCAAGCCACTGCTGCTTGAGCTCAAAGCCCTCCGGATTGTCGAAATAAGCATCGATTGCCTGACGGTATACGTTGACGACCGTTGCGACGTAATGAATGCTTTTCATACGGCCTTCAATCTTGAAGCTGTCTACGCCCACTTCAATGAGCTCGGGCAAATATTCGATCATGCACAAGTCTTTGGAGCCCATCGTGAACTTGTCCTCTTCCTCGGGATAGAGCGGCATATCGTCCACGTACAAATCGTACTTCCAGCGGCAGGATTGCGAGCAGCCGCCGCGATTGGAGTCGCGATCCGTGAAATGGTTCGACAGCACGCAGCGACCGGAAAAGGAAGAGCACATCGCGCCATGAATAAAGGCTTCGATTTCGATATCGACATGCTTTTTAATTTCAGCAATGTCCTTGAAGCTTGTTTCACGCGCCAGCACGACACGCGGCAGCCCCTCTTCCTTCCAGAACTGTACGGCCTGCCAGTTCAACGTAGATTGCTGAGTGCTCAGATGCACCTCAAGGCCGGGCGCAACGCGTTGGGCGGTTTCAATAATAGCGGGATCGGCGGCGATGATGGCCGCGATGCCTACCTCCTCAAGCTTGCGCAAATAGTGCTCCAGCCCCTCGATGTCCTCATTGTGCGCATAAATATTCGTTGCGACGAACACCTTTGCTCCATAGCGGCTTGCAAACTCGACACCCTCGCGCATTTCCTCAAAGCTGAAATTGTCGGCATTGGAGCGCAAGCCGTACTTTTGTCCGCCGATGTAGACGGCATCCGCCCCGTAATGCACGGCAAATTTAAGCTTCTCCAAATTGCCGGCCGGAGCCAACAGCTCCGGCTTGGCCAGCCTATGGCGCTTTCCTTGGAAACGCTGGGTTTTGTTGTCGGTGGTTATCATATCTCTCAAGCCTCCCGCTATCAATACACTTGCTCTTTAAAGAAAAATCCTAGACTTAGCTCGCGATCCTCAGGCTGAACCGAGCGAATCGCCTCCAGCCATTCGTCCTGAAATTCGTATGCTTCCGGGTCCGCGCAATACACGTCGATCGCTTGACGATAAGCGCGAATAACCGTCTCGTTATATTCGGGAGTCTTCATCAAACCCTCGACCTTTAGGCTGTACACGCCCGCTGCCAGCAGCTCCTGCAAATCCTCGATCATGCAAATATCGTCAGAGCTCATTATATGTGTTCCGTTCACGTCTTCATAAATCGGATAGCGCTCGTCCTGGCGCTCCACCTCGATGACATACAGCCCGCGTTCCTTATCCTTGCGCCCCAGCCGCTCCGGCTCCTGCTGATGCTCCATATAGCTGCCTACAAGCGAACGCTTGGAATGATAAATATTCGTCATGCCATGAACCTGAACCTGAACCTGCAGCTCCGTCGCGGATACCGTTTCGATAACCTGCTCCATATTCAGCTCGCGTGCGAGCACATATCGCGTCGCTCCTCTGCGGCCCCAATAGTTGGCGGTTACGTAGTTGGTTGACGTCATTTCCGCATTCCAGTGCAGACCGATTCCCGGCGCCTGAGCGCGCGCCGCGATCAATACGGCGGGATCACCGAACACAATAGCGTCAACGCCGGCCTGCGCAAGCTTTCCTACATACTCAGGCAAAGACTCCGCTGTTTCGTTATCCATTAAATTATTGATTGCCACATAAATCTTCACGTTTCTCGGCTTGGCAAGCCCGACCGCCGCCGCAATCTCCTCGGGCTTAAACTCTCCGGCCAGCCTCATGCCGTATTGGGCCTCCCCGATCACAAAGGCATCTGCCCCGGCATCCATCAACCGCTCCAGCTCCGCTAGCGACGAAGCGGTTGTCAGCAACTCCGGCTTCTCCAACATTGTTAATCCTCCTTAAGCCTCCATCCCCGCAGAGCTATTGCCTAACCTGCTGTTTGACCGCTTCTTGTAATGTTGCGTTGGTGTTCCGCATACGTTTTGGCGAAATAATGCGTTTGCGTACCGTCCTTTTTGGTAACATAGAACAAATATTCGCTTGGCTCCGGATACAAGGCCGCTTGAATCGACGCCAGGCTCGGGCTTGCGATTGGTCCAGGCGGAAGTCCTTCGACCTTATAGGTATTGTAGGGACTGTCAACCTCTAAATCCTTGTTGAACAGCCGTTCCTTCGGCTTGTCCAGCAAATATTGAACGGTCGCGTCAATTTGCAGGCGCATCCCGTCTTCAAGCCGGTTCTGGATGACGCCTGACACGAGCGCCCGCTCCTCGTCAACCACTACCTCGCGCTCCACAATGGAAGCGATGGTGAGCAGCTGATGCAGCGACAATTTCCGCTCCTCCATGACATCCATCCAGCCCTCCGGCAGCTGGGCCAGCTTCCGGTCAAGCTCGGCGGCCATACGTTTAATAATGTCTTCCTCGGTGCTGCCTTTTTTCATTTCATATGTCTCCGGGAACAAGTATCCCTCCAGACGCTGGTGCAAAAGATCGGCGGCCGGAATCGAAGCCGTCGCTTCCGCCCCCCACGCAGAGCTTGTTGCAGCCAGCTCCAGGAACTTTTCCTTGTTGACTACGCCTTCGGTCGAAAGCTTGTCCGCAATCTGCAGCACGGTAAAGCCTTCAGGTATTGTAAATCGAATCATCTCGGCTGCAACCGTGTCGCCGGCGTTCAGCTTCGCGATAATCGATTCGTTGTTCATTCCCGGGTGAAGCTCGTACTGACCTGCCTGAAAGCCGGAGCCTTCATCGATCAGCTTCAAGTAATATTTAAAAATAAAGGCATTTTTGATAATCCCGTTTTCCTCCAACGTGTCTGATATTTCGTTGGCCGACGAGCCCTTGGGAATGTCGAGCTTGATGACCTCGCCGTTTTTGGTAGGCTGAAGACTGAGCCAAATATACATCGCAACACTGCCTGCTACTATGATCATGATGCTCAGTAGGCTAATAATAACCCACATCGTAATACGAGCGCTGCTCGGACCCGTACGCTGACGTTCCGGCTTGCGTGAAGATGAATTGTCCAACCCTTAATCCCCCTCTATATGCCTATGCAAGCGAAAACAGCCGACAACCGGCAAAGCCGGCTCAGCCTGACCATACAAACTAGGTTTGCTGTCCTTACGAAGGACCATCGACGCCATTGCCGAGCCAAAAAAAGTAAGGACAAACGCATTATAGCTTCAAGAGGGCGGCACAGTGAGCCGCCCTCTTGACTATGCTTATGCGCAATGCGACAACGGGCAAGCGGCCGCTTGCCCGTATGCCGTCACTGCTTAAAGCGCTATTGCTCAGGGCTGCTCTTCATCCTTAAACCACAAATCGTCATAGGCTTCGGAGGCGGCTTCCCATTCTTCATCATCCTCGATCGATTCGAGCTCAGGCTCCTGGCCGGATACCTCCTGTACGCGAAACAGCTCAACCTCTTCCTCGCGGCGCATGGCCTCCGACTGCAGAGCCGCATACTTTTGGCCATTTAACTCGAACTCGGCTTTAATCTCGTACCGCATGGCCGTTCCGTCTTCGGCAATAAGCTCGACGCTTCCGCCTAACGCTGCCTTAAGACTGCCAGGCTGCCGATCGAAAGGCGCTGACATCAGTCTTGCTCCTCCATCTCGCCAAGCAGCGTGTTAAAGGTCTCCTCCACCATGCTCCACTCTTCCTCGTCCTCAATCGTATAGAGCTTCAGGTCGTCTCCGTCCTCTTCGTAACGGAAAGCGTAAACCTCGTCTTCCTCTTCGTTGTCGCTTGAGAGCGGCACAACCATCATATATTTCTGATCGGAACCATCGACTTCAAATTTCATAATGACTTCGAATTCTTCCTCGTTGCCCTCTTCATCCGGGATATAAATAATTTCCGGCTCTTCGAATTGCAGGTCTTCTTTTGTCATGGCAACCCTCACCTTTTCGATTTAGAATCGAGATAATTTTGCAAAATAAGCGTTGCCGCCATTTTGTCGATGACCAGCTTTCTCTTCTTCCGACTGACATCCGCCTCCAGAAGCGTCTTCTCGGCAGCTACCGTCGTCAGCCTTTCGTCCCAAAGGTGAACAGGTATGTTCAGCATTTCTTTAAGCTCATCCGCAAATTCCATGCTTATTTCCCCGCGCGGACCAACGGTTCCATTCATGTTCTTAGGCAAACCGACTACGATTTCGCTAACCTCGTGTTCCTTGACAAGCTCGGCAATCCGTCCAAGCTCGCTGCGGTCGCGCCTGCGCTCGACAACCTCTGTTCCCTGCGCAGTCCATCGCATGGCATCGCTGACCGCGACGCCAATTCTCCGGTCGCCATAATCCAAGCCCATTACTCTCATATGCTGCCCGGCTCCTCATTCTCTGTTATGGTTTTGCGGCGCAAACCGAAACGGAGTATGCTACTCTTAGGCAACATCAGCTTCGCTTCGCGATGAACAAGAAATCGAGTGAGACAAGCCAAGGCCTATTCGCTCTTATGCTTCAAATAAAAACGAACAAGCTCCTCGATCAACTCATCGCGTTCCTTCTTCCGGATCAAGCTTCTTGCGTTGTTGTGCCGCGGGATATACGCAGGATCTCCAGATAACAAATACCCAACGATCTGGTTAATCGGATTGTACTCCTTCTCCAGAAGAGCCTCATGCACAGCGAGCAAAATATCCTGAGAGGATTCAGCTCCTTCCGCCTTCACGTTAAATTTCATCGTTTGGTCCATCGAACTCATCGCAAGCACCTCGCTTTCAACCGCTATTCTTGTCTATCATATCACATTTGCTTGTCCAAGAACCAGTTCTTCCACAAGTTTCAAAGCTTCATCCAGCTTGGATGTGTCTTTGCCGCCGGCTTGCGCCATATCCGGGCGGCCGCCGCCGCTGCCGCCGCAATGAACAGCCGCTTCCTTGACGATTTTGCCAGCATGGAAGCCCTTTTTAACCAAATCCGGCGATACGGCTGCAGCCAAATTCACTTTATCCTCGCCTAACGCGCCAAGCACGATTACCGCGGATGGCAGCTTAGCCTTCAATTCGTCGACGATGCCGCGCAGCGCGTCCATCGACGGCGCATTTACCTTGGCGGCCAGAACCGTCACATCGCCAATCGTTTTGGCGCTGGCTTCGAGCGAGCCGGCCTCGATACGGCTCAGCTTCGCCTGCAGCGATTCGTTCTCCCGGGCAAGCTCCTTCGTTTGCGCGAACAGCCCCTCGATTCGTTTCGGCACGTCGGCCACGTTCGATTTCAACTGGGACGCGGCTTGCTTCAGCACATCCAGCTGGCTTTCCAAATACGCGTATGCATGCTTGCCCGTCACGGCCTCGATACGACGCACGCCTGACCCGATGCCGCTTTCGCCAAGCAGCTTGAACAATCCGATTTGCGACGTGTTGGAAACGTGGCAGCCACCGCACAATTCAAGGCTGTACGAGCCAACCTGTACGACGCGCACCTCGTCGCCGTATTTCTCGCCGAACAGCGCCATCGCGCCCATCGCTTTCGCTTCGCTAAGCGATTTATTGTCGATAGTAACCGCGATGTTGTTCCAGATTTGTTCATTTACCTTGCGCTCCACAGCTGTCAGTTCTTCCGCCGTAATGCTGCCGAAATGCGAGAAGTCAAAACGCAGGCGCTCCGCCTCGACCAGCGAGCCGGCCTGATTGACGTGATCGCCAAGCACTTCTTTAAGCGCTTTGTGCAGCAAATGGGTCGCGGTATGATTTTTTATAATGTCCTCGCGGACCGCTTTTGCGACCGTTGCTACCGCAGCGGCCCCCGAGGAAACGCTGCCCGAGGCTACGACCGCGTGGTGAACGCTCTGGCCATGCGGCGCTTTCGTTACATCCTCTACTTGCAGCAAGAAGCCTTCGCCGGAAATCGTTCCTTTATCGCCGATCTGGCCGCCGCTTTCTGCATAGAAAGGCGTCCGGTCAAGAATTACAATCACTTTAGCGCCCTCTTCAGCCGATTCAACAAGCGCATCATCTTGTACAATCGCCAAAATGCGGGAATCCGATACCAGTTCATTATAGCCAACAAATTCGCTTTTAACCGTAAACTCGGCAAGCGGACCGCCCTGCACCTTCATGCTGCCCGTGTCCTGCCTTGCAGCGCGAGCGCGCTCGCGCTGCGCTTCCATTGCCCCGTCAAAGCCGGCGCGATCCACTGTCATGCCATGCTCTGCGGCAAAGTCCTCAGTCAAGTCGAACGGAAAGCCATAGGTATCGTACAGACGGAATGCGTCTTCGCCGCCGATTTCCTTTTGCCCTGCTTTTGCAGCACCCGCAACCAGCTCGGACAGCATGGCAAGGCCGCCCTCCAGCGTTTCATGGAAGCGCTCCTCTTCCGTGCGGATGACGCGCTCGATAAATTCGCGCTTCTCCACAACCTCCGGATAGTAGACGCCCATGATGTCGCTCACTACCGAGGTCAGCTCGAACAGGAACGGACGATTGACGCCAAGCGTTTTGCCGTAGCGGACGGCACGGCGCAGCAAACGGCGAATAATATAGCCGCGGCCTTCATTGGACGGCATTACCCCATCGCCTACAGCGAAAGCAACCGTACGGATATGGTCGGCGATGACTTTAAGCGCGACATCGCGATCTTCATTCGTATGGTACTCAACGCCTGCGATTTCGCAAGTGCGGTCAATAATCGGACGGAACAGATCCGTATCAAAATTCGAATCCACATCCTGCAGAATGGACGAAAAACGCTCCAGCCCTGCGCCTGTATCGATATTTTTATTCGGAAGCGGCGTATAGCTGCCGTCCTTGTTGTGATTAAACTCGGAGAATACGATATTCCAGACCTCAAGGAAGCGCTCGTTTTCTCCGCCAGGCCAGCATTCAGGATCGGACAGATCGCCGTATTTGTCGCCGCGGTCGTAGAAAATTTCGGTGCATGGGCCGCACGGGCCTTCGCCGATATCCCAGAAGTTTTCCTCAAGCTTGTATATGCGCTCCTCAGGAAGTCCGATTTTTTTGCTCCACAGCTCATAAGCCTCTGTATCCTCCGGGTAGACGGTAACGGACAGTCGCTCCGGATCAAACCCGATCCATTGCGGGCTCGTAAGAAACTCCCAACCCCAGGTGACCGCATCCTGCTTAAAGTAATCCCCGATGGAGAAATTGCCGAGCATTTCAAAAAACGTATGGTGGCGGCGCGTTTTGCCCACATTTTCAATATCGTTGGTCCGAATGCATTTCTGCGAATTGGCGATACGCGGATTATCGGGAATAACTCTGCCGTCGAAGTACGGCTTAAGCGGCGCCATGCCTGCATTAATCCAGAGCAGGGACGGATCGTTATGCGGTACGAGCGAAGCGCTAGGTTCAACTTTGTGGCCTTTGCTCTCGAAAAAAGCGAGCCATTTGGAGCGAATTTCACTTGCTTTCATGTAAAAAAACCCCCTTGTTATAAATAACTGCCTCTGCGCGCTGCAGCCTGTTCCCTACCAGGTCCAAGCATGCGTTTCGCGCCAAAATATAAGCCATTTCTAAATGTGAATGCCTATATTTACACAAAAACGCCCCTGTCAGAGACAGGGACGAAATGATTCGCGGTACCACCCTGGTTATCGCTGTGCGGTATTCCCGCAAGCAATCGCCTTCATCGGACGATAACGGGTCCAGCCGGTGATGTTGGTCACGCTCCGATCTCAGCTTTCGGCCGTTCTTCGTCACTAAGCCCTCTCAACCGTCATCTTGCAGCATTACAACCGCAAGAAAACGAGGCTTATTCTCTGGCTAACGGGCAACGGCTTACTTTAAATCGTCAACGCTTTGCACATATACTGCTGCTTCAATCAAATTATAGTGACGACATTTCAACTTGTCAAATAATCTTTCGCCTTACGTAATAGGCAAACATATGCTGCACAATGACCTTGCAGGCTGCGAAAATCGGAACGGCCAGAATCATCCCGATGATGCCTGCCACCTCGCCCCCGACAAGCAAGGCGAAGATAATCGAGAGCGGGTGCATATGCAGCGTTCGGCCGACAACCTGAGGCGAAATGACGTTGCCTTCGAGGATTTGACAAAGCGTATTGATAATGGCTACAAAAATCACCATCTTGAGCGATACGGTGGAAGCGACAAGCAGCGCGGGAGCGGCTCCAAAAAAAGGACCCAGATAGGGAATGACGTTCGTGATGGCCACTACGCCCGCAAGCAGCAGGGCATACGGAATGCCGATCAGCAAATAGCCGCAATACGCCAGTATGCCGACAATGACGCAAACGAGAAACTGTCCCCTGATATAGCTGCCAAGCGCGGAGTCGATATCCTTGAACAATCTGACCGTGTTTTTGCGATGCGCCTTGGGCACGTAAGTAATGACCGTCCGCTCCAGCACATCAAAATCCTTTAATATATAAAACGCCAGAAACGGAATAATAAAGGCAATAAATACCGCATTCAGCATGGAGCCGATATTGTTGACGAAATCGATCATGCTCTCCGACAGCATTTTTTCCATATTATTCAGCGCTTTATTGATGCCGCTGCGGATACTGCCAGGCATGAAGGACGTGTTGTTGATATCCGATACGATATTTTGCGCGCGCATGGACAGCTCGGGCACATGTCGATTCAACTCTTGCACCTGCTCTACAAACATCGGTATTAGATTGACCAGCAGAACGGTTAGCGCTGCGCAGAATACGGCATAAATGAGCAAAACCGCTATCGTGCGGGGGACCTTGCGCTCATGGAGCATCGTAACGATCGGATTAAGCACATACGAGATCATCATGGCAATCAAAAAAGGAGCCAGCACCGCGCGCAAAAACAAATAGATGCTTACGAGCAGCGGCTTGATTTGCAGCAGCAAAAAAATGGCGATCAACGTCAGAATGATGTATACCAGCGCCACGAACAGACGGCTTTGCGTAAAGCGTTCCACCGCCTCACCTCCGGAACGATCAGTTTTCGATCTGCGCTTGCCGCGAAATCGAAACTCCTTCCAGTATATGTACAAGCCGTGGAAATCATCCTCGCCACGCAAAAAAAGACGACCGGCTGGCCGTCTTTGGTTCTGAAGCTTATATAATCGTTGTTTATCCGTTAACGTGAAGCTGCGTAATCTCTTCTTCAAAAAACAAATCGTCCAGCGAGCTGAGCGTACCGTCTTCTTCCACTTGATAGACGGACATTTTTTCACCGTTTACATTAAGCTCGATAAAACAGCCCCAGCAGTAAAACTGGTGGGAACCTATTTTGCCGATATCTTTCGAATTGCAGTTCGGACATCTCATCATCTTTCATTTCTCCCTATCCATTGAATTGGAAGCTGCGACAGGCTCCAATTCCGCTTCACTGACAGCAGGAACGATAATCGCGTCTTCCCCGAGTAACACGGCATCCGGATCGCTCGGCGCTCTCAACCACTTGCGCCCTTCCATTAAATCCGATATAAAACCGTCCGTAAGCTCGTAGCCTACTATTGGTGTACCCTGATTGGGGTAAAAATAAACATCCGATACACGTCCAAGTCCGTCGCCGTGAACGGTTACGACAGGCAAGCCCTTCAGCTTGACGACGCCGGTTTCAAAGGAACGCAGCAGCAGTCCCGGCTTTACCCTCTTAATGGCGGATTCATCCGCAATAATTACGGTATCCTCGCCACAGGTCAGGATGCTCTCCCACGCTACCGTAAAGACGGAAGCTGCAAACCAGCCCGCGCTTTGCAAAACGAGTCCCTGCAGAAACCAATGCTCGTCAAACCAGGCATCCCTTACGTTGCCTACCTGCTTGCCGGAATGAATAACGATAACGGGCAGACCAATGAGCTGTTGCAATTTAATGACACTCAGGGGGAGGTCCTCCTAGTAGTTATTACGAATACGCCCCACGATACTGCCAATTTTTCGCGCGGCCTCGTCTAGTTCCTCCAAAGTATTCCCCAATCCGAAGCTAAATCTTACAGCCGATTGAAGCCTCTCCTCCGGCAATCCCATCGCCCGCAGCACATGAGAGCGTTCAAGGGCGCCCGATGTGCAGGCCGAGCCGCTTGCTGCGGCAATCCCTTCCATATCGAGATTCATAAGCATGGTTTCCGTATCTACCCCAATAAAGCTGATATTGACGATATGCGGCAAATAATGCTCCAAGCTGCCATTCAAGACAACCGGAACGCCAGCATGCTCCGTCACCTGCTCTATCCATCTCTTACGAAGCTCGTCCATAAAAGGTTGCTTCTTTTCACGCTCGTTCACAAAAATGTCAACAGCTTGAGCGAAGCCCACGATACCCGCTATATTTTCCGTGCCCGCGCGGCGCTTTCGCTCCTGGGAGCCGCCGTGCTGAACAGCTTCAAGCCTCGTTCCTGCGGCAATATAAAGCGCGCCTACCCCTTGCGGACCGTTGATTTTATGCGCGGAAAAGCTCATTAAATCGACAGGCAGATCGCGCAGCGGCGTGCGCAGACAGCCCAGCGACTGTACGGCGTCCACATGAAAAATCGCGCCGCTTTGTTTGACGGCTGCGCCGATCTCCTCGATCGGCTGGAGCGAACCCACTTCGTTGTTGCCGTGCATAATGCTGACAACGCCGGTGTCCGGCCTGATCGCTTCCCGGACTTGGCCGGCAGATACCAGACCGTCTCCGTCTACGGGAAGAATCGTCAGCTCGAATCCTTCTTCTTTATGGAGCCACTCGCACGTATGCAGAACGGCATGGTGCTCGCCCGCAGACGTAAGGATATGGGTTTTTCCCTGTTTGCGCTGCGCTCTGGCTGCGCCGATCAAAGCGGCATTGTCGCTTTCCGTGCCGCCAGAGGTGAAAGCCAGCTCGCCGGGCTTGCAGCCGAGCAGCGCCGCCACTCGGTCGCGCGAGCGGTTCAGGTGCTGCTTGGCTGCCCGGCCAAACGCATGCATGCTGGACGAATTGCCGCCCGGCCCCTGCATGATTTCCAGCATCGCCTTGGCAACCTCGGGATGCATCGGCGTCGTTGCGGCATGATCCAAATACAATGTTTTCATGGCAGACTTCCTCTTTTAGATGTAGAACATGTAATTGTCAGGCTTGCCCTCATCCTCATAGGAAATGAGATCAAGCAGAGTCGTGTTGTCGAGCACCTCGGCGATGCTGTCGCGGATTTTGAGCCAAAGCTGACGCTTGGCGGGATCGTCTTCCTCGGTGAAATCAACCGGCGAAATCGGTCCTTCCAGGATGCGGATAATGTCGCCGGACGTTATGCTCTCCGGCTCTTTGGACAATATGTAGCCTCCGTATGCGCCTCTGATGCTTTTTACAAGTCCGGCATTTCTCAGTGGTGCCACCAATTGCTCCAAATAGTGCTCGGAAAGCTGATTCCGTTCCGCAATGCTCTTCAGCGAAGTCGGGCCTTCCCCGTATTTAGCCGCCAGCTCCATCATAATCGTTAAGCCGTAACGGCCTTTCGTCGATATTTTCAAAGTAACACCTCTTAACATGATTTAATAATTCACTGTATTCCCATATCACTTATATGTTAACATATCCGTCACGAATCGTGTGCAAAAATGCATGCGTTGTTCATGAAAAGTTTTTAACGCTGTGGTACAATTGATGTTGCTTCTTACAATAAGGTGGTGTTAACGATGACAAAATCCAATGCTTCGACCAGAGTTGTCGTCGGCATGTCCGGCGGCGTGGACTCCTCGGTGACAGCGCTGCTGCTCAAGCAGCAAGGCTATGACGTGGTCGGCATTTTTATGAAAAACTGGGACGATACCGACGAGTTCGGACATTGCACGGCAGAGGAAGACGCCGAGGATGTGCGCCGCGTCTGCGAGCAGATCGGCATTCCTTATTATACCGTTAATTTCGAGCGTCAGTACTTCGACAAGGTATTCACTTATTTTCTCGACGAATACCGTCGCGGCCGGACCCCGAATCCCGATGTGATGTGCAACCGCGAAATCAAATTCGGCGATTTCCTGCAGCGGGCGAACGAGCTTGGAGCCGACTATTTGGCTACCGGCCACTATGCCAGAGTCGAGCGCACGGAAGATGGTGTGACGACCCTTCTGCGCGGCGTCGATGCGAATAAGGATCAGACCTATTTCCTAAGCGCGCTCAATCAGCGCCAGCTTGCGAAAGCGATGTTCCCGATTGGTCACCTGCCTAAGCCGGAGGTGCGCCGCATCGCCGAGGAGGCCGGACTGTACACGGCGAAGAAAAAGGACAGCACAGGCGTCTGCTTTATTGGCGAGCGCAACTTCAAGACGTTTCTGAGCGGATACTTGCCTGCGCAATCCGGCGACATGATCGATATTCGCACAGGCGACGTCAAGGGGCGGCATGACGGGCTCATGTATTATACGCTCGGTCAGCGTCAAGGTCTCGGCATCGGCGGGTCAGGCTCAGGAGAGCCATGGTTTGTCGCCGACAAGGACCTTCAGCGCAACATTTTGTACGTTGTTCAGGGCGAGCGGCATGAAAGCCTCTATTCCCAAAGCCTGACGGCAACAGGCATGAACTGGATCGTTCCGCACGAAGGCAGCTCGCCTGTCAAGTGTACCGCCAAATTCCGCTATCGCCAACAGGATCAAGGCGTGACCGTTACTATGCAGGAGGACGGAAGCGCGCTGGTCGTCTTCGATAAGCCTCAGAAAGCTGTGACGCCTGGACAAGCAGTCGTGCTCTACGACGGTGACGTCTGCCTTGGCGGCGGCACCATCGATACCGTTCAGAAAATTTCCGCCGAGGAATTAGCGCTGCGTCAAGCGTAGGCTCAAGAGCCGTGCTGTTCCCGGACAGCTGTTAGTTGTTGAAAACGGGCTGTCCGGGCGCATGGCCGCAATGCTCGCGGACAGCTTTCCCGCCCCCGACAGAAGCTGCAACAGACATGGAATCCATCAGGAGGTATAAACGAATGAAAAAAATAGCAGGACTTGTACTCGCATTGCTATGGCTGCTCCCGGCAAGCGCCTTTGCCCATTCGACGCTGGAGCAAGCCATTCCCGCACAGAACGAAACAGTGACCGTCTCGCCAGCCGAAGTGTCGCTGACCTTCAACACCAAAATTGAAAAGCTCAGCAATTTCAAGCTTATTGACGAAAATCGCCAAGAGATCGCGCCAGAGGTTTCCGTGAGCGGCGATACGATGACAGGCAAAATTGCCGATCCTTTGGCTAACGGCAACTATACGGTCAAATGGACGATTATCGGAGCGGACGGGCACGCTGTCGAAGGCAGCTACAGCTTTGCGGTAGAAGCGGCGGCGGAAGCGCCGTCCGAAGCCCCGAGCGAGCCTGCCAAATCGCCTGATCAAGAGCCGTCGCCATCGCCTTCCCCGGAATCGTCTGCTCCCGCCAATAACGATACGGGAGCAGGCGAGGAAATTGGAGGAGAGACGCTGACCGGGCAGCAAGACGACACCAATTATGCGCCAGCCATTATTATCGGAGCGATTATCGTTGCGGCTGCGCTGATTCTCTTATTGCGGAGACGCAAATCATGATTTATATCAGCGAGGGGCTCCTTTACGTTTGCTTTGCCATTCTGGCCGGCTCCTTGCTGCTGAAGCTGATTCCGGAGGGTGCAAGGCCATCGGTTCACGTTCCGAATCGTTTGCTGGTAGCCTGCGCTATCGCCATCCCCGTGTTGTCGTTTGTACCCATACATGAGCTGGCCCTGCTGTTTCGGCAGGACTTCGGCATGACTTACAGCGCAGTGCTCAAAAGCATTTTGCTTGACATTAACACCGGCAAGGCCTGGATATGGACCGCCATCGGCTCGGCTGGCCTCGCTTTCCTGCTTGGCCTTAAAGCGTTTCAGGACGACAAGCACATGCCCAAGATTGCGCTGTTTATTACCTTCCTGCTCATTGTATGGCTGGGCTACGCGAGCCACGCCTCAGCTCTGTACAGCTTCAAAGGGCTGGTCACGCACGCTCTGCATTTTCTTGCCGTGAGCGTCTGGATCGGCATCCTGTTCGTCATTGGCTGGTTCTCCAAGGACGAGGCCAATTGGCAGCCTTTTTTGCGTTGGTTTTCTCCGGTAGCGATTATCGCTGTATTGACTGCCATCATCGCAGGCATCGTGTTGATGACGTTTACGACACCGGAGTATGTGAACGCATGGATGCTGCCATACGGCCAATTGCTGCTGATCAAACATTTGCTGATCGTACCGCTTCTACTGTTCGGCTACTCCAACGGCTTTCTGTATAAACGCATCGCGGCGCGCCGCGATGGCTTTAGTCCGAAGCGCTGGCTGCGGGCCGAGAGCGCAATCGCGCTGCTTGTGCTCGCAGCCACCGCCATGCTCGGCCAGCAGACGCCGCCCCACACGGTCAAGGAAACGCTGCAAACCGTCTCTCCTTCTCCGTTATTTACATGGCTGTATAAGGGCGGCTTCAGTCCCGATATTCAACTTGCGTTTACGCTGCATCCGGAAAGCCTTATGATGTTCGCGGCGGCGCTGCTTATGGCGTTCGGCATCGTTGCGATGTTCCGCCTCGGCCGCTTGCTTCCCGCTTTTCTAATGGGCATGCTTACCGTCATTTTCAGCTACTTGGGCTTTATGTTCGCAATTGCCGTATAATCAACAAGCACAGGCCCTCTCAAACAGCCAACATTGGAGGAGACAGGCCTGTGTTTTTTTGTTGACCGGACTCAAGGCTAGACCCTTGCCTAGACCCTTGCCGCTTAAACCGCTCCAGCTCAATTGCCCATTCTTGCCGCCGCTCTCGCCAACCTTCACATAACGCCCAGGCTCAAGCTCACCGCGATTTGCAGCGGCTTGCTCCTTCCAATCTAACGACTTTTTGTTCGCTCTAGCTGCGTTTCTCCTGATTTTGTCTAATCTTATCCTCCATGCCTTGCTTCGTCGCCTTATACAGCTTGGCGCCGTTAAGACGGTCCGGATAATACTGCTGCTTGACATAATGGTTCGGAAAATCATGGGGATATTGATAGCCCGCGTGGCCCAGCTGCTCCGCTCCCTTGTAATGCGTGTCGCGCAAATGCAGCGGAACCTGGGCGTCGCCCACCCGTTCAATCGCGGCTTCGGCATTGCCGATCGCCATCGCTACGGCGTTCGATTTAGGACTCTCCACCGCAAATAAAATCGCCTGGCAGATGTTGTATTTCGCCTCCGGCCAGCCAATCTTGTGATAAGCGTCCATGGCCGTCACCGCTTGCACCATCGCTTGCGGATTGGCAAGCCCGATATCCTCGCTGCAAGCCACGATCAGCCTTCGCAAAAACGTCATCGGGTCCATGCCGAGCTTCTCCACCGCATGCAGAAACCAGAACATGGCGGCATCGCTTGAGCCTCGGACGCTTTTGTGAAACGCCGACAATACATCGTATTGCGTTGACAGATCTGCACGGATCGTAGGCTTCCTGATCGATTCCTGCGCCACCTCAAGCGTAATGCGGACAGAACCGTCGGGCTCCGACGGCGTCGTTACCGCAGCCAGCTCCAGCGCATTCAGCGCGCGCCTGATATCCCCGCCCGCCATCGCCGCGATGTGGCGCAGCGCGTCCTCCTCGGCGTGCAAATCCATAAACCCCAGCCCTCTGTCCCGGTCGGACAGCGCCCTGCGCATCGCCTCATAAGCATGACTTTCGCCAAGGGCCTCCAATTGAAACAGCGTCGACCGGGACAACAGCGCCCCATTCACATGATGAAACGGATTTTCTGTCGTCGCACCGATAAAAATGATAATCCCCTGCTCGACAGCCGGCAGCAGCGCATCCTGGCGGGCGGTATTAAAACGATGCACCTCGTCGAGAAAAAGAATAGTTTTGCGTCCGTACATCGTCTTGTTCACTCGCGCCTGGTCTATGACCTCGCGGACGTCCTTTACCGAGGCGTCCACCGCGTT
Source organism: Paenibacillus sp. SY21-1 (assembly GCF_005222705.1). Taxonomy (GTDB): domain Bacteria; phylum Bacillota; class Bacilli; order Paenibacillales; family Paenibacillaceae; genus Pristimantibacillus. The sequence goes on along the minus strand of NZ_STGF01000006.1, from coordinate 190,771 downwards.
CAGCTTGACGAACTGCCCTTCGGTCCGAACGGAAATGATATGCGCGAGCGTCGTCTTGCCGCAGCCAGGCGGCCCGTAGAGCAGAATGGAGGACAATTGATCTCCCTCTATCGCCCGTCTAAGCAGCTTCCCGCGGCCAACGATATGGTCTTGTCCTATATATTCATCAAGCGTTTGCGGACGCATGCGATCGGCCAGCAGGCGAGCCCGGGGCGTCTCCGCTTCCTGATAATTAAATAAGTCCATTGCCTTCACAACCTTTTTCTTCTATTGCTTCGATCATAGCATATTCGCACATTTGTTCGCTAATTAGAAATTGTTGCCTTCAGCGCAGGCTGGTATAATGGTGGCGAATGCGATTACAGGGGGAATGACATGCAGACGGATATGCTGGTAAAGCTTTACGACCTGGAGCCGACCATTACAGGCATGGAGGCGTTAACGCAGCAGGGCATTTCGATTAAAAGGGCGCTGCCGCCGGACAAACATAAGATCCTCTCCTATATCAGGCAAACCTTTCAGGACAATTGGGCGAACGAATGCGAGGCCGCTTTGTTAGGCAAACCGGTATCCTGCTTTATTGCCGTGAAAGACAAGCAAGTCATCGGCTTTGCCTGCTACGAAGCGACAGCAAAAGGCTTTTTTGGACCGATGGGCGTAAGCGACGAGCATCGGGGAAACGGAATCGGTAAATTTCTGCTTCTCAGCTGTCTCCATGCGATGAAGGAAGAAGGCTACGCGTACGCGATAATCGGTTGGGTTGAAGACGCCGTTCCTTTCTATGAGAAAACGGTAAACGCAACCGTCATTGCCGATTCCTTTCCCGGCATTTTCGGGCGCATGATAGACCGGTAGAGAACGTCCGGCATTTCGCAGCATGAAGTGCCGCTTGGCCGCCTCCTAGCGGCAAGCAATGCATTTACGGTTACGCGAAAAGGGATGGGCAGCTCGGCTGCCCATCCCCTTTTTTTTGATTGGATTACATTCCCTAGCTTAACCCTGCTCCAGCAAATCCTTAACGACGACGCTGACCATAATCAGGCCTGCCACCGGCGGAACAAAAGCATTGCTCGCAGGCGGCTGCTTCGCCTTGCGGATCTCCGGGGCATTCGCAGGAACGATTCGCTCCGTGACGTCCCCGCGCGGCTTAATAGGCGCTTCGGTTGAGAAGACGACCTTGACGCCGCGTTTAATGCCTTCCTGGCGGAGCTTCGTGCGGATGACCCGGGCAAGCGGATCGGTGTGCGTCTTCGAAATGTCCACAACCTGGAACTTCGTAGGGTCCATTTTATTGGCAGCGCCCATGCTCGAAATAATAGGAATCTTTCGGTCCAGACATTGCTTGATCAAATGGATTTTGTAAGAGATCGTGTCGGACGCATCCAGCACATAATCAAGCGGGTATGCAAACAGCTGCTCATACGTTTCCTCTGTATAGAACATCCGCATTGCCACAACGTCGCAATCCGGATTAATGAGCTTGATCCGCTCGGCCATCAGCTCTACCTTAGGCTGGCCTACAGTCGTCGTAAGCGCGTGTACCTGGCGGTTGACGTTTGTAATATCGACAACGTCCTTATCGATCAATACAATACGACCAATGCCTGTCCTCGCCAGCGCTTCGGCGGCAATGCCGCCTACTCCGCCAACTCCGAGCACGGCAACCGTGCTCTCCTTCATCCTCTGCAGCCCTTCCGGGCCGATGGCCAGTTCCGTGCGTGAAAATTGGTGAAGCATGCAACTGCCGCCTCCTTTAAATTAGTTAGCGCTTGTATCCGGCGCCGCGCCCGCAGCAGCAGGCTGCTTTGGCTTGATGACGGTACGGATATGAAGCTGCTCAAGCTGCGACAATTCCACCTCGGAAGGAGCATCGCACAGCAGATCCGTTGCGCTTGCCGTTTTTGGGAACGCGATCGTCTCGCGCAGGTTCGTACGGCCGGTAAGAAGCATCACGAGACGGTCGAAACCGAAAGCAATGCCGCCATGCGGAGGCGTGCCGTACTCGAACGCATCCAGCAGGAAGCCAAATTTCTCCTGCGCTTCCTCCATCGAGAAGCCAAGCGCTTTGAACATTTGCTCCTGCACCTCGCGCTTGTAGATCCGCATCGAACCGCCGCCTACTTCATAGCCGTTCAATACAAGGTCGTACGCCTGCGCGCGGATTTGTCCAGGATCGGTATCGAAGAAATGCAGGTCTTCTTCGTTCGGACGCGTGAACGGATGATGCTCGGCTACATAGCGCTTCGCGTCCTCGTCCCAGCCCAGCAGCGGGAAGTCTACAACCCATGCGAATTTGAACTTGGACTCGTCGATCAGTCCCAGATCCTTGCCCAGCTTGGAGCGCAGGTTGCCCAGTACGTCAGCAACCACTTTCTTTTTGTCTGCAGAGAAGGTAAGCAGATCGCCTTCCTCCACTTGCAGCCGCTCTGTCAACGCAGCAATTTCCTCCGGCTTCAGGAATTTCACGATCGGTCCGCGCCATTCGCCGTCCTTCACCGTAATCCAAGCGAGTCCTTTGCCGCCGTAGCGCGCCGCGAACGGCTGCAGGTCGTCAAGCTCCTTGCGGCTCCAGCTCGCACAGCCTTTGGCGTTAAGCGCCTTAACGACTCCGCCGCCGGCTGCAACGCTGGCGAACACTTTAACATCGCTGCCTGCCACAATGTCGGTAATGTCCTCAATCTCAAGGCCAAAACGCAGGTCGGGCTTGTCCGAGCCGTATTTGTTCATGGCATCGGCATACGTAATGCGCTGGAACGGAAGCTCCAGCTCCACGCCAACCGTTTCGCGCAGCAATTTAGCAGCAAGCTGCTCCATCAAATCCAGCAATTGATCCTGTGACAAAAAGGACGTCTCAATGTCGACTTGCGTGAACTCCGGCTGACGGTCCGCACGAAGATCCTCGTCGCGGAAGCAGCGGGCGATTTGGTAGTAGCGCTCAATGCCGCCGACCATCAACAGCTGCTTGAAAATTTGCGGGGATTGCGGAAGCGCAAAAAATTCGCCTTCGTGTACACGGCTTGGCACAAGGTAATCGCGTGCGCCTTCCGGCGTGCTTTTGGTCAAAATAGGCGTTTCCACGTCGATAAAGCCTTCTCCGTCAAGGAAGTCGCGGAAAATTTTGGCCGCTTTCGAGCGAAGCAACAGCGTACGCTGCATTTCCGGACGACGCAGATCCAGATAACGATATTTCAGACGCAGCTGCTCATCCACCTCCACGCCGTCCTCGATAGGAAACGGAGGGGTTTTCGCCGCATTCATAATTTCAATGCTCGTAACGCGCACTTCGATTTCGCCGGTGGCCAGGTTCGCGTTGTAGGTTTCGGCGTCGCGTTCAACGACTGTGCCTTGAACGGCCAGCACGTATTCGTTGCGGGCACGATCCGCAATAGCCAGCGCTTCGCTCGAGAAGTCCGGGTTAAAAACCGCTTGGACGATGCCGGAGCGATCGCGCAAATCAATGAATAAAAGGCCGCCGAAATCGCGTCTGCCTTGCACCCAGCCGTTCAGTGTTACGGTTTGGCCAACGTCCGCTTTCGTCAGCAGGCCGCAATGATGAGTTTTGAGCATCATAATTATCATTCTCCCTAAGTCAAGTTATTGGATTCCTGCAAAATACTAGCCTTTAATGGCTTCAGCCAGCTTATCCAGCGATACGAGCCGCTGTTCGCCCTTTGCCATATCTTTAAGCGCAATCTCGCCGCGTTCAAGCTCATCGTCGCCGAGAATGGCCGTAAAGCGCGCGCCGAGCCGGTCTGCCGATTTCATTTGCGCCTTCATCTTGCGGCCCAAATAATCGCGTTCCGCGCGAATGCCATGCTGCCTGAGCGTGTAAACCTGCTTCGTAACTTCCCGGTCGGCTGCATCGCCGAGTGCAACCAAATAGACATCCACCTGATGCTGTTCCGGCAGCTCGGTTTGCTGATGCTGAAGCAGCAGAATGGTGCGCTCCAGTCCTAAACCAAGACCAACCCCCGGCTGATCAGGCCCGCCAATTTCCGCAACCAGTCCATTGTAACGGCCGCCCCCGCCTACGGTGTCGATGGCGCCGATGCCCTCCGCTTTATATTCAAAGGCGGTATGCGTGTAATAATCCAGCCCCCGCACAAGCCTGTGATTAATTGTGAACGGGATGCCCATATCGGACAAATGAAGCTGCACTTTATCAAAATGCGTCTGGCAAGCTTCGTCCAGACTGTCCAGAATCGACGGCGCATCGGTAAAATGCGCTTGATCCACTTTACAGTCCAGAACCCTGAGCGGATTGCGGTCCATCCTCGCCTGACAATCCTTGCACAGCAGTTCGCGCTTAGGCTCAAGAAACGCCAGCAGGCGCTCGCGGAAAGCCGCTCGCACTTCCGGTGTGCCGACCGAGTTGATTTCCACGCGCACGCCCTTTAACCCTACCTCCGTATAGAAGGTATAGCCCAGCGCAATAACTTCAGCGTCAATGGCCGGATCGACCGAGCCAAGCGCCTCTACGCCGAACTGATGAAGCTGCCGGTAACGTCCCGCCTGCGGACGCTCATAACGGAACATAGGGCCGATATAGTACAGCTTTGATACGTCAGGCTCGCCGTACAGCTTATTCTCCACATAGGAGCGAACTACCCCTGCCGTTCCCTCCGGACGCAGCGTAAGGCTGCGATTGCCGCGGTCCATGAACGTATACATTTCCTTCTCGACAATATCCGTCGTCTCGCCTACTCCGCGCTGGAACAATTCCGTCGCTTCAAAAATCGGCGTGCGGATTTCCCGGAAATTGTAGCGGCTGCAAATATCGCGTGCCTTCTGTTCAACGAACTGCCATCTCTCTACAGCGCCTGGCAAAATATCCTGCGTGCCCGGCATCTTTTGAAAACCCATTTCCTACGCCTCCTGCCCCTTAAAATCTCTAAGCATATAAAAAAACTCCCGTTCCTCGCGGCTTACGCCGAAAGGGACGAGAGTGTTGCTCCCGTGGTACCACCCACATTCCGGGACTGCTGGTTGCAGCATGTGCCCGCTCAATGACAGATAACGCCTGCCTTACGCAATCCGGCTACTGTCGTTCCTGACGAAGGACAGGCAATGCCTGTTCGCCATAGGGGTGTTCGCCGTTTGTTCTCCGGGAGGTCTGTTCATTTCATCGATATAAGGACGCTTCCAGCCTAATGACGTCCCTCTCTGTGTACAGCGCGAGAAATTACTTTGTCCCATCATAGAATCCGTTTATGCAATACTGAGTCCTAATTCTACCTTTGCAGACGTGTAAAGTCAAGCGATCAAATGCCCAAGCGGAAACGTATAGATGCCTATTTTTTAAAAAAGGACAGAAAAAAACCTGCAAAACCAGTCTGCAGGTCCAACAATAATATATGTTTTAAAAAGGGGGTCGAGATTTATTATAGGTGAGCCATGTTAAAGAAAAGTTAGAGATTGATTACAGTCATATTACAATTTCGGAAGCGTTTTTATTCAAAGGAAACAGTGCTGCAGCCGACTCTCCGTTCGTATGGGCGAGCGCGTCCGCTTCCCTGCGGTCCGGCTGAAGCAGCCCCTTGACAGCCTGCTCCAGCCTCTGCTCTTTAAGCGATTGGTGCATGTAAACATTCCTCCGGCGGCAAATTTGATAGCGTAGCTATAGTGTTGCCAGCCGTGGATTATTTAAGCGCCGCTTTCCAAAATTAAAGTGACGGGGCCGTCATTGATCAATGACACTTCCATCATAGCCCCAAACCGTCCCGTTTCAACGGTAAGTCCCAGCGCCCTTAGCGCCTCGTTAAACTGGTCATACAATCGTTCCGCCTGCTCCGGTCTCGCCGCAGCCATAAAGTTAGGACGTCTGCCCTTCCGGCAATCTCCATACAAAGTAAACTGCGATACGGACAGCACCTGCCTTGCCGTATCCATTACGGAATGATTCATTTTCCCAGCTTCATCCTCAAAAATGCGCAAGCCCGCGATTTTATCCGCCATCCAGCGAACATCCTGCTCGGCATCCTCGTGCGTAATGCCGACAAGCAGCACCAAGCCTGCCGGTATTGCGCCGACGACCGCTCCGTCAATGGCTACGCTCGCCTGCTTGCTGCGTTGAACAACCACCTTCACTGCTTTCCAACCTCCATCGGGCGGGCTCTTATGCCGTTATTGCATAATGCGCTGCACAGAGTATACGTCCTGTACGCGCTTGATTTTCTCCACCACGGCTGACAAATGCTCGATGTTGCGGATGAGCACGGTCATGTGAATGAGCGCCATTTTATTTTTGACCGCACGTCCTGTAACGGCAGAAATATTCGTCTTGCTCTCGGACACCGCCTGAAGCACCTCATTGAGCAGACCGCGGCGGTCATTGCCCGTAATTTCAATATCGACGCTGTAGTTGGCTTCAATCGATTCTTCCCATTCGACCTCGATCACGCGCTCCCCTTCTTCGCCCTGATCGCCGAAAGGGATGTTGGTACAGTCCATACGGTGAACAGAGACCCCGCGTCCCCGCGTAATATAGCCGACGATGGCGTCACCAGGCACCGGATTGCAGCAGCGGGCGAAACGAACGAGCAGGTTATCGATGCCTTTAACGGTTACTCCTTGTGTTGGACGAGGCTTTTTGCTGCTTGGCGCCTTAATTTCCTTCACTTCGGCGGTGAGCTCAAGCTGGTTGGCCAGCTCCGCTTCCTTGCGCATCTTCTCGGTCAGCTTCGTGCAAATTTGCGCGGCCGTAATGCCGCCGAAGCCGATGGCCGACATCATATCCTCAATATCGTTAAACGCAAACTTCGCAGCCGCTTCCATGAGCTTGTCGTCCTGCATCCAGGCCGACGGCTCCAGCGCAAGCCGCTTCAGCTCCCGTTCAAGCAGCTCGCGGCCTTTGGCGACGTTTTCCTCGCGCTTTTCTTTTTTGAACCATTGTCTGATTTTGCTGCGAGCGTGGGACGACTGGGCGATTTTCACCCAATCCTGGCTCGGGCCATACGAATGCTTGGATGTCAAAATTTCCACGATATCGCCGGTTTTAAGCTTGTGGTCAAGCGGCACGATCCGGCTGTTTACCTTCGCCCCAATCGTCCGGTTGCCGACCTCGGTATGAATCCGGTAGGCGAAATCAAGCGGAACGGAGCCGGCAGGCAGCTCGATCACTTCCCCGCTTGGCGTAAAGACGAAAACAAGATCGGCAAAAAAGTCCATTTTGAGCGATTCCATAAATTCGGAGGCATCTTTGGCCTCATTCTGGAGCTCCAGAATTTCGCGGAACCATGTCATTTTATCCTCAAAGCTGCCGCCCGGTACAAGCGAGCCTTCTTTGTAAGCCCAATGCGCGGCGATCCCGTACTCGGACGTCCGGTGCATATCCCACGTACGGATCTGCACCTCCGTCGGCTCTCCGTTTGGCCCGATAACCGTCGTATGCAGCGATTGATACATATTGGTCTTCGGCATCGCGATGTAGTCCTTGAACCTGCCCGGCATCGGCTTCCATAGCGTATGAATAATGCCAAGTGTCGCATAGCAGTCCTTGATGTTATCCACAATAATCCGAATCGCCAGCAAATCGTAAATTTCCGAAAATTGCTTGTTGCGATCGGTCATTTTTTTATAAATGCTGTACAAATGCTTGGGCCGTCCCGAAATATCTCCGTCGATCCCCATTTCCTCAAGCTTTTCCTTAATGCGCGAAATGACATCGTCGATAAATTGCTCGCGTTCGGCGCGCTTCTTCTTCATCAGATTGGCGATCCGGTAATACTGCTGCGGATTCAAATAGCGGAGGGCAATATCCTCCATTTCCCATTTGATGGCTGAAATACCGAGACGATGCGCAATCGGACAAAAAATCTCCAGCGTTTCGTACGCAATTCTGCGCTGCGCTTCCTCCGATTGGAATTTAAGCGTACGCATATTGTGAAGTCGGTCGGCCAGTTTAATCAGAATAACGCGAATATCCTGAGCCATCGCGACGAACATTTTGCGATAATTTTCGTTCTGCTGCTCTTCCTTGGAACGGAACTTGATTTTCTCCAGCTTCGTCAAGCCGTCTACAAGCATCGCGCAGGTTTCGCCGAACTTCTCTCGCACGGTCTGCAAATCAACCGTAGTATCCTCGACCACATCATGAAGCAGCGCTGCGATAATCGACAGCACGTCCATTTGCATATCTACAAGTATGTCCGCAACCGCAACCGGATGCAGAATATACGGTTCTCCCGATTTCCGCACTTGACCATGATGAGCTTGTTCAGCGAAATCATAGGCTTCCTTGATGCGAATAAGATCCTGCTCTTTCATGTAGGCCGACGCCTTCTCAAGTAAATGCTCAATGCCCATGAAGATTCCCTTCTCAAGCGTAAATGCGCATCCGCGACCCATAAGGACAGAACAAACGCATTTCGCGATAAAATAGTACGTACTTCCGAGTTTTTATAATATTATGCCTGTTATTGCGCTCTCGCGTCAACTACCGGCGGTCATATTGCCGTGAAATGAAGCCATCTTCCCATTTCCTGGAAGGGTGAAACGGCCGCTCTCTCCTTAGGCAGCGCATCGCGTTTCATTCCGAGTGACATAAATAAAGGTTGGCAAAATATTCTACTTTCCTATTTTTCAACGAAAAACCGCCTGACCCATGCAAACGGCGCAGGAGCCAGGCGGTATGCGTTGTGAAGCATTGCTGCCGTTTTATTCGTACGTAATCAGCGACACGACATCGATGCCTTCCAGCTTGCTGCGGCCTGTCAAATACGCAAGCTCAATCAGAAAAGCAGCCCCTACGACCTCGCCGCCCAGTTGGCGAACAAGATTGATGGATGAGGCGATCGTTCCTCCCGTCGCCAGCAGATCGTCGGCGATCAGCACGCGTTGTCCCGGCTCGATTGCATCCTTATGCATAGCCAGCACGTCTTTGCCGTATTCCAGATCGTAGCCTGCCGTAATCGTCTCTCCCGGAAGCTTGCCGCTTTTCCGGATAGGCGCGAACCCTACGCCAAGCGCAAGCGCCAGCGGAGCTCCCACAACGAAGCCTCTTGCCTCCGGTCCGGCAATGATGTCGATGTTCAAATGCTCGACTGCGGCCTTCATTTCGTCAATCACGGCGCGATATGCGCCTCCGTCCTTGAGCAGCGTCGTAATATCCTTGAAACGAATACCAGGTTGCGGGAAATCGGGAATGACACGAATGTAATCTTTAAAGTTATAAGGTTGGTTAGTCAAAATGGTTCAATCCTCTCGTATGCATCTTTCATTACTTCGCAGCGCCCATCAACGGCGCGACTTCTTTTTCGGCATTTGCCTTGGCGGTGCGGAACGCCAAAGACTCCGACAGCTCGCGCTTTTGCGGAGCGGCGGCCGGCCGCAGGCGCCCTGCCTGAATCGATATAAACTGCAGCTCGCCGAACACTTCGATCATCATTTGCACCGTCGCCGGAGCAAGTCCCGAATAGCCGGAAATCTGCTTAATGGCGTTTTCGGTTTGCGATTCGCCAAGCCGTCTAAGCAGCTGGTACACTTTGCCGAACTGCTCGCGGTCGGGGAACGGTTCCCCCTGAAGCGGATCAAAGTGCACATCATACAGCTGAAGCTGCGGCTTCCGCTGGCCATTCCAGACATTGACCGACAGCTCGCCGATCGCGTCCAGCCGACTGCCCGGAACAAGCTTGGCTGCAAGCTCGCCCATCCCAAAGCCAATTCCGTCCAGCGCTGCCCGGCCTCCGCCAAGCGCCAGCTTGAGATGCTTGGCATCCTTGCCGATCGTTCGCCGCTCCGCCAGCTCCGCCCGCTCGAACAGCAGACGAGGCGAAGGGTTGCCCATTCCGAACGGCTCCAGCTGACTCAGCTCGGAAATCGTGTCCAGCGTAGCTTCGGCAACCGTGCAGGCAAGATCCACCTTCGTTTTGGGAATCCAGTCTTCCGAGGCGAGCCAGCTTGAAGCCAGCTCCCCCAGTTGGAGCTCCAATTCAGGGACGCGCACTAGCGGCAAGCTCATGCCTGCCGCAGCCGCATGTCCGCCGTAATGGTCGAGCAGGCTCTCACAGGCGGTCAATGCCGCATGCAGATCAAAGCCATCGATAGAGCGGGCCGAGCCCTTGCACATGCCGGTTTCAGCGTCTGCTCCCAAAATAATGACGGGACGGTAATGACGCTCCAGCAGCTTGGAGGCGACAATACCGATTACGCCGACATTCCAGCCTGTCTCGGCGATCACAATGACGGGAGGTGGCTCCTTGCCCTGCTCTGCGGCAAGCTCGCATTTCCGCTGCCACTTTTGCTCCGCTTCCTTGGCCATTTGATCGACAATCCGCTGCCGCTCCTTATTCAGGCTGTCCAGCCCGATTGCCGACAATATCGCTTGATCGTAGTCCGTTGTCGTAAGCAGCTCTACTGCACGCTTCGCATGATCCAGCCTGCCGGCTGCATTGATGCGCGGAGCCATGCCGAATGCCACATTTGTTGAAGTAAGCTCTTCAAGCTCAATGCCTCCTGCCTCGGCCAACGCCCGAAATCCGATGTCCGGCTGTTGACGCATCCGTTCAAGTCCCATGCGTACAAGCACCCGGTTCTCATCGACAAGCGGCATCAGATCCGCTATCGTTCCGAGCGTGACAATGTCGGCCCAATCCAGCGGCGGCTTGCCGAGAAGCGCAGAAGCAAGCTTGAAGGCGACGCCGACCCCGGCAAGTCCTTTGAACGGGTAAGGGCAATCCTCGCGCTTGGGATTGACGACCGCGCATGCGTCCGGCAGCCTGGCGGGCGGCTCATGATGATCCGTTACAACAACGTCAATGCCAAGCTCGCTTGCATAAGCCACTTCTTCATAGGCGCTAATTCCCGTATCGACAGTGACAAGCAGCTTCACGCCTTCGTCGGCCGCAAGCTTGATCGCCTGTTTGTTCAAGCCGTAGCCCTCTAGCGCACGATGGGGAATGTAGTAGTCAAAATCGGCTTGCAGGCTGCGGAAGAGCCTGACAAGCAGCGATGTGCTGGACACGCCGTCAGCGTCGTAATCCCCGTATATCCTAATTTTTTCTCCTTGAGCGACAGCAGCCTGTATGCGCGTCACAGCGGCTTGCATATCCTTGAGCAAATACGGATCATGCAAGCACTCCTCCCCGCCGCGCAAAAACCGTTCGGCTTCGGCAGGCTCGCCAAATCCGCGCTGCACCAGCAAGCGCGCTACCAGCGGCGACAGGCCAAGCAATCGCGACAGCTTCGCGGCTTGCGCGTCCTCGCGCTCGCTCCAGGGCGCAAGCGCCCATCTCGTCCTTTTATGAATCAATGCGCTTCCCCCTCTCCCAACTTGAGTATGCGCTTATTGCAGCAAAGTCGGCATGTGCTCCTGATTCGGATCATGGTTCGACTTGTAAGGGTAACCCGCATCATAAGGCTCGACTGCAACGATTACATCGGTGACATGCGCGAAACGTTTCATCACCAATTGCTTGACCCGTTTTCCAATCTCTTGGCCTTCGGCCACCGTAATGCGCGGGTTGACGCAAATCGTCATTTCCGCGATAACGTAATGACCATGCTCCTTGGCACGAATCGCCTGTACGGTAACGACCCCTTCGATGCGTTGAACAAGCTGCATAAGCTCCTCGGAGCTTTCTTCCTCTGCGGAATTCCTGTCGCTTTTCAAAGCCATGCTGGTCGCGATTCGGTAGCCGCTCGCCGTGACGATACAGGCAATGACAAGCGCGGCGGCGGGATCAAAATAATAGAGCGCCGGCAGCTCGAGCCAGCCTCCGGCTATGGCCACAGCCGCTCCTACAAGCGAGGCGACGGAACAATACAGCCCCATCTGGCGATCCTTCGGCGGCAGCAGCAGACGTTGCGCAGCCAAGCCTGCTGCAATGGCGACCAAGGCGCTCCAATGCGGGGCCGACTCCACGCCGTCCGCTATGTCGCGAATGGCTGAAATCGCAATTTCGAGTCCGACAATCAGCAGGATGACGGACATGAGTATTGGCGTAGCCAGCTCTCCTTTGTCCCGTTCCTTTCGGGCGGTGCCCCCGGGAACGACACTCCTGTTCGAGCGGCTGGCCCGGAGTCCCGCCCATGCTGCGGCGTCCCGCGCCGCCTCGGCTCCTGTCCGGAAAGCATCGGCAAGCAGCGCTTTGCTTCCCGTCATCGAGCCGGCCGCTCCCTTCAGAAGGGCAAGCAGCATATTTCCCCAAAAGCCGGTCCGACTGGCGGACTCGGCATCTGCATAACGCTGTGCGGTAGACATATGGAACCTCCTAAAAGGTTTAATGCTATACCATGATATTCATGGTATAGCATTAAACCTTACTTCGTAAGCATAAGCTTAGGTTTAATGCCTGCTACATCGTGCATGGTATAGCATTAAACCTTACTTCGTAAGCATAAGCTTAAGGCTGCGTGGATACTTTTGCAGGCTTTTTAGGCTTTTGCTTGCCTTTCAGAATCATCCACAGCGGGCTCGCAATACAAATCGAGGAATAAGCTCCGCTGGCCAAACCGATAATTTTTGCAAGAGCAAACAGCTTAATCGATTCGCTTCCGAAAATGAACAAGCAAATGGCTACAACGAGCACCGCGAGCACGGTATAAATATTTCTCGCCATCGTCTGCCAAATACTTGCATTAACCATTTCAGACAGCTTCTCTTTATTTTTGATTTGCGCAAACCGTTGATTTTCACGGATTCGGTCAAAAATAACGATTTTATCGTTGATGGAATAGCCGATCGTCGTCAAAACCGCCGCAATAAACGGCAAATCTACTTCAAGCCTGAAAATCGAGAATAAGGCAATAACGACAAAGGCATCATATAAAATCGCGATATTGGCCGCTACAGCGAACCTCCACTCGAAACGCAGCATGACGTAGAGCATAATCGCCAAGCTCGCAATGAGAATAGCCCAGATCGTTTTAATCCCCAATTCCTGCGCCATATCCGGAGATACAACGTTAACCTCGGCCGAGACCTGCTCGCCGTATTTCGTTTTAAACTCCGTCTGAATATCATTGATTTGCGTTTGCGTCAGCACCTCGTCAAAGCGCGCCGACACGCGGTCGCTTCCCGTTCCTCCCACAGTCGGAGCAACATCTTCAATGCCAGCCTGTGCCAGCAACTCCTTCGCATCCTGCTGCGTGAGCGATTTGCCTACCGAAATATCCATATTGGTGCCGGCTTTAAAATCTACGCCGAAGTTAAGTCCAAACAGCAGCAGCGAGAGAATGCCAGCTACGATCAAAATGCCGGATGCGATAAAAAACTTGTTCCGGTTACCTACGAAATCGTATCGGATTTTAGTGTTAAAGTGCACGGATTTCTTCCTCCTTTACGCCGTAATAACCAGGTTTGGTAAATAGGTTGCTCTTGATCAGCAGCATAATAAGCAGCCTTGACAAGAAGATATTCGTAATCATGCTGACCAGAATGCTGAAGATCATCGTAAGGGCAAACCCGCGAACCGCGCCGTTGCCGATCGCATAGAGCACAACGCTCGAAATGATATTCGTAATGTTCGCGTCCATAATGGTCCGGAAGGAGTTTTTGGAGCCCGCTTTAAGCGATGACAGCAAGCTTTTGCCGCTGCGGATTTCTTCCTTGATTCGTTCATACATGATGATATTGGCGTCAACCGCCATCCCGATACCCAGTACGAAAGCCGCAATGCCGGGAAGCGTCAACGTCGCGTTAAGCAGATTAAAGACGAGCAGTAGCAGCCATGTATAGGTCAATACCGTAATCGCCGCAATAATTCCAGGAATACGGAACAAAATGACCAGGAATACAAGGATGATCACAGAGCCGATAATTCCCGCTTCAACCGTGTCCTTAAGCGACTCCAGTCCCAGCTTGGCACCTACGCTTTGCGTATATTTCTCCGTCAGCTTAAGCGGCAATGCGCCCAGGTTAATCATGTCGCGCAGCTGCTTGGCTTCATCGTTCGTATAGTTGCCCGTAATCGAAGCGGACCCGCCCGAAATGGCAAAATTGACGGAAGGCCGCGACAGTTCCGTTTCGTCAAGATAAATGGCCAAATACGAGCCAGTCAGCCTGCGTGTGACATCCTCGAACTTTTTGGCGTCATTTAATTGAATGGATACATACGGCTTGCCCAGTTCGTCATATCCGACAGCCGCTCCGTTCTGTTTGAAGTCGTTGCCTTGCAACTCGATCTTGCCGTCCGGTCCACGGAACGTCAATTGAATCGGCTTGGCAAGAATGGCACGAACCTCATCCTCGTTTTCTACGCCAGCCAAACGCAAGCGTATCCGATTCGAGCCTTCGGTCGTAATTTCCGGTTCGACAATCCCGAGTGAATCTACCCGTTCCTCAAGACTGCGAGCCGTTTCTTTCAGCGATTGGGTCGTTACGGCCTCTCCGCCTTCGAGCGGACTGGCCTCGTACAGCACTTCGAATCCGCCCTTCAAATCAAGGCCAAGCCGAACTTCTTTCACTAGCGAAGGGCTTGTCCAGGCGATAACGCCGAACAGTGTAACCACGATCGCAAGGAAGGCTAATAATCTCTTCCCTAACATACGTCTTAATCCCCCTTATGATCTCAATAGTCCCATTATACAGATGACGCAAAAACGAGTCAAAAAAAAGAAAACCCTGCCTCAAAACGGGTTTCCCTTGTAAGCGTTCATTGTTAAATAATTCATAAATTTAGTTGTCCTCAGCGATAAAATATCGCTGACAATCTGATGAAGCTGCGGCATACCTTTTTTCGTATATGAATCGCTCACGCAGGCCCATATATCCCCCGCTGTTACCTGATCATAGCCTAACAAATGGAACTCCTCCGCTTTGCTTTGGCAAAGCTCTTCAAACATTAGCTCAAGCTCTTCGTCAGCCATGCTGCCATCTCCCCTGCTTTCCGCGTAGCCATATTATTCGAGATCAAGTCCCTTAATTCCTGCCAACGAATAAATAATCGTACAAAATGGCTGACATTGAACAGGACATGCTCCGCATAAACTTATATTACCGGACTTGTCTTCTCCCTGTCCATACTAGGAACGCACAAGCCGGCTGCCAGCTATTTCATGCAGAGATGGGGCCGATTCATGACCAAGCAAACGTTTATCAAGGGCGCAATGATACTTCTGATCGCAGGCATCATTAACCGCATACTCGGTTTTATCCCGCGCATAGCCCTACCTCGGATTATAGGAGCAGAGGGAGTCGGTCTATACCAGCTAAGCTTTCCCTTTCTCACCGTCATGCTCACCATTATTACAGGAGGCATCCCGCTTGCGGTTGCCAAGTGGATTGCGGAAGCGGAATCGCAGGGCGACTCGTGGCGGGTCAAATCCATTTTTCGCGCGGCGCTGGCCATCGTCATCCTGCTCGGCTTGCTTATGACGGCGGTAATGCTGCTGTTCGCGCCGTGGATTACAGCCCATTTGCTGCCTGACCCGCGCGTATACCGCACCTTTCTTGCCATGAGTCCGATATTGCTGATCAGCGGCATATCGGCCGTATACCGCGGTTATTTTCAGGGCAAGCAAAATATGATCCCAAGCGCCGTTTCGCAAATCGTCGAAACGGTACTGCGTATCTTTGCCATGCTCGGCTTCGCCTTATTGCTCATGCCGCTGGGGCTGGAATGGGCGGCTGCCGGCGCCATGCTTGGCGTTGTCGTCGGCGAGATAGGCGGCCTGCTAGTCCTATTATGGAAGTACAAGCAGGCAAAAAAAATAACCCCGAACGGGGAGGAGCCTGCTTCTGACAGCAAGCTTGAGCAGGAACCGGGCATCGTACGCCGTTTGCTTAAGCTTTCCATTCCGGTTACCGGAAACAAGCTGGCAGGCTCGCTTTCTTATTTGCTGGAAACGATTTTTACGGCGCGCAGTCTTGTAGCGGCGGGCATTGCTTCCGGCCTCGCAACCGCTCAATACGGTGCGCTGCAGGGCATGATTGTGCCGCTTGTGCTGCTGCCAACGGCGCTTACCTATTCGCTTGCCGTATCTCTTGTGCCTTCCCTGTCCGAAGCGGCCGCCAAGGGAGATCATGCCACTATTCACAAACGTCTCCATCAATCCATGCGGCTGGCGCTGGTTACGGGAGCCCCGTTCGTCGTCGTCATGGCCTTGTTCGCCGAGCCGATATGCCGTATTTTATATAATCATGCGGACATCGCCCCCATGCTGCAATTGATCGCTCCGGCAGGACTGTTTATTTACTTGCAAGCGCCTCTGCAAGCTACGCTGCAAGCGTTAGACAAGCCTGGAGTGGCGCTGATGAATACCTTGATAGGCGCGGCTGTCAAGCTGGCTCTAATCGTCTACTTGGCCTCGGACGCCAAATTCGGCATTTATGGAGCCGTCATTGCCATCAACGTCAATATCGTGCTTGTGACAGTGCTTCATGGCATAAGCGTGCTGAGAACGATCGGCTTCCATATGCATCTGCTGGATTTCATCAAAGTAGGCGCAGCTATGGTCATTATGGGTGCGGCTGCGCAGTTTACAATGAATCGGCAGGCGCTGCCCGCTGAATGGACGAACCTTCTCCTCGCCTGTCTTTTGGGCACCGCCGTTTATTTGGGACTTATGATTGTCACCAAAATCGTCGACAGGCACGATATGGCGCGAATCCCCCTGCTGGGACGATGGTTGTCCTAATTGTGATCGGGCAGCCAGCCATGCCTAGCCTTTGCGTTTATGCAAATCAATAAACAGTTTGCCTTTATGATCGACGGTGCAAAAGAATACGTCTTTAAAATCGGATACTCCCCGCTCTTGCAGCACATTTTTTAGCCAGAAACGGGTTTTGGACATTTTCTCCAAATTGCTGTCCTGCACTTTGCCGTCCATTATTAACGGAATCGGCAGCACTTCAAAGCGGAAGTTCGGAGGTATGACGCTGCCGGAGCCTGATTGGTCGGACCCTTCTGCGCTCGTTTGTCCTGCATTCGACTGCTCTGAACCGGTTGTCGGCTTTGCGCCGTTATCCGAATCCGTAGCGGCTTTTTGTTCTTTTTCAATTACCGACAGCTTGCCGCTCGTTTCCAGGATGGCAAATTCCACATCGGCTACCGCGCTTATTTTATTTTCGCGAAGCTGCAGCATCAGATCATCCAGGTTGTAGCGCTGTTTGCGCATGACTTCGCTGTTCAGCTTCCCTTTTTCAATAATAATGCTGGGCTTGCCGTCGAAGAGCAGCCTCAGCCTGCGGCTTTTCAACGTCATAAATGCACTTCCCACTTGAATCAAAAGCAGCGTGACCATGGGCACAATGCCTTCCCACATGGCTCGTTTCGTATCTTCCACCACGATAACGGCAATCTCCGCGATCATAACGGAAATGACCAAATCAAACACGGACAGCTTGCCGATCTCGCGTTTGCCCATAAAACGCATGATTAGGAACACGACAAAATAAATCATGATCGTCCGGATAAACAGGCTCCATAGCTCCATAGGAAACCGCCTCCTTGACATAGTTGCAGCGCCCTGCCGAGGACCTGCACATCTGTACAGCTATTCTCACCTCCGCGCCAACACATCATACGACCACGCCTGACACGAATATATGGTAAATCCATTGTCCGCGCGCAAAACTTATGGCCTGTTGTTGTGTACTATTTCCTTGCAGAAAGCCATAAGGATAAGCATACAAGCTATTATGAAGGAGGGATCGACATGAATTCGGTGAAACAAGCTGCCAAGCCGCCTATTATCTCATCTCCGCTGCTGGCCGGCGTGCTGTTTGCGTTAATATGGCTGGGTGTGGGAGCATTGCTTTTGTCCTTGTTCCTGCATTTTTCCTCAATGAAGGAAAACAGTCTGCCCACATATGCCTATATGGTACATGCTGCGGCTGCGCTCGCAGGAGGCTTTACTGCCGGCAAACGTTCGGAGAGCAAAGGCTGGTACAATGGGACGCTGCTAGGCTTTATTTATGGGGCCATCATCATTATCGTTAGCTTTCTGGCTTCCAACGCGCCGCTTTCCTGGCACAGCCTGCTGGTGCTGGGCGCTTCGCTGCTTGCCGGAGCTTTCGGAGGGATGATCGGGGTCAATGTGAAAAAATAAAAAGGGGCCGTCGCGGAGATCAATTTCCTTCTCTCCGTGACGGCCCCCCGGGCTTTATGCTTTTTCCTTCTCAAGCGATGGAGCAGAGCTAACGATATTGTTAACCGCGCTGCGCTCGAAAGTCATCTTCGTTGTATCGTTTACGCGAAGCACGACAGTATCGTCTGTAAGCTCGACAACTGTACCATGCAAGCCGCCAATGGTTGTAACCTTATCGCCTTTTTTAATCTGGTTCAGCATCAAAGTACGCTGCTTCTGTTTCTTCTGTTGCGGACGAATAAGCAAGAAATAGAAAACCGCAAACATCAGCACAAATGGCCAAATCATACTAATAATATTGGATGCGCCAGCCGTTTCAGCTGCAATAAACATGGTATTCCCCCCTTTCAAAACCCTTTCTCATTATCGAACAGTCCGTAGCTAGTGAAAAAAGAATCCCGGAAATCCAAAAGCCGGTCCTCCATAATCGCTTGCCGAACGTCCCGCATGAGTTGCAATAGGAAATGCAAATTGTGATACGTCGTCAGACGCATGCCGAATGTCTCGTCCGCTTTTATCAAGTGCCTTATGTACGCTCTTGAATAATTCTTGCACGTGTAGCAGGAGCATTCCGGATCTAGCGGACCAAAGTCCTCGGCATACTTCGCATTGCGAACGACAAGCCTGCCTTGGCTGGTCATCGTCGTCCCGTTGCGGGCAATCCTTGTCGGAAGCACGCAATCGAACATATCAATTCCGCGTATAGCGCCTTCGATCAGCGCATCCGGCGATCCGACTCCCATCAGATAGCGCGGCTTGTCCGCGGGCAAAATCGGCACCGTGTAGTCAAGCACCTCATACATCAAATGCTTCGGCTCGCCTACGCTCAGTCCACCAATAGCATACCCCGGGAAATCCATGGAAGTCAAATCATTTGCGCTCTGAATGCGCAAATCCTTGTACATGCCGCCCTGAACGATGGCAAACAGCCCTTGATCCTCCGGTCTGGCATGCGCCTTCAGACAGCGCTCCGCCCAACGGGTCGTCCGTTCAAGCGATTGCTTGACATAGGCATGCTCGGCCGGGAACGGCGGGCATTCATCAAACGCCATCATAATATCGGAGCCGAGCGCGTTTTGAATTTCCATAGCCACCTCTGGCGATAGAAATTTTTTGTCTCCATTGAGATGGGAGCGGAAGTGTACGCCCTCCTCGGTAATTTTGCGCATTTCGCTCAGACTGAACACCTGAAAACCGCCGCTGTCGGTCAGAATCGGACGATCCCAGTTCATAAACTTATGCAGTCCGCCGGCTCGTCTGACAATGTCATGGCCGGGGCGCAGAAACAGATGATACGTATTGCTTAAAATAATATGAGCGTCCATCGTTTTCAATTCTTCCGGACTCATCGTTTTGACTGTCGCCTGCGTGCCGACCGGCATAAAGGTCGGTGTTTCGATAATGCCGTGAGGGGTATGAACGCGCCCCAGACGCGCCCCCGATTGCTTGCACTGCTTAATAAATTCGTATTTGATAGCCACCGTTCACGCTTCCTATTCCATAATTTTAATAGATAAACATTGCATCGCCAAAGCTGAAGAAACGATAATCGTTGGCGATCGCTTCCCCGTACGCCTTCATTACGGCATCCCTTCCAGCGAGTGCGCTTACCAGCATGACAAGCGTCGATTTAGGCAAATGGAAGTTCGTCAGCAAGGCATCGACCAGCTTGAAGCGGTAGCCTGGAAAAATAAAAATCGAGGTCCAGCCGTTGCAAGCCTCCAATGGCTTGCCTTCGAATCTCGCCGCTACCGTCTCCAGCGTACGCGAGGAGGTCGTTCCCACCGCAATAATCCGCGCCCCGCTTGCCTTTGCCTCGTTAATAATCGTTGCGTTTGTCTGGTCAAGCTCATAATATTCCGCATGCATTTCATGATCCTCAACAAGCTCAACGGACATCGGGCGGAACGTTCCCAGCCCCACATGAAGCGTAATGTAGGCCAGCTTGACGCCCTTCGCTTGCAGCTTGGCCAAGTATTCATCGGTAAAATGCAAGCCAGCCGTCGGAGCGGCGGCCGATCCGGCATGCTTGGAATAGACGGTCTGGTAGCGCTCGCGCTCCTCCAGCTTCTCCTTAATATAAGGAGGCAGCGGCATTTCGCCCAGCCGGTCCAGCAGCTCCTGAAAAATGCCTTCGTAGATGAAGCGTACCTTCCGGCCGCCCATCTCGCCTTCCTGCTCGATAACGGCACGAAGCAGCGGCTGGCCCGCTCCGTCGTCGCCAAAGGAAAGCTCCGTTCCGACCTTCAGCCTTTTGGCCGGTTTGCCGAGCGCATCCCAAGTGTCTCCCTCCAGACGGCTCAGCAGCAATAGCTCCACCTTCGCACCCGTATCGCTTTTTATTCCGGTTAAACGCGCGGGAATTACCCGTGTATCGTTCAGAACGAGCACATCCCCCGGCTGCAAAAAGCGCTCCAGATCCGTAAACCCTCCATGGCCGATCTCGCCTGTTTTCTTGTCAAGCGTCAAGAGCCTCGATGACGTACGATCCAGCAGCGGCGTTTGCGCGATGAGGCGCTCCGGCAATTCAAAATCAAACCAATCTACGTTCATAGCGCTTCAATCATTCCTTCTCGATGGTTACATCTTTATAGTAGTATTTCAAAATATATTGGTAGTCATACCCCTGCTGAGCGAGTCCCAGCGCCCCGAATTGCGACATGCCAAGCCCGTGGCCGTAGCCTTTCCCGACGAATCGGAACGCAGGGTCCTTCGTCGCCGCGCGAACGTTGCCGCTGCCATCCAGAACGAACTGGTTCGCTTGGCTAAGCTCGGACGCTTGTCCGCCCGCTCCGATTGCATAGACCTTGCCGCCTGCTTTATCGGCTTTGGTCCCGCCCGCTCCGAGCATGGAAAGCTCCGCAGTCTGCTCAATGTCGAACAAAGTGCTTGGAAGCGATTCGTTCACGCCAAGCGTTCCCCGCAAGGAGTCGGGATACTTCACATCGACCTTCTGGGTGCCTGCAACTACCTCCAGCACTCTTCCCGAAGGTCCGCGCTGGCTGACGGTAAGCGTCCTGATCGAACCGGTCAGCTTGGAGAGCGCTTTGCTGTTGATGGCAGTCAGCATTTCGCTGGCCGAATAAGGTCCTCTAACCCATGCGTTTGGATTCGATTCAATCGTTTTCTCCAGCACCTTCACTTCCGTGCCGTTGTCGAGCTGTCCGACTAGCGGCAAGCTGTCTTGAATAAGCGGATGCTTGCGCACCTTCGTGCCGTTTGTATTAACCGTCATAATCGCGTTGCCGGCTGCCGTTTTGCGAGTCGTCGCGGTCAGCAAATCCTCGCGGATGTAACCGACCTCCCCATTAGGCAGGACTACCCTGTACCAGCTCAGCAAGCCGGACTGCGAGCTCTCGTCCGGGCTTTTGACCGGCTGCAAATAAGCGACTGCGTTGCCCCATATTTCCTTCGCATCTGCGGTGATCCCGCCGCTGCTGGAGGAATAGAGCGTTTCGATCGGTTTGCCTTTATACAAGGCGACTTCGCCCGCCGTTGCATCTACGGCAGCAATAGTCGTTAGCGTTTCCGACTGGGTTCCGTAATAGGCCTGGCTAAGCGTCGTGTCTACGACATGCGCGATTTTAAAGCCAAGTCCGCGCTGAAGCACATAGGTCCGCGCAGCGACCGCTTGCGCTTTTAGCGCTTCTGCAGGCCAGGACGGGTACATTTCAATGCCGACGACAGAATACAAATATTGCTCAAAAGGCAGCTCGTTGATGACCGCCATTTTGTTGTTCAGCATCGCAAGCTCGAACGATCCGCGATATTTGCGGTTGCTCCGCTCCGTCAGCTGAATCGGCTCCTTGCCCGCCGGGGAGATCGTTACTTTAGGATCGCTTCCTCCGAACGTATAAAGCTCGACACTGGCCTCAGCCTTGCCCGTCACGCCGTGGTCTTTGCGCAGAAGAAGGAATGGCGTCTTCGCGTCAGCCGCCTTAAGCGCCGCGCCTCCTGCCGCTTTTGCAGCAGACGTCTTAATCAATTGCAGCTCGGCATCGCTAATGGCCGATCCGACCAGGACCGAATAGGCGGCCTTGTCCGCGTTATCGCCTCCGCGCACCGCCACATACGCGTCAACCCCTGCCGCGCCAAAAGCTTCCGCCGCCGCTTCCGCCGCATCCTTGCTTGCGTAAGCTCCCGTTTCGAGATGCAGCGGACCTTGCAGCACGGATTTGAAGCTGCCCGTAATCGCGGTCAATCCGCTGTCGCCAGCCCATTTCTTCTGGGCAGCGACAGCTTCGGCAGCCGTAGCATATGTACCCTCAAGCACTTGGTATTGCACGCCGTTCTGTTTGGAAATTGAAGTAAGAAAAGCCGCGCCGCTTGCGGTTTGCAGCCGTTTGTAGGCCGCAAGCGCAGTAGCGAAGGCGCCTGTCTCGAGCACCATAACCTTGAAATCGTCCGCCGCAAACCTTACTTGCGTATTGGCGGCCACCGTGAACCAGCCGCCGCTTCCGCTCGGCGTGCGCTGACCGACGGACAAGCCGCTCGCCGATGCGAAGGTGGCTGCCGCCGTCGTCCCCGTATAAGTTGAAAATAGTGCCACGCGTATAAGATCAAGCGTTGGAACGGCCGCCCGCGTAGGCGACGCTGTCCATGTCGACGTCAGTAGCAGCATCGTTAACGATAAAATAATAAACCGTTTAGCTGAACGGCTCATCCCCATCGTTCGATTAAACATCTCGCGATCGTCTCCTCTCTTTATTCGGCTCCCTGCCGGTTAGCATGTCGTGCTGCGGTATCGGCCTACCTTAGAGGACTTGGGCACGGATTGCTACTTGCCCGGCATCGGCAAGCCGATATGACGGTAGGCAAGCTCTGTCGCCAGCCGTCCGCGCGGCGTCCGTTGAAGGAAGCCGATCTGCATCAGATACGGCTCGTAAACGTCTTCGATCGTTTGCCCTTCCTCGCCAATCGTAGCTGCGATCGTATCCAGGCCAACCGGCCTGCCTGCGAACGTGGTCATCATCGCGCGCAGCATTTTGTGGTCGATGCTATCCAGACCGGCCGGATCAACTTGCAGAAGCTCCAGCGCGGAACGCGCGATATCATGCGTAATGATTCCATCTCCGCGAACCTGGGCGAAATCGCGGACGCGCTTGAGCAAGCGGTTGGCGATACGCGGGGTTCCGCGCGAGCGCATGGCGATTTCATGGGACGCTTCCCCTACTATGCTGACATTTAGAATCTCCGCCGCGCGCGATACGATAAAAGCAAGCTCGTCCACCGTATAGAACTCAAGCCGGCTGACCACGCCGAAGCGGTCTCGCAGCGGCGCGGACAGAAGCCCCGCTCTCGTCGTTGCGCCAATAAGCGTGAATGGAGGCAAATCCAGGCGGACCGAACGGGCGCTTGGCCCCTTGCCGATCATAATATCCAGCGCGAAATCCTCCATGGCCGGATACAGCACTTCTTCCACGGTGCGATGCAGCCGATGAATCTCATCGATGAACAGCACGTCGCCCTCCTGCAAATTCGTCAGCAGGGCCGCCAAATCGCCCGGCCGCTCAATCGCCGGCCCGGACGTCGTGCGCAGATTAACGCCAAGCTCGTTGGCGATAATGTTCGACAGCGTCGTTTTGCCCAGTCCCGGCGGGCCGTACAGCAGAACATGATCGAGCGCTTCCTTCCGCATTTTGGCCGCTTCGATATAAATGCTAAGGTTTTCTTTCACCTTGGTTTGCCCGATATATTCAGCCAAATAACGCGGCCGCAAGCTAAGCTCGACCGCTTGATCCTCCATCATCAGGTTTGCGGAAATGATTCTGTCATCCATTTGCGCTCATCTCCTTCATTAACCTTTAAAAAGCTGCTGCAAAGCGCGCTTCATCAGCGAGTCTACGCTTTCCTCCGCTTGTACGCTCGATTGCAAGCCATTCCAGGCCCGATCCAGCTCCGCAGCCGTATAGCCCAGCGCCATCAGCGCCTCGCGCGCCTCCGGCCAGGCCGTTCCTGCTCCTTGTCCGCTCGCTCCGCCTGCGGACAAGTCGAGCGGAATGCCGCCCGCCGTCAGCAGGCCGCCGTCAAGCCCTGCGCCGATCAGCTTGTCCTTCAAGTCGAGGATCATGCGCTGGGCCGTTTTTTTGCCGATGCCCGGAAGCTTCGTCAAAAATGCAAGGTTCTCCTGCTGGATAGCCGCAATGACCGCTTCGGGGCGGCCGCCCGACAAAATGCCGAGCGCCACTCGCGGTCCGATGCCGGAAACCTCCAGCAGCTTGCGAAAAAGCGTCTGCTCCTCGCGGGAAGGAAAGCCGAACAGGAGCACGGCATCCTCTCGTACATGGTGATGGATATAGACCGTAACTGCGCCTTCCTTTTTGGCGAACGCATAAGGATTCGGCGTAAATACCCGATAGCCGACGTCGCGAACGTCCATTACGATATATTCCGTTTCCACATGCACGACCGGACCTTTCAAATAATCGATCACGAACGATTCACCTCGTTTATTTTGTTCGACAGCACCGCCGAGTGGGCATGGCAAATCGCCACTGCCAGCGCATCCGCAACATCGTCGGGCTTGGGAATTGCCGATAGCTTCAAGAACATTTTGACCATTTCCTGCACCTGCCGTTTCTCTGCCTTGCCATAGCCGACGACGGCCTGCTTCACCTGAAGCGGCGTATATTCACCGATTGCCAGGCCCCGCTGGGCGGCTGCAAGGATAATCGCCCCCCGCGCCTGGGCCACCTCGAAAGCTGTCGTCACGTTCCGGTTAAAAAAGAGCTTCTCAACCGCAACCGCATCCGGCTTGTATGTATCCATCAGCGAGCCCGCCGACTCGAACACCTGCAGCAGCCGCTGCTCCGGAGGGGTGTGCGCCTTCGTCGTAATCGCTCCGTATTGCACCGGCGTGAGCTTGTGACCTATTTTGTCTATAAATCCAAAACCGACAATCGCGATGCCGGGATCAATGCCAAGTACGCGCATGCCGCCATCTCCCAATCTTGCATATTCTAATGATTCATCCCCCCATTATAGCAAAATATAATGTAAATGAGAACGCGCGTTTGATATTTCGCCAAAAATGCAAACCCTCGGCACGACCGGCATCTCTTAACCAGAAGCTGGTTCTGGCGGAATCGGCTATCCGCAAACGGAATAAGGCCAGCCGGAAATTCCGGCTGGCCAATCGCGTATGAACGTCTCTCATCTAAAAAATTTTGCTTGTCTAAGCTTCCCGCCCTTTTTTCTTGCCTGTATTCGGGGCCTGTCCGTTGTCGCATGGACTGCGATCAGCCTTGCGGCTTCATTACCTTCTCATTCGGTTCGATTGCAAAATCGCTGTATGTGGACATCACGCTGTTTAACGCTTCCATATCGCTGATTCGAATGCCCTTTACCAGCCTGTCCAGCTTGTCCTGAGGCAGGCTGCTCTCCATATACTGCACGTCCAATTGAAAAAAGGTTTTGACTACCTTTTCTTTTTTCGGCAAGCCGTCGTATAAAGATAATCGACCAGCCTTGTCGACGCCTATATAGGCATTCGCTTTGCATTGCTCCGATAAATCATCTATCTGCTGCTCAATAATAAGCGTCTGCGGCGTTTCATCCCGCCTGACCGTCCAATCCGGATGGCTGCGCAGCAGACTTGCGAGCTGTTTGCCGGAAATACGCCCGAGCGGCTTCGTTTCTTCCCCGCAAACATAAATCCGGTGAAGCTTGACCGTCAATGGCGCGCTCTGCCGCTCCAATCCGGCAATCTGCTTACGCCGTTCATCTCCCTCTTCTTCTGCCAGCGCCTGCCGCTCTGCAAAATTCGGTTCATAATCGGCATTCGCATGCTGCGGAGTTCCCGTTAAACATCCGATAATCGTCAGCACGGGTATAAGCCCCCCGAGGCTCCAGGTCGGTCGTCGTTTGCGGCGAAGATGCTTTTTCAGGTTTTTCCAAAGACTGAATGCCATCATCGGAAAGACTCCCTTCTCAATTTTTTCGACTTCACGCAAGGGAAAAGCTAGCCATTCAACTGCTTCATGTTTTTGCTATTATTGTGCTCTCAAACGACATAATTATACAAAAACGGATCATAGCTTGTCCGTCGCTCCGTTTACGCGCCTTCTCCCCTCCGACCAATAGCCCAGAGACATGACTGCGCGGTCGCGGTGGTGCTGCTCTCGGGCGTCAACGGCTGACAGCAGGCTTCTAGCGGCAAGGCTAACGTTTTCGCGTTTAAATAGCAGCTGATTATAAGAGTCAAACGAATAGAATTTCTTTATTTTAACAAAAGCCGGCTCTGGCACAGCATGATGCTGAGCCAAGCCGGCTTTTCTTTATTTATCGGTTGATCCAGGGACCGCTGCGTCTAGGCTTGCTGGGCCTCGTGGAAACGGTGCGAATGACCGCTTTTTTCGTGTTTTTTCGCGGCGGGCTTGCTTTAGCCGCTTTGACGGCGGTAGGCTGCGGGAATGCCTCTTCCTCTTCTTCTACACGGTTCCCTTTGCAGCCGCAATCGTTCTGCTGCGCGCCGGCTGTTTGGGGCCAGCTCGGATACGGCGAGTAAGAAGGATAGCCGGAACCTGCGTAGCTATAACCATAACCGTAGCCCATATCAGGCGCAAAGCCTTGCGGCGATACCAGGCCCGCGTTTGGACCAACGCTCAGCGGAGACACCATGCCCGCGTTTGGACCAACGCTCATCGGAGATACCATGCCCGCGTTCGGGCCTGCGCTCAGCGGGGACACCATGCCCGCGTTCGGACCAACGCTCATCGGAGACACCATGCCCGCGTTCGGGCCTGCGCTCAGCGGAGACACCATGTTCGCGTTTGGACCAACGCTCAGCGGAGACACCATGCCCGCGTTCGGACCAACGCTCATCGGAGACACCATGCCCGCGTTCGGACCAACGCTCAGCGGAGACACCATGTTCGCGTTTGGACCTGCGCTCATCGGGGACACCATGTTCGCGTTTGGACCAACGCTCATCGGGGACACCATGTTCGCGTTTGGACCAACGCTCATCGGAGACACCATGTTCGCGTTTGGACCTGCGCTCATCGGGGACACCATGTTCGCGTTTGGACCTGCGCTCATCGGGGACACCATGTTCGCGTTTGGACCAACGCTCATCGGAGACACCATGCCCGCGTTCGGGCCTGCGCTCAGCGGAGACACCATGTTTGCGTTCGGGCCCGCGCTCATTGGAGAGGCCATACTCGCGTTAGGACCACTCGCCAAGCCGGCAACCGGATTCGCATTTTCCTGCAGCGGGCTCACCATGTGATGCCCGTAGCCCCAGATCGGACCGCTGCCCATCGGCATCATGTCGGGGCCGGGATAGCTTCCCACCAGAACGGTGCCCGGCGGGCATTCGAACGGCAGCTCCTGGTTGCTTTCGCCAAGCGGGCTCACCATGCCCGGGTAAGGAACGGGCTGCTGCCAGCCGCCTCCATAACCATGACCATAGCCGTGACCGTACCCATGTCCGTAGCCGCCGTATACAGGCTGCTGCTGCACAGGCGCCACCTGGCTCATCGGCATATTCGGCATGCTTTGCATGTTGGCCGTGTTCGGCATATTGGCGAAATGGGCGCTGTTTGGCATGCTGTTCATGGATAAGGCTTCGGTAGCGGGAATGCCATACTGCTGAAAAAGATCGACATTCGGATTGTATTCGGAATGGATCGGCTTAAGCTTCTTCTCGACCGGCTTCTGTATCGGGAGCGCTTTTTTGGCAGGCTCGATGTTTGCAGCCTTAGGCTTTGGCAGCGGTGCAGGAGCGGAAGGCTTAACCGTCGGCAGCGTCTGTTTTTTCTCGGCCACAGGAGCGGCAGGCTTCTTCTCTGCAACCGGCGCTACCGGTTTTTTCTCGGCTATTGGCGCTACAGGAGCAACAGGGGTTGGAGCGGGCGTATTCGCCGGAGCGACTGGCGCGTTAGGCGTTTTGCCTGCTACCGGAGCCGTCGGTTTTTTGCCGATTACCGGAGCTGTGGACAGCTTCCCAACCCAGCCTTGAACATTTTGCATCATCGTCTGGGATGGTTGCGCCTGTGCATGGCCGCCTGTCGCATGGTGCATATCGTGCATCTCGTGCACGTCGGCTCCCGTTTTCGGAATATTGACGATCTCTCCGGTCAGCAGCACGTTCGGATTTTTTAATTGCGGATTCGCCTTAATCATATCGGAGAGCGGCACGCCCCATGCCTTGGAAAGCTTCCAGAGCGTATCTCCCTGCTTCACTACGTGCTGGTGCATGATGTCCATGCCGCCGCCATGCCCGCCTGAAGTATTGGACGGGATTTTCACCTTCATTCCCACTTCAATGACGTCCGGATTCGTAATGCCCGGATTCAGCTTTAAAATCTCTTCCAGCGACACGTTATACTTTTGCCCGATTAGGTACAACGACTCGCCTTGTTTGACTATATGGATTTTCACTCGCTGACGACCTCCTATCACGTTCTAAATAACCAGGCACGGCGAATGCCCGTTATCAGTCCTTACATCCTATGCACAACATAGGCGGGTGTCGCCATTTTTCACAAAAAAAATAGCATGAGCCAAGTCGTTCCGATGGAACGGCCTGATTCATGCTAGTTGAAACGCTATGACTGGACAAAATGGTTGAAGCTCGGGTAACTGCCCAGTATGCGCACCTGGCAGCCGATCGCTTCAATTTCCTCGATTGCCGCTTTAAGCAGCACGGTATCCAGCGACATATCGATGTCGATGAAAAAATAATAATTGCCGAGCTTCTTTTTCGTTGGACGCGACTCGAGCCGGCTCAAATTGATTCTGCGCCAGGCAAAAGCCGATAGCACCTGATGCAGCGCTCCGGGATAATCTTCCGGCGGGGTGATCAGAATGCTCGTCTTCATTGCAGCCGACGTCTGAGCCGTATACGGCTCATGGCCGACCAGCAAAAACCGCGTGTAATTGTTGTCGTGATCGGTTATCCCGCTCGCCAAAATATCCAGCCCCTCATTGGCCGCGGCCGTTTTGGTACCGATACCGGCTAGTCCCGAGCCAGGGCTCGTCTGAACGATCCGTACTCCCTCAGCGGTGCTGCTGACGGGATCTCTTGCTGCGCCCGGCAGCTTCGAGCCCAGAAATTGCAGGCACTGCGCAATGGCAACCGGATGGCTGAGCACCTTGCGGATACGGGACAGGTCGAGCTCTCCCCGCTCATCGAGAAATTCGGAACGGCGTCCGATCAAATTCTGAATCGACGGATAGACCCACTCCGCCCTTATCGGGATATCGACCTCATGCACCAGCCAGTCCATATGCAGATTGACCGAGCCTTCAATCGTATTCTCGATGGGGATAATGCTGTAGTCGCTAACCCCGTTGACGGTTGATAAAAAAACGT
Organism: Paenibacillus sp. SY21-1; assembly: GCF_005222705.1. GTDB lineage: Bacteria > Bacillota > Bacilli > Paenibacillales > Paenibacillaceae > Pristimantibacillus. The sequence continues at coordinate 161,427 of NZ_STGF01000006.1, read as the reverse complement.
CCGAAATATGCCGATGATGCTTCCATACGACCTCCGCATCTCCGAAAAAATGCTTGGCCGCCTCATCGGATACAGAGCCTGCCGGCAATACGGCTACAGTCTTCATGCGGTCACCTCGCCTCTGATACGGTCCATGAACGGGATTGCCCTCTGCTCGGATGAAACCTCGCTCACCTGCGCTCCATCCCCGCAAGGCGCCAGCCACAGCGTCTGCGCTTCAATTCCTTCCTGCTTCAGCGTCTGAAGCAGGAATTGCTCCAGCTCGGCCTTGCCGCCGCTCGCCGCATCCGCGAACGCAATCAGCGTCGGCCCGGCTCCGCTGAGCGCAGCCCCGAGCGCGCCATGCTCCGCCGCGCGCTCCAGAATCGTCGTCATGCCCGGAATAAGCGCCGCACGATAAGGCTGGTGCAGGCGGTCCTGCATGGCATGACGGATCAACCCCAGCTCGCCGCTGGCCAGCGCCGCGACGAGCAGCGAGCTGCGGCCGACGTTGAATACCGCGTCGGCCATGCTGATTTGAGAAGGCAGCGCATGGCGCGCCTTCTCCGTTGAAAGCTGAAACGCCGGAATGGCAACCAGCGTTTCCAGCCTCTGGTGCGGCTCCAGCCGCACGTAGTCTGCGTGTTTGCCGTCCCACGCCGAGACGACAATGCCGCCGAATAGCGATGCGCCGACATTGTCGGGATGCCCCTCAAGCTCTGTCGCGATCTGAAACAGCTTGTCCTGCGTTAGCGGGCTGCCGATCAACGCATTGGCGGCAACCAGCGCGCCGACGATCGCCGACGCGCTGCTGCCAAGCCCGCGCGTCAACGGGATCTCGCTGTACATGGAAATCGCCAGCTCGGGCACGACGACGCCGGCTTCCTTGAAAACAAGCTGCGCAACCTTATACAACAAATTGGACTTGTCCTGCGGCAGCCCCTTCAACTGATCGCCATGCAAATGAAAGACGGTTTGGGACGACTCGCTCATTTCAATCCAGGCATAAAGCGACAGCGCCATTCCCAGCGAATCGAAGCCAGGGCCAAGATTGGCGGTGCTGCCGGGTACTTTTACGATGACTGTACGTTTATCCATAGCGCTTACCCCTCAACCCGATAGACGCTTTTCACCTGATGCACGACATCAAGCGCCTTGAACGTTTCCAAAGCCTGCTTGATCGACGCACGGTTCGCATCATGGGTAATGACGATGATTTCGGCATCCGGGCTGCCCGGCGTAGGCTGCTGGAGAACCGATTCGAGCGATACCTCAAGCTCCGCAAGCACCTGCGTAATCCGGGCCAGCACGCCCGCCCTGTCAGCTACCTGCAGCAGCAGAAAATACTTCGAGCTGATTTGCTCGTCGGTTTTAAGCTTCTTCTCCTTATAAGCCAAGCTCGCTTGCTTGCCGTTGACGCCAAGCTTCAAGTTTTTGATCACGGCTACCAGATCGGACACAATCGATGTCGCCGTCGGCAATTCTCCGGCGCCGGCGCCGTAGAACATCGTTTCTCCAACCGCTTCGCCATAGACATATACCGCGTTAAAAACGCCGTTAACCGAAGCGATCGGATGCGACTGCTTCACCATCGTCGGTTGAACGCTGATGCTGATCAGGTCATCCTGGCGCTCGGCGATGCCCAGCAGCTTCACCTCGTAGCCGAGACGTTTCGCGTACAAAATGTCCTCCTTGCTCACTGAGGAAATGCCTTGCACAGCTACATCCTCCAGCGCGACGTTGGCGCGGAAGCCGATCGTCGAGAGGATGGTCATTTTGCGGGCGGCGTCAAGCCCTTCCACGTCAGAGGTCGGGTCCGCCTCGGCGTAGCCAAGCTCCTGCGCTTCCTTAAGCACCTCGGCATAAGCCGCGCCCTCTTGACTCATCTTCGTCAGAATATAGTTCGTCGTGCCGTTGACGATGCCCATAATTTTCGTAATCCGGTCGGAGGAGAAGCCCTCGACGAGCGTACGGATGATCGGGATGCCCCCCGCCACGCTGGCCTCGTACATCACGTCGCAGCGGTTTTGCTGCGCTTTTGCCAATATTTCCGGACCGTGAAGCGCCATTAAATCCTTATTGGCCGTAACGATATGCTTGCCGCGCTCCAGCGCCTCCAGAATATACTCCTTCGTTAGTCCAATGCCGCCCATAACCTCAACGATGACATCGATTTCGGGATCACGGATAATGTCCCATGCATCCTCGGTCAGCTTCTCCGCATCGATGGATATGTTGCGGGCTTTCGATTTATTTTGAACGAGTACCTTGCCGATTTCGATCGGAGATCCGACCTGGCTGGCAAGATCCTCTTGATGGCCTTCGACAATACGTACGACGCCTGTTCCCACTGTACCTAGTCCAAGCAAACCAACTTTTATCGGCTTCATCTGTTACCCTCCACACTCTCTATAGTTAACCTTGGCCTATGACGGTTGCCTTGCGAACGCCGGGACCGCTTCGCAGCAGGTCGACCAGCTCCGACAAATCCCCGGAAAGCTGCGAAATATCGACGGAAATAACGACATTGGCGGTGCCCTGCAGCGGAATCGTCTGATTCATCGTCAGCACATTGCCCTCCTTGCTGGCCACGAGGCCAAGCACAGTCGAGAGCACACCGGAACGATGCTCCAAATCCATGGAAATGGTGGCAATGCGTTCCCGCTCCAGCTCGTTCAGCGCGTATACGCCGTCCTTGTACTTGTAAAAGGCGCTTCTGCTGAGCCCTACCCGTTCTACCGCTTCATGAACAGTAGCCGCCGAGCCTTGGCTAAGCATTTCCTTTACTTGTATCGTCTTCATTATCGCTTCCGGCAAGATGTCCTCCCGAACGACATAATAGCGGCTATTCACTATACGTCCTCCTCAAAAAGACAATTGTTCACCTATAGTGGACATTATAACGAATAACGACGCTTTGGGCAATAGGCAATAAAAAAAGACGGCTTTCGCCGTCTATGCATAAGGATCGTAATCCGTGCCTTCGAAAAATTCAAACGCAAAATCTCCAACCTGTACCATATCGCCATCCTTTGCGCCGATTTTGCGCAAAGCCGAATCGACTCCAAGCTTTCTCATCATACGCGCAAAGCGCATAACTGCGTCATAGGAGTTCAGGTTAACGCGCTTCATATAGTTCTCGACGCCTTCGCTGACCACGACGAACACCTCGTCCTCCTTGTGAACAGTGAACGTCATCTCATCCCGCTTCTTGTACGTATAGACCTTGCGCTCGGCAACATCCTTGACGTCCTCGATTTCAATCTGCTCCGTAATCGTATCGAGTACATCGGCCGCCTTGTACAGCAGCTCCTGAATCCCCTGCTTGGTGAGCGAGGAAATGGGAACAATCACATATTCACGATCGCCGCGCGCCTCGTCCAGCTGCTGGCGGAACAGCTCAAGCTGCTCTTCGGCCTCCGGCATGTCCATTTTGTTGGCCGCAATAATCTGCGGACGCTCGGCCAGCTTCTCGTTATACAGCACGAGTTCTTCATTGATTTTCACCCAGTCGTCAAACGGGTCCCGTCCTTCCGAGGCAGCCATGTCGATGACATGGATAATGACCCGAGTACGCTCGACGTGACGCAGAAATTCATGACCCAGTCCTACGCCCTCATGCGCGCCCTCAATCAGGCCGGGCAAATCGGCCATTACGAAGCTGCGGCTGTCTCCGACATCAACTACGCCAAGATTCGGCGTTATCGTCGTAAAATGATAGGCGCCGATCTTAGGCTTGGCGCCTGAAACGACGGAGAGCAGCGTCGACTTGCCGACGCTTGGAAAACCGACAAGGCCGACGTCGGCCATAACTTTAAGCTCCAGTACGACCCAGCGCTCCTCGCCCGTCTCACCATTTTCCGAAATGTACGGCGCGGGATTGCTCTGCGTGGCGAAGCGGATATTGCCTCGTCCGCCTCGCCCGCCTTTAGCAATGACGATCTCCTGGCCGTGACGGGTCAGATCGGCGATAATCTCCTGCGAGTCGTCGTCGATAATAACCGTACCCGGCGGGATCCGGACGACCGTATGCTCGGCGCTTGCACCGTGCATGCCCTTGACCTTGCCGCGTTCTCCGCGCTCCGCCTTGAAATGCTTCTGATAGCGAAAATCCATCAGCGTGCGCAAACCCTCGTCAACGCGGAAGATCAAGTCGCCTCCGCGTCCGCCGTCGCCTCCTGCAGGACCGCCGTTTTCTACATACTTCTCGCGGCGGAAGGATACGATGCCGTCACCGCCGTCGCCGCCTTTTACAAAAATCTTAGCCTTATCTACAAACATGGTACTCCCCCGTTCATGCGCGCAAATCGGCCCGCAGCAGCACCTTGGCGTAAGACTGCTCGAAGCTGACCGGCTTTAGTGGCGCGCCATCCAACTGCTGTTGTATTTTTTGCTTCCATTGCTGCTCGTTCATCAGCTCGCCGTCGTAATAAAAGGCTGCAGTCAGGGCATCCTGGTCCAGCGTAAGCTCAAGCTTAAGCACCGCAGTTCCGCTATAGTCGGGTTTAACCTCGAAGCGGTAAGCGTTGATCGTCTGAATGAGCGTGTCGGCTATTTGATCGGCTTCAGCCGTTAATTCATTTAAGTATACATCTCCATTAATGACAACCTGCAGCTCCAATGTATTCGAGAACGTTCGAAACGACTGAATATAACTGATGAGCGAAGGCACGCCAAGCTTGGAAATTTGACTTTCCACAGCCATTCTTGCGCTTATTTTCTCCACGCACTCGACGGTTTTATCCAACTTTTTCAGTCGAATATAGCCGTACACCACCTGCAAATCGTTCATCCAGTCATGACGATGATGGTTGAGCGTGCGAATGGCCGAAGTCTGCAGCGATTCCGTCAATTTGCTTACCCGTTCCTTGTGCTCCTTCCTCTCGGAGCGAATCCAGACTGCCGCCGCCAACGCAGCCCATCCCAGCAGAACGAGCGCCGGCCATATCCCTTCCGGCCATAGGAACACAGCCGCGAGCGGGAGCAGCAGCGATGCTGCGGCATAATATTTCACCGATGTGTTGCGCCTCATCAGCTACCCCTACTTTCATCGGATTTCCTAGCTTATCCAGTATATCATGCGTCCGGCCCGCAGTCATCCGCAACGCAAAAACATACCGCGGCTGCTGAGCGCAAGCCTCAGGACCCTGGCGCCAGCGCCGCCCGGTCAGGGCTCCGCCTACAAAAAATCCCGGCCGCGAAGATGCAGGCCGGGATCGTTATTATGCTTCTACTGCGGCGGCTACCGGAGCCAGATCAACTGGGTATACGCTCACTTTTTTGCGATCGCGTCCCCAACGTTCAAATTTCACTACGCCTTCTACTTTCGCATAAAGCGTATCGTCTTTGCCGATGCCTACGTTTGTGCCTGGGTGAATTTTTGTTCCGCGTTGACGGAACAAGATGCTTCCCGCAGAAACGGTTTGGCCGTCAGCGCGTTTAGCGCCAAGGCGCTTCGACTGCGAGTCGCGTCCGTTCTTTGTGGAACCTACACCTTTCTTCGAAGCGAATAGCTGAAGATTCAGTTTCAACATAGTATTCAACCTCCTTACCCGGAAATTTCTTGTACCGAAACATATTTGCCATAGGCTTCGGCAATGGAGTTAAGCATGACGACCATCGATTCCAGGAGGAGCTGCATCCGCGCGTCCGAAGCGGCGTCTTCAAGCGTCGGAATATCCGACGAAAGCCAGCCGTCCTTCATCTTCGCGGGAAGCTCCACTCCAGCCAACTTCTCAATCGAGTTGACGGTTCCGATGGAAACCGTGGATACGCCTGCACAAATGATATCTTTGCCGATCTTGCGGAAATTAGCATGTCCCTCGATCGCAAAGGATGTAATCCGTCTGTCAGAATCGCGCCGAACAATCGTAGCAATAATCATAAGAGCAATCCCGCTTACGCTTGGATTTTCTCGATTGTTACTTTAGTGTACGGTTGACGATGACCTTGTTTGCGACGGTAGTTCTTTTTGGCTTTGTATTTGTATACGATGATCTTCTGGCCTTTGCCTTGCTTCTCAACTTTACCAGTTACTGTAGCGCCTGCTACAACTGGAGTTCCAGTTACAAGACCGTCTCCATTGGAAACCGCCAAAACACGATCAAACGTTACGCTTTCGCCTGCTGCAGAGTCCAATTTCTCGATGTAGATCACATCGCCCTCTTGAACTTTGTATTGCTTGCCGCCAGTTACGATAATTGCGAACATTGTAAGTGCACCTCCTTGTTCTCGAAGACTCGCCTAATCAAGGTGGCATGCGGATAACCGCAAGCGCTTGTCTACCCGATCGGAGCGGTATGGATGATGCCTCAAATCATTAGGACTTGGGCAACACACCTGAATATAATATCATATACTAGCAAGCATGGCAAATAATTTTCGTGGCGCACGACCTGTGTTAATCCAGCGGCCAAATATGCGATTGACGCAACGGGCTGCGCCGTGAGGTAAGCAGCTTCGCTAGTGCAGGTCGGCTTTCCTTCCATACCTGCTTCATTTCCGGATCTCCGGCATAAGCCGCACCTACAAAAAATGAAAACATAAATTCGCTCCAGCCAGAAAAAGTATCCACAATCCGTGGGATAGCCTCGCTGATTTGATCCCACTTCTCTGTATCCTTCATATCGAACAGCTTATTACCAACGTAACTGTAATAAATGACCATGCCATAATCATAAGCGGCAATTCCGCTTGCCGGCAGTCTATGCATATAGGAATTGGCAACTGAAAGCTCTGATTGCCGCCCGTTTCGTAGCATTGCGCTGGGTATCGTTGAAATAGGCAGGAACGCTAATCACGGCTTCCGTTACTTCTTCTCCGAGGAAGGCTTCCGCGTCTGCCTTAAGCGCTTTGACAACGAAGGAGGACAGCTCCTCCGGCGCAAAGCGGTATTTGCCTAGCCGATAGGTTTTCTCCGTGCCCATATACCGTTTAAACACCGCCGCTGTTTCATTCGGGTGTGTAATAAGCCGTTCCTTCGCAATCTGTCCAACAAGAAGCTCGCCATTCTCATCCACGCTAATAACGGACGGCGTCATCCGTTGCCCTAGCGCATTCGGGATAATCGCTGGACCATCTGACGTCCAATAGGCGACGAGGCTATTGGTTGTGCCCAGATCTATGCCGATAATCGTCATTACGCTACCTCACTTCAATAGTCATTTGAACATCAAAAATGGAATAAAATCCATTCTTACGCATTTATCGGCAATCGCGCACTCATTTATGAATGCATAGCAAAAAACCCGCCGCAGCGGGTTTGGAATAACCTGTTTACTTATCCTTCAGCTTCGAGCCGCAATTCGGACAGCGCTCCGCAAGCTGGTGCACGGCATTCTCGCGCGCCTTCTTGCGGGTAAGCTCCAGCAAGCCAAGCTTGGTCCAGCCGAGTATCGTACATTTGGTCTGGTCGCTGCGCGTCCGCTCCAGCATGCGCTGAAGCACCTGCTCGCGATGCTCCTCCTGCACCATATCGATAAAGTCGACAATAATGATGCCGCCTACATCCCGGACACGAAGCAGTCTGGCAATTTCATCGGCCGCTTGCATGTTGGTGCGGAACACCGTATCTTCCAGACTGGAGGTGCCGGTGTACTTGCCCGTATTCACGTCGATAACCGTGAGCGCCTCCGTTTCCTCCCATACGAGATGACCGCCGATAGGCAGCGGCAGCCGTCTGTCGAACGCGCTAGCGATTTGCTCGGTCACCCGAAAAAAATCGTACAGGCTTCGTCCCGGCTGCGACGTATAACTTCTGAGCCGCTCGTGCAAGCGAGGCGTCATTTCTTTAATCAGAGCGGCAAGCTCCTCGTACCGGTCCATGGCGTCAATCCATATTTCGTCCATATCCTCCGTTAACGTGTCGCGAACGGCGCGGCGCATCAGTCCCGCCTCGCGGTGAAGCTCGGATGGAACCGCAGCGGCATAAGAACGCTCCAGGATGCCCTGCCACAGCTTTCTCGCCGCAGAGATATCGGTTTCCAGCGACAGCTCATCCTCGCCGACGGCGGCGGTGCGCATTATGATGCCTTCCTCGCCATGTCGCAGCTTCTCGCCAATCTGCCGAAGCCTTGCGCGTTCGCCCTCTGCGCCGATTTTTTTGGATACGCCCACGTAATCGGCATTCGGCATATAGACGCTCCATCGCCCAGGCAATGTGAAATGCGTCGTGACCCTTGCTCCCTTGCCGCCAAGCGGCTCCTTAATAATCTGAACAAGCAATTCCTCGCCGGGCTTGATCAGCTCTTGAATCGACGGTTTCTGCTTAGGCTGCTTCTCCAAATGCGGATGAAGCAGCTCATCGATATACAAAAAAGCGTTTTTGGCCAGCCCGATATGAATAAAAGCAGCCTGCATGCCAGGCAATACGTTAACGACGCGTCCCTTGTACACATTGCCGACCAGGCTGCTTGCTTTTGATTTTTCCATAAAAAATTCGACGAGACGACCTTCCTCCAGCACTGCGGTTTGCAGCATTTCACCTTCCACATGGAGCAGCATCTGTTTCATTTCCCGGTATCACCTGCCTGTCCGCTTTTCATCTATTCTACCTGAAAAGCTCGGAGACTGCACGGCCGGGATTCGCATGCGACAAACAGCTTTCGACAATCGCCTGTTCAGGCAGCACCTGTACGCCTGTCCCGTGCGCGCCTACCAGATAGATCAAGTGATAATGTCCTCTGTAAAAAAGCCGCGCTACCGACAGCACCGATTGGGTGCCGTCTACGATAAGCGGAGTTGCCGTTTTGCCGCGCGCCAGACTATTCATCGCCGCATGGCTGCGATGGAGCAGGAAGCGGTAGAATACATAGGGGAGATTTCTCGAGTACGTCCAGTTGGACACCAGCAGGAATGCAGCGACTATCATTAAATTAAGCTGGATGCCGTCACCCTCGAGCAGCGGAAGCATGGCGACTATCAGCATGCCGATACTGAAGCACAGGCTCATCCGAACCGTCCATACCAGCGTCCTGTAATAATTGATCGACCGGCTTAGCGTGGCCTGCAGCAGCTTGCCCCCATCCAGCGGATAGATCGGCAGCAAATTGAACAGACCCAGCATCAGGTTGGCTTTCCATATGTATTCCGCCCAGCCCGGCTCCCATAAGCCCAGCTGGCCGCAGCACCAGGCGGCAAATCCCATCCACACATTTTGCAGCGGACCGGCCAAAGCAACCGCAATCTCTTCTCTGATCGGTGCGACTCCGGCCTCCTCTACCTCCGCCACGCCGCCGAACGGCAGCAGCTTGACCTCCCTCACTGTCCATCCAAAGCCGCGCGCTGCCACCACATGACCGAGTTCATGAACGATAACCAAAATAAATAAGGTGAACAGCTCGTGGAAATAGCCCGTAAGGACTGAGCCAAGCATGATGATGACGAAAAGCGGATGCACAGACCATCGGATTCCTTTCCACTTAATCAAATGGAATCACGCCCACCGGGTCCAAATACATATCATCCTGCTTGACGGCAAAATACAGCAGGCTTGGAGCGTTATCGGCATTTGACGGCAAGCGGCCAAGCTCGTCGCCTGCCTCCACCCAGTCTCCCGTACCCACCTCTATGTCGGCAAGCCCGCCATATATCGTTAAACGGCCGTTGGCGTGCTGCAATAGCACCGTGAAGCCCTTGTCCGCCTGACCGGTCGTCGTCTGCACTCTTCCTGTTTCTACTGCTGCGACCGCTTGTCCGGAGGCTCCAGCCAGTTCAATGCCGTTCAGCAGTTCGGCGAACGTCTGAACTAGCGTGCTGCCAGGCAGCGGACTTACGATCGGCAGCCTCACTGTTCCATCAGCCGAGGCAGCTTCCTCCGCGCTATTATTAAAAATGGGAATAAAGGAAGGCGCCCCGGCAAATGCATTTTTGTACCAGTCCGCCGCCGCGGCAAAATCAATCTCATCGGTCAGCGCTTGCTTGACCAATGCTTGTCCCTGCAGCGCCCAGTCCTCCTCAAGCTGAAACAGTCCCCACACCGCTCCAAACACGAGCAAGGAACCGGCTAGCTTGCGCATAAAGGAACCGCCCAGAGTATGCCTGTTTCGCGGACCGTCCTGCGGCGCAAAACGGGTAGGATCGGCAGCCCTCACATAGCTGCGCCGCGGCGCTGGACCATCCTCATCCCAACCTGCCCAAGGGTTAGGATTCCGCTTCCAGGCCGCCTCGGGATCAAGCTCGGCCGCATGCAGCGTGTCCTCCTCCGCATACCGATCTGCCAAAGCGGCTTCTCTGAATAAGGCTTCTTCCTCCTCCAATCGCCGTTGCTTGCGGTCACCCCGGAATTTCATGTCGGCTTCCTCCCCTGCTAATGCCGCCGTCTGGCGGCAGCTCGAACTTCTTATACATACCTATGTGCAGAGGAAGACAAGTATGCGGACATGTCCGGAACCGGGCTTTGCCAAAAAACACCGGCTAAACGCTAAGGTTTCACGGAAAAACGGCTGTAAGGGGAAGCCCATTTGCCTGAAACAGACGCAAAAAAACCGTCTTCGGCGCGGCGGGAAGCCCGCGCAAAAACGGCTTGTCGATTGTCTATTTGTCGGCTGCCAGCTCGTATTTCTCCTGATGCGCCTTTATGCTGAAAATAAGGCCGATGGAGAGCATATTGATAAGCAGCGACGTTCCGCCATAACTAATAAATGGCAAAGTGATGCCGGTAATCGGCATAATGCCGATCATCATGCCAATGTTCTGGAACACCTGGAATACGTACATCGACACAATGCCGACAACGATATAAGATGCCCGCAAATCATAGCATTTAAAGGCGATAATAATCATCCTGTAAATGAGCAGGAAATACAGAAGCAGCAGCACCGCAGCTCCCTGGAAACCAAACTCCTCGCCAACGACAACAAAGATGGAGTCCGAGTACGGGTAAGGAATGAAGCCGCCGTTTTTCATATCCCCCTGCAAATAGCCGTCCCCGCTCAAGCCGCCCGACCCAATCGCAATTTGGGCGTTCTCCGCCTGATGCCTGGCATCCGAGGAAGCTTCGCTGGGATTAAGAAACGTGTTGATGCGCTCATGCCAGTGTTTTTTTCCATGATCGTATAAATAGTCATAGATTTGATCATTAAACATATTAAACAAGCTGACGAACAGAACTAAAAAGCCGATAATAAGCCCCAATCCGATGAGAACGTGAACATATTTAATATTACCTATCCAGAGCATGCCCAGCACGATAACCAAATAGATAATCGCATTGCCCAAATCCGGTTGAATCATCACAAGCATGAACGGCAGGAAGGTAAACGCGAACAACGGCATCAAATCCTGCGTAAAGGTAAGCTTGTCCCCTTGTCTGCGTCCCATAATGTAGGCGATGCCAACAATCAAAATAATTTTAACGAGCTCGGCAGGCTGAAAGGAGAAGCTCTCGCCAAACCTGAACCAGCCTTTGGCTCCGTTAATTTCCGCTCCGGCGAAATAAACGGTTATCAGCAAAGCGACGCCTATGCCATAAATGACATGCCAGCTTCTAAGCACGATCCGATAATCGAATATCGTAGCGAATATGGCAAAAAAGAAGCCTATTCCATAAAAAATGAGCTGCCTTTTGTCAGAGCCGGCATATCGGGTCCCATCCGTCGCGCTATGAATGATCACAATGCTTGCGAGCATAAGAAGCACCAAAATGATCAAAATGCCCCAGTCGAGCTTTTTCAGTTTATTAAGCAAAGTTAACTCATCCTATTCCAAGGAACTTGCGGAAGCGCTTGAACGCTCCGACTTTCTCGTCCAGCAGCATGAGCGGGACCATATCTCCGAGTATGCGACGGGCAATGTTCCGGTAAGCGATGGCGGCACGGGACGAAGGGTTCATAACGGTCGGCTCGCCGCTGTTGGCGGCGGTGATAACCTTCTCGTCATCCGGGACGATTCCGACCAAATCGACCGCCAGCACCTGGCAAATTTCATCAATATCCAGCATTTCTCCATTTTTCACCATATTTTGCCGAATACGGTTAATAATCAGCTTAGAAGGAAGCTGCTCCTGCTCAAGTAAACCGATTACGCGATCCGCATCGCGAACAGCCGCATGCTCCGGCGTTGTAATGACAATCGCGCGGTCGGCTCCCGCAATCGCATTCCGGAAGCCATGCTCAATGCCAGCGGGGCAATCGATAATAACGTAATCATGCTCTTTTTTCAGCTCCAGCACGATATCCTTCACCTGCTCCGGCGACACGGAATCCTTGTCCTTCGTTTGGGCGGCAGGCAGCATGTACAGCTCGTCGCACCGCTTGTCCTTGACAAGCGCTTGATTAAGCCGGCACCGGCCTTCGGCCACATCCACCAAATCATAAATAATTCTATTCTCCAGGCCCATGACGACGTCCAGATTTCTTAGTCCGATATCCGTATCCACCATGCACACCTTCTTGCCCAGCAAAGCCAAAGCCGTCCCCAGGTTTGCCGAAGTAGTCGTCTTGCCGACGCCCCCTTTGCCCGATGTCACAACGATCGCTTCTCCCATGGTCTACACTCCCCTAAACATAATTGGCTTATGGCGTATTCGGAACAATTGCGACAATTTGTCAATTTGCATGCGGCCTTCGCTTAAGAAAGCAAACTCCATAACGGCATCCCCCGTCATCCACTCCTCAGGAGGGCGGCTGATGATTTCGGCAATGCGCAATTGTGTCGGCCTCATCAGCGACGCTGCGATAATAACATCCTGTCTGCCGCTTACTCCCGCATGCGCCGCGCCTCTGAGCGCGCCGAGCACATAAATGTCTCCCGTGCTAATCAGCGTCCCTCCTGGATTCAGATCGCCGATAAGCAGGATATCGCCATCGTACTCATAGGTTTGTCCGGAACGGATGATCGAGGTCAACACCTGCATCACCGGCTTCTCTTCCGCTTTCTCCTTGGACGGAACCTGATCCGGCTCAACGGATTGAACCATCAGGTTGCCCTGGGTGCGAATGAGCGCCTTAATTTTGTCCTTGTCCTCTTCCGAAATTTGTCTCGTCCCCAATTTGACCTGCACATGCACTAGCGGACCGGTCAAAAGCTGCTGATGCGTTTTTTCCAGCTTGTACTTAAGCTCCTCCAGCAGAACAGCAAACTCGCATTTATCGTCGAGAAGGAACACGAGACCTTCCTTGACTCCCTTAATCATGATATGCTGCTTTTCGGTCACGTTCGTCCCTCCCCAACCTATTCTTTTCTTGCTGTAAATGCACAATTCCTGCCAAGGGACTGAATTTTATTCATCATCCTTATCGGAATCGGCTCTGGAGTATGCTTCAAGCATTCGTCTCGCCGGTACATAAATAGCAATAGCGAACACAAGCTGCAGAAACAAGCTCGGAAGAATATGATTGAGCAGCGCGAAGGCGTAGGTCTCGCTCGTAATGCGAAAAACGCTATAAATAAAAAATATAACGGAATCGTACAAAATACAAGCAAAGCCTACAACCGTAACGGCCATCATAAGCGTAGCCCTGCGCCGATCGAGCAGCAAGCCGATAAAATAGCCAAGCAGTCCCATTACAAAGGAATGGACGCCAAGCAGATGTCCGAAATACACAATGTCCTGCAGGAAACCGAAGCTGACGCCAAGAAGCAGCGCCCGGTGACGATCCGTATAAAGGGCCGCAAAAATAACCGATACCAGAATGAAGTGAGGGACAATCCGGTCGCCGTAGCCTGCGGGAATGAGCCATGGCATAATCGTTCCTTCAATAATGAATATGAGCAGCATCAGCAGAAGGATTCGGTTCATGCTCATTCCTCGGCATCCCCCAGCTCGGGAACCTTAACGACAAACACTTCCGTCAAATGGTCGAAGCTTGCCGCTAGCTTGATAGACGCGGTGCGCGTCAAGCCGAAGTCTCCGACTTGAATGGACTCGACGGTGCCGACCACAAGTCCGCGCGGGTACACATTGCCCCATCCGGAGGTTATAACCGTATCCGTTACGGCCATCTTATCGTTTTCCTCGATCCTCGTCATCAGAACCCGGTCCGTTTCCTTATTGTAGCTGCTAAGAATGCCGAACGATTCGTCTTCTCTGCCGAACACCGTTGCCGAAATGGAGTTAAACGTAGGCGAAGCCTCGTTCAGCTCGGTAATCGGCGTAACATCGGCCGTAAACGGGCTTACCGATCTTACGAGTCCGATTAGACCGTCCACTGTCGTTACCGCCATATTCGGCTTGACGCCGTTGCTGGACCCCAAGTTGATTCTGAGCGTCCGGTTGTTGGCATCGCTGCTGACAGAGATGACTTGCGCAATCATATATGTATAATTATACATTTGCTTCTGCCGCTCGGTGAAATGAAGCTCTTCCTGAAGCCGTACATTTTCCTTTTGAATAAAATTATAGTTAATCTTGTCGCGCGAATAGGCCGCCGCTGTCAATCTAAGCTGCTCATTTTCCTCATAGATTCGACGCAGGTCGCGAATATCCTCAAAGAAGCCCGCTATATAACCAGCGGGCTTGTAAAACCATTGCTGCACAAAACCGGTTGAGTCCTTCAAAAATTTCTCCGGCCATGTCAATTCCTTACGGTCGCTAAGCGAGAAGCCGATGACCGCAATGAACAATATGAAACCGATCATCAGCATAAACATTCGCTTGTTGCGCATCAGCTTAAACAGCTCGATCACCTGCCTGTATTAACGTCTCGATTTAGAAGAAGAGCCGCTTCTGTTCTTGAATAAATGAATGTTGTCCAACGAGCGGCCCGTGCCGATGGCTACACAATCCAGCGGATTGTCGGCGACGATAACAGGCATGCCCGTTTCGCGCTGCAGAAGCTTGTCCAGATTGCGAAGCAAGGCCCCGCCGCCGGTCAGTACGATGCCACGGTCCATAATATCGGCGGAAAGCTCGGGCGGACATTTCTCCAGCGTTACCTTAACAGCCTCTACGATGGAATTGATGGTATCGGTCAAAGCGTCCGTAATTTCATCGGAAGTGATAGGCAGCGTTTTAGGAAGTCCTGTCACAAGGTCGCGTCCGCGGATTTCAGTTGTTTCCGGTTTGTCTAACGGCAAAGCCGAGCCGATTTCCATTTTCAGCTGCTCGGCGGTACGCTCGCCGATCATCAAATTGTATTGGCGTTTGATATATTGAATAACCGCTTCATCCATTTCGTCGCCTGCCACGCGAATCGAACGCGCCGTCACGATGCCGCCAAGCGAAATAACAGCTACTTCCGTCGTACCGCCGCCGATATCGACGACCATGCTGCCTGTCGGCTCCCATACCGGCAGATCGGCGCCAATCGCTGCCGCAAACGGCTCCTCGATAATAAACGCATCGCGCGCTCCCGCCTGCTTGGTCGCATCCTCAACCGCTCGCTTTTCTACCGCGGTAATGCCTGAGGGCACGCATACCATAACATTCGGATGGCGAGGAAACAAAGAACGCTGCTTCTGAGCCTGTCTAATAAAATATTTGATCATCGTTGCGGTCGTTTCGAAATCGGCGATAACGCCATCCTTCATCGGACGTACAGCGCGAATATTGCCAGGCGTTCTGCCGATCATCTTCTTCGCGCTTTCGCCGACCGCTTCAATCGTTTTTGTATCAGTGCGCAGAGCAACCACCGAGGGCTCTCTCACGACAATTCCTTTTCCTTTGACAAATACCAGCGTATTGGCAGTTCCTAAATCTATGCCCAAATCCTTCGAAAAGCTTCCAAACATGTTGTTGCTCCCTTCTAATCACGACCATCTCATTATTATATTACATATAGCCTTGTTCCTTCAAACTGACATAACGTCCATCGCCGATAACCAGATGATCCAGCACGTCAACTCCCACGATCTCTCCCGCCTCTGCAAGCCGCTTGGTCAATACAATATCCTCCGGACTTGGCGTCGGATCACCGCTTGGGTGATTGTGGGCGCAAATGATGGAAGCGCTGCTGCGCTTGATGGCGGCCCGAAACACTTCGCGCGGATGCACGAGAGACGCATTAAGCGTGCCGACAGATAATGTTTCCCGGGCAATAATATGATTTTTTGTATTCAAAAACAGACAAACAAAATGCTCCTTCTGCAAATAACGCAGCTCTTCCATCACATAGTCGGCGGCGTCTTGCGGCTTTCGCACGATAAACACCTCATCGGGACGGCTGCGCGATATACGCTTGCCCAGCTCGATCCCCGCTCTAAGCTGCAAGGCTTTGGACGGACCAATCCCGCGTATCGCAGTCATTTCCTCCAAGCTCATATCCATCAAATTGCGCAGGCTGCCGCATTGCTTAAGCAGTACGCCTGCCAGATGGACGGCAGACTGGCCCTGTGACCCTGTACGAAGTAATATAGCAAGCAGCTCAGCGTGGCTGAGCGCCTCTGCCCCATATTCCAACATGCGCTCTCTCGGACGTTCTTCATGGGGGACGTTGCGCAAAACCAATTTTTGCGGTTCCATGGCCGATTCCCGCCTTCGTTTAGTGGACTGTTTATGGCATTGACGGACATTGCGTTACAGCTCAGAAAACTTGAATATCAAATTCGGCCAGCATATCGGCCAGCAGGGACAGCGGCAAGCCTACGACATTAAAATAGCAGCCCTCTATGCGCTCGACAAGCGTAGAGCCGAGTCCTTGAATGCCATAGGAGCCTGCCTTGTCCAAAGGCTCGCCGGTACGGACGTACGCCAAGATCTTTCTCTCATCCAGCGCCTTCATATATACAGACGTTTTGCGATGGGCGGTTGTTGCCAATCCGGTAGCGGCTTGTACAAGCGAAATGCCGGTATACACTTCGTGCTTCCGTCCTTGCAGCCTGGTGAGCATGGCAATCGCCTCATTCTCGTCTACCGGCTTGCCGAGCATCTCGCCATCCAGCACAACGATCGTATCCGCTCCAAGAATCAGCGCATGCTCAGGTGCGACGATTGCCCGCGCCGCCATCGCTTTGCGAAGGCTAAGCTGCTCCACAGCCTCGGCAGGCGTCCAGCCCGTCTCCATCGTTTCATCCGTATCCGTAGACAAAATAGAAACCGGCAAGGAAAGGTCCAGAGAAGCAACCAGTTCCTTCCGGCGCGGGGACGAAGAAGCCAGCACAAGCCGGCTTATAGCTTCGTTGCGTTTGTAATTGTATAAGGTATCCATTCTAGTGGTATAAGGCTCCTTCATGCTTGAATGAGTATTCGGCAGGGGTTCGGTTACATCTTCCGATACAGCCAAATCGCAATAACCGCTCCAATCAGGCTGAACAAGCTAAGCTGCAAACGAATCGTTAAGTTAAAGCTGATGACATAGAAGTCAAAAGCAGGCGTCCAAGATAGCGGAAGCGACTTCGTTAAAAAAGAGATGCCCGGAACGGGAGCCAGCCAGTGAGCCACAAGAGCGCCCGCTAGCATGCCAAGCAGAACAAACAGCACTAGAATCCAGCCATTCTTTTTCATGCTTCAACGCCTTTCATCGCATTTTGCCGCCTGAATCTATTATACGCATCCCGGATACGGTTTACAATGCGCTGATGGAATCAAACCATTCTTTTTGAATGAGAATACTTTCCATAAGCGAGGTTTGGACGAGCCACAGCTGCGCCCCGGTCGGCTTGCGATCGTAGGCCTCCATCGACTTCGCCGCCGACTGAACCGCCTCGACCAGCTTTGCGGCATAGTCTTCTCCTTGCTGATTCGCTATACCTATTCGCAGCGTTTCCGCTTTTTTAGTCCATTCCGCATATTTTGTCTGCCATGCCTGCGCCGCCGACTCGCCAAGCGGCGATAGCGATGGCTGCTCCAATTGGGTTAACGTAAGCTCATCCAGCATATATACCAGTTCTTTTGTCGCCTCAAAAAAGCTTTGCGCGTCCTCGGCCGCGCCTGCATAGGCTATCCGCGCGGGCGTTTGCAGCGACACCGGCTTGATGTACAGCTCGGTATCCGGCATTTGGCTGCGGATCGTTTCCGCATTGCCCTGATCGACAGCCATGCCTGCATACACCCGGAAAGGAGTAGTCCCAAGCAGCGTTGCGGATGCCAACCCTTTCGCCGCAAGCTGGGCAAGAGCGGTATCCCGGCCTTCAGCCGTATTAAAAACGCCAAATTGCAGCATATAGTAGGTTTGATCAAGTCCTTTCAAAGCGACCGTTTGAGCGGGAGTGCCGGATGGGCTGGCAGCCTCCCCGTTATCACTCTTCGTCGTATCCGAACCGGCTGGCGGAGACTTTCCATCTTTCACCGTATCAACGCTGCCTGAAGCGGGAAGGCTGCCCCCATTCGAAGAAGGCCCGGAGGACCATAATGAAGCGCCCGTAAACAACGACAGCAAAAAATAGCCAAACAAGGCGCCGGTTGCGAGCGCGGCGGCTACCGACAGAAAAACGTGAATCCATGACGGATTGGCCGGTTTGTGCGACCTCGCTTGATGACGGTAAGGCGCCTCCCATTGTTCATAACGGGCTGAGCGGGCGGCTGGAATTGAATGCTCTTCATCGTTGCCGGTCAAGACAAACTCCTCATCCTCATGTAAGCTTCTAGCTGTTTCGGGTTCGACGGAAGCGGGCGGCGGCACATGCTCAAGCTCGGCAGGCTTGACCAGCTTCGGCCCGGCATCATTCGCAGACGGGAGGGCAGGCTCGGCAGCATGCCCCCCTGCCCCTTGAGCCTTAATCGCCATTTCGTTTTTCACCTTCTTGGAGAAGGCCGGCTCGCCGGTGCCGGAGTCTTCACTGACATGCCTACTGGATGAACGTGATGGCACCTGCATAGGTAAAACCGCAGAGGAGTCCGAGCGGGAGGACTTGTCCGCTTCTTGGCTTGTATCGCGGATCAACTGCTCCAATGCGCCGATATCATCCTGAAACGGACTGTTCCATGGGCTATGTTCACTGACACTATGGTTCTCGTATGACGGATACAGAGGAACGACTTTGTCGCTTTGGCTGACTGCGTTTGCTTCCGGCTTGGCGGCCGCTCCTTGGCCTTTATCGCTAATCGCATTGCCTGCGCGGTCAAAACGATACGTAATCCGATTATTTGTCTTCATGCCGATCTCTCCTTGTCCCTTTGTCTATTGCTAGTCTATGAAACCGTTAAGAGATTTAGACCCCGTGGAAATGCAAGACGCGGCAGAAGAAGCAGATAAACAGAAAAATCCGACCATCCCCAAAAAAAGGATGATCGGATGAAGTCCAAGTCATGCGTCTACAGTCTGGCTTTAAGCGATTTGGCAAGGGCGTCGGCCACTTTCCAAATATCTCCTGCCCCCATCGTAATGACAAGATCGCCAGGAACGACACGTTCATTCAAATAAGCCAGCACCTCATCCTTGGTCGGAATATAGGTTACGTTGGCATTGCTGTTCTGCTTGATAAGCTCAACCAGTCTGAGCGAATCGACACCTTCGATTTGCTGCTCGCCCGCAGGTGAGTAGATATCCGGGATAATGACCTCGTCCGCTTCAGGAAACGCCCGGCTGAACTGATCCAGAAGGAAATAGGTACGCGTATACCGCTGCGGTTGGAACACGGCGATAATCCGCTTTCCGGTCGCTTTGGCGGCGCTGATCGTGGCGCGGATTTCCGTAGGATGATGGGCATAATCGTCGATAACCAGAATATCGTTGACTTCGCCCAGCACCTGAAACCGGCGCTTTGCTCCTCTGAACGATCCGATGGCCTCAGCCACCCGCTCGAACGGCAAGCCCGCTTCCAGACACGTAATGATAGCCGCCATCGCATTATAGACAGAGTGGCGTCCAGGGACCGACAGCTCGACTTTTCCTAACGCCTCGCCGCTTCGCGTCATGACGAAGGAGGCTTTGCGATCGCCCAGTTCAATCTGCTCGGCCTTGTACATCGCGTCTCCGTCGATGCCGTATGTGATTACCTGCTTGGCGTCAAGCCCGCTGCTGTAAACCTGCGGAATCAGCTCGGTGACCGTCTCATCGTCGCTGCATACGATCGCTTTGCCGTCTTCCTTGACCTGCTTAAGAAACTGAACGTAAGCGGCCTTCAGCTTGGCAAAATCCCCGTCGTAATTTTCCAGATGGTCCGGCTCGATATTCGTCACGATCGCCAGCGTTGGATGATACTGGAGGAACGAACCGTCGCTCTCATCGGCCTCGGCCACGACATATTCCCCTTTGCCTGCTTTGGCATTGGTTCCGACATTTACGATCTCGCCGCCGATAATATAAGTAGGGTCCGCATCGCAGGCCTCCATCACGAGCGCGATCATCGAGGAGGTAGTCGTCTTGCCGTGCGCGCCTGCTACAGCAACGCCTTTGCCCGCGTTCATCAGCCTGGCGAGCATCTGGGAACGGTGCAGCACCGGGATGTTAAGCGCCTCGGCCGCCTGACGCTCTACATTGTCCTTGGAGAGAGCGGTCGAATAGACGACCAAATCCGCTCCCGTAACATGCTCCGGCTGATGGCCGATATAAATAGACGCGCCGCCTGCCGCAAGCTTCTCTGTCAGCTCCTGGCGCGCAACGTCGGAGCCTGTCACCTTATAGCCCATTTCGAGCATGACGCGCGCAATCGCGCTCATGCCGTAACCGCCGATTCCGATGAAATGAACATGCTCTGCTGTATTCAAAGACGGTTCACCAACCTTTTTCAGATACCGAGTTATACAACAAGCGGGAGCGAACATCGGCAATCAAATAGAGCGTGCCTGTCACGACCCCAAGGTCTGCATCCCCGGTCATCTGCTGTAGTTTTTGTAATGCTGTTTGCCAATTCGGTTCAACCACCAGCTCGAAACGATGCTCAGGCGACTGCTGCTCCCGCATGTCGTTGATAAGCTCAGCCAGAGCGGCTGCTTCCATTTTCATGCGGTAATCAGGCTCGGTCACAATTAGCGTATCCACTATCGGCAGTATATGCTTGAGCACGTCATGATGATTCTTATTCTCCAGCATGCCCATCATAAGATGCAATTTATCATAGGAATACGTCGTTTTTAGCGCCGCGACAAGCGTTTCCGCCCCTTCCGGGTTATGCGCTCCGTCGACCAGCAGCCTTGGCGCTTGCCCAACCATCTCCAGCCTGCCCGGCCATGCAGCCTTGCGCAGTCCCGCTTCGAGCGACTCATCCTCTACAACAAGCGCATTATACTGGCGCAGCACCTCAAGCGTCATAACGGCAACCGCCGCATTTGTGAGCTGATGCGCGCCGTTTAACGTAATCGCCAGCGGTTCAATGGCACGAAACAGATTGCTGAAACGGAAGCTTTGCTCGTTCTCGCGGACGGACAAAGGCTCGAGGCTAAACTGCTCGCCAAGCAAATACAGGGTGCTGCGGCGTTCGCTTGCCGTACGTTTAATAACCTCCACGGCCTCGGGCTGCGTTACGGCGCTCACGACCGGAGTGCCCGGCTTAATGATGCCTGCCTTCTCGTATGCGACAGCCGCAATCGTATCTCCAAGCCGGTCCATATGATCGTGGCCGATATTCGTAATAACCGAAACGACCGGATGGACGATGTTCGTCACATCCATGCGGCCTCCCAGACCCGTTTCCCATACAACGTAGTCCGGGTAGGTTACCTTTGCATAGAACAAAATGGCCAGTGCGGTGGACACTTCGAACATCGTCGGAGAGCCAAGCTCGGTCTGCGCCATTTCGTCGACAAACGGCTTTAGCTCGTTGGATAAAGAAAGAAGCGTTTCCTCGGCGATGTCCTCCCCGTTATACTGGAACCGATTAGTGAATTTGGTGATATAAGGGGATGTGAATGTACCTACATCATATCCCGCTTCGAGCAATACGCTTGTTAGAAACGCGCAAGTCGAGCCTTTGCCGTTCGTACCCGCTACGTGAATAAACTTGAGTCTGCGATGCGGATTGCCCAGCAGCTCCATCAGCTGCTCAATTCGGTCAAGGCCGGGCCTGATGCCGAAAGGTATGAGGCCGTTGATCCAGTCAACCGCCTCTTGATAGGATTGCAGCGGACCCGCGGGCCGCTGCATGGATATCGTATCTGTCATTATACTCTAACCTTCTTCCTGTACCCGCGCGTTAACCGCGCAGCTCGGCAATCCGGGCCTGAACTTTATCCCGTTTGCCTGCATAGTCGTTCATTTTGGCGCGTTCCTCTTCGATAACTTTTGCCGGTGCTTTCGCAACAAAGCCCTGGTTGCTTAGTTTTTTCTCCACGCGCTCCACCTCGGCGTTCAAGTGCTGAACTTCCTTCTCCAGCCTTGCAATTTCCTGCGCAATGTCAATCAAGCCGGCCAGCGGCAAATAAAGCTCCGCTCCCTTGACGATTGCCGTCATCGCCTTGTCCGGCGCCTGAATCGCAAGTCCGGTCTCCAGCAGCGACGTCCCGCAGAATCGCTTGATAAATTCCTCGTTGCTGGCCAGAATCGACGCAGCCGCCTCCGTCGAAGGTTTGATCAGCAGCTCGATCTTTTTGCTCATCGGCACGTTTACTTCCGCGCGGATGTTGCGAACCGAACGGATCATCTCCATCAGCAGCTCCATTTCCGCCACCGCATCCGGAGCTTCAAGCGACGCTTCGTAAACCGGCCATTCAGCCAGCGTAATCGTCTCGCCGACGTGAGGAAGATGCTGCCAAATTTCCTCGCTGATGTATGGCATGAACGGATGAATCAGACGCTGTGTGCGATCAAGCACGTAAGCAAGCACGGACTGAGTCGCTTGTTTGGCATCGGCATCCGAGCCATACAGGCTGAGCTTCGCAAATTCGATGTACCAGTCGCACAGATCATCCCAAATAAAGTTATACAGAACTCGGCCGGTTTCTCCGAACTCGTAGCTGTCTATCAAACGCGTAACGTCGCGAACCGTCTCATTCAAACGGTGCAGAATCCAGCGATCGGCTGTTCCCAGCTTCACCGAAATATCGATATCGCTCGCTTGCACGCCCTCCAGATTCATGAGGGCAAACCGCGAGGCGTTCCAAATTTTGTTGGCAAAATTCCGAGCCTGCTCGACCCGCTCCCAACGGAAACGCAGATCCTGACCCGGCGTGCTGCTGGTGGAGATCATGAATCGCATGGCGTCTGCGCCGTACTTCTCGATGACTTCCAGCGGATCGACGCCGTTGCCAAGCGACTTGGACATTTTTTGACCTTCGGAATCCCTTACCAAGCCGTGGATCAGAACGTCCTTGAACGGCGGCTCGCCCGTAAATTCAAGCGCGGTAAAGATCATCCGGGCAACCCAGAAGTAAATAATATCGTAGCCGGTCACAAGCACATCCGTCGGATAGTAGCGCTTTAGGTCCTCGGTTTGATCCGGCCAGCCAAGCGTCGAGAATGGCCATAGCCCTGAACTGAACCAAGTGTCTAGCACATCGTTGTCTTGCTGCAAATGATCGCCTTGCAAATCCTCGCGGGAAATATGCATTTCGCCCGTATTCTCGTCATACCACGCCGGAATGCGGTGACCCCACCACAGCTGGCGAGAAATACACCAGTCGCGAATGTTTTCGATCCAGTTCAAATAAACCTTCTCAAATCGCTCCGGCACAAATTGTACGCCCTTGCCGGACTTTTGCGCCGCGATTGCCGCTTCCGCCAGCGGCTTCATGGCCACGAACCATTGCGTCGACAAATACGGCTCCACGACGGCGCCGCTGCGCTCGCTGTGGCCGACCTGATGCACATGGTCCTCAATGCGTATGCATACGCCCTGCTCCTGCAAATCTTTTACAAGCTGCTTGCGGCAATCCGCACGGTCAAGCCCCTTGTATGGCCCAGCCTCCTCGTTCATGACGCCGGACTCATCCATAACGATAATTCGCGGCAAGCTGTGGCGCTCCCCGACCTCGAAATCGTTCGGATCATGGGCAGGAGTAATTTTAACCGCGCCGGAGCCGAAATCCTTTTCAACGTATTCGTCGGCAATAATCGGTATTTCGCGTCCCGTTACCGGCAGTACGATCAATTGGCCGATCAGGTGCTGATAACGCTCATCCTCGGGATGAACCGCGACCGCCGTATCGCCAAGCATCGTCTCGGGACGGGTAGTCGCAACGGTTATCGTGCCGGAGCCGTCTTTCAGCGGGTATGCCAGATGATACAGGTGTCCGTTTACTTCCTTGTAGTCAACTTCAATGTCCGACAGCGCTGTGCGGGCGGCAGGGTCCCAGTTAATAATTTTTTTGCCCCGATAAATCAAGCCTTTCTCGTATAAACGAACGAACACCTCGCGAACCGCCTTGGACAGCCCGCTGTCGAGCGTAAAGCGCTCACGGGAATAGTCAAGCGACAGGCCCATTTTGGCCCATTGGCCGCGTATCGTTTCCGCGTACTGATCCTTCCAATCCCATACCTGCTTCAAAAACGCTTCGCGTCCCAGATCGTGACGGGAAATTCCCTGCTCGCGCAGCTTTTGCTCCACCTTTGTCTGAGTCGCGATGCCCGCATGATCCGTTCCCGGCAGCCATAGCGCGTCATAGCCCTGCATACGCTTTGTGCGAATCAGAATATCCTGCAGCGTGAAATCGAGCGCGTGCCCGATGTGCAGCATGCCGGTAACATTCGGCGGCGGAATAACGATCGTATAGGGCTTCGCCTCCGGAACCCGCCCTGCTTTAAAATACTCGCCTTGCATCCAATATTCATACCACTTCTGCTCGGCCGCCTTAGGATCATAAGTTGTCGGCATTTCGGTTGTCGCTTGCATCGTTTGATTTTCTGACATAGCTTCCATCCTCCGCATCATTAAATAAAAAAAACCTTCCGCCCTCAACATAAAGGACGAAAGGTCTAGCTCCCGTGGTACCACCTTTGTTCCGCAGGCAATAAGCTGCCGCGGCACTCAAACAGATAACGGCTGTGGCCGGCCCGACTTAATGGAAGCAGCATAGCGCACGCTCCGCTTGGTTCAGGCAACTCCAGGGCGACCCGTGGCAGCTTTATCCTGCGGAACCTCTCAGCGTAACGGCTCCACTCTCTAAAGGCATGGCTGCATACTCTTCCCCTTCAACGTCGATCTACTACATCATATATAGTCAATAATAACGTTGATATTGCTTATAGTCAACCTGTTGTTCCTGTTCGGCCACGGCAAAATCACGAATCGATATATTTCCACGAGCCATTTTTTTCTTTTTCAAAAAAGGATATGGGGTATGGAGGCTTAGAGCTTTCTTCCAATCCTCGAATAACACCTTTCTTTATTCTTTATTTTTTTCAAAATCAAATCCGCCAGCCCTTCCCTTCTATAGCTTATGAGGTCCAATTAGCTAGTCTTGTTCACCGTCTGTTCAACTTATTCCATTACCGTTAGGCCCGCTCGTAATGGCAAGTTAGCCAAGTCATTTTTGTTGTTTTGTATACGCGGTAGAAAAGAGCCTCCCAATCGTCGCCAATGCAACGATCGAGAAGCTCTCGCAGCTTGCACGAGGTCTGGCCGATCTGAATATGGCACAGACCGACCGAGCTAACGCTTAAGCACATTGTCCTGCGCGCGCATCATCTAAACGGACAATTCAGCTTGCCCGATTGACAATTTAGCTCGACGCCTGCTTTATGCTCGCACAATCTTAACCGTCGATCTTTACTCCTCCAGTTTGTTCAGGAGACGCTTGAGCACAACGGCAGCCTGAGCGCGCGTTGTCAGGCCAGTCGGCTCGAAGCGTCCTTTCGAGACGCCCTTCAGCAATCCTTCGCCGACCGCAAGCGCCACCGCGTCCCTCGCCCAGCTCTGAATGAGACTTCCGTCCGTGAACAACTCGGCGGGATTTAAGCCGCCGCCGGAAGGCGATGCTGCAAGATCCAGATAGGAGTATGCGCGGCTGATCATTACGGCCATCTCCTGACGGGAGATAGTGGCGTCCGGGGCGAACCGCCCAGCGCCATGCCCCTTCACGATGCCAGCGGCCACCGCGCGAAGCACGTACTCGCGGTACCAAGCCGTCGGAGCAACATCGACGAAATCGATACCGCCGTTTCGGGCATTATCGATGTTGCTGGCGTTGTCCGTATTGTCGACGTGTTCGGCATGGTTGCCGTTATCTCCGTCGCTTGCCGGCAATTGCAGCGCTCTCGCCAACAAAGCCGTGAACTCCGCGCGGGTGACGGAAGCGTCCGGGCTAAACAAAACGTTCGACGTGCCGTTTACGAGCAATCGGCGCGTCATCCACTCGATGTCCGGCTTCGCCCAATGTCCCGCCGTATCCTTGAAGCGACCCAGAGCGGGCTTGAGTCCTGCATAATAATCCCTTGTGGCGATAACGAACGACGAATCCGCCTTCCTCCCCGCTTCCGCGAAAAACACCCAGACGCCCGATGCCTCATCGAAACGATACGCGTCCGCAGACTTACCGAATCGTCCTTTCAGCGCTCCATTCGAAACGGGAATCGCAGCCTCGGCCTTGTCGTCCGATATCCAATTCGCCTTAACTCGGATCGGTGAGGTCAGCCGCTTGATGCCATGGCTTTGTGCTTGAGCAGCTTCGTCAGCCTTATGCCGCCATTCGTCAGGCGCCGATTCCAAGACGAGCGCGAACACGGCACCGTCAGTAAGCTCGCTTCCCGCCAAAGCCTCCGAAGCGTCAACCGTTACATCCAGCATCGGCGACCTCACCAGCAGCGACGCTCCTGCTTCCTTCATAAGCTTAACGCTTACGGCGGGAACACGCACGACAAGCTCGTCGCCATGCTCCTGCGGCTCCAGGTACAAGACTTGCCCCTTGCGCCCATCGCTCAGCGCGGCCTTAACCGCTTCTGCGGCAATTTCCGCCGTCAGGACGATCCTGCCGTCAGACGACGTCTTGCTAACCACCCTGGCTGTCCTGCCGACATCCAGCGGATTTCCCGGCTTCGGCGTTTCGTCAGGGCCAGGGTCCGGTCCCGGCGCAGGCTCTCCTCCGCCTCCGGAGTAGCTCACTTTCACGGTGTACTTCTTAAGCGTGACTCCTCCGCCGGCATCCAAGCGCACAGTAATGACGCCGTCCTCCGGAATCGGGATGATTTTGGCCAAACCGCTCACGGCCGGCTCGGAGCCGATCGTAAGCTTCGTTCCTTCTTGCAGTGCCGTCGCCTTCAGCGTGACATCGTTCGTTCCGGCAGGCAACGCCAGCGCGTATTCTGTGACGGCCGGGCTGAACGCCGGGCTTAGCGATCCGCTTGCGAAGCTTAGTTCCTTCAGGCTAGGGTTAATGTCTGGCGACAACGTAAAGGCGGCTTCCGCCGACGCGTTGCCCTGCCCATCCTTGACAGCGCCCGCAAGCAGCGTCAGACGTGCTTCCTCCAAGACCGGAGCCCGAAGCGTAAGCAGCAGCTCTCGTGATTCGCTCTCGCCTTGTTTCGTTGCGGAAACCGCCGTCGTCACAACATCATTGGTTCCGTCCAGCAGCATGCCCGCCGCATCCGCGATACCTTGGATGGCTTCATCGAACGTAATGCGAATGACTCGTCCGCCGCTCTCCGTAGTCGCGCTTATTGGAAGCGGTCCTGTCAAATCCAAAGCTTTCATAACGACAGGATGCGCTTTGGCATCCTTATCCGCCAGCATGGCGTTCGCGTAGCTGACAAACACGCCTTTGCCCAGCTTCAAGCGATACTCGCCGTCGAGAGCCAGATCGCCCTTCGGCACGAACCGCAAGGTGCGCGACAGCATGACGCCTTCATTCGCCGCGCTCGCTTCCAGTCCTGCGAACTCGGCTCTGCCTTCCACGGGTTTGCTGTCCCGATCCAGCAGCACAATACCGCCGGCCGGCAGCTCGCTGGTCTTCAAATACTTGGATAACGTGACTTCCACGTAGCTTCCGCCCGGCGCAGCGAAGCCTTGCACGGCGGTCACTTCGGGCGCGGCCCGCGAAATCATGCCCGCGTTCACTTCCGTATGCGGCGGCGGCACATCCATCTCCGCGCTCTCTACCGTCTCGTAGCCCGCCTTGCTCCAGACTACCTTCCACTTGCCCGGCGGCACGTCCCAGCCGTACTTGCCTGCCTGGTCCGTAAGCTGCGGATTAACCTGCTCATACTCCTCGGCCTTCCACACCTCCCACTCGCCGCTAGCCTCATCCTGGTAAACGACCGTTGCCGTTACACCTTCCACGGGATTGCTTGCCACAGCTTCATATACATAGCCGCTTGGATCGTAAATCCACTTCGGGCTCGCTACTTTTAGACCTCTGTACTTCTTTTTATCGTCGCTATTGCATTCGTTGTAGCCGGAGCCGACCGCGTCGATCTTCTCGTCGACGTAGTTGTCGATCCGCGAGCTCGCCATGCTGGATACTTTGCCCGCAATGACTCCGCCGACGCCCGTCAGCGCCATCGCTCCAACGCCCGCGCTCATCGCCGTTTTGGCGACTTCCCCAATGACGACCGCAGCAAGCGCCTTGCCCGCTTCCTTCGCGGTAGTCGGCATTTCTTGCAGGCAATCCATGCCGCTTGCTTCAACGCGATGCATGATTTTATTGATTTTGCCCGCGTACGTCATGTAGTCATTGTACTGACTCTTCACAGAGTCGATCTGTCCCTTGACGCCATCCACATCCGCTTTAATTTCCATAAAATATTCCGCCGTATGTTTCCAATCGCCCGGCTTGCCGGCCAAAGAAGACTTAAACGCAAGCGGGCTGCCTCCATCCTCCTCGAGAAGGTCGCTCGGAATGTAGCCGCGCAGCTTCAAGATCATTGACGTGTCGGTCTCGGAAGCATCGAAGGTCTTCTGCACGACCGGCACGCCGGATCGCAGCGCGAGCTCCTGCTCCTCCTCCGTCGGGACATAATCGGAGCTGGGATCTACCGTGATTGAAAAACTTAGCGTCGCTCCGCCCAGTTGCGGGAAACGAAGCGCGGCATTGCCGACATACGTATCGCCTTTTAGTCGGAAGGGCTCTACCGCTACCACCTCGAAATCTCTCATGCCAAGCGGCATGGAGGCGCGAATCTCGTCCAAATCCTCCAGATGGCCGTCGTAAAATCGCTGTTCCTTCTTCACGTCATAATCGACGTATATCCCTCCAAGAGCATCCGCTGTTATCGGCACAATCGCCCTGAAGATGGAGCCCTCTCTAACCGCGGGAACCGCTTCGACGCCTTCCTGCCCCTCCATGTACACCCTGACGTTCTCCACCCGGTCAGGCTCGGAAAATTCCATGTCGAACAAGAAGGGATATCCCGGCAGAACGGTATAAGGAAGATCAGGCGCGTTGCTTCCGACCTGTACCGAAATCCACCTGCCGGCCGGCGCTTGAGAATAGGCGACGCGTTCCAGTCTCGGCAGACTTTCATCGTACTCCGAGAATACCTTTTCGGACCGCAGCGCAACACCGCTCTTCTCCGTCTCCGCCCACAAGGCGTGCATGCTTGAATTTCCCAGATCGACAAGCGTCGCCTCCGTCTTCCACATACCCGCCGCGTTCGCCACGGCTCCGCCGATTCGAATATCGGTATCATAGAGATGGACGGCGCTGCCGGCAGGAGCGAACCCGCTCAGGACGGTTCTCCTGTCGACACCGGAAATACGGTCTGGAGCTTCAAGCGTTATTCTCGGCGCATCCAATTGAACGGTTCCAAGCGTTTCCTCTAAGCTTTTCCCGTCCAGATCAGCGCGTAGTCTCGCCGCTGCGGATACGGAAGCTTTATTGAAAGTAGGCGCCACGGCCAGCTTGTAGGTGACGGTGCCTTCTTGTCTCTTTGCCAGATTTCCCAGCGGAACGCGCAGCACTCCGTCCTGCAGTTCAGCCGTGCCTGCCCCGCCCGTTACGGCCATACCGCCGGCAGAATCGGTCACGAGCGCCATTCCCTCTGGAATGTCCAGATGCAAATAGGCATTCTCCACTGTCTTCTCCGTCACGTTTCGATAAGCCGCCTTCAGGACGAGCATGCTGCCGGGTACGGCCCGCGAAGGATAGGCGGTAAAGCTATTGCCGGACTTGTTCGCGAATTGGCTGGACGCGTTGAATGCGATTGTCCCCAGATCCTTGACCTCATTCTCCGCAATCGTGAACTCCACGCTCGCCGTCTCGTAACGGCTCGTATAATTAGCCTCGCGCACTGTCTTCACGATCTCCATCCGAAACGTTCCACCCTTAGGAACGTTTACGTTGAAGGGGCGGCTCTGAAAGTCGGTATTCAAAGCGTCGGCCACCCAACGCTTGCCGCCGTTATCCATTGACTCGTAAATGGAAGCATAGTAGGATAAGTGGCGGCCCGTCTCCACCAAGCCTTGGATGCGGGCTCCTTTCTCCTCCAAGCGAACCTCGATATCCGCATTCAGATTCTCGTCCAAGACCGAGCTTCCACAGGCTCTTACGTAAGCGTAGATACTGCCTTCCAGACAAGCCTCGACCTTATTGCCGGGATTTCCGCCCACACTCACGGCGTTGGAGAAATAGGATCTGACCCATCCTCCACCCGGGTAAGAGGAAACCGTGGCGAGGAACCATTCGTCGTTCAGGTTAAGAGGTCCCAACCAACCGGTATCCAGCGCCTTCTTGAACACGTTCAAGTTCACCGTGTATTTGTCGGGCTGGCGGACCGGAAGCTCAACGGACTTCGAAGTCTCCGCTTCCACCTGTACTATGGTCCGGTCGGAGCTATAACGAAAGCCTGCTTGAGTCGCCTCTAGAACAGCTTCGCCTTCATACAGATCAAGCCTCGTCCGCCCGTCGAAGGTGGTGCGGCCGCTAACGACGACCGGCTTGCCCTTGTATGTCTGCGACGCCGTTACCATTGCGTCGTACACCGGCTCGCCTGCGGGATTCAGCACGGTGACTACTAATTCGCCGCGATCCGGTTGAACAAGACGAATTGCAAGTTCGTTATCTCCCCGCTCCAGAGCCATGCTAAGAGAAGCATTCGGCGCAAGCTCATACTCGATGTCTGCCAGATCGATATCTGCAGTCAAGGTCTCGCCCTCCACCAGACCCTCTTGCCACGCGGTAACGCCGTCATCGTCCGAGTACGACGTATTCAGCAGCTGCCGTTCTTCATTCCAGAACGAGACAGGTATGCCGGCTACCGGCTTTCCTCCGGCATCCACCATTTTGACCCTGAGTCTGGCCGGAAACTCTATCGGTACGGCTACCGAGCTCGTTCTTCCCGACTGAATCCCAATGCGCTCTACCCGTGCCATCTCGTGGCGGTAATCCGGCGTATAGAGAACAATCGTCGTCGGCTCCCCGGGCTGCAATCCGTCAATGGAAGTCAACGGAAGATCTCCTAGGGTAAGCGTCCGGACTTCTGAATCGGACTGGAGAATAGTCAAAATGCTTCCCTTCAGCTCCCCTTGCTCCGCGCCTACGAACGTGAGGGCGAGACTTCCCCCGATGGATACCGGAAGGTTATCCGCCTCTTTCGTCAGGCTCTCCCCTGCTGCGGTCATCGTCAGTCTCATGGCCATCAATTCCGTCGTTTGCTGCGACAGTCTGAAGTTAGCTACATACAGGCCCATGCCCCTCAATTCATCGAGCTTGACGGAAGCCGACTTTGGAATCTCGTTATCGCCGTCCCACTCGAGATACGAATACTCCGCCTTGGCGTCCCTTCCCGAAGGGCCCGAAGCATATAACTGGATGGAGCTTCCGCGGAGTAGCGGGTCGCTGTCGCTTCCTCTCTCTCCGATCCAGTCAAAGTACAGGAGTTCGTCCGGCGGATCGACCTCGCCATCCCGTACCCATGCATAGGTAGGGCCGTCCATGCTCATATGATGGCCGCCATCGATGGCTTCGACTTGAACGAGATCTTCCAAGCTCGTGCCGGCCAGTTGATCCGTCATTGTATAGGACGTGACGCTCCCCGGCACGTAACCGACGGGCTTACCGTTCCGATAGACGGCATAACCCGTTACCCCGTCTTCGTCCCCCGCACTTGGCCAGCTCACCGTAAGCTGGTCCGGACCGATATTCGAAGCGCTGAGCTTGCTCCCAGCAGGCCAAGCGGGCGCCGTCCCGTTCGTGGCCACGAAATAATCGAACGCCTTGAACTTGATATCCCCGATCCGTTCCATGTAAGAGGAGAGGAACGTTACGGTCCGGCCCCCGTCGCCAATGCTGGGCCGCATGGCGGCGGTGCCTTGCTCCAGAGGAGAGTCCGGGACGATTATTTTCGCTGACGTCAGATCCCGAATACCCGTCACGTAACCTTCTAACGCATCAATGGAGCCGTTCTCTCCCACCTCGTAAGCGACATAAGCGCCATCCCTGCTGATGGAAGGATTCCGACTGTTCCATGCATGCTCGCTTCCGTCCGCTTTCATCGACGCCCTCAGGAAGCTTTCTTCCGCGTCGTCGTATACGTAGATATCGTCCCTACCATTGGTGTCTCCGGCGACCAGATCCTGCCGATGCGTGGAAAACGCAACAAAACGGCCGTCACCGCTTATGGACGGGGCACGCCCTTCGGCGACCCGCTTCACCGAGCCGGAAGTACGGTTATATAAGTAGACCGTATCCCAGCCCTCGTCCCGATCGCCCGCCAACTGCGCCTTGGAGACAAACGCAATGACGCTGCCGTCGCCGCTGATGCTCGGCGCCCAACTGTCATTGTTAGGGAACTCCGCAAGGGGCTTGCTGATGCGTTCCAGCTTCTCCCCGCTTGCCAGACGGTCATAGAGGTAGACGTCCCTCTCTTCGTTCGTGTCCAGCGGAACCAAAGGCGCGTCGCTATCGAAAGCCACGTAGCGGCCGTCATCGCTGACGGAGACGTAATCGCCGTCTTCGTAACGAATATCGTTAGGACCGCTCACGTCATTAATCGTCTCCAGCCTCCCCTCTCCCCTATCGTAGAGGAATACCTTGGTAATGCCGCTGACGGCGTCTTCGCCATAGGTATACGCGAAGTACCGGGCATCCGGCGTCATATCGAAATAAAGGACCGATCCCGTTACATCCGGCGTTGGCACGACCTGTAATTCGCCCGTGCTCCGATCCTGGATGCCGATAACCTTCCTGCCGAGACCCAAATCGTCATCCAGCGCATAAGTCATGAACGCCATATAACGTTCATCCGAGCTGAGGCGGGTAATCGGTACGTCGAACGCGGGATACATATAGGATCCCACTCCCCGATTCAGCCTGCTAAGCAGATTCCAGGACGTCGGGCTCGGAGAGGAAGGCGGAAGGGCTCTGACTCCCTCACTTTCCCATGGGACATCCTCGCTTACGCTTGCCACCGGTATGTTCGCTGCCGAGTCTTCCGCCAATGCTCCGCTTGGCATGACGGCCGTCACCAGCACGGCCGTCGCCAGCAGCGACGCGAACCCGCTCCTGACGGCCTTCAACCATTTGTTATACATGATATAATGGCCTCCTATTCCTTAACTCTGGTTATGTGCGTCAGTGTTGAAGATTTATCCGTCATCACAGAACTCCTACATGATCAAGTACTCGCTTACGAAACGAACGGGCACTAGCATCACCATGTTGCGGATAACGGCTGGCGTATCCAGTATGGTGACTTCGCCGTTCAAGTAAGCTTCCTCCTGATACGCCAACCTTGAATTGACCTTCCCTCGAATCGATGCCGGATGAGAGAGACCCAGCCGGAAGTCAGCGCATCTCCCCTTGCCGGCGGGTAAAAGCGCAGCTGGGCATACGCAAGCCAGCAGATTTTTTCTTAATACAGGAACAGTTCCTTTAGCTTTTTATGGATGGTTGGCGGCAGTATGCTTGCTAGCTCATTCGTTCTCGGACAGCACGACATGAGCTACCGTCAATTTCGGAATGCTCAAGGTAAAGCTGTTGCCTTCGATCCCGGCCAGTCCTTCCCTTTGCGTAATTTGCGGGCTTTGCTCGTCGAACGCCCATACCTCAGCCGACTTGTAGGACGTGCTTCCGCCAATCTCGAATTGCGCGTTCATGGCGTGATCGAAGTTTTTGTTGATGACGATCATATGCAGTTCGCCATTGTCGTCCTTGAAGACGGAGCTATAAATTGAACTGTTCTCGATATCGTTCGTATCGGCTTGCACGCTGGTGTCTCCATATTTGGAGTTGCCGCCATCGTAATTGTTGTAAATTCGAAAGCCGGACGAGAGGTAAGGAATCTGGGCCAATCTTGCCGTTCCGGCCATGTTCCAGTAATGAGCCATGTACATGCCTTGCTCGCCGAATATGCCCAGCGTGTCGGCTTGCGCGATTCCGCCGGATACGTGATGACCGCCTCCGAAGTCGTATTCCGTAATCGCGAGCTTTGTGCCCGGATTGTATGTGTCTACGGAGTTCTGCATATTCGGGATAATCGGGAGGAACTCGCTGTACCAGTCGCCGATCCACGTTTTCTCCAAATAGCTGGAATCCCATAAGGATCTTGGCGCCTGAACACGAACCTTATGCGTCTCAAGCGTATGGCTCGCGAACGCCGTGTTCGTGATGCGGGTTCCGCCGCCCATTTCTTCGGAATACCAGTGAATGTCCAGCACATCCAGCAGACGCTGCCCTTGCTTGCGGGATTCGCGGGCCATGTTGTCAAGGTAATAGTCCAAATACCATCTGTAGTTGCCCTTGATTTCGTCCCATTCCTGTTTGTTGTCCACCATGTAGGCATCGCTGAAGCCGTACGAGACGGGACCGAACGTTTCCGCGGACGGATCTACGTTTTTGACCGCTTTGGAAAGCTCCAGCGACTTCTGAAGCACCTCGGCCCCCTTCGGCGCTTCCGGATGCATGCGTTCATGGGTGTCGTCCCATAATCCCGGCTCGTTGTCGAGAGAATAACCCTTGATGCCCGTAGGCGACGAGGCAAGGCCGAACCTGTTGACGAGAAGATTTACCAACTCGTCGTTGTACGCTACGTTATCCGTCAGATCCGGCGTCAGACTGAACGGCGCGCCTTTGGCCGCCTTCACCTCTACCCATCTGTTCGACGGGGCGCTCTCCGCTTCCGAAACCCGGGAGCCTTTGTCCTTAGCCGCATAACCCGCCATGGGCAGCGTCCACAGTGTATAGGCTCCCTTCTCCAGCGACTTCTGATGGAAGCCGATTGCCGCATTGCCGGGAATTTCCCACTTCTCCTTCTCGGAAAAGGGAATGCCGCCGTAATACCAAGGCACGAACGAGTCGCTGACGTAATCCTCGTCGTTTCCGGAATTCGAAGCATTGTTCTCCCAATTGTAGGCGGAGAAACGATTCCCCCCGGCTCTGCGTGATGTCAGATTCTCCGTACCGTTTAGATCCTCGTTCGCTCCGTAGATATAAGGGCTGATAGGCTCGCGTTCCGATGATGGATCGATCTGGAATTGCACGTCGAACATGCCGTTCACTTCGCGAAGCGTATTTACCTTAATGACGTTACTCCATGGGCCAAGCGTTGTCCCGTCTTTCGCCCTGACCCGGTAAGTATGCAGGGAGGCGGCCTTCAACCCTTCATGTTTGTAGGACAAGCCATTCTCTACCGGAATAACGGTTCCGTCCACCTCGACGTCGTAGCCCGTGACGAGCTCCTTCATGGCTTTCCAGACGATGGTAATGGAATCCTCGGTTTTCGTCGCCCTGATGCCCAGCGGCACGGGCAGCAGCTGCTCGCCCGTCGTCTTGACGTTCAGCAGCGAGCTCCACTCGCTAGTGTCCGCTCCCTTCAGCGTTCTGACCTTGAAACTGTGCAGCGTGCCCGGCTTCAGGAAGTCGTAAAGGAATAAGGGACTTATAACCCCGGTGTTAACGCCGTCCGCGTAAACTTCGTATCCCGTAGCCCCTGCTACTTCATCCCATCTAAAAGAGATCGCCGTATCCGTGGAGCTGTAATGCACGGGGGCGGGGAACGAAGGCAGATCCAGTAGCGTCGGTTCTACGCCCCACGCGATCTCGCCGTTCTGGTACAGCACCGTGCGGAAGCTTTCCGTCTCGGCTCCCGTATTCGGGAAGGAATAATCGTTGGTCTGATCGAAGGAGGACCAGTCGCTCTTATTCAACCAGCCGCTAAAGGTCAGCTCTTCCGTCGGCTTGATGAGGCCGGCGCTCTCGTTAAAGCCTACCTCCAGGTAATGCGTGGCGTTCGCGGCCGGAATCGGCATCTTCACGAATCGCGTGGTTACGTCCGACGTTCCGAGCGATCTCCACTTCACCAGGCTATAGAAGCCGATGGCGAAGGCTTTCTCCTCATCCTTGGCGAAGTCCGCCGTGAAGTAGTAGCGGATCTTCATCTCCTTCAACGCGTAATCCAGCTTGCTTCCGTTGATCACCTTGAACTTCGGCGTAATGGAGGAAGTCTTAACGTTCTTGCTCGTCGTGGTCAGCACCTTGAACGCGCCGCCAGGCGTCTCGCTCGGCGACGACGTTGGCAGAGGCGTCGGCGCTTGCGTCGGGGCCGGGGTTTGGTCCGGCTTTGGGGACGGCGACTGGGTTGGCGACTGTGTCGGGACCGCCGTTGGAGCTTGGGTCGGCACAGCCGTCGGGGCCGGCGTTGGCGCCAATGTCGGCGTCGGCAATATCGTCGGAAAAGGCGTCGGGATCGTCGATCCCGCCTTCACAGCAATTTTCGCCGCGCCTGGAAACCACTTGCTGTCGCTCCCCTTCCAGCCGGCTCCGAATATGCCGAAGCTGATTAAGTATTCTCCGGGCGCAAGGCTGGCGGGCACGTTCCACGTCAGCGGGACGGTCCTCTCCACTCCCGGCTCCAGCCGGATGTTGTCGACGATCGTTTTGCCTACGTTAGTAAGCTTTGAATCAAAAAATTCGACATCCAGCAGCACATCGGCCGCAACCGATGCGGTGACACTCACGTTCACCGTCAATCCGGCGCCCGCTTCGACAGCGGGTGCTGCCGGGGATGCGGAAGCTTGGAAGCTGATCTCCTTCAATGCGCTGCCTTCGGCCGTGCCGAAAGCGAGCGAATTGAAGAAGAGTAGCGCCGCCATGCATAGCAGTAACGTGCTTTTTCTCTGTTTGCTTACTCGGGTTTTCATCATCCATCTCCTATCTCTTTCTGCTTGTGCTTGTGCTTGGACACCGCGGCCGGCTGATGACCTTCGCCTCCGCAATCACAAGTCATAGCTTATATCGCTTCCCAAATCTTGGGGAGGATGAAATTTTTTCACCCCCTGCCCGAATTAAAGGGTGAAAAAAAATCACCCTACCTGCGAGGGTGATTCCTTTGGTATACTATGGCTAACTTATGGGCTGAGCGATGGGGGCAATGTGATGGAGCGAATACGCGTCATGTTAGTGGAGGATGATCCGTTCTGGCAGCACAATATCAGCTCGGATCTTGCGGAAGAGTCGGATATGGAGGTCGTGGCGGTGGCTGCCACGAAGGAAGAGGCCATCGAAGCGGCGTTCAGGCAGCTGCCGGACGTCATTCTTATGGATATTAATTTGACGGGCAACAACCTGGACGGGCTCGAAGCCACGAAAGAAATCGTGTCGAAGCTGTACGAACGGGGAATTAAAGTCATTATGCTCACTTCGCTGACAGAGGGCGAAATCATTATGAAGTCGTTCCAATTCGGAGCGCTCAATTACATTAATAAGCTGAGCTATAAGGATATCGTCCGCGCGGTAAGGGAGGCGCACGAGGACCGGTCGACGATCCACGCCGACGCCGCCCGGATCATGCGGAACGAAATTCAGCTTAGAGAGCTCTCCCCGATGGAGAGGGAAGTCTTCGATCTTCGGAAGGAGGGGCTCAGCAAGCAGCAAATTTCCGACAAGCTGCACAAATCTACGAACACGATCAAATCGCAGCTGAAGAGCATCAAAAACAAGCTTATCTTCTTCCGAGGCGAATGAACCCTCCCGCAAGCGCAGCGGCGGATTCATCCCGCGGCCGACCGTCCGGGGAGATGAACCGACGCATGGGGAACTGCAGCGTCACCGTCGTTCCTCTCCCTGATTCCGCACCGGCAACGGTCAGCTTGCCCCCATGCTTCCAGAGCACCGACGCGCAGTAAGGCAGACCCAGTCCGTGATTGTACGCGTTTTTTTTAGTCGTGTAGAACGGTTCGAATATTTTGCCTAGCTGGTCCTTCGGAATGCCGGAGCCGTTATCTGTCACCGCGATCATGTAATGGCGCTTGGCCTGGAACGTCCGCAAAACGAGCTCGCCCCCCTCGACCGGCATCGCGTCCAAGGCATTCTGAATCAGGTTAGACAACGTTTCCTTCAGATGCGTGGCGTCGGCGACGAGATAACCGTCCGACTCGTAATCGATCCTGACCCGGACCGAACGGGTTTCGAGCAGCGGCTGCATGGGCTGAAGAACCTCCGTGAACAAGTCCTTGACATCCGTCTTGCTCTCGGTCAGCACGATATCCTCGGCCTTGTCCTTAATTCTCCCTACCATATTCAGCATATGGGCCGTTACGGAATGAATTTGCTCGATGGATTGAAGCGACTTTTCCGATTGCCCGGCTTGAATGTAGCCTTCCGTCTTCTCCGTCAAATAGTTAATCTTCTGAATCTCGTTCTTGATGGAGTGATTGAGAATGGAAACCCCCATCGTCAGCGCGCGCA
The DNA here is from genome assembly GCF_005222705.1 of Paenibacillus sp. SY21-1. Classification (GTDB taxonomy): domain Bacteria; phylum Bacillota; class Bacilli; order Paenibacillales; family Paenibacillaceae; genus Pristimantibacillus. Next base: position 123,143 of record NZ_STGF01000006.1, on the reverse strand, counting down.
TGGATACGTCCATCTTCTCCTGCTCAATTCTGAGCTTAATCCCCATAAATCCGTATTTCACCAGATAATAGACAATAATCGCAATCAGTCCGAGTATAACAACGACATTGTATTGCCATGCCCCGTTGCTATCCAGATCGAAGCTCCAATGCCCCATCGTCAAGGACTTGAACCCGACGAAATCGGTAACGAAAGGATACAAGGTACCGAATGAGAAGAGGATGCCGACCCTTCTCTTATTCCTTTTCTTATGAGGCTCCTTCTCCAGCCTGACCGCCAGCACGTAGAAAACGTAGCTGACCAGAAAATAAAACGCAGCGAGCAAGCGAATCTCACCCATGTTGAAATGGCCCCACGATGTATTCCATAGATGATAGACAAGCGCTGTCGCAACCGGCAGCACAAGGAGGGATGAAATCAGCATCCGCGTTTTTCTGGAGCTGATCCCGCTGAGCCATAACGCGCCCATGCAAGCCGCAAAAGGGAAGAAATAAAAGTAAACCGACATGGCGATGACGCTCGCCTCGTAAAGAACGGTCCCCATAATAGGCGACAGCCAGCCGCGCGGAAGCAGCAGCGGTACGATCGTCAGGTGGACGGAAAACGCGAAACTGGCCATTCCTCCCGTCGCAAGCGTCATGCTGATCCAGAAGTTGGCCTTGCGATTGTGCGTTAATAGGACCAATCCCATGGTCCATAACGACAGGAACATGAGAATGTAGAAGTAATTCAACAGAAACCCTCCGCTTTATTCAGCATCGAAACCTTTATATCTATGATATTAACGTACCACATCTATGTTTTTGTTGCATGATATTGACAGAAATTTAATGCCTTTTCGTTTTAAAATGCCAGAGCATCCTTTGCTCCCCTCCTTCGTGCGACAGCTATATTCCTATTAATTGAATAGGAGAAAATCGAATGATAGCCATAAGGTTTAATGGCAAAAAAGCGAAAACCATCATCGCCGGAGTGGACGAAGCCGAGTATTACAACGGTGTATACGGAGGTCCCTATCCTTTTCCGCAAATTTGCAAAAGAAAAACGCCCGCTCAGCAAAGAGCGGGCGGCTTGAGCCGTGTAGGAACAGATTAAGGAATATACAGCAGCTGCCCTTCAGCCACCGAGCTTTCCTCCATCCGGTTGTACAGCAAAATTTCGCGCGGATTCAAGCTGTAGCGGGTAGCAATAGCTTCGAGCGTTTCATCGCGCTGAACGATGCACATTCTGATTTTGCGGAATTCCTGATCTTCAACTCGCTTGCCCAAAAAAAGGTTTTTCCATTCAATCTCATCGCCTGTCGACTGCTGGGTTTGCGCGCGCGCCTCTTCCAGCTCCTTGCTCTCGATGTCTTCGGCAGCCTGACGCGCAGCCTGCTCCCTTCTGCTCGTCTGCAGCAGCGTAGAGAAACCGACGTCCGCAGGCTCGCCGGAACGCTGATCCGCCTGCTTGCCCGCAAAGGCAATGCGTACCTCCTGCTTTTCCGGCTCTGGCTCAGGCTCCCGCTCCTGCACCAGCCATGGATTGTCGGCGGTCTCTTGCTCGTTCTCCTCTTGCTGCAGCTCCTCTGTCTCGGCGTTCACTTCATCCTCCGCATCGCGCCCTCCGCTTTGCTCATCTGCATAAGAGGGGGCTTGTGCGGCAGGGCTTCCGAATGGGGCAAATGGCGAGGAGCTTGCGAGCCAGCCTTCGTCGCTGCTATGTGCGGAAGCGATCGTAATTTCACGCTCCTCGCTCTGTTCAGGAGCTGCCTCCTCCTGCGCAGCGTACGGCTCTTGCACCTGAGAGGACCAATTGTAGCTCTCCGGCGCAGACGAAATCGCCGCCTGCAGCGGATCAGGCTCCTCCTGATGTTCGTACACCGATCCTCCTTGCGCCTCGGCTCCTTCAGCCGGCCAATTCTCGAACGCCTGCCCGGAATCCGCTTCTTCCTCTCGTTCATACAAAGCTTCCTGCTCCGCCTCGCCGCGGCCTGCTTCCCGCTGACCCGGAGCATAAGGAGCGCCCGTTATGTAGGGCTGCGCATATGGCGGCTGCTCGTAGACCTCCCGCTGGTGCACAACCGTAAACGGCTCTTCGCGCCAAGCCTCGGCTTCCTCCTGCTCCTCGACCGATTCCGCAGAAATTCCGCGCAGCGACAGCACGCCTGTAATATTCAAGGTGCGGGCCGACAGCAAATCGACATCAAAGTTGTCAATTTCAATCAGAATATCGTCAATTCGCGAGATTCGGTTCATCGGCAAAGTAATCTCAACCGGTATCTCATGTTGAAGCGCTAGCGGAGCATCGTCGCTGTCCTGTCCTCTGTACACCCCGTTTAATACAAGCTGCCCTTTGAGCACCGCCTGCTCACCCTGATCAATGACCTGAATGCGGGGAAAAAGCTCGATTTCCTCCAGTTCCCCAATCGCCGCCACATGCTCGGGCAAGTGGACGCGCTCATATACGTCGAAGCGTAAGCCGTTCGTTTGATCCGACACGTCTAGCTCCTCCCTCCTCATACTGAATGCTTGGGCTATCTCTACATTCACTACTTATCTATATGGCAGGGAGGGGGCTCACATGACTATCATTTTGAACGAGCTGCAAGTTCCTGAGCTATGCGCTGCAGCCAGTCCGGCCATGGGGCGATGGCTTCTATCGGCAAGTCCGTCCATGGGTGCGCGAACAACAGCCGCTCGCCGTGCAGCGCCTGATGAGGCAGCATCCGTCCATCTCCTCCATAAAGACCATCGCCGACAAGCGGATGCCCGATATGGCTCATATGAACTCGAATCTGATGCGTGCGTCCCGTTTCAAGTCTAAGCCGCACCAGCGTCAGCTGCTTGCTGCCGTTCACAACCTCATAATGGGTAATGGCCTGCTCCCCATCCGGCGTCACGCGACGGCGGGAGCGGTGATGGCGGTCCCGCCCAAGCGGCTTGTCGATTGTGCCGGATTCGCTCCGCAAACGCCCGTGCACGACGGCCAGATATTGCCGGTCGATCGTTTTGTTGCGCATGGCCTCGTCCAGCTTAAGCTGGGCAAGATCGCATTTGGCATAAAGAACAGGTCCAGAGGTATCATCGTCCAGCCGATGAATATGGCGGACAACGAGCGGGGCGCCCTTGTTCAGCAAATGCCGGGCAGCCGCTTCATCGAGCGTTCCGCGCTGGCCTTGTACGGACTCATGAACAGGCATGCCCGCAGGCTTGTTCAGCACAAGACAGAAATCGTCCTCATATAGCACATCCGGCTGGGGGCCCCCTTCATCCATCGCCGCCTTGCGATACAACGCGTCCTCGCGCGGATCAATCGGGTTAAAGGCAAGCAATTGAAGCGTGTCGCCCTCCCAACGGATGCCTCCAACGGAGAACAGACGCCCTACCCATTTGGGCGGCAACGCGGAACGGGCCAGCAGCCACTGCCGCACCTCATGCGGATGGCTGCCGGCCCGCGGGCGCAGCAATTCCCCGGATGCGTCGCCGGCCGGAAGATCCGGCCAGCTCAGCTCCAACCAGGGACCGTTACGGTTCATGCGTCCCTTTATCATAACCGTAACCTATAATCGCGCCAAAGCCGCATCGTGAGCGGCAATTGTCGCGTCAATATCTTCATTCGTATGCACGGCCGATACGAACATACCTTCATATTGAGAAGGAGCAACGCTCACGCCCAAGTCGAGCATCGAAGCAAAATAGGCTTTGAAGCGCTCCAGATCGGATGTTTTGGCCGTTTCATAGTTAATGACAAACTGATCGGTGAAAAATGGACACACCATCGACCCTACCCGGTTGATCGTAGTCGGAATGCCGTGCTTGCGCGCGTTCGCCTCGAAGCCAAGCTGCAGCCTGACCGCAAGCCGCTCCAATTGCTCATAGACGGAAGGGGTAAGCAGCTGAAGCGTCGTATAGCCCGCTGCCATCGCAAGCGGATTGCCCGACAACGTGCCTGCCTGGTAAATCGGACCGCTTGGCGCAATCATTTCCATAAGCTCGCGTTTGCCGCCATATGCGCCGACCGGCAGTCCACCCCCGATAACCTTGCCGAAGCAAGTCAAGTCCGGTGTAATGCCATATAAGCCCTGGGCGCTGTTGTAGCCGACGCGGAAGCCGGTCATAACCTCGTCAAAAATGAGCAGGCTGCCATATTGCTCGGTTACCTCTCGAAGCCCTTGCAGGAACCCGGGCAGAGGCGGCACAACGCCCATATTGCCTGCAATCGGCTCGACAATGACACAAGCGATTTCTTCGCCGAACTTTTCGAATACCAGCTTGACCGATTCGAGATCATTGTAGGGAACGGTAATCGTCCCCGCCGCAACAAACTCAGGAACGCCTGGGCTATCCGGCAAGCCAAGCGTCGCTACGCCGGAGCCTGCCTTAATGAGCAGACTGTCTGCATGGCCGTGATAGGAGCCCTCGAATTTGAGAATTTTGCTGCGCTTCGTATATCCCCGGGCCAGACGCAGCGCGCTCATCGTCGCTTCGGTTCCCGAATTGACCATCCTGACGATGTCTACCGATGGGAGCCTTTCGCAGACAAGCTCTGCCATCAGCGTCTCCAGCTCGGTAGGAGCGCCGAAGCTGGTGCCCTTTTCGGCAGTGCGCTTGATCGCCTCGACGACCTCCGGATGGGCGTGCCCCATAATAAGCGGTCCCCAGGAAGCCACATAATCGATATAGCTGTTCCCGTCGATATCGTAGATTCGGCTTCCTTCTCCCCGCTCCATATATACAGGGTTTAGTCCAACCGACTTAAAGGCCCGAACCGGACTGTTGACTCCGCCGGGAATGACCTGCTTGGCGCGCGCAAATGCAGCGACCGAGGCCTCATCCTTGCGCCGTCCCGCGCCATTCGGCTTATGCTCGTTGCTCATCGACTATTCCTCTCCTCTCAGCCAGCGGGCTGCGTCCTTCGCATGATAAGTAATAATGACATCGGCGCCGGCGCGCTTCATCCCCGTCAGCGTTTCCAGCACGATCGCTTTTTCGTCGATCCATCCGTTGGCCGCCGCCGCTTTAACCATGGAATACTCCGCACTGACGTTGTAGGCCACTACCGGCAAGCTGTAGTTTTGCTTTAGCATGCGCAAGACATCCAAATATGCAAGCGCCGGCTTAACCATCAGCATGTCCGCGCCCTCGGCGATATCCGACTCCGCCTCCCGCTGCGCCTCGCGCACGTTGGCAGGGTCCATTTGATACGTTTTGCGATCGCCGAATTGCGGCGCCGAATGGGCCGCGTCACGGAAAGGACCGTAATAGGCGGAAGCATATTTTACAGAGTAGGACATGATTGGAACATCGCTGTAGCCGGCCTCGTCAAGACCTTCGCGAATGGCCAGCACGAAGCCGTCCATCATATTGGACGGAGCGATAACGTCCGCGCCTGCGGCCGCTTGCGAAACAGCCGTTTGCACAAGCAAATCGAGAGAAGAATCATTGTCCACAACCGCTTCGCCCGTATGCTCATGAACGTGAACGATGCCGCAATGTCCATGGTCGGTAAACTGGCACAGACAAGTGTCCGCGACAATCAGCAGCTCGGGGGCCCAGCCTTTTACAGCGCGAATGGACTGCTGCACGATGCCGTCGGCGGCGTACGCCGATGTGCCCAGCGCGTCTTTATGCTCGGGGATGCCGAACAGCAGGACGGATTCGACGCCCGCCGCTTGAACATCGCGAATTTCTTCCTCCAGCCGATCCAACGAAAAGTGGTAGACGCCCGGCATCGAAGGAATTTCGTCTTTAATATTGTGTCCATGCGTTACAAAAATAGGATAAATAAAGTCTCCGCGATCAAGCACCGTTTCCCTGACCATATTTCTAAGCGCGGCATTTCCGCGCAATCTGCGATTTCTCACCGTTGGAAAACTCATGAATGCCATTCCTCCCGCTGCTCTCAGCTTGTTTATTGAAACGCCGCTTCATCCGTCAACGCTTGCAGCAGTCCTTCTATTGTCGCCTCCTGCGCTTCCGCCGTCACCTTCAGCCCTGCATCTCGTGCCGTCTGCGAAGTAAGCGGACCGATGCTGATGATCGGAATTCCCTCCAGCCAGTGCGCCGGGTGCTCTACCCCGCTGCGCCTGAGCATTTCTAGCAAATTCGTTACCGTAGAGGAGCTTGTGAAGGTGATGACGTGCACCTCTTTTTCCTTCAGCCAATGAAGGGCCAGCTCATCGACGGGTTCAGCCAGCTTTGTCTCGTATACATCGATTTCCACCGGAAACAACCCTTTCGCCTCCAGCTCGCGCGGCAGCACCTCGCGAGCCAGATCTCCCCGCGGCAGCAGCACCTTCTGGCCGGTTAAAAGCTCCGATGCCAGCTGCTCCAGCAACCCCTCCGCCTGAAACTTGGCCGGAATTTGCTCGGACACGAGCCCCCGGGCCAAGAGCGCCGCCGCTGTCTTAGGACCCACGGCAGCTATCCTCGCGCGATAAAAGCGGCGGATATCCAGGCCAAGCTTTTGCAGCCACGCCATAAAAAATTCGACCCCGTTAACGCTTGTAAACATCAGCCAGTCATAAGACTCCGCATCAAGCAATGCCGCTTCCGCTTTTTTTACAGCGGCTTCGTCCGTCGGCATCGCGATATCAATTACCGGGAATTCGCAAGGCTCTCCGCCCAGCTCCTCGATGCGCTCAGCAAGCTCGCTCGCCTGCGCTCTGGCGCGGGTAACGAGCACGCGCTTGCCGAACAGCGGCTTGCGCTCGTACCAGGCAAGCTTATCCCGCTGAAGCACGACCTCGCCGACAACAATGACGGCCGGCGGCTTGAAGTTTGCCGCTTGCACGACCGCCTCAATCGTCTCGAGCGTGCCAACAACAGTCCGCTGCTCCACCCTGGTTCCCCAGCGGACGAGCGCAACGGGCGTTTGCGCAGGCTTGCCGTGTTTCATCAGCTGATCGGCGATATAGCCGATCTTGGCGACGCCCATCAGAAAAATAAGCGTACCCGTGGCATTCGTTACCTTGTCCCAATGAATGGAGCGATCCAGCTTGTCCGGACTCTCATGTCCGGTAATAATCGAAATAGAAGAAGCGTGGTCCCGGTGGGTAACCGGTATGCCCGCATAAGCCGGAACCGCAATCGCAGAGGTAATGCCCGGCACAATTTCAAACGTCACTCCGTTGTCATACAGCAGCTCGGCTTCTTCCCCGACGCGGCCGAATATCGTCGGATCGCCGCCCTTGAGCCGGGTTACGGTCTTGCCCTGCAGCGCAAGGTCAACGAGCAATTGGTTAATCTCTTCCTGCTTCATCGTATGGCGATCGGGCAGCTTGCCCACATAAATCCGCTCTGCTCCCGGCTTTAAATAGCGGAGCAGCCGCGGGCTGGCCAGACGGTCGTAGACCACTACATCGCACGCTTTAATGCACTCCATTCCTCGCAGCGTGATGAGCTTCGGATCGCCTGGACCGGCGCCGACCAAATAAACGATTCCCTTCTTCACAGCCTAGCCCCCAATATCCGCAAGAATGCGATCCGCTCCTCGCGCTACAAGAGCCGCCGCAACCGCCTGGCCGAGCTCTTCGGGATTCTCGCCCTGTCTAGTTTCTTTTAGCAGCGTTCCGCCGTCCGGCGTTCCGACCATACCGGTCATCGACAGCCGTTTGCCGCCGTTCTCCGCTTCTTCCAGCACGCAGTACGCGCCGATCGGCACCTGGCAGCCGCCATTCAGCGTTCCGAGGAAGCTGCGTTCCGCGCGTACGGCAAGCGAAGTCTCCTCATCATTAAACAAGGACAGGAGCTCCCTTACTTCCGAATCGCTTTCGCGGCATTCAATGCCAAGTGCGCCTTGGCCGACTGCCGGAATCGAAAGCTCAACCGGGACGAAGGCTGAAATACGATCCTCCCAGCCCATGCGCGACATGCCTGCCGCCGCCAGCACAATGGCGTCAAAGCCTTCCGTCTCCAGCTTGCGGATACGGGAATCGATATTGCCGCGAATGGATTCCAGCTGCAAATCCGGCCTTGCATTTTTCAGCTGCGACGAGCGCCGCAGGCTGCTTGTCCCGACGCGGGCTCCGGCCGGCAGTTCGTCAAAGCCTTTGCCGCTGCGGGTAACCAGGCAATCGCGTGGATCGACCCGTTTAGGAATCGCCCCGTTCATGAGCCCTTCAGGCAGCTCATAAGGCATATCCTTCATGCTATGTACCGCCATATCGATCTCTCCGGCTTGCAGCGCCTGCTCAATTTCCTTGACGAACAGACCTTTTCCGCCGACCTTGGACAAGGTGACATCAAGAATTTGATCACCTTTGGTCACGATTTTCTTCACTTCAAACGTATACGGGAACCCATGCTGCTCGCTAATTCTCCGCAATTCATCAATGACTTGTCCGGTTTGGGTTAACGCCAATGCGCTTTGTCTCGTGCCCACTACAATGACCCGCTTGTTTAATTCCGTTCCCATCTGTTATGCCCTCCTGTCCATCCGATGAATCAAGCTTCCCAGCCATTCGCCGGACTCCATGTTCCAATTGTCGGTGCTGACAGCATCTTCGGCTGCCAGCTTCAGCACTTCTCGTCTTGCGCTTTCATCCTGTACCTTGACCATTGCCAGCTCCCGCAAGCGCCTAAGCGCCGCGCAAATGTCTACATATTCCATGCCGTACCGTTCTCCAAGCTCCTTGCCGATAAGGCGGGAAAGCGAGGGGCTTGCTCCCGAAGCCGTTACGGCAAGCAGCAGATCGCCTCTTCTAATAACCGAAGGAGAAATAAAAGAGCCTGCCTCCGATTCATCGGCCACATTGACCAGAATGCCCAACCGGAGACACTCGTTGACGATCCGTTCATTTGCCGCCCGGTCGTTCGTAGCGGCAAAAACCAAAAAGGCGCCCTCCAAATCGCTTGCCGCAAAACTCCGTTTGTGCAGCTGCAGCGCGCCAGCTTCGGCTAAGCTGACGAGCGCGGGCGATGCGGACGGGGTGATGAGCAGCAGCTCATCCGCCCCGGCATCCACAAGCGAAAGCGCCTTGCGCTCCGCAATCGCCCCCCCGCCGATAACGACACAGCGCCTGCCTCGCAGCTGCAGCACGACAGGAAATCGTCCGTTCATTTGCATCGCCCCCGTTTCCCCGTCTAGTGGAACGAGGACAAATAATTGGCGGCCAAATTGGCGACCAGCATGCCGAAGGCAAATAAATACAAACGCGCCAGCTGCGGCCCCGAACGTTTGAGCATCGCCTTTTGATAGACATAGATAATATAGACGATAAGGGCCGCAAACGACGAAATGACTTTAAAATCCAGCAGCAGGCCCGCTCTGCCTTCAACGATTAGCGAGGTCACCGCAATGGCCAATGACATGGCAAGCAGAGGAACCCCGATGATTACGGCGCGATCCCCGTATCGTTCAATCAGATCAAGACTGGGCAGCCTGCGTACGACGTTTGTCCAGCGCTTGCGTTTAAGCTGATTGTGCAGGAACAAGTACATTCCGGCAAACAGCGCTCCGATCGTCAGAGCGGCATAAGCGCACAGCACAAGGCTGATATGTATGTACAGCAGCTCTCTTGTCGTCTGCCACAATTCCAGCGACTGTCCTCCGCCCGCATTGCTGTACAAATTAAGCGCAAGCACGGCGAAGCCAATCACGTTGACAAAAAACACGATATAATCAATTTTAATAAATCGGCTTATGACAAGAGAAATCGTAACCAGCAGCCAAGAAAATCCCAGCCAATACTCAAACGGCGTTACAATCGTAAGCGTCAAATGAGAAATCAGCCGATACACCAAATAGACAGTCTGCAATACCCATACAAAAATAAGCAGCCCTGTACCTGTCCGTTTCGCTTTCCGACTCGCATGAATAAAGTCGGAGAAATAAAACAGCAGGCTCAGGGCGTAAATATAAAGTGTGGCATCATATAAAAAGCTTTGCGTCACGATCGCTCCTCCACATTCGCAGCCCTCTAGCCTGGAACAGGCGCCAATGCCGCCGCGGCTGCCGCCTTAGGCTGGACGTTTAGCTTCTTGGCTGTGACGGCACCCTCCTCTGCAGCGAGCTCCGCCTTGCGCGCTTGGTCAAGCTGCTCCTCTAATGCAAAAAGCTTCACGAACATATCCATCGCTTCGTCCGCTCGCTTCTCGCCAGCCATTTCTTTTATGCGTAAAATTGGATCTTGCATCATTTGATTGACGATGCTTTTGGTAAGTTTGCGGATGACCTTGAGCTCATGCTCTTGCAGATCGGGCAGCTTGTTCGTCAGGCTCTTCATCGTTTCCTCATGGACGTCGGCCGCTTTGGTCTGCAAGGCGCGAATTAACGGAACCACGCCAAGCGTCTTGTACCATGTCGCAAACAGCTCCATTTCCTCGCTGATCATGGCCTCGATCTTGGCGGCTTCCTGTCTTCTATGCTCGAGATTGCTCTCCACAATACCCTCCAGATCGTCGATATCGTATAGAAAAACGTTCTCGACGGCAGCGATCGAAGGGTCCAAATCCCGGGGAACGGCAATGTCCACCATAAACAAAGGCTTGGACTTGCGCCGCTGCATAGCTGCCGCAACCTGCGCGCGAGTCAGTACAAATTCGCTTGCGCCTGTAGAGCTGATAATGATATCGGCTTCGTGCAGCCGCTGCGCCGCATCGTCAAGCGACCACGCAGCGCCGCCGAACTTGTCCGCCAATGCAATGGCGCGCTCGACCGTGCGGTTCACGACAATGACCCGCTCGGCACCGTTGGCGTACAAATGCTTGGCGGTCAGTTCGCCGGTTTCGCCCGCTCCAATGACCATTACCGTCTTCTTGTTGAACTGGCCAAAAATCCGTTTGCCCAGCTCTACAGCCGCATAGCTTACCGAAACGGCCGATTCGCCGATCGACGTTTCGGTATGGGCGCGCTTCGCCATAGTCACAGCCTGCTTGAACAGCATATTAAACAAGGTCCCGGTCGTCTTCTGCTGCTGGGCAAGCGTAAAGGCGGATTTGACTTGTCCCAAAATTTGCGTTTCGCCGATTACCATCGAGTCCAGACCGCTCGTTACGCGGAACAGATGCTCGATGGCCTTCTCGTCCTCATACATATATAGATGGTTCGTGAAATGCTGTCGCGGCAGCTTGAACCATTTCTCCATAAAGCTGCGGATGTAATGCCCGCAAAGATGATGCCTGTCCACAACAGCATAGATTTCCGTCCGGTTGCAGGTTGCTACAACGACACATTCCATTATGCTTTGTGTTCCGATAAGCTGTCTTAACGCTTCAGGCAAATCCCGTTCCGCGAATGCAAATTGCTCTCTCACTGCTACGGGAGCCGTACGATAATTCAGTCCTACTGCGATAATGTGCATGCGCGGTCACCTGCCTCCTTCTTTCATCCGTTCCTTCTTGATGTCTGGAATTATTATAGCATAGTTCGACAAACAGAATAATGCCGAATATGAATAATGTTTGAAAACTGCCTTCTCATTATTCCCTATTCATGCAAAGAAATAACCATGGATGAAATCCATGGTTATTTCGCTTATTGTCATGCAGTTAAAGGCTCTTACACGAGCCTGGCTTGATCAAACGAAGGATCTACCACTTGCAGCTCGCCCATGCCCCGTACAAGCTTCTTCGCATACGTCGCTTTAGGCTTCAATACGGAAATCATATAGTCGATGGCAAGCTGAGGATCAACCGTGTCGCCGCAGGTATAACAATCCAGAGCGGCAAACCCTTTCTCGGGATACGTGTGAATCGAGAGGTGACTCTCCGACAGCAATACAAGCACTGTAGCGCCTTGAGGATCAAATTGTTTGGCCTGAACGGACAATACGGTAGCACCGCAAGCCTCTGCAGCCTCTACCATCTGCGCCTGCAAAAATTCAGCGCTGTTCAATCGTTCAAAATCTACACCCCAAGTATCGACTGCAACGTGTCTTCCGAAAGTTGAATATTCCATCTTTCGGTTCCCCCTTCCTAGGAATAAAATAATTAAAAAATTTCATCCGCTAGGACCTACGTCATTCACTTCCCGAGGGATTAATCTCTCGCAACATAACCATGTCCTGAGTGAATCCTGGTTCCTATTAAACTTATTCACAATGTTTTCAACGAGAATAAAAATAACACCTATCGACAATAAATGCAACTGTTTTTTTCGGGCAGCAATGCGGCTCCGTCGAAGGCAGGCCACGACATTAATGTATGTCGCTAAGCGCGTTCGGTTACACCGCAACACCGTTAGCCGGCCATGTTATTTTTAGCGTCGTCCGGACTGAAAACGGAGATGTGATCGACGCCTGCTCCTCCTTGCGGAACAATAAATTTGAGCTGGTATTGCTTGCTGATTTCATACGTATAAATATCGTCCCGGCCGTTTACAGTCGTTTCATCCGGCTTGCCAAGCTCCTTCTCGATATCCTTCAACGAAATGGCGTGCAGCTTGTCCGAATACGATCTGACGTCAAATACCTTCATGCCTTTATTGTAGCCGAACGTTATGCCTTTATCCTCATATGTCGCATAGATCCCTTTGCCTGCCGTCTCGTTTCTATCCGGCTTGCCCCAGCTTTTCTCGATATCGTCGAACATCGCGACATGTGCGGCATACTCCGCTCCCGGCACTTTACCTTCCTTTGCAAGCGAAATGAGCGTATGCAGCGTATCGGATGCCTCGGATGACCCGGCAGAGGCCCCTTGACCGCTTCCGTCCTTGCCTTCGTTAGTGCTGCCAGTCGAAACCGACGTTTGCTGCGGCGTCTCGTTCTGTTCAGGCGAGCTGCTAGGTTCCAGGCTCGGCTGCCCTGTAGCTTCGGGACTCGCTGCAGGCGGCTCTGTCTGATTGGCGCCGCCGGTCTGGTTGCTGCATGCCGAAAGCGTCAATGCGATTGCCAGCGTCATAACTGCTGTAAAAGATTTAAACCCTGTTGTTTTTTTCATAGTTGTTCATCTCCATCGCCAGTTCTGTTGTAGTCGACTTAGGTCGGCCTTCAGAGTTACAGACTGCTCTATCGAACAAAAGGTTGCAGACTCGTCCTCCCGTGAGTGACTATCCAGGGCAAAGCTTTCCTTATTTTAGGAAAAAAAAGAAGAACCGCCATGCCCGGGCGGCTCTTCTCTCGCATTTGCAACTAAGCTTCAAGCACAAACAGCTTGTTCGTAAGTTCGGCCAATCGCTCATCGATCTTGGCGATCTCCGAGGCGTTCTTCGTCTGGTTGCGAAGGTCGAGGAGCTCGTTCACCGCGCTGCCGATCAGTCCGATTTCGCGTTCAATCATTCGGCTGCGGAATACCCTCTCCAGCTGACCCAGCGTATCCTTGAACTCGAACACGATGCGTTCGCCCGCTTCGTTGCGTTCCACAATCTTCATCACGGAACCGTTCGTATAGTGATAGATCATTGTATAATGGCTATAAATTCGGTTGACGATCGCGCTGCCCCGGAATGCGGACACAGCCTTGCGCATTGCATTGGTCAATCTGGTTCCAACGAGTCGGCAAGATAGTACGCATACAAAATAGTCTTGTTGACGTTCAAAAGTCATTCGGACTTCTTCCCTCGCTGCCACGTCTTCGAGAACAAGTTCATGGTTGCCGTTATCGAGCACAAGCACTTCCAGCCGAAGCTCCTGCTCCTCGAACAAGCGAATAAACCTGGCCATCTCTTCATTCGTTAATTGCAGTTTGGCGTTTACATACTCTGTGGCTAGCCGCTTAGCCATAAAAATCTCCTCAATTCTCTAATCTTGCCTAGTCTATGCGTATATTATACGTGATCGGCAAACTTTATTCATGCCCGCCGGCTTCGATATTTCTTCATATTCCAGAGAAAACCGGAGGAATCTTGGAGGAACGCATGGTTTTTCGCTTTATTCTCCGCTTTAAATAACAACTTGCAGCACTTTCTGCGTTACGTGGCAATCGCCTCTCCGATCGTCGCCCACAGCTCCTCGCGGCCAAGCCCCGTTTCCGAAGAAAACAGCACCACAGGATCGCGAGGGTCGGCTTCAAGCGTTTTCTTGATGATCTTAATATGCTTGTCCCATTTGGAGCGCGGAATTTTGTCCGCCTTCGTTGCGACGATGCAAGTCGGAATTTCGAAATGCTTGAGCCACTGGTACATTTGCACATCCAGCTTGGTCGGCTCATGGCGAATGTCGATAACCAGCAATTGCAGCTTAAGCGGCTCGCGCTCGCGAATGTACAGCTCTATCATTTCTCCGAATTGCTCGCGCTGCGTTTTGGACACCTTCGCATAGCCGTAGCCGGGAAAGTCGACGAGATACACCATATCGTTAACCCGGTAATAATTCAATTGCTGCGTCTTGCCGGGCTGCGAGCTGGTTCTCGCCAAATTTTTGCGAAGCATTAATTTATTGATCAACGATGACTTCCCTACGTTGGAACGCCCTGCCAGAGCAATCTCCGGCAAAGCGTCCTCTGGGTATTGATGCGGCTTTACCGCACTGATGACGAACTCGCTTTGTGTAATTTTCATAAAATCGGCGTACCTGCTTCCTTCTCTGTTAACGCGGGCAACAACGCATGCTCCAGCACTTCATCCATATGGCCCACCGGGATGAATTGCATATCCTGACGAATGCTGTCGGGAATGTCCAGCAAATCGCGCTCATTATCCTTAGGCAGCAGCACCTTGCGGATGCCCGCCCGATGCGCGGCCAGCGACTTCTCCTTCAATCCGCCGATTGGAAGAACGCGTCCTCTCAGGGTAATTTCACCGGTCATGGCTACTTCTTTCGAAACGTATCGGTTAGTAAGAGCCGAGATAAGAGCCGTTGCAATGGTAATGCCTGCGGACGGTCCGTCCTTTGGAATCGCGCCTTCCGGAATATGAATATGAATATCATTTTTCTCGTGAAAGCTTGTATCGATGCCTAGCTCAGCCGCTTTGGAGCGAGTATAGCTGAACGCTGCCTGCGCAGACTCCTTCATGACATCGCCAAGCTTGCCGGTTAGCGTAAGCTTGCCGCTGCCAGGCATCACCGTAACTTCAATGACCAGCGTATCGCCGCCTACCTCCGTCCAGGCGAGTCCGGTTACCGCGCCGATCTGATTCTCGGCTTCTGCCATGCCGTAGCGGAATTTGGCCGGTCCCAGCCACTCCTTCAGCAAAGCTGCGTCGATAATAAGCGGCTCGGCATTCTCTTCCGCTGCAAGAGATACAAAATGTTTGGCTGCCTTCCGGCATACCGCCGCTATTTGCTGTTCAAGATTCCGCACACCCGATTCGCGGGTGTACTCCCTGATCAGTTGAAGCAGCACCTCATCGCTCATGACCAACTGCTCATCGCCCAGACCGTGGTCCTTCTTCTGCTTCGCAAGCAGGTAGCGGGAACCGATCTGAAGCTTCTCAAGCTCCGTATAACCGGGGATATACAGCACTTCCATCCGGTCAAGCAAAGGCCGCGGGATATTATGCATCGCATTGGCCGTCGTGACGAACATGACATTCGCCAGGCTGAACGGAACCTCTACGAAATGATCGCTAAACGTGCCGTTTTGCTCCGGATCTAGCACCTCCAGCAAAGCCGAAGCCGGATCGCCGCGGAAGTCCATCGCCATTTTATCGATTTCGTCCAGCAGAAATACCGGATTGTTAGAGCCCGCCGTCTTCATGCCCTGGATGATCCGGCCCGGCATGGCGCCCACATACGTCCGCCTATGTCCTCTGATTTCCGCTTCATCGCGCACCCCGCCAAGCGAGATGCGGACAAACTTGCGGCCCAGCGACTTGGCGATCGAACGCGCAAGCGAGGTTTTGCCCACGCCCGGCGGTCCCACCAGACAAAGAATCGGCCCTTTAAGCTGCTTGACGAGCTGCTGCACGGCCAAATATTCCAGCACGCGCTCTTTCGGCTTCTCAAGACCGTAGTGATCCTCGTCGAGAACAGCCTCCGCCTTGCTGATGCTCAGATCGTCCTCCGTCTGCTTATCCCACGGGAGCGCAAGCAGCCAATCGATATAATTGCGGATGACTCCGCCCTCCGCAGAAGTGGAGGGCATTTTCTCCAGCCGGTCAATTTCCTTCTCCAGCTTCTCGCGAACCTCGTCCGGCACGCCGGAATCCGCCAGCTTGCCGCGCAGCTCCTCGACCTCGCCGGCGCGCCCCTCCTTCTCGCCAAGCTCCTTCTGGATCGCCTTCATCTGCTCGCGCAAATAATATTCCTTCTGCGTCTTCTCCATCTGCTTCTTGACGCGCTGGTTGATTTTGCGCTCCAGCTCCAGAACCTCGCGCTCGTTGTTCAGAATGTCCAGCAGCTTCTCCAGACGCTCGCCAGCGTCGATCGTCTCCAGAATATCCTGCTTGTCTTTGATTTTAAGCGAGAGATGGCTCGTTATGACGTCCGCCAGCCTGCCGGCGTCGTCGATATCCGATACGGCGGCAAGCGTTTCCGGCGTTACCTTCTTGGATAACGAAATATAATGCTCGAACTGGCTCAGGACGGAGCGCATCAGCGCATCCACCTCTGGATCATCCGTCTCCCTCTCCGGCATTTCTCTAACGGATACCTCGTAAAATTCCTCGTTCGGCAAATAATCGACAATTTCTGCACGCATGACGCCTTCGACCAATACGCGAATGGTGCCGTTCGGCAGCTTCAGCATTTGGCGCACCTTGGCGATCGTTCCAACCTTGTAAATATCCTCTTCCGTCGGTTCCTCAATGTTCACCTCAGACTGTGAACAAAGCAATATCATATGATCATCGACCATCGAACGCTCCAGCGCCCGCACCGATTTGTCCCGACCCACATCAAGGTGGAGCACCATGCTGGGATAAACGAGTAGCCCTCTAAGCGGAAGCAGGGGCAGCCGACGACCTTTCGATTTATTAGGTCCCATTCCAGCACCTCCATATGTTAACGTCTACATCATCTTATCATTCTACAGAATCTGCCTGCAAATAGCTAACACTTGGAGCAATAAAAATTTCGGTGTTTGCCGGCGCTTCTTCTTTCGTTAAAGAAATGATCGTATCAGGGAACACCTTTCCGAACACCTCCTCAATCCGTTCAGCGGCAATAACCTGCAATCCTTCGAGATCGGAAAAAATTTCCTGCCAGTTGTCCTTCGGTATAATAACCGTTGTCGCACCCGCTTGAAACGCCGCCTCCACCTTTGCCAGCACACCGCCAACCGGCTTCACATTGCCGTGAATGCCTACTTCGCCGGTCATCGCAATCCGATTGTCAACCGGAAGGCCTTTGATTGCAGAAGCGATAGCCGTCGCCATTGCAATGCCCGCAGAGGGCCCGTCGATCGGCGTGCCGCCCGGGAAATTGATATGCAGGTCAAAATCTTGCGGGTTAAGTCCTGAACGACGCAGCACGGTAAGCACATTTTCCACGGAGCCGCGGGCCATGCTTTTGCGCCGCAGCGTGCGCGAGCCTCCGCCAAGCTCCTCCTCGTCAACGACGCCGGTAATCGTGAAGGCGCCTTTTCCTTCAGCCGAAGGAATGGCGCTAACTTCGATTTCAAGCAAAGTTCCCAGATTGGGGCCGTATACGGCCAAGCCGTTTACAAAGCCGACCTGCGGACGCTCCGGCACCTTGCGGTCGGGCCGCGGCGGGATTTGACTGCTGTTGACGACCCATTCCATATCGGCTGCCGTAATGGTGTCGCGCTTCTCGGACAACGCCACACCGGCCGCAAGCTGAATCACATTAACCGCTTCGCGGCCGTTTGTCGCGTATTTTTTGACGACGCCGATCGCTTCGGGGCATGGCCCAAAGCCGATTCGCTTCACGGCGTTTTCGGCCACCAGGGCAATCTCGTCAGCGAGCAGCGGCCGGAAAAAAACCTCCATGCAGCGAGAACGGATCGCCGGCGGAATTTCCTGAGGCGAGCGAGTTGTAGCGCCTACAAGACGGAAATCGGCAGGCAGGCCATTCTGGAAAATATCGTGAATGTAGACGGGAATGTTGGCATCCTCCGAGTGATAATAGGCGCTCTCCAAAAATACCTTGCGGTCTTCCAGCACTTTTAACAGCTTATTCATTTGCACGGGATGCAATTCGCCTATTTCATCGATAAACAGGATGCCTCCGTGCGCCTTCGTTACCGCACCGGGCTTAGGCTGCGGAATGCCGGCCACGCCCATGGCTCCCGCCCCTTGATAAATCGGATCATGAACGGAGCCGATAAGCGGGTCGGCAATGCCCCGCTCGTCGAAGCGGGCGGTTGTCGCATCGATTTCCGTAAATTTGGCTTCAGGCAGAAACGGCGAGCTCTGGTTTTTTTTGGCCTCCTCCAATACGACGCGCGCGGCTGCCGTCTTGCCGACGCCCGGAGGACCATATATGATTACATGCTGGGGATTGGCACTGCACAGCGCCGCCTTAAGCGCGCGTAATCCGTCCCGTTGGCCAATAATGTCGCCCATCGTTTGCGGTCTCGTTTTCTCCGCCAGCGGTTTCGTCAGCGAGATGCTGCGCAGCTTCCGCAGCTTGTCCATTTCCTTGCGCGATTCCCGGTCGACCGCCGAGCGGTTCGTCTTTTGATTGCGCAGCAGATTCCAGAAATACAAGCCGATCACGACGGCAAAAAACACCTGGATCAGCATCAATACGATACTTAAATTCATTTTTCTTCCGCTCCTCTCATGCGCGCTTGCGCAAATAGCTGCAGCTCGTCCAGCATACATACAGCTCTTATAACTGGTAGTATTGCCCTGCCTGAGGAGGAATAACCTTGCCTCTCCTTTTTTTCAGTCACAGGCTGCTAGCGCCACTCTCCGAATGACATGCCGCGCCCGAGCGGCTCAAGCAGGAACTTGACGGCTGTCAGCGGCGTAATCGGCGGCCACGCTTCATCCGCCCCGGCGATTAGATAGACGGACCAAAGAAGACAAACGGCGACGAGTACAATTTCTCGCTTATCGCCTCTTCTCCACAAAGACCGGCCGATGAACCAAATCCCCGCGCACGCAGCCGCAAAAAGGCTAACCGATCGCCATGACATAAGCATCCCCCCTTTAATCGCCATCCTTGTTTATTTCCTCCGAACGGTAGGACTGCTTGCTTAGCCCTACGTTCACCAGCGTAAATTTGACCTGCACCGCCAATACGGTTTTTTTAAAAACCTGCTCCCAATTTCCTTTCCATTGCCTCCATTGCGCAGGAAAGCTTCGGTGTGCAAGCTCCGCAAACTTGACAACATCGGTATTCAGCCTGAGCGCCGCCTTCCAGCCAGCCTCGGCCATCTGCTTGACCTCCGCTGCGACGGCGGCTTCCAGCTCGGCAATAACAACCGGATTGTACAAATCAGCGGATTTGCAATCCGTTTGCGTAAGAGCTCCGCTTGCCTCGATACTCGCCTGCACAGACAGCTTCCCGTCGCGCAGAGCCGGCCTCAGCTTTGTCTTTGAATGGCCGATCACGATCGTAAAAAATTTCGACGGCTCCTCCTTGCAGGCAATCGTAATGGTCGATTGCTCTACCTTGTTTCTCAGAAAAGCGGCTCCCAGCGCTTCCTTCCGCGTGAGCCAGCCAACTTGCCTGTTTTTGTGAATAACAGCCAGCCTTCCAAGCCTCACCTTGGACGGCAAGCTTGTCTGCTGAAAGTCTTGAATGGAATCGTTGTCGCCGCTGCCGGAAATAAAAATCTCGGGAATTAACGCGCTTTTAGCATCATCGGCAAGCTGCATGGCGAGCTCATACATTCTCATCTCGGGCAGCGCCGATAAATATTCGGATTCCATCCGAATGATTTCACGGATACCGGCTCCCGGTATTCTTTCGATCTGCATAAGCTGCTCCATCAGCCGGCGCGCGCTGCCGGGCGTAATCAGCACATCTACCGTTTCACGAGCATCCGGGTTTCGCAAATAAACCTCAACGATCGAGTCCAAGCCTTTTCTGGCAGTCTCCTCGCTGACGACAACAATTCGGTTATGGGCAAAAAAAAGCTTTCGCGGGCTTTCATTAAAGCTTCGCGAATTTGCCTCCCTAATCGTGCGGCCTCTGGTGGAATAGACGATGACCGGCGAGCCGGAATTATTGCCGGTAATGCCGATACCGGCGGATATGGCGGCAGGAATGACAACCTGAAAGGAAACCACATATTCATCGCCCTCCTGGTCAATCCCAGTGGCCGCGGTAATAGCCAGCTCATTCAGCTCCATCCGGCTCCAGCAGCCGGTCGTCGCCATACAGCACGCCGCAAGGACGAGCATGGCGGCGGCAACCCTTCGTTTGTTCATTGCTTTCGCCTCCTTGTCCGCTGCGCCGCAAACAGGAACGCCGCTGCAATTGCAGCGATCAGAACGGTGCCACAAAGCTGCAGAATCGGCAGGACGCCATTGTTGAAATGGGCAACAGCGCTGTCGCTTGGCCACGTATATACAGCTGTTGCCGTGACCAATAGCGCCAGCGAGCCGGACACCCCCGCTCCCTCCCTTAAACCCAGCGTCTCCCTCAGCAATTGCAGCATAAAAAACATAAATACGGACACCGCACCGAACATGCTAGCCATCCAGGCCGTAAGCAGCAGCACGTCCATCCGCTCCAGAAACTGGCCTATATCGACCGTGGCCAATGCGGAAAAAGCGGGATAACCGATGTATTCCATAACATTTGCCCCGAATACAGCAACGGCAACCGAAGTGATCAGCGTAAGCATGACGCCCGCGCCTATCGTCGCCCCTACAGCGATTTTCATGCCCGCTTCAGGCTTTTTTATATAAGGCAGCAGCAGCAGGACTGAAGCGATATTCGCCAGCCATCCCGCAGGCATAAGCGAAGCGACCATATGACGAAGCGGCGGGGTTTCCAGAGGCGGCATGAAGTTGTTCATTTGATACTGCGGCGAGAGAATGCATAGATTCATAACTACAAACGTCACATACACCGCAAATATAATAAAATGAATTCTCCCCAATGCCTCAGCTCCTCTGCTCGCCATATATACGGATACGACTGCTATGAGCAAACCAATAACGAACAAGGGCGTTTTCATCATCATCTGTCCCCGCACATAGCTTGCATACTGCCTGACAATCGTAGAGGCCATCATCAAATAATAAAAGCACAGCAGCATGCCAAGCAGCTTGACCGGCCATGCGTCAAAGCGGCCTTGCAGTCGGGCAAGCGCAGAGCCGCCTTCAGGGGAGCGGCACAGCAAGCCGATCGCCACCGCGAGGACAAGCACAAAGCCGGTTGCAAGGAGCATCGTCAGCCATACGTCCCGTTTGGTCAGCTGTATGACGAAGGAGGGTCCAAGCAGAATGGCGCATGGCACAATCATATTGATAAGAATTGCCGACGCCTGGAGGCTTGATATTTTCCGGTTCACTGCTCCATCACTCCTTTGTAGCGGAGCCGTTTCTTCTTGGCTGCTTGCCTCCGCCGCTCTGGCGCACGCTGCCTTGGCTGCCGTGCGTGCCCGGCCTTCTTTTCATCGCCCACCACGGCGCCCTGATAAACACGTCCTTGAGATTGCCCGGCACTAGCGGCGACAGCGGCGTTAAATAAGGGACTCCAAAGGAACGCAGACCGGACAAATGAGCAAGCAGCAGCATCAAACCTGCCATAATTCCGAAAATACCGAAGGTGCCTGCCATAAACATCATAACGAATCTGATCAGCCTCGCCGCCGTGCCCATGTTGACAGACGGAATAACAAAGCTGGCGATTGCCGTGAAGGACACGACGATGACCATCGCAGCAGACACGAGGCCCGCTTGTACCGCCGATTGCCCCAGCACCAGAGCGCCTACAATGGAGATGGCCGGACCGATAATTCTTGGCATCCGAACGCCCGCTTCCCGCAAAATTTCAAAGGTGATTTCCATTAGCAGCGCTTCGAATAGGGCCGGAAACGGAACGCCCTCGCGCTGTGCCGCAATGCTGATTAATAGCGGGGTAGGCAGCATCTCCTGATGAAAAGTTGTTATCGCGATGTACAGGGATGGGAGCAGCATCGATACAAAAAACGAGCCGAATCGGATAATCCGCAAAAAGGATGAAATATCAAACCGCTGATAGTAGTCCTCGCTTGATTGAAAAAATTTGATAAAGGTTGATGGGGCAATCAGCACAAACGGCGTCCCATCAACGAAGATCGCGAATTGCCCCTCAAGCAAGGCCGCCGCCACCGCATCCGGGCGCTCCGAATTCTGCAGCAGCGGAAACGGCGAAAACGCTTTGTCCTGTATAAATTCCTCTATATAGCCGCTTTCCAGTATGCTGTCCGTATCGATGGCCGCGAGCCTTCGTCGCGCTTCCTCCAACGCCTCCTCGTTGACTAGCCCGGCCATATAGGCGACAGCGATCGTCGTATTCGTCTCTCTTCCGATCATGGAGTATTCGACGCGCAGCTTGGGCGATTTGATCTTGTTGCGGACCAGCCCCAGATTGGTCGTAATTTGCTCCGTGAACCCTTCTTTCGGCCCCCGAATGACCGTCTGCGTGGTCGGCTCCTCCACGCCTCGGCTATGCGGCGCCGACGTGCCCACCCCTATCGCTTCGGCACTGCCGTCTACGAGCAGCAGCGTGCACCCTTCCAGCACGGACAGCAGAATCTGCTTCTGCCGGGCTAGTCTTTTTACGCTGCCGGAAGCAAGGGAGCGGTAGTACAACTCGTCGAACAAAGACTGCCCGGGCTCCGAATGTGCCGGTGCCGGGTCTGTCACGAGACTCAAGACAAGCAGCGCAATCGCCTGCGAGTCCGCCAAGCCGTTCATGTGCAGGAGCGCGGCCTCGCAGTCACCGCGAACATGCAAACGCCTGATGATAAGGTCCGGTTGATCGCCAAGCTCCTGAACCAGATAAGCAATATTGTCGTCCAGCCGCGCGGAAAGCGGGCCTCCCTCAGACTGATTCTCGCCGTTTCGGGCGTCAGGCTTGCCTTCCGATAGCTTATCGTTCCCTCCCTGATCCTTCATCGCTTACCCTCCCTTCTTCATCCATCGCCGCCTGACGGCAACAAGCGCCAAAAGCAGAGTTGGCAGCACAATCTGAAAAATCGGAAAATGAAACTTGATATTGTAGTTAAAGCCTACGGCAACCTGCTCCATATAGCTGCCAAACCCAAAAGCTCCGCCAAAAATCGCCGAACCCGTCAGCCATACGGCATGCCCCCGCACGCGCTTGAACAGCTGCTGCATGGCAAGCGAAGCTCCCAGGTAATAGGCGGTAAGCTTAAAATAGACGCCGGTAAACAGCAGCAGCGCGACAAACGGGTCAACGCGTTCAAAGAAATCGGAAACGCCGATTAAGCTTGCAAGCTCCATTAACGGTACGGTAATCTGCTTGGCGAGGCTCCCGAGTCCGGCATAGAGAAGCATATTCGTCATGCTGATAAAGGCGCCGGAGAACAAATAACATTTCATCGTGAACCGAACCAAATGCGCTTCATGATCGCTGTATTTCCAGAACATCATAAACAAGATCAGCTCTCCGAACGGAAACGAGATTAATCCGGGAAAAGCCGACTTTACTACTCGCCCCCAGCCCTCGTCCAGCACCGGCTGAATATTCTCCATATGAATGAGCCCCGAAAGCATAATAAACATAAACAACAACGCATAAATAGCGATAACATAGGGAAGCAAAAATTCGGCCATTCGAAAGAGCACCTCAACCCCGCCAAACACGGTATAAGCCGACATGAGGCAAATGACTAGCATAATGGCCCAAATCGGCGTTAACGGAAGGAGATACAGCATCATCAAATCGCCAAATTCCCGAACGTTCCTGACCGCCTTATAGCAAAAATACAAAATGTAGCTGATGCCAACGACATACCCAAGCGGCTTTCCCAAGTACGCCAGCCCTATTTCTATCAGGTTCATGCCTCTCGCCATTCGGTACACATACAGGTTGACAGCCCATAGCAACAGGGCTCCGCCAAGCGTCCCAAGCGCAACGGCAATCCAGGCATCCTTCCCTGCATCGCTGGCCAACAAAAACAAAGGGGAGCTTCCGATTAGAAACATGACCAGCATGGAACCCAGCTGATTCAGGCTTGTCCTGTTCATAACCCGACCGCCTTTTTTCATTTAGAAGTATGTCTCTATAGCTTCTCTCAACGCCCCAAAATTATGTAATCCCGTCAAAATACAGCAGCGTGCTATGAAAAAAACCGGCTGCAGCCTCCGGCAAGCAACAAAAAAAAGACGGACCACGTCATTGCTGACGTAGTCCGCCTCTTGCCTGCAGCGTGTGCTGTTAGGCCGGTGCGTGATGCTTGGAGCGCCCGGGTATTTCTCCCGTTTCTTCAAATACGCGTACGATAATATCAATTTCCTTTTTGAGTTCATCCAGCAGTTCGGCCTCAGGCACCTTCCGCACCAGCTCTCCGTAGCGGAACAGCATGCCTTCGCCGCGTGCGCCAGCGATACCGATATCGGCCTCGCGCGCTTCGCCAGGGCCGTTAACGGCGCAACCCAGCACAGACACCTTGATCGGCACCTTGATTTTGGAAATATACTCCTCCACCTCGTTGGCGATCGAGAATAAATCAATATCCAATCGGCCGCAAGTCGGGCAGGATACAAGCGTTGCCGCATTCGTAATCAATCCGAACGTTTTCAGCAATTCACGGGCAACCTTCACTTCTTCGACCGGATCGGCACTCAAGCTAATCCTTACAGTATTGCCGATGCCCATAGCCAGAAGCGCTCCGATGCCCGCCGAGCTTTTGATCGTTCCCGAATGCAGCGTGCCGGCTTCGGTAATTCCCAAATGCAGCGGGTATTTGATTTTCTCGGCAGCCATCCGATATGCGGCCAGCGCCATCGGGACATCCGAAGCCTTCAACGATACGATAATATCGTGGAAATCAAGCTCTTCGAGAATGCCGATATGGAACAACGCGCTCTCGACCATCGCCTCAGGAGTCGGGTAGCCGTACTTCTCGAGCAGATGGTGCTCAAGAGAGCCGGCATTTACTCCGATTCGAATGGGAATACCTTTATCCTTGCACGCTTTCACGACCGCTTCAACCCGCTCGCGACGTCCGATATTGCCGGGATTAATCCTTACCTTATCGACGCCGTTCTCGATGGCAAGCAGCGCCAGACGATAGTCGAAATGAATATCCGCAACAAGCGGGATGTGGATGCGGCGCTTGATTTCTTTTAACGCTTCCGCCGCTTCCTTATTATTGACCGTTACACGGACTACCTGGCATCCCGCTTCTTCCAAGCGCAAAATTTCGGCAACCGTCGCCTCAACATCGGCTGTCTTGGTCGTGCACATGCTCTGGATGATAACCTCGTTGCTGCCGCCAATTGTCAGATCGCCGACTTTGACCGCTTTTGTATCTTGACGTAAGTACATAGCTAATCTCTCCCATGAACGTCAAAGTCCACCCTAGAACGCCCCGCAGGCGGAGCGAACAGGGTGGAAGCCATTGACGGAACTAGAATGGTCAGGCGCTCTCTTCCTTCTTCTTGCCTTTCTTGATAGCAAGCTCAGGCATGATCTTATCCTTGACGGCTTGCTCTGTAATGAGGCACGAGCTGACATCGTCGCGCGACGGAACCTCATACATGACCTCAAGCATAATGCCTTCGATGATGGCACGCAGACCGCGAGCGCCCGTATTCCGCTTGATCGCTTCCTTGGCAATCGCATCGAGTGCCGCAGGCTCGAAATCAAGCTGAACGTTGTCCATTTCAAGCATTTTTTGGTATTGCTTCACAAGCGCGTTTTTAGGCTCAGACAAAATTCTGACCAACGCAGGCTCGTCAAGCGGCTCCAAAGTCGAGATAACCGGCAGACGGCCTACAAATTCCGGAATAAGTCCGAATTTAAGCAGATCTTCCGGCAGAACCATCGACAGGTATTCGCCTGGCTTCAGGTCCTTCTGAACCTCTCCGCCCGAGCTGAAACCGATAACCTTTTTGCCGATCCGGCGTTTGATAAGCGATTCAAGCCCGTCAAATGCGCCGCCGCAAATAAAGAGGATATTGGTAGTGTCAATTTGGATAAACTCTTGATGCGGATGCTTGCGGCCGCCTTGAGGAGGAACCGAAGCTACGGTGCCTTCCAAAATTTTCAGCAGCGCCTGCTGAACGCCTTCACCCGATACGTCGCGCGTAATGGAAGGGTTCTCCGACTTGCGAGCCACCTTATCGATTTCGTCGATATAGATAATGCCGCGCTCGGCCTTCTCTACATCGTAATCGGCGGCCTGAATAAGCTTGAGCAGGATGTTCTCGACATCCTCGCCCACATAACCCGCCTCCGTCAGCGAGGTTGCGTCGGCAATGGCAAACGGCACGTTCAAAATTTTCGCCATGGTCTGCGCAAGCAGCGTTTTACCGGAGCCTGTTGGGCCTAGCAACAAAATATTGGATTTTTGAAGCTCAACATCCTCAATTTTGCTTCCCGAGTTAATCCGCTTGTAATGGTTGTAAACCGCTACGGAAAGCGACTTTTTCGCAAACTCCTGCCCAATGACGTAGGAATCGAGAATCGCGCGAATTTCCTTTGGTTTAGGTATGTCCTTCAGATCTAGTTCTTCTTCGTTGCCCAGTTCTTCCTCCACGATCTCCGTGCAAAGCTCGATGCATTCATCGCATATATAGACGCCTGGACCGGCAACCAGCTTGCGAACCTGATCCTGCGATTTGCCGCAGAAGGAACACTTGAGCTGGCCTTTTTCATCGTTGAATTTAAACATCGTATCACCCCTTTACTTAAACTGTCGAAACCGGAGTTGTTATTACTTTATCAATAAGCCCGTAAGCCAGCGCATCCTCTGCGCTCATAAAGTTGTCGCGATCCGTATCGCGATCGATCTTCTCATACGGCTGCCCTGTACAATCGACATAAATTTGATTCAGCTTCTGCTTCGTTTTCAAAATCCAGTCTGCGTGAATTTTGATATCGGAGGCTTGACCGCGTACGCCGCCCAGCGGCTGGTGGATCATAACTTCCGCGTTCGGAAGGGCAAAACGTTTGCCTTTGGCGCCGGCCGTTAACAGCAGGGAGCCCATGCTTGCCGCCATGCCCATACAGATCGTGGACACTTCCGGCTTGATGTATTGCATCGTATCAAATATAGCCATCCCCGCCGTCACGGAGCCGCCGGGAGAGTTAATGTACAGATGGATATCCTTTTCGGGATCGTCGGCCGCCAGAAACAGCAATTGCGCAATAACGGCATTCGCGACATCGTCGTCGATTGCGCTACCCAGAAAAATAATGCGATCCTTAAGCAAGCGAGAGTAGATATCGTAAGAACGTTCC
This sequence comes from Paenibacillus sp. SY21-1, assembly GCF_005222705.1. Classification (GTDB taxonomy): domain Bacteria; phylum Bacillota; class Bacilli; order Paenibacillales; family Paenibacillaceae; genus Pristimantibacillus. Next base: position 96,004 of record NZ_STGF01000006.1, on the reverse strand, counting down.
CCACGATTTGTTTGTTCGACTACTACTGGTACCAGATTCATGCGACCAACCTCTTTTCGTTTATGGCTTAGTGTACTTACTTATTGTAACACGTCGTTGTAGGGATGTCATTTTTCCGCTTATACAGTATACGGCAACGGTCTATCGATATGTATGGAGATTGGACTTCAGAGCTTCAAACGAAGCTCGATATGTAGGCGAAACGTCAGGCGGAACGGCCGATAGCCTGTATAACAGGTCTATATGCAACGTACCGTTAAAATACAAAAATTTATAAGCATACACTTATAAATGTTTATATTTTTAAAAATAAGGCACGTATCTAAGACGTGCCTTATCCATTAAAGGTTGCTTATTCAGTTCTTGTGAATTAAACGGCTTTGCTGTTGTCAACGAGGAACTTGATCGTTTTGCGAAGCACGAGGTCTTCTTGCAGGTTTGCAAGATTGCCGTTTGCCGCAAAAATGGAACGAAGCTCTTCCGCAGGACGGTTGTAAGCTTTGGACAGGTTCTCAAGCTCTTCGTTCAGATCCTCTTCGCCAGCTGCAATGCCTTCAGCCTTGGCAATCGCTTCAAGCACCAGATTGTTGCGAACGCGCTTCTCCGCATCGCTGCGCATTTGGCCGCGAAGAGCGTCCTCGTTCTGGCCGGAGAACTGGTAGTACAGGTCCATGTTCATGCCTTGCATGCTCAGACGGTTGGCGAAATCCTTCAGCATGAAATCTGTCTCTGTTACGACCATCGGCTCAGGGATTTCAACCTCGGCAGCGGACGTCGCTTTCTCCACGATTGCGGACTCGCGCGCTTGCTCGGCATCCTTCGCTTTGCGCTCGTTCAGCTTGGCTACAACATCTTGCTTGTACTCTTCAAGCGTGTCGAACTCGCTTACGTCCTTGGCGAACTCGTCATCAAGGGCAGGAAGCACTTTACGTTTGATTTCGTGCAGCTTCACTTTGAATACGGCCGCTTTGCCGGCAAGGTGGTCAGCGTGGTAGCTCTCAGGGAATGTTACTTCAACATCCTTGTAGTCGCCGATTTGCATGCCTACAACTTGCTCTTCGAAGCCAGGGATGAACGAACCTGAACCAAGCTCCAGGGAATAACGCTCGCCAGCTCCGCCTTCAAAAGCTTCGCCGTCAACGTATCCGTCGAAGTCGATAATCGTCGTGTCGCCATTCTCGGCAGCGCCTTCTTCTACAACTACCAGTTCAGCATGACGGCTTTGCAGACGCTCAAGCTCGGCGTTAACTTCCTCTTCCGTCACTTCGGACACAACGGATTCCACTTCAATGCCTTTGTAATCGCCAAGCACAACTTCAGGCTTAACGATCACTTTAGCCTTGAATTTGAACGTTTGGCCTTTAGCGAACTGCTCAACGTCGATTTCCGGACGGTCTACAGGCTCAACCTCTGTCTCGCGAACCGCGTTTGTGTAAGCTTCCGGCAGCAGGATGTCGATTGCATCCTGATACAGGCTTTCAACGCCGAAACGTTTCTCGAACATTGCGCGCGGTACTTTGCCTTTACGGAAACCCGGCACGTTTACTTTCTGAACGACCTTTTTAAATGCTTGATCAAGCGCGCCTGCGACTTTGTCTGCTTCTACCTCCACATCAATTGTCACGACGTTCTTGTCTATTTTTTCCCAAGTTGCTTTCATTTTATGCCTTCCCCTCCGAAAAATGCTCGTGCATTCAGTAGTTTTCACGTTTCATAAACCATTCTATTATAATCAAAATGGACAACCTTTTCAAGACTTAGGTTCATCGTCTCCGGAACGCTGCAGCGCAGCAACCTGCCGTAGCGCTTTGCACGCCTGCTCGTACCTGAAACGGAGCGATTCCGTAATGCCGTATGTATCGCGAATATCGTCATCGTTGGCCATGCCGTAAACGGTTAAAAGCAATGTCAGATGCAAGGCGGCAGCGAAGCTGTCGACTGTTCCGTCATCGCTTGAAATCATCCACTCATAGGTCGATGTGCCGTACAAATACTGCAAGCTGTCCTTCCACAGTTCCCGGGCGAAATGGGGCAATGTCGGATCGTCAACTTCAACGGTGCGCTCCGTACGCTCAAGAATTGCGGATACCGGCTCCGGAAAATCGTCCATGGACAAAGGGGTGCTCTCCACGTCAAGCTCCACCTTCTCTCCCAGACGCTCCAGCGTCAGCGTCCCCGTCGCCCCTCTTCTGCGCAAGCTTTGCAGCGCCTTGAACTGCACGACAGGATGGACTTGCTCGGAAAGCAGCCACTCCCGGATCTCGCTCTCTACCTCAGGCGACTGAATGTAGGCGGCGCGCTCAAGCGCCAGAATCTGCTGATCAAGCATCGGATGGTGACGCATAATGTACAAAACCTGATTAATGTACGCCTCGTCCTGCTCGGCAGGGTTAAGCAGCCTCTCCCGCAGCGTCTCCTCGTCTTCCTCTCCCCCGCCGGATTGCTCCGATTCGATCTGGTCCGAGTCTCCCGGAAAAGCCATGTCGAGCCATGTCAGAAGGCTGCTCCATTCCTCATAATGACGAGCGTCCTCGCCCCGACATTGCAGCAGAAAGCGCAGCAGCCGCTTAGCTTCTCCGTACTGCTCCGATTCCAGCAGGCGGGTCAGTTGAATTTGATATTGATCGAGCATTTTCGGGAACAGATATACATTGTCCTTGTTGTCCCGGTCTGTGTCGTTGGGAGTTGTAATGGTAGCACCGCCTTATCGTCACGCCTATTGTTCGATTGCCTAATCTCGCGTTCGATTATACCACGCCGCAGCCAAAGAAAAAACAGGACCTTGTCCAGGCGTAGCGGCGAAGCCTCGGCGCATCTCATTCTACTACACCAAATAGACCGATTCGCGACATTTGAAACAAGCGGTTTCGCGTTACTGCCATGCACGGGGCAGAGCGCACTTCGGCGCAAACAGCGGAAGCAAGACCCGGCTTGGCCAAGGTTTCGCTTCCGCTGACTCTTATCGCTCGCCGTTCCTGGCTTGCGCTTGCCGCTCACAAGACAAGCGCAGCAGGAGCGTCAGCCGCGCACCGGAATCCGATATTTCCGGTGGAGCTGTCTGCCGTATTGCCTGTTCTCGCCGCTACCCGATACCGGTTGCAATACGACTTGTGACACAAGTAGGAGCCGCCTCTCATCGCCTTTAAGGCGGTGCGGGAACCCGGCTTTTCCAAAGAGCGGCCGGACTTTGACGCCAGTTTGTCGCGGAAGTCATTCGAGCACCACTCCCACACATTGCCGGATGCCTGGTAGATTCCAAAGCCGTTGGGTTCATACGCGTACACCGGCGCCGTCCCCTGATAGCCGTCTGCACCGCTGTTCTTGACCGGAAACTTCCCTTGCCAAATGTTGCACATATGCCTGCCGTCCGGCTTCAGGATGTTTCCCCACGGATACTTGTTCTGCACGAGGCCGCCCCTTGCGGCATACTCCCATTCCGACTCTGTCGGCAGACGCTTGCCGGCCCACGAGCAATAGGCCGCAGCATCATTCCATGAGACGTGAATGACGGGATGGTCCATACGCTCCTCCATGGAGGAATCCGGACCCTCGGGCTGCCGCCAGTTAGCGCCGACCACTTTCCACCACCAAGGCGTATGCTGTACAACGTCGGTCACTGTTTGGGCCGTTTCCTCCGATACGAATAGATGAAACACAAAGGACCAGCCGTAGCTTTCGGCCTCCGTGATGTACCCTGTCGCCTCCGTAAACGCCAGAAACTCGCTGTTCGTCACGGCTGCCGGCGAAATATAGAAGGGGCGGACCTCGACCTCTCTTACCGGTCCTTCGCTGTCAGCGGCGAAGCCTTCCGAATCTTCGCTTCCCATGAGGAAGCTTCCCCCCGCAAGGAGGATCATTCCTTCCCAAGCAGCTGCGGGGCTGCGCTTCGCAGCTGGAGGATGCTCCTTCTGGCCGTAATCCTTAGCCGCAAGGCGAGGGCGGCTTGCCGCGCAGCAGCAGGAGCCTTCATTTTGCTTCATCGTAAACAGCCTCCCGACAATCCAATAGCATCCATATTTGTTCCTCTCTGTAGGGCGTGTCTGAAAACCCGTTCAGCGGCACCTTTCACCTTTTTGCCCCCTGCTTCGTTCCGTTTGCTTGTTGTATCCCCGGTACACCTTCACAAACGCGCCTTGCATGGAACGTTAATTCGGCAAAATGTGCTGTCCTCAGCGTTCGCAGACACGCCCTAGGCAGAATTAAAAGCTCAAAAAGTAAAGCTCAAAAGGCTGCCGGGCATTACTCTATCACAGGAAGCCGCTTCGCGTGTTCGGGAATCTTCCATCTTTCGGGCTCCGCAACCTCTACAGCCATCCCCCATTTGGCAAGCAGCCGGTGATGCGCCATTCGTTCCTCTTGCCCGGCTGCGATTTCGGACACATGCCATGTCCGGCGGAGCCAATCTTGAAAATAAGCGGCTTGCTCCGGCTCGTCTCTTATAAGATTGCGGAGCTCATGGGGATCGTCCCGCATGTCAAACAGCTGATCCTGTGTTTTGTCCAAGGCGTACGACACGTACTTCCAATTCCCGAAGCGCAGCATCCTGCCGGAAATCAGCCGCTCTCCCGCACGATTCATCGTCTCGCTGCATATGACGCGGCTTGCGTCCCCAGCCCCTCCCGCAAGCTGCGGCAGCAAGCTGATTCCGGCTTGGGCCGGCGGGGTATCCGCTCCCGCCAGATCGCATAACGTTGGTCCGATGTCCATCAGACTTACCGGCTCCCGGAGTTGGTGCCCCTTGGCTACGCCATTTCCCGCAAAAATCATCGGAACCTTGACGGAGCCCTCATAAAAGGTGCTTTTGCCGATCAACCCATGCTCTCCCGCCTGCTCGCCATGATCCGACACATAGACAAACATGCCCCGCCGCCCGCTTCGCTGCAAATAATCGTCCCAGCTTTGCCTGATTTCGCCCAGTTGGCGATCCACGGTCTCTATCATGCCGAAGTAGGCCGCCCGCAGCTTGAGCACATTCTCCTTCGTCAGTCGGGTGTCGATTAGCCCGGCTACAACGGGATGCAGCAGCCTGTCGCCGAAGGTTGGCGGTACATCCGCAAGCTCCTTATAGTAGCTGTACAGATCTGGCGGAGCGACAAAGGTATGGTGGGGGCCGTAAGTGCCGACAACGAGACATTGCGGCTTCGCATGCTCATCCTGCAGATAATCGAGTGCGGCGCGGACAACAGCACGGTCGTACTCAAGCACCGGCGAATTTCCCCCGCCAATGATTTTCAGGCTTTCATTCGCCATGGTCCCGACATATGGCCCAAGATCCGTCCGGGCCCTGCCGTATCTTCCCCAGAACAGCGGAGTGAGCTCCCCCATAATACGCTTCGTAAAGCCATGACGCTGATCCTCTCCCAAAAAATGCATGCGGCCGCACAGCACCGTCTCGTAGCCTGCGGCCGCAAGGCCGTGCAGAAAGGTCGTATAATCGCACCCGATAGCTCCGTTATTGGTATAAATGCCCGTTTTTTCGGGCAGATGACCCGTCAGCATGGACATTCTCGACGGCACGCAGAGCGGTGACGCCGTGTAGGCGGCGGTAGCGGCGGCGCCGTCCTCGGCCAGCTTGTCCAAATGAGGCGTTCGCACGATGGGATGCTGCCGGAAGCCCATGTAATCGGCATGATGCTGGTCGCTCAAAAAAATAAGCATGTCAGGCGGCCGCAAGCCTTGGCTTCCGCTCTCGCTCTCTGTCACCGTCACGTCCCCTTGCTCATTTTCCCAGAGAGCTTGCCGCGCAGCATCGCATGTACGGGATGGGGCTGTGACGGAAACTCCTGCGGATGTCTGCGCACCAGTTCCTCAATGTGTTCGCCTCTTCCCGTTTCCTCCAAACGCTGTACATACCCGGGCAAATACCCTCTTGCATGAAACGGGCCTCCCTCATGTATAACCGTCCAGAGCGGGTCCGCTGCATCCCCGGCCTTGCGCATCGTCTCATCATGCCATTCATTTAAATAGTACACGGCCTGCAAGCACAGCTCTCGATGCCGGGCGGCTACATTGTGCTGCTCGTACGGGTCCTCGGCTACGTTGAACAGCATCTCTTTATCGAATAAATGGAAGCCGTCGTGATAGGTTCGGATATAGAGCCAATCTCCGAAGCGGACGGAACGCTGAACGACATGCGCGCACTGGGACACAACCAGATATTCGCGTCCGCATTCCGCGCCTCCCCTCAGCGCAGGCGCATAGCTGATGCCGTTCCATTCCGGCACTGGCGGCAATTCCAGCATGTCGGCGAGAGTCGGGAGCAGGTCCAGATGGTAATGAAGGCCTTCATCCACATGCCCCTGCTTCATACCCGGCCAGCGAATGATCATAGGCAGCCGGCAGGTCGCTTGATCCGCCGTTGCATGCTCGCCGTACAAGCCGAGCTGTCCCATATTTTCGCCGTGATCGGCTGAAATGACGATCATAAGCTCATCCCATACGCCTTGCTCCTCCAGCGCTTTAAACAGCAGTCCCAACTGCTCGTCCATATACCGGATTCCGCAATCGTATCCGTCTATCATTTGGCGCAGGCTGTCCCGATTGAGAATATCGCCCGGATGTCTCGGGAAGCTTGGCGACGTCTCGTTCGTATATTTTTTCTCCCTAAAATTAATCGTCAGCTCGTGCACGCTATGAGAGCCGACCTTCTGCTTATGCTGCTCAAGCACCTCGTCCGTCAGCCACTCCGGCAACGGCTCCTGCTCGAACGGGTTGCCAAACGACTCCGGTGCGCGATAAGGAGTATGCGCGTCCCAATAATTAATATAAAGGAACCAATCCTCCTTCTTGGCATTGCGGCTGATCCAATCCAGAGCAGTCGGAGTCACATCCTCGGCCGATTCATTCCCGTATTTTCCCGTATTGATAATTTCATTAAAGCCTGCATAGAAGGAAAAAGTCGAATGACGCTGGGCAAAGGGACTAATTAAAACCGTGTGCAAATCGGCGGCCAGCTGGAGATAGGACGGAAGCGCCCCTCCCGTGCTCAATCGGCCCATCAGCTCGCGGCTTTTCCCCTCCTGTCTGAGATCGCCCGCTGCTCCGCCATGATTGACCAAGCCGTTGACCAAGCCGAATTGTCCCGTCATCAGCGCCGTTCTCGAAGGGGCGCAAGGCGCGTCCGAAGTATAATAATTGTTGAACCGTATCCCTTCTTCAGCGATCCGGTCGATATTCGGCGTCGTGCTCCTGTGGTAGCCGTAACAGCTCATATGCTCCGGGCTTAACGCATCCAGATCCAGAAATAACATCCTCATCCCGCAGTCCCCGCTTTCCCAATATGTAGATAATGACAGCTCCTAGCCTTTGACCGAGCCAAGCAGCATGCCCTTGTTAAAAAATTTTTGCAAAAAGGGATACATCACAAGCAATGGCAGCGCCGTCAGCAAGACGGCCGCCATCTTGACCGCAGCGGTATATCGGTACCCGCCCGCATCCGGCTCCAGCGAGGCGTCTGATACGATCAGCATTTGACGCAGAAACACCTGCAGCGGCCATGCATCCGAATCGTTCAGAAACAAGATGGCATGGAAGTACGTATTCCAGTTAAATACGGCGTAAAACAGCGTAAAGGTCGCCACTGCGGGCAAAGACAACGGAAGTACGATGCGCAACAAAATCGCCATCTCCGAGCAGCCGTCTATTCGCCCGGCTTCCTCCATCTCTGCAGGAATATTTTGAAAAAAGGTTCTCATCACAATGAGACTGAATGGCGCTATCCCGTTGGTTAAAAAGATTGCCCAATACGAGTTCAGCAGCCCTAGCTCCTTCACGACGAGGTAAGTGGGGATAATGCCTCCGCTGAAAATCATCGTGAACATCACCATAAAGTTTAAGGCTCTCCGCCCCTTCAGCCAGCTTTTGGATAGCCCGTATGCCATAAGAGCCGTTAACACAATGTTAATCGCCGTACCGTAAACGGTAATCGTAACCGCATTTTTGAAGGAGCGTACAAAATTGGCATTGCTGATCAAGTAGCCGTACGCTTCTATGGTCCACTCGCGCGGGATCAGGAAGAAGCCGCGGGACATCATCTCATGCTCCGTCGCAAACGAGCTTGCGATTACATACAAGAATGGCAGCAGAACAGCGAGCAGCGAGAGGCCCAGCAAACTGTAAACGGTAAAAGCGAACGACAGGTTTTTCCCCCGCGCATCGTAGCTGTTCATCTCAATAAACGCCTTCCTCTCCCATTTTTTTGGATAAGGCGTTGCCGAGCACGATCAGCACAAGCCCTACGCAGGATTTGAACAACCCGACAGCCGTCGGATAGCTCATCTCGCCTTGCAGAATGCCCATCCGGTACACGTAGGTGTCAAACACATCGGATACCGACATATTCATCGAGTTTTGCATTAAATAAATATGCTCAAAGCCCGAGTCCATCACCTGTCCTAACCGGAGGATAAACAAAATAATAACCGTCGTTTTCAGCGCAGGCAGCGTAATATGCCATACCTGCCGCCAGCGGCTCGCGCCGTCCATCGCCGCCGCTTCATACAGCGTCGGATCGACAGCGGCAAGCGCGGCCAAAAAAATGATGCAGCCCCAGCCTACTTCCTTCCAGATGTTTTGCAGCACGTAGACCAGCGGAAAATAATCCGGATCGGTAAGCACCTCCAGCCGGTTCATGCCGCGGCTTGCCAATAATTGATTGATCGCCCCGTCCTGCGTCGCAAACAAAAGGACGGTTATGCCGACAACGACAACCCATGATAAAAAATGGGGCATATACAGTACCGTCTGCACAAGCCGTTTGAACCACTTTAAGCGGATTTCATGCAGCAGAACGGCGAGCAGAACGGGAGCCGGGAAAAACAGGGCAATATTCAGCAAGCTAAGCACCAGCGTGTTCCGCAGCAGCAGCCAGAACTCCCGGCTGGCGAAGAGCTGCCGAAAATTGTCCAGCCCTACCCATTCACTGCCCGTGAAGCCTCTAAAAAAGCTGTATTGCTGGAAGGCGACCACAATGCCGCCCATAGGCAAATATCGAAAAATCAGAAAAAAGAGCAAGCCAGGCAAAATCATGAGATAAAGAGGCAGGCTTCTCGGCCATACCCGCATGTGTATTCACCATCCCTCGGAACGCAGCCGGATATTAAGACTTCCGGTAAGACTCGTTGATTTCTTCGATGATCTGATTGCCGCCGCCGGCGAGCCAATCAGACGATGCCTGCTCAATGGCTTCAAGCGGCTGCCGCCCGGTAATAATGTTCGCCGCAGTATCCATAAATTTTGCGCTCAGGCTTGCGCCGAGCTTGGTGTGCGTATCCGATACAAGACCGGCCGCCGGGTTCACCCAAGCATGCTTGGCATTGGCCTCGAACATATCTCTGATCGCCTGATGCCCGGCCTCGTCATCCCATTTGTACATTTGAATGCCCGGATCAAACGGTCTGAAAATCCAGTTGTTAATCAGATTTTGCCGATCCTTGTCCGCCGCTTCCAGCTTGATGAAGCCGCCTTTTTCATCCTTTTGATAATGCACGCCCTCAATGCCGTGCTTAATGAAATCCGCGCCTTCCTCGGACAGGAAGTAATCCAGAATTTCCAGTATCCGCTTCTGCTTGACCGGGTCAATAGCGGCGTTTACGACTATTTTGTTCAGCATTTCCAGAGTAGCCGTTCCTGTCAAGCCGGTTGGCCCTTGCGGCGGCGTTACCGGTGCAATAACCGCGTCCGGCACCAGCTTCTGAATAGCATTCAGGCTGTTTTGATACTGATTGGGATTGGCATAGGCGAAGCCGACCTTGTTGGACTCCAGCTTTTCAAGCGGAGCGCCAAATTTATTCACGACAAAATCCTTGTCCAGCACACCTTCCTCATAGGCTTTTTTCAAAAAGGACAGCGTCTGCTTCCATTCCTCTACCTGCGTTTGATAAGGAATCAGCTTGCCGCCATCTTCCTTCCATTTGTTTCCGAGTCCAAAAGCGGCCTGAATGTATTCGATTCCGACAAACTCATGGGAAGCCGCATCCAGGTAAAACGTAAAGCCGCTTGTATCGGCCAATCCGTTGCCGTCCGGATCGCGCTCGGCGAACGCCTTGGCCGCCTCGTAGAATTCATCGAGCGTTTGCGGCTCTGCCAGCCCAAGCTTCTCCAGCCAGTCCTTGCGAACCGATAAAGAATCCCTGGCTTGCGTAATGTAGTAAGGGAACCCAAGCACCTTGCCCGAAGGATTCATCAGGCTTAATACGTCCTGCGGAATTTGCGAAAGATTGGCGTATTCGTTTAAAACAGGCTGAACATCAAGGAATAAACCTTCGTTTTTCCATTTATTGAATTCCTGAGGCAGCACAGTGAACACATCGGGAAATTCGTTGGAGGCTGCCAGGACATTGAGCTTTTCCTGATAGTTGGCCATCGGTACCCATTGAATGTTCAGGTCAACGTTAAATTTCTCGTCAAGCACCTTAATCATGGGATGATCGTCAGGCCAGCCGCCCCCTTGAAACGATGTTGCCATCCAGGAAATTGACAGTTTTTCATCCGCTGCGCCGTTTGCGCCCTCGTCTCCCGCAGCCGCCGAGTTTACTGCCTTTTGCGGCGTCGAGCAGCCTAGCAGGATGGAGAACATCAACAACACGGCTGTCCCGATCCATAACCCTTTTTTCATTTATACACAATCCCCTCGTTTTAGTCGGATTTATCCGGTTGCTTAATCATAATGGACTGAGGCGGATTAATCGTTACACAATTCTCTGATTTGTTCACTGCTGCTCCGGCTCTAGCGGAATGCGGATTGAGACTGTTGTCCCTGCCCGGGAGGATTGCACGGCGATGCCGTAGCCTTCTCCGTAGGTTAAGATTAAGCGCAGGTGGACGTTGCTGATTCCCAGCGATTCCGTACGCCGATAGGCCTGCTCCGAGCTGTGAAGGCCGCTGGCGTGCAACCGCTCCACCAATTGGCGGTGTGCCTCTTCTTCAATGCCCTGCCCATTGTCGCTCACTTCAATGATCAGGTCGTCCCGCTCTCGCCTTGCGATAACCTCTATCTTCGCGACTCCTCCGCATGGCTCCACCACGTACTTGACTGCATTTTCGACAAAGGGCTGAAGCGTCAGCTTTACGATTTTGCAGGACAGGAACTCCAGAGCAATTGAAATGGAGCTTTGAAAGCGTTTCGGGTACTTGATTTTAATAATTTCCAAATACTTTTCCAGAATGGCTACTTCCTCTTTCAGGCTCACCTCATGATCGGTAATTTGAGCAGTATACCGGTACACTTCGGCCAGATTTCCCGCCATGTTGACGATAAGCTCATCATCATGCATGTAGGCAATGCTTTTTATAATATCAAGCGAATTGTACAGGAAGTGAGGATTGATCTGATTCTGCAAGGCTACAAAATAGGCTTCCCTCTGCCTCAAACGGGCGTGGGCTTCCTGGTATTCCAGGCTCGCGATCCGATACACCTGCTCATCCAATTGTTCAACCATGCGATTAAAGCTGGCATTAAGCTCCATCAGTTCATTTTTTCCCGGATATACTTTGGCTCTGGTCTGAAAATCCCCTAAAAAAACGCGATGAAGATGTCTTTTAAGCTGCAGAACCGGCGCGATAAACAAGTTGGATGCCCACGGTACAATGACCAAAATCATGAGGGCGAGGACGACTGAGACGATTATCGTCGAATTGCGGGCCAAGTAGAGGCCGCTTGCCATTTCGTCAAACGGAACGATGCCGGTGACCCGCCAGCCGGAAATATCCGAGGTGCTGGTCGACACCAGCATGCTCTCCCCCTGAATATGCTCAACGGCAGCCTTGCCGCCGCTCAGCTGCAGGACGGATAACGGCGTATCGGTCAGGCTCTTCCCCAGCCACTGCTTGTTAGGATGATAGACGATCGTATTCTCCTTGGAGCTCAGCATAAATAAACCCGTTTTCCCCAGGCTTGAACTTTCCAATATGCCAATGATTTCCTCCAGTGATACGTCCAGCACAAATGAGCCGATCGGGAGAAGCGATGTGCTGCTGTATATTGGCGTGATGAGCGAAATGACAGGCATCCCGTTCTGGGACGGATACGTAATCGTATGCGTGGGGAGCAGCACTCTTTGCCCGGAGAAAGGCTGAGCGTACCAAGGCTCCCTTGAATAGTCCCAATCCAGCGAGTTATAGGTTCTCATGCCAAGAACCCGCTTGTCTATAGACATAAGAAACACGCCGGTAATCTCGCCATGATTCATGGCAATGCTCCGGCGCAGCCTTGCCTCAATCGCTTCCTTATCGTATAGGCTAAGCGCCTTGTCGCCTTCCAGCCAGCTTTGCAGCAGCTCTTCCGTCTGAAGCGCTTTGGTCATTTCCGCCAGCTGGTCCAGGTAAAATTCAATGTGGTGCGTCAGCCGCTTGGTCGCTTCCTCGGTGACCGTATGGAAATCCTGCTTGACGACATGACTGTAATTGAGATGAGAGATGATTCCCATTAGAATAACCGATGACAGGCTGATTAAAATAAACAGCACGGTCATGGTCAGCTTAATCGATAACTGACTCCATATTCGCTTCATACTCCGAACCCTTTGCGATACTCGTTGGGCGTTTGCTCGGTCATATTTTTAAAAACGCGATTGAAATAAGGAATGGAGGAAAAACCGACCATATCGGCGATTTGGTATATTTTCAGCTCCGGGTCCAGCAGCAGCTGCTTGGCCTCCCCGATTCGGTACCGGTTCAAATAGTTGACAAAGGAATCGCCGGCATGCTGCTTGAACAATGCGCTGAAATGCGAGACGCTTAACCCGGCATGCTCGGCCATTTGGGCAAGACTGATTTCATGCATGTAGGACTTCTCGACAAAATCGCAGGATTGCTTCATGATGAGCCGAGTAGAACGCTGGTCGGGCTTGCTCAGCACCAAGGAGCACCATAGCTCGCATAAGCTTTGAATGTGGGCGGCAAGCGAATCCTCCGTTTCCTTTTCAGGCCAGGCGACGCGTGAATCCGCAGCGTACAGAACAATCAGGCTTTCCAGCCGCGCCGCAAATATACGAAGCAAGCCGATTCCGGAACGCGGGGCGCTCTGCCGGCTTTTCAGCACCCACTTGACCAGCCGTGCTTGCTCCAGCATGATCGCCTGCGGCTCCATTGCAGGTATTTGGTCGATCAACTGCTGAATTTTCAGCAGCTGCTTATGGACGGGCTGCAGCAGCTCCAGCCGATGAATCGACTTTACAAGCGCCTCCTCAAGCGACTCCTGCATGACCGGTTTAAGCAAATATTCCGTTACGCCGTAATGGATCGCCTGTTGAGCGTAGGCAAAATGGTCAAAACCGCTGACAATAATGCTGACGATCGGGTACTGCTCGTCATGAATACGCCGAATAAGCGACAAGCCGTCCATTTTGGGCATGGATATATCGGTGATGACGATCGTTGGACATAATTCCTGAACGAGATTCCAGCCTTCCTCTCCATCCGTAGCTTCCCCTGCTACTTTAAATTGTCCCCCGATTCGCTCCAGCATCTCGATCATGCCGCTTCTAATCCAGTAATCATCCTCTAAGACGAGTATATGATACATGTCCGTCCCCCCAATAGCCTAGCTAAGCCCGTCCCGAAATGGGAACAGAAGCTTAAATCATACAATTTCGATTAATTTAGTATGTTATATCATACAACGGTTGGATTTAGCTTGTAAACCAAGCAAGCGGCCCGGTCCACAGCACCTAGCGGGAGCCTGCCGTCTGGTCGCCAAGGGGGCGGGACTGGGGAGCGGCTGCTTGCAGCCTTCTAGCCCTCCCTGCCCCACGGATTAAGCGGATCTTCAATCGCTGCTCGGGTAAGGGCGCCGGTCGATTGCCACCACTGTTCGACCATACGTTTCAGCTCCAGCCTCTTTGCTTCATACAGTGGATTACCCGCCACGTTCAACAGCTCTTGCGGATCTTCGGCCAGCGCATACATCTCATCCTGCTCGTCCTCCAAGTAGCGAACATACTTCCACTGCTCCGTTTGAACCCCGATCAACGGATGCTTCCCCCAATAAGCTTTGTAATGCTCAAAAAAAACATGCCGGCCAAGCTCCGGCGACGAGCGCTCCAATAAGGGCAATAGCGAACCGCCTTCGCATGCAGCAGGCACGGAAATGCCCGCTGCATCAAGCAGCGTTCCTGGCACAGCGGAGCTGCTGACCAAATCGGGCACAACCTTCCGGTTGAACTTGCAATGCGGCACGTACAAAATAAGCGGAACATTATACAGCTCCTTGTAAGGAAGCACACCCTTCAAACGCAGCCGATGCGCTCCCTGCATATCCCCGTGATCGCTCGTAAACAGAATCACCGTCTCCTCCAGCATTCCTTTATGCTCCAGCTTGTCCAGCAGCATGCCCAAATGCTCATCCATCTGCCTCAGCATCGTTCGATACCGCTGGGCATCGCGCCGAATCAGCTCTTCGGTTAAGCGGGACTCTCCTGCCGATGCCCGTTCCCTCTGAAAGGACGGCTTGCTCGATAAATCGTCCCGATAGTAGCTTTCCGGTACCGGCATAGCGTGCAGCGGGAATCCCTCTTTATACGTTTCAATGCATTCAAAAGGACCGTCAGCCGGAGCGTTAGGATGCGGCATGTACCAGCTAAGATGCATAAAAAACGGCCGTTTCCCTGCGTAATCGTCCAAATAATTTAACGCCTTGGCCGTTGCCAACGCATCCTTATGGCTGGAATAGCGAGGGTCCTCGTTGGCCCCGTTCAACTTCAACCCGTCCGCGCGGTAATCCGTCCGCGCAAAGGCGTGATCGGCAGGCGACAGCCCCAAATGCCATTTGCCCAAATAAATTGTTTCATAGCCTGCCTCGCTGAACGCCTTGGCCATTCCCCATTCCTCTGCGTCCAGCACATGTCCAATTTGATAGACGCCTACCTGATGAGGGAATTTCCCTGTCAGCCAAGACGCTCTGGAAGGCGAGCATTGGGCCGAGGTGCTGATCGCGCCTGTGAAACGTACGCCAAGCTGAGCCAAGCGGTCCAAATGGGGCGTGGAATAGCTAGGGTTCGCACAGCCCAACGCATCCGCTTGCTGCTGATCGGTCGTAATCATGATGACATTTTTCATTTGTATGTATATCCCGCCTGTCTTCTGGTTTTCTATAATACCAACTAAACCTCTTGGTCTATTAATTATATACCTGTACAACATGCCGATTCTTGCACAATTGTCTGATTTGTTAACTTCTCTACAGAATGATACGAATGATAAGCCTGATTCAACAAAGCCCCAATTCTCCCATATAAGACTTTAAATAGATGGGATAATCCCCCGTTATCAAATTCACTTCAAAGCGGCATTAGAAGGCTATTCACAGCCGTTAAAAACGCTATTTCCATCACGCCCGAGGTAATGTATAGTAAAGGGGCGATTTCGCAATCCATTCGTCCATCTTCCGGAAGATGCTCGACATACGAGGTGCATGCCACTGTTATTCATTTTCCAATTATGCCTTATTTTGCTGATGACCAAAATGTTTGGCCATCTTGCTGCGCGGCTCGGCCAGCCTTCCGTGCTCGGTAAGCTGCTGATCGGCATTGTGATCGGTCCTGCGGTGCTCGGATGGGTGGAGAACAGCGATTGGGTCCACTATTTTGCGGAAATCGGGGTTATTTTACTGATGTTTATAGCCGGACTGGAGACGGATCTGGTGCAATTGAAGCGCACCTGGAAATCCGCTTTTGCCGTCGCGATTGGGGGCATCGCGCTGCCCTTTGCCGGCGGCTATGCCGTTGCAGAAGCCTTTGGCCTGGCGTCAGGACCCGCGCTCTTTATGGGCGTTGTGTTTAGCGCTACTTCCGTCAGCATTACCGTTCAGGTGCTCAAGGATTTGGACAAGCTTAATTCGCGCGAAGGGTCGACGATTCTGGGGGCGGCAGTCGTGGACGACGTGCTCGTTGTCATCCTTTTGGCTGTTTTAATGAGCTTTTTTGGCGCAGGAAGCGAGATCTCGCTTGGATGGCTGATAGGCAAAAAGGCGATTTTCTTTATCGTCGCCGGCTTGGCGGGCTGGTTTGCCGTTCCCGCATTTATGAAGGCGCTCAGCCGCGTAAGAGTTTCCGAGCCGGTCGTCGCCATGGCGCTTGTGGTTTGTTTTGCTTTCGCCTATTTTGCAGACAGGATGGGGATGGCAGCCATTATCGGCGCTTTTGCAGCCGGCATAGCCATATCCCGGACTTCCTTCAAGCCCGTCGTTGAGAAAAAAATAGAGCCGATCGCATACGCCGTATTTGTTCCTGTTTTTTTCGTCAGCATAGGCTTGTACGTATCGTTAGACGGCATGGGGAATCAGCTCGGCTTTATCGCAGCTTTAACCGCCGTTGCCGTAGTCACCAAGCTTTTGGGAGGCGCTGCAGGGGCAAAATTAACGGGGATGAACGCCCGCTCTTCCTTTGCAGTCGGTTCAGGCATGATTTCGCGCGGCGAGGTAGCCTTAATCATCGCGGCGGCCGGCTTGCAGGCTAGGCTGCTGCCGGGCGAATATTTCACCTCCGTCGTCATTGCCATTATAATGACAACGTTGGTTGCGCCGCCTATGCTAAAGCTTTTCTTTCGTAATAACCCTGCGGCAAGGACGGATGGGGATACATCAACGTCATTCGGCGACAAACATGGAGAAATAGGCTCGTGAATAGAACCTACGTCAAACAGCCTGACTTTATGAACAGCATAAGGTCAGGCTGTTTGCTTGACTTGCTCAGTCAATGAGAAGCTTGCTTCGATCGCAGCAGCAGTACAGCCGGCAGAACGGCTGCCATCAGGCCGACTGTTATCCACATGATTATATTGACGGTGTCCGTATACACCGCTTGGTCCGCGTAGGTCAAAATCGCATATGGCCCTTTCCCCTGCTCAAGCAGCAATACCAGTCTGCCGACAAAAAACGAGCTTAGGAGGCCCAGTCCAATCGCGCAAACAACCTGTCTCAACCAATGGATCAGAGCCGAAGCGTGTCCCCGCAGCGAAGCGGGAACAGCTTGCATGCCGATATTCATAATGGGCGTAAAGGTGAGTCCGATGCCTACATTGCGCAGACACATGCCGATCAGAATATAAAGAAGCGGTGTGTCCGGCTTGAGCAAAGCCAACGCAATCGTGCTAAGCGCCATCCAGCCGACTCCAATCACGATCAGTCTGCTTGTCCCAATGCGCTCAAGCCATACGCCGCTCAGCAAAGTCGAAACGATGAGGCACAAGGCGCCAGGCAAAAACAGCAATCCGATTTCCATCGCTGTCAGCCCCTGAATTTCCTGAAGATACAATGGCATAAAGTAAGTGCCTGCATACAAGCCGATCATGAGCATGACCGTCAATACCACGCTGACGGTAAAAGCCCGAATTCGGAACAGCCGAAGCTCAAGCAGCGGCTCGGCTACCCTCAGCGCACGCTTCGCATAAGCGGCCAGCAGCGTGATACCAGCCGCGAGTAGCAGCAAGGCTTGCGGAGAAAACCAGCCCCAGCGATGCAGATTGCCCGCCAGCAGCAGGAGCGACAAGCTTCCAAAGCTTGTCAGCGTCAGACCCATACGGTCTAATCGCCCTTTTCGCCCCTCCTCCGGGCTCGTTAGCCACAAGGCTGCCGCCAGGATTATGATGCCGGGAGGCACCGTCACTCCGAACATCAGCGACCAATGCATATTTTGCAATGCCCCGCTCAAGGTCGGAGCAACGGCGGTTGCCGCTACGGTAGAAGCCGACCACCATGACAGCACCTTGGCATGATTGGCTGCCGGAACCCATCGGTACAGCAGCGTCAGCGACACGGGCTGAATCAAGCCGCAAAACAGGCCTTGAAGCACCCGGAAGACGATAAAGGATTCAATGCTCCATGAAAGGCTGCATAAGATCGACGTGACGGTAATACCAGCCACGCAAAGGAGAAAAACGGCCCGGTAACTAAATCGCTCACCCAAGTAGCCGCTGATTGGCGCAATAATGCCGGTTGCGAGGGCAAAACCTGTGACCAGCCATTGCACCGAAGCCAGCTCCGCATGAAAGATAACCGCAAAGGCAGGCAGCGTCACATTCAACGAAACCGTATGATACACTCCAAAAAACGATCCCATCATTAAAATAATCAAGCGAATGGCGGCATTACGATTCAATCCCAATCAGCTCCAAGCTCCGTTTTCACATCAAATAATTCCGATCGTTCTAATAAGGATTAAAATCTGTATCAACCTTAGCACCCCGATTAACCACCGTCAATGACCGCAGTTCAAGAGAAATTCTATTGATTTATTCATAGTTCCAATGACGGCTGCTCTTTGCCTTTCTTGGGGGATGCATAATATGAACGGGGCTTCTTCATAATAATCAGGTCTTTTAAACCTACTTAGGAGGAAATGGAATGAACCCTTATGAACCGCAAAACACGCAAAGCTTGGCGCAGGCAGAACAATTAATTCAGCAGTTGATGCAGCAAACTCAGCAGGCATCCGGCCAGTATCAACAGCTATTAAAGCAAGAGCAGGAAAATGCGGCACTCCTGCAACAAATTGCTCAACGCGAGCAGCAGGCAGCGCATATTATTCAGACCGCCTTGCAGGGACATCAGACAGCTATGCAGCAGCTGCAACAAATTTCCGGCATTTGTAATCAGATTAGCAACTCATCGCATCAAGCGTCCTTGCACATGAATGCCAATCAAGCTCAAACGTCCGGCTTTTCCCCATACGCGCAGCATTAATAGCCAATGACCGAACAAGCCCCATGCATTTTTTTTGCTTGGGGCTTGTCCTATGCATTTTTTTCCTGGGGCTTGTCCTATGCCGGAGGCTCCCGGAAATGGGGCAGATGAACAGGCGTATCATAACTTCGAGCAAAAACAACATAAGGAGGTTCATTTAGAAGAAGTCGGTACTTTCAAGGGGCACTGCCTTCTGAAAAGCAGGCTGCGTTGCACATGCCCCTCTTTTGGAGAGGATTCATTCATTCGCATAGGCGGACAGTATGCTTGAACAATGACAATTGTTTAGGGGATACGATAACAAAAGGATACTTACCACTCATTACGAAGTCATGTAGAGAGCTTCCCTATTTTCTGGCGCTGGCAGGAATACAGTGACCTCAAGAACATGTGGTTGGGCCAATCGGCTTATTGAATCCATGGATTTAGTGCGCTCAGGGGAAGACAAGCCGCTACTTGGCGGACATGCCTCCCCTTTATGAAAGGTATGTCCATGCTTCTGTTCAAGGGAGAGACTCATGAATATTATGGGATTAGATACCAAATAGGTCGTGGACTTGATCGTTTCGACGGTAGCATAATGAAGTATATTGATGGTGCAGGGCCATTCCGGTCTGTCGTAGCTTTTCTTATTAGCTTCACCCCGGGATGCCACGAGCTCCGGTTTATCTTATCTTTTCTGACCAACTATGATCCGACAAGGGCGAAATGAACATCTACCATCATTTTGCTAAACGCTCTCGCATCAAAGAATGCCACTTTCCCAGCGGAGCACTCGCATCAATCGCAGCAGAAGCACAAAGCCTTCAATGATTCCGTTCCTCTATTTAATGAAGCTTCGATTTATTCGTTCAGTCCTAATCGTACAGGTCGCCCCCGGAGTATAAAAGCCAGCTTAACTCACCAAGCCCGGGGGATACCGCGAAACGCTAAAGCTCGGCAAACGGTATAAACGGTTTTGGCGCTGCCGTGTGCTCCCCGATTATTTTCTCCATCCATATCATGTCATACCATGTCCCAAATTTATAGCCGCACTTGGTGAAATGGGCAACCTTGCTATAGCCCAAACGACTGTGAAAATGCACGCTCGCATCATCCAAATGGGCATCGGACCCACGCAAATAGGCAATACACGCGTTTAAATTCAAGACATTCTGCCGCTTCAACATCCCCTCCAATTCCATGTATAGCGCTTTGCCTACCCCTCCCCCGCGGCTGCTCTGACGCAAATACACCGTTGTTTCAACAGCCCAATCGTAGGCGGCTCTGCCTTTAAAGGCAGAAGCGTAAGCAAATCCGCAAATTTGCCCGTCTCGTATGGCTACAAGATAGGGGTATCTTTGCAGCGTATGTCGTATCCGGCTCGCAAACTCTTCAACAGCAGGCACCGTGTATTCAAAGGTTATAGCCGTATCTGTCACATAGGGAGCATAGATAGCTGCCAGCTCCTGCGCGTCCGTTTCTTCCGCCGTGCGAAAGGCAAGATTCTGTTCCATTTTTTCACCCTTCTATCCGTGTAGTTGTTAGGAAGCTGTTCTATAATTAAGTATAAACAAGATGGCGACTTCAAGCCATTCCTACAGAGCTAAAGGCATATATATGCAAAAAAAGCCCGCTGAACGGGCACGTTTGACCGTACCGCTCCTGCGGGCTTCGCTCAGCTTATGACGAACCGATTAGAAGACCCGCTCCCAAGACGGGCGGACTTCTTATCGATCATCAAGCGTTTATTTTTTGAAAATGCGGAATGGCCCGCCAACAGGCAGAAAACTCCGTCCAAAGTGCGTGTTCAATACGGCTGCGCCGCATCCATAGAAGGATACAAGGGCGATTGCCAGCTCGGAGTAAGCCGCCAGCGAGTGAAAAACGCCGTTCCCGACGCCGAAGGAATCCAAGCTTAATCCAATAAACAAAAAATCGATTAACACAAAAATAACGAACAGCACCTTATTTGTTTCCATTGCTCCTATCGTCATAAAGAGCGTAAAAATCAGATAGCCGGCAAACACAAACGCCAGCTGCTTCACATCAAGTCCAGCGGCCAGCTCCGGCCCAAAAACCCCCAGCTTCATTAACCAGCTTGACGCCATTCCGAACCAAAAGAAAGCATAAGCGCCAAAGGCTGTCATTCCAAACGTGTTGTTATGCTTGGCATCTTGAAGGCAGGCTAGCAGCTGTGCAAAAGCGCCGAGAAAAATAGCCCAAGGAATGACGTAACCGAATCCCGTTGTAATGCCCAGCTTTTGCGAAGAAGCGACTATTGTCACGATGGCCAGACCGAACAAACCGATTGCGCTAGGGTCTGCTGTTGCGATTTTGACTGTGTGGTGAGACTGGGATGTCATAAACTAGGAAGCCTCCGATGTGTAGAAAATCATTTTGACGACCTATTTTATCACATATCCCATAGGCTGAATATATTCGTATATATATTGTCACATTTGCTTATCGTCCAGCCGCGGCCGCCCGATAAGCCTCCTGCCCGTCCTCCTCCTCGTCAAATATCGCTTCAATTTAGCAGCCCTTTTTAGAGTTTAATTCCCGGTAGCTGGCAACACTACATAAAAAAATGGAGGTTTCTACAATGCATACCGTATGGAAAGGCGCTATCAGTTTCGGGCTGGTTCACGTACCGGTTAAAATGCACTCGGCAACGGAAGACAAGGACATATTCTTCCGGAGTCTTCACAAAGACTGCGGCCATCCCATTAACTACGAGAAAACGTGTCGGCACTGCCAAAAGGAAATTGGCCCCGAGGAAATTGTGAAGGGATTCGAATATGAAAAAGGGAAGTTTGTCGTCGTAAAGGAGGAGGAGTTGGAGGCCATAAAACCGGAGTCCTCCAAGATCATCAATATTCTGGACTTTGTCCATCAATCGGAAATTGATCCGGTCTACTATCAAAAAGCTTATTATCTTTCACCTGATATGACGGGTGCTGGGGCATATAGCCTATTAATGGAGGCGATTAAGCAAACGGGCAAGATCGGTATTGCCAAAATTTCAATCAGAAGCAAGAGCAGTCTGGCTGCTGTACGTGTAGTGGATAACTGTCTTTGTCTGGAAACGATGTTTTATCCTGATGAAATCAGGTCCATCAAGCAGGTTCCCAACCTTCCAAGCCAAACCACCGTAAGCGAAAAGGAGCTTGAAATGGCTAAAATGCTGATTGCCCAGCTTAGCGAGCCCTTTGATGCAAGCAAGTACACAGACGATTACCGCATCGCGCTGATGGAGCTGATCCAGAATAAAATAACTGGAGAAAGCGTGGATATCGTAAGCTCTCCCGGTGAAACCGGAAAAACGAATGTCATTGATCTAATGGCAGCTTTGCAAGCGAGTCTTGAAGCGACCAAGCCGGCTTCAACGCCCGCTGCCCCTAAGCGTAAGCGCGCCAATAAAGCAACAGGTAATGTCTCATGACGCAGATGCTCCTCCCTTCTGTCCCAATGGCTCCTATCACTTCTCCAGACATTCCGACGGGGTCGGGGTGGGGCTATCAGATCAAATGGGACGGCGTAAGAACGATTGTCCGCTTGGACGGTAACGGTGGCGTTGAAATTTTCAATCGACGTCTGGAACCAAAAGACGACCGATTTCCGGAAATCGGTCAGCTGCTGCAAAAACTTCGAATCGGCCCCTGCATGCTCGATGGGGAAATTTGCTATTTCGACGGATTGAGGCCCAACTTTTCAAAAGTCAAAGGCAGCGTCAATAAAATCAAATCCGACGATTCCCTTATTTTCGTCGCTTTTGATCTCCTTTACGACGATGGGAAGGACATCCGCATGCTGCCCTTTGAGGAGCGTTACAAAAGGCTTGCAGCCGCAATGCCGAAGAACAATTCCCGCGTAATGGTCACGGATTTAATGTCGGACGGAGTGGCGTTATGGGAGTGGCTGAATGACAGAGGCTGGGAGGGCATCATAAGCAAGCGCCTTGATTCACCATATCTTGAGGGCAAACGACATAAAGGACTATGGTTAAAAAAACGTAAAGAATTACGCATTACGGCTAACGTTGTTGGCATCAAGCTAAATGAGGGACGCGTATCCAGCCTCGTATTACAATATGAAGGCAAATACATCGGTCATGTTTCGGGGCTGGATAATGCCGCGAAAGCGGTGCTTGAGCAGTTTGCCCGGGAGCATCCGGGCGGCAACCCTTTTGCTGAACCCAAGAAGTGGCATGATGTCGCTTGGCTGGCCGTCCCCTTTCCTTGCCGCGTTACAGCATTGGAATTCAGTGAAAATGGCTTGCTGAGACAGCCTAAATTACTTGGGTTCGGAGCTGAAAAATGAAAAAAGGCGATATAGTCAAGCCTCGGGGATTCCCGAGCAGATATCGGCCTGGAAGCGTTCAATCCGTAGCTGCCAATAAGGTAGTTGTGACTTGGACGTCGGGGAGTGGATGGGAGCATTCGGTTGAGCATCACGTTACTAAGCTTGAAGAGATGGAATAACCCACTCTTGTAAGTTTACCCCGTGAGCAGAAAGACAAGCTAATAAGGCTGGGCAACGAACTGCTTCATGCCCAGCCTAATTGACGTTAATTTAAATATCGCGCTTGCGTTGGAACGGTCATTTCGTTGAATTGCATCGCCAGCCTATGCAATTGCTCATGAAGCTCCCCGCCTTCCATGGGATAGTCAAGACCTGTAATGGCCAGCTCCGGTTTAAGCGCAGCCAGCTTTTTCACCGACTCCTCTGCCGCATCCCAATCCGTAGTGAAATACTTTGGTGGGCCGTTTTACCAATACCCTTGCTCCATCCGTTATTCCTCGTTACATTGCATTTTTTTCAGGCGTAACGGCAATCTTCATCATCAAACAACAAATCATTCCGATAGCGGTAAACAAATAAAAAAGCCATCTTTCACGGTCCATTAAGGTGGACGCGATTAAAGGACCGCCTGCGACCCCAATGAATCTGGCGCTGCTGTAAAGGGCCGTTATGGTCCCCCTCTCTTTCTTTGCAATTCCTTCTGTAATTAAAGCATCCAAGCTCGGAAGCGCCAATCCAATGCCAATGCCCCCCAGAAACTGATAGAGAATAAGAATTACAAGGGAAGCGTTAGGCATAAAGCCGCATAATAACATCATCACTGTTAAAAGCAAGAAGCCGGTTACCGTGATCCATTTCATTAACACTTTATTTTTGCCGATTATTTTTCCGGTTACAAAAGAGGATAAACATATTGCAAATAATGGTATCGCAAGGACGAGCCCTTTGTAAATGTTCTTGATATGATACCGGGATTCCAGCATGTTGGACAGGAAATATAAAAATCCGAACATGATCAGCATCGCCATGCAGCCTACAAAAAATATGCCGTACAACCAGCGGCCTTTCTGCGTTAACGTTTCTTTAATGGAATGAAGGAAAGCTTGAAAGCCGGTCGCTTTATTGCTGTCTTGCTTCGGGGCTTTCACGAGAATAGCAACGGCAACAATCGATATCAGGGAGAAGATTGGGATAATGGCTAACGGCAGAAACCATACTGCCATAGCAAGCGCCGAACCAAGGATAGGACTTATCACTTTTCCGAAAGTATTGGACGTTTCAATAATGCCAAGCGAGCTGCTCGCTTCATCATCGCTTTTATACAAGTCGCCGACGAGGGGAAGCACGATAGGGAAGGCCCCTGCCGCACCAATGCCCTGTATGAAGCGTCCGGCCAATATGACCCAGTAGACGTTGTCAGATAGCAGCCATGCTCCAAAGCCTGAGACGGCTCCACCGATAGCCGCAATGGATAGCCCGAACATAATGATCTTTTTTCTACCGTAACGATCGGACAAGTAACCTGCAAGGGGGATGCAGAGGATGGATATTCCTGCGTATACCGTAATGATGAGACTAGTCTGTACGTCCGTGATGCCCAGCGTTTTCTGCAAAAGCGGCAATACCGGTATCAGCATGGAATTGGCGAGCGTCATCATTAACGGGATTGTAGCCAGAGCTGCTAAAGTCCCATTTTTCTTATCCATTCCTTGTGTGCTCCAATCTGAAATTCATAATGGTTTGCTGCTATTATTGGTTCACGGCATTCAGGGTTATACAGCGCCTTCCTGTCAAAATAAAACCAACCAACAACCACCAAGCTTATCCATTAAAGCTTAAGAATAGTTCGAGCATTTTAACCCATAATAAAGCGCGATTGATCACACACATGCAAAGGAGCTTGCACATGAAACGAATGAAATTATTGATTGGGTTGACTGTTTTTTTAATGTTAGGATCAGCCTCACCTGCATCTGCCGACAGCCTTGATCGCTCAGCGACAGCCAGCAATTACAGGACGAATGCGACAACAACAGCCGATGATGATGGCTTCGATTGGGGCTGGCTAGGCTTGCTTGGATTATTCGGGTTAGCTGGCGCAAGAAATCGGGAACGCAACCGCGATCATGCCAAATAAATAAACGGGCGATAAGAAATAAACCATCAAGAAGAGGAGAGAAGAAATGGGAATTTTAAGCGGAAATCCAAAAGATGAGCCTATGCACTACGGGGAAATCTTTGTTGTATGGCAGGCTTCAGCGGCAGCCAAGGGAGCCATATCTTTTTACCAAGCTTACCTGAATCATGCTGGCGACAAGGACTTAAAGAAGCTGCTTGAAGCGCTTATCGATCAAGCCCGAATTGAAATGAAAGAACTGGACACGTTATTAGTTGATAACGGTTTGGCATCGATGCCGGCGATGCCTGAACGACCTGAAGCAAAGCTGGAGGATATCCCGGTCGGAGCCCGTTTAAGTGATCAGGAAATAGCAGCAGCCTTGTCAACCGATGTTTCTGCAGGGCTTGTAGCTTGCAGCCAAGCTATGGGGCAATCGATAAGAGAAGACATCGGAGCCTTATTCGCAAAATATCACATGTCCAAAACAGCTTTAGGGGTTAAAATACTTGAATTGAATAAAAACAAAGGCTGGCTTGTTCCACCGCCCCTGCAAATCTTGAGACCGGAAACTGTGAATGCATGATGCCCATTAAAACACGCTAACCGAGCGGTTAGCGTGTTTTGGCGCTTGCAATCTCGTAAGGCTATCACATTATGAAAAGCATCTGTAATGAAAAGTATACCCGAACGTAAGGCTACGTACGCTGCAATTGAAGCAGCTTCATAATCATGACAACAGCCTCAGCTCTTGTAGCGCATGCCTGGGGCTCAAACCGCTTGTATCCTCGCCCATTCACCCACCCTGCCGCTTGCAGGGAGGCAATCGCCGATTTGGCGTACAAAGGGATCTGCGCACTATGTCAGCAATATTTTCAAGAAGGAAACTGGGGTATCATTTAGTGAATATCTGGCCATGTTCCGATTAAACAAAGCGAAAAAGCTGCTGACTGAAACAGATATTCCCATTAAAGACATCGTTGAGCGGCTTACCTACAACAACCCGCAAAACTTTATTCGTTACTTCCGGAAGCTGGAGGGCATCACGCCTGGACAATATCGAAAAAATCAGCAAATCGGAAAGATTTAGCGTGGAGAGAACAAAGTTGCGGACTCGTATAGAAAGAGGGGAAAAGAACAAATTCCCGTACCGCCTTAGCGGTTACGGGAATTTGCAACTTGGGTTGAACAGCCTGCCTATGCGGGTTACTCATTTGGTTGCCATTATGCATATCCGATTCCTTTAAACGTTTACCCTTTAATCGCCCCGGAGGAGACACCTTTGACAAAATACTTTTGCAGGGTAAGGAACGCGATAAGAACGGGAACCAACGACATCGTCGTGCCCGCAAAAATCATGTCCCAGCGGGAAGAGAACTCGCCTACATAATAGAACAGCTCAACGATCATCGTCTTGGGCTCGCCCGACGGCAGCACCAGCATCGGCATAAGAAAGTCGTTCCAAATGCCGAGCCCTTGCAGCACGACCATACTCGCCGTTACAGGGCCGAGCAGCGGGAATACGATTCGCCAGAAAATCCCCATCCGCGAGCAGCCGTCTATTTCTGCCGACTCCTCGATCTCTCTTGGAATTCCCTTGAGAAAGCTCGTGAACAGCAATACGCCGAAGCCGACCGAGCCCGCGATATAGATCATGACAGGTCCGGCAAGCGTGCCGAATAGCCCCATATCCTTCAGTTGCTTAAACAGCGGAATCATGTACACTTGAAACGGAACCATCATCCCGAACAAAAAGTAGATGTAAATGCCGCTTGTCCACTTGTTGTTCGTTCGTTCAATCGCATAAGCCGCCATGGGAATAATCAAAATCATGCACGCAATCGAAGCAATCGTAAGAATCGCGCTGTTCGTAATCGCTTTCGGATATTCCGTTTCCGTCAGCAAATATTTGAAGCTCTCCAGATAGAAGCTCCCGGGGAAGGCGATTGCGTCACGCAAAATTTCTCCGTTCGTTTTAAAAGCAGACATGATATTAAAGTAGATCGGGAATGCAAACACAATCGCTATGATGAAGGTGATCGCGAACAGGATGATGTCGCTTCCCGTTACTCTTTTGTGAAGCTTCTTCATCTTACATCTGCACCTCTCTCTTGCGAAGCAATTTAATTTGAATTAACGAAATGATCATGATTAGAATAAAAAGAACGATTGCCAGGGCAGTACCGAATCCTTGTCTTCCCTCTCCGAAAGCTACCCGGTATATAATATAAGTCAACGTTTCTGTCGCGAAGCCTGGCCCGCCGTTCGTCATAACGGCGATTTGATCAAACAGCTTCAGGGAACCGATCATGGACAACATTACGCATACCGTTGTAGCGCCTGCCAGCAGCGGGAACGTGATATGGATAAATTGCTTCCATTTTCCGGCTCCGTCGATGCTTGCCGCCTCAAGCAATTCTTGCGGAATGCCTTGCAGGCCTGCCAAATAAATAATCATATAATATCCGGCTGCCTTCCATACCGTCGACAAAATAATCGATGTCATAGCAAAGTTAGGGTTGCCAAGCCAATCCACTTTCCAGGAGCTTAGTCCGATCATGTCCAGCAGTTGATTCACAACTCCAAAATTGTAGTTCAGAATAATCATCCAAATAAAGCCCATAATAATGCCGCTCATCAGCACGGGGAAATAAAAAATACTGCGAAACAGATTGCGGAACCAACGGACCTTATCAACCAATATGGCTAGTCCAAGGGCGACGATGTTCTCTAGCACAACTAAAGCGACAGCTAGCAGTATGGAGTTTTTCAACGCATTGTGTACGCGCGGGCTTTCCCAAATCTCTTTAAAATTGTCCAAACCGATGTAACGGACTTCCGGATTGATGCCGTCCCAGGAAGTAAAGCTGAGATTAATGCTGCTGATGGTCGGCCACATCACGAACACGGTATACAGCGCGAACGCGGGCAAAATAAACCAAAAGGTGTAATTCAGCCACCATTTATTTTTTTTTCTATTTGAGCTCGTGGCGTTCATGGGTCTCTCCTGCCTTCCAAAATAAACTGTGTCCATAAAGCGGGTAACTCCGCCCGGAGGCGGGCGTTACCCATTAGGCTGACTTTTCGGTTATGGAGGCTCTATTGAGCGTTTGCCTTAACGTTATTGTCGTATTCCGTATCTGCTTGCTTCATAAACTCCGTCACATCGGCATTGCTGACAACAAGCTCCTGCAGGAGCTTGTAGAACCAGTTGCGGAATTGTGGAGGAATGGCGTTTTCTCCGAACCACTGATTAATCATCATCGATTTCTGGATATCCTCATTCGCTACTACATCCAGAACCTGCTGCATTTGCTCGTTCGTGTTAACCTCCAGCTTCGCGGAAATGGACGGAATGCTGTTGGTTGTTTCAATAAAGCCGGTGTATTGCGCAGGATCAAAGAAGTATTGAATAAACGATGTGAATGCCGCAACCTTATTCGGGTCTTTAGCCGCTTCAGCCGACAAGGACCACCCTGCCAACGTAGGCAAGCCGTTAACGACTACTTTGCCGCTGCGGTCAGGAATCGGATAGAACCCGAATTCAAAGCTTGGATCGGCTTCTTTAATCTGGCCGATCATCCAAGGGCCGGAGAACAGCTGGGCCGCTTTGCCCGAAACGAGAATCGATGCCGTCTGGTTATCGGCTGTGCTGAGCCAGCCCTTGTCCACGTATTTCGTGAACAGCTCTCTGTAATCGGAAATCGCCTGTACGACTTGAGGATCTGTGAAGCTCGCCGTTTTGGCCGTGCGCTTGGAGTTCCAATCCGGGTCATTCGCATAAACGTTTGTAATCAGAAAGTAGTTCACCCAAAAGCCCATATGGAACAAATCTTTGCCGCCTACGACGATCGGAGACTTGCCTGACGCAGCCAACTTTTCCTGAATGGCCAAAAACTCGTCATAGGTTTTAGGAAGCTCCGTTATGCCGGCATCCTCGTACGCCTTCTTGCTGTACAAGATTCCGTTAGGGGCATTGCCGGCGATCGGCGCATTGTAGTATTTATTCTCATACGCGGGCAAATGAGGGAACAGACTGTGCAGCTCCTGCGGAAGCTCCGCCAGCTTGCCTGCATCCGCAAACACCTTGGTATCGCGCATTTCGATGATATCCGGGAACTCGCCCACCGCATCCTTCGTTTTCAGCCAATCCAGATACGAGTCGCTTGTCGTCTCGCTAAGATTTTTAACCGTAATATGCGGGTTGGCGTCCATGAAGGCGTCGATCGTATCTTCAATTGCTTTTTTGCCGGAAGGGTCGCCCGTTGCGTAGCCAATCGAAATCGTAACCGGCGCAGCTGCATTATCCGGCGTTGTGGAGGACTCCGAAGCAGGGCTGTTGGTGGCCCCTCCGTTTGACGAGCCTGCGTTTCCGTTGTTGCCGCCGCATGCGGTAAGAATGAGCGATGTCGCGATCACGCCTGAAAATAACTTCAAATATTTGTCTCTAACCATCTTTGTTTGTGCCTCCCTTTCTTTTATACCCATGTAGTAAGGACCTTTGCCTTGAATTAAGGTTACCATCTCATCATTATCGGTTGAATGAAGTTTTTTAAGGACTTAGTGCAGGTATTTAAGGTCATTGTTCATGGCATGAAGACCCCTTTCTTACGAAAGCATGCCGCCAAGGCCCCCGCTATATGTATGCAACATTTGATGTTTTTTCGACATACGCCTATAATGAACGAAATCGACTTTAAAGGGCAGCGGAGGACTATCGTATGGTAAAAGCGGATCGTAGAATCATCAGAACGCAAACGGCCATCAAGAAGGCGTTTCTTGAGATCATGTCCGAAAAAAAGTTCGAAAGCATTACAGTGCAGGATATTGCCGACAGGGCCGACGTCAACCGGGCAACAATTTATCTTCATTATTTGGA
The DNA here is from genome assembly GCF_005222705.1 of Paenibacillus sp. SY21-1. Lineage (GTDB taxonomy): Bacteria > Bacillota > Bacilli > Paenibacillales > Paenibacillaceae > Pristimantibacillus. Next base: position 66,049 of record NZ_STGF01000006.1, on the reverse strand, counting down.
TAAATTCGATTTGCTTGAAAAAATTATCGCAGAGCACATCTCGAACATGAGCGAACTATGTGAGGCAGAAAAGGATTTGGATTGGATTGAATCAACCGTTCATTGTATGGAATATCTGGAGGAAAACTTTTTGTTTTTTTCAACCATGCTGGCAAGCGAAGGGGCTCCGTATTTTCGCAAGCAATTCGTTCAGCATAATATCGATGAATTCAAAAAAGACGTGGATTTGACAAAAGGAAAAAATAGCGGTCAAAGCGAAGAAATCGTTCTGGAATTTGTGGCAAATGCTTATGTCGGCGTCGTAGAGTGGTGGATTAGAAACGAAATGCCCTATTCTCCAAGAGAAATGGCTGAAAAGGTCGGGGAGCTTCTGGAAAGGAATCTGTAGCGTATCGTCCATACGAGCACAGCAAATCCCCCTTTGTGTTCATTGGAGTATCCAATACAAAGGGGGAACATCGTTTTTTACCTGCCTATACGCGCTCCACTATTTATGCCACAGCGCCCACGACTGCTTTGCCTCGCAAAATAAACCGAACGACAGCCATCTGCAGCAGCAGTGAGCATGCCATCGCCAGCAGCACCGCAGGGAAAGCTACGCCCCAATCTAACGCGGTTGTCGCTAAGGCTCCGCCAATGGCTCCGGACAAAAAGTTGGTCATGCTGAACACGCCCATCCCTGCGCCCAGTTGCGTAGAAGGCAATAACAGCGAAACAAGCTTGGACATGGAAGATTGTATAAATACAATGCCGATGTTAGGCAAAATCAAGCCAAGCGCTACTACCCACGCTCCGGCCCATGACAGCCCGGCAAGCAACACAAAGCCAAAAATCATCAGCAGCGCAGCCATCAGCAGAATCGGAATGCTGCCGAATCGATCCGTCCAGCGGCCGCCGACTCGCCCCATAAGCGCAGCTGCGATTGCCGCCGGGAACAATACGAGACCAATTTGGTCTGATCCAAGTCCAAATGACGCTTTCAGCATAAGAGGTATCACGAGCATCATGCTGAAGCCTGCCACGGACGACAGGAACATGGCCAAGATGGCATAGCGGAACGAACCTTTTGTAAAAAACGAAAGAGAAATGAACGGCTCCTGCGAGCGACGGCTGCGCACGATGAACCCGCCCAACAGCGCGATGAAGGAAGCGCCGTACAAAAAGGCGATCGCTGAGCCAAAGCTGGTGATGGTCAGCATCAGCAGCGCAACTGCCCCCGCAAGCAGCACGGCTCCCGCTATATCGATCTGCCCTGGGCGGCGCGTTTCTACCGGCAGCGCACGCCTAAGAAACGGAAGCACGATTAAAGTGCCCAAGGATAATAGAAATAAATACTTCCAATGAAGCCCCCCTGCTACGACCCCGCCGATAATCGGACCAACGCCTGAAGACAGGGCGATGAAGGACGCGATCAGACCCAGCACCGCTCCACGCTTCTCTGGAGCAAAGTAACGCGCCGGGATCATCATGGCCAGTGCTGGAATCGAGGAGGCTCCCGCCGATTGCACTAATCGGCCAACCAATAGCCATACATAGCCTTGAGAGAGAAAACCAAGAATAGAACCGGCGGCAAATATGATAATGCCTATCGTCATCAGTCGCTTCAGCGGGAAAATATCAGCCAGCTTGCCGTACAACAGAGAGCCGATTGCATAGACCATGGCATAGCCTGTACTGACCCAGCCTGCAAGCGAGGACGAGATGTCGAGGTCTCTTGAAATTTCCGGCAACGCTACATTGAATACAGTCACGTTCATAACCGAAAACAACAAAAGACAACCGAGCAAATAAATGATACCTCTTCCCGGCTGTGAACGGTCATTGCTCACGGAGGGAATCGATGCTGCCATCCGATTATCCATTATGCTTTTCCCCCTCCTTGTGCTGCACCAAGGCATGTATATTGTGAAGCATCCGCTTAGACAGAATGAGGAACAGCTCATATTCTTCATCGCTGAAACCCTTGCGGCCAATCTGCATGAGCTTATACAAACGCTCTTTAACCTTTGGTACGACGGCTTTGCCGTCCTCCGTCAAATAAAGCTGGTTGCAGCGCTGATCTTCAGGCGAGGGGATACGCTTCACATATCCTTCAGCCTCCAATTTGTTCATGGCCTTGGCGGTTGTTGTCTTGTCAATAAGCAGCTTCTTGCTCAGCGCCTTTTGCGTTATCCCCTGGGCTTCCGCAATTTCCAATAGAAAAATAAATTGCCCGCTTCCTATTCTGAATTCAGCCAGTTCATCGGAAATGATAATTTGCAGATGCCGATAAATCGCCGACACGTATTTATTCGCGGATTCAAATACAAGCGGCTCCTTTTCATCACCGTTCTGACTCATGTAGACCCTCCTCATGTTCGCATTTGCAAATTAGTATGCTATTGCAACTAATTTCGTGTAGGAGGAGTATAGCAATAATATGATGCTATTGCAACCATTTTTCGTTTTTGCCCTGTATCAAAAAGCTGAAAGAAATAAAGAAACGGCAGTGCCGGGGATTTGTCCCTGCACCGCCATTTCTGTCTTTTGGTCTATAACCGCTAGGCGGAGTAATTCAAGAGCTATTTCTCAGCCTTTACTTCTTCAAGCAAGGATAGATCAAGGAATGGAGACAGATCAAGCTCATCGAGCGTCACATTCTTGATATAGCCGGCTTCAATAGACACTTTGGCCATCTCCTCAATCGCGGATTGACTTACGTCAGTGGTCAAACGCAAGTGGGATAGAGCAGCTTGGATAAGCTCGATCTCCATGCCTTTACCCGCCAATTCCTTCAAGCGGTTGTTAATCAATTCATAGGCCTCATCGGGATTGCTCTGAATGAATGCAATGGCTTGCTGGTTCGCTTTAATGGCTTGCTTGGCCAAGTCCCGATGCTCCTTCAGAAACTTATCTCCGGCAACAAGAATGACCAGCGGATAGTCGCCATTATTGGGCGGGATTTGATCCCAAGGCACAATGACGTTCGCGATGCCTTCTTTCTCCATTTGCGTTGCCCAAGGCTCAGGAATAAGGGTCGCATCAATTTCCTTGGTCCGCATCGTTGTCAGCGTATCGGCTGGCGCGCGGGCTACGATCTGCACGCCGCTGTTATCCGTCGTTACCTCGAGGCCTTCCTGCTGAAGCAGCAGGCGCAAGGAAATTTCGTTGGTGCTGCCCTTTGTCGGAATGGCTACCGTTTTGCCTACAAGATCCTTAACGCTGGCAATACCGGAGTCTTTGCCTGCTACAAGCACCGCGCCTCCATTGTTGGAGCCGGAAATGACACGGAAGTTTTTACTCTTGGTGAACTGGTTCGTAGAGGGGCCTGGACCAACGAAGCCAAGATCGATCTCTTCAGTCGCAATAGCGGTAGAGAAATCAGAGCCGTTGTCGAATGCCAATACTTCTATCGTGACATGGTCACCGAACAACTCCTGAAAATAACCCTTCTCCAAAGCGATATAGCCCGGAGCATGCGTTACATTTTTAAATATGCCAATTTTGACGGTTAGCGGCTTCTTGCTTTCAGCCTCCGCTTCTGGACTTGGCTCATTGCTCGCCTGACCTGCCCCTTGATTGACTGGCGTGTTGCTCCCTCCGCCACCGCATGCCGAAACAACCAGCGCAACCAGCAGCAGCATAGCAAAAACAGTAAAACGTTTGTTTCTCATCTTAACCTCTCCCTTGCTTCTTATGTATATGGTTAATGTTTCTTTAACCCGTAACGAATGAGCAGCTTATCCTCCAGCTTCTTGAATAGCAGATGGTCGGAGATCGTACCCAGCACAGCAATAATAATGACAATGCAGAGCATTTGGGCCGTATCACCCAAATTCCGTCCGTCCTGAAGCAGCTGGCCGAGCCCCACTCCTCTGGCAATGAGCTCGCCAGCAACAAGTGCACGCCAAGCAAATGCCCAAGCTACTCTTACGCCGTTCATCATATGAGGGAATGCTGCCGGAATTATGACTTGGATGAACATGCGCCAGCCCGTTCCTGTCCCCATCGTTTGTGCAGCTTTTATGTATATCGGCGGTATATTCATAATGCCTGTTCGGCTGGAAATCGCCATCGTCCATGTTGCGCCAAGCGCAGTAATAAAAATGACCGAGGTATCATTAAGCCCAAACCAGATAATCGCAAATGGCAGCCACGCAATGCTCGGGATGGTCTGAAGCGCTACGACCATAAAACCAAGCGTGTCGTCCAGCATGCGGGAGCGGGCAAACAAGAAACCAAGCACCGTTCCGACTGAAATGGAAATAGCAAACGCGATCAACAGCCGATTCACACTCTGAAGAGTCGCCTCAAACAGCTGTCCCTCGGTAAAACCGTACACGAACGCCTGAGCCGTCTGAATCAGCGAGGGGAACTTCCAGCCCCAATCAAAAATTCTATATCCCGCCTCCCAAATGATCAGCACCAGTATGATGAACAGCGTTCGTCTTAAAGCTGTATTCATCGCCCATTTCCTCCTTTACCACTTTCTCCAGCTCGTCTGCCAGCGTCTCCATAATCTGATTCTCTATGTATCTAAGGTTGGAGTCGGCATTGTTGCGCGGACGAGCGGCTTGGATGAGGAATTCCTTCTTGATCGTACCTGGACGTGTAGACATAACCAGCACTCTGTCCGACAACGTCACGGCTTCTCTGATATTATGGGTGACAAATAAAATCGTCTTCCCCGTACGCATCCATATTTCTTCCAAGTCTTTATGCAAAATCAATCTGGTCTGCTCGTCCAGCGCGGCAAAAGGCTCATCCATCAGCAGAATCTGCGGGTCCATCGCAAGCGCCCTTGCAATCGATGCTCGCTGCTTCATCCCCCCTGACAGCTCATGCGGATAACGATCGGAGAATTTGCTTAAGTGTACAGATTTAATCTGCTCACGCGCCAGCGCCTCGCGCTCCTTTTTTGATACACCGCGCTGCTTCAGTCCAAAAGCAACATTGTCCAGCACGCTCAGCCATGGGAACAAGGCGTGCTCCTGAAAAACGACAACACGATCCGGCCCCGGAGACCGAATAGGTTGGCCATTGAGGCTGATTTCTCCTTCCTCCGCCTGCTCCAGCCCGGCCACCAAATTCAGCAGGGTGGATTTGCCGCATCCCGAAGGACCAAGCAATGACAAGAACTCCCCTTGCCGGATGGATATTGAAATCTGATCCAGTGCCTTGTAATCTCCGCGGCCGCGCTGCCTGAACGTTTTACTCACTTCCTGAATTTCAATCATAGCTGGCTCCCCTTCTCCAAATTCCACAATAACCAAGTATACCTACCGATTTTATATGTTATATAAAATTTGTCAATAGTTTTCCATGATTTCGGAGAAAATGCCTCCGTTTCAATATTTCTTCCGTGCTCGGACCGGAAGCAACCGCAACAGTCTTTCCAACGAAATCCAGCAGTGCCGGGTTGAACATCAACAGGGCTCCAACTCCGTAGATCTGCATGTAATCATACGCGGCCGCAAGTGGATCGACAGCCCTTATATGGAACTTTATAGTCGATTATAGACTCTAATTCAAAGTATGTATATAGGAATATATATATTAAAAGAGGAGTTAGATTCAACCTATTAAAGGGCTGCCCCAAAAGTCAAGGTGGATGACTTTTAGAACAGCCCTTTCGATTCAACTATGACGCAGCTTCTTTTACCCCTTCAGCTTCGCATACCATTCTCTGGCACGCTTCGTTACTTCTTCTCCTCCCGATTTGTTCCACTTTTCTACAAATTCATCAAATTTGCTGATCGGATATTGGCCAAGGATGATTTTGGAGGCATATTCGATAAACAGCGTACGGTTATTGATGTCGGGGAAGCCTTCATAAATGCTCGCCGGTATGCCGTCACCCGCAATATGCTTCGCGTATTGCTGGGCTTCCTGCATATTATTAGTAAGCTGGTCGATGGCCCACTTGCTGTCTTCCGACGCGGTATCCTGGTAGAGATCAATGGTGAAATCGAGCGTCGCAGAGCTTGAATACGGGTTAAGAATCTGATTTTCCATCGTGCTCTTGTCGTCCGGGAGCTTGACGGCTTTGCCGTCCTTCATCTCATAATGCATGCCCTCTACGCCCAGGTAAAGCTCCTTCCAGTTGTTCTTGTCATACATATTGTTCAACAGCTTCAAGGTAGCTTGCAGCTTTTCTTCGTCCTTGTTGTTTTTGATCACCCATTGCGGCGGGGCAAATCGCTTCCATGTATAAAAGCCTTCATAGCCATCGACTTTTTGTACCGGGAGTACGGAGAATTCCGCCTTTACGCCTGTGTTTTTCTCCAGATTTTCCAGATTGAGATTCAAATGCTCTACCCAGTGGAAGTAGTTCCCGACCTTGTCGGACGTAATCTTGCCATCCCAGTTCGCCTTGTCGTTCAGCAGCGTCTCCTTGTCCAGCAAACCGTCCTTATACAGCTTTGCGGCGAACGCTAAAGCGTCTTTCATATTCGGAGTCACCGCGGAGTAAGTCAGTTCTCCATCGTACAAATCCCATTCCGGGTATCCTTCAAACATCGCAACGCCGTACATGGCGAATATATGATCCATCCAGCGCGCATCTTGGCGGCCGCCGGTCGGAATTTCATCCTTTTGACCATTGCCGTTCGGGTCCTGGTCCCGGAACGCCTCCAGCACTTTCACAAATTCGTCTTGCGTCGTCGGCATCTCCAAATTTAATTTCTCCAGCCAGTCCTGACGAATCATGCCCGCATACCTGCCATAATCGACAAAGCCGGGAATATAGTAGATGCGGCCTTGGCCGGTCGGGTCATTGGCCTTCACTACATCCCACATTTCCGCCGGTACGGTTTCCCATACGTTCGGAGCGTACTCCGGCAGCAAGTCCGTCAAATCGGCGATTGCTCCGTTTTTGGCCAAGCTGTCTTCGATGCCTTGCTGGGGAATAAACAGATCGGGCATTTCGTTGGCCGCTATTTTCAAGTTCAGTTGATTCAAATAATTGGTGCCTCCGTTCCATTCCACATAGGGATGGATGACCCCGACGCCAAGCTTTTCCTTGTAAAATTCGTAAAGCACGCTGCCTTTGGTAATCGGCTTGTAGCCGATATTCGTGCCCCATACCTCAATATCCACCACTTCATCTGCTGTTCCCGTTTGGTTCGTTGCGGATTGGCCCGGCTTCGCAGTTGGAGCCGTGTTTCCGTTTCCGCTGCAGCCGGTTATCGTCGTCAGAGCAATTACGCCTGCCGCCAAGCCCATCCCCATTGTTCTGAATTTCATGTGTGTTCCCCCTCGTATTTGTCGTCTTATTTTCAAGGCGTTGTCGGCCCGCAAACCGGAATGCAAGCAATCGCTTTCATTTCATCAGCCCAGTCGAATCCGCCTGCCATTAAATATACAGCCCGGAATATGGCTGCTCAATACGTCATTTTTAAGGATAAACAAGGTCTTTTTTAAGAATAAAACACTGGAATTGCCGAGTAGGCTCGGCCTGATTCGCTTTTTGCAAGCTTGATTATCCCTGCGTACGCAGGATCGGACTTACGCGAACTGGCCCGATGAGTCCGCTAGGTTCCTGCTGAGCAAAAGCGGACAAATAATCCTGCTTGTCCTTGGCAAGCGTATTCGTCACTTCCACCACAAGCTTGTTTCGGCCCGGCATGATCAACCCATGAATTTCCAAGCCGTAAGGAGGACAAAGCTTCACGCCCGCTAGAGTGCCATTAATCCATACCTCCGCCGTTTCGTAGACGTCGCCCAAATCCAGCCACGCATCGTTGCCGGCTTCCTTCCATTCAAATTCCGTCTCATAGCGGAATGTTCCCGAGAATCTGGGCAGGCCTCCCGGCTCGCTCATATTCGTTAATGTTTTCCTAACTCCCCATTCCTGAAAAACGGGATAACACCCTGCATCGGAAATGGACACCTTCCATTCGCCGTTCAACTCCGTCCCCCCCTCCATCCGCAGCCAAGGAAACGAAGCATGAAGCCGAAGGTCCGACCCTTGCAGCAGAACGATGGATTGATACGGATGAAGTCGAAGCTGCACCTCGCCCGACTTTCCAAACGAGTCCCAACGGGTTAAACGGTTGAGAAAAGCGTCATAGGCGTAAATTTCGCCATCGTCAGGCAATACAAGATCCGACTGAATAGCCTGGTGGGGATGCTCGTTAAAAAACATGTACACATCCAGACCGTCGTGCACGTAATGATAGCTTCTAAGATACGGCTGAAACTCACCGACCTTTATATCATAAAAACCGTCTGCCAGCATATCCTCCGCCAACCGTTCAAGCGCTGCAAGCTTCACATTGCGATGATTCGCAAGTTGCGACAATTCACTGCTCCTATCGTCTCCTTCGCTGGATCGACGCGGGAAACCGTCTATGAATCGAATAGAAAGCCCCTGCTCGGCGAAAAAAAGCAGCTGACGGATCAGCGCTGACGGGAGCGACTCCGCGCAAGGAACAATCAGGCATCGGTAATCCTCTTGGCTAATGCAAAGCTTGTTGTCATGTACGCTCGCGGCTTCAGTCAGCACATCGACAGGAATGACGTCGCAATCAATCTGGCTTTGCATCAACACCTTCACAGGCTTATGGAAATACATCGCCTCTCCCGCCCACTCAGCCTCCGCATGATAAACAACGGCAGCCGTCGCCACATGTCTCCCGCCAGCTATCAGGTGGCTCATCCGATTGATGTAATGATTGAGATGCTTATAATACCGGTACTGCGGATTTTTCCCTCCTGCGTACATATGCGGCGGACAATCGGCATCGGGAAACGCCTTTTGGCTGAAGGCATGCGGGACAAAATAGTTAACGCCGCGGACCAGCATATGGTCCGTCAGCCACTTCATCAGCTTTAAGCCTTCCGCCCAGCCATAAGCGCCATACACCTCGCACATGGTTCTGCCTTGTTTTTTCGGATCGATATGTCCGAGAGAAACACCAAGCTTGGCAAGTCCATAATGGAAAAATTCACTGTCAGTCTCCCCCGCAGGCCAGCGGAACGGCATTTCATCGAAGCCGGGCACGATTTGCCAGAGCACTACATCGATACCCGACATATCCTGCCCCCAGAGCGCTCGAAAGAAGTGGCCTGCGCCTGAGCCCAGTCTTGCATGGACGTTGTTGTCTTCGAGCACATGCCCGATATATTCAACGCCGCGTGCTCTGCACCAGTCGCCGATCTGCGAACAGAAGTTATCTCCGTACAGCTTGCTGACAATATTCATGTAGATATACCGAACCGCGTTCGACTGGTCGCCCGCATCGTGCCAAAGAAGATGCAGAAGCTTTCGATAGCCTTCGCCCAGAGCCTCCTCCAGCAATGCGGGCATTTCATCGCTCCAGGGAAGCGACACGCCTGGCTTTCCCGGCTTCGATTGAAAGTCAAAGGTCGTTTGGTCATTATAAAATCCAGGTTCGTCGGAAAAAAAACCGGCAATCGTTTTGCCAAAATCAGCTCGGTATCGCTCGTAAAACGCCTCATAAACCGTATCGAGCAGCAGGCGAACGGAATCGCGCACGAGCGGATTCAAATAGTCTGCCTGCGCCTGGCTGCCGCCGTCGTTGTTCTCCGATACGATAAAAATGCGCCAAAACCCTTCGGGAATATCCCAGTATAAAATGCCTTCGCGTACACGGTCGGTGATGTCGACACATTCTTCGGTCAAGGAGCCGTCGGGTAATACGCGGCGTACAGCAACAACCGAAACCAGCTTATTCTTGCCGTTTGCGTAAGGGCTTAACGAATAGGTCGGCCGAAGCCCGTTCATAAGCAGCGTATCGATCAGCAGGGAGGTTCCGTAAGCTGGGCCGATTACATCGATGTATCGCTCGCCAAGGAACATCCGGTGCAGTTCTGCGGGAGCCTCCTTAACCTTGCCCGCCGCATGCCCCGTTGGAAAGTGATCGTCGTCGAGCACCCATACCTTCATGCCGCGGCTGCGGGCTTCCTCCATAATAATGTCCATGTCCATCCACCATTTGGGCCCGAGAAAATCCGGGTGCGGACGAGCTTCAACGCACACGGCCCCGATGCCTGATTCGTGGACGCGCGCCATTTCTTCCCGAATCGCCCGCTCATCCTCGCCTCGCTGCCAGAGAAACGGCAAAATGTAATTTTGTTCCCGACCTTCGAGAACCTCCTTCAATCGATTGCTCATTGTTGCCTCCTCGTTCACATTATTGCAGGTCCGTGCCTGCTGGGGGGTTAACCTTTGACAGAACCGATCATGGCCCCTTTGACGAAATACTTCTGCAGAAACGGATAGACCAGCACGATCGGGACGATAGCAAAAATGACAGTCGCCGCTCTCAAGGTTCGCTCGTTGTAGTTCAAATTGAAGGTGGATGTCACGCCGGACAGGATCACGTTATCATCGGTAATAAACTGGCGAATCTTGATTTGCAGCGGGAACAAGTCCGGGTTCTGCAAGAAAAAGAGCGGATGCTGAAATTGATTCCACAATACCACGCCATAGAATAAAGCCAATGTCGCCAGTACAGCCTTCGACAACGGGAGCACCATTTGGAACAGCAGTCGGAAATAGCCGCAGCCTTCAAGAAAAGCCGCTTCCTCAAGCTCCTTGGAAAATTGCTTAAAAAACGTTCTCATGATGATCAGGTTAAAAGGATTCAGGATATGCGGGATGATCAGCACGAACGGATGATCATAGAGGCCGATGCCGCGAACCGTCAGAAAGTAAGGCACGATGGGCGCCTTGAAAATCATCGCGATAACTACGCCGATCATGATCACCGAGCCCCAGCGGAACTCCGTCTTCGATTTGGAAAGCGGATAAGCGAGCAAGGCCGTCATAAGCAAGGCCAAAGCCGTACCGGTCAGCGTCGTGACAAGAGTCAAGAAAAACGATTTCCATAAATCGGGCCGGTCGATAATGTAGCCCCACGAATCTAGCGTGAATTGCTTCGGCCACAACGTGACCAGGTTCATATCCACAGCGCTTTTGGAGCTGAACGAGGTGGAGACGACAGACAGGAGCGGAATCAGCGCGATGACGGACAACAGGATGAGGATTACGGTAATGCCTGTGACAAATACTTTCTCGCTTCTTGATTCAAACATTTACCATAGCCCCCCATCTGAAACCTTTTTTGAGATTCTGTTGAACGTATAGACCAGCAATAATCCGATAATGGACTGGAATATGCCGACCGCCGTGGCATAGCTGTACTGCGCTTGCTGTATTCCTGTCCGGAACACATACGTATCGAGTATATCTCCTACGTTGTACGTCATCGGAGTAATTAAGTTAAACACCTGATCGAAGCCCAGATCCAGGAAGTTGCCGATTTCCAGAAGGAACAGCACCAGCACGGTAGGCAGCAGCAACGGAAACGTAATATGCCGCATTTGTTTAAGCTTCGAGGCGCCATCCATCATGGCCGATTCGTACAGCTGCGGGTCGATTGCGCTTATCGCGGCAATATACACGACGGTTCCCCAGCCCGCATCCCGCCAAATCGAAGTCAGCACATAGATTGGACGGAAGTATTCGCTTTGCTGCATCGCCAGCAGCGGCTCTTGGCCGAACCAGCCCAAGACGATGTTGAAAAAACCGCTTAACGAAAAGAAATCAAAAACGATGCCCGCCACGATAACCCACGATAAAAAATGCGGAATGTACAAAGCGGTCTGAATCCCTTTTTTGAGCGCCGACTTCCGAACTTCGTTAATCATGAGCGCCAGCATGACCGGGACCGGAAACACCAGCGCCAGCTTGAGAAATCCAAGCATAAGCGTGTTGGTGAAAACACGGACGAAGTCGGGATGCCCCAATAACGTGTCAAAATGCTTCAAACCTACCCACGGACTGTCGATAATCCCTTTGAACACCGAATAGTCTTTGAAGGCGATTACAGCGCCTCCCAGCGGAATGTATTTGAATATAATCAGAAATACGATACCGGGAATGGCCATCGCATAAAGCGGCCAGAACACCTTCATTCGGTAATTTTCAAATGCTTTCAACTTTCTCCCCCCTGCAGCTTGTCTTTGAATTCGCTTTCAGTGTTACTATATCGCTTGGGGCCGAGTGCCTCAATCAGGCATTTTTAAGGATAAACAAGGGCATTTTTAAGAAAAACAAAAAGCCACTCCTTAGGAGAGTGGCTGGAATGCGCGCTTATTTACGTGGAAGGCTCTTGCGATAATCTCTTGGCTTTTGTCCGGTTTGCTTCTCGAACAGTTTAGCAAAATGCTGGGTATCGGTGTAGCCTACCCGCTCGCAAATTTCGTACACCTTCAAATCCGTCTTTTCAAGAAGCTCTTTCGCTTTGCCGATCCGGATCTGGGTCAAATAATTGACGTAGGTCTCGCCCGTTTTTTGCTTAAAAAACTGACTCAAGTAATAAGGACTGATAAAAAAGCGCGCGGACAAATCAGCAAGCGTAATCGGCTGATTGTAATGAGCGGCTACATATTCCTTAACCTCCGCGATAATATCCTTTTTCCTGGGAATATTATGCTCCTGCTTAAACTGCAGGATTCGGTTTATGACTTGTATCATCCAGTCCTTGAGACCCGTAAGGGTTTGAAATTTGGCCATTCCCTCCAGCGACAGAATGTGGCGGCCCAAAAAGTCATTTTGCTGCAGCTGTTGAAAAGACATCTTGCGCACGCTTGATAGCAGGATATTCAAACATTGCAGCTGCAAATCCGTGGGATTCATCCTCGGCTCCGCCTGCATGACATGGAATATGTCGTCAATGATGCCGGCACATTCCTTCTCGTCCATATTGTCGAGTGCCGCTTCGAGCTTGGCGATCATGGCTTCCGGCACAGAACGGCCGCGTCCCGGCATGTCCATCACCTCCGCATATGAGATGACGCTGTGCATTCCATTCACCACTTTATAGCTAAGCGCATACCTCGCTTCCTCGAAGGAGCGGCTTATTCCGGCCGCCCCTTTCTGCACTGTGCCGACGCCTGCCGTCATACATAGTTCGAGTTGCTGATACGCCGCCTGCTTCAACCGCTGCACCGACCGCAGCAGATCGTCGTAGCCGATAGGACTGCCCTGCGCGACGACCACTGCCACTCCAGTCCCTGTATAACGAAAACGATAAACCTCCCGGAATTGGCACAAAACCTGATCAATTCGAGCAAATACCTGTTGAAGGGAGGCTTCCTTCAGCGTATCCGCATTCCCGCCGAACTCAAGCAGCATGCTGGCGAACCAGGCCCGGTCAGTCGGAATGGTTGCTCGTTCAAGCGCCTCCTCCATCAGCTCGGCATGGTCGCTGCCCAGCTCCAGAATTTCGCGCAAAGCATTCTCTTGCACACGGCTGTGAAAATGCTGCTTCAGATCGTCTACTTCCCGCAGCTTGGCTTTTTCCGAATGAATGGCTGCCATAGCTTGGCTGACGCTGCTCTGAAGCTCGTCCTCCTCGACCGGTTTATTGATATAGGATTGGACGCCAAGCTGCAGGGCTTTGCGCGCATATTCGAATTCCGCGTAACCGCTCAGCAGAATAAATTTCGTGCGGCTGCCTTTATCCTTCAGTGTTTTTATCATATCCAGTCCGTCGACTTGCGGCATTCGAATATCCGTAATGACAAGATCAGGCTTCAGCTTCTGAATCAGCCTCACGCCATCCGCGCCATTATAGGCGACGCCAACCACCTCGCACTCCGGAATATATCGGTTTATCATGAATTTCAAGCCTTCAACGATCGCCTTTTCATCATCCACCAGAATCATTTTCATTCCAGACGCCTCCCTTTTGGTTGTCCTTTGCGACCATCATACGGTTAGGGATCAGCAGTTCGACCGTCGTGCCCCGATGTGCCTTGCTGCGAATCGTCAAATAATAACGGTCGCCGTAATGGAGCTTGATTCGCTCTGCGATGTTTTTAAGGCCAATGCCGTTGCTCTCCGACGTGCGGGCATCCTCCAGCTTGTGTTTGTCCGAACCTGCAAGATCCAGCCGGGCAACCAGCTCCTCTTTTTTCTCCTTCGACATGCCGATTCCGTCATCGGATATCCGGATCATGAGGTCTCCCTCCTCTGTCCATTGGCCCTCTAGCTCGATCGTTAAAGGATGGTCATAATCCTGAAAGCCATGGCTGATGCTGTTCTCCACAATCGGCTGAAAAATTAACGGAATGATGCTCGCTTGGAGCATATCGTCTGGAATTCGAATATCCAGACTGAACATATTTTCAAAGCGAATATTTTGAAGCTTCAAATAGTTAGTCGTATAGTCCAGCTCGTGGCCGATGGAATGCTGCTTGCCTTCTTTATTTAAGGTCAGCCTGAACATGCGAGACAATATTTTGATCATGCCGGCTGTCTCGTCATCGCCCTTGACCATCGACTTCATTCGAATCGATTCCAAGGTGTTGTACAGCATGTGCGGATTGATCTGATTCTGCAACGCCATAAACTTGGCTTGCCTCTGCTTAATCTCGGCGATATAGACCTCGTTGATCAAGGTTCGAATCGTCACAATCATTTTGTTGTAGCTATGCACCAGACTTCCGATTTCATCATGGGTCTGTTCCTTCTCGATCGGTACGTAGTGACCGGCTTCCGCCTGCTTCATGCTTCTGCGGAGCGCCTTGATCGGCTTGGTGATCGTATAGCTCAATCCAAACGAGATCAGCGTAATGCCCAGACAGCTCAACAAAATAACCGTCACGGTTACGCCTTTAATCTGATTGATTTTTTGCAGCAGCTTGGAACGCGGAATTTCGGTCTTCACGAACAATTGACCCGGCGTCGTACTGCCCGAAATAATTATGTTGTCCCCCGGCTCGTCGCCTCTTATATAGCGGTCTCCGGATTCCAGCACTTGCTGCCAAGATAACCGGCCGCTGGCCGCATCGGAGTGATAGACGATATGGCCCTGTTGGTTGCTGATGACGACGCTCATGCCATATTTGTCCCGAGCCAGCACAAATTCATGATCGAGCCGCAGCAGCGAGAACGGGTCCAAATCGATGAGCAGAATCCCTACATATGCCCCATCGTAACTGAACAGCACCCTACCTATCGTTACGATGGCCCCGGCGCCTTTATCCTCGTAATAGGAGCGGTCATGCAGGCCGGTAATAAAAAAAGTATCATCCGAGCTGCGTATCCGTTTATACCACTCCCGGGATAAAAGGGCTTGCTCATTTACCCTTCCCGTTGTGGCCGTATACTGATACACGCTATTTTCGCGGCTGACGAGCATGACCGTGCCTATCTCGGGTTTAAGCAACGCAACGCGCATCAGCATCCGTTGGACTGACACATTCTGGATAATCAATTCGTCGATCGGCATGCTTCCCTCTTCCCCGATGCTGTTGATCAAATCGTTATCGACCAGGACGGATTTTGTCACTGTGTCATATTCCTGAATAAACTCATTAAGGTTGGTCTTGATTTGCGAAGTGTAGAGTGAGGCAAACTCTTCGGAGGAATCCTCTAGCCCCTCTGCCGATTTTTGAAAAATAATAGCGCTTACAAACAGCAGTGGAATGACGCAGGCCAACAAATAGCCGATGAGCAGCTTGTATTGAAACCTCATGTTTTTGAGCCGCAATCCGGCTTTTTGACTCCAGCTTATACGCTTCATGGAACAGCCCTTTGCAGTTTATTGAATACCTCTGTATCCGGTTAAACGGTACTATACGGTATGGACTTCGTGGACGTAAAGAGGTCATTTTCATGATTATACTCGGTCATTTTTAATATTTATCCGGCGGAGGTTTAAATCTTTGGGACAGATGAATGCCTCCGCCAGCATAATAATGGCCAATTAGCTTATAATTGCGATCGCTTATAGGCAATATCCGAATAGGAACAGCATCATAAATACTAATACCAGACTAGATATCAAGACAGCTACGCGATTCGTCATGCGAACAGTAATATCTGTATCGGGATTCAACAGTTGCTCGATTCGATAATTGACAGCGGAATTGACAAAATAAACGGCATTTCCGACTCTCATGCGCTGCTGGCTTTTGGCCAATGAAAGCAAGACGCTTGCAAGCGGAGCTTCATTGTTCATTCGGCTGATTGCATACCGGTCTGCCAGCAGCTCGATCCAAATTTTATAATAACGCGCAAAGTCTCGAATGACAGGCACAAAAACCAATCCTTTGCTTAACATATCCAACAAATAGGTCTGCAGCGGATGATGAGCTTTACAGTGGTATAATTCATGAAACAATACGGCTTCAATTTCTTCATCCGAGTACCTTTGAAGCGCTCCCGTCGAGATGACAATACGACGCTTCCAGAAGCCGAATGCCATGGCGATAAATGCCGGCTCATCTACAACCATAATTTCAGTTGCCTCATCCTGAATGCGCTGGGTCCATGCCGCCGACAATTCGGCTTCATATCCCCTCCAAATACGGCGCATAAGCTTAACGTGCAGCACGCTTTGTACGACAATGTAATAGAGAACAACGGCCAGGAGATAGATAATAAAAATATTGAATATCTGTTCCACAAGCAAATGATTCGTGAGCAGGTCTTGATAAACGACCGCAACCATGCTTTCTTGTTTTCCAATTTCAGGAATATCGCTAAGCTGGTGATCAATACGATAGCCCATCTGAAAAAAAATCCAGGCGACCAACAGGATGTGAACAAACAGAAGCATTTTAAGCTTTTTAGGGACGTTCATCATGATTTTCATTTTTTCTTTAATTCATTGAGACGTTTTTCCAGCTTTTCAATTAATTCATCGTCGATGCTGTCCAACTGTTCAATGAAATGATTGACAACCAGCGGTCCAAAATCCTCGATCAGCCCCGCCGTTACAACCTTGGTCTGTTCTTCAATAAATTGATCCTTGGTCTGGGTAGGATAAAAAAAGGTTAATCGATTCCGGCCTCCGCCGGTCGTTTCTTTTCTCAATATTCCTTTTTCAGAGAGCCTTATCATGACGGTCATGACAGCATTTAATGAAATGGCTGCCGCGCTGTTCAGCATGTCATGCGTCTGTTTAATCGTCAGCTTCTCATGCTCCCATAATGCCTCCATTACTTTCGCTTCCAGCGAGCCAAAGAAACGGTTTATCCCCTCTTCGTATACGTTTAATTTTTTGATTTTCATAATTTGGACCTCCTTAGGCCATTATTTGATATGCTGCGCGTTAGCTTCATTTCCTTTAACTGCGAGCAATAGGGTAATAAGGACAAATCCCGTTAACGCGAGGAAAGGAATCGTCACAAAACCGAACCAATTGATATAATGTATATTGCACGGGACGCCTTGCGTACACGGTTGCATCGCGTCGAGCCGGGGAAGCTTCTGCTTCGCATAATGATACGCCGAGACGAGCATGCCAATAACCGAGAGCGGCCATACATATCTTCTAATCTTATCGTCCTCGAAAAAAGCGGCAATGCCGAGCACAATACTTAACGGATACATAAGAATGCGTTGAAACCAGCATAGCTCACAAGGAGTAAATCCTCTAATCTCGCTAAAATAAAGGCTGCCGAATGTAGCGGTCACAGCTACAAGCCAGGCAAAATACAGGTTGTATCGTTTGATCAAATGCATGAACGCTCCCTCCTCCTACTCGGCTTCCTGCTCGATTGCTTTTCGGATAGACTCGTAATCAAACGGGTTGGCAATGAGCCTGTTGTTGATCATAATGGTCGGCGTTTGTTGAATATTGAACTGATTAACCAGCAGCTGGTCTTGTTCAAGCTTAGCCTGAATCAAAGTCGAGCTCAACTCTTCTCTGAATGTCTCTTGATCCAGATCAGGGATGAAAGCCTGGGCTACCTCCAGCACCTTGGACTCGGTTACCCACCGCTCGTCATGATTGGCTTGCGGCTGCTCGTCGAACAGCGCTTTATGGAAATCCCAAAAACGCTCCGGTTTATATAAATAAACCGTTTCGCTGGCTTGGGCGGCAAGCCGCGATTCATCTCCGTGGAACAAGGTGTTGACATAGGCAAACGACGCCACCCCCGTATCCACATAATCCCGCTTCAATTGCGGCCATACCTGTTCGCCCCAAGCCTTGCAGGATGGACATTTGTAATCGCCAAACTCAACAATCGATACTTTTGCATCCTGCTTGCCGGCGATAGGTTGTCCGCTTATGACAGGCGACTCGCTTAGCGCTTGATTGTCGCTTCCCTTTTTTGAACCGGATTGATTCAACACGAACAAGGCAGCAAAAATGACAATAATAACTAATGTATATAAAACAAGATGGCGGGACGTTTTGTTTTTCTTCTGCATTTGGCACCTCCAAAGGATCGCTTACCCGAACTACACAACCGCCAGCATGATCGCATAATAGCATACGGCCATGCTGATTAGTCCCCACAGCACGACCATCGCCGCTTTGCGCCTTTTGACATAAACAACAGCGGCGCCGAACATGACGACCGCTGCGATGAACGCGATAATCGAGCCCGTATTTATGGACAATAGCAAATCCGATTCTTTGTTCAGAACCCCTCCTGTAAACCAAAGATACAGCGGAGAGGCTGGAGACTCGTTTAACGTAATCGACACCTTATGAGGCGCAGGCTGCTGGTTCATAAAACCGGTAACTGAAAAAATAAGAATGAGGATCAGACTTTCCGCTTTGGCCCATTTCCGAGGCTCAGCTCCTGAATTCCGCTTTAATTTCTTCTTCATCCAAAAACCGTTGACCACTGCAAACAAGGCGAGGGGCACGAGCAGAAGATGCTTGATCAGGAGCGCTTGTCCATATGACAGCTTCCAAGCGTTCACGTATTCAGGTGCTGCGCCTATGGTCAATACAAATCCAGATGATGCGATAACAAGCATGCTGAGGATCGCCATGGGATGATACCAGGCAAGAAAACCGCTCCAGGACCCGCTTTGACGCGGATGCCAGCCTGCTACAAGCAGTGGTCCCACCCAAAGGGAGATAAAAAGCATGTGCAAGGTTTGTGCTGTAATGCCGAGCAAACCGTACCAGGAAGCCATATGGCTCGACCAGCCTTGGGCGAGAATCAAGAGCGTCAGACAAAGCAGCATGCCCAGCAATATCCGTGTCCCGCCGCTCCGTCCATGCAGCTTGGCCAACAGGCCCAATACAACTGAAGTCAATAACATGAACAAATAAGCTTGTCCCTCCGTAAATTGAAAAAGAACCTGTTGAAAGGTCAGACCCCAGCCAATATCTGCTGCAAAAAACGAGACGATTCGCAAGACGGGAAAAAACGCAAACACTCCGATCCCAATGGACGCTGCATAGGCAACCCGACTAGAAATGTGTTTCACCGGACGATACGCTTCAGGAACCAGAAGAAGCACGATATAGCCGGTCACTAGAGCAAAACATACATATAGAAAAGGCTCTGCCAACCAATACCACATTACGGTTTTTTCCTCCTGCCCCTGACTGCCATAGAGATGATAGCCGCAGCCGCCAAGGCGACAATGACCCAAATACCGATCATCGTATTAAAAGATTGGCCTGCTGTCCGATCAGCGGCAGGCAACGCCGCTTCATCCGGTGTTTCGGCTGTCGGCTCCATGTCGGCAGGCTTATCAGCCGTTTCGCTTGCAGTCGGAGCAGGCGTTTGCTCCTCGTCCTCTGTTGCTCCTGCCCCAGCCTCATCCGCCTCGGATTCAACGATAAAGTTTATCTGCCCATCTATCGGATGACCATCGCGTCCAACAATCTTCCATACAATCGTATATGGACCAGCTGCTAGGTTCTCTTTTAATTTTCCGCTCATCCTGTTTTTGTCCACTGTCAGCTCTTCTATTGCCACTTCATTGCCAAATTCGTCTGTGAGCTTGAACCTGCTAAGCGACTCCACCTCCGTATTAAATTCCATCAAGATGTCTTTCATTTGACCGTTTACAACCTCGCCCTCGCCGGGTATGGAGGACTGCAAGCCTGTATGCGCCATTACGGATGACGGATGCCCGGCAAACACAAGCACCAAGAAACATGCCACAACAAAAATACGAATGGTCGTAACCCCCTCAAGTAGCTTTAACACCCGCACGACATGCTTTCCTCTATATTACTTGTCGCGTTCGGGATTATTATACTATAAATCGTAGTTTAATAGAGGATGGGTTTAGTATAGCAAATAAATGACCGATAGAACGTCCGAGGTGTAACAGAATTCGTAACATTTATATTTTAATCGTCAATGAATTGGGGGGCCTGTCAGAAAAGTTCATTCGATAAAAAGGGCCGCCCATCCCTCTTGTTCGTAGCGGTAATGGGCGGCCTCAGCCGTTCATCAAATATTCGGTTGTGTCTTCAGCACCCTCATCGCATTTACGACAGCGAGCACTGTAACCCCAACATCGGCAAACACCGCTTCCCACATCGATGCAACGCCAAACGCTCCCAGCAGCAGGAACAGTCCTTTGACGCCCATGGCGAATAAAATGTTTTGCCATACGATTCTCCTTGTTTTTTTGGCAATCTGAATGGCTGCAGCCAGCTTGGAAGGCTCATCGGTCATGATGACAATATCTGCCGCCTCAATAGCCGCATCCGATCCCAAGCCGCCCATCGCGATGCCGACGTCCGCTCTTGCAAGCACCGGAGTATCGTTGATGCCGTCCCCTACGAAAGCGATTTTTTCCCTTTTGTGCTTCGCCAGCTCCAGTTTTTCGATTTCTTCAACCTTATTGTGCGGCAGCAGCTCAGCACGAACCTCATCAATGCCGAGTTGTTGACCCACTTGCTGGCCGACCGCCTTTAAATCGCCTGTAAGCATGACTGTTTTACGGATGCCAAGCGATTTCAACGCTTTAATCGCTTTGGAGGAATCTTCTTTGATTTCATCCGAAATGACCAAATATCCGGCGTACTCCCGATCGATCGCCACATGGACAATAGTGCCCGTCTCCTCAGGGATGGGAGCCGGTATTTGCTCCAGCGCCATTAACTTGTGGTTGCCTGCCAAAACTTCTTTTCCTTCCACTTGCACCCGGATGCCGTGGCCCGACATTTCATTGTATGAGGCTATTCGGCTCTCATCCAGCTCCGCGCCGTAAGCTTGGCGAATGGAATGGGCGATAGGATGGTTCGAATGTATTTCCGCGTATGCGGCAAAGTGCAGCAGCTCCTGTTGGGTTGTTCCTGAAGCGGGTTGAATAGAGCTGACAGTAAAAGCTCCTTTGGTCAGGGTGCCGGTTTTGTCAAACACCACATATTTGACGTCATTGAGCGCTTCCAGGTAATTGCTGCCCTTGACAAGAACGCCATTGCGCGATGATGCGCCAATGCCCCCGAAAAAGCCGAGCGGAATGGAGACGACAAGCGCGCATGGACAAGAAATAACCAAAAAAATAAGCGCACGGTAAACCCACTCCGAGAATGAAGCGCCCGTCAGAACAAGCGGCGGAACAACAGTTAACAGAATCGCAATGATAACAACGGCCGGTGTGTACCATTTGGCAAACTTCGTAATAAAATGCTCCGTTGGCGCTTTTTTGCTGCTGGCGTTTTCCACCAAGTCCAATATTTTGGATACGGTTGATTCGCCGAACACCTTGGTCACTTCAACCGTCAACACGCCGGTTTGGTTAATAAAGCCGCTTAGTACATCCTGCCCCGGTTCCGCCTCGC
Source organism: Paenibacillus sp. SY21-1 (assembly GCF_005222705.1). Taxonomy (GTDB): domain Bacteria; phylum Bacillota; class Bacilli; order Paenibacillales; family Paenibacillaceae; genus Pristimantibacillus. Next base: position 44,534 of record NZ_STGF01000006.1, on the reverse strand, counting down.
GAGGTACGGATTCCCCTGTTAACGCCGATGTATCCATCGCCGAATAGCCTTCCAGCACCTTGCCGTCAAGCGGAACGCGCTCTCCGGGCTTGATGACAATATGCTGTCCAACGCGTACATCTTCCGGGTTTACTCTTTGCGTGTCATGGCCTACCTTGAGATTGGCGTAATCGGGCCTTATATTCATCAGCTCGCTTATCGATTTCCTTGACCGATTTACAGCGATGCTCTGGAACAGTTCTCCTACCTGATAAAATAGCATAACGGCGACCCCTTCGGGATATTCTTGAATCAAGAACGCTCCAATGGTCGCAATGCTCATCAGGAAATTTTCGTCGAAAACTCTTCCTTTGAACATATTTTGGGCCGATTTAAGCAAAATATCTCCGCCTATAATGACATAAGCGGCAAGGAAGGCGGCAAGCTCATACAGCGGGGCAAGCTGTGCCCCTAAACCAAGCGCCAGCAGCGCTGAGCCGACGACCAGCCGGTTAATCATTCGCCTCGTATGGGAAGCGCCATGATGATGAGAGCTGCTGTCGCTTTGGCCACGCTTCAGCTGGCGCTCGTTTTTGTCTATGACTTGAATATGCGGCTCCAGCTCATGAATCGTCCGGGTTGCCCTTTCCACAAGCTCGCCCTCTTGAGCTTTGGGAATTTCCATCGTTAATGTTTTTGTTGCAAAGCTGACTGAACAAGATTCAAGCCCTTTCATTTTCTGGATATTGCTTTCAATCTTCATTGCGCAATTGGAGCAATCAAGTCCATCCAGCACAAAAGATCGCTTTACTTTCTCCGTATCCGTTTCCATTCAGAACACCACCGATCAATATATGAATATCTGTTCATGTGTTGATTATAGATCAAGGCTGTTTGATCGTCAATTTTTATCAACTATGCGAACGTAGACTCAAAGCATGGAAAAGCGCCTGACTTCAACTCAGTTGGGAAGCTGCGCTGCAAAGGGTTCTTCCGCTAACCTCTGTTTCTTGGTCGAACCCTACCTTAATGTAGCAAAATCGGTACGCTGCTATACCTAACAAAAAAACAGCCTTATCGCTCAATAGGGCTGTCTTCTTGGATGGAGCTATCGATATTTGGTTAGACCGCCGCAGGCCTGACGTTGCCTTCCGGCTGGGCGGGTCGTTCTTGCTGCCGCGATATGACGAGCAGGGTAGTCCAGATCAGGATAAAGCCTACAATTTGCGTAAAGGTAACAGCCTGCTGGAAAACGACAAAATTAATCAGAACGCCGACCATCGGAAAGCTTAGCTCCGCCAGTGTCGCATAGGAAGCCTTGATGGCGCTTAAGCCTTTGTAATACAGCAGCAAACTAAGCAATCCGGGCAGCAGCGCCTGCAGCAGCAGGTTCAGGCCAATTAAAGCCATGCCGCTTGCTTCGCCGGGGAGATTCCATAGTTGTCGTTCCCCAAGCGTCAGCGCAAGCAGCAGCGGAAGCGCAAGGATAAAGCGCAACGACGTTACAGTCTCATAGTTGACGGCGCCAAGCAGGTACCGCCCCATGACGGTGGAGCCGCCCCAAAGCAGCGCCGCTCCAATCGACATCAGGCTGCCTGCCTGCAGCATTTCGCTGAAATTGGAAAACGGCGGTTTCCATCCAAACGTCAGCAAATAGGTGCCGCCAATCGCAATGACGAACAGCATGCCGAACGACTTGGGCAATCGCTCCTTCAGCAGCCATCTGGCCATCAGGATGGCGAACAAGGGCTGAAGCTTTTGCAGCAGCAGCACCGAGTTCAAATCGCCAGTGGCGAGACCCTGCGTGAACAGAACCGTCGCAAGCGCGGAGCCGCCCCATGAGACGAACAGCAGCGCGCCGAGATGAGTAAGCTTGAGCTTGCGAAGCTGCTGCCGATGCTTCCACAAAACGGGAGCCATAAACAACACCAGAATCACATGCTCCAGCAGGGCGATTTGGGTTGAGGTAAGGTAGTCAAGCAAAAGCATGCGAAATAGCGGATCGACTCCCCATAAGGCAGAGCCCAGCACGACAAACCAAAATGCGGGTTTGATCGCTTGATTTTTGAACAGGGATAGTGACGTCAGGTTGCTCATTGTTGAATGCTCCTTGTCGCGCATCCAACCTTCAGGGATGATATGACTTGATTTGGAGTTGCTTAAGAAAAGCCCCGCTTCGCAAATAAACGCGAAACGGGGCTAGCCAAATAAAACATGCAAAACGCATATTCTGAAATGGCGATCTTCTCCCATCCGGACTTTACCGTCGGCCTTGGATTCTCACCAAGTCAGTCCCCGTGCCGTTTGTCGGCTCAGAGAGTCGCGGGCTTCGCTTTGCAGCGTCACCGCCGGTCAGGAATTTCACCTGCCCCGAAGATCAGTATGCTGAAATGTTGTTGAAATTCATGGATACGCCCACTATATCTCTTAATCTTGTGACGGAAATCGGACTGCCATCGCACACGATAAAAAAGTAAGTGGCTATTTTATTTTCTAATCATAAGTTCATCGTCGATTCTTGTCAAGATTCAGCGTTCTTTTTTCTTCCCATCCGTCTATATCGTCTATCGCCATGCCTTTCCGTCAAGCCCGCCGATTATGCTCAGGTCGGCATGCTACTGCTCATACACGGGCACCTCTTTCTGAATCGTGCGAATGACGATATCCTGATTGTGATTTCCAAAGCCCGCTCCATACAGCGTCAAGCCGCCGATATGCTCGGCATCCTCCTCCACGGAAAAACGAAGCGTCCAGAACAGCTCCTCGAGCTTGACATCCTTGATCGCAATACCAGACAGCCACTCTCCGTCCATGTAGGTTCCCTTTGAATCGATTCGAATCGTTTTCAGCAATCCGTATTGGTTCACATTCCTATGCCACCACGAAGGCGTATATTTCCCGCGCGCAGCTCTTCCGAAGTCTGCGGGACTGGTCCAGGTTCCAAGCCGCACTCCGTTAAACGCAAAGGTAATATCCGATGGCCAATAATCTCTCAAGCCCGGCGCCTCCGAAGCGATTTCCATTGAAATTTCAATCGCGTCCGCCGTCGTCGAGGGAGGCCAATAATTAGGCGTTTTATATTCCACATACCCCCTGCCGAACCATAGAATAGCCGCGTGAACACGCTCAGGATCAAGAAAGTAGCGCGGATCGTCCCATACGCCGATTTCCTTCTCGGGCGTGCCCAGCCCGCAGGTCGGGTATACTTCAAAAGCCGTATAGTGGCCGACCGAAATCGTCTGCTCCTTGAGCAAATCACGGGCAGAGCCCGCCGCAGGCAGCTCGATCTCGATTGATTTTTGCTTTAAAAAACACATTTTATGCGTACCGCCGTTCAACCGAATTCTGCGGCTGCCGACGAGATCGGCCTCCTCCAGTTTCCGAATGTGCATCGTGACGATGGATGGGCTAAGCTGCAGCCTCTCTGCAATATCCTTTACGTTCATTTCGGAGCCGGATACGAGCTCCATAATTGTCCACCGCACTTCGCTGGCGAGCGCTTCATATAGCTGCATGTATTTCGAATCCCCGTTTGCTTTTATCATTCGATTACCACCTGGCTCCGTTTATTGAAATGCCATTTATGTTAATTTAACGAATTTTCATTGCCGCGGCAAGTCTATATCATTGTAAATAAACGAGGTATATTGTTTAATTTTTTATAATGCAGATGCATTGAATGATGACAAATGTGAATTTAGCGAGGTGGATTTTCAATATGAAATACAATAATCCCGTTATTAAAGGGTTCTATCCCGACCCCAGCGTATGTAAAGTAGGCGGCACGTATTATCTCGTATGCAGCTCCTTTCAGTTTTTCCCCGGCGTCCCGCTTTTTGAGAGCAAGGATTTGATTAATTGGACGCAAATCGGGCATTGTCTGACCCGCACAAGCCAAGTCCAGCTGGCAACGGTCAACAGCTCCGGCGGCGTGTTTGCCCCGACGATTCGTCATAACAACGGTCGATTCTATATGACAACGACCAATGACACGACCCGTCAAAATTTCTATGTCTGGACGGACGATATTTACGGCGAATGGTCGGACCCCGTCTATGTGGATCAAGGCGGTATCGATCCCGATTTGTATTTCGAGGACGGAAAGACGTATTTCATGAGCAACGGCACAGACGAAAACGGTGTTGGAGGCATTATTCAGTGCCAAATCGATATCGACACCGGACGCAAGCTGACTCCGGGACGCAAAATCTGGAACGGGACAGGCGGTCGCTATTTGGAAAGCCCGCATCTGTATAAAATTTATGGGGAGTATTATCTAATGGTTTCCGAGGGCGGAACGGAGTACGGGCATATGGTCACCTATGCCAGAGGCGATTCTCCTTCCGGGCCATTCGAGGCTTATGCCCACAATCCCGTACTGACGAATCGCAATTTAGGCGGTTACGAGCTTCAGGGAACTGGACACGGAGATTTGGTTCAGGATGAGAACGGACATTGGTGGATGCTGCATTTGGGCTTCCGTCAAATTGGCAGATGGCTGACTTACCACCACTTGGGACGAGAGGTGTTTCTCACCCCGGTTACATTCGGTGAAGATGGCTGGTTTACAGCCGGACATAATGGCACCGCTCTGATCAGCTTCGAAACGGATCGAATGTCGGACGCAATCGTACAAGCGGAGAAAACGATCGATACGTTCGAGAATACGGACTGGGAGCTGGACTGGTGTTACCTGCGTCATCCTAATGCCGAGCATTATGAGCTTGCAGGCGATAAGCTTACGCTTAAAGGGACGGAAGTATCGCTGGATGCGGCTTTGTCACCCACTTTTATCGGCATTCGCCAAAAGGACTTTCATACCGTTATCTCCTGCGAAGTAACGTTAACGGACGGAGAGGCTGGCCTTACTCTTTACATGGACGAAAATCACCATTACGATCTGGCCATCCGCAAGGCCGGGAACGAATATAAGGTTGTCAAACGGTTGAATGTCGGCGATATCAAATCCGTTGAAGCCGAGGAAAGCTTGGGAGCAGGCAATCAGGCTACGCTAGTTATTCAGGCAAATCAAGAGCGTTATACCTTCCTGCTCCAAAAAGACGGCAAGGAGTATTCGCTCGGAACGGCCCAAACCAGATACCTCTCATCAGAGGTTGCCGGCGGCTTTACAGGGGTGCTCATCGGTTTGTACGCCTACGGTAAAGATTCGTCTGCGGAGTTCACGGCATTCAAATGCGAATACCGTTAAAGCTCTAACAACAAATGATTGGAATGACTGGGTCTCAACGCTGCCCCAAAGGATCGTATCTTCGAGGCAGCGATTGATTCCTTCAATTTCCCAGCTCTTCCTTACTAATAGCTTGATGGATGCTATAGGTCGTTAATGACTTCGCGGGCAGCCTCACCACAAGCCGCGCCGACTGGATATCGGAATCGGCGAGTCGGGCAAAGGCCTCCGTATCCGAAGTCCGATACGTTTGCACGATTGCGTTAGCGGTATCAAAATGTTCCAAACTAAATGTTATGCTTGTCTCTTCCTCCGTAAAGTTGGGGACGACAAGAATCAGCCGGCTATCCGGACCTAGGGCTGCAACTACATCACGACTGCCTGACTCAATGATGACATACCCTGGTCTGATAAAATAACTGAATTGCTTCATGACGTAATATTGCTTCGTCATAACGTATTGTCCCCTCTTGAAAACATAAGCCGGGCCGTATTCGCCCGACAAATCCAGATTCGAATAATCGCCATTGATAAGTCCCCAGCTTTGCGGCACGTCCCATGGCTTCAAGTAGTCGGGTCCCTTGTGCAAGCTCACAAAGTTTTCCACGCGATCTTCGACAGCCTGCCAAACGACCCAAGCCTGCACAGCCATATCTTGCAGATCACGGATGATAAGCTGGGCGAGCGGAATAGCGGGAGCCATCTCGTTCTCGCTGAACGGCAGCTGGCCTGTACTTACCTCGGACATCCATAGCGGCTTCTTCTCAGCGGTTGAAAGGTCGCGCAGCTGCTCGCGTTGCACGCCACCATACGTATGTGTCTGTATCCGGCCAATCATCGCTCTCGTCTCTTCATCTAAGGACTGATACGTAGTAATGGCTTGATCAATGCTTGTCTCATCGGATACAACGATTTTGGTTTGCAAGCCTTCCTCCTGCAGCCTATACCACAGCTTCTTCAAAATAATCTGCTGAACTTTGGGACTGAAATATGCCCCTTCCTGGCTTCCGCCCTGTTTCCAATAGCCGGACACCGGTTCGTTAAACGGATTGATATGATCAAATGCAACGCCCTCCTGATCACGGAAATGCTTCAGCATCTCTGTAAGATAGCTTACAAAAAGATCATAATTATCCGGCGCCAAGTTTTCCTCGAAGCCATCCACATGGCCTGCCGCGCTCCCGCTGATCGTCATCCACCATGGCGGCGAATTGACTTGGGCCTCCATATAATGGACATCATAATGGGCGATCAGATCCTTGATCAGCCACGCTTGACCACAATCGACATTGCTATGATCATAAATAATTTGCTTCGCCTCTTCGTCATAGCCGACAGCTCTCCCCAGCATTTTGCGGGCGGGATGCATGCTGCTGTCGATGTCGGGATTGGTGGAGCTGCCTCCGAAGTTATAACGCACAATGTTGAGATTTAAGCCTTCCTCGCCAAAAACCAGATCCATAATTTCTCTTCTTGCAGGCTCATCCCATTTGCCAACCTCTTCAGCCCACCAGACCAGATTGGTTCCCCAGCCATCAATCGTCTGGCGCCTCTTGCCAGGATCAATGGTTGCCAGCTCGGTGAAATCCAACTTCTTGAATGCCGCAAAGTCCGCCGTCATGTCAGTCCTCATTTCACGATTAGATTAAACGCTTACATTCATCATAGACTTCTCTGTTTTGTGGAACCATCAATATGCTGCTATCTATCCCGACAATTAAGCTAATCTAAGCAAGGGTTTCATTCGATCGCCCTCTGTATAAATCTGATTTTTTCCAACCACACTAAAGCCAGGCCAATTCAAAACGTACAGAAGGGTAGATGAATGTGAAATCCAAATGGTTGTTAGCTTTGTTGTTAACCGTCACTCTTGTTTTCAGCGGAATGACTGCGGCAGCTCCCGTACAAGCAAGCGCAGAGCAGGGGAATAGCTGCATTAGCCCTAAAATGGTTCAACTAAAAACGGATATGCAAAACGTATGGATCAACCATACACTGTGGACGAGAAGCTATATCGTCAGCGCACTATCCAATCTTAACGATCAGAAGGATGTATTGGACCGGCTGTTGCAAAACCAGCAAGACATCGGAAATGTAATTAAGCCCTATTACGGAGAAGCTGCCGGCAACCAGCTTGCCGACCTTCTCAGAGAACATATTACGATCGCGGGCAGCATTGTAGCGGCCGCCAAAGCGAACAATTCGGCAGAAGTAAAAAAGCTGGAGGCGCAATGGCATAAAAACGCCGATGCTATAGCCGCCTTTTTAAGCTCCGCCAATCCGAACTGGTCATTTAAAGCTCTTCAAGAAATGCTGTATACCCATCTTCAGTACATTACGGAATTGGTTCAAGACTACATCAAGAAAGATTGGAAAGCGAGCATTGCAGTAACCGACAAAAATGAGACTCATATGATTCACCTCGCAGATATGCTGACGGAGGGCATTGTCAAACAGTTTCCCGACAAATTCTAAGGTGTAGCCTACCGATTGTTTCCCCTGGATTAAATGTATATGGATAGACGTTCCAAATACCTGTGCGACGTTGGCCATCGTTGTACAGGTTCATTAGCCTCTGCACCCCATTCCACACCTCTTGCCTCCTCCCCGCCCCAAGTTAATCGTCAATTTAAGCCAAACTGTTAATTAAACAACAAATTCGGATAAATTAACGAGTTCTGCATCTTGTTCTCCTGCCTATTTCTTGTGTAAATTATAGACAGCTGTTGAATACACATCATCAGTAGCATTTAAATCCACGGCGGAAGGACGGCATTCCTATGTAAACGTTTTGGCATTGATCATCGTTCAAGCAACCATGTCGTAGTCAATAGGAACATGAGCAAAATCGACATTTAACAAAAATAGTTTCAGAGAATAGTTAATAGGTTAGGAGATATCTTTTGGCTCAACGAAACCATTTATTCATTTTTATCTTATCTGTTGGCGTATTCGGCATCCTAAACACCGAGATGGGCGTAATCGGGTTATTGCCAACCATTTCTGAACAATTTAATGTCAGCATATCAAAGGCAGGATGGCTGGTAAGTCTTTTTGCCCTTACGATCGCTATATCCGGGCCAACGATGCCGTTATTATTTTCCGGAATGAATCGTAAAAAGGTCATGCTGCTTGTGCTGGGCGTTTTCGTTGCGGGCAACCTGATCTCCTTATTTACGACCCACTTTTCCGTTTTGCTTATTGCTCGCATCATGCCGGCTCTTTTTCATCCCGTTTATTGTTCCTTGGCATTTACCGCAGCCGCTTCCTCCGTCAGCAAAGAAGAAGCGCCTAAAGCGGTGGCTAAAGTATTTATCGGTGTTTCTGCCGGCATGGTAGCCGGTGTGCCCATCGCGAGCTATATTAATCATGCCGTATCGTTCGATATGGCGATGGCGTTTTTTGCAATTGTAAATGCCCTTGTCTTCGTTGCAACTTTGCTGTTTGTCCCTTCTATGCCGGTTAAGGAAAAGCAATCCTATGGAGCGCAATTTTCCGTACTGAAAAGGCCCGTTTTGTGGTTCTCCATTTTGACGGTCATATTGATCAACTCAGCTATATTTGGCGTGTACAGTTATTTTGCCGAATATCTGAAAACAGTGACCCAAATGAGCCCGAATACGGTAAGTGTAACGTTATTCATCTTTGGCGGGGCCAATATCATTGGAAACCTTGTTGCAGGGAAGCTGCTTACGCATCATGCAGCCAAATCTATCCTTCTATTTCCCTTGCTGCTTGGCATTGTATATATCCTTGTGCTATTTGCTGGACCGTTAGCCGTACCGACGGCTGTTTTAACTTTTTTCTGGGGAATATTGGCCGGAGGGCTGATGGCGAATATCAATCAATATTTGATAGCCTCATCAGCGCCCGAAGCGCCTGAATTTGCCAATGGACTATTTATATCAGCCTGTAATATTGGTACGACGCTTGGCGCGGCTGCAGGGGGGTTATTTATCGCTGAATGGGGGACCTCCTACGTCTTGCTGGTAGGATTGCTATCCCTGCTGTTTTGCTTCGCAGTCTTATTTTTAAGAAAACACTGGAGTGCTCCCGCCCGGCAGCTCGCCGGTTAAAGAGAATTGGCGTTAAATATCGGCTTATCACCATCTTTGAAAATGACATATCACACCGATCAGGAGGCTGACAAATGATTCAAACTAATGCACGTGCCACATTCAGTCCGCAAGGGCCGTTTCAGCTCACAACAATCGAGCGCAGAGAGCTTCAACCCCATGACGTACACATTGAAATTAAATACGCAGGCATTTGCCATTCCGACATCCATACCGCTCGCGGCGACTGGGGACCGGTTAACTATCCGCTTGTTCCAGGTCACGAAATCGCCGGAATTGTCATCCAGGTGGGCTCGGACGTTACAAAGTTTGCCGTTGGCGACCGGGTAGGGGTTGGCTGCATGGTTGACTCCTGCGGGCAATGCGTTAACTGTAATCATGGTGAGGAGCAATACTGTCTTCATGGCATGACAGGCACGTATGGGGCCATAGATAAATACGGCCATTATACGCAAGGGGGATATTCTACCCACATCGTCGTAACGGAAGCGTTTGTCGTCAGCATTCCTGAGGGGATTGAGCTTGACGCCGCTGCCCCGCTCCTTTGCGCAGGCATTACAACGTACTCGCCGCTGCGACGTTGGGGTGCTGCTCCCGGCAAGAAAATAGCCGTTATCGGGCTTGGCGGACTCGGACATATGGCGGTTAAGCTCGCTCACGCTATGGGGGCAGAGGTTACTGTATTATCTCAATCTCTCAAGAAACAAGAAGACGGATTGCGTCTTGGCGCGGACTATTTTTATGCCACCAATGATCCTGTGACGTTTCAGCAATTGGCGGGCGCCTTCGATCTTATCCTGAATACCGTGAGTGCGGAAATCGATCTGAATGCCTTCCTGTCTTTGCTGGCGGTGGATGGAACCTTGGTAAATGTCGGCGCGCCTGCCGAGCCATTGTCTGTTCAGGTGTTTTCGCTGATCCAGAATCGCCGTTCATTTGCCGGTTCCATGATTGGAGGCATACGTGAAACGCAGGAAATGCTCGACTTTTGCGCCGAACACCGCATAACGCCTGAAATCGAGATTGTTTCCGCCAACCAAATCGATGAAGCCTGGGAGCGCGTGCTTGCCTCAGACGTCAGATATCGCTTTGTGATCGACATCCGTACAATGGAAATGGAATAACCCCCTTACTATCTATATCTAAATATAACTAAATATAATACAAATACGGTGCATCTATGGACTTGATGAAAAAATGTGATTATAATGTAACTGTATTTTATATCATAATGAGGAGCAGCGCTTGTTAGCGGTTCAGTCCAAAGAAGCGCTTGGTCATAGCGGTCGTTTTGACAAACCAATCGCTATCGAGATTGAAGAGGCTTCTGTATTCTACCCCGCAGAGGAGTACCATCAGAACTATCACCGAAAAAATCCGGCTCACTATAAAGAATCCCGAGAATATTCGGGTCGCAATGCCATTATCGAAAAATACTGGAGCAACTAGCTTCCGCACAGCAGCGAAAAAGACTGTGCCGAGTTCATCGTCAGATAACTTGGCGCAGTCTTTTTTTATAAATAGAGATTAAGGCAAGCATGGATGAGGCCATAAGCAGAACAGTTATCGCGCGTAGAATTGTACCTCTGCCGAATTACACCACTTTTCTTCCTCGCCATTCAAGTGAACCTAAGGGAGGTTCACTTACAGAGCTGAAATTTCATCGAAAAAAATTCTTAATCAACAGGATTAGCGGAAACGCAGGTATCACTTGAAGCTTTAAAAAAAGATTTTTTGGTCTTGTTTCTCCTTTAATATTTCCACGGCTTCACGGAAACGCATGGAATGTACGATTTCCCGTTCACGCAAATACTTTAAGCTATCCTGTAAATCAACATCATCCGTCATATCAATGAGCCACTGATAAGTAGCCCTTGCCTTCTCTTCAGCAGCAATATCCTCGTATAAATCGGCGATCGGATCGCCTTTAGCCGCGATATAGGAGGCTGTCCAAGGAACGCCGGATGCATTATGATAAAAAAGCGCTTTGTCATGGTTCGCATAATGATCCCCAAGCCCCGCTGCCTTCAACTGCTCCGGCGTCGCGTCCTTCGTCAGCTTGTAGATCATAGTCGCGATCATCTCGAGGTGGGCGAATTCCTCTGTGCCAATGTCTGTAAGCAAGCCGACAACTTTATCCGGTATTGTATATCGTTGATTTAAATAACGCAAAGCGGCGGCAAGCTCGCCGTCCGCCCCTCCGTATTGCTCGCTTAAATACTTGGCCATCATGGGATCACATTTGCTGACCCGAACCGGATATTGAAGCTTTTTCTCATAGACCCACATCCTTTTCCCCCCTTTGAAATAAATCGGTTATACGGCTTCCCTCTATACTTGCCAAGGCCAAGGAGCTTCCTTCCACTTCCAGCTCTCTTGCGGACGGCTATGGCCGAAGCCCATTAATGGCCCATATTTCTCCTCATACCGCTCAGCAATCTGCTTGCGAAGAAGCGAAAACTGATTAAACTGCTGAAGGGCGTTTTGATCTTCAGGGTGCGTATCCAAATACAGCGTTAACTCAACTAGAACAAAATCGGCAGCCTGCAGGTCATGCAGAATTTTGTAATAGTCGTTGTCGGGCACAAATGACAAGATCATCACCTGCCTTTGGAAATAGATAATGGATCGGGATAAGGAGCATAGAGAGCCGGCCACAGCGTCCCATATTTCAATGCCTCATGCGGCTTAAATTGAGGCAAATCCGCAGGCTGAAAGGAAATAAAGAGTTGCGGCGGCACGTTATAGCTTTTGATTTCAATAGGCGGACATGGATCGTAGGGGCCAATAAATGGACGGTAATATCGATACTGACTGTTCGTCATTAGGTATGTTCCTCCCGGACACCGTTATCCTTAAATCGTATGAAGGAGTGGTTGGACATTATGAGTCGCACAAAAAACCCGTTTTATAGCTTGCTACGTATGCCATTGCAAAATAAAAAAACTGTCCCGAGTCATTTACGACTTTAAGGACAGCCCGCTTCATACCAAGTGATCTTTAGTTTCCGCTAGCGTTTGTTGCATCGTTTTGGTCTATTGCAGCTTTTCCGTTGCAGAACAAGGCGCCAGCTGTCCGAACGAGTGATATATTTGGTTCTTTGGGTCGTATTTACAGCCGTAATCAAAAGGATAAATGTTTTGTCCGAGCCTGTAGTGTTATGAACCAGCACTTTATTCGGTCTCACATCACCGCTTCCGCCTTTTGCCTCGTAATAAGTACCTGGAACCGGAAAAAGCTGAATTCTGAACACCAGGGACGGCTCTTCCAACAAAAAGTTCAGATTTTTCAAAATCAGCTTTTGACCCTTTTTGACCTTAAAAACGATCTGCTGCAGCGGTTCATAATTCCCGGGTGTAACGGCAATTTGCGTTTTACTGGTCCCGCCGACGATTCCGCTTAACTGAATCAATGTGCCCACCTCCATTTGCTTGTACCTTACTCTATTCAGAGCAGATATTTTTGGAGAGGGTATTTTACAGACTATCGTCAAAAAAGGTTATGGTCTACATTCAAGCCTTGATTCATTTCGTTTAAAAATGCCTCTACTACCTTAGGATCGAAATGCTGCCCGTTTTGCTTGATAATCTCTTCAATCGCTTCCGAAGACGTCCACGCTTTTTTGTACGGACGCTCATGGATCAATGCATCATAAAAGTCTGCAAGTGCAACAATACGCGCTTCCAATGGGATCTCCTCTCCCTTTAAGCCTTCAGGGTATCCCGTCCCATCCCATTTCTCATGATGGTAATGTGAAATAATTTCGGCTGTTCTCAGCACATCAAATGAGCTTCCTTCCAATATTTTGGCGCCAATAATCGTATGCAATTTCATCTGGTCAAATTCATGAGGATCGAATCGGCCTGTTTTCAGCAAAATATGATCGGGAATGCCGATCTTTCCCACGTCATGAAGAGGCGCAGCCTTTCCGATTAATGCAACCTGTTTGGCTGGCAGCTCCAAACGCTGTGCAATTCGCTCAGATAATATCCCTACGCGTTGCGTATGCATACCTGTCATATCGTCTCGATATTCTGCTGCGCGCCCAAACAATCGCAGAATTTCCATTTTGGCCTTCTGCAGCTGCTCCGTTCGATGCTGGACTCTCTCCTCCAACTTTTGATTGTGCTCTGAAATTTGCTTGTGCAGCTCACGCGTCTTTAATAGATTGTTTATGCGAAGCACAACTTCCATTCGATCATATGGCTTATTAAGAAAGTCATTGACTCCAGCTTTTAGCCCATTTTGTTTTGCTTCTTTGGTATGGTCTGCGGTAAGCATCAGCACCGGTAAATAGTCGTCAGCTCCAATATGCTGCCTTATGAGCTGTATCGCTTGAATTCCGTCAATACCAGGCATGTGCAAGTCAAGCAAGATAATATCTGGTTTGATCTCGACCAAGTATTGTAGGATATGCGTTGCGTCCATCCTGCTGTGTATATGCTTGAAGCCCGCTCTTTGGAGAATTCGCTCCAATAAGTGTATGTTGTATTCCTGATCATCAACAATTAATATTTTGGCCAGGCTTTGTGTAGACACTGATGCCCTCCATCCAAAGAAGAAGCGGATCGATTTAATAAGTGCTGCATTTTATTAAGCAAGCGCTCTAATACTACCGGTTTGGTATCAAAGTCGTCGCAACCTTCCTTGAACGCTCTATTCTTATCACTCTCCATTGCATGAGCAGTTAAGGCGATAATGGGAATCTCCCTATAATGAATGGAGTTTTTAAGAATACGCGTAGCCTCCCAGCCGTCCATAATGGGTAAGCTCATGTCCATCAAAATAAGATCGGGCCGCTCTGCTTCAGTCAATGTTACACCTTGCTGACCATTCTCGGCAGTGATGACTCTGAACCCTTTACGAGTCAGTCTTCGACTCAGCATATCTCTGTTCATCTCGTTATCTTCAACCAATAATATCGTTTTAATCAGATTCTCCACCCTCCTCACTTTAGCCATTTGGATCAAGAAAGATAATTTTGAATTTTTAACAATAACGTTTGTGGATTAAAGGCGTTCTTTTGTATGATACTTTTTACATACCCGTTCAGCCGGCCTCGATCCTCGTCCGATATGGCCTTGCTGGTCAGCACAACCACTGGAACCTCGTTCCACACATCCAATTTTTTCAGCTCGTCAATAAACTCAAAGCCATCCATATCCGGCATCATCAGATCAAGCAAAACTAAAGCAGGCATCTTTTTAGAAATATAGGAAAGCGCAGCAAGTCCATTTGGAGCAAGGGTTACGCTGTATCCTTCCATTCGAAGCAATCTTGCCACTAACTCGCTTGCTGAAGAATCATCCTCGATGACAAGAACCTCATGGTCCTTTCGATTGTGGACATATTTATCCATTACCATAATCATTTGATCTCTTTGTACCGGTTTCATCAAAAACTCGGATGCTCCAAGCGTAAAGCCCCTCTGTCTGTCACTTGTCATTGACCATATGACGACCGGAATTTGCATCAAATCTGCATCTTCCTTCAGTGCGGCAAGCACGCTCCAGCCATCCATATCCGGCATTAAAATGTCGAGACATATCACTTTGGGACGCAGCCTTCTCGCAAGTCTTAGACCGTCCGCTCCATTATCGGCATAAGCAACCTTCCAATCTCTTCTGCTAATGTAACGCTCCAGCAAATCTCTATTTAACTCCTCATCGTCTATGAGTAGAATGCTGGTCAAGCCATTCTCGTCTATCGTATCGATAACCCCAGCAGTCTCTGCCGGAGATAGGTTCGGCAATTCGGTAGGCAGCCAGCATGTAAAGGTCGTCCCCTTGCCATAGGTGCTTTCTACCCCGATATCCCCCTTCATAATTTCACTGAACCTTTTGCTAATTGCAAGTCCAAGTCCTGTTCCGCCATATTTTCGCGTAGTGGATGTATCCGCTTGTGTAAAGGGTTGGAACAGCTTATCCAACTGCTCCATTGTCATGCCAATGCCCGTATCCCGAACGCTAAATAAATAGCCAGGCTGATCATTTCTGAATTCCCTATAGACTTCAAACTCAATGAAGCCATCCTCGGTAAACTTGTTGGCATTACTTAATAAATTGATCAAAATTTGCCTAAGCTTTGTAATATCTGCCGTAATTTCTCCATTTGCTCTGCAGTTTAATTGTAATCGGTTACCCTTTCCCTCTACTAACGGTCCAATGGTTGTCATTACATCCTGAATTAAATCGGTTACCCGGCAGGTTTCCATATGAAGCTCCATCTTGCCGGCTTCAATCTTGGATATGTCCAGAATATCATTAATGAGGGCAAGGAGATGATTCCCGGCTTTACTAATTCTGGATAAATCACTCACCAGGGAAGAGTCTCCGCTCTCTTCCGCCTCCTCCTGCAACATTTCACTGTAACCGATAATTGCATTTAACGGAGTACGCAATTCATGACTCATGTTCGCTAAAAATTGGCTCTTAATGAGGCTCGCCTTTATGGCCTCATCATGTGCTTTAGCCAACTGAGTCGTCCGTTCAGCGAGTGCCGTTTCTGCATTCACTCTATCCGTAATATTCGTACGAATTGAAATAAATTGGCGAGGAATGTTATTTTCATTAAGAAAAGGAACGATGGTGGTATGCATCCAATATTCGCTGCCATCCTTGGCTCGGTTCTTCACCTCGCCTTGCCAGACGCGTCCTTGCTTGATCGTTTCCCACATGGTTTTAAAAAACAATTTAGAATGATAACCGGAGTTAATGACACGATGTGTCTTTCCTATTAATTCATCACGATCGTATTTAGAGATTTCACAAAATTTCTCATTTACATAAGTGATCACACCCTTGGGGTCCGTTATGGCAACAATAGATGATGCATCAAGGGCATTCTCGATATCTCTTAAATTATCCATAGTCTTAGCCAATGCCTTCTCATTGCGTTTGCGCGAAGTAATATCTGTACCGATGGTTACATACTGAAAATCCAGATCGCTGTCATTCTTAAAAGGTACGATGGTTATATGCAGCCAGTAGTCACCGCCATCCTTCGTGCAATTCCTTATTTCCCCTTTCCAGACATGTCCCCGACTCACACTGTCCCACAAATCACCAAAATCATGAATGCCAGTGTATACGTCTTTAAAGTTTAAGCCTAGTATTTCAACTTTAGTAAACTTTGATATTTCACAAAAATGATCATTGAGATAAGTAATGATTCCTTCTTCGTTTATGTTCATCACGATCGAAGTAGCTTCCAATCCAGCAAATGCATGTTCAACCGCCTTAAGATTTGTAAACATCCGTTCCCCACCTTATAAAATTATGAGCTGAAATTTCTTTGCAATTTATCAGACAATTGAGTCAGTTCCCTAATCTCATGATCTACCTGCTCCGATTCGAGAATTTGTTCTCCGCAGATTTCCGTAAGATGTTCCATTGAAGCTATTCCTTCCTCAATAACGGCTGAAATTTCCATCATTTCTGTCGTAACGCCAGATGTCCCTTTCTCAATGGACATCATTCTCTTATTCATGTTGTTAATGTAACGGAAGAGCTCTTCCATGGTTAATTTCATCTGTTCAAATTCACGAGCCAGCGTGTCCATATATCCCAATGATTGATAAACAACCTTTTGCCCGCTTTCGACCTGGCTGAAACTCAGATTGCTTTCCGACCAAATGACTGCCAATGTATCCTTAATGCTAACGGCTGTATCACGGCTTTGCGCAGCGAGCTTCCGTACTTCTCCTGCTACAACGGAAAAGCCTCTTCCATGCTCTCCTGCCCTAGCTGCTTCAATGGAGGCATTGAGAGCCAATAAATTCGTATTGTCTGCCAATACCTGTATTTCCTCTACCATCTCTTCCGTAGATGCTAATGAGCGTTGCAAGTCCACTATCATTTGGGCTACGTCACTGACTGCCTGCGATGTCTTCTGTATAAAGCTTCCCATCGTAACCATCGTTTCATAGCTTGATAGAACCATTTTTTCTGCCAAGATTGCACTCTCATTCATACGGGCTGAGGAATTAAGCGATAGTTGAACAGCCTGATTAATATCTCGAAGCTTCTGTTCAATTAATTGAATGGACAAAGCTTGGGACCCCAACCCGCCTGTAATTTCTTCGCTTACGTTACGAACTTCTTTATTATTCTTAACCGCTTGGCTGGAAGAAAGCAAAACGCTATTCGAAGTGGTGTCAATCTGGTTTGATATGTTTTGAATTTCTTGCAGCAATTCATTTATTTTATCGTCCTTAGCCTGCTTAGCCGTTTCGAGCTGTTGTGTGATTGTTTGCTTGGAGTGAATTTGCCAGATCGTTGCGCTTGCAGTTAGTATTAAAAATACAGCATGGATGCAGACCATTAGAAACGAGTACTGATGGGACCCGAAAACCAACTCTGGAAACCATAAAAAACCTGCAGCGTGTTGAATAGCAAATAAACTGGTCATTAAAACAATAAGCTTGATTTGATCGTAATAGGCAGCAGCAGCTAAAACCATAAAGATCGAAAAATGAAATTCAACACTGCCTCCGCTCCCGCTAATAATGGATATGCTGCAAAAGGTTAACGTTAACGTATTAAGCATAGGAATAAGTCTATTCCCTTTATTCCCCATAAAGAGATAAAGAGCATAGAGTAAAGTCATAACGGGCAGCACAAAAAGCGTCAGTTGTCCGCTAAGAAGAGCGGGAGTCATCTTAAAAGCGGTTCCATGTACAGCCATATGTTGAACCGGGCTAACTAAGTGCGCAGCAGAATAAATGAGTATATTCAGCAACACAGCTGATGCAGATAACCACAGCATCAGACTATTCTTCTTTTGTTGCATTTGCATAATAACTTACACACCGTCCTTAATACGCCATTCTTAAACATACCCATCGATTATACGGTGTGACGGTTGATAAATTTTTGAAACCTGAATACGCTTTTCCTTGATACACAAAAAAACGAGCTTCTAGAATTGCTTCTACAGCTCGTTTCTCGTTTAAGGCGTATATAGATGATTGAATTCTTTTCGTCTCCACGCTTTAAGCCATTCCTTCACATGACTGTGAGGCTCCAAACTCATCTC
Source organism: Paenibacillus sp. SY21-1 (assembly GCF_005222705.1). GTDB lineage: Bacteria > Bacillota > Bacilli > Paenibacillales > Paenibacillaceae > Pristimantibacillus. Next base: position 26,255 of record NZ_STGF01000006.1, on the reverse strand, counting down.
CGAGTTCAGCATGTCAAACAGCCTCTCATACTGCTTTTCGACGGCAAAACGATCACCCAAACGATCATACAATTTCATCAGATCAAAATAGAGCTTCTCCTCCCTGGGCAATACTTGTTGGACTTTCAATAATAGGGAGACGGCTTCCGCCACTCTATGATTAGCGATGTAATATGCGGTAATGCTGTCAGCATGCTGCAGCCATTTCTCCTGTAATCGCTTTTTCTCGCGTTCTGCCCAAATATAATCATAGTCCCCAAGGTAGTCACCGCGATAGATAGCAAATACACGCAGATGTTGATTCAGGTTTTCGCTAGTGACATGGGGCAAATGATTAAGTTCATTTTCCCATTCCTCTATATCGATTATTCCTTCATTAAGCTGCAATAAATAACCTTCATCCACGCTTTTTAACTCAATAGGCAATTGTTCGGACTGCAGCACTTTTCGAATTTGATAGATTGCGGTATATAGATGGGTAACCCCGCGTTGCCAGTCTATTTCCGGCCATAAGTCCTCCAATAAGCTCGTCTTGCGGACAGGTTGTCCATGCTTATAAAGCAAATAACTAAACAACTCTTGCGATTTAACGGTTTTCCACTTTACGGATATGGGTGTTCGTCCGGGCATCTCAAATTGCAAGGAGCTGAAGCAATGGATTTTCACCGTATTCTGCAGCGTTTCCGGGATTTTTTTAGCCAATGCAGACACTTGAAGACGTTCCAGCGTTTTCACTAACCTATCTTCGCGCAGAGGCTTCAAAACGTAATCTAACGCACTTATTTCAAAAGCTTTAATCACAAATTCATCGTTAACCGTTACAAAAATAATAACAACGTCAGGCAAACGCATAGCTATTAGCTCTGCCATCGTAATACCGCTCATTTCCGGCATTTCGATATCGAGAAACACAACTTCAGGGTGCTCCCTGTAAATGGCTTCTAAAGCTATTTTGGGATTTCTGTATTTTCCGATGACCTCCAATTTGCTTAATCGTTCAATTTCATCAGCCAGATGATTTAATGCCAAAGGTTCATCGTCAACTACGATTGCTCTCATGCTCACAAACCCTTTCAATGGGAAGTCGAATAAGGATATCTGTTCCCTGATCTCGTGTACTATTAATAATCAATCCAAATCCGAACAGCTGCTTTAATCGGCGATCAATGTTGCTTATCCCAATTCCTCCAGTAGGTGATGACGATTGCAGTATATTCTTTAGTCCCTCCGAAGTCATGCCAACACCGTTGTCCTTAACTTGAATACATACCCATTTATTTTCCTGCCAAATTTGTATGCGAATATGGCCACCGTTTGCTCTTTGCATAATTCCGTGTCTGACTGCATTCTCAATTAATGGCTGAATCGTTAACGGCGGAATTCTAAATTTCAGCGGTGTAAGAATTTGAATATCATAGCTTAACCAATCCTCGAAACGAACCTTTTCAATATGCAAATATGACTTAATCAGTTTAAGTTCCCGATCAAACGGCAGCAGCGGCTCCGAGCTGTCAAATCGAAAGCTCTCTCTTAAGTAATCGCCAAAAACGGTTAGCAAATTCCCCATTTCCTCAGGCTGACGTTTACTTAGCGCCGCAATTGAGTTCAACGTATTAAATAGAAAGTGAGGTTTAATCTGCGCTTGGAGAAACGCCAGCTCCATCTGAATCCGTTTCCCAACGGACTGCTTTAACTGGAGCAATGTTCTTACTCTGACACGCAGCTCTGACGCTTCTACAGGCTTTGCCAAAAAATCATTTGCTCCAGCTTGATTTGAAAGAATGGCATACTCGGAATGTCGGGCATTGGTAAGCAATAATATGGGGAGTTCAAACAGATTATGATTCACTCTAATTTGCCGGCATACTTCTATTCCCGATTGATCAGGCAAGGCGCTGTTGACAATCGCTGCATCGACATGACTTTCCGTTTGCAAATATAGAAAAGCTTCTTTGGCATTTTTCATTGTAATGACATGATAACCGTCCAGTGACAATATAGCTGTCAACATCTTCAAGCTTATGGGATCGTCATCAATGATCAGTACATGCATTTCACCAATGTCTTGCTCCCATTCCAGCTTTCTCATGGCAGGTTTTTCATTTTTTTGAAGCAACCAATCCTTCATTTCCGGATAAAGCGGTACGTCTATCCTGCTTGACGTCCCCTCAATGCCTTGATCTGAGAATTCAAGAGCAACAGGCAAGGACAATAGAAAGGAGGCTTCCCCCAGCGAATCCGAAACAACAGTCAACGTTCCTTCATGCAATTCAATTAAGGCGGTGATTAGAGTCAGATCAAGCGCAGCCATGTTGTAATTGCTTTTTTTACGAGCAGTGTCTTGAATCAAGGACTTTAACATAAGTTGACTGTCAGACAGGATGCCTTGCATGTTTATTTCAATTTGAATGATTTGATCGCTTGTTGCTGCATCGATTGTTATCACACCATTCGGGACCAATTTCAGGGCATGACTAATCAGACCAGTTAAGATTTGACTCAGCCGTTGCTCATCTGCAAGGACGAGCGGCAATACCTTGTTTTGTATATGATTGTTTATCGTTACGGAATCGGCAAAAATAAGAAACCTTACACGTTCGATTACTTCATCTGCAGCCAATTGAAGATTGAGCGGTCTTAGATTAAGGAAAATGCCTTCGTCCTTCCATTTTGAATAGTCAAGAAGATCATCAACTAACCGTCTCATCTTCCATCCAATTGCTGTAACCATACGCAATTCATGAATTTGATCCGAGGTTAGCCTATTATCAGATTGTATTCGTGCATCAACGATGCTAATAACCGCATTTAATGGCATCTCCATCTGCTCGGATATACTTGCCATAAATTGATTTTTAGACAAATCCAATTGCTTCAATCTCAACGAAAGGTCCTGCTTCTTCCTGTAGACCCGAAAAAACTGATTTAAAAAAATGATTGAAAAAGCCATACTAACTCCAATAACTTGAACAAAGTAAAATATGTTCGCTTCGCTCATACCGAGCTGAATAAACGTATTTAATATCGCGTTGCTTACAAATAGGCAAATAGCGATAAGATTGTATAGAGCATTTCCGTCTCCATAACGCACTGATCTGAGTAAAGCGAGGATGACATAGCAATAAACAAATACTTGGCCTAAAAGCCAAATGGGAACTATGCCGCTTATGCTTGATATCGGTGTCAGCAAAATAGTAACAGAGGCTATTGCAGTTACAAGAATTAACACTCTTCTAAACCATAAGCTCATAAAAGGCTGATGCTGATTCGATACAAACATAAACAAGGCTACAATATGCCCAATGCCAAATAACCAATAAAATTTTATACTCCAGATAGGAGGAAGTTCAGGAAATAGCTCAAGGAACCATTTTGATCCTTGATTTGCCGCTATCACAGCATTGCAAAAGAAAAATAGCGTTAAAAAAATCCAACCATTCCTCGAATGTCTAAAATGAATAAACAAAAAAAACAGCGCCAATATTAAAAAAACGATAATCGTAGCAAATTCGAATGCCGCAATACGTTGTTGCTCGCTTACTATCGCATCAAGGGAGCCCATCTGAATCGATTTTATTATTCCCCCGCTAGATTTAAAGTCAAAATTTGAAACTTGGACAAATATATCGATTTCCGTTTTTTGAATATCCTTCTGGGCGATGTAAGGACGAATTTCTGAGCTATAGCCGTCTCTCCCCTGGGCGACGAGACCTTTGGAGCCTACCTCTTCACCATTGATAAAAAGTCGATGGGCGGAGCGAATGAGAGGAACTCTAAAGCTTATGATCCCTTGCTGTTCAACATCCATTCTCACCTTAAGCCTGTAAGTGCCATGACCAATTGCTGAATCAGGCTTGTAGGCATTCTCCCTTTTATTCCAGCTGCCAGGTACGGATAGAAGGATGAATTCAGATGAACCTTCTAATTCCTGCACCTTGGACAGCAATTGATCGGGGTATAGCATCCATTCTCCCGATAATAATACCAATCCTTGTTTAGGAAACTTTTCTCCTCTTAAATCAAGAATACCATTCTCAGCTTGAGGTCCTTTAGGTTGCTCCATAATAAATAACGCATTAATACTTACAAAAGAAACGAGTAATACAACTATAATGATCCATTTATATGTTCGATTCATGCTGTTCTCCTCATGTAAGGTATTGCCATGTTACTTTTATGTATTATAGCTGATTCGCGGCCTTCATCCAATCTCAACCAACGCATCCTAAAAAAATAAAAAAGCTACAAACCATCGATAACGTGTTTCGTGAAAGATTTGCACGAAAAAAAGAACCATCCGCCTGGATGGTTCTTGTTCGTTCAAGGCGCAAGGCTGCTCCTGCAGAGCGTTACCTTCTGAACCTTGAGCAGCTATCGTCAACTGTGTTCCAATCCCCTGTTAAGCTTTTCTTCCAGACCTGTGCGTATCGCAGGCCACTCCTTATCAAGTATTCAAAAAAAAGCCGTATCCCTAATGCCACCATCGCTAGCAGGAGAATGAGCACTGCGTATGCCTTCAAAAGCAGCGCCCAGTCTTAGAATAGCCGTGCGGGATCGTGTATTTCTAGCATCTGTTTTTAAAGTTACTCTGACCGTTTTCCACGTATCAAATGCGTAGGATAGCATGAGCAGCTTGCATTCCGTGTTTACGCCAGTACGTTGAACAGAAGATGCAAACCAAGTAGCTCCAATTTCCGCTACGGTCGGAGGAATTTCATCAGTGGGAGAAGACCCGCTAGTTCCGCCCAGTCTAGATGGAAAAACGTCAAGATCAAAAAAACTTGTCGCTCCGACAATGCGATCAGTCTCCAAGTGACGAACCGCAAACGGCAATGCTCGTCCACGCTTATAGTCTGTCAAAGCTAAATCAATGTAATGCTCCGTTTCCGCCAACGCATCAGGCACCGGAGTAAAACGGTAGGTTGATCTATCTTCTGAAGCCGCCTCACTGAGGGCTTGAGCATGGTCGATAGACAGCGGTTCTAAACAAACGAAACGGCCACAAAGTGTCACTGGCGATAGCATAAGCATCACATCCTATAGGGTCCGGCATCCTTCATCTCTCACACTAAAAAGGAAGGCACAAAGAGTTACCTAAGGCCTTCCGAGTTGACCGAGGACTGTTTACGCTCGATGATTGCGAATAAGCCTTTAATTAAGATGGCCTTTATAATATAAATCGGAAAGGAATAAACATATGCCCAATTAAGTAATTTATACAATCCAAGCCATACGCATAGCGGTTCACATAAAAATGCAAAAACAGTGGCCACCAGAATATTCAAAAGGATATATGAACGCCATTTTGTAAAATACTGAAATAAAAGCATATGAAAAACCGGGAGGATTCCCCAGTCAAATGCTAAAGATGCGGGTATGATCCGGATTAAGTTATACGGGTATTCCCACAAATTCAAACTGCAACCTATTAGGTCTAATAGAAAAACAAGAAAACCCATCAAAACGCCGAAAAAAACAATATCTTTCAGTCTTTTTTTATCAACCAGCCTCCACCATACAACCCAAGGAATCACAAGAAGAGCAAGAAGCAGCCACCACTGAAAGGTGAATAAATCATAATGCAGCCAGTAATGCTGCCTAAGTTCCGTTAGTTTCTGATGAATCTGCACGATTTCATCGAGCCATTCATTTTTGTTTAGCATGTAAAACCACCCTTAATCCATTGTGATTAAGTTAGTAAATCCAACTTAACTTAAAGCTCATTCGAATACGGATTTTATTTTGTTATCGCTAAACCAAGTGCTTTATGATTCCAGAGCAGTTCTTCTACACTCTCAACCTGCGCTTCCTCGCACGTTACAATAAGAATGAGATCTCCTTTTTTCCCTTTTCTTAGCTGGGCCTGCTTTTGGTTTCGTTTCACAAGGTAAATGCCCCCATTAAGCGCAACTCCAATGAGAAATCCTGTAACTGCACCGACAATTCCCCAAATAATTGGTCCTCCTTGCCACACGAATCCTTTACTCGTACCTATCGTACCTAGCATAAAGGCAAATATCATACCCTTATCGATAAAAGAAAGACCATCTGCCCGGTGGATACTGTCGAAAAGTCTCGGTTCTTTTTTGCGCAGTTCTAGCGGTACGGCATAAATGGCTGTGATTCCTTTTTGTTCAAGCTCCGTTATCACGGTTTCAACGAAGGTTGAATACTCAAATGTCGCCAAAATTTGCATTGCGATTTTCTCCAATTTTAACAAAATGTCCCGCAGGCTGGTAATTTTCTATCAGGTACCGTTTTTGCACTTCATCAAACAGCTTGTTATTTTCTACGGTACTCGCATAAGCATCATACATGGCAAAAAAATAATAAGAGGGGAAATACAGCAACCATTGTTTATCGAGAACGGAAGTCGAAGCACCCACATCCCCCAGTAGAAGATAGTGTACCGCCAGGACTACATTTGAGTACCATACGATCACAACACCGCTTAATAAAAGGAATGTTGCCAAAATAATGCGATGCAGGTACAACTGTCCCAGACTAGGAACTCCCATGGACCATAAAAGAGCGATTAATGGTTTACGTTTATCTAGATAATTGATCTCCATTGCTCCAATGCTAAATGTATTAAAGCGACCGTTCTCACGTTGGGCCAAAAGGTATACTTTGTTCAAATCAACGGTGGTTCTATAACTGTCATAAATTGCAAATATGTAAATGGGGAGATACAGCAGCACGAATTTGGGGTCCAATACGTCTCTTGCTTCCTGAAATTGACCGTTGAATGTATGTACAATTGCTAAATTCAACTGTATTTTCTGATTAATAAACAGCTCCCACAGAACGAGAACATACCCGCGCAAATACTTGTTTAGGAGCAAATGTCCAAATCCGGGAAAAGCCATTGACCAGCAGGCTATCGTGATTGGATTACGTTTATGCAATTGCGTTGTTCCTAATAAGCTGACGTGCGCGATGTATCGTCTGTTTCGAAACGGATTTCTAAAATTGTCCACCATTCTCCTCCTAATGTTTCCAACAGGACATAAGCTTAATATGTCTGTTTGTTGTGGAGGTTATGCATTCGATACTTAGTGAATACAGCACTAGTGATTCTCGGGATACATTCTGAAAACGCAAAAAACCTTAAATCCCAAACCTAGCAAGGGATTGAAGGTTTCCATACATATAGCATTATCATTCTATCCATACGAGAACATCGAGGCAGCCAGCATAAGCTTCCCCCTCTTGTACTGAGGCGCTATAAGATTTACTTCATATTCTCAATTGCAAACCAGATAAATGAATTGATTTGCGGTGAAATATGCTCTTCATTCCTCCATGCCAGGCATATGCAACGTCTGTATTCATACTTTGGAAGTGGGATAGCCAGCAATTGCCCACTTTCCAACTCCTCCCTGATGCTCTTTTCCGGAAGAATACCAATGCCCATATCGCATTTGACGCCTTCTTTGATCGTTTCAATGGAGGCAAGTTCCATTTTGTTCGGCATTAGCAAGCCGGACTGCTTGGCCCAATCATTGGTTACGATTCTAGATGTCGAGCCTTCCTCGTGCAGAAGAAAGGTTTCCTTCTCCAGATTCTCCATGCTGACCTCTGCCAAAGACGCAAGTCGATTCGTAGGGGAATAGGTCAGCAGCAGCTTATCTTCTATTAGTGGATGTATGTTGATTCCTTCAATTGTAAAGTTTTGCAGCGAGACAATGGCCAAATCTACCTGATGCTCCTTTAGTAATTGAATCGACCTTCGGGCTTGATTCACCGTTAGATTCAGCTCTAGTTCCGGTTGACTACGTTGGAACATTTGTATAAAAGGAGGAAGATAATAAGTAGCAGGAGTATGGCTCGCGCTTATACGTAGCCGCGGCTGCTCTATTTCCTGCACGCGTGCCATTTTTTGCTTCGCTTCGTCCATCAAGATCAATATCTGTTTGGCATACGGCACGAGCTCATGGCAAGCCTTTGTCAGGGTTAAGTTTCTTTTTTCCTTTTTATACAACGGCGTACCAAGCTCTTCCTCTAATTTGCGTATATGGAAACTGACTGTTGGTTGCGTAATTTCTAGGGTTTCTCCGATTTCAATTAAGGATTTGCCTTTGGATAGCTCCACGACGACCTTCAACTGCTGAATGTTCATAATCACCCTCCATTAAGACAATATAAATAATATCATTCATAATACCGATAACAAATAATATAGCCGTTAGATTTTCAAGCTTGCTTTCATCACTTTTTGAAATTGTAAAATATTCAATTTACTGTTACAATTTTCACATCATTAATAGTTGGACTCAGAAAGGACCTTCATTTATGCGAACATGTCTATCCGTTTGTCTTACTCTTAGCCTTATTGTACTTCAATCAGGCTGTATCTCCAAATCCAATTCATTGGAAAACACACTCTCTCCTAAACAAGAGCGAGTATTGACGGTTTATTTGAATGACTTTGATGAAATCATTGGACCGATGTTTGAAGAGGCAACGAATTACCCAATCAAGCTGGTGCAAGGCGGCGGCGGGGAAATCATGTCCCGCATTGAAGCCGAACAGGGAAATCCCCATTGGGATGTGGTTTGGTTAGATTCCATTGCTTCCGTCCATAATCTCGGCGTTAACGGATTGCTTTACGAAAACTACGTACCGGAAAATACAGACTCGCTCAAGGAGAGCTTTAACGCTTTTATCCCGGAGGAACATTGGTATTACCCTACAGGCGCTCATGCAGCGGCGGTCATTGTTTATAATCATGATGAGGTTTCCGCAGAAGAAGCTCCCAAGTCTTGGTCGGATTTTTCCAATCCCGCATTCAAGGATGGCATTGGCGTTGCAGATCCTGCAATAGCGGCCCCAGCCTTTCCATTCGTAAATTGGTTCTTCCAGCAAAATGGCATGGACGAGGGCAAGGAATTGATGACGGGTTGGTTTAATAACGGTTTATCCGTTTATCCCAAAAACCCCAATGTCGCTATGGCCTTGCTGTCTGGCGAAATAAAGACGGCAGCCCTTCAGGAAACCAACGCTTACAACCTCGTCAACGAAGGCAAGCCCTTTACAATTGTGTGGCCAGAAGAAGGGGCCCCTGCAGCCGTAAGAGTAGCTGCTATCTCTAAGGATACTAGAAACCTGGAAGCGGCTAAAGCGTTCATCAATTTTTTATTAGATCCTGCTACCCAGCAAGCAATTATAGATACCAGTGAAGATGCCTACCACGAACCTTCGTCCGAAGGTGTGAAGACAAAAGAAAATCGGCAGAAGGATGCCAAGCTGTTGTTCGCGGACACAGAGTGGTCCTATCAACATGAAGCTGAAATCAAGCAATGGTTCGCCGATTACTCCCTCAAATGAGAATACGATGGGCGAAAGGTGAAAATCAAGCCGGCTGGTTCGTTTCGGTTGCCCTTTGGATACTGGTGCTGGGACCGCTCGCTGCCGTTCTGTTGCAAGCCGTTGTACCCGGATTCCTGTCTGGCAGCAAGCAGTTGGGGCAGATCGATCTGTTGTTCGAGGTGTTTAGAAGACCATTTTGGCAGAGAGCTCTACGAAACTCCCTCATTTTGGCATCCAGTACGGCTGTATTGGCAACTTTGTTGGGATGCGGGCTTGCCGTATGGCGATCCTGCTGGAAATTCCCAACAGCCAAATGGCTCGATGTTTCCGTGTGGCTGTTACTTATCACACCGTCGTTCATTATTGCACAAGGGTGGGTGTTGTTCGCGGCCAGCAACGGGGTAGCAGCACAACTGTTCGGATCGGATCTTATACGATCGCTTATTTTCCAACCTGCAGGGCTGGTTTTCATCATGGTATTAAGTAAATTTCCGCTTGCGTATCTGGCTGTGCATGCAGCGCTGGAATGGCGGGTTGAAGGGCTGACGTATGCGGCCAAGCTGTCTGGAGCCTCTCCTGCGAGAACTTGGATGAGCATTCACATTCCTCTATTGAAGCCTGCCATACTATCTGGTATGCTGCTGGTTTTCATGGATACCATTGGCGATTTTGGGCTTCCGGCTGCCATGTCGGCTGTCTATCGGTTCCCCACTCTGCCTTATGCCATCTATACGGCCATTTATACGTCTCCCATCCGTTTCGACATGGCAGGAATCTTATCGCTCTACTTAATTTTGATCATCATGCTGGCCATTCTCTTGCAGAAGTACATTCTTAATCGTTCGAGATACGACAGCATCACATCTGGAGCCGTACGCGTCACGCCAAGCAAATTGGAATCTAAGGCATGGATAGCCACAGCCTGCAACCTTTTGTTTCTGTTTGTGGCTATTGGCATCCCGATTGGTTGTACGGTGTTCATTTCCTTCGTTCATTTGCCTGCAACGGGCATGTCTATGGACAACTGGACACTGGCGCACTACATGGCATTACTCCAGGAAGATTCTTTATTTTTCGAAAGTTTAACGAGATCCATGAAAATTGCCTTAGCGGCTGCTTTAGCAGGTTTGTTGCTTGGCGCTACCATTGCCTATGTACTTATATTCGCTCAACTTAAATATAAAAATGTTATTGAGACCATGTCTGTTGTCGGGCTTGCCATTCCAGGGGTTGTGCTTGGCATTGGCTACATTTTCGTTTGGAATCAGAAGTGGCTGGACGCTTTCGGCTTGCTGTTATATGGCAAACCTTCCATTCTGATTCTCGCTGCAATAGCCGGCTCTATCCCCATTATTACACGAATCATTACCGGCGCCATGGCCATGGTTCCACGAACGATGCTGGATGCCGCTCAACTGCAAGGAGTAACCCTTTCAGGGAGAATATTCTGGATTCTGCTGCCGTTATGCAAATCGGCGCTTGTGACAGCTTCACTATCAGCTTTCGGCGCCGGCATGTTCGATTTAGCCGTCAATTCAATCCTGTTCCCCCCCGGACATATGACGCTCCCCGTCATGATTAATAAGGCATTCGAAAATATGAGGTTCGGGTATGCAGCTGCCGCGACCATGTTAGGCGGTGCAATAGTAACCGCAATTATTATTGTTGCCAACGGACTTACGAAATTGAAATTTAAAACAAGGAGAAAAACAAATGACTACTGACCTACACTTACAAATCTCCGGTTAAGCAAAAATATAACCCTCACCTCGTAATTAATAATATAAGTTGCGAAATTCGAGCAGGAGAATTCGTTAGCATACTGGTTCCTTCCGGGTGCGGAAAATCTCCCCCGCTGCAATTGATTGCAGGCTTGATAGGGCCGGATGTAGGCAGGATTATTATTCGTGGAAAAGTCGCCTCGTAGACGAGCATGATGAGGGAGCCGGAGATACGCGGCGTTAATAGGGTATTCCAGAATTATGCGCTGTGGCCGCGTCTTCCTGCGGAGCTTTCCGGAGGACGGCAGCAGCGTGTCGCCATAGCAAGAGCATTACCGTATGATCCACGGAAGCTCTCGCTATGGCGAACAGGCTGCTCATCACAACAGAAGGGCGAAGCGAGCTCAGATTCCGTCCGGAGGATATTACGATATTCGAGGTGGAGCCTGACTCCATTCTGATCCATTACAAAGAAGTAAAAGAAAGCAGCACAGATTCCAAGTCCGCGTTCATTAACTCGTAGCGGGCGTAATCCGATTCCCGAAGAGAGCGTTCGGGATCTCCTTCTCCGAGATCGTCCATATGGGTCAGCAAACAAACGCTGCAATCCGTCGAGGTGTAGTAATAGTAGTCATCCCCTTTGATCTCGCCGATCTTTCTGACGCCATCAATCAGATCGCCATAAGCCTCCGCATCCTCCAGTGGTCCTATGCTAAACAAATAAATGGCTGCTTCTTCGCTGGTTATAGGGAGTTGTTGGCTAATCTGGCTTTCTCCGTTAAAGAAGACATTGAGGGTCGGGCCTTCTTCTGTCACAATGTAATAATCCGACCAGGATTCCGGAAACGTGACCGAAAAACCAAGTGAGACGCTTTCGTAAGTTAGAGGGACAGCATGTATAAAGTCGAAGCTCTCGCGAGTCAATTGTTCCAATTTAATAAACTTCTCTCGTTCAAGCTGCCGCGTTTCATGCTTCTCCGTACCGTCTTCATTTACTTTATTAATAATCAAATCCCCGAAGTAGGCATCGTACTTCCACTCCTCATAATAAGGGGAACTCAAATGTTCACTGCTGGAGGAATAACCAACGGCGTACCAGCCCTCGTTGCGCCAGTCGATCATGTAGCTGTTAGACCAACGCCAGTTGCTCCCGCCGTAATGTTCGAGAAAAACGGTGGCATCCCGAATCCCTACGCCGACAAGAGGGTCGCCGAAAACGCCGCCTTCATCGGAGCTATACACAATAGCCTCGTTAAGGGCCCCCTCCGCATAGAGATCGTTCCCCATACCGAGCGCCAGCAAAAGAGCACGCTTGGGCGCCACTCCCGGCTCGGCATGGACAGCTTCCAGCACGACGGCTATATCGTCGATTTCATCGGCGTTCAGCAACCCCTTGGTCATAGCAGATTCATGATTCGCGAGAATCTGCCATTGCTTAGGTACGAGCTCATCAAGAGTCTTGCCTGCCGGCAAGTCGTTCGCAGGCGAGGCAACCGCCGCTAAAGAAGAGGCGGTTGGCCATTCTACAGTCGGCGCGTCGGTCGGCGAAGGCGCGTTACCGTTTGTGTTGCTGCACGCGCACGCTGCGAGCGCGAGGGACAACAAGATTATTATTTTGTACTTGCTCATATCGCTATCTCCTCATGTTAACAACTCAGAATTTGTCTGCTATCCAGACCATACCCGAAATAATGGCAGCGGCGGCAGCCACAACAATCGATACTCGGAGCGCCGAGACAGGAGCGGAACCACCGACGAGCCCTGACTGCCCGTTCACGGCGAAGTGATAGAGCTTTCCTTTATAATGGAAGGAAGAAAGCCAAATGGGAAGAATTAAGTATTTGTACGTAACATTCGAGTGCGAAACGGAAAGCTTAACATCCTTGACATGATCGGCAGCGTATTTGGACTTGATGATTTTCTCGACTTCCGATTCCAGCTGTTTGTTTATTTCCTTCTGTGCCTGCTCCCATCCGGCTTCTATTCCAACGCTGTATCTTTCCGCTGCGAAACCGGCGAGATATTGCGAGTGAAACACTTTCGCTTTCGTCGAGTCAAATGGACGGAGCTTGCTTAGCAGCTTCTCATCATGCCTGCTTGACGCCAACACCAGGTGATCATCAATAAATTGCTGGTAGAAGCCTTGCGCCGGAAACCAGTCCGTGACCGTTTTGCTTTTGCCGTCGTCTCCATTGACCGTCCGATTTCTTCCGTACTGAGCGGTATAGCGCGAGGCCGTCTTACTGTCAAAAGTCCAGTGGGGCAAATAAACACCTTGAAAGCTGTCAGGTCTTGCGTTTTCTTTCGCTGCCCTGGGAGCGAACCAGCGGCTCTTCAGCCAGCCTGCAAAATGGTCCGAGGCCTGCTTGTGCGTAATCTCGAACGGAATGACGCCGTTAGGTGGCAATGCATCTTCCACAGCCGCCTCCATCAATTGATTCGAATCGCAGTAGGGGCAGACATTAGCTATTTGAAGAACGTCATAGATAGATTCCGCAGCGCAAGAGCCGCAAATGACCGATTTCTTTTCTGTTCCCCAATCATACCCGCCGCGATTGGCCACATTAGCGAAATCCATTTCTTGCACGCTTCCTCCATGTCCGTCTTCCGGATCGGGAATGTCGCATTCAAACTCGCAATAAGGGCATTTCAGATTGCTCGTTGTAGGATTGAATTGAAACGACCCGCTGCAGGATGGACATTCCGCTTCCTCGCTTGTCGCTCCCTTGATTTCCGCTTCAGCCGATTGAGATGACATAATCTCGTCCCCCTACCTCTTATCTTGTTCGTCAAAGATATCTCCGCATTCCGGGCAGAACTTGGGAGGATTGTGCCTGTCTTCCGGCTCCCATCCGCATTTGTCGCATGCATAGACAGCGGCTTCCGCAGGCTTTGGCTTGCCGCATTCCTGACAGAAGCGACCTTTGTTGACCGAGCCGCAGCCGCAAACCCAGCCGTCTGCCGGCTTAGCCGTGCCGCAATCAGAACAGAACGCTCCTTTATTGGACGTTCCGCAGCTGCAGCTCCAGCTTGGGCGAGCCGCCTGATTCACAGCAGGCGCCGTTTGCTGCTGCTGAGTCACCTGCGGGGGCTGACCGGCAGCTTGAGGCTGCTGCTGCCCAAACGGTTGCGTTTGTTGTTGCTGTTGAGCAGCAGCCATGTTAAACAGTTGGGAAGCTTGCATGCCTCCGGCCTGCTGAGCCATATTAAGACCTGCAAACGCCGCGAATGATCCGGCGTTTTCGTTGTTGGCCGCGCCTACCATGGCATCGCCCTGCGAGCTGGCAAGATGGGCGGCTGCCATACCGGGATTGCGCATAACGGCCGTTCGTTGAAGCTGCTTGATCATGGCTTCGTCTTCTTCGTTTGCTTTCACGCTGCTAACGCCGAAAGATACGATTTTAATTCCGCGAATCTCCATCCATTTGCCCCCGAGCACCTGATTGAGCGCATCGGCAAGCTCCATGGTATGTCCCGGCAAAGCGCTGTATCGAATGCCCATTGTCGAGATTTTGGCCAGGGCAGGCTGCAGCGCCGTCATAAGCTCCGACTTAAGCTGGCTGTCGATCTGTTCTCTTCTGAATTCTTCTTCCGCATTGCCCGTTACGTTAGCGTAGAACTTGAGCGGATCGGCGATCATATAAGAATATTCGCCGTGACAACGAATTGAAATATCGATGTCCAGTCCGATGTTGGCATCAATAACCCGGAAAGGAACGGGAGTTGGCGTGCCGTACTTATTGCCCATAATCTCTTTTTTGTTAAAGTAGTAAACGCGTTGATCCTTGCCCGCTTCGCCGCCAAACGTAAATCGTTTGCCAATCTGCTTAAACGTATCCCTGATGCCCGTCATCAAGTCCCCATAGAACAAGCTTGGCTCCGAGGACATATCGTACACGTATTCTCCGGGCTCGGCGCAGAAGTCGACGATTTTGCCCTGCTCCAGGATTATCATGCATTGCCCTTCGTTAATGGCAATAATGGAGCCGTTGCTGATGATGTTGGAATCGCCCTTATTGTTGGAGCCTCGTCTGGTTTCGCGCTTGACTCCTTTGGTCATCAACACGTCCGACGACATAGACTCGCAATAAAAAAATTCTCTCCATTGGTCGGCCATAACCCCTCCGGCTGCACCCGCGATCGCCTTAATTAATCCCATCCCCGACACATCCCTTATAGTGATTTTTGAATGAGCTCCTCAATTTCGGTAAAACCGTAACGCTCGGCGATTTGTGTGGCATTAACCGTTTCCCCGTCATACACATACTCCAAATTCGGGTAAGCGTCATGGTCAAGCAGCAGCTTGACTATTTTCGGATAATTTAACAGCGAGGCTGCAATGATTGGATAATAGTCGTCATTCTCGCCGCCTCCAATATTGGGGTCCGCTCCGTTTTCAAGCAGAAATTCAACAATCTCGGAGGAATCGTATTCCGCAAAAATGAGAAGAGGCGTATATTTTTGCTCATTTTGAATATTAATCGCAGCTCCGTGTTCGAGCAAAAGCTTGGCTAATTCCATATTTCCGTTATAAAGCGCGTTGTAAAGCGCTCCGAAGCCGTTATCGTCCAAAAAATCGATTTGAACGCCAGCTTCGATATACTCTAATACGACTTCCTTTTGGTCAAAGGTTACCGCCGAAAGAAAACCATAGGAATCCTCCGGATCGATAGCCACGGAACCACCGCTTACTTCAATACTAATATGCGGCTGATCTCCCGCTTCCACGTCTTCCTCCGGCTCGCTCGTTTTATTCTCCAAGCTTGGACCTTCGGATGTCGAAGGGCTTGCCGTAACAACAGACGTTCCTTCGACTAAACTTTCCTCAGTGCCGCAAGCCGTTGTCAGAACAATCATGCATGCCACGAGCAGCAGTGCCGCTTTTTTCATGCCAGAACTCTCCTTTCATGCGGGTTCTTACAAGCGCGCTTTTTCTCAGGCCGATCTCCAGCTCACAACCATGCATGTTACGCACTCAATCATCCATTAAATCTATTATGACAATGATTTATTTAATTTCTACGATAGCGCCTGCCTCTTCAAGCACAGCCTTCAGCGCTTCCGCTTCCTCCTTGCTCGCTTTGTCCACCACCGTAGCAGGAGCGTTATCCACAATTTCCTTCGAAGCGGACAAATCCAAGGAAGTATGATCACGAATCATTTTAACGACTTCCAGAAGCTTGGCACCACCATCCAACAAAACAACCTCGTACTGAGTCAGTTCTCCATCCGCTTCCGCAAGTGGGACCAGTTCTACAGCAGCTCCTGCAGCTTCAAGCTCTAATCGGGCCGCTTCCGCCGCTTCCTTGCTCACTCGTTCCAATACCTTAGCCGGCACAGTTTCTACTATTTCCTTAGACTTAGCCAGGTCCAAGGAAGTCATGTCCCTCACTGCCTTCACTACATCCAAAAGCCGGTCTCCGCCATCTACAAGCATAACGTCAAACTCCGTTCCTTCTGCTGCCGTTCCCTCGCCCGACGTTTGCTCCGCCTTTTGGGTTGCAGTCGCTGTCGGCGATGGAGCCGCCGTAGCCGAAGGAGCAGGTTTGTTGACTGAAGACGAACAAGCAGCCACAGTTAACATCAACAAAATCACAAAGCCGCTAAAAATCAATTTTCTCATCGCATACTCTCCTCATCCCTGCATTCTTTTTTGCGAACTAACACATACATTATCATCATTTTATCAATAATTCAATATATTTTATGAATACAAAGCACATCAAGAGGACATGCGTTTACGCATTCCCCCTAAAGCCACCTATACGAAGCTGCATCCTGTTCCCGCTCTTGCAATCATTCAACCATTCTGAAGAGGCTGGCAAGCGCTTCGGCGCGTGTAGCCGTTTCGTTTGAATCCAACTCCTACCTGCCGACGCATGTAAAGCCTTGCTCGCTTAAAAGCGCAGACCTGCCAGTTACGTCGATGCATCGCACGCCTTCGTGTTCCAGAGCAGCCTTCAACCTTTGAATGAGTACAAGATCTGCCTGATATCCTCATTCATGAGTTGGTAACGGCGAAAATCCGAATCCCGAAACATGCGCTCCGCTTCGTTGTCCGCATTAAGATCTTCCGAAAAAGTCAAAAGACACACACTGCAATCCGTAGCTGTAAAGTAATAGTACACTGTCCCATTCGATTGACCGACTTCTTCGGCATTGTCGATCAACTCGCCATATTCCTCCATAACCTCGTTGGAACCAATACTGAACATATACAGACCGGGCTCCTCATCGAACAACGAGGAGCGACTAATCTCACTTTCTCCCACAAAATAGACATTCAGCAACCGTTCGTCTTCCCCTACACGATAATAGCCCGCCCAGGATTCCGGAAACGTAATCGCGAAACCTAGAGAGGCGCTTTCGTAAGTCAGCGAATCGGTATTTAGAAAATCAAAGCTTTCCGGTGTCAAATCCGCAACCTTGACATATTGACCAGGTTCAACCTGCCTCGTTCTCTCTCCCTCACTGCCTTCCTCGTCAATTTTGTACAAGACAACTTCTCCGCTGCCTATTTCGTACTTGATCTCTTCATAGTAGGGTGAATTTAAAAATTCGCTGGTGCTAGTATAACCGACGGCATACCATCCGTCCTCACGCCAGTCGATCCGATAGCTGTTCGACCATCTCCAGTTGCTGCCTCCATAATGCTCTAAGTGGACAATAGCATCCTCTATCCGAAGACTGGCTAGCGGATCGCCAAAAACACCGCCTTCATCTGCACGATAGACAATCGCTTCGTTTATTACTACATTTAGATAACGCTCGGCGCCCGCTCCAAGTGCGAGCAATAGAGCACGCTTCGGCGTTTGTTCCGGCTCACTGCCGGAAGCTTCCAGTACAACGGCAATATCTTCGATGCCATCACCGTTTAGATCTCCTTTAGCAATGAACGATTCGCCATTCGGAATCACTTGCCATTGCTTGGGTATGATCTGTTCAAGAGACTTCCCTTCCGAGTTGTCTGCCGATGTATGAATGGTCGACGGAGCGGCGGAGCTCTGCACATCAGCTGTCGGTGTTGCGGATGGCGAGACAGAAGGACCGCTTACGTTACTGCAAGAGGTCAACGCAAGTAATAATACCAATAGTGTAATAGCTCTTAATGTAATCAAGTCCATTCTTCTCAGCATGGCACATTCCTCCAATCATTTTTTGTTCGATTACAAGACGATCCTGTTAATAATCGCAGCAGCGGCTACCGTCCACGTAGCGCAACCTTATTACGAAGCGAATCAGCACTAAGGTTCTATGGGAATACTTCATTTCAATTGAAAACGGCTTAGTTTGCAGTTATAATTCTAGCAAAAGAAGACAAGGCTCATTTGGAGGCAGCTAACATTTTGACCGCATATTGAAATGATTGTGAAAGAATCATTGGTCGAATGTTCTTAGAAGCAAGCCCGCATTCAAGTGACACGTTCCAGAGAAGCAGTGGCAGTATCCGACTGGCGCCCATGCGGCAGCTTTCATATCTTTACGGCAAACAAACTGCCGGACATTAAAGCGAGGAAACAAGACAGATGAATAATAAGGTTATTCTGCAGATCTCATCTATAAGCAAAAAATATGACTCCCACCTCGCAATAAACGAACTGAGTTGCGATATTTACGAAGGAGAGATTATTAGCATATTGGGCCCTTCCGGCGGCGGAAAGTCAACGCTGCTACAGCTAATCGCCGGTCTTGCAAAGCCCGACGCAGGCGAGATTCGAATATATGACAGACTGGTTTCGTCAAAACATTCGATGCTCGAACCTGAAAAACGCGGCGTCAACATGGTTTTTCAAAATTATGCGTTATGGCCTCATATGAGCGTATACGATCATGTTGCCTTCGGCTTAAAGCGCCAAAGACTGCCTCGAGCCGATCGTGATCAGTCTATTCGCAGCTTACTGCAACTGCTAGAATTGCAAGGTCTTGAAAACCGATTGCCGTCCGAATTGTCTGGCGGACAGCAACAGCGCGTCGCCATAGCAAGAGCGTTGGCAACCACACCGCAAATCATGTTGCTCGACGAGCCGATGTCCAATCTGGACGGCTATCTTCGTTTGCAGATGCGCAGCGAGCTCAAGGCTCTGTTCAAGAAATTAGGTACGACCGTACTCTATGTAACGCATGATCCCGAAGAGGCGCTCGCCATGGCGGATCGACTTCTCATTATTAAGGAAGGAAGATTAGAACAGATCGACACTCCACAGTCCTGCTATTTAGCGCCGGCAACTCCTTGGGTAGCCGGACTGCTCGGGGCCATCAACAGAACTACTTCCAGCATAGCCTTGAATAATGACAGGATGTTCAACATTGGCCCTCAATCTGCGCGAGCATTGAATCCGTTTCCCGACGTCCAAATACCTGCCGGCCAACGTGTAGAACTTAGATCACGTCCAGAAGATATTATGATTCTTGAGCAAGAGCCCGAATCACTTCCGCCCAACTATGATTTGAATCGCCCCATCGTGCTGGATAGCAGCTTTGAGGGAAAGCATTGGCGAATCACGCTGCTCAACGAGCCGGACATTTTATTCTATGCGCTCCACAATAACTACTTGGAGCCTGGCTTGCAAGTGTGGATTACCATGGATCCGAACAAGTTATTTGCCTATCCAATCAAAGAAGGCGGATAACAGCTTCGCCATTCAATTCGAACAGGCTCCCTGCACCTTCTTTCCCAACGTGTAAGGAGCCTATTCGTGATTTGCTTTATTTCGATAAATAGTTCAACAAATTCAAGATAATTGTTACTGCCTCGGCACGTGTAGCTGTTGCTTGCGGAGCAAATTGTCCATTGCCTTTACCGCTAATTAAACCTAACGTTTGAAGTGATGCAATAGCTGGTTTGCTCCACTGAGGAATGCTCGAATCGTCGGTAAAGCTAGTAGCAACAGCAGCCGACAGATCGACGCCTGCCGCTCTGGCAATCATAACGGCCAATTCCGAGCGCTTAATAGAGGATTTCGGAGCAAAGCTGCCATCTCCATAGCCTCTAACAAGTCCTGCCTCTACCGCGCTAGCCACGGCCGGCTTAGCCCAAGCCGCGATCAGATTGCCGTCAGTAAACTCTACGAAAGAGCTTTCGCTTGTCATGGACAGCGCCCCAGTAAGCATAACAGCAAATTGCTCTCTCGTAATGGCATCATTCGGTCTAAAGGTATGATCGGGATAACCACTAACAAATCCTAATTTCACTGCTTTTGCGATGTTATCAGCCCCCCAATGTTCTTCTACGTCGGTAAAGAGGCTCACGGAGTCCGTATCTTTATCCTTAACAAGCACGGTGAACTTCGCAAAGCGATCCGTCTCGGCAACCATTCGATCGCCTCTGACTTCGCCGCCGATTTCAATCCATTCTTTCTCAATTTCGTCATAGTAGAAGATTGCTGCATATTGGCCTTCATGGACAAAAGACGGATCATATTGAATCTCTACCGTAACGGGAAGGTTAAGATTCCCGCCGCCATTATTCAGAATCTCGTAGACTGGGCTCGCAAACTCTTCGCCATTCTGATTCAAGCCGACAACGTCAAGAAGCTGTTCAATCGTAATGCTCAATTCTTGGGCAGATGCATTCGCCGGAATATGAAGCGTAACTTCATCATGAAACGATGTGGTGCCGGAGGCACCAGCAGGTATAGTAATTTGACCATTCGTAGTTACAATAGGTTGAGTCACAACAGGAGAAGAACCAGGTCCTGATGTTGGCGCCGGTGTCGACCCTGGTGTTGGATCAGGTGTCGGTCCTGGCGTCGGCGCCGTTGCAACAACAACCGTTAGCGTTAACGCTTGGTCCGTCATTTGATCTGCACGAAAGGTTACCGTTACTGGGTATGATCCTGCGGCTAAGCCGGCGACAGGCGTGACTTCAACGATCGCATCCGCTCCGACTGCCAGCGAAGTTGGAATTGATCCCACTGTGAAGCTGACTGCGTCTGACAGATCGATTGCAATATTTTGCAGATTCTGATTCCCGTCATTCAGGGCAGTCAACACAAACTTCCCTGCGCCAGCATCCGTATAATTATAGCCCAGGTTCGCATATTGACGATCCGCCGCGACATTTAATCGATACAATGGAGCGGACGCAATGGTTACGTTAATCGTCTCTGTCTGGGTTCCAGCTTCGGTCGTAACCGTTACAGCGACCGCGTATGTACCTCCGGCAACATTTTCCCTCACAGCAAGCTCGAAGCTGCCGCCCGAATTCGCCGCAATCGATGATGGAACGCTGCCTACTGCGATTATCGCAGAATCAGATACGCTGACCACAGGAGCAACATCGCGGTTGCCGGTATTCTGTAGCGTGACGGTAATGATGCCGTCATTTGTTGTATAACCATGCGGCAAGTTCAATGTATTTGTGCTTAACGAGAGATCTACGGTGTAAACAGGAACATCGGTAACGACCAGCCTCAACGCTTGTCTGCTATTAATGCCGGTAGCCGCTGACGTAACGGAGAGCGTTGGGGTGTACTCGTTAACAGGCAGATTGGCGAGCGGTGTCGCAATAACGGATACGCTCTGTCCTACAGGCAAACTAGGCGAGACGGCGTTGAGTGTAAACGAGCCTGCATCCCCCCCTAGAAGCGCAATCGATAGATCATTCAGGTCGCGATTGCCTGTATTTCTGATCGTAACCATCAATTCACCACTAGAGGCGTTTGTATAGTTTTCCGAAATCGTGACATTATTCTTCACTTCTGCGAGTGTCACATCATAACGAGGTGTTTCCTCTACCGTAATCGTAACTGGGCTTAACGTCGTCGCGCCTGCTTCAGAGTTGACCGTCAGCTCATAGGTATATGTTCTGCCAGGCTGCAGCGTTACTTTCGGCGTAATCTCAATCTGCGCAGCATCTCCCCACTCAATTTTTGCAGGAACGGAAGAGAGCTCAAAATGTTGAGAATCCGATAAGGTTACGGCTAACGCTTCGATATCGCGATTCCCCCAATTTCCCAGGGTCAATACAACCTTGGCGTCATTCACACTGCCGTAGTTATGTGCAAGTTGAATTTGATACTGATCTAAACCAGCATCCAATACATACTTCGGAACATCTGTTACTTGATAGGTAATCGTCTGCCTTTCGTTAATCGATCCATATGGAGACCATATCTCGACATCGGATGTATACGAGCCTAGCGGTTTATTCGCGGCAATCAATACTTGCCCGGTTATCGTTTCTCCAACCGCTAATGAATATGAAGGAATACTCGCCACAACATTTGGGTTGCTGCTTATATTCAGATACGGGATGTCAGTGTCCCCTGTATTCTCAATGCTTATCTCAATAGGAGTCACATCTGCTGAATTATAGCCTTCCAGTACGGAAAAGCTTGTCGCAGAATAGGCAACATCGATTTCATAACGAGGTATTTTGATATCATAACCAAATGGTCCGTACATTCTCTTGGACTGTGGCTGATCCACCTTGGTCGCATCGCTATAGGTTACCTCTACATAAACATTTACTCTAGAAGTTCCCGTAAAACCCGCGCTTAGAACAGACAAATCCAACGTATTCGCTGATTGTCCGGCAATCTCCTGTATCACACCGTTCACATCTTCCTTGAACCATTTGTACGAGGCGGTAGCGCCTGCTGCATTGGGATCGTCGGCGGCATTTACCGTAATGACGTTCACACCTGCTTGAGTACCATCATAAGGCCCGAAAGATGGTGGTCTTGTTATATCCAGATTCGGATATTTGACATAGGTATTGTCCGTCCATGCATTAGAAGTTAATGCAACCCTTTCAACGGTGTTGTTCTTGTTCAGGAGCAATAATGTGTTATTGGATTTGGAAATATCGACCAGATCGACTGAAGACAAGACGGATTGGCGTGTCCAGATTATACCATCAAATGAGGTGTACACACTTCCGTTCGTACCTAGAGCAGCATACAGTCCATTAACGAATACCAGCTTGCTTAGTTCAAAGCTAGTTGATGGTATGCCTTGACCGAGATAGATCAGCGTATCGTTGTACATCGTGCTGCTTTCTGTCGGATTATTGAATACTCGTACATAACCCGAAGCGTCCATTAGCAGTTGACGATCATTGCCCTGCGCCCAAGCGACATAGGTCTTATTGATTGCCCCATTAACGCTGCCGCTGCCGTTTGCATTAGGAATGTTATATGCGTACGAACCGAATGGAAGGGTTACAAGATGAGTCGTAGTACCGTTAAAAGCAAACCTGTTCGTTGCTTGCGTTCCATAACCGATCATCAACTGAATATCGCCCGCAGTCGCGCTGCTACTCGATACGAAACCACCATTATTGTTTTGGCTAACAATCTTGGTTCGTCCATTGGAAGGCGTCGTTCCATAATAGACAATCCCGTTACTATTCGTTGTAACCCCTCGAACTGTAAAATCAGAGAGGGAAGCCGTAAAGTTCACTACCGGCAGTGTCAGTTGGTAGCTAGTCGCTGTGCCGGTTGCCCGATTATTCGTTGCAATGAATAAGCGCTGAGTTGCCCCAAGACTATCATACTTCATGCTTGCAATTTCGCCTGATAGAGACACTTGAGGCGCATACTTCCAGGTTAGACCGCGATCATTGGAGTAGAACACCCGATTGTCGTCTGTGATGGCAACCTGCTGACCAGAAGTGGAGACATTCGGATCATCATTAGCAAGCAGATGTCTGATTTGAGCAGTAGAATCGAATTCTTGTGCCATTGGCTCGAATTGATAACCATTCGTGCTTTTCAGAATTGAGCCGTTGCTGCCAACTGCAATGTATACCCTTTGACCGCTTATCGATCCTGCAGCAATACCAAAAAGCTTGCCATTGCCTACCACAGAATTGGTTTGAGCATAGGAAGGGGCATCCAATTGGTATAACTTATGGTTCGAGTTTTGTCGAATGAAATTCGGGTCCTGATTGGATCGAATAATCATTTGATCCCCTGTCGATGTACTTCTCCAGCCAACAAGAATATTCTTCGCATCGTTTTCTACATTTCCTTCGGTGTAGGCAGCTTCAAGCATATAATCCGCATCATACTTATTGTTAGAGGCACCATCCGTACGATCGCGGTATAGCGCAGATGTTGTACCATTATTCAACATAACGGTCCATTCGGTGCTCGTTCTATACATATTTTTAACGTTCGTGAATCGATAACTAGGATTGGAGAGCGTCCCTTGCACCCAATTCCCACGACCTACCTGGCTGTCAAAAGAATACTGAGTAGCAGAAACCGTTTCATAATTGTTATACACCTTGAATTTGCCGCTCGTCGGGTCAACCGCAATGGCAGTCGCACCTTTGCTGTTAGCGTTAGCATCCACAAAGTCATAGTTCCAGTTAGCCCCATTATCTGTGGAATGATAATATTTTGTTGTATTCGTCACGACAGCGATGTTGCTGCCTGAGATGGCAACCGCCTGAACCTGTTGACTGCCAGCCGCAACGCTAGTTAAATCTAACTTAGTAAAAGGATCATTATTGGTTTTCAGAAAGATATAGTTTCTCCCGGTCACCGGATCCGTACCTACAACCGCAATCTGATTGTTAGTAGTATACAAATCCACAAAATTAACATTCGCGCTCAAATCGATTTCGGCGTCTGTTACCTGAGTCCAGTTATCGCCATCGCTAGATACTAACATCGTTCCGTTATTCCCGACTGCGTAGAATGAGCTATTATTCGAATAATAGCTGACATCCAATAAGTCCTGGTCATACTTGTTTTTCTTCACGATTTGCGCGCTGCTTTTGGCGGCAAAGTCATCGGCTAACGAGTTACCTCCGGCAGCCGATGCAAAATTCGGCACGATCATCGTTAGCAGCAGGCTGACAATGATCAACTTCGATAGAGCTTTCTTAAACATCGCATACTTCTCCTTCCAATACTTTAAAATATAATATCTATTGAATTATAGATTATGTATTGTATAATTACAATAGACATCATGTAAATCCAATAGCCTGGGTCTTGGTCGCGGATTAGTTCGTTCGAATCGGACCCAAGAAAAATAGGGGTGAAATTAGCTGAATAAAAATCCCTTTTAAAACTCAAAAGGACGAAAACGAACTAAATCTTATCGTCAAGGATATTACTTTCCAAACTCAAGATTTTATATTATCTATTTATTCATATATATAGTAAAAAAAATGTGTGAAGTGGATTTGCAGCGATACGGTTAATCTATCCATATACATTAAATTCTCTGATCATAATGAAGCTGAGCCCATCGTTATGCCTGAGGAAGTTGTTCAAGGGGCAATTGGAGCGTCCGGTATAGGTAAGTTAAGTACGTGGGCTTGAGAAAAATAGGGAGTGAGTTCCATGAAGCGTATACCAATGTTTTTTGTGTTTATATTAGGCTTAGCTTTAATGTCCGCCTGTACAAGTAATGAAACGAATAGTCAAGTAAATGCGGATTGGAGCAACACCCCTCAAACAACGCATAATGAAAAATCTTCTTCCAATCATTCAACGGCCACCCCCAACAGTAACAATGCCAGCGATGAACAAACCGGGAACAGCGATACGCTAGTCATGCTCCAAGAGGCCTTGAATTTCATCAGAGCAGTGGATCGTCTAAACTACAACACAAATTCTTCGAGTATTTACAACTATCTCTCCTATGATGACCCTTCAGTCCGAATAGTGGACGGCTACTACGGGACTGAAGACGGTACGATGAATAGAAATCCGTCTCAAGCACATATCAGAGGGCATACGCTGAGTATAACGACTGAAGAGCATGAGCATGTGTCCGATACTGTGGATGAAAGACATTCATTTTTTGATTATTATTTATCCAAGGATTTAGGGCTGTACTACCACTATGATGATGTAGGCAACTGGTTTAGAGAGGATTTGTCGGATGAATTTAGAACGATAGAGCATATCGAGGAAATGCTGCAATTTTTCATGAGTTATCCCGAGCAATTATCGGTGTCCGAAAGCGAGCCTTTGGATGAAGAAGAGATTTTTGAAGGTTACGAGATTGTCAATTAAAAAGTGTAACCTTTGAAAACAAAATCTAGTAACTGTCGAGCCGGGCTTGACATGGAGCCTCTGGCGGGCCCGATGCTCCCGAGCTGGGCGAAGCGGCCAATGGCCTATTCGCTCTCCGGCAATCAGCCTATCAGGCCCGCCCCCTCCACGTAAAGCCGCTTATCGCACCTGTACGCGATCGGGATAACAGACGGTCAATTGCAGCAGGATCTGTCCCCAGTTCTGCACCCGTCCCGTCCAC
>NZ_STGF01000005.1 GCF_005222705.1 Paenibacillus sp. SY21-1 | reverse complement strand
TCAATGGATTAATGGACAGGTCTACCTCTCCCATTCATTGTAAAGGATTTTTTTTATGGAAAAATGCAGATATAGCAGAATCTTATGAGGATTTAGAGAACATTTATGCAACGCTAGTGTCACCTGCATTTGTACATATTGGTTAAAATCATTTCCACAATCTCTGCACTTGTTCTAATTTATTATTTTGGAATTGCGCTTTATATATGTCGGGCATCGTGGTTGAATTCCAAAACTTGATTCCATATTGATCATCAAAGAAGTTTAACATTAACGTCATAACATCCCCATGGGTGCCGATCACAATGTTCTTTTCTTCATTTTTTTGTAAAATATATCTCAGAGCTTGTATCGCTCTCTCTTGCACTTCTTTGCTGCTTTCACCACGTTTATAGCTATAGAAAAAATCAGCGTATAACTACCCGCTTTCTTATAATCTCGCTTCAGCTATCCTTTCATTTTCACGAATTAATCTGCCTTCTTTGAATGGTCGCGCTTGGATGTTCTTATTTTGTATAACAGCCAAGTCATTAGAATCGATTCCCTTGGCCGATGTATAGAAACCTTATTGTGATATTCAAAATCAGATGGGCTTACTTCCATTTTCAGCAGCGGTTTAACTTCTTGTTTGCTTATCCATTCATCAACGTACACGCGTGTATAACTTGCTCTTTCAAACGATTCCGATGGTAAAAGATAAACGTAGCCGGTTGTCCACGGTTCATTATCCAGAGTCTGCTGCGTGATGGAAAAGAAATAAAATCGCCTTTTATTTTTCGTTTTAAAGCATCCATTCCTAAAGTTATAGACGACTTTATTTCGATCCAGAATAGCGTAAAAAATAGGCCAAATCCCATCTTTAGCAGCAAAGATAGCTTCTACTGATTTTCCGCTAAATAAGGTCTGCTGTCTGGTTTCAAACGTTTCAATCTTGGAATTATTTGATCCATGGGCTACAACATTTTTGAATTCCGTTAGATAGTCGATGAATCGATGCTTAGGGAATTTAGATTGATAATTAACGATGCCATTCACAGCGACGGCTTCATGATACATCCGTTCAAAATCATCCATTTCAGCAGCCGAAAACATAGAATCGGCTTTGCGGCAAAATACAAGATTCAAAATAAAAGCAACGATACGATTTCTCCTCCGTTCCCACTACTCCACAGCTCAGCTTTCTGCAGCCAAAAGGGCATACTCCCAGCGTATCTGATCCCTGCTAAATCCCCTGTGCAATAAACGACCCTCTCGGCTCTTTCAGTATACCAAAATTAGAAATCGTTAACATAAAAAAGAGATTCCCGGTTTGCATGCAAGCAACCGAAGAATCTCCATTTTTTTAAAAGTTCTATTGTCTCATTCCATCCTGGTTCTAGGAATCAATTCGCATCATCATTTCTTCCAGCAGTCTGATTCGAGCGAAGGAAGCGCGCAGCAATCCGATACCGATTTCCGGGTACAGTCTAATCAAGCGCGACACGTCCTCGGCGAGCAGCCTGAGCACCTTGACATCGCCCAGCAGAGATTGAGCGGTGACAGTGGAAGGCGTATGGTCCAGCGCTGACGTCACACCGCATACCTCTCCGGCGCCCAGCACCCCGATCGTGCCCTCCCAGCCTGCGGCGGACACGCTGATTAGCTCGACGTTGCCCTCAATAATGACGTACATCGCCGAATTCGGTTCCCCTCGCTTCAGTATGGGCTCCTCATCCGGATAGCTGCGCTCTTCGGCGATGTTGGCAATGAGCCCCAGCTCCTCGAGCGACAAATCGGCAAAATACGGAACCTGGCGGAGAAACACTACCTTGTTCAGTCGCGACATCATCAACTGCTCGCTAGCCATGTCATCCTCCTCCTTCTTTAACGCAGCCTCGGCTATATCCCGCCACCATTCATCCAGTCCGTTAAGCGCAGACTCAAGCAGCAGCTCGGCTTCCTTATTCGTCTCAAGCTTGCGGCTATCCTCGCCCTTTTCCAGGGAAGCAAGCAGAGCCTGCGACAGCCTCCGCTCGCCCATTCCCTCCGCAAGCACTTCCCAGGCATTGCTGCGAATTTCCTCGTCCTCGTCAGCCGCAGCCTTTTTGACCGTTTCTACTACCTGACCGTCGGCTAGACGTGAGAGCAATGCCCAAATGCCCTCGTATACGGAGCTGCGAACCTCGCGCCAACGCAACGCGGACAGGGCGGCAAGCTCGTCATAGCCAAGCTTCTGCAAAGCGCTGCTGTATGCGGAGGCCTCGTCCAATGCGACTAAGCGGCGCAGTGCTTCATCCACAAGCGTCGTTTGAACCTGCGCTTCGGCAAGGAGCGAGGAAAGCGCGGCAATGACCACATTCCAGCTTTTGGCCGGAGCCGACTGCAGCTTGTCAAGCAATAGCTCCACCGCCGGCTCCCCGATATGAACGAAGCTTTCGGCGGTCGTACGAAGCAGCTCCTGGTCCATCGCTTCAAGCCGGTCCAGCAGCTTAGGCACAATTGGCGCATACCCGAGTCTGCCCAGACAGGAAATCGCAGCAACCCTTGCAGCGGGATGCGCTTCGTCGACGATCCGTTCCACTTTGGGAATAAACGACCTCAGCTCAAGCTCGGCGACTACGGGACAAATATATACGGCAGCCGCTCCACCCTCATCCAGAATCCGATCAATGACTTCGTAGCAGGCTTCAAAGCTAGGCGCGTTGTTCAGGGCATACATGGCCCGTACCGCTTCAGCCACGACGCTCGGATGGCGGTCAAGCAGCTTTTGCCTTAGAAAATAAAACGCCTGATGCTCCATATGCTTCATTCTTCCGATTTGCCTAACGCCCTCGGCCCGCATCTCATCGTCCGGGTCCTCCAGAAAAGCGGCGATTTTTGCCATAGCTTGCAAATCCGCGCGCTCCAGATTCATCGCCCTGACGGCCGCTATCCGGATACGCGGATTCGGATCGTCTACAAGCTCCAGCAAATCCGGCACATCTTTAGGGTTCTGCAGCCTGCCAAAAATTTGCAGCGCAATCTCGCGGGCCGAGTCCGCTTTATCCTTCAGCATTGCCCGTACCTGGGCGATTGCCGAAGCATCTCTTCTAAACTCGTCAAAAGATTCGGCCAAATCGAGCCCGCCCGTCGTTTGAACGCTGTTGACCAGTTCCTTCATATAGAGCTTGCGGCTATACCAGGCCAGCACAAGCAGGCCGACCGCCCCCACAAGCCCCACAATTGAGAGTCCCGTCCAGGACATGCCAAAGTCGGAATGAAGAAATTGCAGCGCAGCGCCAAGCAGGATCCCGCCAAAAGCGGCAATGCCCTGAGAAGCATAACGGTAGCTGTCCCGCAGCTCAAGCGGGAATACTTTGAAGAACAGCTGGTACGACGGCTCCGCTGAATAGAACAGCAGCAAATAAATGAGCATATAGCCCAGCGAGACGACGGCTAACGCAGCAGGCCCTTCAATAAACACGGCTGCGAGCACAAATGACAGCACGTAAACTGCGGAAATCGCAGTCAGCATCTGGCTTGCCCCAAGTCTCGTCATAAGCTTGCCGGAAACAAGCTGAAGCAGAAACGCCAATACAAATAACAGCACCGTAATGACGCCAAAATAACGGCTGAATGCTTGTTCGCTTTCATACGTCATTCTCGTTACATTCAAAAACTGATATTCGATCAAATAGAACAGCGCCGGCATAATCGTAATCAGCACGATAATCGACAGCAAAAACGGAGATTTTAAGGCCTGCTTAAAGACGGCTGTCGTTGACAGCTGCTGCTCCTCCGCCTCTTCATTTCCTTGTTTAAGCGATAGCGGAACAAGGTAACGTGCGATAACCTCGCGGTAATTGTACCAGGCCACAAGGAGCAGGATAGCGCCTGCCGCATAGATGGCCGTTGGTCCGAACCAGAGGCTGATTACATATGCAAGCACTCCCGCCGCAACTCCGCCCAGTGTCGCCGAGCCGACAAACAAGGGCATAAGCCGTTTGGCCTGCTGGGTTGAGCATAAATCTACCGCCAGAATCCAGAGCAGAATCGTCTGCTGTCTTACAACAAAGTTCGAGACGATAAACAGCAACGGGTAGAACCAGCGCCAATCAAAGCCGGCGGTCTCCATGACAACAAGCACCAGCGTACAGCCCACCACAAGCCCCAGCATGAGCAGGTACAGCACGCGCATCAGCTTAGGCTTGGGCAGCTTCGCCGCGAGCCAGGCAAGCAGCCAGGTTTCGAGCGGCATGACGAGCGCTTCCGCCACGTGGATGTGTGGCAAATATTCGCTACCGAAGCGCTGGTTGAACAGCGTCATAAACGCGTTGTAATTCATCATTTCGGCTATGCCGCAAATAAAGAACACAGGCACCATCAAAAACAGCTTGCGCTGATCTTCCGGCTTTGCGCCAACGATTTGCAGTAATCGGGCTGTATTTATCATTTCACCTTTAAACCAGCTTCAAATAATAGATTAACCGGTCTTCCCCTTCATAATAATAATCGGGACAGCGTCCGATCAGCTCAAAGCCGTTCTGCACGAACAGCTCGCGTATTCGTCTGTACGCCGGCAAATCGCAGGTGTACGTAAGCAAGTACCTCGCTGCAAGCTCCCTAAGCGTACGAAACATATTGTCCATAAGAGCGGCGGCTACGCCAAGCTTGCGGTATTCGCGATGCACCGCCATATAGTCCCAGCTATAACCGCCGGTCCTCTGCTCGTTCTCCATGATACAGTTAATCGCAATTATCTCCTGCTGCTCATTTACCGCATACCAGAACCATATTTCGCCTTCTAAAGCCCGGTAAGGAAGCTGCCGGAACAGTGCAAGCTCGCCTGGCGTATAACGCGTATCGTCAAACGAAACATCCGACAGCAGAAAGGCTACAACCTTCTCCGCTTCATTCCAAGTGGTTAACCTTTCGATCCGATATTGGCCCGTCAGCATAATGACCTGGCTCCCCCCGCCACAATCGTAAACGGCTTTGCCGTCCTCTGACGGCAAAGCTCACGTTTCGCGTTGAATTATAAGTAGGCTTCAACATTTCAAGGAATTCCAGCTCGCAGGTTCGATTAAACCGCCAAAGTTCCGTTCCAGCCCTCGGATGCGCCTTTCTGGTAATACTCATCGCATAGATAGAAATACAGCTTCGCAGCCTTGTCCATACGGTTGATGCGAATGACCTCGATGAACGTTTCCCTTGCGTCATAGAAGCGCCCTTCCTGACACAGCTCAATTCCTCGCTCGAATTGCTCCTTCGTCAGATCCTTTAAGCCTCGCGTCTGCTCGCTTTCGCCTTCGTATACGTCAATCAGCTCAAGCGGCTCGTCCTTGCCGTCAATATGCACGCGTCCAAGGCTGCGATGGCGAAACCGCTCCGGCGAGCGGAGCTGGTCGAAAAAGGTTTTGGTTACGAGCACGGACGCTCCCATCGCATCCGACATTCGCTCTAGCGTCGTCGTCAGGTTGACATCGTCGGAAATGACGTTGCCTTCCATCCGTTGCTCCTCCCCCACGATGCCGAGGATAAGCGGGCCCTTATGAATCGCCATGCCCATATCGACAGGCGGGATGCCTGAAGCTGCGAGCGTATCGTTAAATGCGGCCAAATCCCGCCGGATATTGACGGCCGCCCGCAGAGCATCGTCGGAGTGGGACGGGAACAGCGCCATAAAGCCCGCTCCCAGATATTTGCTGATCAAGCCGTCCTCCTTGCGGACAAATGGACTGAATCTTTTAAGAAATGCGTTCATGAAATCGAAATTCTGCTTGGGCGTAAGCTGCTTGGACAGCTTGTTGAACGAGCGAATATTGGCTACCATTACCGCCATATTCTGCTGGACCTGATCGCCTAAATGAATGTCCAAGATGCCTTTTTTGCCCAGATACTTGAAAAACTGCTGCGGTACGAACCGGTGCGACGCCTCGCTAAACGAAGTAATGTCCTTGATATACGTGCGGATATGATGAGCCATTCGGTTGAACTGCTCGCCCAAATCCCCAACCTCGTCCTGCGTTCGCACCTGGAACGTCGCGTCCCAGTTGCCGTTTGCCATTTCCATGACGCTTTTGCGGAGCTTCCGCACCGATGAAAGCAGCATGTACGTTAAAGTGAGCAGCACGGCGATCAAGAGCAAGCTGACCCAAAGGATATTTTTGACTATCGAGTTGTAAATGGTCTGATTCGCCTGCTCCAGCACGTTCAGGTCGCGGCCTGTTTCATACACGCCCACCACCTTGCCGCTGTCATCGAATACCGGCCCGATTCCGTATAGCCAGCGCCCGGTCGCATCCTCCCAGCGTCCCGTGCTGACAATTCCTTGCTCGCGAATGGCGATATCCCCAGGGCTCATAACGAAGGGCTTGAACATGTTTACACCGTCGTCATCGTCCATCATAATGAAAATTTCGCCGTTCTCGAACTTGTAGAGCGTGCTGTACAGGCCTTTCCGGTTGGCCGGGTCCGCGCTCTCGAACAAGCTGTTCATGCGTTTCTGGATTTCCTGATAGTCTTCGTTCATATAATCGCTAGGCGAGGTTAGACGCTTCAGCTTCTCTCCATCGATCAAATTCTGACCGTTGCGCGCCAGCATCGCGAGCTGCAGCTTCATGTCCTCCTCCATCCGTGCCGAGAAGCTGTCGTACATAAAGTTGGACAACAGGAGCATCGCGACGCTCAGTATAGGCACCAGCACAAACACCTGTTTGAAAAACAGGGAAATGCGTCTGTTCAGAATATTCGTATAAAATAATCTCAACAGCGCAATTATGACAATGACCAGTATTGCCGCGGCAGTCCAGGTCACCCAGCCTTGCAGCACGTAGCCGCGATTATAGGACGCTTTGGACAATTCCGTTGTCGTGCCGTCAGGATTAAAGCCGATAATCCGGTCATCCAGCACCACTTCGATTCGGCCGTCGGCTCCTACCGCCAAGTCCATAATATCCAGCAGCTCTGCGCCGGGGGCGGCAGCTTGAAGCTCCTTCTCGTTGACCTCCGTCGTAATGCCGCTTGAATCGGCCGCCTTCATGCTTGTAACGGAATTCACCAGCCGATCGATAAAATACAGCCTGCCGTTCTCGCTCAGCAGCAGCCCCTCCGGGAAATTCCTTCGGGTGCGGTCCATCGAATCCAGCGGGTAGGCCAGCTCGCTTTCGCCGGCTGCGCTGACGCGAAAAATAGCTCCGCGCTTCGACGTATAATAAATCTGGCCTTCCTTATAGCCTACAATTTCCGACATGTAGCGATCTTCCGGCAGCTGGAAGCGCAATACCTCCGTCAGCGCACTTCCGTTCAGCGGCAGTTGGTGCAGCTCCACCTCGGGGGCCTGGTATACAAAAAAGTACACGCCGTCGCCGGTTACCTGCAAGCCTTTGATGTGTCCGACACGCTTGTTGGTTCCGCTGCCCTGCATCGTATGAAGCAGCTCTCCTTGCGAATCGCCGGGTATGTAACGCAAAATTCGCTCTTCCTGCACATACAGCCCGTAGCTGTCGAGCACGGTATCCACCGCGTAGATCGTACCGTCTGCGGCGACCGCAAGATCGGTGAAATCGTGTCTGGCATTTTCCTCCGCCTTTTGCACGATTCGCTCGCTAATGATCCCATCGCTGCTCATCCTGATGATTTCCTGACGGGAATCGCTGATCGCGATCATGCTGCCGTCAGGTCCTGTGGTTGCTTTAGACAGATAGGACAGAGACCGCTCCGCCTGATAAGGCGGGTTATTAAAATAATTCAAATTCGGATACAGCCAAAAAACGAGGCCGAGCGCAACCAATAGCAGCAAAGCTATTCCCCATTTGGACCTTCGCATGAACACCATCGCTTTCCTACCTAATCTATTATTTCAATAGTACTACATGTTTTGTCGTTTGACATCCATTAGCTTGGTAAAATTAATCGAAACAACGAAATTTTAGCAGGTTTTTGTTGAAGGGGCATAGGGCTTATAGTACTATGAATATAGCTAAAACAGTAGCGTACATGCATTTTTATACGCTTGCGGAGAGGACGCCTATGGGACAATTAATATGCGGCGGAGCCACCATGCAATGCTCCTTCGGAGCAGCGCCCGGCACGTTTAACGTACTGCCTGCCAATCTGGTGATGACGTCTATGCCTATCGCCAACATTATGGACAATAAGCCGATGGTCAACATTATGCCGTTCGGCATGTGCAACTCCTTGGCTAACCCGACCGTCGCCGCCGCCACTGCGGCAGCTCTTGGCGCGCTTACGCCGATGCCTTGCATTCCGGTCACCGCCGCTCCGTGGGTTCCCGGCTCGCCGACCGTGCTGATCGCCAATATGCCTGCGCTTAACCAAACATCGAAATGCATGTGCAATTGGGGGGGCGTCATTCAATTTGTGAACCCCGGTCAAATGACGATACAGGTGCCGTAACATGATCGAACAAATACTGAAGCCGATTTTCAAGCCGATCCAACGCACCGTCCTAAGGCCGCTCAAGCAAGCGGCCAAGCTGCCCAAGCTCATCCTGGCGGCCATTCGCAAATTTTTGGTTAACGCCATTTTCAGCCCGCTTAAATCGCTTAACAATTATGTAAAGATAGGCAGCTATTATATCGCCAAAAAACTGATCGCGCTCATCGTCGTCATCTCGCTGGTCATCGTTTATTTCGGCTTCATAAGCCCGCCCGCCTTCGTCAACAAATGGTTCGGTCGAACGCCGTCGCTGGAAGCGGCTGCGGCTGCGGACAAAAGCTTCACCGGGATGGCGTCGATTCTCGATGCCAACGGAAATCTGCTCTATAAGGGTCAGATGGAGAACGGACTTTATTCTGGCGCGGGCAAGCTCTATTATCCTGACGGCACGCTTCGATACCAGGGCAACTTCGCGCTTGGACAAATGTCCGGAGCCGGTGAAATGTACGACAAGCAAGGCGTTTTGCTGTACAGGGGAGAATTTGCCGCCGATCAATACGCGGGAGCCGGAACTTTGTTTTACGCGGATGGAACCGTGAACTATGAAGGCGCGTTTGCCGCAGGCGTCTATGAAGGAGCAGGTACGCTTTATCAAGCGGATGGCACCATTATTTACACGGGGGCATTTGCAAAGGGCGCTTATGCCGGAGACGGCAAGCTGTACGCCGGCAAGGATCAGCTGCTGTATGAAGGACAATTCAATAACGGCCTTTACGAGGGAAGCGGCAAGCTGTATGACGCGAGCGGCAAGCTGCAGTACGAAGGCGCCTTTCTTGAAGGCAAGCAATCCGGGGCCGGCAAGGCCTACTTCCCCTCGGGCTTTGTAAAGTTTGAAGGAAGCTTCCTGCTTGGCAGCTATCACGGTGCGGGAAGCTTGTATGATGAAGCCGGAGCGCTGCTCTACAGCGGCGCTTTCGCAGGGGGACAGCAAAGCGGAACCGGTCAGGCATTTAATTCCGCAGGGACCGTCATATACGACGGCAAATTCGCAAGCGGCAAGTATGAGGGCGTCGGCTCTCTATTTGATGCCGATGGCGCCCTCCTGTACAAAGGATTTTTCCGCAGCGGCGCTTTGTACGCGGAAGGCTTTATGAACCTGTCGCTCGTCAAGCTGCTTGAAACCTTGGGTCCTGCCGATCCTCCGCCGGCTGCCGAGCTGCCTGCGGACGACGCAGAAGCCGGCGATGACCTCTTTTTGCCTGATGCAGACGCAGAAGAAGGCAATGGCACCACCGGCGGCGAAGCAGAAGCCGGCAATGAGGAGCCTGGCGCTTCTCCTGCGGCAGAAACGGATGCAGGCAGCAGTTCCGGGCAGGCTGAAGGGGATGCCTCCGCGGGTGCAGGTGAAGAGGCGTCAGGCGGAAATACCGCTGAAGGCAACGGCGGGAACGGGGACACCGTGAGCAATGCTCCATCCGCGGACGGACAAGTTCAGGCATTGTCCGCAAGACGCTCCATCGTGGCATCCGTTACGGATCAAGCTTCCGGCGAGGAAGCAGGGACTGCCTCAGACCCGTCACTGGATGAAGAATCACTGGCCCTTATCGAGCAGACGCTTACGTTTAGCGCCATGCAAATGGCATTCCAGCTCATGGTTGACGAGGATAATCCCGAAGCCTTCTATGTAACGAAGCTTTCCACCTGGAATGCGACCGTCATGGAGCAAACGTATGCGAGACTGTTAGCCGCCAAAGCGGTTTCCGTCAAGGAGACGTTAGCCAATGGACGAACCGGCTTGCTCTTTAAATCCGGAAATGCGCTCTTATCCTTTACCATGAACAAAAACAAGCCGGTGCGATTGGAAATTTCATTCGTCGCGCCGGAATAATCGGCAAAAAACCTTCTTCGACGTCCAGGGAGCGACTCCCTTAGCTGTCAAGAAGGTTTTTTTTCATGATGAATGGTTAACCTACTATAAGATCATTTTCCAGATTGCATGTGAACGTGTGCGTTCAATACCCTATTCCAACGTGTTCCACAAATCGGCAAACGACTGCTCATCCATTTGGAAAAACAAATGAGCATTATGGTACATGACATAATTCCCCTTAAAAAGACGCAAGATCATTTCCGTCCGGTCTTCCAGCCTGATCAAAAGAAACTTTTGCTCTACCCGATTAAAAATATCAAGCTCCTCTTGCAGCTTTTGCTGCTCGATCGGCTTGGCGTCGTTCAGCGAATCGATAAAACGCTTCAGCGGCTCCATCCTTGGAAGGCTTCTATACACATGGCTTCCGTTATTCCAGCTTTCGTAAGTTTGCCACACAGCAGCCTGTACATTGCCGGCAACCTTCATCTTCTCAAAAACATCCCGGCCGCTGGAAACTTGAATGCCGTTAAAGTTCTCATAGAACTCAGCCCGCGCTTGCCCTCCGTCCTGCACCGTGTAAGTCATAATCCGAAATTCGGGATCATAGCCTTTTACCTGGTATACATCTGCTTCGCCGATGGTAGAAGCAAACTCTGTTGCATAATTGTCCTGCTTGCTCCATTCATCGATGCCTCCTTTGGTACGCCCAAGCTTTTCTCCTAAAAGGGAGGAAGCCTGCCCAGGGGCAATTTGCGTATCGGATTGCGTATAAATATTGCCTTTGTATACAATCAGTCCAATCATATCGGACAGTTCGTTGGAAGTAACCGAAAGCTTCAGCTTCGGCAGAGTGACCGCTTCACCGCTGGCGGCAAAGGTAGCGCTCAGAGTATGCCTTTCGCCAGTTTGGTTGGCTTGTTCCGCCGCTTCGTTGTCCGAAGCGCAGCCCGACAGCAGCAGCATGCCTGCCAGAATTCCGACGAGCCATCTTCCTCTTCCAGTTCCACCATGAGTCATTATGATCATCCCCTCTCTACTATCAGACGGAAAGGATCAAATTTTGTTGCTCACAAGCGCATGGAATATTCAGGAATCGACTTCTGCTGCAAAATTCCTTAACGATGGTCAGCTGGGGCTCGGAATGATGAAAGCAAAAGAGTCCTTTTATTACAAAAAGCAGCACCTTCCATTGCGAGGAAGGTACTGCTTTTTTGCTGTATATGCCGCTTGGCTCTTATCGAGACTCTGTTCTACTCTTGCCCGGCAGCCGCTTCATCGATAATACGCGGGTTGCCGCTTCCGGAGGAAGCGCGGCTTCCCGCCTTAGCCGCCCCAAGGCTCTTGAATGCCCACCAGCGAACCACGATTACCGTTGCAGTCGACTCCGTATCCCCCTTTAGCTTGATGCCGATACGGAAGCTGCCTTTTTCCGGGTAAACGATCGTTCCTAGCGATACGTTCGGCAAATCCGGCTCGAACTCCGTCCCCTTGAACACATCTTCTTCCCCATAGTAGATCTTGCTGCTGGTCGTGCCGTTAACCGCGCTGCGGTCAACCTCCTCAAGGCCAACGACGATGGTCACCTGACCTTCTCCAAGCCCATGGGAAATTTCCTCGGATACGTGGTTCTTTTTGCCGCGCGTAAAGAAAAAGCCGCCCGTTTTGCCCATAGATTCCAACGGAACTTCAAGCGTGCCGGTAGAAATTTCGTCATATAAATGCTGCGGTTGAGGAATGCCCAGCTTAAATCCGAATTCGTTGCGGTCCGGATGATATTGCACATCGAGCGACGGCTGCGCTCCGAATTCAAGCGCTTCTGTCTCCGCCGTCGCATAGAAACGGTTCAGCGCAGCCGTCCCGCCAAGTCCCGATAGCCGCTGCTGCATCGCCGAGCTCTCGATATATTCGCCGAATGGAACGCGGTCCACCTTTTCGATCATATAGGTTGGGCCCATTTGCAGCAGACTGATTTTGGCCAGACAAATGCTTTGATCGGCGAAGCCTTCAACCGCCTGCTCCAACGAGCGATTGTGCCAATCCTGCAAAATACGCTCTGCGACCTGCCCCTCTACTACCTCAATCGTGTGCTTGGAGTTCAGATCGAGCGGAATTACCGTATCTCCGATGGTCAATTGCGCGGCGCGATTCGGAACCTTGAGCTCGGCTTGGCGGCCGGACTCTTGCGGAGCCTTGACGAAATAGCTGATCGTGTACTCGGTCTCCTGCGCATCGCCAGGCTCGGCGAACGTTACGCTGCGCCCTTCCTGTCCAAGCGGAGTAAAGCCGTTCGTCTCATATTCATACTGAAGCGCGATGCGCGGCGTTTGCAGCGTTTTTTCAACAACGAGCTTTACCTCGACCACTTCGCCGACGCTCACATATTTCGGCATGCGCTGGGTAATACGAACGTTGGCGTCCTCGTAGATCGTCGCAACATTCTCAAGCAATTGCACAAATTCAAACGAGGACGGGGCAGGCGCCTCCTCCATAATAAAGAGACGGTAAGACTCCAGCACGCGATTATATTCGCTGACCTCGTCGTTGCGCACGGAGGAGTTTCCGACGGAATGAACCGGCTCCTTGCCCTTCTCATCATAAGCTACGCATAGATAGACGTTTTTCTTGTATTCGTTGTTTGTAAATCCCTCGATCATCGACAGCTTGAGCGTGACGGGAGAAGGAATCACTACCTCGCGGCCGATATAATCGATGGCGACGCCCATTTCCACCGAAATCGTTTTGTCGTCCACCGCAACCACCTGCATGCCGGACAATACGCCGCTGCCGAACAGCAGTCTGTTAAGCAATCTTCTTTTGTCGTTAAAATACTTTTGCTCCGATTCGAAATCACGCACCGTCAGCAGCTTGCCATAAAAATAACGATTTCTTTCAAAGGGATACAGCCTCGATTTTTTCACCCGTAACACTCCTTCGCGTTCTTTATACGTTATTCCAGCTCCGAATCCATTTCCAGCCTTGTATGTACATCAAGCCGCTTCTCCATGCCCATATCGACGATCAGCGTATCGTTCGGCATTGCCCGGTTCGGATTTAACGAGAGCAGCGACGGCTCCGTCAGCAGCGTGTTAATGCCGAGGTAAGTGTGCAAATCCAAATACATCCACGGCTGAAGCTGAACGAGCTTCGCTTCCGTATAAGCCGGCTTTTGCTCCTCCAGCAGCTGCTCGATAACGACCCGCTGCTTCTCCGCCTGTACTTGCTCGGGCTGCAAAAGCACTGTAAACGTATAAGGATCTCCGCCATACAGACGGTCTACAAGCGGCCGCAGCTCGGCGTGATCGCGCATCGCCTTTGTCTGGAAATATTCAACGATCAGCGGTCTAGCTCCGGTGTAAATTTCAATGGCCTTCATGATGCCCTGACGGGTGCCCCGGTACCGATACAGCTCGGGCGCCGCCTTAATAAACGCTTTGACATGCTCATCCGTCCAGTAATCGTCGGTTTCGAGCCCGACCCACGTCGCAAGCCAGCGCAAATGCTCGCCGGTAGCCCGCTCGGGATCGATATAGGCCGATAAATCGCCGATCTCCTCTTCGATTTCAGAGAACAGCGTGCCGAATAACGACAAGAAACGCTCCAGAAAATCGCGGCTGTCCGCATCCTCCTGATAAACCGCAGGCAAATAGGACAAATAGGTTTCTCTCGGAAAATAAACGCGCATCCCTTCCAGCATCGGCGAATACCGCTCGGAGGCGATCCATTCCAGCTTAAGCCACAGGTACCTTCCCTTAGCCCCAAAAAACAAGGCATCGCGAGGATTGATGATCGGCTCCGACCACAAGGGCTTAAGTCCCTCCATCTTCTCCCAGTACGAGATCGTTTCATCCTTGATCCAATCGTCTACTTTAAGGTACTTGCCGCCGATGATGCAGCTGTCCTCATTCATACTGAAATACGATACGCGAAGCTGGGTTCCGTCCGGAACAAACGATTGCAGCGTCATTTTGTGCCAGACCGTTTCCGCTTCCGCGCTGTCGAAGGCGGTAGACAGCCATATGCCCTCAGGGACGCCCGTTTCCTCCATCAGGAGCGTGCGGGGCTGCAGATCGAGCATCGTAATCGTGCCTTCATCTCCGTTGAGCGTATACAGCCGGTCCTTGCGGTCGATCAGCAGCTGATCCGTTTTGCCGCGAAAGCTTGTAATCGTTGCGGACATTATACCGGAAGCATTCAATTGAAGAATAAACCGGTCGTCCTCGCTGCCCAGATCAAGCTGTCTGGAATCGCCGATGTACAGCTTGCCCGTACTGTCTGCGCAAATGCCGGCGTATGGGAGATTCGGGAACATCATGCGGAAGCGGATCTCGCCGCCTGCCCCGAAGCCGAACAGCCTGGCATACAAGGTGTCAAAAATACAAACGCCTCCGCCCGCCGTAGCCGTCATATAGAAGGTGCGATTTAAATGCCTGAGCTTCGCGCGGGCATGCTGGGTGAAGCTTGGATCGCTCCATATGCCGGCTATCGCTCCTCCGAACGTAAAGCGAACGATGCCAAGCGCGGAGCCCGCAGGCACAACCGGCTCCTCTCCGCTCGTATCCGGCGCCAGCGGCGTCAGCACATACAGATAACGGTCGTCGGCGGCAGCGGCAAGCGGATAGAAGGGAATGCCGTCAGCCTGGTCGCCCATGCGCGACCATAGCGTCTGCCCGTTTCCGGTATGGTAGGCTGCTACCGAGCGCTCGCTAAAGCTGTCGGCGGCAAACAGCAGTTCGCCGGAAGCGGCAATCCGGGCATGCTGGCTGAACAGATTGTGACCTTGCGTGAACAACCGCTTGTGATCGGAATTGCGACGGTCATAGATCCATAAATCCGCCCGCTCATCCAGCAAATACAGATGCTCATGCTCCGATACGGCGATTTCCTTGACCGTAGCGACTCCGGCAAGCTCTCCAAGCTGGAGCGTATCGGAAATGCCGTATTTTGTATCCCGTTTTACCCCGTAACCGGCCAGTCCGGATTCCATATTGAAGCCTGTTCCCCGCTCCCAATCCGTCTTGCGTCCGATGGAGAAATACTGGCTTTCTCCTCTCATGCCCTACCTCCTTTGCAGCGAAATTGCCAATGCTATAAATGCGTGCGGCTGACAAGCTTGATGTCGTGCACGCCGGAATATACAAGTCCGTGCGGCGGCAGCAGAATGTCGCCGCCCGCGCTTTTGCGCACATGCGTTCCTTCCCCGTCCAGCCACAAATCCTGAACGTAGACAACCCCATTGCCTCCGCTAAGCGCACTGTATATGTCCCCTTTGTATACCGTGCGGCCAAACGTCCAGCCCTTCGCACCATGCTCGCCGTCAAGCGGACGCAGCAGCCGCTCCAGCAGCTCGGCCAGCTTCGCTCCCTCATCGACGAACTGAGGCTCCACGATCACGACGGCGTTGACCGTCACCTTAACGTAGACCGGCGGGATGACATGAATTTCCGTCGTCACCAGCCTGCGCGAATCCAGATGGCGTTTGACCGTCTGCAGAAAGCCCGCGCTCGGGGATGGCGTCGCACTCATGCTGTAAGGGACGACGACTACCGAGATTTGCCCTTCGGCTTTCTCTCGCGGATAGTCGGAAAGCCCCGGCCTGAATAACGGAATCGTATGTACACGAGCTACAGCGGCGCCAGGCGTCTGTCTGGCAATAGCCTCGTAATCCTCGTTGGTAACCGCCCGGAACGCTTGCGCCAGCTCCCGCTGTGCGCGGCCGAGCGTTTCCGGCAACGTTTCAGCCTCCATGCCGCCTGATGCAAAGCCCGGATTATCGGCATGCAGTCCTAGCTCTTCCTGTGCCTCGTTGACCCATTCGGATAGCAAAAACGGTTTGATGTTGCCGCGTTCGCCGCCGCCCAGCTCGCAGCCGATCAAGCGGATATTCGGCTCCGACCCGGAAGCAGGAAGGGCGCCATGCTCCCCGTTGCCGAAATGCAGCTTTCTGAGCTCGGGATCGTAAGTAAAGTGGCGATCCTCCGCTGTCGAACGGTCGAAATCATCCACCCGTTCCCAATCCTCCCAGACCCATTCGCCGCCGCTGCCCCGAACGCCGACTTGCAGCTTCAACGCATTGCGCCGTTTGCACGGCAGCTGGTACAGCTCGAAGCTTTGACCGGGCAATCCGTTGCTCCGACCGATCATCGCGTAGGACTCAAATTCCGGTACATACGAGATGACACGCACCGATGAGCCCGGCGGCGGCACTGCGCTTCGCGTTCCATTGCCAAATGTAATCGTAACCTTGTCGAGCGTGTCCTGGCGTGAGACCGTATATAAGCCCTGGGGAGCTTCTGTCTCCGGAATGCCGGCCAAAGTGTCAACCTCGCGCCAATAGCGCCAGCTGCCGTCCTGCTCCCTCACCTGAACCCGCAGCTTGCCAAAAACGCCCAAGTAGGAGTCTATCTCGAGCGATTCGTCAGGCATGCCCTCTGCTGTGAATTCTATCGCTTCGCATAGTGTATCTCTCTGCACGGCAGGTACGGTATGCAGCATGAGCTGTCTAATGCGCGGCGGAAGCTCGTAGCCGGGCTCCTCTACCGTACAGCAGATCCAGT
Source organism: Paenibacillus sp. SY21-1 (assembly GCF_005222705.1). Classification (GTDB taxonomy): domain Bacteria; phylum Bacillota; class Bacilli; order Paenibacillales; family Paenibacillaceae; genus Pristimantibacillus. The sequence goes on along the minus strand of NZ_STGF01000005.1, from coordinate 280,283 downwards.
AGCGGGCCCGCTCGCTTGCCGGATGGACAATAAGCGGCCGCATCGGCGCAGCCAGCCGGAAGGTTACATTGCCTCCAATCGTCAGATGCAGCGTCTCGTCCTCCAGCAGCTCGACCGGCGTCCAGCCCTCTGTCTGCGATTTTTCATCCCAGCAGTAGGCTTTCCAGGATAGCCGGGCCGAAGGCGATATGGCGTCGCGGCTCGCTTGGTCCAGCTCAGGCGGCTCGCCGCTCTGCTCCGCGGCTTCTGCCGGCTGCAGGCGAACTGTAAGCGTAATGAGCTCATCAGGCAGCAGCTCGCGGTCAAAGGAAATATACAGCTTGGAGGCTGCCGCAGCTTCCTTGCCGAATGCGTAGAACACCACATTCGCATGCTCGTTCGTCGCGGTGACATCGTTGGCTTCCCGTTCCGTTCGCGTCACGATTCTATCGAGCGAGAGCGGCGCAAGCAGGATAGAGCGCTCCGTCTCGAACATTTGATCTTCGGCCATCAGCTTCGTCCCGCGGGGCAGCGTAAGCCGCTTGGAAATGTTCGAGAACCGGACGGCAACGCGGGCTGAAGCCGCATCGGCCGGTCGGACGCCAAGCAAGTCAAGAAAACGCAAGCGGTTTTTGTCCGGGACCCTGCCGATATAATAACGCTGCATTTCCGTCAGCCAGGCAAAAAGCTCAATAAACGTAATGCCCGGATCATGGGCGTTCTCGTCCGTCCATTCCGGCACACGCTTCGGAATAAGCTTTCTCGTCTGCTGTACGATTTCCGCATACGTGCGGTCGTCCAGCGGCAGCCTTGGCAACATAAGCTTTCTCTCCTTTTTGGTTATTCAGGCGCAGGAATGGCCGTAATCGTATGGCTGCCGTTCACCACGATACCGTGCAGCACGTCGCCCATACGGGAAGGGTCCCACTCCGTTCGGTTGCCGTTTTCAATTTTGACAACATGCAGGTAAAGACGTTCTATGTAGAGCAGCGATCTGATGCCATGCAGCAGGGAATGCAGCAGCGACACGTGCAACGGCTCTCCGATTCCCCAGCCCTGACCGTCGACATTGCCCGTAATGGGATGCAGAAAGGCGCCAAGCTTGGCCGCGCAAGCCTGCTCGAGCGGAAGCAGCTCGTCCACGTTGTCCGTTACGACAGTCGCGTGTACGGATATTTTCAAATAAGCGGGCTCAATAACCCGAATTGCGCCGCCAATGCTGACCAGATTGGCCGCCTTGCGCAGCAGCTCCCGCTCGACCGTCCGCCTCAGCTCGGGGAATTGCGCCGCATTCGTTCTTCCGCCTGCGGGGTATGCGACGACCGTAAACGATCCCGGCGCCCGCTCCAGCAGCGCATTGCGATTGCTCAGGCATTTCACTTTGGCAATTTGCGGATAAGCCTCCCTAGCCAGCCACTCTACATCGGATGCGGTAACCGCCCGATTGCGGTGCTTGAGGCGCTGTGGCCCACGGCGCAGCACCTGCTCGATTCGTTCGGCATCTCCGCCGCCGGCGGAAGGGGAAGGATTGCTCACTCCGCTAATAAATGCGAACGGCAGCACCATGCCGGTAATTTCTCCGGCCTCTACCTGCCCGCCGGCGCCCGAGGTCGTTTTGAACCGCACCTTGACCGTCTCTGCCGTATCCGAGGAGGGCAGCTTGCCACTCACGCCATCGCCGAACTGCAGCATGCCCCCCGCATGATCGGGAGAATAGTGACGATCCAGCGGACCGGATTCGGCTAACGAGGCGACAGGCTCCCAGCGCACCCAAAAGCGTTGGTCATTCCCGTCTCCATCGCGCTGCAGATCGTACGTTTCCGGCTCGGAGCCGGTCAGCTCGGTCCGCTCCAGCGGGGTAAAATGCTCCATTTCGTCTACCCATACCTCTTCCTCAATGAAAGCGGACTGCGCAAGCGTCACATAACCCGAGGCCGGAATCGTCACTTCCTTTTCCTGGCTGACCTGCTGCCTCACGGATACTGCATTCATATGCAGGCTGGCTGCTACCGGCCCGTCCGGATAGGCGTCGCCAAGCCGATTGTCCCGATTGACGGCTCTAATCCAATAGCGCTCGTAGCCGAACAGCTTCACTCTGGCCATCGTAGGCGGACCTACCCATTGCAGCTCGCCGCTGATCGTAAAGCCCTCCGTTAAATCGGCGACCTTGAGCGGCTTCCATACAAGCCGTCCTCCTTCGCTGCAAAGCGCCTCCCATTCCACATGCGGCGGCTCGCTGTGCGCGGTGTAACGCCGCTCCAAATCGATGTGCATGCGAATCGGTCCCTTGGCGGGAGCAAGGTCAAACGACGCGTACATGGCCGGATGCTTGACCGCAAGCGCCTCGAACAGCCTGTATGGGGCCAACCCCTCGCGAGCGGACGCGGTTCGGTCCGAATCGTCGATATTGCTTCTTGTATACAGCATTTCAGGCATAAAAAGCGATTGCGACGGATGCCCATACGACAAGCGCGGCTTTTCCACCCACGGCGACATATATTCAACGACAGCCGCTATAATTGGGTCCGTCTGAAGCACCCTGGCTCTAATCCAGTAATCGCTGACGCCGTTGACGAACGTACGCGCCATATCCTCCGGACAGGTCATTGTCAGCGTCACCTGACGCGTCGTCTGCTCCGGCAATTCCGCGAACAAGTCCCCGTAGGGCTCGCTTCCCGGTATGCGCGCCCAGTTGCTGCCGTCCCAATATTCCCAGATCACGCTGCGAATGCGTACTCTCGGAGGGTCCTTCTCCTCGAAGTCCGATGTCCGCATAACCATTTTCCACTGAACCTCCGGATCCTGGGCCATGCGGAGCCGGCTCGGTATAGCCTTGGCCTCAAAGCTCAGCTTGAGCTTGCTTTCCCGCTTGCTGAACGCTTCCTCGCAGGATAAATAGAATACCGAGTACGGCACAAAATGCTCGCCGAACGGATAGCAGCCATCCTCCAGCAGCTCCGTATCGTTGTAAAACAGCGCAGTCGGCTTAATGCCTTCCTCATCGCCGGCCGCATCATGAGCGACGCGAATTCTCAGCTTGTCCATCTCCAGGTTTTTGCCCAAAATGTCCGATGCTGTCCCGGGAGTCTGTTTCACCGTACATTTTATCCATCTGCCTTCGATGCCGAGATGCTCGGTCGTCTCCAGCAGACCTGTCTTGCTCTTATGTAAAATAATCAGGTTCCCCGCCGCCGTCGCATCGCTGAATGGAACCCACTGCCCGCCTGACGGGTATGACCATTCCACAAGCGGCGAAGCGAGCGAAGCCGCCAGCTCCGGCTCCGAATAGCGCTTCTCGGTGTGCTGAACCTGCAGATAGAAGCGGTTCGGGCGATCAACCAAAAACAGCTCGTCGTGTCGGATAAACAGCGAATGCTCCTGCTCGTTTATTTTCGAGGTCGTATCGAACAACGGAACAGGCTCCGCAAGCCCCGCTTTGAGCTTATTGCCGTAATCGCGGGCCGCCGTAGCGATATGATCGCGCTCCGGATGCACGCTGATCCATTCCATCAGCCGCGCAGGCGTGGCTAGCAGCGCCCGCTCCGTTTCAAAGGAAAGCGGCTCCTTGCCATCCGGATTCGGAGCGTTCAGCGTTATGCCGGCCGGCAGGTACACCGGCTCCGATGCTCCGTCGCTCAGCGAGAACACAACGGAAGCGCGGGCCGGGCGCGGCGGCTGCAGCTTGACCTGAATCAAATCCAGAAAAGCGAGGAAATGGTTGAGCGGAGCCTGATTCAGCCGCTGCACCGTTTCGTCCAGCATGCCCGCCGTCAAGTAAGCAAGCCCCGTTCCGGCATCCGGGTCCTCCGGCGAGAACCGCCACTCCGGCGTATAGTGCGGCGCCATTTCCTTGAACCTGGCCATCAGCGAGGCCTGGTTGTGGTGATTGATTTTTGGTGGGCGGTTATCACCGCCTCCTGTTCCCGCGTGCTTCATGGCCTCGTTCGCTCCCGTTATTTCGTGCCTTCCTCCAGATAGAAAGGAAAGACCTGATTAAATAAATTGTTGGTCGTACGCACCGCATAGCTGACATGGAGCAGAACGCGGCCGTTATGCTGGCGATCCTGCTTCACCTCAACCTCGACATCCTTCACCCGCGGCTCCCAGATACGGATCGCATCCTGCACCTCGCTGCCGATCAGCCGCAGCGACGTTTCATCCATCGTCCCGAATACAAAATCCTGCAAGCCGCAGCCGAAGTCGGGGCGCATTAAGCGCTCGCCCTTCGCCGTCCGGATAATGATCCGAATGGACTCCTGAATATCTTCCTCGCCCTCGGCCAGACGAATCCGGCCCGTCGTTGCATCGACCTGCACCGGAAACTTCCAGCCCTTGCCCAAAAACGGAGCCGACATCAGCCCGCCTCCCTCGATCAGTTAATTTTCACCAAGCTGCCCTTCAGGGCGATAATGCCGTTCGCCTTCAGCTCCAGCATGCCGTTGGATTGCAGCGTCATGGCGGCGTCGGCTTCCACCTTCACCTGCGCTCCTTTGACGGTGACCGACTTTGAGCCGGTAAGCTTGACGTCGCCCTGCGCGTTCATTTCCAACGAGGAGGCGCCGCCAGCCTTCAAGGTCACTTTTTTCCCCGACTCATCGAGCTTGAGCGATTGCTGCTTGTCCATCGTCTCCACCGTAATCGACTTGTCCTTGTCCGAAATCGTAATATTGTGGCCCTTGGACGACTTGATCGTAATCGTACTGGCATCGCTTGAGTCGTCAAACGTAATTTCATGCCCGGATTTCGTTTTGATTTTGCGAATATCGTTTTTATCGTTGAAGCCGGGCGGCTTCTGCTTGCCGTTCCACAGCGAGCCGATTACGACAGGCTGGTCCAGCCGGCCCATCAGAAAGGCGACAAGCACCTCATCGTTCACCTCCGGCAAAAATAGCGAGCCCATATTGTTGCCGCCCATGAGCGTCGCCACCCGTATCCAGTCGGTTTGGAGCGTCCCTTCGCGCAGCGGAAATTTGATTTTCACCCGCCCCAGCTTGTCGGGGTCCTTGTTGTCCGTCACAACCGCATTCCATACGCCCGATAGCTGCTCGGACTGCATGGCCCGCTGGTTCGCATCAAAAAAGCCAGGATATAGCGGATTCATATCGCATTCCCCTCCGTTTCGAACATGGTTGTATAGCCTTCCTCCGCATCCAGCCGATGCACAACCTTGGTCACTCTCATAATCTGATTCAGCTTCTCGCCCAAGCCCTCAAGCTTGATAAGCTCGCCTGGCTTCAGCTCCGGTATGCCGACAGACGTTCCGTCTCCCTTGAGCAGCTCGCGCGAGAGCCGGTTAAGCATCGCATCGGCAAACGCCTTCGCTTCCGCCTGAGACGCTGCCTGCGTATAGACGATTTCGGATTTTTTGGAAGACAGCTTGCCTGCAATGCTCGGGCCGCTCTGCGAGCCGCTCCCGATTACCGTTACAGAGGTCGCCTTGGATTCGACCGCCTCCATTTTCTGCACATCGTAGCCGCGTACCGTCACCGATGCCGTCTGCCCCGAGCCGTCCACCTGCAGCGTGAAATGACGCAGGTTCAGTCCGTATTTGAGCGTAATAAACGGCGATCCGGACGTTTTCGGCTTTTTGAAGAAAAGCTTCTGCCCGATGACGTAGAACAAACGGTCGTTGTCGAGCGCCAGCGAGCGGATAAAATGGTAATCGCTCACTCCCGCCTGCTCGATCGTGCTTTTCGTAACCGTCGTATCGTCGAGATCGGCCGACAAGCCGTAATCTCCCGCTATCTGACGAACGACATCGCTGTCCTTCATTTTGTTCCACACCTTGGAGTGCGCCGATTTCATCATCAGAAAAGAACGGTCAAGGGCCGTAATCACGATGCTCGGACTGCCGTTTTTCGGAAAATCGACCGTATAGCCGGTAATAAGCCCCTCGAACACCGATTCCTTTTTATCCGCATATCCCAGCTTGATTTCCAGCTTTTTGCCAACAGCAATCGTCGAGCCGGCCCATTTCATCGAGGATTCGCTCCACACGTAGCCGTTCGTAATCGATACCTTGGCATAATCGGCCTGCGCGTCGGTGGACAGCTCCACATCGATCCAGTCAACCGCCATGTCGGACAGCTTCGTCAACTGCCCTTCGATCAGAACGTCGGCCTCCGGCGCTCTGAAGCCGTTGTATTTTTTGCTCAGCGATTCAAACGTTACAGCCATCGTTTCACTCCAGTCTCGGGATCTTCAGGCTGCGGCCGGATGCGAGCAAACGCGGATTATCGATGCCGTTCGCCTCGGCGATGTGCCTCCACGCGCCCGCATCCTCATATTCCTCGGCAGCAATCGACCAAAGCTGGTCCCCTTGCCGCACCGTTTTTTGCTTGGTCCTGTCTGCGGATTGGCGCGGAATTTGCTGATATTGCTCCTTCATCGTCTGGGAGCTCAGCATGACTACCGTAAGCGTAGCGCGCACCGGCACGCCGGTTTCAAGGAACATGGTATATTTTTGCGTAATATTCGTAATGACGCCCTTGAAATCCAGCGAGCCCCAAATGAATTTGCAATCGGGCGGCACGTGAAGATCGGAATCGACATCGAGAATGCTGACGATTTTGGAGGTGTGGGTGCGTACATCTATGCCCGCTTCATAGGTATCAAAAAATAAATTCAACGTCAGCTTCGAACGCTCGCCGCTCGTGAACTGGGACAGAGGCGTCTGCAGCCCCGGAACCTCCTGCTCGGAGTACTGGTTGCCAGCCTCAAGCTCATATTCGGTCGGGTTAAAAAGCACATCAACCTTCTCCGTCTCCTTGCTGCGAAAAATCCAAAACTGGGCTTTGCTCAGCGACATTGCAACCATTGCCTCCTCTTGAACAAGCGTAAACGTCTATCGTCGTCCTCGTGCGGCCAGAGCCGACGTTTCGCGGTGAAATATAAGCCGGATTTGCGAGTAAAGCCTTTGTGGCGCGGTTCGTGTTCCCAAAAGAGAGCTGCGCTTGCAGCGACAGGCGTTTCAGTAGCCGCGTCTGCGCTGCTCCAGCTTCATTTTTCTTTCCAGCGCTTTATAAACCTGATTCGCAATCGCGTCGGGATGGAACTGAGGCAGCTTCATAATCATCTTCTCCAGCTGCGCGGGGTCAAGCTCCTGCGGAGCCTGCACCTTTACCTGCGGCGCGGCTTGCTCGGAAGATGCCGCTTGCTTCGGACGGGTGTGGGCCAAAGCGGGCATTCCTCCTCTGCCGATCGGCCCGTTGTCGCCGCGAGCGGCGACCGTTAGCTGCGAATATGCCGGCGAAGCTAGTAAGCCTTGCTGCGCAGACTCGGCCTCCAAGTCCGGCAAACGGGCGACTGTAGTTAATGGAGCCGGCGAGCTAACGAGCGGTTCCTGGGCGATTTGAGCCATTCCTCTGGCATTTGCCGCGTTAAGAGCTGCCGACGTCCGTGCCGCGATCGGCTGAATGAGCTGAACGGGCCGCAACGCTGACGTCGCCATTCGTCTCCGGACAGCGAGCCCGGAAGAATGAGCCGGCTGCATCCTCGCATTCGCTCGTTTGCCGGCAGTCTCGCTCACCGAAGCCGTCGGGGTCCTGCCGGTACGATTGCCGAGGAGCGCTTCCAGCCACGGCTGCCCGGACTGTCGTCTATCTGGCTCGTGGACCAGCTCTCCGCGGCCGGACAGCGCGCGCTCCGTCCGATTTGCCGGATTGGCCAAGCCGCCGCCCTCCGCCTGCTCTGCCCTGCCGGACGGGACGCCCGTAAAGGAACGGGATTTGACGGTCAGACTCGGCATGCGCGGTCCCGTCTCGTATAAAGAACGGGCAGACCGCGCGGCTATTGCATTGTGCAGAGCTTGAACGGTCTGCGACGTTTGCAGCGCGATCCTTCTGCCCGGCATCGCCCCCATGTGCTGCGACGCAAACGGTGAGCTTGCCGCAGGTGTATCGGCTGCGGAGCCAGACCCTCGTAAGGAACGCGACGCTTGCGCGGTTTGCTTTCTCCAGAAGGGAGGCAGGCCGCCTGTAAACGGATGAACCAGCATTCCCGGCCTGCGGGCCACACCGCGCTGCCACACAGGCGCAGCGCCTGCTGACGACGAGGAGACCGAAGCAGCCTGTGCCGCCTGTGAGCTCTGTAAAGCTCGAATGCCCGCAGCTGTCTGAGCCACGTTTAATTCATTTGCAACGTTGTTGGCTTGGTAAGAACGGGCCGGTTGCGCCCCTGCTGCCGTTCCTTGTTCAGATTGCGCTGCGCTCTCTAAGCCGATTGACGCTCTTTGATAAACCAAACGGGCGGCGGAGGCCGCTTCACCAGTCGTTGGTGTTTTGCTTGTCCATTGTGAAGCTCGAAGCGGTTGTCGCAACTGCGATGACGCCCCCGCGGCGCCGGAAAATACCGAGCCTGAGCGTGCTTGTTCCTGCGCGCGCTGAGCAGGAGGCTTCAACGCCCCCCTCTGCGCGGCGGCTTCCGCTGCACGCGATTGCTTGCGGGCTACGATAAGGTGCCCTGACGGCTCCATTAGCCTAAAGCGTGGCGGTCTAGCCGCGCTCGCTTCAGCCTTCGGAAGGTTTGGACTCGCTTGCGGGCCTTCCTTGCGTACGGAGCCTGGCCCGTCTGTCTTGCCGGAAGAGGCTTGCGAGCCTTTATGGGCAGTTGAGTGCGCCAACGGGTATGTCGCGAGCCATGGACGGAGCGGCGTTATTCCAGGCAGCGCAGGCTGCTCTTGAATCGTTCCTTTCGGCTGAATAGGCGCGACGGCCGGAAACGAGCTTTCCAGCCTTTTTCTAAAGGAAGCAAGCCTTCCCCATGCCGTACGCAGCTGCTCCGCTTTCTCTTTGACAGGCGGGCGGACGCTATGTTGCGCAGGAGCAGGCGAAGCGGACTGTGCACCGCCTGTGAAGCGCTGCGGTGAACGGGCAGCGCGCACGCCATCCCCGTTTCTGCCGGCTTCACCCGACTCCTTTGCTTGGCGTTGAATCAGCTTCATCGCCGCCAGCTGGCGTTGGCGTCCCCCTGCTCCCAATTCCGCATAGCGAATGCCCGGCAACGGGGTTCGTCCATCTGCCGCTTGCTCCGGCGAGCTGGTCCGCTGTCGCCAGCCCATCGGTCGAATAGACTCGCCCGACTTGGCCGCAGCCGCCTTCCCGCTGGGCCGGTTAAACCCGGAGAGCTGCTCTTTCGCCGGGCCCGTCCCGTTATTCGTTCGTCTATGTACTGACCTCGCCCCTTCAAAAGGAGTGTTTCTTGTAAGCCTGCGGTTCACTAAGCCGGAAGGCGGACTAACGCTTCGGCGCGCGGTCCAGACGATCCGGCCAGCCGCTGCCTCCGTACTCGGAGAAGCTGGCTCCCGTTCCTCCTTGCTCCCCGTTGGCGCTAGCCCTTCGCTTGCCGAGCGGTCATCGGGAGAGGAGTGGCGACGCAGTCCGTCATGCGCGGCCGATGCCGCCGATGGCTCGCCCGTTCCAGCTGAAGGCGACTTGCCTTCGGGATGCGCGTGGCGACGCAGTCCGTCATGCGCGGGCGATGCCGCCGATGGCTCGCCCGTTCCAGCTGAAGGCGACTTGCCTTCGGGATGCGCGTGGCGACGCAGTCCGTCATGCGCGCGCAATGCCGCCGATGACTCGCCCGTTCCAGCTGAAGGCGACTTGCCTTCGGGGTTGGTGTGGCGACGCAGTCCGTCATGCGCGGGCGATGCCGCCGATGACTCGCCCGTTCCAGCTGAAGGCGACTTGCCTTCGGGGTTGGTGTGGCGCGGCAGTCCGTTATGCGAAGGCAATGCCGCCGATGACGCACCAACTCCTGCTGAAGGCCGCTTGTCATCGGGCTGCGAAATACGCCGTTGAATAAGCGAATCATGGCGCATGCCCGTCGGCGCGCTTGCTCTGGCAAAATCAGAGCGTTCGTCCGTCGACGCGTTTGCTCGGGCGGAAGCTGAGCCTGCATTGCTTCGCCTGACACTCGCATCTTTGGCAGAGTCGCCGCGTAAACGCAGCGGCAGCAGCGGCTTAATAACAGAGCGCAAGCCGCCGCGCTCCCCTTCCGCTCGGCCTGCCTTTGGGTTGCTCCGCTCTGCTTCCGCACGGCGGGAATCCCCTGTCTGCCCGCCGAATGCCCGGCTGCGATAGACCAGCCTGCTTGCCAATCTGGCAGCTGCAGCGCCGGGCGTTTCCGGCCTTGAAGCCAGCCGGCCGCGCGCAATAACCGCCAACCCCGCAGCCCCCTCGCGATGCTGCGGCGTCAGCTCAGGCGCAGCGGCGAACGGTACGCTTCCTTCGGATTTCCGTACAAGCGCCGTCTTGCGGGCAAGAAGCGGAGAAGCTGCTTGTACAGCAAAGCTTTTTGGTTCCGACCTGTCGTTCGGTCGGGTCAGCCCTTTCTGCTCCTGCCCAGGCTCCTGACCGGGAGAAGCAATCCAAGGAGCCTCATGCGCATCTGCAGCCTGCGCCGATTTAAAGCCAGTATAACGGTGCAGCAGCGGTTGCGACCGTGCGGGCACCAAGCGCTTTCCCGCCTCGGAGTAGAAGCTTTTCAGCCGCTGCTCTGACCGATACAGCATTCTGCCCCTTGCGGCTGCAAGCCTGCCGCGCTCTTGTTGAAGCTTGCCTTCAACCGGCGGTCGAGCAGCGTTGGGCGCCCCTCCTTCTTGGAGGGCAGCTGCTGCCGCAGGCCCCATCTTGTCGTGCTGGAGCACAGGCCTCCTTGCTGTTACAGGAACGCTTCCGGAGCTTGTCAGCCTGCCTTGCTGCTTCGGCGACATCGTGCTGGATGAAAGCATCTCATCTTTATGATGCAAGAGATGCTGTCTACCCAACACGCCTGTACGTTTGAGCGAGGCAGCCTGCAGCTCCCTTAACTTGGCGGTTTCACGCAACAAACGAATGACCGCAGCGTCGCTTCGTGCAATATCTCGGCTTCGCTCCGCCTCCGCTCGCTCGCGTCCGGCTGCCGCGCCGCTTCGCTCGGCTTGCCTCGCAAGCTCCTCCAGCTCCGGCCGGGGACCGGGCTGGACAACGCGCCGGGCCTGCGTTAATTGCAGGCGCGAGCCGCTAGCGTTCGCTTCCGTCGACGCTCGCGAAACCAGATTCATGCGCTGCGCCGCCGCTCCTCCGCCAAGCTTCTCCAAGCTGCGCAGCAGCCGCAGCTCAATGCCGGGCCTCAGCTTTGCTTGCAAAGCCAAGCGCAGCTCTTTTTCTCTGACGCCAGCCGGCGTCAAAGCTGCGTGCGAAGGCAGATTGCCGCCTCTCTCTCGAATGATCGTTTCACGGGTATGCTTGCTGACGAGGCCGCTTTCCTTCGACAGCCTGTCATTCGCATCCATGACCGGAGGCGGCAGCAGGATAGCAAGCTGCCTTGCTGCGCGCTGCTCGCGTATGACCCTGGTCACGTCTCGCAGCACGACCGTATCGCGAAACACGGTCACACGTTCTTTTTCGATGATTCGCTCGATCGTGCGTCCGTTTTTTTGCGCGTCGTCTTTTTTCGGGGGCTTAACAGGCTGGGCAGCTTGAGGCGGCGCAATCACCTTTACATGAATAACCTCGCCGACTCCCTCTGCCGGAGTCGGTTTCGCATAGAGCAGCGCCTTCCGTCCAAACCGGTCCCGCGCAGTTCCCGCTTTGTATTTATTGAAGATGCCGCCGGCAAAAGGAGAAACAGACGGCTCCTGCTGCGTTGCTGCTGTTCTCCATCTGTTCTCCCCTTGCTTCATCCGGCGCACCCTCCTTTCTAGCCTCGTTCAGCTGAAACCATCCCAATATTCTTTCGCTCAGGCCATTCCCCTGACTCATCGGTCCAAATGACCTCTTCAGCCCAAATAGCTGCTTTTACCGCCGTTAGTTCGGCTTGCTTAACAGAATGACATGCTTTGCCCGCCACACATGCCGGACTACTTTCTGAACAATAGCCATTGGCGCCAAAACGGAACGCTCTCAATAACGACTGTAAAAGCAGCTACTTCACCTCAAAGCTTCTAGCGCCCGCTCGCTTCCAGCCCGCCTCCCGGCCTTCTCCCTCGAAGGAGGGCAGCCAGCCGGCCGGCCTTGTCCTGCTACCGGATCATGGCGAAACGGCTACTCCTCAAAATCGCCGTACAGGCCGCTATGCGCAATTTCAATTTGCTCGAACGCCACGTCGCTTCTGCTCGCATCAAGCGTAGGACCGGTCCAGCGAACCGGATACGCGTCAAAAAAGCTCCAGCGCCCAAACTCCTTACCGTCAACCGTCTGAAGGACAATCGCTCCCGTTTTGCGCTGAATAGGTCCGTCGATTGTGCTCTCGTACCAATTCCAGAGCGCCGGCGAATACGTCATTCCCTTGCGCAGCACCAGATTCGGGAATCGCACGCCCTTGGGCAGCTTATGAACGTACCCGTTCACGCCTCCCTCACGGTACTCTTCAATTTCGGTTTCCGCCTCCAGCCCGGATACTTCGGAGAAGCCTGCGACAAAAATATCGTCTATCTCGACCCAGAACTTAAAGGAGGTGGCAATGTTGTGGAATGCCCGGCTTTTGCCTTTGTCCGTCTTCTGAAGACCTGCTCTTTTCTTGGCCATCGTTCAAGCTCACCTTTTCCCGAACACATCGAAAATATTTTTTTTGCCTTCCGACGAATCGTCATTCATCTTGCGGTTGATTCTGGATATTTCATCGCACCAGCGGCGGCGCTCCGCATGCTCCATATTCATAATGTCATCATGCGACCAGTGGAAATAATAAGCGACGAAGCCAACCTCCTCGTACAGCCGGTCGACCGGGTATCCTAGGAGAGGGCCTCCGTTAAGGACAAAAAATCGACAGCCACCTCGAAGTCATGATCGCATTTCGGACAAGCCGTTACGACCTTTGGCGCTTCCAGATCATTGATTTGGCGATAGAGATTTTGCAAATAAGCCAGATCGGCCGTAAACAGCTTTTCGATCAGCTTCGTATCAATATGCCGTACATCTCCAAGCTTGGTCACAACGCGGGCCATCAGAATAACGGTCAAATAGCTGGGATTGGATTGCACGCGCGGGTCCTTCATCGGCAAAATCTCATCCGCCGCCGTTGCCAGACGCATAACGCCATGCCGGTGCAAATTGCCTTGATCGTCGACGTAGCCGCGGGGCAGCACAAATTCATATTCCGTTTGAAACGCCATCGGTTCATCTCCTTATCTTTGAAAAAGCGGAAAACAAGAGAGGAGCAGAGGCTTAATTAGCCGTCCGCCGCCATCCCTTGTTTCTCCGTCATGCCTGTAATTCGGGCGCCTGCTATTAAGCTGTGCGCGTCATGCCTTCATGCGCAAATTCAAGCAGCTCGAGTGCAACCTCGTTGCCCGTACCGTTAAAGTTAGGCGCCGTATATTTGCAAGGCCATGCTTCAATAACCTGCCATGTAGCAACGTCCGAGCCTTCCTCGTCCAGAGCGATAATCGTAATCGTCTTACGCTCAACTGTGCCTTCCGCGCATTCCTGAATCCAGTCATACAGCTCCATGGAATCCGTTGTGCCCCACTTCAGCGTAATGTTGCCGTACTTGATCAAGCCCGGAAGCTTGCGCGGTGTAATAACCTCATTGCCCTCGCGGTATTCCACCACGTCGAACGTCGCCTCAAAGCCCGACACCTCGCTGAAGCCCGCTTGCTCAAGACCTTCTACTTCTACCCGATATCTAAAATTGCGGTATGGATCAATACGATCTCCTGGCATGTGAATCCCCTTCCGTTATTCGATGTGGAAGCTAGTTATTATTCGGAACCTGTTTTTTGCGTAATGCGGAACACGACGAACTCGGCCGGTTTAACCGGTGCCACGCCGATAACGCAGATCAGTCTGCCGTTGTCGATGTCATCCTGGGTCATTGTTTCGCGTCCGATGTTGATATAGAAGGCTTCCGCCGGGCTGGAGCCCGCGAACGCGCCGTCACGCCATACGCGCGTCAGGAAGGCGTCGATTGTACGTTGAACGCGAGCCCACAGCTGCTCGGTGTTCGGTTCGAACACCACCCAGTTGGAGCCGTTCTGAATCGAGCTTTCCAGGAAAATAAACAAACGGCGTACGTTGATGTATTTCCATAGCGGGTTGGAGGAGCAAGTGCGTGCGCCCCATACGCGAATGCCTTGGCCGGTAAACGCGCGAATCAGGTTAACGCCTGCAGGATTCAAAATGTCCTGCTCGCCATTGTTGTACTGAACGTCAAGACCTACTACGCCGCGCAGCGTTTCGTTGGCAGGAGCCTTCTGTACGCCGCGAGTCGTATCCGAACGCGAGTACACGCCGGCAATCGTGCCGGATGGCGGAATAAAGATATTGCGCTTGTCGAGCGGATCGAACACTTGCAGCCACGGATTGTACAAAGCGCAGTAGCTCGAATCGAACAGATCGCGGTGCGCAAGTACATCCTGAACTTTTGTCGCTTCGCGCGGCAGATCCAGAATCGCAAAGCGGCTGCCCAGGTTCTCGCAGTGCGCCACAAGCGACAACTGTACGTTCGGGTCGGTTACGCCGGGAATCGCCATAATGCTGACCACGTCGTTATCGATAAACGATTGAATGCCCGTACGCTTGCCAGGACCAAAGTCCTCGCCGATAAAGTCTCCCGCCGACAGGCTTGCTGCCGAACCGTCGCTTCCGCCGGACAGCAGGATTTCTACGGAGTCCGTTTCTTCGCCGGCGATTTGCTCAAGCGGAGCAACGGCTGCATCGGAATGCTTTGCAACCTGTACCGATACCAGATTGGAGCGGCCGATAACCTTCTCGACATAGTTCGGAGCTTCCGGGTTTAGGGATGCTTTCTCGTATGTCTCGGCTTCTGTGCCGTAGCTAACATGAAGCGTAAATTCCAGAGTGCTGAGCACTTTTGTAGGCACAAGAGCCGTGTCAGTCACTTCGCCTGCCAGCTCTTCAGCCAGCTCGATCACTTGGTCATGAACGGAAACAACGCGGTTGTATTGCTTGTCCGCCCCATCCGTAAAGACCACCACGTCGCCGGCATGGAAGCCTGCTGCGTTTTTCACGCGGTAACGATTGCCGGCTCCCGCTTCCAGAATAGGAGTTTTGGCTTTGCTTGCAGGTACTGCAACAACACGAATTTGGTTGCCCCATGCGCCAGGGTTCTTGGCTTCAATAACAAGCGTTGCCGATTTCTGATCCGCATTGGATGCAGTTCCGGCATCGGCAGGCGCGACCCGCATGACATAGCAGCGGGAGCCCCCGTTGGTGAAAAACTGGTTAACCGCATAAGCCAAATAACGATAAGTGCCAAAAGCGTTCTCGGACAGATACGAACCGAAGACACGGCTGAAATCAGCCGGGCTCGTGATCAATTGCGGAAGTCCCGCTACAAGACCACGGGAAGCAAGACCGATAAAGCCTGCTGTACTTGTGCTGACCCCTTCAAGCGGTTTGGCGCCACTTTCAAATTCCTCGACATAGACGCCTGGCGATAAATACTCAGCCATTTGTGATCTCCTCTCTGAAACTATTTATGTATTAGGCGACAACAGGAATGTGAGCCCCTGCATCAACCGTAAGACCAAACTCGCGGCAGACCATGATGATAGCTTGCAATTTGTACAACAGATTTGCCCGTTTCACCCTTTAAGGAAATGAACAAATCTGTTGTACAAAATGCGTTCATGTCTCCGCGCCAGCCTGCTTGAGCCTTATGCCCGTCGATCGACTAGCCTGTCTTGCATGGCCGGCATGCTTATACCAGCACCGGAGGAGCCTCCAGCACCTCGCCCGACCGCAGCTCCAGCTCCAGCTTCGTCAAGCCGACCTGCAGCGTCGCCGCAAACGTCCGCGGCAGCACGCCGCGAAACGGAAGCAGAACGACTCCGCCCTCCGAGCTATATGTCCGGACTGCGGGAAGCAATGACGCGCCGCGTTTGTAGCTGTGCTCAATCGGCTGCTCCAAGCGCCAGACGCCATCGGGCAGCACCTCCGCAATGCGGACGAGCTCCTGCTTGCCTTGGCCCCGCAGCAGCAGGCTTTCACCGGCAACCGTTTGTCCTTGCGGCAAGCTGACCCGGATGCTCGTCTCCCCCGCCGGGAGCTGCTCCTGAGAGACTCTCCCCCTGGCCGTTTCATCGCCTGTAGCATAGGCCTCTACGGCCACACCCGCTCTGGGAGCGCCGAAGGTGCCGACCAGCCTGAGCCTTACGGCCGTGGAGGCGGCCGGATACATATACCCGGGACCCGGCAGGAGCGGTACGGTAACAACCGGGTGAAGCGGATTCAAACGGGATGTTTCAACCCACTCGCTGACGGGTATAAAGGATGGGGAATTAATATTTAGCAAATAGCTGCCTTCCGGCAAATCAAAAAACAAATACGTGCCGTCCGGCTTGCGGACCGGCTTGCGCTGAATGCCCGCCAGCATGACCGAAAGCGCGGCAGGCGCAGGCATTCGGCGCGTCCAGATGTCAACGGGCGACACGACCAGCGAGCAGCGGGTCATGCGGATGGAACGGATGGGCGTCATTTCGTCAGCCACCGCCCTTTTCCTCAAGCACAATTTGCCGCTCGATAACGCGCGACACCGGCTTGACGCGGTTGGAATCCAGCATGACCGGTCCAATCCGGTACACGACGGACAGCTTGTAAGGCAAATCGCCGAATTGCCACAGCTTGAGCAGCTCCTCGGCCTCGAGGCTCACCAGCGAAATGCGCACCGGATCGCCGCCTTCCGCAAGCGTTCCCTCCAAATAGGGGCTGCGCAGCACGGAATTGTCGTAAAGCGTCTGCATGGCCCGCCCAAGAATGCGATGCTCATCGAGCGCGCGGGTCAGCCGGTCCGCATTGGAATGCGCGGTCATCAGAAAAAAGAAGTCCAGCGCCTGCGGCGGATATTGCAGGACGCCTCCGCGGTCTACCATTCCGGTTCTCCTGGCCTCCCCGTTCTCTTTCACGTTAAACAGAAAGAGAGATAGGGCTAAATCCCCAGCCTCCTTGGGCGATGCAATGCCTATAAGATCAGGACGAGGCACCGGGTCCGGCGTCAACTGCTCGCGGAGCAGACGCAGCAAGCTGCTGCCGAGATCCGCAATAACCGTATATCCTCCCATCAGCCCATCCTCCTTTGCATTCATACCTTCTCTATTATAGCTTCTATATGTCCGATTGACTACGAGAATTTACTCAATTTTTGTCAGATTAACACCTATATGCAAACTTTCCATCGTACTTTTCGCCAATATTGTCGATACGCCTCGACTTTAGGCTACACATACGGGGCAAACGCTTCCTTTACAATAATTTTACCCATTTTGTGAAGCTCCTGCCGCGTTGCCTTTATCAGCTGCCTCATGCCGATCGGAGCCTGTTCGGCGGCCGCCATGTAGGCGGCGGACAATACGATATTTTTAATATGTCCGCCGGACGCGTCCACTCGCGCCGCCAGAAACGCCAAATCCAGATCGTCGTCCAATGGCGCATCCGGAGGCAGCAAGGAGCGGAAAATTTGCTCCCGCTGCGCCGCGTCGGGAAACGGAAACTTGACGATCACCTGCATCCGCCGCAAAAAGGCCTCATCCATATTTTGCAGCAAATTGGTCGCCAGGATAGAAACTCCGTCAAAGCTCTCAATCCGCTGCAGCAAATAAGCCGCCTCCATATTCGCAAATCGATCGTTGGAATCCTTCACTTCCGTCCGCTTGCCGAACAAGGAGTCCCCTTCGTCAAAAAACAGGATCGAACCGCTGTTTTCCGCCTCCGCGAACAGCTCGCGCAAATTTTTCTCCGTCTCGCCGATATATTTGCTCACGACACGGGACAAATCGATGCGGTAGAGCTCAAGGCCCAGCTCGCGCGCCGCCACCTCGGCGGCCATCGTCTTGCCGGTTCCCGGCGGGCCCGCGAATAGCATGCTGATCCCTCTCCCGTAAGGCAGCTTGCGGCCAAAGCCCCAGCGGTTCAACACCGTCTCGTTATATTTGTAGCGGTTGCAGGCGTCGCGGAGCAGCTCCAGCGGCTCCTCGGGGAGCACAAGATCGTCCCAGCCCCGTACCAGCCTGCGATTCTCGGCAAGCTCCGACAGCCTGTGCTGTACCTGCGTACGGGAAGCCGCCGCATAGTCTTCAAGCGCAGGCGCGTCCCTTCCCTCGCGCTCAGCCAGCCGCTGGGCCTGACGTCCCATGCCCTCCATTTGACCGGCCGTAAAAGCGTATTTGTCCGCTATATGCCGCAGCAGCTCAGACGGGGCGGACCCGGAGCGCTGCCACATTTTGAACCTAATGTCGGCGGAGGGAATGCCAAGCGCGATGGGAACAACCGCCGCATGGGACGGCAGCGGAAGCTGCGTCTGCCGCCGCTCCTGGCGCGTCAGCCACAGCACCAGCGGCAGACGCGCGGTGTCCGCATAGCTGGCCGCCGCCGCCCGCAAGCGCTCCTGCTGCTGCGGCCAGCTTTCCAAGGCGGCCAAATCCTGCTGGCCTTCCTCCAGAGCGAGCGCAGCGCCTTGCAGCAGCGCTTCGCGGACCACGTGGGCAAGCTGCTCCGCTTGCTTGTCCCCATCGCTCGAAAGCTTGCTCAGCTCGACGAGCAGCAGCGGCATTTCAAGACGGCGTGCCAGATGCCTCGCATGCAGCTTTTTGCCCGCTCCTGACGGCCCGCTCAGCAGCACGAACGGGAGACCGTTTTTTTCGCGCTCCAGCAGGACGGATTGACAGAGCTTTTGCTGCCCTTCCTCGTCATAAAAAAGCGGCACCGTTTCCTCAGTCGGTGAATAGATACGGCAGAAGTTCGCGAGCCGCGAATCCAGCTCCTCGTTTTCCAGCACAAAACTGACCACGCGCGGATCGAGCCGCAGCGGCCGCTTGAGCGAGCTTCGTTCAGCAGCGGTGCCGGCCTTGTCCGGCTGCAATAAAAATCTTGCAAGCGGCGTCTGGCCGGAAAGCCACTTCCGGGCCGTATGCCATTCCTCGCCCGCTCCCCCGAGCAGGCGCAGCGCCAGCTCCGCCGTGGGCGCGCGCAGCGTCACATCATCGTTTAAATACCCGAACCAGCCCTCAAAGCGGCTGTCCAGCTCGGAAGCCAGACATAGCGCCACACAGCGCCGCTCCCATGGCGAGAGCCCCAATCGCTCACGCAAAGAAGCGAAGGGAAGACTGATCCCTTCGCTTGACGCTTCTTCTATGGCACCAGCCGCAGCCGCTTCCCAGGCGTCCCGAATCGTGTGGTATGCAGACAACGCATCCCAGGCGTCCGGGTGCTCCGACTCTTGCAGCGAACGGCCGATATCGGCGACCGTGACAACAAGCCCTCGCATCGAAGCGGGCGTCTGGCCCTCCAGCTCCCGGCTTTCATACTCCTCCAGCATCAGCCGGATGCCCCGCTCCAGCATATCCAGTTCGTCTCGCAAATAGTGATAGCCGGATGAATAGATTGCCATGATGGTCCACCTTTACCTATAAGAATGAAATGGAAAACATTTATGACCGCAGTTATCGGCGCATGAGGCACAGCACTGCGATATCGTCCGATTGCGGCGCGCCGTCGGCGAACATAAACACGTCCATAAGCAGCGCATCGATGATTTCGGCGCTGGAATATCCGGACGTCTGAGACAAAAACTGCTGCAGGCGGCTGGCGGAGTACTGCTCCTGCAGAGCGTTTTCCGCCTCGGTGATGCCGTCTGTATACACAAAAAAACGGTCGCCGCGCTCCAGCACAATCGTCTGGTTGCGATATGTAAATTCAGGGAATGAAGCAAGCGGAATGCCTTTGGGCAGCTTGACCGGAATAACCGAGCCGTCCGCCTTGACGATGTACGGAGTGCAATGCCCCCCGTCGCTAAGCACCACCTCGCCGGTGGAAATCCGCAGCACGCCGCAAATAATGGTCGCGAACAGCTGCGCGTTATCGTCGCAGAGCTCGTCGTTCACCTTCTTCAACAGTTCGCCCGGCGTCAGCCCGGAATCCATATTCCCCTTCAGCAGCGAAAGCGTCATCGCCATGAACAACGCCGCCGGTATGCCTTTGTCCGACACGTCTCCAAGCGTAAAAAACAGATGATCGTCATCCAGCTTGAAAAAATTATAAAAATCGCCGCCGACTTCCTTCGCCGATTTAAGCAATGCGCATATATCGAAAGGCTCATTGGCGGAAGGCATCGTTTTGGGCAAAAAGCTGAGCTGAATGCTGCCGGCAATTTGCAGCTCATTCTCCAGCCTGTCCTTGAGCGCTGTAGCAATCTGCAATTCTTGCGCCGAGTGCTTGAGCTCCTCGTACAGCCGCGCATTGTCGAGCGCCAGCGCCAGCGGGCCGGCAAAACGCGTCAGCAGCTCGCGGTCCGCTGCGCTGAACGGCGCGCCGCCTTGCTTGCGCCCCGCTTGCAGCACGCCAAGCGTGCGGCCCCGCGCAGCCATCGGGACGGTTACGACGCTGTTGTCCGATGACGCTTCCAGCTGCGGGACTCCCCCCGTCTGCTCGGCATCGGCAAGCCCGACGGCCGTCTCTCCCGCCGCAATCAGCTTGAGCGCAGCCGCGTTAACCGAGCTGAGAAGCTCCGGCCGATGAAGCTGGGCATGAACCTCGGTGCTGAGCTCGAATAGCATTTCAGCCTGCTTCAGCTTCGCCGCAAGGCGGCGGCTGCGGACGTACATATAGGCGGCAGCTCCGAGCCCCGCTGCGCCGATTACTAAATAAATAGCAGACAAATGCGGTACCGCCCTTCTTTTGTCGGCAAGCTTATGCTCACGCGCCCGCTCCTAATTTGTCCAGCGCCTCTTCCTTGCTAGCCGCCATTTCCAGAATCGTCGTAAAGCCTGACATTTCGAACACATCGTATACCTGCTCGCCCAACGCTGCGCAGATCATGCGCCCCTTCGACGCTCTCAGCTTTTTAGCGGCAACAAGAATTACTCTCAAGCCTGCGCTGCTTATGTACTGAAGCCCGCTGAAATCAAAAATAAATTGCTGCTTGCCCTCGTTAAGCAGCTTTAGAAAGGCCTGCTCGGCCACTGCCGCATTATTGCCGTCAAGTCTGCCCTCAAGCGGAATAATCGTAATGCCGTTAAGCTCCGCTGCTTCAATATTCATTCTATCCTGCCTCCTGCTTGCTTTTTTAATAAAAAGTTACTTATTGGACTGAAACTGCTTGCGCATGCAAAAGCGGTTCAATCCTTCCGCATATTCGTAATGAATGTCATCCATCAATCGTTTGACGAAAAAAATGCCCAGGCCGCCAATCGGCCTGTCCTCAATGTCAAGCTCCAGCAAATCAAACGGATCTGTTTCTTCCAACGGATTGAACGGAATGCCGCCGTCCACGATTTTCACCTCGACGCTGCTTCTTGACGCTTGAATGCTCACGTCGATAAGATGCTCGCCCCCCGCAGGAAAACCATAGTTCACAATATTAACCACGAGCTCCTCGCAAGCGAGCGACAGATCAAGAACGGCACGCTCGGGCCAGCCTACCTCGGCTCCAATTTGCTCCAGTCCCTCATTAAGACGCTGAAGCTCATCCAATCGATTGTAAATCTTGATTTCACGATCTATGGGAACCTGCCACTCCTTTGACATCCCCTACCCCCCACATCAGCTATTCTGATCTTGCCGTCCGCACGCTACTTGACTAGTTCATCCATAAAGGTAAGTTCTACGCAATCGGCCCGATTCCTGCAAGATGGTGTCGATATATGGCGCAGGTTTTTTTACTGACGATCGACCAGCCCCCGCTCAAGCGCATAACGCGTCAGTTGAACCCGATTATCCAAATGGAGCTTCTGCAAAATATTTTTGAGATGATTTTTGACCGTGTGCTCGGACAAATGGAGCGATACCGCAATTTCCCGGTTGGAAGCTCCGGTAGCAACCCGCTCCAGCACCTCGTGCTCGCGCTCCGTCAGCGGCGTCGTCACTCCCATTGCGGAGCCCGCCGAAGCGCTCCCCTGAACAAAGCCTCTTCGCTCCGGGACTTGGCGGCCCGCAGAGAACTCCTGCAGCAATCGAAAAGCAAGCTCCTTCGTCATCGGAGCTTCGTCATGCGAGACGGCGCGCAAATATTCAAGCCATGCGGACGGATCAAGGTTTTTGAGCAAATAGCCCTGTGCGCCGCGTTTAATCGCCTCGAACAGATGCGTAATATCATCCGATACGGTGACCATGACGATTCTGATTCCCGGCAGCAGCAGCTTGATCCGCTGGGTCGCCTCGAGTCCGCCCATTCCTGGCATATTGATATCCATGAGAACCAGGTCGGGATCGGCAGCGGGGATGAGCGCAATCGCCTCCTCGCCGCTCGTCGCCTCGCCTACGACCGTAAACGCCTGATCGGCCGTTACAATATCCCTCATGCCCTCGCGGCCGTGAGGGTGATCGTCGACGAGAAACACTCGCACCGCTTTTACGTTTTCCTTCATCTGCCCAGCCGCCTTCCCGTTATTTCGACCTTCGTCCCCTTCGGGCGATTTGCACCGACTTCCAGCGACCAGCCCATCGCCCCGGCCCGATCCACCATCATTTTCACGCCGTATTTTCCCTTCTCCTCCAGCTGCGTTTTGTCCAGGCCGACCCCGTCGTCGGCGATTGCGCAGCGAAACAGCCTGTCATCGGGCGAATCGGCAGACGCATAGTGTCCTTTGATGATGACGTTGGCCGCATTCGCATGCTTCTGCACGTTCATCAGCGCTTCCCGCAATATGGCCAAAAGCTCGATTTTCTGCCGTGGCGAGAGCAGAGTTTCCGGCACCTGCCATTCCACGGCGGCACGGACGCCGCAGGAGCGTTCCGCCTCCTCGCACAAACTAAGCAAGCTCTGCATCCACGACGCGTCTACCCGAGGCTCCGCCGTATGAAGACCGGCAATGGACTGACGGACATCCTCATAGACATGGCGCACCGTCTGCCTGATCTGTTCCGTCACGCGCCCGAAATCCTCATCCGTCCGCGAGCGCTCCAGCTTGTCCAGCTTGACCGAGAGCATAAACAACGATTGCGAAATGCCGTCGTGCAATTCTCGTGCCAGCTGCGCCCGCTCTTCAAAGGCCGCTTTGGCCACCCGCTCGCTTTGCAATGACTCCTGAAGCTGCTCAAGCCGGGCAAACAGCGCCCGCAGCAGCGTAAACGTAATGGCAAACACGAACACGGGAGCAAGCACGTTGCCCAGATCCATAGAGATATACGGGAGCAGCAGCGCATGCCGTATATACTCCCATAATCCGATTGTGATGGTCGGTATCCATAGAATCAGCCATTTCAGCCATTTGTAAGACAAGCTCGCTCATCCTCTCCCAAAAGCTAGTCATTGCGGAACGGAATCGTCTGTTTGTAGCTTTCACCGGCCTTATCCACAATTACCAGCTCAGCCGTCCATGCGCCCCGCTTGCGCAATACAACGTCTTTTGCGACAAAATCCGTTTCCTTAAAGCCGGGAAACGCGAGCGTATCATCCGCATAATCGCCGCGCAGCGCTACGGAAACCCCGTTCTCCCGGTTCCCGCCCTCAGGAAGGAGCAGCAGCTGAATATCGCTCGGCTCTCCCAATTGCTCGGGCAGCCACACCTTCAGCTTGACTTCGTTTGGTCCCGGTCCGTTCGGATGAATGATCAGTGTATAATGAAGACGATCCCCCATCCTGTGATAGGATAACGGCTCTGTAGTCGGGCTTGGACTTATGTAGGTCAGCGCTCCGGCCAGAACCAGAACCGCGCCCAGCAGGATGCCATCCAACCTAAGCAGCGCTCCCGTTGGAAGCTTGCCTTGCTTCGCCCTTCTGCGGAGCATGAAGCCGGTAGCGCCAATCAACAGAACCACGGCCGTTTTGACCAGCAAGAGGATGCCCCACTTCGTATAGATCAAATACAGCCAGGACGGCAGCAGCTGCCAGGTCATGCCGATACCGCTTAACAGCAGCGCCAGAATGCTAATCCATGCCGCCTTGGCAAAGCGTTCTGCGAAGCGCCCCGCTTCCTTTCGATCCGTCCTCCAGTACAGGAGCAGCAAAACGACGCCGGAAGCCCAGATTGCGCCGCAGACCAAATGGATAAAATCGAATAAAATCGCTGTCGTAGTGGAAGAAAGCGCCATGACATGCCCGTTGAACGCCTCTGCCGCCAGCAGCAGCAGCGACCATGAAGCCTTGAGCGGATCGGGCAGTCGCAGTGCGATGAACCCGAGCAGAGCCAGCAGCAGGACGCCAAGCCAGGAACGGCCTGTCGTCGTCTCCGTAAGCATGCGCAGCCATTCGGAGCTGTCCGTTCCGGAGTAGCCCTGCAGCAAATCGTTTACGTTGACGAATACATACAGCATGGAGACGAGCAGCAGCGCCCGCAGCGCGGGCAAGGACCACGACCTCGCCATTCCGCGCAAATGCTGTTCTTTTCCCGCTTGGGGCAGCAGGCTCACCCAGAGCATCATGCCCGAGGCGGCGAGCAGAACAGCGTAATATAAAGCTCTCAGCACATAAAGCCCGGCTTGCTTCACGGTCAATCCGGTAGCCGCATGATGATCGGCTGCGCCGTGATGGCCCACCTGCTCATGGGGATTAAAGCTGGTCGCCGCAAATGGCGCCGATGCCTCCGCAGCCGGCACCGCGAGCAAGCCCGCGACGGCAACCAGCAAAAGCGCCAGCAAAAGATAGGCGATGCGCGGCGCTCCTTTCGCTCCGAGGAAGCGGGATAGCCGAGCCTTTTGTTGCCTTGCAAACATATTGTCACGTCCTTTATCAAGTTCAAGCTTCAGTTTACTAAAAGGATGGAAAAAGAACAATGAAGCTGACAGTCAATCTCATGCATAATCGAGCGTAAGGGTAAGAGGCCGAGCATGCTATAGCGGTTTGCAGGCATCAATGACGACTGTTTTCCGGATTTCTCCTGTCGCGGCTCATCCGGTAATCAGGCCAGAACTCGCCATCTATGGCGGGGCAACCTCGCGCGGACGTCCACACATAAGCCCAGCCGACATGCTCCCTCCGCTGCTTGTCGCTCACCACTACCCTCTCGTAATCGTTGCGCTCCTCCACGCCGTAGAACTCCTCCAGTTCATCGAGCGCGGCAAGCCCCGCTCTATCGACTGTAATCCACAAGCCGCGTATGGTACAATCTGTTCGCAATGCTTCCTCGGACTTTTTGCATTCAGGAGCAGCGTAAGCGGCAGGAATAGCTGCGGGATATAAACCGCAATCGACCATCCACCCGGCAATGCTGCCCTCGACCGCGGCATACGTATAGGCCGCCGCCGCATGGGCGTTGCATTCGCCAGGCAGGAGCGTTCCATATATAAAAACGTTTATCGTCATCGAACTTCCCCTTATTATAACAATTGGACAATAGAAAGGTGCTGATTGAACCATGTCAAGCCAGCAGCCATACGGCGTCTACGGCTACCGCTTTCAAGAAACGGGGCATCAGCCCCTTTTCCAGCTGTTCGCAACCGGCTATCAGCGAATCGAGAATACGGAATATGACTGGGACGGCATGAAGCGAATCGACGGTCCACTCTATTTGCTGCAGTATACGACGTCCGGCTGCGGCCGCTTCAGGGATGGCGATACCGAATGCGACATTCCCCCTGGAACCGCGTTCCTTGCGGAAATCCCCGGCGATCACCGCTATCGTCTGCCTCCGGGCAGCGAGCATTGGACCTTTTATTTCATTTTGTTCCGCCAGCGCCACCTGGAGTATCTATGGCGCGAGGTTACCGGCTTGCTTGGCAAAGCGCCATCATTTGATGCCAGCAGTCCGGTCGCGCTGTCTCTGCAAAGACTGTATGTGGAAGCGAAGGCTAACCGAATTCAATCAGCCTATCAGGCCTCTTCGCTTGTGTATCAGCTCATGATGGAACTGCTGCAAGCCGCGACCGCCCAGCGTCAGGAAAAGGATAATTGGCCGCTCCCGGTCAAGCAAGCCGCCGCCTACATGAAATCGGCCTATTCGCAGCTGGAGAGCCTCGATGAAATTGCAGCCGAGGTATCGTTGTCCAAATTCCATTTTACCCGAATGTTTACACTTGCGACAGGTATTTCGCCAATGGATTACGTCACCAAGCTGCGCGTCGAAAAAGCGGTGGAGCTGCTGCGTTATACGGCGTTGCCGGTACATGAAATCGCCGCCCAAATCGGCTATTCCAGCGGCAGCTATTTCAGCAAAGTGTTTCGCAGCCGGGTGGGCTTTACCCCGGGCGAATTCCGGCTTGCCAAAGGACTGCCTTCGATCGATCGCCTGCATTTTGATTAACGCTTTCAAAAGAGCAATATTTTACACATGTTCGCAATATATTGTGGTGGCTTTCAACCTCTCTTTCGTTTTAGGATATTACGTATAGAGCAAGATTACGATAAGAGAGGAAGATCATCAATGACAGCAACACTCAAGCATTTGCAATTCGCGCCTACTCCTCCGATGGGCTGGAATAGCTGGGACTGCTATGGCGCAAGCGTAAGGGAAGACGAGGTGCGAGGCAATGCCGAATATATGGCCGAGCATTTGAAACGCTTCGGATGGGATCATGTCGTCGTCGACATTCAGTGGTATGAGCCGGGGGCAAATTCTTCCCACTATCGCCCTTTCGTTCCGCTCGTCATGGACGAGTATTCGCGACTTGTTCCCGATGAAGGCCGGTTCCCTTCGGCAGCGGGCGGTCAAGGCTTCAAGCCGTTGGCCGATTATGTACACAGTCTGGGCTTGAAATTCGGCATTCATATCATGCGCGGCATCCCGCGCCAGGCCGTACACGCGGACACGCCGATCCTCGGCACAACCGCAACGGCCCGCTCCATCGCGCATACCAATTCGATTTGCCCGTGGAATACGGATATGTACGGCGTTGACGCTTCCAAGGAGGGCGCTCAGCAGTATTACAATTCCCTGTTCGAGCTGTACGCCTCATGGGGAGTAGATTTCGTCAAGGTAGACGACATTGCCGCGTCGCGCTTGTACGGCATTCATCTGCCTGAAATTGAGCTGATTCGCAAGGCGATCGACCGCACCGGAAGACCGATGACGCTCAGCCTGTCCCCTGGCCCGGCGCCGGTAGAGCACGCCTCCGAGCTGCAGGAGTTCGCGAATATGTGGCGAATGACGGACGACTACTGGGATATTTGGCGCCTGCTCTACGAAATGTTCGAGCGCTGCGAGAAATGGGCGCCTCATGTGAAGCAAGGCGCCTGGCCGGATTGCGACATGCTGCCGCTTGGCCATCTCGGAATCCGTTCGGTTGACGGCGGCGGCAGCGACCGCATGACCCGGTTTACCCGCGATGAGCAAGTGACCATGATGTCGCTGTGGAGCATCTTCCGTTCCCCGCTCATGTTCGGCGGCGAGCTGCGCGATAATGACGAATGGACGCTGTCGCTGCTTACGAACGAGGAAGCGCTTGAAGTGCATCGCAACAGCCGCGATGCCCGCCAATTGTTCCGCGATGCGGAGGACCGGATTGTCTGGGCGGCAGGCGGCGGCGAGGGAGTAACCTACGCCGCATTGTTCAACGCCGGAGATTCGGAGAATACCGTATCCGTAACGCTCGAGCAGCTTGGACTCGCTCAAAGCTCGGTGCAGGCCCGCGATGTATGGGGCAAAACCGATTTGGGCGAGCAGCGGGAACTCTCCTTTACGCTTGCTCCGCACAGCTCCTTGCTCTTGAAATTAACGTAATGGCAATGCGGCAATAGCCGCATGTTTATGACAATAACCATCGGCTCCGCCCTTCGCGGCAGTCCGATGGTTTTGTCGTTTTTTGGCTAACTCGCGGTAATATGTTACAGTAGGGTCAGAACTGAAAACGATTTTGACAGAGGAGGTCTTTACGTTATGGCTAGTCAAACAGGAGCTATCGTACAGCAATCACTGAACGCATTAATGGGGGACTCATCTTTTCTTCCGAATTTGCAGGACCAGGCACGCGAGCAAGCGTTCAAATCGCTCGGTTCCATCCTCTCTACGCCGAATAAAGTACATAAAGCATTTTTGCGCATTACGCTGGACAATGGCAGCGTCGTCCGCATTCCCGCTTACCGGATTCAGCATAACGATACGCTTGGCCCTTACAAAGGCGGCATTCGGTTTCACGAGTCCGTCAACGAGGAGGAGGTTACCAATCTCGCCGCGCTGATGACGCTAAAAAATGCGCTGCACGAAGTGCCGTTCGGCGGGGGCAAGGGCGGGGTCGTTATTTCTCCGCGCAACTACTCCTCCAAGGAGCTATACACGATTTGCAAAAAATACGTACAGTATTTCAGCGACGTTATCGGTCCGGACAAGGACATTCCTGCTCCCGATATGGGCACGGGCGAACGTGAAATGGACTGGATGATGTCCGAATATAAAAGCATTACTCCCGGCTTCCCGTATCTCGGAAGCTTCACGGGCAAAAGCGTCATTAACGGCGGCTCGCTCGGCCGCCGCGAGGCGACGGGCAAAGGGGTCTACTACACCTTCCGCTACATGCTGCATGATTTTCTAAAATCGCAAAGCGGCTGGCTGGCCGGGAGCTCGAATCCGTACGTCCAAACTGCCCTCGGACATGCGGACCGACAGCTTTCCATCGCGGTTCAAGGCTTTGGCAACGTCGGCTCGGTCGCCTCGCTTGAAGCGTACAAATGCAGCTATTTGCACAATAAAGTCGTCGCGGTCAGCGACCGCAACGTAACGCTATACAACCCTGACGGCTTATCGATTCCGACACTGATCGAATACACCGCGCGCAATCGCGGAGATTTGCCGGGTACGGAGGAGGCGCTTGCCGAGCTCGACATCAAAGCGGAAATACTCGGCCGCGAAGAGGTGCTCTACCTGAATGCTGACGTGCTCATTCTCGCTGCGCTCGAAGAGCAAATCCGCGGGGACAACGTCGAACGGGTTAAGGCTCGCATCCTTGTCGAAGGCGCCAACGCTCCGATTACCGGTGAAGCGGACGAAGTCCTGACGAAACGGGGAACAATCATTATTCCCGATATTCTGGCCAATGCCGGCGGTGTCATCGTCTCCTACTTCGAGTGGCTTCAAGGGCGGGAAACGCAGTTTTTCACGGAAGAGCATGTATACACGATGTTGTTTGAAAAAATGCAAAAAACGCTTAACAGCATTTTGCCCGCCTACTTCGGAGACTCCTACTCGCTTCGCGAAAACTGCTATAATCATGCGGTGATGAAGCTGTCAACGGTGCTGTACAAGCAAGGAAAGCTGTATTAACCGCGTTAAAGAGAGCCTCATGGGAATATCCCTGAGGCTCTCTTCTCCTTTCACCGTCTATATTCGCGCTCTATCGCTCAAGCAAACTTACTGTACATACCGGTTTATGACCTCGACTAGCTGGTCGTTCAGCTTCTTCACCTCGTATTCGCCAACCGCAGGCTCCAGGTGATCGCCGCCGATGCCGCTGTCGTCGGTTAGAAATAAGTAGGTTCCGCCAGTCGCAGCCGCCATAAACCGGAGCAAATATTCCGTATCCACATTGGTCCCGCTGGCGGCGACCGGAATAATCCGAATGCCCTGCCGTGCCGCCTCCTCGATCAGCTTGTGCAATTCGTCAATGACCTGCGGCTCGGCATGCGGCGGCGCATCCAACACGAGGAACAGCAGTCTCGCCCGCGCATTCTCTGACCAGTCATGCTCCCGGATCGCTTCGCGAAGTCCTTCCTCTACCGCCTCCGGGTAATCTCCGCCTCCTTGCGCGGACTGCTTGCTGAATTGTGAAATGACTTCATTTACATTCGTTGTAAACGGGAAGGAACGAACCACATAATCGTCGTGGACATCTCTGTAAAAATTGGCGCTCAATCGCAACGGAACTTGACCTTCCGAACCGTCAACGACTCTTTTTACAACATCCTTCAACTCGGCTTCCAGGTAATTGAGCTCATCCTCCATCGAGCCGGTCGTATCGACAAGGAACATAATATCCGCCTGATCCGGAGTCGCCTCGCTTTGGCCAAGGTCAACCTTTACCGAGCCCTGCTGAGGGATTTGCAGCGGATTTGTCGTCTTGCTGTACGGGCCCGAACGCACCTCTACCGTATAATCGCCTTGCGCGGCACGCCCCGCAAACATGCCAGTGAACACATAGGCCTTGCCTTCCCGGTTCGTACGCGCCGCCCATGCCGAATCCCGACCGGAATAAAGCGTAACCTCGGCGTCCGTTACCGGCTTGCCGCCTGCCGTCACGACAACCTCCAATCTGTCAAACCGCTCAAACCGCCACACGCGCTTGCTGCCGTCACCCTCTGCGGTGTTCAGCAAATTTCCGAAGCGCTCCCATGCGGACAGATCGTCCCATTCTCCGGCTGTCAACTGTCCAGCCTGCTGTTCCTGGTTCGGGTTTGTATAGGTTGGCCTGTTTTCTCTCTCTTTTGGCGGCGCCGGCTCAATTGCCTTGTTTTCAGCAGCATCGCTCCCGGTTTTGCTTATCTCCCCCTTCTGGGGAATACTTTCGCTTGCCGCATTATTTCCGCTCCTTGGCGCATCTGCGCCCGAATTGCTGTTATCCATAGCAGCCGAGCAAGCCGCTAGCCAGATGGACAGCAGCAGCACGGCTCCTCCCTTGAACAACCGATTGACCGCTTTGACTTTTAAGCCTAAAGATTGACCCGCCTTCATATCTTCAGCCCCTTTTTTGTATTTTCTTCCTTGACGAGGGAGATAGCCCGATTGTTGCATATTTGCAAGGCAAACCTTACAATTTAAGTTCAACCGTAGTCTCGGACCTACGGATTATTGATGGTTTAACTTATACAGAAGGATGCAGGAGGGTCAGTCATGGAGGCTTTTGAGCTTATCGCAATTGAAATTGCCTATCAGCAGCAAACGCGCAGTCTTACGTTTGCATCGGCAGGGCTTATGCGCGTTACGGAGTACGGGGATCGGCTATGGTATATCGATGTGAACGGATTGGAGGACAGGGAGCTGCTTTCGTGGTTCGCCACCAGCGAGGATATCGCCGTTCAGCTTACGGCATTCGCCAAGAACGGGCTGATTTTTAGGGGCAAAGGGTACTTGCACCCAAATGTCGAGCATCTCGCTGCGGCCATTCGCGGCGACGGAGTGCTCCATGAAGAAGCGTAGTTTACCCCATAAAGACGATGAACAGGCATTCTCGCATGCCTGCCCACGAAAAAAATTAAAACGGCTGTCGCCGCTATGAAGCGGCAACAGCCGTTTGGTTCTACTTGCTATGCGCAATTTCCGGCGTCGTCAAACGATCGTAGAAATCAACGGCTTTGTCCTTATCGGCGGAATCGCGAAGCGCCATTGCGGAACGCGGATGCTCGTCGAGAATACCCGTAATCATATACGGAATAATGTAGCCCCACTCTTCCTTCTCCCTGAGCGGAATCATGTACTTCTCGATCATGCTCAGCACCGGACGAAGGTTGTACTTCGTATTCTGAAGCTGTGCAACAAGCAGCTCCGTATTGCAGTTTCCTGCGGCGCGTCCCATGCCGAATACGGATGCGTCCAGCAGCTCCACGCCAGTCTCAGCCGCAAGCAAAGTGTTGGCAAAAGCAAGCTGCAAGTTATTGTGAGCATGCACCCCAAGGCGCTTATTCGGCAGGTGCTGCTTGAATTTCTCCACCAGGTAGCTCATATCGTTAGGCTTAAGGCTGCCGTAGGAATCCACAATGTAGACAACGTCCACTACGCTTTCCTTAATTTGCTCGAAAGCTTCAATCAGTTGATTCTCCATGACATTCGAAAGCGCCATAATGTTCAACGTTGTTTCGTAACCGCGATCGTGGAACACCTTCACAAGCTCAAGCGCCTTGTCCACATCCTGTACATAGCAAGCTACACGAATCAGATCCAGCAAGCTTTCGCTGCGCGGCAAAATATCGTTCTCGTCAACACGGCCTACATCCACCAGCGCCGAGAGCTTCGTATTGCCTTTGTTCGGAATAACCGATCTCAGAAAATCATCATTAAGGAAGCGCCAAGGACCCGCGCTTTCCGCGCCCTTCAGAAGCTTAGGCGAATTTTTATAACCGATTTCCATATAGTCGACGCCGGCTTCGTTCAAGCTTTGATACAGATATTGAACGAACTCCACGCTAAAATCCCAGTTATTGACGAGTCCGCCGTCGCGGATCGTGCAGTCAACAATTTTGCAATGACTCGTTTTTGATTGCATGCGTTGTACTCCTTTAATGTGAACATGAGTTCAGTTTTTCTCATTTTACTTGAAATGAAGGAGGAACGCAAAATGTTTTTGCTAGCCGAAAGCGGCATTTGCCTGCATGCTGGCGGCATACGCCAACGATTCGCGACGTTATACCATCGATTGCTGCTCCAGGCCGAAATGGCCCGACCGCTGCCGCTTCGTCTGAATATACTTTTCGTTGTAGACGGACGTATTGCCCCATAACGGCACTCTGCCCGCAACATTCAAGCCCGAGGCGCGCAGCGCTTCCACCTTGCGCGGGTTATTCGTAATAATCGACACCGGCTTGTGCCGAAGCAGTCCCAGCACGGCGATCGCTTCGCTGTAGTCGCGCGCATCGTCCACAAAGCCAAGCTCAAGATTGGCGTCAACCGTATCCAGCCCTTCCTCTTGAAGCAAGTAAGCCATCGCTTTGCTGAACAAGCCGATACCGCGTCCCTCATGGTTTGCCAGATAGAACAAAGCCCCTACCCCGTGCTCGGTAATAATGCGCATGGACTGCTTCAGCTGGAAGCCGCAGTCGCAGCGCGCGCTGCCAAAAATATCGCCGGTATGGCAAATGCTGTGCATCCGGATCAGTGCATCGGGATTGCTTTCAAAATCTCCGTATACGAGAACGCTCGATTGCTGCATATCCGCATAGGAAATCCGATTCAGATCCTCGACCAGCTCGTCTGCGGACAGCTCCTTACCCGCTTCCTTGCGGAGCCAGCTATACCAATGAAACACCTTCGTTTCCCCGTCCAGCTCCACCGGGAGCTTGACCGGTCCGATTACATAGATATCGTCGTTGCCGTTTTGCGTACGTTTTAGTTTATCCTTAATAATGGCTGCAATATTCGGCTTAATCATGCTGTATCACCTTTTTCTTTATATTGGGTCTTACGTTTTTTTGTTAGAATTGTAGGGATAAGTAGCTAAGCGTTCCAAGCTCGTATCCCCGATATATCGCCTTTGGAGCAGCCGTTTCGGCTGCGCTTCCCAGCGCGATATATAACGGTACAAAATGCTCGGGCCGCGGGACTGCCATTTGTGCATTTGGCGCAAGCTCCCCATAACGGAATAAAGCCTCGGTATCGCCGGCATGGAGCCGCTCAAGCAGCCAATCGTCAAATGCTACCGCCCAAGGCTCCGGCTCCTGCTGGCCCCATTTCACAGCGCGAAGGTTGTGAACGGTCACCCCGCTGCCGATCAGCAGAATGTTGCGCGAGCCAAGGCTGCGAAGCGCCTCGCCGATTCGGTATTGCTCCTGCATGGGCTTAAAGGGATGGACGGATACCTGCACGACAGGCACATCCGCCTTCGGAAATAGATGCCTTAACATGGTCCACGAGCCATGATCGAGACCACGTTTCGTATCATACGCTATTTCTATGCCGCTGTCGCTCAGCAGCTGTCCGACTAGGCCTGCAATCTCCGTCGAGCCCTTAGCCGGATATTTAACCTGATACAGCTCATCAGGAAATCCGTAAAAATCGTAAATCGTTTCGTATTCATCGTTTCTATTTGAAATGGTGACGGCTTCTTCTTCCCAATGGGCTGTAAAAATAACGATGGCGTCCGGCTTTAGCTCCGTGCCAAGCTTGTGCAAAAATCGGCTATATTCAGAATCCTGTACGGCCAGCATAGGCGAACCATGAGCAAGAAACAGAGGGTTCATTATTTCAGTCCTCCTGTACATTTCAGTTACTATTTGTAACTAATTATAATTTGATAAGTTATTTAAGTCAAGTTATTAACATTATCCAAGTATGCTTGTATTAATAGATTATTAAGGTTATACTTAGTTGACTCAATAAAGAGGTGATACGTATGGATCAGTCAAATCTCTGTCCGCGTTTCCTAAATGGGATGGACCTGATCAGCAAACGTTGGACCGGCCTTATTATCTATCAACTGCTTACCGGACCCCAGCGCTTTTGCGCCGTTCAGTCCGCCCTGCCGATCAGCGGCAGATTGCTCTCGGAGCGGTTTAAGGAGCTGGAGCTGGAGGGAATTGTCGCAAGACATGTCTACCCCGAGATTCCGGTAAGAATCGAATATTCGTTAACCGAAAAGGGACGCGCGCTGGAGCCGATCATTAGAGAAATTCAGATTTGGTCGCAAAACTGGATAGAGCCTGCACAATAATTTGCTCAGGCAACGAAAGGAAGCTCTGCTTCGGCCCCCGACGGTCCGAATACAGAGCTTTCTTCCGTTAATCGCCAATTTACGCACCTGAACCATGTACAAATTCGCCTCAAGCGGTTTACATCAAGCGCAAAAGGGTATAAAATTTAGAATAAACCAAATTAACGCTTAATTTTTCGCAAGAAAAAGCGGGGGAACCAACGCGTTCGCGACGATGTCGCGCACCAGGGGTGAATCCGGGGAGTTGTACCCCCGGTAGGGCTTTCTCTCTAGCCCGAATCCGACAGCTAACCTCGTAAGCGACCAAAGGAGAGGTTTTTTTATGTTATGTCCTTCTTCAAGCTTTTTTTCCCAGCTTCACGAATCTCGCCCTGGCGAAACCTCCTCGATTTTTGTCTCTCGCATCGAAATGTTTGTTATTCCCGCTATTGCTGTCGACTCTGCCGGACACCGCGTTTGCCTACGATTAACTACCGATTGCGGTTATGGCTGGAGCGAGCTGTTTCTTGATGAAACGGAAGCTGTCATCAATTTGGATCGTTGCAGCGATCTGCTCGTTTCCTTTATCGGCAGCATGAATCTTCCGTTTTTGCATGATTTCCACTACGATTCGTCGGATCAGGAGGGGCGCGCGCTCGACTTGCTTTCTGCCGCCGTCAAAGCCGTTGCGGCTAATCGCAGCGAGCCTGCGCGATCCGGCGCGGTCGAATCGGAGGAGAATGTGCTGAGGCAACGAGCGATCAGCTATATTTCGTTAGTATAGCGCTGCTCGAGAAACAAGCGGCAATAAGCCAGGCCCGCATTTTCGGGCCTGGCTTATTTATGCGGCTTGATAAAGCTGCTTTCTTGCCTGATTGAGTCCACTGCTATCGGGCGAGAGGCCCGGCCTTCTTCTTAGGCTTTTACTTCAGCAGACATTTGCTCGCGCACCTGTCTGGTTGCTTCCATCATATTGCGAAGCGCGGCGACGGTTTCCGTTTCCCCGCGCGTTTTCAAACCGCAATCAGGATTGATCCAGAAAATGCTCGGGTCCAGCACGCGCAGCGCGCGCTCGCTATTTTTAACCATCTCGCTCACGTCAGGCACGCGCGGGCTATGAATGTCGTAGACGCCAAGTCCAATGCCTTGATCGTACGTATGCTCTTCAAAGCTGTGGATAAGCTCGCCATGGCTGCGCGAGGTTTCAATCGAAATGACGTCCGCATCCAACGCGAGTATCGAGTCGATAATGTCATGAAATTCGCAATAGCACATATGTGTGTGAATTTGTGTCGTATCCTTCACATCGGATGTGGACAGCTTGAACGCATGCACGCCCCACTTCAGGTACTCGCTCCAATCCTCCCGTTTGAGCGGCAGACCCTCGCGCAGCGCGGGCTCATCTACCTGGATCATTTCAATGCCGGCCGCCTCAAGCGCCTTCACTTCCTCCGATAGCGCCAGCGCAATCTGATAAGCCACTTGCTCGCGCGAAATATCGTTGCGCGGGAACGACCAGTTCAGAATCGTAATCGGCCCTGTGAGCATGCCCTTGACCGGACGGGATGTCAGCGACTGCGCGTATACGCTCTCCGCTACCGTCATTGGCGCCGTGAATACCACATCGCCGTATATAACGGGCGGCTTCACGCAGCGCGAGCCGTACGATTGAACCCATCCGTTTCTGGTGAATGCAAAGCCGTCCAGCTTTTCACCGAAAAATTCGACCATATCCGTGCGCTCGAACTCGCCATGTACAAGGACGTCTATGCCAAGCTCCTCTTGAATGCGAATCCACTTTTCGATTTTTTCATGGATAAATGCTGTGTAGCTCTCCTCGCTCAGCTCTCCCTTTCTCCACTTCAGACGAGCCTGGCGCACATCAGCCGTCTGCGGAAAGCTGCCGATCGTCGTTGTCGGCAGAAACGGCAGGCCAAATTTCTGCTGCTGAATTGTTTGACGCTCCTCGAAGCGCAGCGGACGAACGGACGGCTGCGCGGCGATGGCAGCCGCATCCGCTGCCTGACGATTTCGTGCAGACGATGCTCCAAGCGCGTCCAGGCGGGAAGGATTATCCTCAAGCTGTGCAGACCATTCGCCGTTTGCCGCAGCCTCGGAATAGGAGCATGCCTGGCTCAGCCATACGACCTCGTCCAGCTTCTCCTCTGCAAATGCCAAAGCGCCGTACAACTCCCGGGGCAAGGCCGATTCATGCTTCGCCGTTACCGGCACATGCAGCAAGCTGCATGATGACTGTACGATCAGCCGTTCCTTAGGCACGATCACCGATAACCGGTCGAGCAGCTCGAGCTTCTGCTTGTAGTCCGAGCGCCAAATGTTGCGGCCGTCGACAATGCCTGCCGCAAGCAGCTTGTCCTGCGGGAAGCCGAAACGGGATATAGCGGCAAGGTTACGCTCCAAGCCATGAACAAAGTCCAGGCCAAGCGCCTGTACGGGCAGCGCCGCTGCCGCTTCATAGTTCGATACGGCGTCAAAATAAGTTTGCAGCAAAAGGTTAACGCCTGGAGCAGCTTCGCGAAGCTGCGCATAGATGCCCTCGATCAGCTTCCATTCATCGCCGCTCAGCGAGGTGACAAGACTAGGCTCGTCTATTTGCACCCACTGCACTCCTTCCTGTTCCAGCTCCTGCAGCACTTGGGCGTAAAGGGGCACAAACTGCTCGATTACTGCCATCAGACCTTGAGCTTCATAGCCTTTGGACAGCTTGATAAACGTATAAGGACCAATGATTACGGGCTTTCCTTCAATGCCAAGCTTCTCCTTCGCCTCGCGGTACGCAATCAAGGGACGGTTCTCGGCCAGAAAAGGCTTGGCGTCCTTCAGCTCGGGCACGATGTAATGGTAGTTTGTATTAAACCATTTCGTCATTTCGCTTGCCTGCGCGTCTTGTGTTCCGCGCGCGATCGCATAGTAGGTTTTTACCGGAACCGGTCCGCCTTCGTATGCAAAACGACTCGGCACGATACCGAACATAGTCGAGGTATCCAGCATTTGGTCGTACAGCGTAAAGTCGTTTACCGGAATTAGCGATAGGCCTTTATCCTTTTGCAATTGCAAATTGTTCAGGCGAATGTCCTCCAGCGTGCGGAGAAATTCCGCTTCCTCCACATCGCCTTTCCAGAACGACTCCAGCGCCTTTTTCCATTCCCGATTTTCTCCGATGCGCGGGTAACCGATAATACTGCTTGTTAATTGGCTCATTCTTTTAAACGCCTCCTGTTTTATATTGACAATCTCTTTGTATGGCATAAAAAAATGGGTGTCTCTGCCTGAAAAAAGCCAAGGCAAAGACACCCATCGTTACAGCGATCACAGCAAACGCCCATCAAGGGGCGCCCGATGCCTCTCGCACAGCAAACAGCGGTTCGTCTTAACACCTCCCTATCTCCCGTAGGTACATCAGTGTCGTCAAAACAGGCAGGTCTCCTGGCTCCAGCATTATCGTTGTCCGCATGCCTTCCCAACCCTTTCGGATCAGTGGCTTTTGCTTGCGAACACTCCGCTGTTACAGTGGCGGGACCGCGCCGGCTCTACACCGGACTTCCCTTTTAAGCTCAAACCGTTACGTAAGAGCACCTGTTTCCACTTTTATTCAATTGTAGGTTTACTATTATTTTTATATTTTGAAATAATCTGAAGGGCTTTTGCCGGTCATCATTTTAAAAACCTGGCTGAAATAGGTCGGATTATTAAACCCCACCATCTCGCTCACCTCGTAAACCATATGCTGACCCGATTGCAAATAATGAATCGCTTTCTGAATGCGAAAGCGATTCAAATGGTGGACAAAATTTTCGCCAGTAACCCGCTTGAACAGTTGACTCAAATACTTCGGATGGACATAGAGCTCCTTCGCGATTGCCGCGAAGCTGATTTCCCTGCTGTAATGCGCCTCGACATACTGCTTGACGCAATCGACCAGCTTGTTGCTTCGCCGGCCCGACAGCTCCTGAACGATTAGCTGCTGCCATTCCCGCACAAGCCCGTCCATCCAGCCCGTCAG
This sequence comes from Paenibacillus sp. SY21-1, assembly GCF_005222705.1. Lineage (GTDB taxonomy): Bacteria > Bacillota > Bacilli > Paenibacillales > Paenibacillaceae > Pristimantibacillus. The sequence continues at coordinate 242,144 of NZ_STGF01000005.1, read as the reverse complement.
CTCATTCCTCGTGAGCTGACGCTGAATGTCCTGCAGGAAACGGGACATCGGCCATGGCGGGGGCAGCTCTGGAAACTCATCGTTCCAGTACATGATAAGCGAGCTGAACAGGCTGACGCAAATCGTCTGCACATCAGTCAGGGAACCGTTTGCTTCCTGCAGCAAATACGAATAGATGCTCTGCCAGCTCTCCGCCGCTTTATCCGGCTCCTTGCCCGCCAGCGCGCCGTTCCATTGCTTGAGCAGCGGACCGTACCGGTCAAACGCCGTCTCAAGCTCTGCCCATTCCCGGTACGGGTAGACGCGGCTTGCTCCCTCGAACTCCGCCGCTTCAAGCGCAGAGCGGCTCTCCAAATAAGAATCGATTAGCTCATGCAAGCCGCCGCGCACAGAGCCTAGTCCGGCAACGGCCTCGATCTTGAGCAGCGCGGTCATTTTTTCCGTTATCGCCAGAGCCGCCTGCTCGCCAATGGCGTACAGCCGGTCCGCAGCAGACGTGTCCGCCTGCTGTCCGCTATCCAGCAGCAACAGAACAAACAAGCTATCGGAATAATTGACCGCGTAGCTGCGCACGCCTTCCGGCAGCGTCTGCCCAGCCAGCATTTCGCGAATAATATTGTCCGCGCCGAATTTAAGCAATTGCCAGTCGCGCTCGCCCGGCTTGGCAAGCAGCGCCGAGCGCGTCATTCGCAGGCTGATCGCCGCCGTAAGCTGCGGCAGGTCAATCGCCAAATAAGCGAGTCGCTCCTCGCTTAGCTCCGTCTCTGCATAACGGGTCGTAAGCAGCTCGATAAACAGCTTCTCGCGCAAATAGGGCAGCAGCCGGTCATGCTCCTGCTTGTAGTGCTCCTCCAGCTGCTGCTTCTCGCGCTGAAGCTCCAGCTCCTCCAGCAGCTCTGTCAGCACGCCTTCGATTTCCGGTACGCTCGCCGGCTTGAGCAGAAAATGATGCACGCCCCAGCGCATCGCTTGCCGGGCATGCTCGAATTCATCGAAGCCGCTTAGAATTACGATAGGCAGCTCGGGCGACTCCGCGCGCAGCTCCTCGACCAGCTGCAACCCGCTCATGCCCGGCATGTTGATATCCGTAATGACCAGATCGGGCTTTCGTTCGCGGTACAGCCGCAGCGCCTCGATGCCGTCCCCAGCCGAAGCCGAGATGCAAAGACCCAGCCGATCCCAGGCGATATGCCTTGTCAGCGCATCCACGATATGACGCTCGTCGTCCACCAGCATAACCGTTCTCATCCGCTTTCACCATCCAGCATCCGTTTTAACTGCTCGTCCGTTTCGATAATCGGAAGTCGGATAACGACCCGCACACCGCCATTGGCTGCATTTTCCGCCTGCAAACCGTAGACCGACCCGCAATAAAGCTGAATGCGCTGCTGCACGTTGCGAATGCCTATGCCTGTCGCGTTCTCCATCCTCCAGTTCTCCGGCAAGCCCTTGCCGTTATCTAGCAGCGCAAGCTCCAGCACCGGCCTCTGGCCCGGCAAGCTCAGCCGTTTTACGGTCAATCTGATATGCAGCGTATCTGCTGCTTCCTCGGGCTTGCCATGAATAACCGCGTTTTCAATAAGTGGCTGCAAAATGATTTTGGGAATAAAATACCCTCTCGTTTCCGGTTCAATCACTTCCTCGTACTTGATCGAAAACGGCAAACGTTCCTTCTGGATGCCAATGTAGCAGCGCGCATGCTCGAGCTCGTCGCGCACGCGAATAAAGATTTGACCGCCGCTGAGGCCGATACGCAGCAGCTTGCCAAGCTGGGTAATCATTTGGCTGATGTCCTGCGCCTTATAATCAAGCGCCCGCCAATGAATCATATCCAGCGTGTTGTACAAAAAGTGCGGCTTGATCTGCGCTTCAAGCAGACTGGTCTGCGCGTCCCGCTTCGCCTTGTTTTCCCTGCGCACATGCTCCATCGCATCCTTGATCCGCGATACCATATGGTTAAAGCTGTAGGAAAGCTGGGCGTATTCCTCCGTGAAGGCGCTCGTCGCCTGCGCATTGAAATCGCCCCGCTCCAGCCTCTTCATTTCCATCATCAGCCTCCGAAGAGGACGAATCATATTGTAGACGAACAGGTATGCGAGCAAACCCGACAGCAGCAGCCCGAACAGGCCGATCCAAAGCACATACCACCCCGCTTTATAGGTGGAGGCCAGCAAGGCGCTTGTCGGAATCGTTTGCACCAGCCGCCAATGGATGGAGGTCGGCTTTGTATACAATGCCAGATAGGAACGGTCTCCTTTGCGAATGACCTCATATCCGTCGTCCCCGTTTCTCGCCTGGCGGTCCAGCCATTCCTTGTCTAGCACCGGCTCCTCGTTCCCATATTTCGGCTCGTTCACCTTCACGATTACGTTGCCCGCCGTATCGACAATGAGCACTTGCCCCTCCAGCACGAGCGGAACATCGGCGAAATTGCCGAGAACAGCTTGCTGGGACATCCGGATCACCAGATAGCCCATCGTTTTTCCTTTGCTGTCGAACATATGCTGGGCATAGCCGATCAAGGAATGCGAGGAAGCGCTTTCGCTATCGGGAATCCAAACGGCATCCGCTTGTCCGAGTCCGCCAAACCAGGCATTTTCCTTTAAATTTCGAATCGGAAAAACGAGATCGGTTGCACTGTAGGGCACCTCGTTGTACACGTCCGTATAAATTTCAATGGAGCTGATCCCGGTATTCACGACCAGCATATGGTGGAGTAGATCGGACAGCTCGCGTCTTCTGACCAGCGCGTCATATTTCGACTCGGGAGCGCTCTCGAGCTGCTCCTTCACTTCTTTATTGCTGACAACCGAATAGGCTGTGCTCGTAATATCCGTAATAAAATCAAAGCCGCGGTTCGTGCTTTCATTGAGCAGCGCCAGACGGGCCTTGCTGATTTCCGTAAACGCCGCATCCGAGAAGGAGCGGTATGCAAGCCCTATAATCGCGAGCAAAACAATCAGATTCAATCCGAGAAAGCATACCAGCATAAGGGTCGACAGCTTGCTGCGCTGCAGGACGGTTCGCCTCGATGAAAAGCCGTTTATTCGCATTTCGCGATCACCCTAACCAATTGAAGTATCCCGAGTTTATCCCTTTATGCCCGATGTCGCAATCCCTTCAACGAAGTATTTTTGGCAAACGATAAAAATAATAAAGCAAGGGACAAGCGAAAGCACCGACATGGCGAACATGGGCCCCCAATCCGATTGCGAGCTGGAGTCGAGGAACAGGCGCAGCCCAAGCGGCACTGTGAATTTGGTGGCGTCGCTTAAATAGATGAGCTGGCTGAAAAAGTCGTCCCAGGTCCATAAAAAGGTGAAAATCGTCGTCGTAACAAGCGCGGGAACGGCAAGCGGAATAATGACCCGCCAATAGATCTGAATCGGCCCGCAGCCGTCGATCGTAGCGGCTTCATCGAGCTCGCGCGGCAAGCCGCGAATAAATTGCACCGTCAAAAAAATAAAAAACGCGTCCGTAGCCAGCCATTTGGGCACAACAAGCGGCAAATAGCTGTTTACCCAGCCAAGCTGGTTAAACATGATATATTGCGGGATCAGCGTCACATGATGAGGCAGCATAATCGTTACGAGCATCAGCGCAAAACAAAGCGTCTTAAAGCGAAAGTTCAGTCTGGCAAACGCGAATGCGGCCATGGAGCAGGTAACCACGTTGCCAAGCACCGCACCAAGCGAAATCAGCAGCGAATTGCCGAGAAAGCGTGAAAACGGGTTGCCCTGAATGCCATTCCAGCCCGAAGTGTAATTGCCCCAGGCCCATTGCTCAGGCCATAACCCGATTTCCGAAAAAATAAGGTGACCCGGCTTGAACGAGCTTCCCACCATCCAAAGAACGGGGTACAGCATGACGAAAGCGATCGCAATAATCGCTGCATGTTTAAACCATACGCCTGCGAATGTTGAATGACCAAGCGCTTCCTTCATCGTTATTTCCCCCCATCCTCATAATGAACCCACGACTTGCTGGAGCGGAACACCAAAAATGTAAAAAAGCCGATCAATACGAGCAGCACCCAAGCCATGGCGGAAGCATAGCCCATCTGAAAAAACGAAAAGCCTTTTTTGTACAGATAGAGCGAATACATAAGGGTCGAATTTAAAGGCCCTCCGCTTCCGTTGCTGATGACAAACGCCTGGGTGAACGATTGGAACGATGTAATAATTTGCATGACCAGATTAAAAAAAATGACCGGCGTCAGAATCGGCACCGTGATGCTGAAAAACTGGCGAAGACGGCTTGCCCCGTCAACAGAGGACGCTTCGTAATAATCGCTCGGTATTTGCTTCAGTCCGGCCAAAAAAATAATCATGGAGGAACCGAATTGCCACACTGACAGCATGATAATGGAATAAATCGCGTATTTCGGATTGCCTACCCAATCTGGCGCATGAATGCCGATTTTTAGCAGCACCTGATTCAGCAAGCCGTCGCCGCCCAGCATTTTGCGCCACAGCACGGCAATGGCGATGCTCCCGCCAAGCAGGGACGGGATATAGTATACGGTACGGTATATCCCCAATCCGCGAATCCCTTTGTTCAGCAGCAGCGCTACACCAAGCGCAAACGCAAGCTTGAGCGGCACCGATATGAATACATATTTGAACGTCACGATAAGAGAAGTCAGAAACAGCTTGTCGCTGCCGAACATCGTCAAATAGTTGTCCAGCCCGACCCATGCCGGACTTGCCAGAATGCTGTAATCGGTCAGTGAAAAATAAAGCGATGCGACCATCGGACCGATCGTCAAGCACACGAGCCCAACCAGCCATGGCGCCAAAAAGAAAAGCGCTGCCCACCCGTGACGAGCGCCCGCCTTTGATTTCATGCGACGTCCCCGCCCACGGTTCGTCGTTTCGACTGTTGTAGTAGTCATGGAAGTCCCCCTGCTTCTAATCGGCCGGACCGCCGCGTTTTTGGCGGCAAATCCGGCCGGGTAGTCTTTAGGTCAAGCCGTCTTGCGCTCGTTGCCGTAAGTCTCTTGGGAAATTACTGGCTTTTGCCCAGGATCTGATTGGCTCCGTTGATGAAATCGTCAATGGCGCTGTCCATCGTGCCTTGACCAAATGCGATTTGCTCGCTTAACGTTTTAAAGTTTTTATCAATTTCCGAGAAGCCTTGAGGATAAGGCGGATCAATGGAGCTTGAATGCTGCGAAACGGTATCGATAAAGCCAAAAATCATCTTATCCGTATCCGACAGCGACTCCATCATTTTGCTCCGGATGTTTGAATTGACCGGTACGCCGCGCTCCGAGCCGAGAATGGCTGCGGCATCAGGATCATTAACGAGGAAATCGATTACCATAGCCACTTCCTTCGGATGCTTGGATTTAGAATAGCCCGAAATAAACTGGCTTGGCTTTAAATACTCGCCGCTTTTCGCTTCGCCTGGCGTATGGGGAATGACCTGAATTTTAAGCGAATCCGTTTGATCCTTCATTCCGTTCTGGAAAGCGGTGATTTGGTTGGACCAGATAAAATCCATGCCGGCCGTGCCGATCGCAAGAGGACGCGTTTCCAGCGCGTTCGTCATCGTAGCCGTCGCTTCGGGAGATGTAATGCTGCCGTTGCCGCGCAGCTTGTCCCACAGCGTAAACCATGCGGTCAAGTCATCCTTCGTTGCTCCAAGCTGACCGTCCGCAAATAAAGTTCGGCCGTTCTGACGCACAAGTATTTCAAAAATATTGAACGTACCCGAGTTGTCCGCCGAGCCTACGAAGCCGCCGCCTCTTCCTTGCGCAACCTTGTCGGCGATCGCGCTAAACTCCTCCCATGTCCAGTCCTCGCCGGGGTCTTCGATGCCTAGCTCCTTGAACAGCTTCGCGCTATAGACAACGCCTGGCGCATTGACTCCCAGCGCAATGGCATACAATTTGCCGTTGATTGAGCCTGCCGCAAGCATACTCGGATCGATATGATCCTTGGAGAGCTCTCCGCTTTCGGTATACGTATCCAGCTCCAGCAACGAGCCGCGGTTTGCGTAATCCGTCAAAAATGCATAATCCATCTGAATCAGGTCTGGCGCATTGGCCCCTGCCACTTGGGTGGAAAGCTTGTCAAAATATCCATCCCAGCCCGAGTATTCCGGCTTGATTGTTATATTGGGATGCTTGGATTCAAACAGCTCCAACGCCTTGGTCGTCAAATCATGCCGGGTTTGGGAGCCCCACCAGGTCATCCGCAGCTCGATTTGCTCCCCTGCCGCTCCCCCGGCCGTTTTATCCGTTTGTGAGGGCTCGGCGCTGCCCCCGTTTTTTGATGAACACCCGCTGAAAACAAGCGATAAGGCAAGAACAGCTACTAGCGCAAGCTTTTTGTTCAACATGCTTGACCTCCTGTATCGACTCTATTTTGTAAGTGCTTACATGATTATTGTAGACGATTAAACGTGGCGACGACATAAACAATGGTAATCTAAATCATCAAAAAAGTAATCGTCGCCGCTCCTCGTTATCATCACAAAAAAAGCCGTTTCCCGTGCAGTCCACAGACCGCCAAGGAAACAGCTTTGCTTGCGCCTTGCTATCGAACGAGCCATCCGCCGTCGACAGCCAGTATATGCCCATTCATATAATCGGAAGCTTGGGAAGCGAGGAACACCGCCGGACCGGCCAGATCCTCGGATGTGCCCCAGCGGCCTGCCGGAATACGCTGCAAAATTTGCGTGCTGCGCACAGGGTCCTCGCGGAGCGCTTCCGTATTGTCCGTGCTCATATAGCCCGGAGCAATCGCATTAACCTGAACGCCCTTGCTCGCCCACTCGCTCGCCAGCGCCTTCGTCAGACCGGCTACCGCATGCTTGCTCGATGTGTAGCCTGGCACGTTGATTCCGCCCTGATAGGAAAGCATCGATGCGATATTAATAATTTTGCCCGAGCCCTGCTCAATCATATGTTTGCCGGCAAGCTGACTGAGCACGAATACCGAATTCAGGTTTACGTCGATTACCTCCTGCCAGTCCTCGTAGCTATGGTCAGCAGCAGGCGTACGGCGAATAATGCCCGCGTTGTTTACAAGTATATCGATACGGCCAAAGGCCTCGATCGTACGGTCGATAATGCCCGGCAACGCCGAACGGTCGGACACGTCCGCCTGAATGCTAATCGCCTTGCGTCCAAGCGCTTCCGCTGCCGCAACACCCTTGTCGGCCGGTGTCCGGTTCGTCACGAATGCGACGTCCGCTCCAGCTTGCGCGAGTCCGAGGGCGATGGCTTCGCCAAGGCCTCTTCCTGCGCCGGTTACAACGGCAACCTTGCCAGTCAAATCAAAATAACTCATGCTTATGCTTGCCCCTTCCCCTTCGATTTCCTTCCGCCTTGCAGCGGAGCTTGAAGCATCTTCACGCCATGCGACTCATAAAGCGCCACCGTCTCCTGCTCAAGCCGCTCATCCGTAATAATGCAGTCAATGTCGCTTAGACCCGCATACGTTATAAGCGCGCCTTTGCCAAACTTGCTGTAATCCGCGAGGCAGTAAACGGTTTTGGCATGCTCCATATACAGCCTTTTAAGCTTGGCCAGCTCTTCTGTAAAAATGGTTAAGCCGTATTCCAAATGAATGCCGGTCGTCGACAAAAACAGCTTGTGCACATTAAGACGCTTGATCCAGTCATACGATTCGGCCCCGATGAGCACGTTGTGCTGACGGTAGCCCCCCGGTATAACAAGGCGCACTTGATCCTTCGCCGTGAGCTCGCGAATAATAAGCAGGTCGTTCGTCAACACCGTGACCGGCATATTCGGCAGCTGCTTGGCCATCTCCAGCGTCGTGCTGCCCGCATCCAGCGCAATAATATCGCCGGATTCGATACAGCTCACCGCAAGAGAGGCGATTGCCGCCTTCTCCTGCTGATGCTTGCTGTTCGGGAATTGAAGCGGCAGCAGGCTGTCCTCGCCGCTTTGCTCCAGCACAGCTCCGCCGTGCGTACGGCGCAGCAGTCCCTTTTCCTCCAGCTTTTCGAGATCCTCGCGGACCGTTTTTTCCGTAACTCCGAATTGCTCGCTCAGCTCCGACACCTTGACAGCGCCCAGCAGCTCCAGCTTTTCGATTATTTTGCGATGCCGTTCTGCAGCAAGCATATTGCACCCCCTGTAGCGAATGAATCTATTTTAGCTCGCTTGCAGGTACTGCGTCCATATCCGTGAACGTGTAGTTCTCGCCGGCCATCGACCAGCAGAACGTGTAGTTGCTCGTGCCAACGCCCGAATGAATCGACCACGGCGGCGAAATAATCGCTTGCTCGTTCGCAACAACCAGATGTCTGGTTTCCGACGGCTCGCCCATCATATGGAAAATGCGCGTATCGTCCTTCATGTCGAAGTACAGATAAGCTTCCATCCGGCGGTCATGAACGTGGGATGGCATCGTGTTCCATACGCTGCCTGTTTGCAGGCTTGTCACGCCAAGCATCAGCTGACAGCTTTGAATGCCGTCATTGTGAATGTATTTGTAAAGAATCCGCTCATTCGACGTCTCCTGGGAGCCAAGATGCGTCGGATTCGCTTCCTCCATCGTCATTTTGCGCGTTTCGATTTCCTTGTGCGCGAGCGCCGAACAGAAATACAGCTTTGTAGGATTCGCGGAATCCTTGCTCGCTACCTTCACATCGCGCTTGCCTTTGCCTACATAAAGAACATCAAGCTTGTCCAGCTCATATTGCTCGCCGTCAACCGTAATAACGGCAGGCCCGCCGATATTCAGAAAACCGATTTCGCGGCGCTCCAGGAAATACTCGGTTTTAAGCGTTTCTGCGGCTTCAAGCGTCAATGTTTCCTTCACCGGAAAAGCGCCGCCAACGACCATGCGGTCATAATGCGTATATGTCATTTTAATTTGCTCCTGCACAAACAGGCTTTCAATCAGAAATTCGCTGCGCAGACGCTCAGTTGTATATTGCTTCACATCGGTAGGATTGGTAGTGTGACGTACTTCCATGGGGATAAAACCTCCTAATAAGTTTGTTATCGTTCGTTTTATATCATAACACACATTTACGAACATAAACAGAAAATTTTCATCATGCTGCCTTCTCGATTTTTCCCCTGTGCCTTGCCTGATCGCTGCTCGCCAAACTTGCTTTCAAGCGGCGCAGCTCGCATCTGTTTATTTAGGCTTGCCCCCATCGTCCTCCAGTCCAAGTTCGCGATACAGCTCCTCCAGCGAAGGAGGGGGCGAATCATCGGGCGTGGCCGCAGGACGGCTTAATTCGTACCAGATGATAAGCGCGATCAGGACGACAACTGTCGCCAGCATCAGCATTCCCGGCTCTTTAAGCTGCTTTAGCTCTACGACAAGCACCGCAAACACAAGTGCGGGAACCGCAACAAAAACAATGAATGCAAAAATCAGCAGCCGGTCGAGCGCTTTTTTCAATCGATTCATTGGCTTGCCCCCTTCCGATCCAGCGGAGCGTCGTTGCGCTCTACGTTATTTTATGCAAATACAGGTTATCCACATTTCCAGAATTCCTTTCATACATGGAAGCTATGGTTGGAATGGGCCTTTAAAGACGACCTCCGGCGGTTCTCCAGCATCCCTTTCCTCCTCAGCTAAGCTCTGTTTTCCGTCAAGCGCTGATTATGAAGTTGCGCCCCGGCGCTTACTTCCGCCAGCACGGCAAAAACCGCTGAAATCGCCATGACAGCTTTTCCAGCGGTTTTTTTATGATAAGTCACCTTCGCCAAAAGAGGCAGACGTTGCCGTTTGCTTCCACTAGCTCTGCTCTCTCACCCACACCGTCATTTCGCCCTTGCCCCTGTTCGCCCAAGCGAAATAAGGAATAAAGGTCGCCGTCACCGAATCGGCGGATGGAGCGTGATCCGCGCGGTATAAAGCCTGGCCCCATGATTCCGCATCGAGCTTGCTCGCATCGATACGAATGAGCTTGACTCCGCCTGCGAGCTTTTCATCGAACGCAATATGCGGCTCGGCGTCGCGTTGCAACGTATACTGCTGCAGCAGCGGCCCGTTATCCGCTTCCTCCAGACAGTAGACGAGCGGTCCGCGCTGAAGCGCGACCTTGCCGGCGTTATGTCTGACGAGCGGGTGGCTTCTCACCTTCATAACAGGCATAGTCAGTTCAAGCTCTACCACGTCGCCCGACTTCCAGCTCCGCTCAAGCATCGCATAACCTTTGACAACGTTGGCGTCTAACGCGTACGCTTCGCCATTGATTTTCACCGTCCGGCTGGACGCCCAGTCCGGCAGGCGTAGAGCAAGCGTAAATTCGGCATCGGCATCCAGGCCAATTTCATACCGGACCTTGCCTTCCCACGGCAGCTCGGCTTGCTGAACAATTGTCACCCGCGCACCATTCAGCTCAAGCTCCGTCTCTCCTCCAATGTACAGATGCGAATAGACGACGTTGTTCTGCACCGAGTACATGTAGTCGCCCAGCGACGCCAGCAGACGGGCAATATTTGGCGGACAGCAGGCGCAGCCAAACCATTCCTGACGCACCGGCTTTATGTGATTAAAGTTTTTATTGCGGCCATTGCACACATCAGGCGTTACTTCCAGCGGGTTGACGTAGAAGAAATGTCGGCCGTCGCGCGACATGCCGCCAATGACCGTATTGTACAGCGCACGCTCCAGCACATCCGCATAACGGCTGTCCGGATCCAATTGCAGCATCCGCTGGGCAAAGAAAATAAGGCCGATCGAGGCGCAGGTTTCCGAATATACCGTATCGTTCGGAAGGTCATAATCGACAGAGAACGCCTCTCCCTGCGCCATCGAACCGATTCCGCCGGTAATATACATCTGCTTCGACACTATATTGTTCCACAGCCTGCGGCATGCCTCAAGCAGGGAGGCATCTCCGGTTTCGCGCGCTACATCGGCCATGCCTGCGAGCATATAGACGACGCGAACGGCATGCCCTACCGCCACATCTTGCTCTCTTACCGGCTTATGGGCTTGGAAGTATTCAGGTTCAATATGGATTCTTCCTTTGTTCCAATGCGTCGTCCAGCCTCTGCGCTCCGCTTCCTCTATAAAAAAGCTCGGCTGCTCGCCCCTTTTGTCGACAAAATAGCGGCTAAGCTCCAAATACTTGCTTTCCCCGGTTGTTTTGTACAATTTAACAAGCGCAAGCTCAATTTCCTGATGACCGTCGTAGCCCGCAATTTGCCCCGGCCCGTCTCCGAATACGTTTGCAATATCGTCGGCGATCCGGCACACGATGTCGAGCAGCTTGCGTTTGCCTGTCGCCTCGTAGTAAGCGACGCCTGCTTCGATCATATGCCCCGCCGTATACAGCTCATGGCACTCCGTCAGATTGGTCCACTTGCCCTCAGGCTCCTTGATCGTAAAGTAAGTGTTCAAATAGCCGCTCGGCTGCTGCGCTTTTTCAATAATGTCGATCATATCGTCGGCGACCTGCTCAAGCGCTTCATCGCGCTTGGCAACAAGCAAATAAGCCACCGCCTCCAGCCATTTCGCCACGTCAGTATCTTGGAATACAAAGCCGTAATACTCGCCCTGCTCAAGCCCTGCCGCAATTTTGAAATTGCTGACGGCGCCGCTGCGCTCCGCTCCCTCGACCCGGTCGTTAATGGCCTCCCACTGGTACGGCACGACTACTTCTCTTACGAGCTCTATATAATCATTCCAAAAGGCGTCCTTGATCGCAATTTGCTTCATCGACACCGGTTTTGCTTTTTCAATGCTTGACACTTGTCCCATTGTTGATCTCTCCTTATGCCGCATAATGTATAAAAAGGCTGCTGGCATCTATTTTATGCGTTACAATGGAACAAATCGATTAATGATTCCAACCATTTTCTTATAATATTTCACACAAGCATAAGGAGGTGCAGCATGGAGCAGGAGGGCATTGTCTATTTTGCCGCGCCGCCATTGCCATATTATCTCGAAAGCGGAGAAACCTATTATAAACCGGGCGATCAGCATCCTAACCGGAAGCAGCTTGGCGTATTCGATTTGATTATCGTGACGGAAGGATGCCTGTATATCGGCGAGGAGCAGCGGCAGTGGAGCCTGACGGCGGGTCAAAGCCTGCTTTTGCTGCCTGACCGGTATCATTACTCCGTTAAGCCTTCGGAGGAAGCGACCCATTTCTACTGGGTCCACTTTCATGCGCTCGGCCAATGGCGGCAAGCGGACACGGAAGCTGCCTCCTTTAATCATGACGCCCATCATCGGCAATTTCTTGCGCATCCCTACTTTCTTCATATTCCGCAGCAGTGGACGCTTCCCTACCCCGAGCAGGCGTTCCGGCTCATCAAAACGTTGAACAAGGCGTCCGGAGAGCGCCAATCCAGCGCATTCTGGGCGCAGCAGCAGACGTTCGAAGAGCTGCTGCGCATGATGGATTTGCGGCAGAACGAAAGCGCGGCCAGTCCCGTTGTTACCCTTGCCGAGAAAACAGAGGCATACATCAAAAACAACTATCGTTCGGAGTTGACTAGTGTCACCTTGTCCGAAACGCTCAATTTTCATTACAACTACATTACCCGCTGCATGAAGCAGGTGTACGGACTTACGCCTTCGCAGTATCTTGCCAAATACCGGCTGGAGCAGGCAAAGCTGCTGCTGCTCAAAACCGAGTGGTCAATCGCCGAGATTGCACTGCATGTCGGATACCAGAACGTTCCCTATTTTACCAGCTGCTTTACCGCCGCGCTTGGCCTGTCACCGGGCAAATACCGCAAACGGTTTACCCAAGCGTAAACGGCTTATGCCGTCCACCGGTGGAAAACTTACGCTGCACGTTGAAATATAAGCTGATTATAGGCTCAACTTAATAATCAGAGCTTGACAGAAAACAAAGCATAGCGGATGAACAAAGGGATTCTGGAGAAACGTCAGTCGTCGCCTTTAAAAGCCGATTTCAACCATAACTCCAATAATTGAAAGGAATCGGGCTTTAACAGCGATCGGAAGAACCCTTGTCCCGCAGCGTTCCGACTCAGTTGAAGTCAAGCACTGATTCCTGTTTTGAGCTTTTTATACGTGTGACATTAATAATTTCGCATAACTGACTAAAGCCTCAACGGGCCTTTGAATTGTGATCCTAAAGATAGAGACTTTGAAAAAAGTGCCCGTCTTACGGGTTACAGTTCACTTTACCGGAAAATATACGGAATACGGCTCATCTACGATTTCATATAACGGAATCAATCGGAATCCCCGGTCCAGGCCGCTCGTCCGGTAGTAGCCTGGATTCCACCAGCCATGGTTGCGCTCCCGATCAGGCACAAGCAGCTGCTCTGGCCGATCGCCCGCCGGAATGAGCGTCCTCTCTTCCGATACTAGCCCGGCCAGCACGATCGGCCCCTCCATAAAAGCGACCGTTGTCGGTTCGCCCGGCAGCGGTTCAGCTGTCAGCTTCATCGGCAGCTCTAAGGCCACAACGTCGCCGTCGCGCCATTCCCGCCCGATTTCATAATAAGTGGCGGCTGCCGCGCAGCCCTTTTCGAGAACGCCGTTAATCGAGATGACGGCATTGCCGCTTATCCACCAGGGCAGTCTAAGCTTGAGCTTGAAGGACGCCGCAGCGCTGCCGGATACCTTGATTAGGTAGCGAAAACGATCGGGCCTGTGAACGGGAATCGCCCGGTTATGCACCCGGGTGATGGCCTCCATTCCTGGAACCGACCATTTGTTCAGCGGATACAGCCCGTGCTGGCTATCCTGCTCGATACAAAGCTCCATCGAGCTGCCTTCCCGCTCGAAGCGCAGGCTTGATGGAATCCATTGTGCAATCGAAATGCCTTCATCGTCATGCAAATAAATTTGCGATTCATAGGAGGCGTTTGCCTGGATCAGAGTGCCGTGACAGCACCAGAAGTGCTGCGTTTCCGAGCCCCAGATTTTTTGGCTACCGGCCCCTAGCCCGAGGAAATACGAGATCATTCCGGTACCGCCATGCTGATGGGCCATTACGCCGTTAATAAATCTCCGTTCCCAATAATCCGCATATTCAGGCTTGCCGGTCCAGCGGAGCAAGCAGTGCGCCAGCCTCATCATATTATAGGTGCAGCAATGCTCTCCACCGACGCCAAGCCGCGACGCCATATCGCCGGGCGGCATCCAGAGCTCGCCATTATCGCCCGCTCCTGTACACAGATAACTCCGCTCTGTCACTGCGCAACTCCAGAACGCCTCCACGATGCGCCGAAACCGCTCGTCTCCCGTCACCTCATAAGCTTTTGCTGCGCCGAGAATTTCCGGTATTTGCGTATTGGCATGCTTGTTCGTCAAGACATCCTCACCGGCAAGCAGCCTGTCAAACAGGCGCCGACGGACATAGCGCTCCATTAACCTTTTATGCTGCTCGTTACCCGTTGCGCCATATAAATCGGCCCACGCTTCGAGCATGCCTCCTGTCTCCATATCAAGAAGCTCATCCAACTGCTCCTGCGAGAGAGCGCTCGTCCAGCGATCGAACCAATTCGCCATTCCCTCCATAATCGTTAACGCCTGACGATTTCCGGTAAGCGTGTACATCTCATGCAAGCCCATCAGCAGCTTATGAATCGTGTAATGCGGCGCCCATACCCATTTGCCGCTGATCAGCCTTTCCATAAATTTCTCCGGAAATGCGGCCAACCATTCTCCCCCGCCTGCTTCCTGGCAGCGTGATAGCTCGGCTACAATATAATCGGCTTTGGCTTTTACCTGACCGTCCTTCGTCTGGGCGTAGATTCGCGATGCGGCAGACAGCCAGTGTCCCATCATGTGGCCGCGCAGCTCGCAAGTAGGCGATTCCCAGCCCCAATGCCAAGTTTCGGGCCCGTCGGCGCTCGTCGCCGAAGCGGTTGTTGTCCCTCCGTTTCCGCTATAGCTCCACAAGCCGGCCTCAAGATAAAAGTTCCTCAGCAGATTTTGTTCGGTCAAGCTCATCACATAGGCTTTATTGAGCTCGAATCGGCCGGCAAGCGGACCAGGACTAAGGCTGACCTGACCTGGACGGAACTCGAATAACGCTGTAGTCAATACAGAAACCTCCTTTTTTTGTTTTTCATCACTATTCTAACTCCCAATAAAACAAGGATAAATGCACGAACGAATAGATTGCATATACTTTTTTTAGGTTTTATAATTAGTTTGAAGTTTGAATGGAACATTATTCGGCAGCCTCTTTACAGGTGATCGGGAGCCGTGAAGTTCTCTTGCATCTAGAACGATAAACGGAGCCGACCTCTCGCCTCCATTGGCTGTTTCTCTAGGGCGGAGAGGTAACGACAAGCGTTTTTTTGTGCGTCCTGGAGTGCAACGTCCTGAATTTTAGGCGCTTCGGAGAGAAGTTAGTCACAAAAGTTACTGTAGAACTCTATCTGAGGCGTCTCGGAGCGATTTTAGTCACAAAAGTTACTGTAGACCACAATCTGAAGCGTCTCGGAGCGAAGTTAGTCACATAAGTTACTGTAGAACTCTATCTGAGGCGCCTCGGAGCGATTTTAGTCACATAAGTTACTGTAGAACTCTATCTGAGGCGCTTCGGAGAGAAGTTAGTCACAAAAGTTACTGTAGAACTCTATCTGAGGCGTCTCGGAGCGATTTTAGTCACAAAAGTTACTATAGACCACAATCTGAAGCGTCTCGGAGCGATTTTAGTCACAAAAGTTACTGTAGAACTCTATCTGAGGCGCCTCGGAGCGATTTTAGTAACAAAAGTTACTGTAGAACTCTATCTGAGGCGCCTCGGAGCGATTTTAGTAACAAAAGTTACTGTAGAACTCTATCTGAGGCGCCTCGGAGCGATTTTAGTCATAAAAGTTACTGTAGAACTCAATTTGGGACACCTCGGAGCGATTTTAGTAACAAAAGTTACTGTAGAACTCTATCTGAGGCGCTTCGGAGCGAAGTTAGTCACATAAGTTACTGTAGAACTCTATCTGAGGCGTCTCGGAGCGATTTTAGTCACAAAAGTTACTGTAGACCACAATTTGAGGCGTCTCGGAGCGATTTTAGTCACAAAAGTTACTGTAAAACTCTATCTGAGGCGTCTCGGAGCGATTTTAGTAACAAAAGTTACTATAGACCGAAAGTTTAGCTCTTGAGTTGCATTGTGCCAATCAGTAAAAATAGCAAGGCTTATGAAGGCATTCAAGAAAAGACAGTTTGTGCATCCTTTCCGTGCCTTCGGTCGTTTCTGTTGCCGGCACTGAAAAGCAGCAGCAGTGCCGGGAGCAATCAACCTTGCTGGTAACAAGCCTAAGATCATCAGCTCTATCCAGATTCCGCATATTCAGATTGCGCAATTGGTTTACGCCTTTAACAGGCAGCCAGGGCTGACTTTTTACGCTGTATATATGCCAGATACATGCCGGGTACAGGCATGCGCATGCTGCCTATCCTTTCTTTTACTAAACCAAGCTGTTAAGAGGGGCTCCGCTTATGGAACATTGTGTTTTTTTAACAGCTGATCGAATGCCGCTCGTGCGGGATATCGGCTGGAATCAGACGACGGCTCCCTATACTCACCCCGATCGGACGCTGCCCTATGACGTGTTCATCTATGTGGCGGAAGGCTCCATGCACGTTATTGAGGACGGGACAAGCTACCTCTTAGCGAAGGGAGAGCATCTGTTCCTCAAAAACGGGCTTCATCACTGGGGCCTGCCGAAAACGTCGCCGGGAACAGCCTGGTTCTGGATTCACTTCACCGTCCCAGCCGTTGCGGAGGAGAACTATCGCCCCTATACGCCGTTGCTGGAAGCCGGACATCTAAATGTCGAGCACTACAATTACCGGCTTGTTTTGCCCAAACGCGGCTCCTTTCTGCCTCACACAGCGTTTTCGAGCAGGCTGCTCTCCCTGCTGGCGGATTACAGGCAGCACCAAACGCATCATGGGGCAAAAATAAGCATGAAGGTATACGAGCTGTTTCTGGATTTGCAGCATGCTTCGGAAAGCCAGATTCCCGAGCATTCGGTTTCGGCAAATAACGCAATTGCCGGCCGGGTCATCACATATTTGACCGCAAACATCGAGTCCGATTTCGAGGCCTCCGAGCTCAGCGATCACTTGGGTTTAAATTACAGCTACGTATCGTCCGCTTTCAAGCGTCTTACAGGTCAGCGCATCTTAGAGGTCCATACCAAGCTGCGCATGAACAGAGCGATTGACCTGATGCGCAACACCTCCATGAATATGACGGAAATAAGCGAGAGGCTTGGCTATAAAAATCCTTATTACTTCAGCAGGGTGTTCAAGAAAGTGCTCGGAGAGGCTCCATCCGCATATTTGCGACATTTATACAAATCTTGAGCCAAACAGGAAGGAAGATGGATATGTGCAGAAGCATTAAAACCTTGTTTAATTACGAGCCGCCGGCGACGGCCGATGAAGTGGAAGCGGCGGCGATCCAGTTTGTCAGAAAAATATCCGGTTTCACCTCGCCCTCCAAAGCGAATGAAGAAGCGTTCCATCAGGCGATCCGGCAAGTGACAGAGGCTGCGCAGACGCTGCTTGACTCCCTCGTAACCAACGCCGAGCCCCGCAATCGCGAGGTAGAGCAGGAACGCGCCCGTGAGCGGAACGAGAAAAGATTCGGAAACGGACAGGCATAATCGAGGGCTGAAAACTAGGCAACGCTTCAATAAGACGCTGTTCTCGCGCGCAAATTGCACGTTAAAGCACAAAAACCTTCTACGCCACGCTGCAAGCGGAGCAGAAGGTTTTTGATTTAGCATAAATCGGGAGCCGGGCCTGTGCATCTGAATGTCAGCGAAGCATCCGTGCGACTGCCCGCATGCATCTTCATCCAGCCTTACACCATGCCGTGATGCAGTCTCTTCGGCCGCGTAGCCATAAATCCGGGCTTGGCTGCCGGGGTTACCAAAGGTACAAATCGTTGCCCTTCAGCTTGAAAATCGCCTCGATAAAATAATAATCGCCGTATATAATTTCAAAATGATGCGTTGCCGAATGGTAAGCGCCTGTCCCGTTTTGCAAAATGCCATCGCGATTTTTCGTCCAATCGCTTCGGGAATGATCCAGCGTTTTCAACAGCTTCAGCGCCGCGTTCACATACAAATCCTTCTCATGCTCGCCGACGGCCTTGGCAATCTCGATCAGACCGCAAGCCGCGATGGCGGCAGCCGTATCGTCCTCCAGCTTTGGCACGGCAGGCTGCCTGAAATCAACGGGAATCACGCCGTCCGCCGGGATATTGGCTATAAAGTAATGCGCGACGCGCTTGGCCGTATCCAAATACTCCTGCTTGCCGGTATGAATATAGCTCATCATAAAACCGTAGAGCGCCCAGGTCTGGCCTCTCGTCCACGATGAGCCTTCCGCATACCCTTGACCTCCGTACGTTTTCACTACGCCGCCCGCAAAAGGATCAAATTCTACAATGTGGTGAACAGAGCCGTCCGGTCTGACAAAAGCGTCCATCGACGTATCGGCATGCTTCATCGCAATTTGCTTGAATCTCGGGTCTCCGGTTTCCTCCGATGCCCAATACAGGAGCGGAATGTTCAGCATACAATCGATGATGGCCCAGCCCCTCGTATCGCCTTCCTTCAAATCGTTCCAGGCGCGGATGAAGCCGCCGGCCAGATTAAAGCGTCCCGCGAGCAGGTTGGCGGCAAGCAGCGCTCTTTTGCGCGACTCCGGATTTCCGGTCACTTTGTAGCTCGCAACGCTAGTCGGCAGCCACATAAATCCGACATCGTGATGCAAGCCATAGAACTGCTCGAAACAGCGATCCAGCTGCTCCTCGGAGTAAGCGGCAATTTCCTTATATTTCTCTTGGCCTGTTTCGTGATGCATAAGCCACATCATGCCGCCCCAGAAGCCGTTCGTCCACCAGCAAATTCCGTCCGCATCATCGCCGCTCGGATTTTCCTTGCTGCGGTCGTCATGCGTACCGTCAACCGTCGTATACGGAATTTTATGGCGGGATTTCTCGCTGACCCAGTCCAGTTTGTCGGTAATTTTGGAGATGACGCCGTTTACCCATAGTCGGTCTTGTTCGTTTATCAAGAGGATACCTTCTTCCTTTGCATAGATGAGATAGCATTTAATAACAACATTATAGCGGGCTCTTACCGGCAAAAGTGTCAATAATTCCGCCAATAATGTTGTTATTTCACCCTTTTCAAAATTTAAGCCTTGAAAAAGAGCAAGCTGATCGCTCCAGCTCCAGATGAACTCCCCAGGATGAGCGGGCCACTCCACATGCGCAGCAACGGCCGTTTTCCCCGCTTTCTCCTGTTCAATCCGGTCAGCTATCGCGCCACGAACCGGCAATGACCGACTATCGGCGACAGTCCGCTTGCCGCAATCGGCTGTTTCGGTTTATCTGCGGCATGTCCCAAGGAACGGCCGGATCAACACAAATAAGGAGCCGCTTCGCAGAGTCTTCATCCCCGCGTGCAGCTCCTATTGGACTTGGATGCCGTAACGACATCCTCCATTCGAGGTCCCGTTTAATTAAACCTGTCGGCAGCAAAGGCTCCGCCGTATGCCTGTTGCTGCTTGTTCGCGATCAAATCCGCAGCAAGCAGCGCCGTTGCCGGACTTAGCAGAATGCCGTTGCGGTAATGGCCGACAGCCAGCACGACACGATTCGTATCCGGCGCCGGCCCGATCAGCGGAAACCCGTCCTGCGTGGCGGGACGAAGGCCTGCCCAGCTATGGAACGGCGTCTGCTGTGACAGAAAGGGAAACAGCTGCTTGTTCCAATTGCGCAGCCTGCCGATTCCTTTGTCTGTAACGGTCGTATCGTAGCCCGCTACGTCCTCGGAGGCGCCGCATACAAGCGTGCCGTTCGCCTTCCCGACCAGATAGCCCTGATTGCAAAAGACCATATGCTTGACCGGCTTCGCCGCAGCCTCGTAGGCGCATATTTGGCCCCGGATCGGATAGACCGGAATGTGCATATGAAAGGTTTCCGCAAGATGCTGCGCCCATGCGCCCGAACATACAAGGAGCTGATCCCCCTCGAAGGTTCGTCCGTCCGCCGCGCGCACCACCGCCGTTTCCTGCCACTTCAAGATTTCAAGACGCTCCAGCGAATCAAAAATATGGACGCCCAATCCAACGCATGCCCGCTCCAGCGCGCTAACATAATGCGGAGCATAAATGTGGCTTTCCTCCGGCGTATACAAGGCAGCTATCGCTTCCTTTGTCAGCAGCGGCTCCATTTGACGCAGCGCGGAGCCTTCGATTATTTCGCCGGTCGAGCCGTGCGTGCGCTGCCATAGCAGCCTGCCCTCCAGCGCCAGCAAATCGGCGGCATGATAAGCGACATAGAGACTGCCCGAATCCGTATATTCAAACGATAAGCCGGATAGCTCGCGAACCGTCTGCTGCCACTGCGGATAGAGGAGAAGGCTGTCCCGGCATAGCTGAAAAAAAGCGTCAGGTCCTTCCACGTTCTCCGAATAGGGGGCCAGCATGCCCGCCGCCGCTCCCGACGCTTGTCCGCCGCAGCGCTGCGTCTCCACGACAACCGCTTGATAACCGCGCCGCTGCAGCTCCAGCGCGCATGACAGCCCGATAATGCCTCCGCCCATTACGATAATTTGTTCCTTCACAACGGCATCCCATCTCCTGCCATTCGATTAAGTCAGCTTAAACTCATGAAGCCCGCTGCTTGCCGAAGCGTATTTCTTCTTGCCGATTCGACCTGCCAAATAGGACAAGCGCCCCGCCTCGATCGCTAGGCTCATCGCCTGCGCCATTCGAACAGGGTCCTTCGCCTTGGCAACCGGCGTATTCATCAGCACGCCGCTCACGCCAAGCTCCATCGCTTGCGCCACATCGCCGGCCGAGCCAAGTCCGGCGTCAACAATAATCGGCACGCCTGCTTCCTCAACGATTAATCCCAGGTTGTATGGATTAAGAATGCCAAGTCCGGTGCCGATCGGCGCTGCGCCGGGCATAACCGCCGCCGCTCCCGCCTCCTCCAGCCGCTTGCAGACGACCGGATCGTCAGAGGTGTACGGCAGCACCGTAAAGCCTTCCTTCACCAATATTTCAGTCGCCTTGAGCGTTTCAATCGGATCCGGGAGCAGCGTCCGTTCGTTGACGCTGATTTCCACCTTAATCCAGTCGCTTAATCCGGAAGCGCGGGCCAGCCGGGCTATCCGGATCGCCTCATCGGCCGTGCGCGCTCCCGATGTGTTCGGCAGGTATACGAACTTCTCCCCCTCGACATGCTGAAGAATCGAATCGTCCTCCGCAGAAGCGAGATTGACCCGCCTGATCGCGAAGGTGAGCACCTCCGCGCCGGAAGCCTTTATCGCCTCCTTCTGAACATACGGATTGGGAAACAGCCCTGTGCCGATAAAAAAACGGGAAGCCAGCGTGCGGCCGCCAATCGTTAAACTATCCTTCTGCATACGCTGCAATCAGCCTCCTCCTACGAAATGAACCAGCTCGATACGCATAGCCGGATAGACCGGCGTGTCCTTCCACTGCGCTTCCGTCAGCACCTTGCCGTCCGCCTCCGCGACGACCGGCTTGCCAGCAAGCCCCAGCCGATCTATGACGTCCCGGATCGTCTCCACCTGCTCCAGCCGCTGCTCTGTCCCATTGATAACCAGCTCCACGTCAGTCACAATCCTTTCTCCAGCTTGCGGATAAACGCCTCGCAGACGCCCCTTACGTCCGCGCTTCCTACAATCTCGCTTACAGCGCAAATGCGCGTCGCTCCAGCCGCGATGACCTCATCCACATTATTAAGCTTAATGCCGCCGATCGCGACAAACGGAATTTTCACTTGCTGCACCACCTCGCGAATGTAATTCACCGTTACCGGGTCGACAACATCCGCTTTTGTAGCTGTCGGATAGATCGGACCAACGCCGATATAATCGGCTCCCTGACGCTCGGCGAGCAGCGCCTCACCAATTGCATGCGTCGAAATGCCGATGATTTTTTCGCCGACGAGCTTCCTCGCTTCAGGCAACGGCACATCGTCTTGTCCCAGATGAATGCCGTCCGCCTCCGATTCCAGCGCGATATCGATATGGTCGTTGACGATAAACGTCACGCCGTACCGCAGGGTAAGCTCACGCAGCAATTTCGCCTTCTCCAATATCGCGGCCTTGTCGCCCGATTTATCGCGAAGCTGAACAATATCGACGCCGCCCAGAATCGCTTCCTCCATCACCTCAACCATGCTGCGGCCGGGATGAAACTGCTCGCCGGTGATGGCGTACAGCTTGAAATCCTTCATCCGTTTCACTCTCCTTCGCTTATAGGCCGATGTATCGGGCATAAAGACTTTTGGCCCGCACCGTATCTTCCGTACCCTGTACCAGCACGCGTCCGTCCGCGAACAGCACCAGCCGTTCCCCCTCCGGCAGCTCGGCCTTTAATAAAAACGGATTGGCCGTTACCTTGACGGAGGCCCGCTCCAGCCGCTCGCGCCACAGCGCCAGATCCAGCGCTTGGCCGCCGGCGATTTGTACGGTTTCCCTGCCGCATAACGACAAAGCCGTATGTTCCGCATCCGTCTCCAGCGCCGGATATTGCTTCAACTGACAGCATGGACAGCCTGGGTCAGGCTCGCCCAGCTTCATTTCGAAATACTGGTTTTGCCAAATGTCAAACGTAACCAGACTGTTCCTGCGCTGCCGCTCATCGCCCACCAAAAACTTCATGGCCTCAACCGCTTGATAGGAAGCGACCATATCGACGATTGGAGCGATGACTCCGATCATATCGCAGGTTTGCCCGCCGGAATCGCCGGTTTTAATCAGACAGCGCAAGCACGGGGTGCGGCCAGGCACAAAAATAGCGCTCATCCCCCGCGAGCTTACCGCTCCGCCGTACGTGAAGGGAATCCCCCGTTTAAAGCAGGCGTCATTCAGCAGAAACCGCGTCTGGAAATTGTCCGTTCCATCCAGCACCAAGTCCATGCCATCCAGCAGCTCGTCGACATTTAGCGCGGTCGCATCCGCTACAATCGCTTCCAGCTTGACGGAGGAATTGATTTTGCGCAGCTTTTTCTCCGCGGCCACCACTTTGGGATAAAGATTTTCTACGTCCTCCTCGTCGAACAGCATCTGCCTCTGCAGATTGCTTTGCTCGACATAATCCCGGTCGACCAGCCGCACATGACCGACCCCGGCGCGAACCATATGGCTTGCCAGCACCGTGCCAAGAGCTCCCATGCCGATAATGCATACCGCGCTGCCCAGCAGTCTGCGCTGCCCCTCCTCGCCAATTGGCGCAAACAGCATTTGTCTTGAATAACGCTCCTCCATCGTCCTGCCCCTTTCCGCATCCTCATGCTGTCTCTAATGTTTGATTCCATTATAGATTACGGAAAGCGTCCTCTGCTTTAATCTCTTTCGTCAATTGACCGTTTTTGCTTAAAAAGTCTATCACTTCATTCCATGACTCCTCTGTTTGCGAGCCGAACGCAGCAGAACCCGCATCCATCAGCGGCAGCAAAATATCCAGACTCTGCTTCTCGATCTCGGCGTCCAGCTTAAAGTTAACATCCTGCGAATCCAGCAGATTTTGCAGCGATTGCTGTGGATTCTGAGCCGTATATTGCTGCCCCTTGGCCGCCGCCTCGATAAACGTTTTGATCGCCGCGCCTTTAGAAGCGACGCCGTCCTCGCTCGCCGTCAGCACAAGCTCGTAATAATCGGGAACGCCATAGTCGGACGGATCGAACGCCGCCAATTGAATACCTTCCTTCTCGAGCAGCGGCTTCTCATGATTCACGTAGCCTCCGATGATCGCATCCACCTTGCCCGTCGTCATCGATGGGATCAAATCCCAGCCAATATCGACATAGCTTAGCTTGGAGGGATCTCCTCCGTCCGCCGCAACCATCGTATCAACAATAATCTGGTCAAGCGGTATGGACGGATAACCTATTTTTTTGCCGACGAGATCCTTCGGGCTTTGCACGCCAGCCTCATCCAGCGTGAACAGCCGGTTAAGCGGGTGACGCACAATGGCCGCCACAGATACAATCGGAATATCCTCCGCGCGCGAAATCGCAACCTGCATTTGATAGCTTAGAGCCAAGTCCGCTTTGCCCGTTGCCACCAGCTTCAGCGCATCGTTCGTATCGGCAGGCGTTTGCAGCTTGACCTTCAGCCCCGCCTCCTTGAAGTAGCCCTGCTGCTCGGCCGCGTACAGGAAGGAATGCACAGCGTTCGGGTACCAGTCCAGCAGGACGGTAAGCTCCGTTTCCTTATCCGCCGAAGCTTCGTCTTCCGCGGCAGAGTTATCGCTGTTGGCCGTGCCGCAAGCGGCCAGCAGCGCAAGCATAAGCGCGATGGCCGCAGTGGACAGGGCATATTTTTTCCAGGTAAACAAGCTCATTTGTCTATCTTCCCTTCTTCTAATCCTTTAATTGGGCCGTTTGGACAGACTCGCCTTCTCGATCAGACGCGCAGCCAAAAACAATAAAATTCCCATCAGCGACAGCAGCAGCACGCCCGAGAAAACGGCATCGCCCCGCAGCAGATTGGATGCGCGCTTCGTATACATGCCAAGTCCGGCTTCTCCGCCCAGCCATTCTCCTAGCGTCGCGCCGCCAACGCTGATCGTCGCCGCCATTTTCAGACCTGTAAAAAAGCCGGGCAGCGCCGACGGCAGCTTCCATTTTATAAACAGCTCCCTCTTGCTCGCGCCCATTGATCGCATCACTTCGCCGATTCCCGAATCGGCCGAGCGAAACCCGTCCGCCGTGTTCACCGCAATTGGAAAAAACGTAAACAAAACGACAACCGCGACCTTGCTCCACACCTCATAGCCGAACCACATCACCATAATGGGCGACAACGCGATAATGGGAATCGTCTGCGAGGCCACGATCAGCGGATAAAGCGTTTTTCGGGCAAGGCTTGCAGCCTCAATGCATACCGCCGCCGCCGTCCCGAACAGCACCGAAATGGCCAGCCCCAGCAGCGCTTCGCCTAGCGTCACGAAAAAATGCTTGCTCAGCAAGGCGCGATTGTCCCATGTCGAGACAAGCACATCCGATAGCCTCGGAATAATGTAGTGCGGAACATCGAGCCAGCGCGTAGCCGCCTCCCACAGCACCGCGAGCAGCAGCATAAAGCCGAGCAAGGGCAGCAGCGACAAGCTACGCCGCATCATCCGCGCACCATGCCGCAGCCCGCTTCCCTCCGGCCCAGCAGCTCAAGCGCCTGGCGCTTGAGCGCCACAAACGGGCCTTCGAGCACCGTTTCAAACGTTCGCGGCCGAGGCAGGGCGACTGAAAGCTCCCGCAGCTCCGTAATCGGCGCGCGCTCGGCGACGAGCACCCGATCGGACAACAACAGCGCCTCGTCCATATCGTGTGTAATGAACAAAACCGTTTTGCGGTGCTCCTCCCACACCCGCAGCAGCCATTCCTGCATGCCGACGCGCGTCATCGCATCCAGCGCGCTGAACGGCTCGTCCAGCAGCAGCAGCTCTCCCCCGCTGAGCAGGGAACGGAGAAACGAGACGCGCTGGCGCATGCCGCCGGACAGCTCGTGGGGCCGCTTCGCCTCCGCTCCTTCGAGTCCGAACGCGGGCAGCAGCTCCAGCACCTTGCGCCTCGCCTCGCGTCTGCCCATGCCGCCAAGCTCAAGGCCCAATGCCGCGTTGTCCAGTACGCTTCGCCACGGCATCAGGCTGTCGCGTTGCGGCATATAGCCGATTCGCCCGGCAAGGCCGCCCCTATCCGGGCTTGCCGGGCTTGCCGGGCTTGCCGGGCTTGCCGGGCTTGCCGGGCTTGCCGCGCCGGCGTCTGCGCCGCTTCGCTCTGCGCAAAGCGTAATCGTTCCCGCTTGCGGCCGCAGCAGACCTGCGAGCAGTCGGAACAGGGTCGTTTTGCCGATACCGCTTGGCGCAAGCAGCGATACGAACTCCCCTTGGCGAATATGAAAGCTGAGACCTTCAAACAAAGCCGCGCCGTCCGGGAATGCATAGCACAGCCCTGCAACGTTAAGGGCGACCGGGCGAGCGCTTGCCGTCTCAGGAGACGCCGCGTTCACAACGGCCACTCCTCTTGACGGTAAGCCATATCCCAGAACATGTACTCGAACTTGGACGTCACGATAAACAGCTCCTCCAAACGGGCCAGCTCCCGCTCCGGCAGCCGCTCGGCCAGCTTGTCCATTAAGGCGACAGTCCAATCGGTCAGCTCACCAAATTCCTTTGAGCTGTACATGAGAATCCAGTCGCGATACAGCGGATGATCCAGCGCGCCTTCGTACGCCGCAAACGTCGTGCCGATTTCCCGGTAGCTCCACATGCAGGGCAGAAGCGCAGCGACAACCTCGGCAAGCGAGCCCTGCTGGGCCGCTTCCAGCATATATTTTGTATAAGCGATCGTCGTGGGCCCAGGCTCCGTTTTCTCCAGCTCCTCGCGGCCTATGCCCAGCCGCTCCGCATACCGGCGGTGCAGCTCCATTTCAACGTTCAGCGTCGAATGCAGCAGCTCTGCGAAAATGCCCATCGTCTCGAGGTCGCGGGCTTTCAAGCTGCCA
Source organism: Paenibacillus sp. SY21-1 (assembly GCF_005222705.1). GTDB lineage: Bacteria > Bacillota > Bacilli > Paenibacillales > Paenibacillaceae > Pristimantibacillus. The sequence continues at coordinate 215,692 of NZ_STGF01000005.1, read as the reverse complement.
AGTGCGAACATTTTGGCGTAGTCGATCAAATAGACATAATCCTGCTTCATATAAAAAACAAAACGCTCCGGCTCCAGCGTCCCATCCCTAAGTCCGATCAAAAACGGATGCGCATGGCATTGCTCCCACACCGGACGAACAACCCGATACAGGCGCTCGCTGAAGCTCTCCGTGGCAATCTCTGTGCTCATAAGCTATCTCCTCTCGCCTTCCGGCTTCAATTGATTGCACCAGTCCGCAATGAACGCCAGGATAACCCGGGTGTAAGCGACAAGCTCCCGCAGCTCAATGCTTTCATCGACTGCGTGGGCGTGTCTAAGCTCGCCCGGACCATAAATAACGGCAGGGATTCCCGCTCTGCCGAGCCAGCCCGCATCGGTTACCGTTGGACTCATGCCTATCTCGGGGTTTGCGCCATGAAGATGCGCGTGCGCAGCCGAAAGCGACTTCAGTCCTGCGCCGTTTTCGTCAATCGTAAGGGAAGGAAAAATTTCTCCGCGCTCCTCCAGCATCGAGCGTCCGCCCCACCGGAAGGACGGCGGGTGCTCCCGCAGCCAGGGATCAGCCTCCGCCACCTTGAGGAGGTGCTGCTGCACTTCAGCCGCAACCGTCTCATAATCCTCGTCGGGATAGAAGTGTACGGTCACCCACAATGCGCAGCGGTCGGCTATGAAAGCCGCATGCCGGCCACCCTCGATTACCGCCGGATTAATCGTGTTGGAGCCGGCCGGGAAGCCGGGATAGCTTTTGGTTACCGCCCAATAGCGCTCCAGTTCCTGCAATCCTTCGATCAGCTTGGCCATTTTTTCAATGGCGCTCGCTCCCTTAATGCCGCCTCCCGCATGAATCATTCTCGCTCTCAAGCCGTCATGGTAGGTGACGGGGCTTTGCACCGTTATCCAGCCTGTAATAACGCCGCCTTGGCCTTGAAGCGCGCACCCGCTCGTATCCGCTACAATGGCAAAATCAGCTTCGCAGCCGCGTTCCGTACAAGCCCTTGTGCCCGCCTCGCCAGCTTCCTCGCCAATAACGGACTGGAATAGCAAATCCCCCTTCAACTCGGCGCCGGATTCCGACAGCAGCTTAAGCGCGAACAGCAGAGCGGCAAGCCCGCCCTTCATATCCGCCGTTCCGCGTCCATAGAGCCGTCCATTTTCGTTCACAAGGGTGAAGGGATCACGCTTCCACGCTGCTGCGTCGCCAACCTCGGCCACATCAATATGTCCGTTTAGCAGCAAGCTGCGATACTCGCCGCGCTGCGAGCCTGCTCTGATGCCTGTCACATTGGGATCGCCGAGATATACGTCCCACAGCTCCGTGTCGAAGCCGCAGGCTTTAAGCTGCTCCTGCACGAACAGCTGCGCCTCCCGCGTATTTCGCGCCGGAGGGCTGACCGTCTGGTAGGCGACGAGTCTGGCAAGCAGCGCCACCAGTTCCTCCTGCCGTTCCTCCGCCAATTGCTGCAATCGGGTTACCCATGGTTTCTGAATGATATCTCTTCCTCCTGTCGTTCGGAAACGCAGGCGCAAAGCATCGGTATCGGCTGTCTCCTTCATTGGGCGACAGCATCGTTTTGAGGAAAAAAATAGAAAAAAACCATTCGAGAATACACGAATGGTTACGATTCGATACGTTCTCTACGCCAGCATTACCTGGTTCAGATTAACGGTCAGGGGCAACAGGCCCCAATCTCAGCCGGACTTCATCCAGCACCCGTAGTTCATATAAAGTTAAAATAACTATAGCCCAAGCTTGTCTCGTTGGCAATAAGAAATCTATTAACGCTCATAGTAAGCGGTTCTCTCTGCACATAAAAGGCGAACAGGCACGCCCTCTACAGAAACGGCCTGCGGTCAAGCACCGCCTGCAGCGGCTTCCCGGTCTGGACCAGCTCGGGCAGCGCCTGCTGAATAACGGCCAGCCCGCATACCGCGCCGCACAGGGCATGCAGGTCGTCGATCTGCAGCTCGTTATCGGCTCCGCAAGCGGCAAGCGCCTCGATAAACGCAGCCGTGGAGCCTTTGACGGCGGCTTCGCATTCTGCCCTCCGGTAGGCCGGATGCTGCCGCATGCCGCATAGAAGCGTATACACCCAATCCACATAAACAAAGGTAAACGGCGAATCCGGCAGCTCCAGCCCCCCGCTGTTATAAAGCTCAAGGCAGGTATCCAGCATGTTCTCCCCATATGGAATCGGCTCTTTCCGGTAAGCCAAATTAAACAAATAGTGAAAGCTGCCTGCAATATGATGAAAAAGCGGCGCCCCAGCCGCGCTCCCATCCTCGTTTTTTACGCAGCCCCTGCGCCATAATCCTGTCTGCGAATCGGCATTCCGATTGAGCCAGTCGAAGTAGACCCTTTCCCACCGCTCATCAACCGAGCCGGACAGCACCATACACGCATATAGGCCTGCTCCCTTGAGCGATTCGCCCCACGGCTGGCCTTGCCAATCCAGACTTTCAAGCAGGCTGAGCATTTCCGCCTCGTCCTTGAAGCTGTCCAGCCAGCCGAGCGGATGCTGCGCCTTGACATTGAACAGCTCCAGCGCGGACAGCGCAAACGCCGTGCTGTGAATGTCGTTGTGTCCCTGTCCGGCGAATACGCCTGAGTCAGCAGCCTGATGCCGCTGCAGAGCGTCGATCCAGAGCCCGCGCTCCGCCTGCTGCTGCGGCAGCTCGTCCAGCGTATACAAAATAATGGCGGCATCCGCCGTCCCGTACACATCGTCATAGCGGCATCCGGCTTCAAGCTGGGCCGCCTTTCTGGCGTAAACTCGCTTTGAGGCATCAAACCGATGCGCGTCCAGCGTTTCTTTTACACGAGCTAGGAATGGACGCAAATCCGTCATATCCTCTCACCTGCCTCCTGTTAAATAGTGGATCTTCCCATGAGAAAACCATTAAACTACGGCATCCTACCAGCTAAGCGGTTGTCCCGCATCATCCATATATTCGCATTCGCCCGCATCGGCAGCGCTCAGCTTTTGCTCCGCTAATTGCAGAATCGCTTCGGCCGATTCCGCAGGCGTCAATGTCGCTTGGGCGTCCAGCCTCAGCAGCTTCAGCCGCTCTCCGTATGCGTACTGGAGCGCTTTCAACTCTTGCGATACGGCATGCAAATGTCCGGCGAATACACAGTATCTTCTCTTCAGCAGCGCCTCGGCCAGCGCAAGTCCCAGCCTCCGGTCTGCCCCCGATACGAACGCGGTTCTCCCCATTTGCTTCTCCCCTCTTTGAGGCTGCAGAATCATTTTCAATCCAGTCCACCGTCGTTATTTGCAATATGTACATCAATTCCTGCTGAAATCGCAGCCTGAATTATGTTGCGGTCGCCGGTCGGCCCCTGTCACGCTTCCGTTTTTGTCCACGCGCTCCACTTATCCCTTATCCTACCATAATCATTTCAAACTCTCATTACGTTTCTATTGCGCCTCTTAGCAGCCGATTGTAAGTGCGAACCCTAAAGATTCTTCTATTTCAAAAAAAGAACCGCGCATTCGCGCAGTTCTTCGCTTTTTTTGCTGACCCTCTAAGACCAATCAAACAGCACGCCTGTATAATCGTCTTTGCGGCTTCGCAGACCGTCGTAAGCCTGCGCCGCATCCTCCGGCTTTAGCGTATGGCTGATAAGCGGCTCGATTCGCAGCTTGCCGCTTGCGATCAGCTCGAACACGACACGGGAATTGCGGACCAGCGAATGCTTGACGAATTTGTCCGGCTCGACCGGGAATCTCCATTCATGCGCGCCTTTGAAGGTAATGCAGCCGCGGCCGATCAGATGGCTGTAATTAAACACATCGGTGACATTCGTCTGATATTCGCCCCGTGGACTGCCAAGGAAGATCAGCTCTCCGAACGGAGCGATCCATGGCAAGCCGTCCACCGCTACCTTAGGCACGCCTGTCGCCTCGATTAGCGCGGCTACCCCAACGCCTCCGGTCGCCGCTTTAATGGCATCCTTAATATTTTCATCCCCGCCATGCAGCGGGAGCGCCAGACCGCATTGCTCGGCAAGCCTCATCCGCTGCTCGGATAAATCAACGCCGATCACTTTTGCGCCCTGCAAGGCTGCGAGCTGTGCCGCCATGTTTCCGATCAAGCCAAGCCCTGTCACGGCGACTGTATCTCCAAGCTCGATCGAAGACACGCGAATCGCGGTCATTGCGACGGTAGCCATGCGCGTGAACGGCGCCAGCCGCGGATCAAGTTCGGACGGAATTTTTATGAATACGCCCGAGGTCGGCACCGTTTCATAACGAACATGCTTGCCGTAATGGAAAACCAGATCGCCGGCAGCGATGCCCGCCTCGTTTTCGCCAATTTCGACGACCTCGCTTACGGCCGCATAACCCGGTATGCCCGGCATGGAAAACCATGCCTCTCCTCCGGACAAGCAAGCCAGCTCCGTGCCGGGGCTAATGAGCGTAAAGCGCTTTTGAACGAGCGCGTAGCCCGGGGCTAGCGGCTCCCGTCGCTGCTCTATCCGCTGCAGTTCCGCTTGCCAGGGAGCCGTAAACACGATTTGTTCATTACGCATGCTAAGGTTCATGGGAATCCTCTTCCTTTCGAATGTTCATTTCCGGTTTTGCCGGATGGTGAGCTGCCATAAATTCGCTTGCGGTCATGCCGGCCATCGACTTAAAGGTGCGGCTAAAATGGTGAATGCTGGAAAAACCCGTCTGCTCGGCAATTTGAGTCAAGGTGCTGGTGCGGTTCAGCATTTTTTGCTTGGCCCGCTGGATGCGCACATGCGTCAAATATTTATGAACGGTGACCCCCAGCTCTTTCTGGAACAAATAGATCATATGGCTTGTTGAAATACCCGCCTGACTGCTAATCGACTTGTTGCTTAATAACGGATCTGCCGATTGTTCGCGCATGATCGTGATGCACTTTTCAATGATCGGCCATCCGCTTGACGCGGGTGCCGCTATGGTCGGCTCTTTTCCCAAATTGCGCAAAAAAAGCGCAAGCAGCGTCAACGCTCCGGCCTTTAGCGCAACGGCGTGAAACGGCCTCTGCTCCACATGCTCCTTTTGCATGCGTAGAAATCCTTTGGTCAGCTCGATTCGGTCGCTTCTCCGAATATGGGCAATCGGGCTGCAGCCGTCGAACAGCTTTTCTTCCTGCGGAACGAAGCTCTGCGGGGCATGCTGGCTGCCAAGCTCCGTCCATTTGCTGCGCGCTTCGCTAAAGTGACAGTCGAAATGGACAATATACTGAATCAATGGCCGGTCCGAGACGGAACGGATAATATGCGGCATGTACGGGGGCATGAGTACAACATCCCCCTCCGCCACCCGATAGGCAACTCCGTTCAGCACAAATAGGGCTTCTCCCTGCTCGATGTATGTGAACACATGATCGTAATCCAGCCATTCCCCCGCCAAGGAGGTAGACTCCGCTATTTTCACCGCGCGAACGTAAGGAGAAAGCGTATTCAACTTATCCATATCCATTTACAACGACCTCCGGCTGCTTGCGGCCAGCTTCATTTTCTTCTTATTATGAGCTTTGCCGCATCTCGAAGCAATCGGTTTCGAACGATCATCGACCCTCTTTTATCGTAAGCGGGAAGCGGCCGGACGTCTTTGATCAAAACAACAATCTTTTAACAAAAACAATGATTTTAAAAGGTAGCATCGCGGGAATATGCCGTACATCCTGCCATCCTCGCGATACGTCCGCTTGCGTTGCTGCGCCTATGTATCACGTATTTTCATTTTTCAACGTTATTGAATTCGAATATTGAATTTTTATTCTTCATACTGTATATTTATACAATCAATTGAATAACCGGGAGGTGCGACATGCTTCAGATGGAAAAAACAAAGACAAATGATTGGCTCGCAAAAGCCGAGCAATCGGTGTTATTCACCGCTAATCGGCCGAATATGGTGATAGAGCGCGGAGAAGGCATGTATTTATGGGATATGGAGGGAAAGCGATATCTTGATTTTGTCGGCGGCTGGGCTGTCGCCAGCTTGGGGCATAGCCCCAAGGTTTTGGCCGATGCGCTGACTCGTCAAGCGGCCACGCTCGTTCACGCCAGTCCGGGCTTCCACAATCAGCCGATGATTGCATTCGCCGAATTGCTGACACGCATCAGCTGCATGGATAAAGTGTTTTTTGGCAGCAGCGGTGCCGAGGCCAACGAGAGCGCAATCAAGCTCGCCCGCAAGCACGGGGCTGTTCATTTGGACGGAGCCTATGAAATCATTGCGATATCCGGAGGCTTTCACGGCAGGACGCTGGCTACCATGTCGGCTTCCGGCAAGCCGCAATGGGAGTCGTTGTTCGCGCCCAAAGTAGACGGCTTCAAGCATGTGCCGATCAACGACCTGGACGCCTGCTTCGCCGCAGTTACCAATAAGACCTGCGCGATCATGCTTGAGCTGGTACAGGGCGAGGGCGGCGTCCACTCCGTCAGCGAATCCTATCTGTACGGACTCCGCAAAATTTGCGATATGTACGGCATGCTGCTGATCGTCGACGAGATTCAAACCGGCATGGGCCGCACCGGCAAGCTTTTTGCTTATGAGCATTACGGTATCGAGCCCGATGTTCTGACCGTGGGCAAAGGAATAGGCGGCGGGTTTCCGCTGTCTGCTATGCTGACCAAAGCCAAATATGATCTGTTCGAGCCCGGAGATCAGGGCGGAACGTACACGGGAGCGCCGCTGGCCATGGCCGCAGGTCTGGCTGTCGTCGGCGAGCTTCTGGATCGCAATTTGGCTGAGAATGCCGATCAGCAAGGGCGCTATCTGAAGGGACGCCTGCAACTGCTTGCAAGCCGTTTCCCGGTTTCAGGCATTCGCGGCAAAGGGCTGCTGCTTGCCTTCGACGTGCCTGAAGGCCGTGCTGCCGAGCTTGCCGCCGCAGCCCTGCAGGAAGGATTGCTTATCAACGCGCTTGGAGCCTCAACAATCCGTCTTGTTCCACCCCTGATCGTGACAAAGGAGCATATTGACGAAATGCTGGCTATTCTGACACGGGTATTGTCAAGCTTCAAGTAAAGAGAAAGCCGTATGCGCATCAAAAAAAGACCTTTTTGTCCATGCCTGAACCGTGGCCCGTCAGATCGCGGCACTTTAACCAAAGTGCCGCTCTGCGGGTCCTGTCCTGCTTGGAGCAAAGGTCTTCTTGCGTTTAAAGAGTCACGTTACAGCGATGAAAGAGTGAGCTTGAGCCAATCGTACGCTCTTCGTCCGCTGATTTCATGTACCCCGGGGAAAATATCCGTCTCCACCAGCTTTCCTGCGCCAACGGATTCGTAGATGCTCTGGATCTCATCGGCCGCTTTGCGGAAGCCGGCAACAGGGAATATCGGATCATGCTCCCCCGTTTCCAGAAACAGCGGGCGCGGGGCGATCAAGCCGACGAGCTCGGGCAATTCGGCGTGCTCCAGCAAACCCGGCGTATAATTATCGATGCAATGATGAACGGCAAAAATGCTGTCCTTAAATGTGTTGACGAAGCCGGTCAGCACCGTCGCCTGAATGCGCGCCTCCATGACGGCCGATACGTAGGCAATCAGAGCCCCGCCGGAAAAGCCCATGGCGCCGATACGATTCGGGTCGGCCTCCGGCCGAGAAGCCAAATAATGAAACGCATGCAGCGCTTCCGTCACGCGAAGACCCGTCAACGTCTTGCCTAGCATCATAAGCTGGGTAGACAAGCGATAGCAGGAGCTTGCCGCATCCGGGCTCGCCGCCAAATCAGCCTGCAGCCTGCGCTCTCCGAATCCGATGACATCCGGCGCCACGACGATCATTCCGCGTTTCACAAGCTGCACCGCAAAATGCTGATGGATGCCCGGAGCCGCCTCATCCGGCGAGCCGTCCGGCAGCAGGCCAACAATTTCTCGGCTGCCATAACCGTGCCCATGCAGCGCGAGCACGCCTGGGAGAGGTCCTTCCGCTTTGTCAGGTATCAGCACATAGGCAGCGAACGTGAGGCCCGGTGTGGCCGACAGTTCCACCCGCTCGCGCCGATAGCCCTCGCATTGTACGCTCTCCAAAAGCTTGGGGGCAAAGCCCGAAGCGGCATCGAATGAGCCGATTGCCTTGCGCAGCGACGATTTCAGCCTGGGCCGACGTTCATTTGCAAGCTCAGCCTGCGCCTTGCTACGATGAATAGAAAGCGCTTTCTTGTATTGCGTATCCAACCAGTCGTCTCCATTCCACATGCTTGTTCATCCTCCTGTTTATACGCGTCCTGGCTTTGCCGGCATGCGACCTTGGGAATGAGGATAAGCCTCTTCGCATAGGATGTTTACGTTGAATCCCATCTCGGCCGCAGGAAACGGGGGTCTACCGCAATGCTTACGCGCAAAAAAAAATATGATGCATCTTTTACCGTCTATATTGTTCCCGCTTGGAAATGGAAGGAGTTTCTCGCCTTTGAGTTGATCGCGGGCACAGCCTTCTATATGCTTTGCCGCAAGATGGCCCATTCCGAAATGTTTGGCATGGCCGCGAGCGTTGCGGCGCCCCAAATGTTGAAATATTTAATGGCGTCCTATCGGTCCGAGCAAGCGTAGGCGCATGTCATGTGCGTTCAAAGGAAACGGTTACAGCTGAGAGCAACAAAGTCGTCAGCCCTCCGCATCGTCCGGGTTGCCTCCTTATAGAAAGGAAACGTTCAGCCGCCTTCATGAACGATTCAGGAAGGCGGCCAAACGCTTCTGGGCCATTTAGAAGCCGAAATAGGCTTTGGCATTGCGGTATGAAATATTTTGAACAAGTCCGCCAAGCAGCTCCATATCTGCAGGAGCTTCGCCGTTCTCCACCCATTCGCCTATCAGATTGCAAAGAATCCGGCGGAAATATTCATGGCGCGTGTAGGACAGGAAGCTGCGCGAATCGGTCAGCATGCCGACAAAGCGGCTGAGCAAGCCCAGATTGGCCAGCGCGTCCATTTGAGCGATCATGCCGTTTTTCGTATCGTTAAACCACCAGGCCGAGCCAAGCTGCATTTTGCCGGGAATTCCGTCGCCTTGAAAGCTGCCGATAATGGAACCCAGCACGTCATTGTCGTTCGCGTTAAGCGAATACAGAATCGTTTTCGGCAGCGCATCGTCGGCCGCAAGCCCGTCAAGCAGCTTCACGAGCGGATAGGCCAAACTGCTGTCGTTAATCGAATCGTAGCCGGTATCCGGACCAAGCTTGCCGAACATGCGCGAATTGTTGTTGCGCGAAGCGTTGATATGAAGCTGCATCGCCCAACCCTTCTCCGCATACAGACGGCCGAGGAACAGCAGCGTGTATGTTTTGTACTGCTTCTCCTCCTCCAGGCTGACGGCGGAGCCGCCCAGCGCCTTGGCGAAAATGTCGGCTGCCTGATCCTTCGTCGCTTCGGCGTAGGCTACATAATCAAGGGCGTGATCGGACACCTTGCAGCCAACCTCATCGAAAAAGTCAACTCTGCCCTTCAGGGCGGACAACAGCGCATCATAGCTGTCAATTTTCACGTCGGCCGCTTGCTCAAGCTTGCCGATCCATTCGAGGAACGTTGGACGATTGATTTCAAGAGCCTTGTCCGGACGGAAGGACGGCAGCACCAGCGTGTCGAAATCCTTCAGCTCTTTGATTGCAATATGATATTCCAGCGAGTCGGCCGGATCATCCGTCGTACAGATGACCTCTACGCCCGACATCTTGATCAGGTCGCGCGCCTTGAAGGCTCCGCCGGCAAGCTTCTCATTCACTTTTTCCCAGATAGCCGGGGCATTCTGCTCATTGATCAGTTCCTGCACATCGAAGAAGCGGCGCAGCTCCAGATGCGACCAGTGATACAAGGGATTGCCGATCGTCTGCGGAACGGTGCGGGCCCAAGCAGCGAACCGCTCATAATCCGTCGCTCCGTCGCCGCCCGTCACATACTTCTCGTCCACTCCGTTCGCGCGCATCGCCCGCCATTTGTAGTGATCGCCGTACAGCCAAGCTTCCGTCAGGTTGCCGAAGCTTTTGTTCTCGTAAATTTCCTGCGGGCTCAAATGGCAGTGATAGTCGATAATCGGCATTTCCTTCGCATAATCGTGGTACAAGCGTACCGCCGTTTCATTCGCAAGCAAAAAATTGTCGTCCATAAAAGGCTTCATTCCAGCTTTTCCCCCCAGAGTCTATTCGTGAAACTTAACCAAATCCTTGATTTGCACGGCAAGTCCCGTCTGGATTGAACGATTGGCTGCGATGCCGGTCAGAATCGAACGCGCTCCGTCTACGTGATTGGCAGCGCGGTTCCATTCATCCTCGACCGGCTCTCCGAACAAATCGTTCAGCAGCACCGGATCGCCGCCGCCATGTCCGCCAACGCCCTCTTCCACTTCAACCTCATAAGGCGCGCCGAACATCGGGTAAACGACGATATGCTTGCCTTCAAGCGCTCCTTCAAGCGCTTTCTCGCCGCCTGAATTGACATAGGACTTCTCGACAATGCTCATCTCAATCCGGCCCTTCGTGCCGTTGAACGCAATGCGGTAGCCTTCCCATGGCAAGTAAGCGTTTAACGAATACGTCAAAATGGCATTGTTCTTGTAGCGAACGAGAACGCCCATCGTGTCCTCAATGTTGATCCCGTCTCCGAATACGCTTTGGTCGCGGCGGTAGCCGTCCTCATGCTCGGCATCAAGATACATCGCTTTCAAATGCTCATTTTTATCCAATTGTAGCGCAAACGGATCGTTGTCGGCAATCGGATTTCCGGTCGCGCGCTCATAAAACTGCGTTTCGCCTCTGCCTTCGGCATTCTCCCGACCATAGAAAAGCAGGTCGCCGTAAGCGAATACGGATTCCGGCTGCGAGCCGATCCAGAAGTTAACAAGGTCGAAGTGATGCGTCGATTTGTGGACAAGCAGCCCGCCGCTGTTGTTCTTGTTGCGGTGCCATCTGCGGAAATAATCCGCTCCGTGCTGGGTATTGAGCAGCCACTCGAAGTGTACGCTCGTCACTTTGCCGATGGCGCCGCTTGCGATCAGCTCCCTCGCCTTCGTATGGTGCGGAGCGTAACGATAGTTGAACGTAACCCGCACATTGCGTCCGGTACGCTCGACGGCATCGAGAATTTCCTGGCATTTGTCCTCGTCAACGGTCATCGGCTTTTCTGTAACCACATCGCAGCCAAGCTCCATCGCGCGGATAATGTAGGTATGATGCGTGCGATCGACGCTGGTTACGATAACCGCATCCGGCTTCTGCTCCTCGATCATTCTATCGAATTCATGGGATTTATACGTTTGTACCGCGTGGTAGTTATATTTATCTACAAGGATTTTGTTGGCGTAATCCATGCGGGTCTGGTTAATGTCGCAAAAAGCGAGCAGCTCGGAGGTATCTCTGAAATCGTTTGCAAGCGCCCCATAAAAAAACTCCGCTCTGCCTCCGCTGCCTACGAGTACATATTTTTTCTTTGTCATTTCATTTCCTCCTCAATTTGTGCTTGGCTTTATCATACAGCAAATAAATGATATAATTCTCGTCAAATCATGCTTATTTTCCCTAATACCACGCTTATTTTGCGCAAATGAAAGGAGCTCGCCGAAATGACTTCTTTGGAGGATGACTACAGCTACAGCTACGGCGACACGTCTCGTCTGTATGTGGAGTTCATGCAGCGCACGACGCCCTTTACGATGGATGTCGACCATTATCACGATTATTACGAGCTGTATTATATGCTCTCGGGCCAACGGCTTTATTTCATCAGGGACCGGACCTATTCGGTTGAACAAGGCGATCTTGTGTTTATTAATAAGCATGAGCTGCACAAAACGATGCAATCGGGCGAGGACGCTCATGAGCGGGTCATCATGCACTTCTCCGACGCTTTTCTTGAATCGCAGTTTGCGAAGCACGCCGACCTGCTGCGCTCGCCGTTTCTGGAAGCTGGACATATTGTAAGACTGCCTCTGCAGGAATCGCTCGGCGCCGAGCAGACGGTCAGGCGATTGCTCGGCGAAATCGCCCAGCGGCAGCCCGGCTTCGAGCTGGCCGCAAGCCATGCGGTCAGCGAGCTGCTGCTGACGGCTGCCCGGCATTTGCGCCAGCATGGGCCGGCCCAGCTTCAGCACGCTACGCCCATGCATGCCAAAATATCCGAAATTATCAGGCATATCAACGTCCATTTCGACGAGCCGCTGCGGCTGGAGCAGATTGCGGAGCAATTTTTTGTAAGCCCCTATTATTTAAGCAGACGTTTTAAGGAAACGACCGGATTTACGTATTCGGATTATTTGATTTTGACAAGAATCAAGGAAGCGCAGCGGCTGCTTCGCGAAACGGGCCAGAGCATTTCCGACATTAGCGTTGCCGTCGGCTTCGATAACTTCTCCCATTTTGGCAAAACATTCAAACGAATCGCTCAGGCATCGCCGCGCGAATACCGGAAGCTTCATCAAACTCTCCAATGATTGTCGCAATATTATAGATATACAGTCGCAAAGTTGCACTAAAAATAAGGGGAATAATATGTTAGATTGTAGATGTTGTCATCTATTTGTATAATTGGAGTGATGAACGAATGATCCGGATAGGAAAGATCAGCTACTGGCACGTACATGCGTGGGATTATACGAAACAGGCGCTGGCTCACCCTGGCACCGAAATCGCGGCAGTTTGGGATGAAAGCGCTGTCCGAGGGCAAGAAGCGGCTGACAAGCTTGGCGTTCGGTATTACGCCAGCCTGGACGAAATGCTTAACAGCGGCAACATCGACGCCGTAATCGTCGATGCCCCTACCTCCATGCACGAGGAAGTCATGCTGGCGGCCGCTCGCGCCGGAAAGCATATTTTTACAGAGAAAGTAATTGCCCCGACCTTAAAAGAAGTTCACTCGATTCTGGATGAAATTGCAAAATATAACGTAACCTTAACCGTATCGCTGCCGCGTCTTAACGACGATTATACCCTTGCGATTCGCGACATTCTGGAAAAAGGACTGCTCGGCAAGGTTACTCTCGTACGCGTTCGGCTTTCCCATAACGGCGCTACTGCCAATTGGCTGCCTGAGCATTTCTACAGTCTGGAGCAATGCGGAGGAGGCGCTCTGATCGATCTTGGCTGCCACCCGATGTATTTGACCAGATTGTTTCTGGGCGAGCTGCCGCGAGAGGTCACTGCGCATTTCGGCTATGTGACGGGCAAGGAAGTTGAAGATAATGCCGTCGCCACCCTGGCAACGGAATCAGGCGGGCTGGGCGTTGTCGAGGCCGGCTTCGTCAACAACCACTCCCCGTTCACCGTCGAAATCCATGGTACCGAAGGCACGCTGATGTACGGGACGCCGGACGCTCAGCTTCTCCTGCGCACGACCTCCGGAGAAGGAGGAGCCGCAGAAAGCTGGACCGCTCAGCCGCTCCCGGAGAAGCGCGAGAGCGCCTTTGAACAATGGGTTCGCCATATCGAAGAAGGCACCTCTGCCGAGGAGAATGTCCAATTGGCCGTTGATTTGACGAAGCTCATGGAAGCCTCCTACTTGTCGGTCAAGGAACGCCGCTCCGTAAGACTGGATGAATTAAAGGGCTAGTGGGGCCGAACTCGGCGAAGCGCAGAGTCATGAAAGGAGAGGACAGCATGCCGGCTTTTCCATATGAAGTGATGCGGGAGCGCCAAGACGCGCTAGAACGTCTGGATCTGTCTATCCGCTGGGGCTGCTACGATATTCATGTGCTGCGCTTTCACCTGACCCAGTTCCCTCCCGGCCGGGTTGTAGGCTTCCATAAGCATGCGGAATTCGAATTTCATTTTATTCCGCAAGGCAAAGGCAAAGTTATTCTAGAGGACCAGGAGCATGCGCTTCGCAGCGGCATGTTCTATTTAACCGGACCCGAAGTTATCCATTACCAGGAAGCCGATGCGCTGGAAGCGATGGAGGAATTGTGCCTCCATGTCGAAATTGTCGAGCGCCAGCAGGCGGACAATGCCGAAATCGACGATTGGGAAGCCGCTGAAGCGCGGGATTGCGTCCGCAGGCTGCTGGAGCTCCCGGCCAGGCCGGCAATCGATACTCATGATGCCATGACCCAGTTTTTAAACGCCTATCACGCTTGCATCGAAAATTATTCGGGCAGCTATACGACCATCAAGCAAAGCGTTATCCAGATTCTGCTGCGAGCGGTGCGCGCTTACGACAATGAGGAGCGCCATTCCACTCGTTATCCTACACGCGATATGAAAGCGTACCGCTACCGGCTGGCCATGGAATATATTCAAGCCAATTTCGGCGGGGTTATTACGCTGGAGGACGTCGCGGACAAGCTGAATTTAAGCGCCAGACACATTCAGCGTCTGTTCAAGGAGCTGCACGACGGCCATACGTTCAGCAGGGTGCTCGAGGATGTAAGGCTGGCGGCGGTGTGCCGCCAGCTGACCGAAAGCAGCGCTTCGATTGAAGCCATTGCCAGGCAGACCGGATTCGCCGGAGGCAATTATTTGCATACGGTGTTTCGCAAAAGGTTCGGCATAACCCCGTCCGCTTTTCGCAATCAGCGCGCTTAGGCCGACTCGTCATAAGTATTCATCAAAGCACGACATTTCATCCCATATCTGGAGGTCATACCTATGTCCAAAACTTATAAACTTGCCATTATTGGCTGCGGCGGCATCGCAAACGGCAAACATCTTCCAAGTCTCAAAAAACTGTCCAACGTCGACATTGTCGCCTTCTGCGATATCGTCGAGCATCGCGCTATCGAAGCCGCCGCGCTGTACGGCGCTGAAGGAGCCCGCGTTTATACCGATTATACGGAGCTTCTGCAGGATGAATCCATCGAGATCGTGCACGTCTGTACGCCAAACGATTCCCATGCCGATATTTCAATCGCCGCTTTGGAAGCAGGCAAACATGTTATGAGCGAGAAGCCGATGGCGAAAACGGCCGCAGACGCCGCACGCATGGTCGAGGCCGCACGCCGCACCGGCAAAAAGCTGACCGTAGGCTATAACAACCGCTTCCGCCCGGATAGCCAGCATTTGAAAAAAATCTGCGAATCCGGCGAGCTGGGCGATATCTACTATGCAAAGGCTCATGCGATTCGCCGTCGCGCCGTGCCTACATGGGGCGTATTTCTCGACGAAGAGAAGCAAGGCGGCGGCCCGCTGATCGATATCGGCACGCATGCTCTTGATTTGACGCTGTGGATGCTGGACAACTACAAGCCTAAGGTTGTGCTCGGAACGTCCTATCACAAGCTGTCGCAGCGTGAAAACGCGGCAAACGCTTGGGGCCCTTGGGACCCTGCCAAATTCACCGTTGAAGATTCCGCGTTCGGCATGATTGTAATGGAGAACGGCGCAACCATTGTGCTCGAATCGAGCTGGGCGCTTAATTCGCTGGAAGTCGACGAGGCAAAATGCTCGCTGTCGGGTACGGAGGGCGGAGCGGACATGAAGGATGGACTTCGCATCAACGGCGAGGAGCACAGCCGTCTTTTCACGAAAACAGTAGATTTAAGCGCAGGCGGTGTAGCTTTCTACGACGGGAAAAGCGAAAAGGATTCGGACCTGGAAATGCGGCTATGGCTGAAGGCGATCGAGGAGGACACCGACCCTGTCGTTACTCCTGAGCAGGCTTATGTCGTGTCCCAAATTCTTGAAGCGATTTATGAATCGTCGCGGACAGGCCAAGCGGTTTATTTGTAATACTTCTTCATCGTTTGGGAAACCCCCGGTCAGCACGCGATCACAGCGCGCTCGGCCGGGGTTTTTCGGTTCAAGAGTTATTCCAGCTGGCGATACGCCTGCTTGTCCTTGCTTTCCAAGCGGCTACAGCGGCATCGCTTTCCCGCTATGGTCGACAAAAAACGCGTGCTCCGGAGCTTGCGTCCGACGCTCGGCCAAATCCAGTATGCCTGCCGCGGATTCGCCCGCATCCCCCGGCGCCCTGTCTCCGCCCATATCGGTTTTGATCCAGCCCGGATGTACGGCATAGACCAGAATGCCCGAGGGGGCAAGCTCCCGCCGGATTTGCGCCGTAAACATGTTAAGCGCCGATTTGGACAGCGCATAGGAATAATCGCCGCCGTATGCGCCGGCAAAGCTTCCCGCTTCGGAGCTGATATTGAGTACGGCTTGCGCTTCTCCTTTACGCAGCAACGGCAGAAAATGCTTGAGCACGGCAATTGGGCCGAACAAGTTGGTCTGGAACGTTTCCTCTACCTGTCCGAGCTCGAGCTGCTCCAGCTTCTGATCCCGACCAAGAAGAATCGCTGCGCTATTCACAATGCAGTCCAGCGAATCCACTCTCAAGCCTACGATTTCGCGAGCGTAGCTGATCGAATTCTCATCGGTTACGTCCAGAGGCAGAATGATCGCCTGCTCGGGATATTCCTCCTGCAAGCGTTTAAGCTCGTCCACCGGCGATCCGGGTCCGCGCACGCCTGCGAACACCTGATGGCCGCGCGCGCAGGCTTCCCGGGCAAGCGCAAGGCCCAAACCTCGATTTGCTCCTGTAATCAGAATACGCATGCAAACACTCTCCTTTACGGCTGAACCGCTTTATTCGTTCGATTTTTTATCGTTCTCAAGCAATTCCAGCATTACCTTCAGCTGCTTGAACGTATCCATATAGGCATAGCGCCCGCCCGTGTACTCGCCTTTTTGCACAAGTCCCATGCCGTTTTGCTCCATCACGGCTACCTTCTCCTTCATGCCGTCCACCACAAACGCGATATGGTGCGGACCCTCGCCATGCTTGTCCAAATGCTCTCTCCAGGTGCTTGGATGCTGGTCGGGCTCAATTAATTCAAGCTGCAGGGAACCCATATTAAAAAAAGCAAGCTTCGCCCGCGCTACGGACGATTCGCCGCGATACTCCGTTTGCGCGACATCCACCGTGTCCGTCCAGAACCATTTCGGCTTCTCTACGCCGAAGAAATCCGCATAAGCCTGCGAGGTTTCATCAATATCATGCACTAAAAGTCCAATTTGCGTAATGGTATTCGTTCCGAGTTTGCTGTCACTCACCGGTATCCCTCTCCCTTGGCCCTTAAAGGCGAAATATGCTTGCTTGATTGTTCCTACCCAGCTTTTTTGACATTCATGGCATCCAAAAAAATTGGGCTGCTCCGCTGCTGCAAGGCCCCGCCTACATCCCCATCCCCTCCTTCATATCCTTAACGCACTTTTCTGCAAAATAATCAGCTGTCCGCTTTCCTTATGGCGCGGCAGGATGCGCGTACAATCAATTGCGCGGCGGCTGTCGGAGCCGGCCCGGGAAGCCTGTCTTCCTGCTCGATGCTGGCAATCAGCCTGCGTGTAAGCTCATCCATCATGGACACAAAATCAATTTTAACAGTCGTCAGCGGAGGATCGGTATGGGCGCTCTGATGATGATCGTCGAAGCCCACGACGGACATATCCTCCGGGACCCGGAGCCCCGCTTCCCGCAAGGCGCGAAGCGCGCCGAAAGCAACGCTGTCATTGGCGGCAAGCAGCGCCGTCGGCAGCGCGGACTCCTTCTCCAGCAGCCCCTTCACCGCCCTGTAGCCGCTCCCCTCGTTGAAATCCCCCGGCAGCACCCATTGCTCCTCAATCGGCAGACCTTCCTGGGCCATCGCTTGCTGAAACGCTTCCCATTTGGCAGGGCCGGAATGCCTGTTCATATCGCCGTTGATGATCCCGATTTTGCGGTGGCCCAATCCCGCAAGATAACCGACAAGCTGATGAATGCCAGCCTCGTTGTCGAAATTAAACGTCAGCCGATTCGGCTCGCTCCTTCCCGGCAAACGCTGATCGACGATCGCGGTTACGAAGCCTTCCGCAATCAGCTCCTCCACGACAGGCTCCTCGTTCGCCGCCCCGATAAATACGCCGCCGTCGATTCTGCGCTGGAAGAAGCACTCCTTAATTAAGCGGATCTCCTCGGGATCGCTTGCATTTCGTACAATATGCGTCAGTACGTAATAGCCCCTTGAAGAAGCGCTTTCAATTACACGGGCAAGAAGCATGCTTGAGATAATGTCGCCCGAAATTCGGCCGGGATCGATCATAAACAAGCCGATCGTGCGCGTTCTTTTGCCTGCAAGCACCTGGGCGGACAAATTCGGATAATAGTTATGCTCTTCAATCACCTTCATAACCTTCTGCTTTGTTTGCTCGGGAACGTTGGCGTAGTTGTTGATGACGCGGCTAACGGTGCTGCGCGACACCCCCGCCAATCTGGCGATTTCCGTGCTGTTGATTTCTTTGGCCAAAATGGCACCCCCAACGTGTAAACGCGCGTTCATACACTTATGGGCCTATATTATCAAGCTTGCCACCTTCTGTCAATCCAATATGCCGCGCATGGAGATAAGCTGCTGCGGTCCGACTGCGGGAGCTTTGGTTTCCAATAAAAAGGAAAAGCCCCGCCCTTCGCCGGAGTGGCTACTGGGCAAGAGCTTCTTCCGTAATTTTGCGAATATCGATTGGAGAGAATGTGCCTTCGTGAATAATGTCCGGCAGGATATGCTCCAAAAAATAGGTAACGCAATGAAGGTCGATATTTTTGATTTTGACGAGCGCGTACCGGTACATGACAACAAATTCCTTCTCCGTATTGCCCCGCTGCAGCTCGACGAACGCTTCGTACACCTGATCCATTTTGTCGGCTACTTCGAGAATAAGACCTTCCACCGAATGGTCTTTGCCGTCGCGCAGCTGCCTGCGGAAGATGGCCTGGAACTCCACGGGTATATTTTCGTTAATGAAATGCTCCACCATGCCGTCCTCTACCTGCTGCAGCATCGAGCGAAGCTCCAGCGAGGAATGCTTGACGGGCGTTTTAATATCTCCGATAAAAATTTCTCCGTAGTCATGACTGCTTGTAATTTCATACAGCTTCTTCCAATCGATCGTTACGCCATGCTGCTCCTCGATATCGGCGAGTGTTTTGGCGTACTGCACAACCTTCCAGGAATGGGCGGACACGCTGTGATCCTCAAACTTGAATTTGCCGGGCGTGCGAATAATGCGCTCCAAATCGTTCAGCGACCTGAAATACGTATGAATTCCCATAGATTCAACCATCCTTGTCTGCTTGGGTGTCCCATGACTATAGCACCTCTATGTCAACTCAGGATTAACGCTGTGTGTGTTGAAGGTCAACATTGCGCGCATGGGCTTTTGCCCAGGCTGGACCGCATCGTTAAATCCGATAGGCTTTACGGTAGCCGCTTGGGGTCATGCCTGTCACTTTCTTAAATAAAACGTTAAAGTTGGCGGGGTGCTCGAAGCCCGTTTTATCCGCGATGGCCGCCATGGAATGTCTGCTCTCTCGCAGCAGCCGCTTGGCTTCCCGCATTCTGATCATATCGACGTACTCTTTGAACTGAAAGCCGGGGGACCGGGCATACCGATTCGGTTACGATTGCGCGCAGCACCTCAATCGAGGGCCCTTATGAAGGCTGCAAGTCAAACCCGATTCTCACCCACCGCCATCTGGGCCTGCACCATCCGATTACAAATGTCGGTCATGCGGACATCGTGCAGACCAGCGACGGCGAATGGTGGATGTTCTGCTTAGGGTCAAGGCCGTATGGCGGTCCATATCGCAATCTGGGAAGAGAAACCTTCCTCGTCCCGTTCGTTTGGGAAAACGACTGGCCGTCGTCAATCCAGGCAAAGGAATCGTAGAGCTTGAAATGCCGAGGCCCTCGCTGCCGGAGCAACGCTGGCCGTCGCAGCCGGCTTGCGACCATTTTGATAAAGAGCGGCTGGCGCTTTCCTGGAATTTCATCCGTGGAATGCTCCCTGCACGGACAGAATAGAATCGTACGCTTGATCAGACGTTTTGCCGGAGAAGACTCCGTTCTCAGTCAGCATGTCCTATCGCCCGAAGCCGGCCGCAATCGGCTATTTCTCAAGGAGAAGCGCGGGAGCAGGACTTTAACTTCTATTACGCTGCCGCATCCGAAACCTGGACAGCTCTGCTGGAGCGTGTGGACGGCACGCTGCTGAGCGTTGATATTGCGGGAGGCTTCTCAGGCACCTACATCGGATTATTCGCAAGCGGCAACGGCAAGGAAAGCCGCAATTATGCCGATTTCGACTATTTCGAATATGCTCCTTTGCCATAGCCGCCTGCGGGAGTCATCCGGCTACAGCACTGGCCCCATTCCATGGAAGGGGCCTTGCCTTGCAAGCGGCGGTTCAGCCTGAACACCTGCCTTTTCTATCGTCCGCCATCGTTGCGCAGCTTCACCGGCTGCTGCAGTACCCACATGTAATATAGCGATTTCGCAGCTTTGGCCCGCGTGAGCGGTTGGGCAGGCTCAAGCTCGTTGCCGTTCATCATTTTGCCGCGTCTGATCCCTTTTTCCGAGCGGATAAGTCCAAGCTCGTAGGCCTGCTGCGCCTTTGGCAGCAAATGCGGCGCAATCTTCCGGGTATCGGTAAGCTGTGCGTATGAAACAAGCGGGTAATACATAGCGCCTCTAGCTCCGGAGTCCAGATTGGGATCGTAGCCGGGATCGCCAGGAACAACCGTAACCCCATTATAGTCGGTCATATATGGCGGCTTTCCCGTAAATGCCGCATGATAGGCGTCGGCCAAAATCGCAGCCAACACCTCGCGCGTCAGCACGCCGTCCTCATATTCCTCAAAAACAGACGGCTTCACCTTCATCATCGAGCTTATAGCCGCGACGTATTCTTTTACCGTTATCGGTGCATCCGGATGAAAATAGCCTTCGGCATCCTTGCTCATCACACCCAACTGCAGCAGCTTCTCGATTTGATTTCGGTAATAAGCGCCGTCGCCAAGCGTCGTGTCCTTCGCCATTTCCGGGAACACAACGCTCCAATCCCCTGTATTGGCTGCATGTCTGACCTCCGGCTTCAGGAAATCCGCAATCGCTGCCGCTACAGGGTCTCCGCCTGCTCCTTGTTTAAGGAACGATGATACAATAATTCGGGCAAATGGCTTCGCCAACGCTTCCTTGTAATGAGTGCCGTCCATTTTATTTGCCGGATGGCCGTTCGCATAGCTTCCGTCATTCGTTTTGCCTGGCGTTTCCCCCGCTTCAATGGACATGACGATGGCCGTCGTCGCTTTATAGCCGATTTCATTGTAGTAGTCGAGGCTTTGGGCATTGAGATCAATGACCGTAATGGCTAATTGCTTGCCCACCCTCCGCATGATGTCCGGAAATCTTCTGTTCTGAAATGAATTTTCATAACGCTCCTCGGGCCCCGCATCTCCGTCTACCCTCGACATCGCCGTAATAAATACCGGAATCATCCCTCTGGCCCGGATCGCCGGAATATACACTTCCTTGATGTACTGCTCGTACATCGCTTCCGTCGAGCCTCTGCCAAAGCGGGAATGCTCATCCTCCATTTCATCATTGTGGCCGAATTGGATCAGCAGAAAGTCGCCGACATGGCCGATCGTCAAGATGTCATTCAATCTTCCCTCGAAGTAGGCATTTTTAAAGGAACGCCCGCCCATGGAATAGTTATGGACATCGACGCGCTCCCGGTCAAAATGATTCCCAATAACCTGTCCCCAGCCGGACATCGGCGCTTCCTCAAAAATATAAGACTTTACCGTAGAGTCCCCAAGCAAAAAGATGGCCGGCTTTACGCTCTCCGGCCGGTGCTTCGGCGCGATGGGCGTCAAGACGATTTCTTGAACGCCTACAGACTCGTTCACCCGCTTAGGCTCGATTTCAATGTCCATAAAGGATTGCCCATTGGCATAAGCGAAAGACCAGCTGCCGCCTTCACCAGTTGCCGTGGTCTGAATCGGAATGGACATAGGCGCATCCCAAAAGCCCGGAGACAGCAGCCGCTTGCCATGCATCGCCGATACGGAAACGATGGCCTCCGATGCATCGCAGGTCAGCTTGACGTCGATTCGATAAGCTCCGGGCAAAGCTTTGATTCGAAATGCCATACCGTAATGATTATAATCGTCCTCTTCATTGCCTTCTGCCGCGTAGAATGCCGGCTCGGACACCGTAACACCGTTCTCCTCCGCCGTAATGCGATCAGGATGCACCTCTCTGGGGGGCTTTGCGCTTGTGTGCGTGATAAAGCCGTATCCGCGTTCCTCCGAATACAAAGGCACTCCTTGGCCAGGGCGGCCTTGTACGTCCGTAAATCCTTCCAATGCGGCTGATCTAAAATTATATTTATGCGTGGCTGCCGTCATCATCGCGCGCTCCCCCTCTTAGTCCGTCCGCCTCGCATAAGTCGGTCCCGCCTCTTTCCACGCGAAACCATTCAAAGTCGGCATAACCGCTTTCGCTCTCCTGCTCCAAAGCGGCTTTACTCGTGTACAGCCCCAACTTGGCCCCTACCCATTGCCCTTCTTTCGCTGTAAAACAATCCGGAAGCTCGCGGTATTTCCCTTCGTCCATCAGATAGGCGAATCTGCATACTGCCCCTTCGCCTACCGTAACGCGAAGCTCGACCATTGTCCCCTCCAAAGGCAGCGGAAGCTTTCTTAGCACTTGCTCCGACTGTTGGTCCCCGAGGATCGAGGCAAGGCAATAGTCTCCGCCCGCGTCTCTTCGAAGCTCGATACCCGCGTAAGCGTAACCAAAAACGATTAGTCCGGCGCGCTCGCCGGGCTTCAGAGCGCTGCCGTCCAATCTCGTCCGCCCTACGAACGTTTTAGCCGGAAATTTCTGAAGAAGCAGAGCCGGGTAACGGTACAGCGATGGCGCCGCTTCATCCTGCGGCCAGGCGAACAGCCGCAGCCGCTCCTTGCGTTCCGTTAGCGAATACCAGTCGCGGCGAGGGTTCGCCTGCCACTGCCATTGAAGCCCGATGGCGTTCGCATTAAACTCGTCCGAGGTTAACGGAGCCGCGATCTTCTGCATATCGTCCGTTTTCGGTTTGCGGTAACGCAGCACCGGCTCGCCGATTCCGTCACCATCCTCATCCGCTCCAATTATCGGCCAATCGTCACGCCACTCAACCGGCTGCAAATGGACGATTCGACCATATGCGCCGTCATCCTGAAAATGCAGGAACCAGTCCTCTTTGTACGGGGTGTCCACCCAACCGCCTTGATGGGGACCGTTAATGGCCGTTTTGCCTTGATGCAGAACAATACGAGCTTCATACGGGCCAATTGGCTCCTTCGCCCGCAGCACCGTTTGCCAGCCTGTCGCAACGCCGCCCGCAGGCGCAAAAATATAATAAAAGCCGTTGCGCTTGTACAGCTTCGGCCCCTCCAATGTCGGATGCGCTTCCGGATCGTCAAATACGATTTTCCCTTCATCCAGCAGCTTGTCGCCCTGCCAAGACATCCTGCACAGTCTGAGCTTGTGCTTGATTCCGCTGCGGCTGTTCGCGTAGGCGTGGACCAAATAGGCGTTTCCGTCTTCATCCCAGAACGGACAGGGATCAATCAGCCCTTTGCCGCTTACGACCAGCTGCGGCGGACGCCAATCTCCGGCAGGGTCGGAGGTGACGGATGCCACAACAAAAATGCCGATATCGGGATCGCCATAATAAATAAGCCATTTTCCCTCGTGGAACCTCAGACTTGGCGCCCATACGCCGTTGCCGTGCTGGGGCCGGTCATACCCCTCCAGGGGCATATGCGCGATCGCGTGGCCGATCAAGGACCAGTTCACCAGATCGCGGGAATGCAAAATCGGAAGTCCTGGGATATGTCCGAAGCTGGAGGCTGTCATATAATAATCAGCCCCCAGTCTGGCCACATCGGGGTCCGAATAATCGGCGCACAGCACCGGATTTATAAACGTTCCGTCTCCTTGGTCGGCAATCCATGGGGACATGTCCTGCGTTTTTGCAGTCTGCATGTTAGCTCTGCCTCCTTTTTTTCTGTCAGCGCCATTGTGGACGCGCCGCCTTGCGATGGCGGACCGGCATTTGCTCCTGAGCAGAATATCCTGAGTATAGAACATGCATATGTAATTTTCCTGCTTATTTCATGTCTATTTCGCTCATTTTTGTTCTTACTTGTTCTGCCTTTTACTTGTTGTCAGCTTTATTTCCTGCTAAAGGGCAGCGTTTTCAAAAAAAAGGAAGGCACCGGTGTCCGATGCCTTGGCCGCATTCGAGCACAACGGTCAACCGTCCAGCTCGCTGTCAAAAATATAGACTCCCGAGCCTGCTTCGTACAGGCAGTAGCCATTTTCGTGCCGCACCAGCTTTGGAGGCGTCAGCCATTCTGCGCTTCCTCCCCCCGTTTCCTTTACCGCTTCAGCAGATATGGCGGGAACATGGATAATCGCATCGGTGTTGACGGGAATGACGACCTTCAGGCGGAGACGATGCCGCCCAGCGCGCTGCCAGCTTACTTCTACCCGGCCCGCGGGAGTATCGCAGCAGCCGTCAACGCAGCTTAGCTCTCCCGCAATGACCGGCTTGATCGTCACTTCAAAGGCATATTTGTCACGATTTAATTGAACGCTGATTCCCGCAAGGCTTTGGTAGAACCATTCTTCAATATGGCCCAGCATAAAATGGTTCTGGGATTTTCCGACCGTTGGTCCGTCCCAGGCTTCCGTCAGCGTTGTTGCGCCGTGCTCGACCTGGAAGCCGTAGCTTGGATGCTCCGTTTTGCATGTCATGTGGTAGATCAGCTCCGAACGGCTTTCATCGGCCAGCGCCTTCAGCACGTAGCGATGCCCGATGTCTCCTGCGCTCGTATGGAAGCCCCTGTTCTCGATATCGCGAACAAGCCGGTCCAGCACAGCCGCCCGATTCGTCTCCTCTACCAAACCGAGCGCCAGCGGCATCGCGTTTGCGGTCTGGCTGCCTCCCGCATAGCAGCCCGCTGCCCGATCAAAAAATGTATCATTAAAAGCCTGCCTGACTTTTACGCTTTGCTCCCGATACCTTACGGCATCTGTCCCCTCACCAAGCATATCCGCCATTTCCGCCATAATGACAAGCAGATGATAGAAAATCGCGGTTTCAACTAGCGGAACCGGCGTATTTTGCGCAAAGCCCGGACCATCGTCGCCCACATCGTACCAATCTCCCAAACCGTGCACGAGAATATCGCGCTCCGTTTTCGCGGACAAATAATCGACGTAGGCCTTCATCCCCCCGTAATGCCGCGCAATGGAGCTGTCGTTGCCGTAACGTTTCAGCAGCTCCCAGCTCGTCAGCGTGTAAGCCGCGCCCCAAGAGGCCGAGTCCCGAAAGATAGCCCAAGGGGGTTCGAATACGACATACTCCGGAGCAGTGGTCGGAATCATGCCGTCGGGCTGCTGGGCGTCGCGGATGTCCTCGAGCACCTTGAGCAGCAGGCTTTCCACATCCCAATTGTAAATAATAGAGGGGGCCATCAAATATACCTGCTCCAGCCAGCCAAGCTTCTCCCGATGGGGACAATCGGTAAAAATGCTTTTGGCATTGCTGAGAATGGCCCAGCCGATGATCGCATGTATCCGGTTGAACAGCGCGTTCGAGCAAGCAAAGCTTCCTGTTGTCGCGAAGTCCGGATACAGCATTTGTCCCTGCAGCTCAAGCAACGCCAACGGACTGCTAGCAGCCTCTTCGCTTCCTCCGTCGCCCACTTGGAACGAAATCGGCTCCGTAGCCTCCACCTGCGCATAGCGAAAGCCGTAGTAGGTGAACCGGGGACGCCAGCGCTCCACCCCTTCCCCTTTTAGCGTGTAGGTCAGCACGTATGGAGACCCGGTCATCCTCTGATCCGGCTCGTCATCCGTTAAACGTTCAGCCGGCCAGATGCGGATTTCGGCGCCTGCAGGTCCAGTGACAGCCAGCTCCGTCCAGCCCGAGAAATTTTGCCCGAAATCGACCAGCCATACGCCAGCCGACTTCCGTTCAATCCGGCAAGGCGCAAACCTCTGCATCACCTTTAAGGGCTGGATCGGCTGAACGCGCAGCCCCCCTTTGGGCGGCTCGGCATACGCAGCCGGCAGCCAGCGTTCATCCTCGGCAAACGCCGGGCTGTCCCAGCCCGTCTGCTCCTTGCGCGCATCATAGTCCTCGCCGCCGTACATGCAAGAGAAGACGATCGGACCTTCGCTTGCGCGCCAGCTTTCATCGCTCACCACATATTCCGTTGTGCCGTCCGCATAGCGCAGCTCCAGCTGCGCAAGGCATTTGGGCTTGCCGAAGGAACGGGTGAACTTCGTGTATCTCCCGCCCTCCACATGATAAAATCCGTTGCCCAGCATGACCCCAACGACATTGGAGCCCGGCGCAAGCCGATCGGTCACATCGTATACGGAGTAAAAGCAGGTTTGATCATAGTTGGTCCATCCCGGCTCCAGCTCGCGTTCCCCCGTCTTGTCTCCGTTCAGGCGCAGCTCGAAATGGCCAAGCCCGCTCACATAAGCACGCGCCTGGCGAAGCGGCTTGCTCACCTCAAACGTCTTTCGCAGCAGCGGCAGCGCCCCCGATCCCTCAGCCAAGCGGTCGGGAGCGCCAATCCAGCGGCCTTTCCAGTCTTGCGGGGCAAGCAAGCCGGTTTCCCACCATGAAATCTCGCTTGCCAAGCCGCTGCCTTGCTCATCCCACACCGTGACTTGCCAATAGTAACGCTGGGCGGAAGCAAGCGCGCTGCCGCCGTAACGAATGCCGGTATGCCGCCTTCCCTGCCTGATGCCGGAATCCCAAAGCTCTCGCTCAGCGTCCGCCTCGTTCGCAAACACTCTAATCCGGTACGCCGTTTGAACAGCCGCGCGTCTGCCGGTATCGGCAAAAGACCAGCCGAAGCGCGGCGCAAGCGAATCGTTTCCGAGCGGACACTCCCTTCCATCTACCTTAAGCCTGGCAATTCTCATCCTTATCCCTCTCCTCGTTCCGCTCAAGCACATAGCATTGGCCTGAAACGGTGTCAAATGAAAGCAAATCGCCGGCTTGCTCCAGGCTGGAAGCGTCCGCGGCGGCTGCCAGCCTTAACGCTTGCTTTGAACGAATGCGGCATATGCCGCCTCTCGTCGAGGCAACCCTCGCTCGGATGACCCTGCCGCCGCTCCACTCTATGTCCAGCTCAAAGCCGCCGCGTGCGCGCAGTCCGGCGATCCTGCCTGCCGACCAGGCGTCAGGGAGCGCAGGCAGCAGCTCGATGCAGCCGTCATGGCTCTGCAGCAGAAGCTCCGCCATTCCGGCTGTAGCGCCTAAATTTGCCTCCAGCGTGGTCGGATACCACGTCAGCTTCGGATGGCGATGCGCATTCAGCAAATTAGGGAACGGATTACCCAGCAGCTTAATCAAATAGCGATGGGCTTTGGCTCCATCGCCAAGCCGCGCATATTGGCTTATCAACCAGGCATAGCACCAGCCGATGGCATCCTCCCCTTCATGACGGGCACGCCGCTCCAGTGTCACGCGGCAAGCCTCCGCCAGCTCGGGCTGCCCTTGAGGCGTAATCTGCCGGCCCGGATGAAGAGCATAGAGATGAGCCGTATGACGATGACCGGGCTCTGCCTCCTCGAAGTCAAACAGCCATTCCTGGAGCTGGCCATGCCGCCCGATCCGCAGCGGATGAAGCCTAGGAAGCGCCAGCTGCAGCTCCTCGCAAAATTCGCTGTCGATGCCTAGACAGGTTGCGGCCTCCAGACAGTTCGTGAACAGCTCGCGTATCAGCGAAAGGTCCATCGTCGAGCTCATGCTTACCGCTGCTATGCTGCCGTCCGGCGCAATAAAGGAGTTTTCGGGCGAGGTCGACGGCGAGCTGACCAGATGCCCGCCTTGATCCTCGGTTAGCCAATCCAGGCAAAATAAAGCCGCTCCCTTCATCAGCGGATAAGCCCGCTCGCCTAGAAAATCCAGATCGCCGCCGAACAAATAATGCTCCCACACATGCTGGCACAGCCATGGGCCGGCCATCGGCCAGAATGCCCAGCTTGCGGAGCCCTTCGTCGGTCCGCCGGACGGCGTCGCCGAACGCCACAGGTCGATGCCATGATGGGAAACCCAGCCTCGGCAGCCATAGTGAATCCGCGCCGTGTGGCTCCCGGTGACCGCCAGTTCCTCCATCATATCGAACAGCGGGGTATGGCATTCGCTCAGATGGCAGGTTTCCGCCAGCCAATAGCTCATTTGTACATTAATGTTGGCCGTGTAGTTGCAGGTCCACGGAGGCCTGGTCAGCTCATTCCATATACCTTGAAGCGTCGCAGCTTGTGTGCCGGGCCGCGAGCTTGCCAGCAGCAGATAACGCCCGTACTGAAAAAAGAGAACGGCAAGCTGCTCATCCGTCTTGCCGGCCCGTACCGCCTCTATCCGTTCATCCGTCGGCACCTCGTCAAGCTCCTCGGCTCCGTCCAGCACCAGACTGACGCGATCGAAATAACGCTTATGCTCCTGCAAATGCCGGGACAGCAGCTCGCCATACGGAAGGCCTGCGGCCGCATCCAGTCGCTGTCCGCATCTAACCTCCGGGTCATGGTCAGTCTGACCAGGCGCTTGGCCAAATCCGCTGTAGCTGGTCGCGGCAGCGAGCAGCAGCACCACGCTGTCCGCATCGCGCACCACTACGCGTCCGCCATGCCGCTCCATGCGCCCGCCTTGATGGAGCGCCTGCAGTTGAATGGTAAAGCTCATTCCAGACTGATCGCCAAAAAAAACGACCTCCTCCGCCTGAATGAAATGAGGCTCCACATGATCCGGCGCTTGGCCGTTCAATACGAGACGGCTGCCTTCACCCCGGCCGACCTGAAACGGCAGCGGACTCGTCAGCGACGCCTCAAGGCTGATCACCCCCGGCCTATCCGCCGAAAACCGGACAGCCATAACCTGATCGGCGGCCGATACAAAGGTTTCCCGGCTGTAAGCGATGCCCTTGTGCGCATAGCTCACCCGGCACACCGCATCGCCCAAATCCAGCTCGCGCCTGTACTGCTCCACCTTTGCTCCATGACCGAGCTCAAGCTCCAAGCAGCCCATTGCCTGATAGGATTCATTCCACGGGCCCAGCATGTGCTCTTCAATTAATTTTTGCGCATCCGCATAACGGGCATCCGCAACGAATAGGCGCGCTTGCTCCAAATAGCGCTTGGCTTCCGCATTGTTGCCGTCCTGCGGCGGGCCTGACCACAGCGTATCCTCGTTTAGTTGAATTCGCTCGCGCTTGATGCCGCCATATACCATGCCGCCCAATCGCCCGTTGCCGATCGGCAGCGCCTCCTCCCACTCATGGGCGGGCTCGCGATACCACAGCCTTGCTTGTGCCGCTCCCATGCCACCACCTCTTTCCGCGCCGCAGCTTAAGGCCGGCCCGCGCTGTTCTTTGTTATTGTCGCAACAGTCTTCTCCATACAGGCAAAACGCAAGCAGGCACGCTCGCATCAAGCTTCTCCAGACGCCAATCGGCCAGTAAGCGGCGTGCAGCGAATGGCAAACGTCATCGGCTCCGGCTTGATCAAATAAGCGTCGAGCGTCGGCGCATACCCGCAGCTGCCATTGCCGACACCGCTCTGCACGGCATCCAGCTTGACAATCGTTTCATTCAGCCGCGTCAGCTTATGACGGTGGCTCATCGTCGACAGCTCGCCCGTCGAGTAATGATGTACGCCCGCCTGAAAAGGAAGCTCCCCGTCGAAGCGGATCCCTGCACCGCCGCCGTTCATCACGGTCGCCCAGCGGACATCGGCTTTGCTGCCATTCTCCTGCGGCTTGATATAAGGCACATACTGCTCGTCGACCGTACCGCTGAATATACCAAGCTTGCCGCTGTGCTTGCGGTCCGCATAACATTCGTGGGGGCCTCTGCCAAACCAGGCAAAGCGGTCAAATTCGTCAGGCATGGACAGCTCCAGCCCAAAGCGCGGCAGCGGCGGAAGCCCCTCCCGCGGCTCCAGCGACAGCTCGATCTGCAACGATCCGTCTGCATGAATCACGTACACGGTACGAATACGAAAAGCGACCGATTCTCCCCGCGCGCCTGCCGAAGCCTCCGTTTCCAGACGAACGGCCAGGCCGCCCAGCTCCTGTACGCGTAAGCTTTGGATCGACGTCATGAAGCGGTCGTAGCCCGCCTGGCGCCACAGCTTTGCCAGATGAACATCGTTGTCGAGCGGAGCGCGCCACAGATTAAGCTTTGGGCCCGACTGCAACAGCTGTTCGTTGTGAAAGCTCCATTTTTCCAGCAGACCTGTGTCGCGCTTGAACCTCATTTCAAAGCCTGCTCCACGCACCGTTACAGCCGTCTCTGTCTGCTCGGTCTCGAGCGTCCCCGCTGCGTCGCTGCATGCCCGTTGTCCGGCCATTCTCCCGCAGGTCGCTGCGCGGATGGGCAAATCCGCCCATGCGACCTCATGTCCCGCCTCCGCCCAGCTTGCCGCCTCGGATAAGAAAAAACGAACATGCAGCCAATATTCGCCTTCATCCGCAAGAAGAGACGCAGCAATCGGAAGCATGATCTGCTCCTCCCCGCCTGCAGGCGTCTCCAATCTCGGTAGAGCCCCCCGCTCGATAGCTTCGCCGTCGCGCATCACCAGCCACTCCCCGCTTAGATGCCCAAGCGATACAAAATCGTAGCGGTTCAGGAGATTGACGATTCCGCTCCCGGCATTCGCAGCTGTAATACGGACCGGCTCAATCGCCTTTTTATATTCCAGCAGCGAGGCCTTGACGGTTCGGTCCGGAAATACAAGTCCGTCGATGCAAAAATGGCCGCTATGCGGCTCTTCCCCAAAATCTCCGCCATATGCGAGCCATTCCTGCCCATTCTCGTCCCGGCGTAGGATGCCGTGATCCTGCCATTCCCAGATCAGTCCGCCGACAAGCCGCTTGTAGCGGTATACGGCTTCCCAATACTCCTGCATGTTGCCTCCGGCATTGCCCATCGCATGGCCGAATTCGCACATGAGGTACGGCCGGGGATCAGCCTTCTCTCCTTCCTTGATCAGCATTTCTACGGACGGATACATGCTGCTGACGATATCGACGACCGGAGACTCGTAAGCCCGCTCGTAGTGCACGGGCCGTGTCGGATCGGCTGCGCGCACCCAACCGGCCATGGCATCGATGTTTGGACCGTAGCCGGATTCGTTGCCCAGCGACCAGATGATGACCGAAGGATGATTTTTATCCCGCTCCACCATTCTTCTTGCGCGCTGTACATAAGCCTCCCGCCATTCCGGCTGCTTCGACAGCCAGCTCTCGCTTTCAAAAAAACGCGCGGCATCCGATTCCTTATAGACCGAGCCGCCCATAAACCGGATGCCGTGCGTTTCCAGGTCGGCCTCGTCAATCGCATACATGCCATAGCGGTCGCAAAGCCCGAGCCACCTGCGGTCATTCGGATAATGGGACAGCCTCACCGCATTGATGTTATGGCGCTTCATCAGCTTGATATCCCGCTCCATTGCTTCGAGTGTAGTCACATAACCAAGCTCCGGATCAAACTCGTTGCGATTGACGCCTTTAATGATGACCGATTGTCCGTTTACAAGCAGCCTGCCGTCCTCGATACGGACATCGCGGAAGCCGACCGGCACTCGCTGCACCTCCTGCACCTGCTGTTGCGGATCGTACATCGTAAGCAGCAGCGTGTACAAATATGGCGTTTCAGCCGTCCATTGCCGCGGAGCCACTATGAGCTCCTCCATAAGGATGCTGCCCTTGCGCTCGCTCGAATGGTCAAAGGAAGGCGCCGCGTAACGATCAAATAGACAACTCCCCTCTCCGTCAAACAGCGTCGCTCTAAGCCTCCAGCCGAAGGATGGCTCAAGCGCGGCATTATCGACAGCTGCGCGAATATGCAGCGTCGCGTCCCTGTATTGTTCGTCGAAGCTCGTGCGTACGAATGCGTCCGCCACCCTGACGGCAGGCAGCGACATCATGTACACATCGCGAAAAATTCCGCTTAACCGCCATTTATCCTGGCTTTCCAGATAGCTTCCGTCCGACCACTGGTAGACGCGTACCGCCAATGTGTTGCGGCCCGACCGAATGATATCCGTTACGTCGAATTCCGAAGGAAGGTGGCTCCCTTGACTGTAGCCGACAGGCGTCCCGTTAATCCACACATGAAAAGCGGAGTCTACGCCCTCGAAAACAAGATGAAGCCGTCTTGCAAGCTCATTCTCCGGGATCGTAAAATCCGTTCGATAGCAGCCGACCGGATTTAATGCGGGCACGTTCGGCGGATCGAGCGGAAACGGGTACGGGCAGCTGCTGTAGTGCGGAGCTCCGTACCCGTGCAGCTGCCAATTCCCCGGAACGGGAATGGAAGGCCATGCGGAAACGTCATACTCCGGCGCTTCAAAGCCTTGCGGCGCGGACAGCGGAGATTCGGCATAGTAAAACGGCCATTGTCCGTTTAGCGGCCGGATATAAGGCGACGACGCTTCATCTCCCTCCAAGGCGGAGGTCCAGTCTGCAAAGGGCATTAAAACGGCGTGGGGAGCGACCGTATTTCGTTCCAGCACGTCCAGATTGGACCAATCCGGACGCACTGGTTCGTCTGCCTCCCTCATCGATACAGTTAAGCCATTCTCTCCATCTGCGCAGCGGCTTCCGTTCTTCCACTCGCGCTCATCCCGCATGCGCGCCGCCCTCCACTAGCCGTTTGCGCGTCATGATGCCCTTATGCGGGCTTGATATAACCCCAGGCTGCGCGACAAAGTCCGCATTGCGAAACGAAAGTGTTCCCATCCGATCTGCTCCTCCTTCTCATGATAGCGATTTCAATTCCATCGTATCGCAAGCGGCAAAGCAAAAAAATAGCTCAAACTTAAGGTTTGGGTGCTCATTTTTACATTTCGGGACAACTGTAAAAGGCTAAAGGAATGCTATGGCGGCAAAGCTGACGTTTTTTGTTGACAAATAAGCCGGAAGCAGATGTGAAATTTATACATTTATAAATTTAAAAAAGACCGCAAGCACGCCTGCAGTCCTGTTTCTATTATTTAATTGCTAGCGCATTAGCGGATATCCTCGCCCGTACTGCTCCCTGAACTCGCCTGGCGTCACGCCCGCATACTTTTTGAACACGCTAAAAAAATGACGCACATTCTCATAGCCTACCCGCTCCGCAATCAACTGGAACGAGATGTCCCCATCGGCTACCATCAGCCTTTTGGCCTCGGCGATTCGGCATAAATGCAAATAGTGGATAAAGGTCAGTCCCGTTTCGCGCTTGAACAAACCGCTAATGTAGTTGGGATGCAAATCTACATGCAGCGCTATCATATCCAGCGACAGGTCCGAAGCGAAATGAGCGTTAATGTAATCGATGACGCTGCGGATATTGCGCGACAGCTGCTGCTGCCTGCCCTCTGAGAGCAGCGGCTGCCCGGCTGGCAGCGCAGGCTGCGCGCGGGCGGCCCTCTGCTCTCCGACGATTTCCAGGCAAACCTGGGACAGCAGGTCGAGAAACTCCGTTTTATTAATCGGCTTCAGCAAATAGTCGACCACCTTGCAGCGGATCGCCTCGCGCAAATAAACCTTCTCCTCGTAGCCGGTCAGAATGATGAACCGCTTGCAAAGCTGCTTGGCCTTAGCCTCGCGAATGAGCTCCAGTCCGTTCATTTCGGCCATCTCGATGTCGGTAATGACCAGATCCGGCCTGAATTCGGCCATTTTCTCCAACGCCTCATGGCCGTCGGAAGCCTTTACGATTTGCTTGCAGGGCACGTTCGACTTCTCCACGATATTCGTCAAGCCTTTAATAATGATCGGTTCATCGTCAACGATCATAAGATTTAACACCAGCATCTCCTCCAGCCCGAAAAATGAGCGTAAAGCATGTGCCTTCGCCCTGCCCGCTGTCAAGCTCGAACACGCTGTCCTCGCCGAAGTAAGCCTTGATCCGTTCGCTAACATTGTACAGTCCCATCCCTGAGCCGGAGGTTTGCAGCTGCTCCTTGCCTGCCCGCTTCGCCAGCACTTCACGGATCAGCTTCAGCCGCTCCGGCGGCATGCCCGCCCCGTTGTCGGCAATCGTAATGCGAATGCGGTCGTCTTCCTTCCATACGCGAACGTCAATGCTTCCGCCTTTTCGCGTTTTTCCAAGCCCGTGCGCGATGCAATTCTCGACAAGCGGCTGCAGAATAAAGCGGGGACAGCGTACAGTCAAGCGCTCAAGCTCGATGTGGAACGCATAGCTCAGCTTGTCTTCCATCCTTATTTTATGAACCTGCAAATAATGTTTGATATTCTCAAGCTCCTCCTCGAGCGGAGTATCGTTCTCCCCCGAGGATAGGCTGTAGCGCAACAGCCTCCCGAACGTATAAATCGCCTCGACCACCTCTTCGTCATCGTTCAGTTCGGCGAGCATACGGATCGATTCCAGCGTATTGTACAAAAAATGAGGCTTGATCTGCGCCTGAAGCACCTGATAGTCCGCTTCCTTCTTCATGAGCTCCGCGCGGTGGACGCGGTTCAGCAAGTCGTCGATTTTGCGAATCATCGAATTGTAGGAAAGCGTCAGCAGCCCCACCTCATCGGCATCGACGCGCCCCGCGTACTCCGTTAAATTATCCTGGTCCACCTTGCGCATATGCTTTGCCAGCTTGATAATTCGTTTGGTCAGCATGGATACGATGATATAGTAGACGAGCGACAGCAGCGCGAGCAGCAGCGCAAGCGCCGCAGCCAGGCCGATGGTTTTGCTCTTGATATTGGAGAACGCTTCGTCTACCCCATGAATGAGCAGTATGCGGAACGGCAGTCCGTCAATCGGCGCGGAATTAATAAAAAGCCTTGGCTCCTTCCAGTAATAAAATCCCGGCTCCCGCTCCACACGCTCCATAATCGCAGTCCATTGCCCATCACTCAGCTCCATATCCATATTCCGGTATAACACCCGTCCGTCCTTATATAAGGCGATATTGCGATCCGTTCGGGAAGTAACGGAGTGGAAAAAGTCGTTTGTAATCTCAGGCTTGACCCTAACTTCAAGCAGCCCCAGCTCCAGCGAATACGTGCTGTCATACAGTTTTTTGTAATAGGTCATATCGGGCAGCTGATTCGTCCCGCTTGAGCTTGTTCTCCACATGCCTTGATTCATCGCAAGCGCTTTCAATTCCCCGGCCAGCTGAGAATCGGCTAACTCGCGGTAGTAGTGAACCTCGCTTGCAACCGGCAGCACCTGCTCATTGTGAATGTACAGCTGCACCGATTCGATGGAGGAATTGCCCGAATAGGCAAAGTTATACACCGGACGAATGCTTTTTAAATAATTGAACACCTGATCCGCCTCGGAGGTATAGTGCCCGCTAATGTAATGGACAACCTCCGGGTTGTACTGAAACAGATTATAGATCGATTCCGCCTGCGCAAGGCTGACCTCCAGGCTGTTCGCTGCCTGCTCGAGGAGATGCTGCTTGCTCTCCGAATAATCGTTAAAAATATCCGTATAAAACTGGTTGTAGAACATCCAGCCAAAACCGATCATCGGAAGCATGACGAGCACGATATAGCCGGCAAACATTTTGCTGGCAATACGCCAATTGCGAAAGCGCTGCCAAATTTTGCGCATAACTGCCACTTCCCTCAAGGCCATGCCCTTAAAATAAATTGCGTCCACAGCTCCATCTTACATGCAACGGGGCGCGGAAACAATAAGGACAGAGACAGGCTCCAATACGCCCGTCTCTGTCTTCCTTCGCCGATAACAAGCGGCTGCTCAAGCCTGCTCTCGGCTGTTATTGCTGAGCGCGATGCCGATCACGCCCGGCCAAGAAACGGCTGGCCGCTATTCGGTTTTTATGCGGCTCTGCGCCTCCTCGTAGCGCACGGCCGCCCACGCGTTCAATTTGTCCAAACCGATTTGCTGCGCCTGGTCCAGCATCGCCTGATAAGCGCTTTGCGCTTCTTCTCTGGACTTTGCCAAAAATATTTTTGCTTCGGCCGTCTTGATCATATTATCCAGATTGGAAATAATGACCGCTTCATCCGAGCCGACCTCCGGCACAAGCGTGCCAAGCAGCGGATCGGACTGATACACCTTCGTCATCGCCTCCATGGCCGCGGTGGATTGCGGTTGATTGTCCGGCTGATAGCGCGCAAGTCCCTGCGTCACATACGTATCGGCGAGCAGCCCCCAATAGACGAAGCCGTTCTGCTTCACTACATCCATATCGTTTGTATTGTATTTAAATACCGGATAGCCGCCTTCGGCCAATTCGTAGTCCTCGCCTTCGATCCCCCAGTCGCCAAGGCGAGTGCCTGCGTCGCTGCGCATAAACTCGATGAATTTAATGGCGGTTTCCGGGTCCTTGGACTTTTTCGTCACGAATACGCCGGCCCAGCCCGGATTGTTGTTGATCAGCGCCGCATGATCCGTCAGCATTGGCGTGACCTGCGTAAAGGTAAACGGCTGACCGTTATTTTTCAGCTCGGAGTTAAGCGTCTCCGCAGCCGTTTCCGTATACACCCAGGCAAACGCTTTGCCGGTAAGCGCAAGCTGCTTCGCTTGGTTCGGGTCCTTCCAGGTATATTGATCGGCCGTAATAAAGCCCTTCGTATATAGATCGTTCATAAACTGGTAATACTCGATCTGGCGCGGCTCTCCGATATAGTAGGCTGGCTTGCCTTCGACCTTGGTGAAGCCGAAGCGCGGCAATCCGTGCTGCAGCCTGAAGTAGGAATCAATTTGTCCCGGCGTCAGGGCGACGGTCGTCAGCTCGGGATGCTTCTCCTTGACGGTTGCGAATACATTCATCAAGTCGTCCAGCGATTGGATGTCGGGATTGCCAAGCTCCTGCATAATGTCCTCGCGCAGCGCAAGGCCGCCTCCGCGGAAGAGCGCTTTCGGGTATTTCTTCAGCTCGCTTGGCGGGGAGAAGCCGTCGCGCACCGTATAGTAGTTGCCGTCAGACACCGTGTTTACCGCTTTGGTCAGCTCATCGATGACAAAATTCGGCGTGTATGGATCAATCAGCTCCTGCCATGGATAAGAAACCTTGGCGTCGGACATTTTGGAAATATGATCGTACGTAAAGACGAGATCCGGCAGCTCGCCCGAAGCGATCATCAGCGGAAGCTGATTCGTATCGGACGCAACCGTCACCTTGATATCCACGCCGGTAGCCGCGGAAATCGCCTCCGGAATTTTACCGCTCCAATCGCTGAACGGCCACCATGGAAAATCGACAAACATCGTTAACGTCTTCCGTTCGATCGCAGCCCCTCCGTCGCCCGTTGTCTGCGGAGCGGCGCTCACTCCCGGACTGCCCTTGCCGCCGTTCTCGCCGTTTGCTCCGTTATTCGCCCCGCTGCATGCGGCAAGCGCGCCTATCAGACATAGAGCGAGCATCGCGCCAAGCCATTTTTTTGCCATGAACCCCTTCATCCTGTTTCCTCCTTATAATCGTTATCTATAGTAATGGAGCGGGACGTGCCCTCACTCCATCAATATACCTGCCGGCGAGGATGGCGGTTACCCTTTTACAGCACCGATCGTCGCTCCCTTAACAAAATACTTCTGCAAAAACGGGTAGACGAGAATAATCGGCGCAACCGCGATTACCATTGCCGCCACCTGCAAGGAGAACGGCGTCACTTGGCTCACCTGCGATGCGAATTCCGCGCTGCGGCTATCGAGCGGCACATTGCCCTTATTGATAATTTCAATCATGCGGAACGTCAACGTGCGCAAATGGTCGCTGGAGACGAAATACGCGGAGTCCAGCCATGAATTCCATTGCGATACGCCGAGAAACAGCGCCATTGTCGCCAGCAATGGCTTCGACACGGGCAAGACGATCCGGGCAAAAATCGTCAGCTCGCTTGCACCGTCCATTTTGGCCGACTCCTCCATCTCGTAAGGCAATTCTCTGAAAAATGATACGGCAATGATCAGGAAAAAAATGTTCAGCATGGTAGGGATGACGAATACGTAAAATGTGTTCAAAAGGTGAAGCTGGCGCAGCACGACATAGTAGGGAATCAATCCGCCCGATACGTACATGCCGACGATAAACAGCGTATAATAGAACCTTTTGAACAGCAGCTGCTTGGCGGACAGGCCGTACGCAACCAGCGAAGTAACGAGCAGACCCAGCGCCGTTCCCGCAATCGTGCGCGCCGCGCTGACGAAGAAGGATTTTATCCATTTCGGATCGCCGAGAAACGTGCTGTAATTGTCCAGAGTGAACTGCCTCGGCCAGAAATACACGCCGCCCAGCGCCGTATCCATTCCTTTGTTGAAGGAGATCACGAGCAAATAATAGAACGGGTAGCAGGTGGCGATAAATATCAGGATCATCAGCGCATAATTGACGCCGTCGACCACGTAGTCCTCCAGACTTTTTGTACGAAGCCTCATGGCTTGCGCGCCTCCTTTCTTGTTTCCTGCCCTCCGGCTGCTAGAACAGACTGGATTGCGTCGTTTTTTTGGCGATGTAATTGCTTGCCAATATGAGCATAATCGAGATTACCGACTGGATCAGATCAATCGCCGTCGCGAAGGAATAACGTCCCTGCGCAAGTCCCATCCGGAAGGCGTACGTTTGCAAAATTTCCGATTTCTCCGCATTCAGGGAATTGCCCAGCAGGAAAGCCTGCTCAAAGTTCGAGCCGACCAATCCGCCGCCAAGCAGGCTGCCTAAAGCCAGTATCAGCACGACGACGACTGTCCCCTTTATACCGGGCAGCGTCACATGCCAAATCCGCGACAGACGCCCCGCACCGTCGATTTCCGCCGCCTCGTAAAGGGACGGATTAATGCCCGACACCGCAGCCAAAAAAATGATCGTCCACCACCCCATCTCCTTCCAGATCGCGCTGCCTACGGCAAGCCCCCAGAAATGATTGGGACTGGTAAGGAATCCGATCGGCTCATCGATCAGATTCACCGCCATCAGAAATTGATTGACCATGCCCGACTCTCCGGACAGAAATACGACTACGAGACCGTATACAACCACCCATGAAATAAAATGGGGCAAATAGCTGACTGTCTGCACGACGCGTTTAAACCATTGCACTCTAAGCTCGTTGAGCATCAGCGCGAACAGAATCGGCACCGGAAACGTGAACACCAGCTTGAGCAGGCTTAATGCCAGGGTGTTGCGGACGATGCTCTGAAATTGATAGTCGTTATAAAACTCCTGAAAGTATTTCATTCCTACCCATGGACTGGTAAAAATGCCGCGAATGCCGTCGGTAACCGAATAATTTTTGAACGCCATCAAAATGCCGAAAAGCGGTAAAAAATGAAATACGAACAGCAGTACAATGCCGATCCACACGAATGCTTGGGGATATTTCTCTCGCCTTAGCCGTCTCCATAGCGTTTTTGGCGCTGCCGCCTGCGAGGGGGCGGGAACCGACCGCTTGATTTCTGCGCTCAAAAGCCCTTCCTCTCCTTTCCGAAGCCTTCTAAAAACAGTGTCTTGTTGGCAAAATACAAATGAACAGATGTTTCGTCGCATTGAAAGCGTTCTATCCATATCCCCATCTTACAAGTCATCGGGTCACAGCGAAATTGAAGAAAACTAAGATTGCGATGCTGATTTTTAAGAAACCGCTTCCAAATGTAGGGACAGCGCTTTCGAGACTGGCTCGGTGCCGGTGCGGAGCAGACCCGCAGCCGTTCGGCCTCATGCGGAGTGCGTTTTCTACGTTCACCAGCATGATAAATTTCGGCTGTTCACTCAAGGAGGTACAGGGATTCCGTCAAATAGACGGTCACGGCCCGTCCCTCCCCGGCTTATCCTCTTTTATAGAAAGAGCGGCGTCGGTCGCAGCCGGCACCGCTCCTCGCTGTCGCTAAGCTTGCTGTCCAAGCATGACAGGCCCGAACAGGCCACCCGCCGGAAATACCGGCTGCCATGCGGTTTCGTCTTTTTTCGACCAATACATGATCGCTTGATTGGCACCTACGACAGCAGACGGACGGCCTGTCTCGTAAAAGGCTCCTAACGTATTCGTCACCCGGATGCGAAGCCGGTGCATGCCTGGCTCAAGACGGCCCAGCACGTAACGATAAGGCCTCCATAGTCGGGCTCCTGCATCCGTGCCATCGATCCACACCTGCGCGGTTCCGCGCACATGGCCAAGATCAAGCGCGAACACGCCAGCCGTATCCGTATGAAATACCTGCTCATATTCCACGGCGCCGCTATGATGGGGCAGATGTAACGCTGTCCGCCAATCTCCGAGAGCGCCATTCACTTCTGCAGTGCGGAAGCGGATTGGTCCGGTCAGCACCGCAGCCTCCGTCTCCGCTCCGGCAGGCTCCAGCCGGAGGGCCATCACGGCTCCCGCCTGCTGCGGCGCAAACACCGCTTTGCCTTCATGCAGCGCGACGGCTTCGCCGTTCAGCCACGCTCGGGCTATGGCAGCCGTCTGCAGCTTCATTTCACAGGCTCCTGCAGGTAGCGGAAAGCGAAGCCACACCGCGCGGCCGATTGCAGACGGATTGCAGTTGAACGGCAGCGGAGCGGAAGAAGGCTCGGGTACAGGCATCAGCCATTCGACATCCTTGAGCGGATGACGGCGCTGCGTAATCCAGAGCGTCTCTGTTTCCGCGAATTGCAGCACCGCTTCATGGTAGACCAGCGCCGGATTGCCCTGCTCATCGCGCCAATCCTCCTCGCTGCAGAACAGCTCCTGCCCCCCATCCCCATATTCGACAACTCCGTCAATAAGCACCTCTCCATGCCCTTCGGGCAGCACAACTTTAAGCTCATTCCCGCCGCTTCTCCACCAAAGCGTAACGTCAACCTCCTCTTGACCTTGACGGATATAGGGATTAAAGTCTCCATGCTCGGTCACCGCCGTTCCGTTCACCTGCAGCACCGCCCGGCCTTTTGCTGCAAATTCGATACGCACCTTCCGTACGCGCCGACCTTCCGGGGAGATGATCGTCTTGCTTAGCGCGGCTTGCCCGTCTGGGGCTGGCGCATAAATATATTTGGGGAGAGGAAGATCCTCCTTAGAGTTCACCTCAATACCGATGCGAAGCAAGCCGCTTGCGAGCGCCGTTGCCTGCAGCAGCAGCCGGTTGCCGCCCGCCTCAAGCTCAGCCCAGGCGGTCTGCTCCTCGGGACCGCCCTGCCATGCAATCGGCTGCCCATTTATTTCTCCATTTAACGCCGCGTTGCTCTCCGCACGAATCCAGTACCGTCCTGCCTTCGGCGCAATCACATAGGTTCGCGCACATACGCTCTCCCCCTGCTCGGCGTTGCCAAGGTTCAGAAAACGGCGCGGCACCCTCCCCATTCGTCCCGCCCATGTCCGGTACGATAAATCTCCGAACGTTTCGCTATAAACGACAGGATAGGAGCTCGCTTCCTCGTAAGTCGAGCCTTTGCACGCCCGCCAATAAGCCGCTTCGCTCCACAAACGCCGCTCCCAGCCGGCATCGTCCCATTGCGGTCGATGCCAGCCAGCCTGCTCGCCGCTTGCTCCTTGCTCCTCCGTCATGACGCGGAATTGTCTTCGTTCAATGCCCAGAAGCGCGGGCCTCTCGTCGTGCAGATCGAAATCCCCGTATCGGTTGTCCAGCGTCGGCACAGCAGTTATCTGCCAGAGGCCCTCCAGCTCCCTTGCGCCTGCCGACAGCTCCACAGGCTCGGCGGCAACCAATCCTGCCGGCTCCGGCTTGAAGCAACGTTTGTCCTGCTCCCCGCTTGAAGCCATTCTGGATACGATCAGCGCAGCCGGCCAGTCCGCAAAAGCCGCCTCAAGCTCGATCCATTCTCCATCCCGCCTGTAAGGAATCGTCCGGAACGCTCCGGTAACCGGGTTCCATAGCTCTGGCTCGCCAGCTGTCTTCAGCCGATATTTCGCTGGCGCCGGATGGGTCGCTCCCTCCTCTGCGGGCTGATGCATGGCGAGCAGCTGTCCTGCTGGCAGCAATAAAAAAATATCCGCTTCATCCGTGCGTCGCTGCAGCGTGTCTCCGTCGCCGATGATCCGTTTCGGCAGCCGCTCGTCGATCAGAAGCGCGGCCTGCTGCGGCGTATCCGCATACTGCGCGCCCGTAAGGCACCGCTGCTCCTCGGGTATCGCTACGCCCAGCACCCAGCCGCCCCCGGCGATCCATTCCTCCAGCTTCAGCCTGGCCGCATCATCCATTGTCTCGGTTCCGCACAGCAGCACAACCGAGAAGCGTTCGCCCGCAATGACGAGCTGGCTGCCCGCCAATTCGGCTTTCAACAGCGCAGAATCATCCACCATATCGTAATCCCGTTGAACCCTGCGCAGCTCTCCGCGATCATCCAGCTCCTTGCGGTTCCATCTTCCGGTCAGCTGCTTGTAAATATGATCAATATGCCCAACCGCATCGTTAGGCGTTCTATTCGATACCGCCATCGGATGCTCGCCAGGCTCCCCGTCCTCCAGCGTCATCAGTCCGCTAACCGCGTAGGAAGGATAGTGAACCGCTACATCCGCGACATGGGTCCCTTCGCTTAAGAGGCCGCAAACCCTGCTAACGGTATCCGCAAACAGGCTGTAATGCTCAAAATAGGGCTGCCGCCAGCCCGTATCCGGCGGTGCCCATTCCCACCAGCCGCCTCTCGTGCTGTAATAGACGGCATGGGGGCTGTACAAGGTCATTCCCGCCTGAAACCAGGGAACAAGCCAATGCAGCGTTTCCTCCAGCGTCCCGCCCCAGCCGCTCGAATGAAAGGCTTCCAGAAACACCCTTCGGCCGCCATGCAAATGAACCATGGACGCATGCGGCTTGATCTCGCCGTCCATATCCGAACCCGGAGCATTGTACCATCTGTGCGTACGGAAATAATCCAGATACAGCCGCTGAGCGCCGTGAACCTCAACCCGTCTTGCCGGACCTGCCTGATCGCAGCAGATCAGCATATGATGCTTCTCGTGCCAGTCGGACAGCGGAATAAAAAAGGACTGCTGCACCAGCTCGGCGGAAAGCCGGTACACCCTTCTGCGCACCTGCTCCGCGCCAGGCGCTTGCTCGAATAGCAAGGGAAGCCATTCGGCGAGCTCCTCCCCATGCCGGAGCCTGTAAGCCTCCGACAGTTCAGGCGTCCACAGGGGCAAGGGAGGCAGCTCATCCTGAAAGCTGCCGGCCAGCGTTCGCCCCAAATCATGCGGGAAGCGGCGCTCGAATTCACCGTGAATCCGGTCGATCAGCAAGCCTGCGGCCTCGGGGTCCAGCCAGTTAAAGCCTTGTCTGACGGCGACGTAGCGATATCCATCCTGTTCGGCAAGCAGCTCAGCATGCTCGGGGGTGCTTGCCCCCTCCGCAATTCTCCGAAGCTGGTAGCCCGCGAGCCTTGGATGCTCGGCAACGAGCCGGGCGAGCAGATTGGCGCCGGAAAAGCCGATTTGATCGTAGAACCACACATACATGCCCAGCCGCTCCGCTTCTCGCAGCGCGATCTCGAACAGCCTCCACCACTCCTCGCTGAAAAAAACCGGCCGATCGCCAACCGAGCCGTATTGCGGTCCCGTCGGGGCGAGCTGAATAATGCCGATATTGCGCAGACCGCCTGCCCGGAACTTCTGAAGCTGCCACCTTATCCGCTCCTCTGTCACTTCGTCGCCGCTCCACCACCAGAATGGGACAGGGCCGAATCGCGGGTCGGCCGCCGCGAAGCGCCGCCGCATCTGTTCAAAGCTCATCGCTATTCCCCTCGCTTCCTTAATCGTCTGTCTCTATGGTAGCGCTTCCTTGAATGCGATGACAGAGATGGATTTTCACATTCGGATGCTGATTTTTAACAGGCTGCCTGCGCCCTTTCCGCCGACTCCCCCGCATGCATACGCAACCATCACTTTCAAACGCACAGTATCCTGCGGACATTCCTCCGCTCCAATAGGCCGAGCCTGCTCGGTTATTCCGCGCTCCTGTTAAGCCGGGGGCGGAAGACGAATAGTTGCATACAGCTCCTCCTTGCTTGCAGACTAATAGAAGCGGGCCGCCTCTTCAGGCAGCCCGCTTCTTCTTACAGAGTCGCTATGTGACCATAAACAAAGCCCGCTTGCAAGCTCCGCTTTTCAGCCAAAAGCTTTCGTGTGGTGCCTCGCATTCCCGCTTCATTAGACGAAGCTCATCGGATGCTGCTTGCGCATCATTATGAAGAAAGTCGCTTCAGCAATTGCGCGATGGCTTGAACGCTTTCCGCACGATTCGCTTCGTTCAGCGGCGCAAAAAGGGTCCCGCTCCGTCCCTTTAACAAGCCGAGCCCCGTAGCCTGCCTGATCGCCTCGCGCGCCCACTCGCTTATACGGGCGCCGTCGGCGAATTCTACCGAGACGGAAGCAGCAGCTGACGCAAGCGTATTCCCATTCGGCGCTGCGCTCAGCGCGTATGCCCTCATAAGCATTACCGCCATTTCCTGACGCGTAATAAGCGCATTCGGAGCAAAATACTCCGCGCTGCGGCCATGCACAATACCTGCCTCGTGCGCAGCCGCGACAGCGCCCGCATACCACCGGGAAACGTCGACGTCTTTAAATTCGGCGGCCCCTTCTGCCTTTAACGCAAGCGCGCGCACGAGCATCGCTGCGAACTCGGCTCTAGTCACCGCGCGCAGCGGAGCAAACGCCGTTTCGCTGACGCCTGACACGACGTGTCTGGCTGACAGGTGGCGAATCGCATCGTACGCCCAATAATCCGCAGCAACGTCATGAAACTGTTTGTCGTACTCCAATACGCCGTATGCGCTGAAATGGGTCACGTTAGCCGTTATGCGTCCATCCTTCACATGCCCCCCGGCATAGGCAAGAGAACCGTCCGCTCCCATATAATAGATGCCCGCCAGTCCGGCATCCGCTTCCTCGTTAAGCTTCAGCGTCAGAACAACCGGCGGCTCAAAGCTGTTGACCTTATGCACCTTCCCATCCGCGCCAATGATCTCCAGCTCGAAATCATAGACCGGCCCTGCGGCTTTAAGCCCCGCTGATGCCTTTTCTTCAGCCGCCTTGCGCAATTGCTCGGACGCTTCGGCAGATAGCCCGCGGGCCGAGAATGCGACCTCAACGCTTCGCAAATTCGAAGCACCTAGCCATGCTTTTATTTTTTCTGCGGTAACGCCGGCAATGACCGCTTCAAACTGTCCGTTGCTGACCGTCAGCTTGCCGTTCTCCCCG
The DNA here is from genome assembly GCF_005222705.1 of Paenibacillus sp. SY21-1. Classification (GTDB taxonomy): domain Bacteria; phylum Bacillota; class Bacilli; order Paenibacillales; family Paenibacillaceae; genus Pristimantibacillus. The sequence continues at coordinate 170,784 of NZ_STGF01000005.1, read as the reverse complement.
AATGCCTCGGAAGCAGCCGGTACGAGCAGCTTGGTTTTACCCGCCGGAAGCTCAGCCAGCCAGTTTCCTTCCGCATTCTTGACTGGACTTAAGCGGACAGCGGCATGATCCCCTGGTGTCGACGGCCCGCTTCCTCCGGCGTTTTCGGTTCCGCTATCGCCTCCTCCGCCACCGGGCTTTGTTATCGTGAGCGAAATCGTTTTGGTAGCCTGGCTTGCCCGGCCTTTGTCGACAAACCACGGCTGGGCAAGCGTTTCCGCCGTAGGCTCAATATGCAGCACAAATTTGTTTTCCCCCGACTTTAGCGGAATATTGTCCACCTGCACATGGCCGTAAGCGTCCATCGCCCCGTCTGCGAGCGGCTCGCCGTTAATCGTAAAGCTGACGCCAAACGGCACAACGGCCTTTAATGTAAAGCTGCTCTCATTAGCCGCCGCCGTATAAGCGATATCCTCTCCGTAGGAAATGCGCGGCATGGCAATCATCATCGGCATATCCACCCAGCGCAGCACATAGTCGTTGACGACCATCCTGTTTCCGCCCTGATTTTTAATCGTCAAATTCATATTCGTATCTGTCGAGCTGTACGCCCAGTTGCCCATATCCTCTTTGTCGCCCGGCACCCGCGCATGGCTTGTGAACGCCTCTGTTTCCCAGCTGCCGCGGGTATATTTGTACTGAATCGTTTTGCCTGCCATCATCTTGAACGTATATTCGACGACATCGCGGCTCGTCGCTCCGCTTGGAACTTTCAGCTCATTGCCGCCTGCATTCCAGCCGTTAAGGCTGCCTGCCAAAAAGATGCCATCCTCTGCCGGCGTATAGGCCGGGATATGAAGCCTTAGCGTAACATCGACCATGACCAGCTTTGGCGTAACCGTTTTTTCCTCCGAATAGCTGCGGTTGTACGACTGGTCGAACGCCGCAACCTTATAGGTGTAGGTGACGTCGTTGCTTACCAAATAATCGGTATATGAAGTGACGCTATCCGGGCCTGCCGGGAGCGCGGCTATTTTGACAAAGACGCCGCTTGGCTCCGTCTTGCGCCAAATTTCAAAGCCGCTGCTTTCCTCGTCTCCCGCCGTCCATGCCAGCCGCGTTAAATTCGATTCGACCGGAATATCCTCAAGCGTCGGCGCGGCCGGCGCGCTCGTATCGGCAGAATCGGCGTTTGTCTGCACCGCCTCCTCGGCCGACAGCGTGTACGTTTCGCCGTTATCCGTAGACGCCCTGGCAAAGTAACGATAGCTTCCTGCCTCCGTAGGCTCGAATGCCGCCTCATACAGCTTGACGCCGCCAGCTCCATCCTCCTTGTATCTAAGCTTGGTTTCCAGCGCATGCGCCTTGTCCGTGCCGTCCGGGTAATAGCCGAGACGGGCTGTCAGGCCAGGAGCCGGCTTGCCGCTGTGCTCCGCGGCATCAGTCAAGCCCGGAGACGCGATAGCGACGACAATCATGCTTGTGCTGCGGCCGACGCCGATCGTCATTTCAGCAGCCTTCTCTTCAATCGCAACGGATACTACCGGAAAATGCGGCGTAGCCGCTACCATGTCCGGCATTTCGCTTTCTCCGCTGCCTTTTGCCGCGGTTACCGCATAATAATATTTAGTTCCGTTGGCTACCTCGCGATCTTCATACGCCGTATCCGTTTGCCCTGAAGCGAGCAGCGTAAGAGCTCCTCCTTCAATCGGGGCCCGATAGACGTTGTAGCCCTCCGCTTCCGCAACAGCCTGCCAGGAGAGCGCAACCTTCCCGTCTCCGGCTGTTGCGTTCAAACCGGAAACGCCCGGAACCTCGGCCATAACACCATCGTTCGTCATCATAAACCCTGTCAGCGCCGGAATCGTCAACGCCAGCTTGCCTCCGGCTACAGTCGATTGCGCCGTTCCGTACAATCGATCGACGAGCGTCAGTCCGTTTGGCAAAAAACCGGCCACATCCGCTTCAATTGTCGCCGCGCTATTGCCCTTGTTGATGACGACAAGCCCAGCCTCCCCTGCCTGCTTGCGCGCATAAGCGATAACAGAGCCTGCCGCATACGCTGCCTTGATATCGCCGGTACGAAACAGCCCATGCGAATGACGAATGTCGGCGGCTTTTTGATAGACACCGAATAATGAAGCATAGCTTCCTGTTCCGCTAAAGGCACCATTCTCCTCCGCAACCCGCTCCCACGGGAATGTTCGTCTGGAATCCGGGTCCTTCGTCCCCTCAAGCCCTACCTCGTCACCGTAATAAATCATCGGCGCGCCAGGATATCCCATCTGGAAAATAGCCGTCAATTCCTGCAGCTTGCGCGCCTTATCCGTTGCCGGTTCAGCGATGCCGATTCGGTTCTCCTCGTACTCCGGGTGGTCCAGCTTCGTAATATTGCGCGTCGTATCATGCGAACCGACCAGATTAAGCATCGCCAGCCACGCTTCCTTCGGGTAATCCTCGCGAATGGACTCCAGCGCCGCATGCATCGACTCTGCGCTGCCTCCCGTCAGAAAAGATTGCAGCGCCGCACGGAAACGGTAATTCATAACCGAATCAAACTGATTGCCAAGCAGATAATGGGTGGCCACTCCCCATTCCTCGCCAAGGATGATCGGATCGTCGATCGGTCTGCCGTTTGCATTCGCAAGTCCTGTTTGCGATTTTACCGCCTCGCGGAATTTCTCCCACGTACCGAACGAAACGTCCGGAGCAACGTCCAGCCTCCAGCCGCTCGCGCCCATCCAGTTCCAGCGCTGGGAGGCGGTATGCTGCATCGCCGCTTGCTGCTCCTGTTCGTTCATTTGCGTCAAATCGTAGCCGATGACATGCTCTCTGTAGCTTTGCACATTCCATTCATGCAGCCCTTCAAGCCCGTGCTCGTCTCCCTCGGCAGGCTCTACGGCATCCATCGCAGGCAAAGAATCGTAGCCCCACCAGGAATCGTATTTGTACATATAAGCGTTGTCGCGGCTGAGCACTTTTTGATTGTGAACGGTGAACCATGTTGTAAATTCAAAATCCTCGGGGTATTTATAATTCGTACCCGTCGCAGGATTGATTTTGCCGATAAACCCGTCGATGACGGCCTGCTCCGCCTGCGCTTGCGTCATATCGTCATCGTTGACATGATCCCACACCTTGGCCCAATATTCGTAGGCTCCGATTTCGGGATATTTTTCATAGCGGTCAAAATAGATCGAGTCGTCTCCCACATGGTTGAACACGCCGTCCGTAATAATATGAATGCCGCGTTCTCTGGCCTTGCCCGCAAAATCGATAAAGATTTTGTCCGAGGCGATTCGCGTCGCCTTGTAATCCAGACCGGATTTCGGATCGCCAGGCGTATGGTAGACCGGCTCGCCGAACATCGGATCAAGATGCTTGTAGTCCGTCGCGTCGTACTTATGATTGGAACCCGCCCATGCGACAGGATTGAAGTAAATCGCCGTTACCCCGATCGACTCCAGATAGTTCAGCTTAGCCTCTACGCCCTGTATGTCGCCGCCATAAAATTCGTTGGTCCATATGCCATCCGTAGTGGAATCGGGAAAATAAGGCTTATTCTCCGGCGTCAGCCGATCCGGCATTTCCGGAATGTCGCTCCATTCTCCCCACACTTGATCCGGAGCAGGCTCCCCTTCCACGCCCCCATCGAAATATTGCAGCGGAAACGGAAGAATTTCCTCTCCGGTCCGATCCTCCGAACGATCGCCGCGGTAGCCGTCGACCAGCTTGGCCCGGTTGTTCGATGTCTCTCCGTCAAAAAAGCGGTCTGGAAAAATTTGATACACGACAGCATTCTTCATCCAGTCCGGCGTATGAAAATTCGCATCGTACACCGTTAGCTCGAACGGTACGGCTCCCTCGTCCGCTGCGCTTCCCGTGCCGCCGCGCTGCCCGTCGTCTCCGAACTCCACCTTGGCCGGTCCGTCGATCAGAATAAATTTGTAGCCCCAGACGCCGATGCCCCGGAACACTTCCCCTGGAATAATCGTCTCGAAATAATCGAGCTCGCCGACCGAGGTCACCTTGCGCATGTCAAAGGTGCTCGCTAGCGCCTCCGCATTGCTAAGCTCTACGCGAGCCGCCTGTACATCGTCCTTCTTCGCCGCAATGCGGAGCGTCAAGGGCTGCTGTCCCTCGGCAATGGCGCCGAACGGCTTCTTGAACGTCGCGGAACGGCTGTCGAACTGGATCCGATCAGTGCGGATCATACCGTCGAATTGGCCGTCAACCGGCTTGTAATCATGCGTCAGCACCCTCTCCTGAGCGGAATAATCAAGGGAGAACGTAACCTCCGACGAGTCCAGAACGACGACAGACAGATTGTCGCCGCTTCCGTTATAGCCGTAGGATTCCTCCCAATCGGCGCCGAACGCCGCCTTCGCCTCGTAGCGGCCCGCCGGAATCGCCGCTTGAAGCTTATAGACTGTGTTGTTGAAGTAATAATCGACAAACAGCTGCCCCGCCTCGGAAGGACTCCATTCCGGCTCTTGAAATACGGTCTGGATCGACCCGACGAGACGAGGCCATTTATTCACTCCGAGCGTCGGAGCATAGCTGGCAAGCCCCTCTACGCCAGGCACGCTGATCCGGGCCTGCTGGAGCTCATCGTTAATATATACGTTTACTTTTGACGCTTCGGTCAGCGTTAAGGAAAAATTATTGCCGTTATTGGAAAAACCGTCCCATGTGCCGTTTTTGGTAAGCTTGAACTCGTGAGTTCCTGCATCCAGAACGATTGATATGGCGTAGAACTCGCCCACAAGATGGGCAAACGACGTACCGCTGTTGTTCCACCCTTGGAAGGAGCCCGTCAAATACCAATCGCTTGCTCCTCCGGGCCGATCGATCAAGACGTCGGCGGAGGGCCCCTCTGCAGCCTCGGATAGAGCTCCTTGCTCAGCCGTTTCTGAATGCTTCCCGCCCACTGTGTCGGCGGCTTCTTCCCGCCCTGCCGCTTCCGACTCCGCATATGCGCGCCCCGGAGCTGCCGCAGCCATCCACATTTGCAGCAGCAAGATCGCACTGATCAGCAGTGCTGTATGCTTCTTCCAACGTATGGCTTCATTTCGCATGATCTGCCTCCTGTTATCTAAAAAGTTTTATACCGCAACCATCGACTTGCATTCCTGCTTTGTTGAGCATCGCCACTCTTATTTGAAAGCGTTTCCATATCAAATGAAACAGAATGGCTTTTGCCGTCCTTCACCGGCAAAGCTTTATTTCGCGCAGTCTTTTGCAGCACTTATGTAGCCGTTTTTTCATTCTTGCGTAAGGAGCGCTGTCGCTTGATTGCAGCAATGCGCCCCGAGGGCCGCCCGAACAGGGGCCCGCAGGGAACAATGCCGGTTATGGCTGACCTTATTTCTTCAATAGGCCTTGCACCGTTTTATCGAATGACGCAAGCAGTTCATCCTTGGACAGCTTGCCGCCGATATAAGCTTGAATGGAAGCCCCGATCTCCTGCGTGCTTCCGTCCGGAAGCATCGCCCATACCCATGGCAGCGTTTTGCCTGCGCTGCTGTATTCCGCAATGGATGCCGCAATATCGCCGAGCTGCTCGGATGTGAACGCGATATTTTTAAGCGCCGGAATAAACTTGAACTCTTCTACAATGTAGCGTTTGCCCGCATCCGAGGTAACCAGCCAGTTCAGAAAATCCTTCGCTTCCTGCTTCACCTTCGATTGGTTGTTAACGACCCAGTTGGACGGAACGCCGACAAAAATATTGTCATTCAGCGCCGTATCGTCATTAAGCGGCATCGGAGCCAGCCCCAGATCGGCATCAGCGTTTACGCTGTCGATCTGCACTTGCGTCCAGTTGCCCTGCTGAGTCATTGCCGCCCCTCCGGCCGCAAACTCCGTCACCTGCGTGTTGTAGTCGGTCGTGAGCGGGTTTTTCTGTCCAAACTCGAGCGTCGCGTCAATCAGATTCACCCATTCCTTGAACAAAGCATTGTCTGCAAAGGTTTGCGAGCCGTCCTTGATCCCGTTAACGAACGCCAGCGGGTCCGGCTGTTTGGCAAGCGCCGTATTAAAGGTGTGATTGCCGAGCACCCACCACTCGCCATATCCGTTCTGGAACGGCGTAATGCCCGCATCCTTCAGCTTCTGCGAAGCCTCGCGAAGTCCGGTCAGCGTTGTAGGAACCTCGGCTATACCTGCTTTTTCGAATAGAGCTTTATTGTAAATATAGCCGTAGCCCTCCGTATTCATCGGCATGCCAAGCAGCTTCCCGTCCAGCGTAATCTGCTGCTTGGTCGACTCGATCAGCTCGGCTACCCACGGCTCTCCCGACAGATCCTCCATCTTGTCCTTCCAGACAACCGCTTCATTCCAGCCGCCGTTATTAAAGATATCCGGCTCGTCTCCCGACGCGAATTTGGCCTTTAGCGCGGCACCGTAATCGGCGCCTCCGCCTACCGTCTCGATTTTCAGATCGATGTTCGGAAAGGCCGCCTCATATTCCTTTTCCAGACGGGAAAGCGCATCGGCAATTTCAACCTTGAACTGAAAAATTTTCAGCACCTTTTTTTCGCCATTTGCAGCCGGCGCCTCCGTAGCCGCATTCGTCGCATTCTCTCCGGATTCACCGTTATTGGTTGAACTGCTGCCGCAAGCCGTCAACGCGGACATTGCCAGTGCGGAACTCATCATAACCATCGCTATTTTCTTTTTCATGTGGACCTCCCGCTTGTTTTGAATGATAGGAATGCCTTTACACGCTCATTATATAAGTCCTGCGATTCAGGAAACACCAACGCTGTTGACCAGTTAGGTGGAACATATTAGCCTTTGACCGAGCCGGCCGTAATTCCCTCGATAATATGTCTCTGCATGGCAAGGAAAAAAATGACGATCGGCGTGACGCCGAGCACCAATCCGGCCAGCGCCAAATCCCACTGCTTCGTATATTGCGCGAAAAAGGCGCTTGTTGCAAGCGGAATCGTACGAAGGTCCGCATCCGGAATAACGAGCGACGGCAGCAGAAAATCGTTCCATATCCACAGGCTGTTCAACAAAATAACGGTAACCGTCATCGGCTTGAGCAGCGGAAATACAATTCGCCAGAATACCCCGTACGGAGTCGTTCCGTCTACGATCGCCGCCTCTTCGATCTCCAGCGGAATCGCCTTCACAAAGCCGTGGAATAAAAACGTCGACAAGGATATGCCGAAGCCGAAATAGCAGACAATCAGCCCCGGGAGCGAATTCATAAGGCCCGCCGTGTTCGCTACCTTGACGAGCGGAATCATGATCGATTGAAACGGAATGACCATCGCCGCCACAAACAGACTGAACACCAGCTGATTGAACCTGCTTGGACGCCGAACCAGTCTGTAAGCCGCCATTGAGCTGAATACGGCAATGCCAAGGTTGGAGATGACCGTAACGATCAAGGAATTCAAAAATGCTTTTGGATACTGGATAATGTCCCACACCTTCGAATAGTTGCTCCAGATAATGTCCTTCGGCAGCCCGGCAGAGTTGAGAAGCAAATCCGCAAAGCTTTTAATCGAATTGACCAATACAAAGTAGAACGGGACGAGAAACAATAACGCCAGCAAAATCGCGATCAACTCGAACAGCAGGTTGCGCGCCGAGATGCTTCGTGCCGTACCCATCATGATTGCACCTCCTTGCGCTTGGTCAGCATGACCTGGAGCATCGTGATCGCCGCAACGATCACAAAGAAGAGAAGCGCTTTGGCTGCGCCAAGACCCATCCGATTATTGGTGAACGCTTCAAAATAAATATCCATCGTGACCGGCTCCGTTGAGTTGTACGGACCGCCGCGCGTCAAGGAGTACACGACGTCGAATACCTTGAACGAATTGGATAGCGTAAGGAATAGACAGACGGTCACTGCCGGCATAATAAGCGGCACGATGATGTTTTTCAGCTTCTGTCCAAAACCCGCTCCGTCGATATCGGCCGCTTCCATCAGCTCGCCCGGAATGTTGATAAGGCCGGCGATATAAATGACCATCAAATAGCCCGCCCCCTGCCATACGCTCACGATCACGACGCCCCAGAAGCCGGTCGATGCGTCGCCAAGCCACGGCAAATTAAAAAATCCGATTCCCGTAGCATCTCCTACGGCCGCAAAGCCCTTTGTAAATATAAACTGCCAAATAAATCCAAGCAGCAATCCGCCAATCACGTTAGGCAGGAAAAAAATCGTCCGCAGCGCGTTTCGGGTTCGGAGCGGCCGGGTTAACAGCAGGGCCAGCACAAAACCGAGCAGGTTGGTCAGGATAACCGCCGTTACCGTAAATTTAAGAGTAAAAACAAAAGCGTTCCTAAAGCCTTCGTCACCGGTAAAAATCGTTGCAAAATTGTTTAGCCCTACCCATGTCACCTCATTCGAAACGCCGTTCCAATCGGTAAACGAATAATACATGCCCATGACGAACGGAATAAGCACGATCACCGTAAAAAACAGGAGAGCCGGTCCAAGTAAATACAGCTGCTGCAGCCACTGGCTTGCTTGTTGTCGCCGGGTCTGAATCATATTCTCGTTGCTCCTTTCATCTTTCCAGTCCTGAAGTGCTGGCTGTTTTTGTAGTATACAAGTCGGAAAATTGGCTGTACACTGAGATAAATGATGAATTAAGGTGGACTATATTGACATGGAGGAGCGGTTATGAGAAGCAGTCTTCGCAAAAAACTGATGATCGTTTTGATGGCGGCAACCATCTTGCCCATCAGCATTTCCATGCTGATCACGTACAACCGAACGACTGCGGCCCTTACCGAACAGGCGATCAAGGACAACTCCAAGCTCCTGTTTCAAGGAAAAACCAACTTGCTGAACTATTTCGAGCTGTTCAACAAGCTGTACAATACGGTCTATTTTGGCTCGAATAACGGAGATGCCCTGTTCCGTCTGCTGCAGAACGGCCTCTCCACCGATTACGACGAATTTAACCAGCGTGCTACGATCAGCGCTACCCTGCAGAATATGGCCATGAACAGCCCGGATATTTTTCAGGTGCTTGTGCATTTCAACAAAGGGGATCATACCTTTCTGCTGTCGGGAGGACTGCTCCGTTATGAAAACGGTGTCAAAGCGCCCGATGCGGAGCATATTGACTGGCTGCCCTCCGGCTATGTCCAGCCGTCCCACACCAGCCACGCCTATGGGGTAGACGAACGGAAAAAATTCGCTTATTATTTTCCGCAAACGGTTATATCCTTCCACCGCCCCATTCTCGACATCCCGTCGGATCGCGAGCTCGGAAGACTGTCCATTGATCTGAAGCTGGACTATATTCGCACAATTAGCGAAATGCTGTATACCCGGGACAAGGAGGAGCTGTGGATTGTGAACGAACGCGCACAAGTCGTGTACAGCTCCGATGAGTCACAGATCGGGGCAAGGGCCGAGGAGGATTGGATTAAGCGCATGCTCGCGGAAAAGGGCGGGCATGGCCAATTCGAGCTGCAAACGGATTCGTTCAAAGGAATTGTCGTATATGAAAAGCTGGAAAACAATTATATGGATTGGTCGATCGCCAAGCGTATTCCGTATCATCATTTGTACAGCCAGGCAAGGGATATCACGAGGATCAACAGCTTGGTGCTTGGTTTTTTTCTGCTGATCACGGTCATTACGACGATCTACATCTCGTATCAGATTACAAAGCCGATCAAACGTCTGCTCTCCTCCATTCACGCCATGAAATCGGGCAATCTGGAGGTCGATATTCCGATTCATAGCAATGACGAAATCGGCATTCTCGCCCGTCGCTTCCGGCAGCTGATGGAGCAGATCAATCATTTGATTTTGCGGGAATACCGACTGGAAATCGCCAGCAAAACGAATCAGCTCAAAGCGCTTCAAGCCCAGATTAATCCGCATTTTATGAATAACGCGCTGCAATCCATCGGCACGCTGGCGCTTAAGCACAAGGATCGCAAGCTTTATATGCTTATTTCCTCGCTTGGCAGACTGATGCGTTACAACATGAATAGCGAGGAAACGATCGTGCCGCTTGTCAAGGAAATCGAGCATGTTAAAGCGTATCTGGACCTGCAAATGCAGCGGTTTGGAGACAAGCTGCAAGCCGAGTTTTTTGTAGACCCTGAGGTTGAGCATATAGAAGTGCCTAAAATGATCGTGCAGCCGCTCGTTGAAAATGTGTTTAAGCACGGCATTGGGCAAGCGGAGGCGGCGGTTACCATCACCGTTCGCTGCTGCAAAGAGGAGGATGGCGCGATCGCCATTTCGGTAGAGGACAATGGGAAGGGGCTGGCGCAGGAGGAGATGGCCAGACTGCAAGCAGCATTGGACCGCCCGGAGCGCGCAAGCGCCGATCGCCAGCACCCGCATATCGGGCTTGCCAATGTTGTGATGCGGCTGCGTTTATTTTTCAACAATGAGTCTACGATAACGCTTATGGGACGTGAAGGAGAAGGTTTTATCGTACTCATCCGCATACCGATGGACAAGGGAGGGACAGCGAGATGAAGGCGTTGATTGTCGATGACGAGCAGCATGTCAGGGAGGCTATCCGTATGCTGGTGGATTGGGAAGCGTACGGCATTGTGGAGATTCTGGAAGCCAGCGACGGGAATGCGGCAATTGAAGCCATTACGCAGGCCGGGCCGGAAATTATTTTTACCGATATGATGATGCCAGGGGTGGGCGGCTGCGAGCTGCTGACGTGGATTCAGGCGAATGCGCCCTGCAGCAAAACGGTCGTCATCAGCGGACATGACGATTTCCAGCTTGTCCGCCATTCGATGACGACCGGAGGCATAGACTATATTCTGAAGCCGATTGATCCGTATGAGCTTGACAAGGCGGTGCTTCAGGCTGTTACGCTATGGAAAGAGGAGCTTGTCACCCGGCGCGAGCAGCAAAGCCGCAACATTGAAATAAACGCGATCAAGCCTATTTACTGGGAAAAAATTTTTACCGAGCTGATCCAGCACTCTGATAAGGAGGGGAAAAAGCTGTCCGATATCCGGCGCGAATTTCCGGATCTCGCTGCGGCCGACCGCTGTCATTGCTCCGTTATCAGCTTAAGCGAGCTGAGCCCGTCTATGGCGGATAAATACAACAGCCACAGGGATTTGCTTTTTTTCTCGCTGACAAACATCAGCAATGAATTTCTGCAAGCGTCCGGTTCGGCTCGTTCCGGCCTGGCTTTCCGCTGCTGGTCCAGCGAGGACGAAATCGTGCTGCTGCAATGGGACAGACTCGCCCATCTCTATGAACAAGCCAACAGCTTGAACGAGGCATTTCAGAACACGCTTGGAGCTCGTCTGGATATTGGAATCAGCACCGTAAGAGCTTTTCCCCAGGAGGTCCACCACGCCTATCGGGAAGCAAGAGCCGCTCTGCAGCAGCGAAACGTGACGGCTTCCCCAAGCAGGCTGTATACGTTCGGCGACAGCTCGGACGCGATTGCGCCTGAAGAACGGAACGTTATCGCAGACATTCAGCAATACATTGAAGCCAACTATAATACCGATTTGACCTTGCAGCATATCGCCTCTACCTTCTATTTGAGCCGTGAATATGTATCGAGGCGCTTTAAGCAAAAAACGGGCGTCAACCTGTCCGAATACTTGGAGCAGCTGCGCATCGAGAATGCAAAGCTGTATTTAACCGATCATGACATAAAAATATCTCAAATCGCCAGCATGGTCGGCTATCAGGATGACAAATATTTCAGCCGCGTCTTCAAAAAACTGACAGGCTGCACGCCTAAGGAATATAGACATTCACATAAAAAATAGCTGATGGGCAGCACAAAAATTCCTATCCGCTGCTATAGCGGCCTCTGGTCCTGTGACCCGCATAAAGGCCACAGGACATGCCGTTTAGAAACGTTAATTGGCATCGTAGATGCTTAGGGAATTTTAATCCTCATCGGCAGATGCTTAGGGAATTTAAATCCGCATCGACAGCTGCTTAGGCAGCTCTATTCCCATCGCAGCTGCTTGGACAATTTTTTCCATCACAGCTGCTTGGGCTATTTTATTCGAATCGTAGTTGCTTAGGGAAGTTTATTCGCCCCTTAAATAGGCAGCATGACGGAGGAAACCTTCCATCATTTGGCGCCTTCTATCGTTTTCGCTAATTCCTGCAAATCCTTCCCCTTCAATGCGCCTTCTACAAGCTCCGGCAGCCGGTCCGGCGAGCAGCCGAAGCAGGGGATGCCCAGCCTTGCAAGCTTCTGGGCAAGCCGTTCATCGTAGAACGGTTTGCCTCCATCGGAAAGCGCAAGCAGACAAAGGACGCTGACTCCCGCTTGTTTGAGCCCCTCCAGCCTGCGTACCAGTGCGGACTGATTCCCGCCTTCGTATAAATCGGTAATCATGATGAATAGCGTTTTTTTCGGATCTTGAACGAATTGCTCGCAATAAGCGACCGATTTATTAATATCGGTGCCTCCCCCTAGTTGTATGCCGAACAGCATATCGACAGGATCATTTGCGCACTGCTCGGTTAAATCAACAACTTCGGTATCAAATGCGACAACTCGGGTTTCAAGCGCCGGCATACTGGCAAAAATGGAACCGATCACCGATGCATAGATGACGGAATCCGCCATGGACCCGCTCTGGTCGATATCCAGAATGATCGTCCACTCCTTGCTCCGGCGCGCCCGCTCAAAGAAATAAAACTTCTCCGGAATTAACTTGCCCGATTCTTGATCATAATGCTTCAAGTTGCGGCGGATCGTCGTTTTCCAGTCCAGGCCGGAGGCGGAGGGCAGCGGAGAATGTCTGCGTCGGTTTAACGCTCCGGTAACAGCGCGCTTGATGTTCTGCTCAAGTCTTCTCATAATCTGTTCGACGACCTCTTGCACAAGCAGTCGAGCCGTCTCCTTTGTGTGCTCCGGTATCCGTCCCTTTAACGACATCAGCGTTGCGACCATTCGAATATCCGGCTTGATCTGGCGCAAAGTTTCCGGCTCGAATAGCAGCTGCGTCAGTCCTTTTCGCTCAATGGCATCCTGTTGAATCACCGAAACGATATCCGCAGGAAAAAAGTGCCTTACATCGCCAAGCCACTTCGCAAGTCGAGGAGAGGAAGACCCAAGACCCGCAGAGCGGCGATTGCCGCTTGCGCTTGCCTCATCCTCCGAAGGCTCATCGTAGATAGCAGCTAACGCCTGGTCCATCAAATCATGCTCCTGATCCAGCAAATGTCCGCCTTCGCTCATATCCGCGAGACGCTCCTCCGCCGCTTGCCCGAGTATTAATCGCCATCGGCGCAGCCTCTGCCCCTTCTCGCCTGCTTCTCCGTACGTCTGTGCGTCTGCTTGGTTCGTCTGCTCTTGGGCAGCTTCTTTTTCATTCATCATTTAGAAGTCTCCAAAATCGAACTCGTTGAGCTCGTCGATTTGTTCCTGCTCCGACTCGCTGAGCGGCTGCTGCAGCGCATCGCCTGTTTCAAGCGCATCAAGCCCCCAAACATCGCCCAGCAGCTCGGCAATCATATTCTTCTCCCGCGCCTCGAATGTGCCGAATGCTCTCCGCAAAAATACCAATGCCCGAATAAACTGCTCGTCATCCAAAGAGTGGATATAAGCGTCAAGCTGCTCCCACAGCTGCTTGCGCGACAACAGCACGTAACGGTTGCGAAGCGACATGCCCTCGAACCATCCTGCTCCGATGTCGGCGGGAATTCCCGGCGACAGTCGACGCGACACCTCGCGGGACAACTCGCCGCTTTCAATCAGATTGCGCTCAAGCAGCAGGGCGAAGGCTAGACCAGACAGCTTGGCGTTGCGATCATCCCGGTACGCAAGCTGCTCCAGCTCGCGCACCCAGCGCTCATCGTCGAGCTGCTCATCATGCTGCCTGGCCACCGCATGCAGATCAATGACGGCTGCGGCCAGACCCGTTGCCGCTTCATCCGAGCAAGCCGCGGCATCAACCAGCAGCAGGGTGCTCCTTAGAAAAAGCTGCTGCAGCAGCGGCACAAGCACGCCCGTATCGATTTTGCGCACATCGCCAAACTGGATCAGCATCGAAAGCTCGCGCAGCGTAGCGGCTAGCTGCGACAGATCTCCGGCATCGGCAGCGAGCTGCTGAAGGATGCTTCTTGCATCCTCCAGCGACGCCGGCATTCCGCATTCCCAAGCTGTACGCACGAGCGCTGCGGCCTCCGAAATCGTAACGCTCTGCTCCAGACGCTCCCGAATTAAAAAAGCGGCAGCCAGTTCAATCGTTTCCCCTTTGAGGGTGGATTCAACAGTTTCAATCTCCGCCTCGGGCGTCCAGCGCAGCGTCCATTGCTCCGCCCACGTCGCCCCCTCCTGGCGCACAGCCAGCCTGCGGGCAAAACTGATGCCCAGCCACTGCAAACGATGGAGAAAAAATGAACGCCGCAAATCGATAAATGCCGCTTCTTCCGACTTCACGCGTCTATTCTCGCGCAGATCGAGTGCGAGCTCCTGAGCCGTGCCGGATTTGTATTTGGCCAGCTTCAGCTGCTTCAGCTGGCGGCTCAAATCGTCTTGGAGCGGAGTCTGGCTGACTCCCTCAGGCAGTGAACCGATCGCCGTGCCGACATCGGCTCTTGCAATCGCTTCAGCCACGACAGACAACTCTCCGTTGCCAAGACATGCAACCGCAGCATCGTGCAAATCCTTTAACGATGGGGCGCTGCCCCCATGCATAGCAGCAAGCGCTTCGGCAAGGCGGACTGCCTCTATGACAGAGGCAGTCGACCGGTATTGGCCGTCTTGCCGCATATGCCTGCTCACGCTGGACAAATAGAGGGAAGACAGCTTCTCCTTGTCGCCTGCCGCCATGCATTGCCAAGCCTGCTCGAAGTAATAAGGCGCCGCATTGCCTGCCCCATAGCCGGATCGGGAGGACAAGCGATAATAGGAATAGGGCATCAGCGTCAGCTTGGTCGTTCGGCTGGGCAGCTGCTTGGCTTCCTGCTCTGTCATTCCCTTTACCCCGCTTTGAAGGGCGGACACATGATAGGCTCCCGTAACAACCACAATTTGCTCTGGCGCATGACCTTCGGCTATCGCTGCGTGAATTCGGCTCAGCATATAAGCCTCTCTGATCGCATTGCCTGCTGCCTCAAGCGGCAGCTGCTCCCGTTCATTCCATTCCGTCAGCTCGCGCATTTGTGCTGACAGCTCATGCAGCGATTGGCGATAGGCTTCTCCATCGGAGGTATGCTCGAAGCTTCGTTCCCAATAGGTCTCATAGTCAGGCTCTCCGGCAAGCTCCGCGATGCGCTCATAGCCGTCATTGACCGTCCGGTAGTGATTCCGCAATTGCTCGCCGATGCGCTCCCGCTCCTCTTGCCTTGCCGAATGCAGACTGACAGCGACCCCGGAGGGCAAATCGATAAACCTCGCTTCCGCGCTGTGCTCCGCGGCCCAGACGAAGGCTTGGTACTCCGGCGAATACTCGGCTAGCGGAAACAGCACGGTGCGAACAGGCAGGCTATCCGTATAGGCCAATATCGCAACAGGCGGCTTGACGCCCTTGAGCGTCAATTGACCGATGAGGGAGCTTGCGTCTGAAGGACCTTCTACCAGAATCAGGGTCGGCTTGATCCGGTCCAGAAAAGCGCGCAGATGGACAGCTCCCGCCGGCGACAAATGCCGGATTCCAAACAGATGGACGCCGTTCCCGCCGCGAGCGGACAGGCTTGTTTCCTCCTCCAAAGCGGATGCCTCCCCTACGTTTAGGGAAGACGCCTTCGACTGGCTCGCTGCAGTCTTGATGAAGCCGGCAGCCGCAGTCATTGCGTTAACCCGCGGCACGCCTCGTATAAGCCCCGCCACTCCGCTCCACGCTTCTTCATCACGTTCTCCAAATACTCCAGCCAGACCACATCGTCTTTGCTGTCATCCTTTACGACTGCGCCGAGCAGGCCGGCGGCCAAATCCGCCTCCTCCACCTGTCCGGACCCGAAGCTGGATGCGAGCGCCATGGAGCCGACTAGAAGCGAAATCGCCTCCGCAGTTGAAATGGCGCCGCTCGGCTGCTTAAGCTTCTCCTTGCCGTCAAGCGTTTTTCCCGCACGCAGCTCGCGGAATATTGTAACCACCTTCCGAACTGCGTCGTCTTCCGGCAACGCCTCGCCAAGCTGATAATTGGCGGCGATTTCGCCGACCCGCTTGCGAACGATCGCCACCTCCGTATCCAAATCCGATGGCGCCGGCAGCACGATGATGTTGAAGCGGCGCTTCAAAGCCGACGACATGTCGTTTACGCCCCGGTCGCGCGTGTTGGCCGTTGCGATAACGGAAAAGCCGCGCGCTGCGGGCACATCTTGTCCCAGCTCGGGCACGGAAATCGTTTTTTCGGACAAAATGGAAATGAGCGCATCCTGCACCTCGGAGGCGCATCGGGAAATTTCCTCAAAACGGGCAATCCCCCCTTGCTCCATAGCCCGATAAATCGGGCTTCTGACGAGCGCTTCCTCACTGGGGCCGTTGGCAAGCAGCATCGCGTAATTCCATGAATAGCGAACCTGTTCCTCGCTCGTGCCTGCGGTTCCTTGAATAACCTTTGAAGAATCGCCATGAATGGCAGCCGTCAAATTTTCCGACAACCAGGACTTGGCAGTTCCGGGCTCGCCGACCAGCAGCAAGGCCCGGTCTGTTAAAAGCGTGGCAATCGCAATTTCCACTAGACGGTTGTTACCTATATATTTTGGTGTAATCGGAGTATCCCCTGCTCTTCCTCCGACGATAAAAGTCAGCACGGAACGAGGCGACAGCTGCCATCCATGCGGCTTTTCCCCTTGATCATTGGCTTTAAGCGCTGCCAGTTCATGAGCGTACAACAGCTCGGCCGGCTGTCTAAGCATCTTCTGCTTGTCCATCATCGTTACGCTTCCCTTCTCTTTGCATCTGATTGATTCTCCAAATCGTAAATAAGCTCCTCAAGCTGCTGGCGCGTCGCCACGCTCTTAAACGTTTGTCCCCAAGCGCGCAGTCTCGGCACGCTGGCAGCAGGCAGCTCTCTAATCAGTCCCTGGACGTCAACTGCAATATAGTAGGCTCTGGAGGAAGACTGCTCCAGCGCGCTTAGAAGCAGCTCGTCCCAGCCCTGATGCCCCAGTCTTTTTAAAGCATCGATAATGTAAAGCGTCCGGCTTTCCAGCAAATGCGGTTTGTCCTTATACTGCTCCAGAAGAAACGCAGCCATGGCATCGCTCGGCTCATTCGCGAAACGGCAGGCAAGCTCGAGCTCGCCGGCTGCGGCCAGACGCTGCGCCCACCGCACATCCCATGCCCGAACAGAAACTTCGGTTCCCCTTCTCCAGCCTGCCAAGGGGTCCGGACCATAACGGCTGAGCGTGCCGATTAGCAGCTTGCCCCGCGTATTTTTTTTATCGCTTAAATAGATTTCATATCGATCGTAAACCTCTTCCGGGGGCAGACAGATAAGCGCCGATTCGAACGAATAACCAAACGTGACCTCCTTCGTGTCGCGGAGCTCATGCAAAAACAGCAGCAGCTCTCGATTTTGCGACCCCCTAAACGCCTCGCCTATCATTTCAAGCATGTATTTGTAGCCTTTGGGCTTGTAGTGCGGCTCTAGCAACAGTCCTTTATAGAACTCAACGACCTCAGGAAGGGCGATCCTTGCCCGGAGCGCCTCCACAATCGCCATAAGCTTGCCGTACGTTCGCGGTTCTTTATCGCCGCTTGCTATGGCGGAGCTTGTCTCTTTGCCTGCCAAAAGCAGCTCATCGATCAATCCCGCGTGCCGGCAGCGCTGGGCGGGAATAATCGCAATATGCGCGTCTTCGCCAAGAAGCGCCTCCACGATTCGATTGGCGGCCGCGTCTGAGTCGAACGCGGACAGGGCGAGAAGAGCCGCCTCCCGAACATCAGACTTGCGTTCACCCGCCAAGCCAAGCAGGGTTGCCTCAAATTCCGTTAATCCGGCTGCCTGAGCGATTGCGCTCAGCTTAACCGGAGCCGTTCCGCTTTCAATCGCCTTCGCGATTAGCCCGATTACCTCATCCTTATCGCCGGAAAGCTTGCATATGCACATAAGCCGCTTGGCATCGGCGCTTCCGCCAGAGACCGAGTAACGATTGCGAAGAATCGGCAAGGCTGGATCGCCGATCGCCGGGATAATCGTTTCTGCCGCAAAATCGGCGATTTCTGAATAAACGTCGCCCAAAGCCTCCACAGCCGGTACGAACGTGCGAAAATCCGCAAACATGCCTTCTTCAAAGCCTTGCCTAATCACTTCCAGCCTGCCGGAGCCGCGACTTGTCAGCGCCTCAATCACCGGATGCAGCCTGCGATAGGAGATAGGCCCGCCGGATGGTTTGACGGCATCCAGCGGCAAGCCGATGGAACGAAGCTCGCCCGGCGCATCGCTGCTTCCTTGTGTATGAAGAATGGCAAGCAGCAGAGAAGAAAGCTCCAGCAGTCTGGCGGCCGAGTCCTCGGCCGGGGCGGCGGCTGCCGCTTCCACTTCATCCGCCACACGTTTGAACACGGGCGCAGACTCGCCTAAGCGTCGCAGTCCGGGCAGGGCTTTGAGCAATCTCGTATCAGCAGCGGCAAGCGCCGACCCGGCGATGACGAGTCGGCGGACATCTTGATGAAGCTCTCGCAACATTGGAATACTCATATTTATCTCCTTTGCCTGTTAGTAGAGTAGCCTGATCAGCTCTTTGCCGTTGCATAGCGACAAAGGCTGTGCAACGAGCCTGCCATCATCCAGCCGATCCTCGAACATGACGAGAACCGCTGTGTCGCGAAGCTGATCTTCCCGCAAATAGGGCAGCAAATCAAGCGTGCTTTGCCCGATTTCCGTCAGATCGGCCAGCTGAAGCCGATTGCCTTGCCCGTCCTCCAGCGCATAGCCTTGCTCCGTTAAGCCGATGGCTGCCGCATGGAGCAGCGCAACCGGTCTTTGTATGCCAAGCGGATTTTTCAATTCGTTCTTGACCTTTTTGATTGCAGTCGGAACAGAACGCTCCGCTTGAGCGGACACAACAGCATAATCCGCGCTCGCAGGCTCCCGCATCGTCATCTCTTCCCATCTGACCCGAGGCGTCCAATCGCCCGGATACTTGAACAGCTCCGCCGTTTGCACGACCATAAAGCAGCTATCTTCCTCCTTCATATGCTTGGCGGCCCGGAAAGGGCGGTAGCTGCGCGTCGCAACCAGCTCCGTACCGCCGAGCGGAAGCCAGTACCCTTCGTCCACATATTCGCCTCGCGCATCATCCGCGTACGAACGGAAGGCAAGCTGCAGCAATTCCGCCTCCGGCTCCGCCCCTCCAAGCTCGCGCAGCTCCGCCAGCTGCCAGGCGTGACCGATTTGCTCATCCAAGGCGGATGGCACAGGCTGCTGCTCCTTGGATTCCAGCTGTCCTTGCACGTAAGCCCTGGCACGCTTTAACAAAATATGTAGTGCGGACAGCCTCTCTATAGCTTCCGAATAATACCCTTCGCGGGCATTCGTCTTCTCCGAGGATTTAGCTGCTTCCTTCAGCGTCTGCAGCAGCCCCCTTACAGCGCTTTGAATCCCGGTTATATAATAATTGCCGAGCTGCTTCGCCTGGTCTTCGAATTCGCGAAGCACGCGCGCGTCGCATGAGGCTAGCCCGGATTCTGTCAGCTGTCCGATCAGCTTCTCGGCCAGCTCCGTCCCCTCCAGCTGCGCTTGCAGCTTCTTGGCGAGCGCAGCCTTGTTTACCTTGCGCGCGGGCGCAGGCTTACCGCCGCCTGCCGCTGCATCCTTTTGCTTCTCCTCGCGTTTCTGCTCCCTCTTCTCCGCCTTTTCCCGCTTCTCGGCTATATCGTCCGGCAAAGCGGCCGTCTCGAACGGCTTAGAGGAGGCATAAGCGTACAACAGGCCAAGAATATGCTTGCATGGAAATTGTCTGCTCGGGCAGCTGCACCGGAATACCGGCTGACCTTCGTTCTGGAAGTCGGCAGAGCAGTTGTACGGCGTTTTCCCGCTCCCTTTGCATTCGCCGAACAGCAGCGATTGATCCTCGGTTATGTTTAGCTTCGTATAGCTGTTTTTACGTACCAAATCGTTCCCGTTTTTAATTGCGCTTGCATTAAGGGCAAGAGAATCGATGTAAGCTTCCGTAAGAGCTGTCATGACAACCTCCTTGATTTATCGCTTCATGTGCTCAATTATTGGCGAAGCGTCAATGGCGGCAACCTCGTCGGTCATCGGCTTTAATCCAGATAACCCTAAAGCTCCGTGCCTCTTCGCCGGGCTCTATATTATATAAATAACCATTCTATCCACTCTTTGACTCTATTGATTATAGCATCTACTCTATCAGCGATTCCAATTTCGGAAGAGTATGCCCAAGCTGCCCCTGCTTAAACAAGTTCAAGCCATAACTACCCCCCCATTATAGAACATACGTTCCTATTTTACAACTTTTGGTTTATGAAATTAAGTTCTTCTATCCTCCCTTTAACGACAAAAAGGCCAACCAGAACATTCTGGTTGACCTAATAATACGAAAGCCCCTGCCGCAAGAGGCAAGGGCAAAAAAACAACTCTGGCGTTCCGCCGCAGCTCTGGCATGGAAACCGCTTATTCTTAGAAAATAACAAATGCTTAAAGCGCAGCTTGCGCAAGCCGCCTCGTATAAGGATGCCTGCCGCCGCCAAGGAGCTCTCCGCTATTAAATCGGTCAACGGCTTCGCCGTCCTTCATGACCATAAACCGGTCACAAAGCATGCTCGCTGCAGCCAGATCATGGGTAATGAACAAGCAAGCCATCCCCAACTCCTCTTTAAGACGCGCCAGCAGCTTCAGCATTTGCGCCTGTACAGATACATCCAGGCTGGAGGTCGGCTCATCGCAAATAAGCAGCTTGGGTCCCAGGCTGATGCCCCGTGCAATCGCAGCCCGCTGCTGTTGACCGCCGCTCAGCTCATGCGGGTAACGCTGGAGATGGGACGCGTCAAGCCCTACCGTCTGCAGCAGCCTGTATGCCGTCTCCTTTCGGGAATGCCGAACCTCCTTCAAAAATCCGGGCGTCACGTCCTTGAAATTATCCAACGGCTCCATAATAGAACGCCAGATCGGCAGGCGAGGATTAAGCGCTGCAGACGGATTCTGAAAAACAACCTGCATTTGTCTGCGAGCCGCGCGCAGTTCTCGGGGGCGCAGCCTGAACAAAGCTTGCCCATTCAGCAGCACCTCCCCTTCGTCGGGCGTTTCCAGCGCAAGCAGCGCCTTGATCAGCGAGCTTTTCCCGCTTCCGCTTTCTCCGATAACTGCAACGCATTCTCCCTCATTCACTTCCAGCGAAACGCCTCGCAAAGCGTGAACAGGTTCAGCGTAATTCCCGTACCGCTTGTGCAGATTAGTTGCCGCAAGCAATGTCGTCATGCTCTCCCGCTCCCTTCGCTGCCGAACGTTTCGTGATAGAACAAGGGCTCCTCGCCGCTGTCCGGTCCCGCGTAGCCGGCACTTCGGGCAAGCTTCCTCTTTGCACTTCCTGAATCATTGGCAGCCGCTTGGCGGACATCGATCGCTCCTGATCGGCTTGCCTCTAGTTCCGCAAGTCCTGGCTTCGCTTCCAGCAGCATGCGCGTATAAGGATGGCTGGCATGCTGCTGCAGCTGCTCTGCTGTTCCGTATTCGACGAGCCTGCCATCCTTCATCACGGCTACCTGGTCAGCCCGCTTAAGCGCTTGGCGCAAATCATGCGAGATAAGCAGCACTGCACAGCCGGTCTGTTGCTGCAGCTTCATCAGCAGATTGAGCACCAGTTCCGCCGCAAGCACATCGAGCGCTGTCGTCGGTTCATCGACGATAAGGAGACGCGGCTTCAGCATCATCGCCGTAGCGATCGCCGCCCGCTGCAGCTGCCCTCCGCTAAGCTGGTACGGATAACTCCCGAATATCCGTTCCGCAGGCAGTCCGGCCTCCTCCAGCCAAGCCAGCGCCTCCATTTTTGCCTGCTCGCGGGTAAGCCGTTTATGGCTCCGCAGCGTCTCGGACATTTGAGCGCCTACTCGAATAAACGGCGTAAAGCTGCCCAAATAATTTTGAAAAACCATGCCCGCCGTCGTCCCGAGCAGCTTTCTCCGACTTTTAGCCGGTAGCGCCAGCAAGTCCACGCCACCCAGCAGCAAACTGCCTCCGCTCACCAGCATCCCCGAGGGCAGCGTGCCCATAATCGCGTTAGCTGTAACGCTTTTCCCGCTTCCGCTTTCACCGACCAGCGCAAGCGTCTCTCCGGGCGCCAGCGTTAGCGACAAATCCTTGATCAGCATGCGGTGCTCCTTGCCTTTATGAACGCAAATGTACAAATGTTCGAGCTGCAGCATGCACGCTCACTTCCTTCCTCTGACGTCGAGCTTGTCGCGCAGTCCTTCGCTCAGCAGATTAAACGCAACAACGACCAGCATAATCGCCAGCCCAGGATACAGCATTAAGGAGGGATGGCTCTGAAAGTAGGCTCTCCCGTCGTTCAGCATCGCTCCCCATTCAGGAGACGGGGGCTGCGCACCAAGTCCGACGTATGACAGCGACGCCACCATCAGAATGATTTTGCCGATATCAAGCGCCGCAAGCACAATGACCGGAGAGATGATGTTCGGCAGCAAATGGCGCCAGACGATCATCAAGCCGCTGCTTCCGGCGGCACGGGCAGCCAGCACATATTCCTTCTCCCGTTCGGACAGCGCAATACCCCGCACGAGCCTGGCGTAGCCGATCCAGTTCACCAGCACGACCGACAAAATCAGATTAAACAAGCTGGGCCCAAGAAAGCCTGTAAAAGCAATGACCATAATAAAATCCGGGAACGCTCCAACCGTATCCACGATTCGCATTAACCACGCATCTATGCGACCGCGGCGGTAGCCGGCCAGCAGTCCGGCGGGTATGCCGATAAGCGCCATAGCGACCAGCGCCAGCACCGCGACGGAAAGCGTGGTCTGGGCGCCGGCGGCAAGCCGTCCAAACAGACAGCGGCCCAAATGATCCGTCCCCAGCGGATATTGCCAGCTTGGCGCAAGCAGCCGCTTCGACATATCGACGGTCAGCGGATCATTCGGCCATATAAGCGGCCCGATATAAGCAAGCAGCAGCAGCGCTGCAAGCAACGCAAGACCGATCCCCGCAAGCGGCATATGCAGAAAAGGCATTAGCAGGCGTTGCCGCATCGACTTTTGTCCGATTTTCGTCAGCTCCATGTTAGATCCACCTCCCTTTCCGCCTTTTGACACGCGGGTCCAGCAGGCCATAGCTTATATCAACCAGCAAATTGGTAGCGACAACAGCCAAGCCCATAAGCAAAACAAAGCCTTGAATAACCGGATAATCCCGTTCAAAAATAGCGGAAACCGCCATCGATCCGAGTCCCGGCCAAGAGAACAGCGTTTCCGTAACGACCGAGCCCGCCAGCAAGCTGCCGATGCTCATGCCGCAAACCGTGATAACCGGCAGCAGCGCGGCTCTCATGGCATGGAAGCCCATGACGCGCCATTCCGCCAGCCCTCTTGCCCTGGCGGCTCGCACGTAATCCATCGACAGGGTCTCCAGCAATCCGGCCCGCAGCAAACGGGAATACTCTGCCGCAAGCCCGATGCCTAGCGTAAGCGAAGGCAGAACCAGATGTCTCCAGGAGCCTTGTCCCATCATCGGAAGCCAATTCAGCTGGTAGGACAAATAATAAATAAGCAGCAAGCCTAGCCAAAACAACGGAATCGAGGACCCTGCGAGGGCAAAAATCCGGCTAACATGATCGGCAAGCCTGTTCTGATAGCGGGCGGACAGCACGCCCAGCGGCAGCGCAATGAGGAGCATCACCAGCAGGCCGCCGGCCGTTAGCTGCAAGGTGGCAGGCAAACGGTATAACATCTCGTCCAGCACCGGCTTGCCTTTCATATAAGAGTAGCCAAGATCAAGCTGCAGGAGCTTCATCAGCCACTGTCCATATTGCACAATGACGGGCTGATTGAAGCCAAGCTGCTGACGCAGCTCCTCCTCGTCCTGCTGAGATACGGCTACATGATCCGCTTCAAGCATAAGCAGAACCGGATCGCCTGGCGCCAGCTTCATTAGACAAAAGGTAAGGAGCGAGAGCGCAAACCATACGACAAGCAGCTGCAGCCCCCGTTCTCCAATCATTCTAAGCATGTTAGCTCACATCCATAGCCGCTGTTACAATATAATACTCCTCGGCGCCAGGCTTCCAGTCCGCGATCCGATCATTAACGCCTACAATCAGATTCGGGTAGACGACATAGGAATGATGGACTTGTTCAAGCACGCGCGCCGCCGCCTCTTTGGTTAATTGCACGCGTTCAGCAACATCGGTCGCCGCGTTAAGCTTGTGGACGACCTCAGCAATCGCCTGATCGTTCACCTCCGTACCGTTTAGCGCTCCTCCAGGCATAAAAGCGGAATTCAGAAAATATCCTCCATCGCCCCGCGGCGCGGTTAAGTTGCTATACGTTACGATATCCCAATCTTTATTTTCCCGAATATACGTATCTGCATTTTCAACGGTAATCAGCTTAATCTCAACGCCGATTTTGGCTGCATTGGACTGAAGCAGCTGCGCGATCAGCGGCAGCTCTGGACGGGCCCCGTAAGTGGCCAGCGTCAGCGCTAGCGGCTTTCCGTCCTTTTCCAATCCGCCAGACGCATGTTTACGGAATCCGGCCTCCTCCAGCAGCTTAAGCGCCTCCTCCGCATTCGCCGCAGGCGCATCATCTTGAAAGCCAAACGGCAAATTGGCATTAAAAGGACCTGTAGCGGGCGTTCCGTGCCCAAGCATCACATCGCGCGCGATGCTATCGCGATCCAGCAGCAAATCCAGCGCTTGGCGCACCTTTCGATCCGCCATAACCTTTTTTTGCTCGTTGTAGAGCAAATAATGCGCGCGAAGGCCCGCAATCGATTCGACATGAAGCTTATCGTTCTGTTCGATCGTTGCAACCGACTCGGCAGGTATGGAGTATACGATATCCGCCTCGCCCGATTGCAGCGCAAGCGCCCGTACATTGCTGTCCTCGTTGAATTTATATAAGATGCGGTCAAGCTTGGGCT
This sequence comes from Paenibacillus sp. SY21-1, assembly GCF_005222705.1. GTDB lineage: Bacteria > Bacillota > Bacilli > Paenibacillales > Paenibacillaceae > Pristimantibacillus. The sequence goes on along the minus strand of NZ_STGF01000005.1, from coordinate 145,788 downwards.
TTCCGTCCCAGTATGCAGAATTAGCCTCAAGCTCGGCCTCCAAATTAGGCGTAAATGTGATTACCTTGTAAGGCCCTGTGCCTACCGGCGCTTGATTGAACGCCTCGGTTCCCATCTGCTTCTCTGCCGCCGTACTGATAATGGAAGCGTACGGATTGACCAGTTCGGAGGGGAGCGACGGATGAGGCTCTTTTGTCACAATCGTCAGCTGCTGGCCCTCTGCGTGCATCTCGGAAATGTTTAAAGCGCTTTTCAGCACCCCGCTTGCCGCTATTCCGCGTTCAAAGGAAGCCTTGACCGCTGCTGCGTCAAGCTTGGTACCATCCTGAAAGCTGACCCCATCGCGAATCGTAAAATGCCAGGTGTTCGCGTCCTCCGCTTCCCATTGCGTAGCCAGCCATGGCGCAAGTTCAAGCTTGTCGTTCAAGCGGACAAGCGTCTCCGTTATTCCTGCGCGCAGCGTTTCCCAGCTATTATGGGGATCAAGGCTCGCCGTTTTGAAATTGCGAATGATAGTTACGCTTTTAAGCCCCGCCTGATCATTTTTTGTGTCGGCTGCCTTGCTGCTGCCATTGCTGTCGCCGCATGCGGTTAGCCATGCCGAGCATAGCGTTATCGCAACGAAAATCATCAGCCATTTACTTACTTGATGAATTTTGTTTTTCATACATAGTCTCCCTTGCTGTGTCCCATTCTTTACCCGAACATCGATCGTGAACTCCATTGTTGCCGCAAACAAAAGACGGCTGTGCTACGCTGCGCGTGCAGCAAGTCCAGCCGCCTCACCATCCCTCTATCTCGTTTCCCGATGCAGCGTTACGCGCTTCAAGCGCGGGCAATATTTTTTGAGCTCCAGACGCTCCGGATTCGTACGTTTGTTTTTAGTCGTCGTGTAATTGCGATCGCCCGTCTCCGTGCATGCAAGCGTAATCGTTACTCTCATTGTCGTTCACCTCCCGGGGTTATGTTGTTTGAACCTACTATTCCTGCATGAGCTTTTTTGGAAAAGAATCGAAGGGCTGGGACAGCTATGCGTTTCACCATCCATAAAGTTGCCGGATCAATGGCTCAGCAGCTCGCGCTCGTCCTGCGCGCCAGGGAAGTTGTCCTCAAAGTCGCTCCAATTCAGTTCATATTCAGCCTCGGTCAACAGGCAATCATCCAGCGACTTCGTAAGGAGCCTCCGGTCCATATCAATGCCGATAAGCACGATTTTGCTTGCCCGATCGCCGTACGGCTCGCTCCAGGCTGCCGCGAGCTCAGGCTCCTCGGACAGCAGCGCCTCCCGCTCCTCATCCGGCAACGCTGCGGCCCATAGGCCGGCAGGACCGAACTGAATGGACGGCCCCGCCTGGCTCAAGCTCTGCGCCTGATCATGCCGAGTCGCCAGCCACACCATCCCCTTTGCCCGCACGACCGATTCCGGCCATTGCTCCATCCATTCCATCAAGCGCTGCGGATGAAACGGCTTGGGCCGTTCATAAACAAACGAAGCGATACCGTATTCTTCCGTTTCAGGCGTATGCGACGCGGCTTCCATTTCCTTGATCCAGCCTGCCGATTGACTTGCCCTGTCGAAATCGAACAGTCCGGTATTCAAAATCTCCTTCGGGTCGATTTGACCGTTGATGGCGCGAATCAGCTTTGCGCCAGGCTGCAAGGTCCGCAATACCCGTTCCAGATCGGCAAGCTCGGTTTCGCTTACTCTGTCGCATTTGTTGAGCACCAGCACATCGCAAAACTCAATTTGATCGATGAGAAGATCAACGACCTCGCGAGTATCGTTCTCGTCTACCGCCTGCGCCCGCTCAAGCAGCGTCTCGCAGGAGGAATAGTCATGCCAGAAGCGATAAGCATCTACGACTGTTACCATGCAGTCCAACCGGCAAAGCTTGGTCAAATCGATTCCCTGCTCTTCATCGATGTAGCTGAAGGTTTGGGCGACAGGGAGCGGCTCGCCGATTCCCGTTGATTCGATTAGAATGTAATCGAACCTGCCTTCACGCGCCAAGCTCTCGACTTCGCGCAGAAGGTCTTCCCGCAGCGTACAGCAGATGCAGCCGTTGGACATGTCCACAAGCGTCTCTTCTGTACGCGAAAGGCTGCCGCCGCCTTTAACTAACGCCGCGTCTATATTCACTTCGCTCATATCGTTGACGATGACAGCGACCCGAAGCCCATCCTTGTTGTTTAGAATATGATTCAAAAGAGTCGTTTTACCCGCGCCCAAATAGCCGCTTAACACAGTTACCGGAATTCTGTCGTTAGACATAGCTCAATGCTCCATCCTTTTGCACGTATTGTATAAAGCGGATATCTGTCGCTCATGCACTCGCATAGTCGGCCATTCGTTCAGCCAGCCCGCCGGCTGCCGCCAAACGAATAGGGCTCATCCGCCTTCATTATAAGTAATTATTACGATTAACATTTAAAAAGAATACCGGACTACCCGGTTAATTGTAATTATTACGTTTTTGAGTATAGCAAAAATTCGGCAGCTGCGTCAATGATTAATCGTAATTATTTTGAATAAATGAATTTGGAGCTTGCAGTTGCCGTTCCCCCTATCTACGCGATCGCAGGCAAGGCCCCAGCCTAGCCCCAGCTAATTGGCCAAACGTTGATAAAAAAGAGACAGAACGATGCACCGTGTGCAATCCGCTCTGTCTCCAGCATTTTCTATTCCACTCTAACCGCATTTTTTTGCGCAAGCAAGGATAATTCCGCCGCCTTAAACGTATGCTCCTGCGTCATCGCAAACTCCGTTCCGTTCAAGCAATCGAGAATCAGTCGGCCGAAATAAGGGAACCCTACCTTGCCGCCAAGCTGCATGCGCTGCTCCCCGTCGGCATTTACCAGATAGAGCTGGTCCCCCTCTTTGTCTCTGGCAATATCAATATATTTGCGCATCTCGATATAGCCTTCGGTTCCGAGAATAAGCGTTCGCCCGTCGCCCCATGTGCCAAGACCTGACGGAGTCAGCCAGTCTACGCGGAAATAGCCTGTTGCGCCATTCTCGCCTACCAGCGTCATATCGCCGAAATCCTCAAGCTCGGGATACTCCTTGTTGGCGTAATTGGCTATCTGACTGCGCGTCACCGTAGCGTTTTTATTGCCTGTAAAATAGAGAAACTGTTCCGCCTGATGCGAGCCAATGTCGCAAATAATGCCTCCATACTGTTCCTTCTCAAAAAACCACTGCGGCCTGCTCGCTGCATTCAGACGGTGCGGTCCAAGACCCATCACCTGGACGACTCGGCCTATCGCGCCCTGCTCGATCAGTTGACCGGCATATACCGCGCTTTCCACATGAAGCCGCTCGCTGTAGTATACGGCATATTTTTTGCCCGTTTGCTCATAAGCCGCGCGGGCCTCCTCCAATTGCTCCAGCGTTGTAAACGGCGCCTTATCGGTAAAATAATGTTTGCCGCTGTGCATCACGCGCACCCCCAGCGGACCGCGAAGCGAGGTAATCGCAGCAGCGGCTACCAATTGAACCGACTCGTCCTCAAGCACCTGCTCCAGCGTCTCCGCCGCTTTAGCCTGCGGATACTTCTGCAAAAAAGCCTCCACCCGTTCAGGATCTGCATCGTATACCCATTTCAGCGTCGCACCAGCCTCGACCAGTCCGTTGCACATGCCATAGATGTGGCCATGATCCAGGCTGACCGCAGCTATAACAAACTGCCCTTCCTCCACGACCTTGCTTGGCTTGCCCTCCGGCGCATAATTCATTCCGTCTGCCTTACTCATTGGTTACGGCCTCCTTTTGATAGGCGGAGCTTGCAATCCGCTGCTGCAAATGCTCGTAGAACAAATCCTGATCAATCGGCAAATCTACCCAATTATCCGTCCAGGTTGAAAGCAGCATGGCGTTGGACAGCATAAGTCCTTTAATGCCCTCCTCGCCCGGCGCGATCAACGCCTCATCATGCAAAATCGCGTTAACGAAGTTTTGCGTGATCCCTTTGTGCCCGTCATAATCGCCTTGAATCGGTATATTGATTTCCCAGCATTCAGGCTGGCCGAACCCGCCCTTGAACGTCCGGTTGAATTCGGACTCGGAGACGCGTAAACGCCAGAACGTAAGCTGATTATTCTCAATCACAAGCTTGCCTTTATCGCCGCATATTTCAAAACGGTTCGTGCCCGGCGCTTCGCCCGTTGTCGTCACGAATACGCCTGTTGCGCCGTTTTCATATTCAACAAATGCGGTCACGTCATCCTCCACCTCGATATTCCGATGCTTGCCGAAATAACAGAATGCGCGCATGCGCTTCGGCATCATGCTGATCGTCCATTGCCACAAATCGAGCTGATGCGGGTCCTGATTAAGCAGCACTCCGCCGCCTTCGCCAGCCCAGGTAGCGCGCCACGTTCCGGAATCATAGTAGCTTTGCGAACGGTACCAGTCTGTAATAATCCAATTGGTCCGCCTTACTTCACCCAGCTCGCCGGAGTCGATAAGCTCCTTCAGCTTCACATAGATCGGATTGGTCCGTTGATTGTACATCATGCTGAATTTAACCTTCGAGCGCCGCCAAGCATCGTTCATTTCGCTTACCTGCTTCGTATATACGCCCGCAGGCTTTTCACAAAGCACATGCAAATTGCGTTCAAACGCTGCAATCGCCAGCTCCGGATGCGAATAATGCGGCGTCGCAATCAGGACCGCATCCACTTGACCGGAATCCATCATTTCAAAGGGACTGGTGAACAGAGCCGCATGCTCTAGCCTCTCCTTCGCCCACTGCAAGCGCACGGGATCATTATCGCTAACAGCGCTTACAATAGCGCCCTTCACGCCGCCGTTCAACATATATTCGATATGTCCCTTGCCCATATTGCCCAGTCCGATAACTCCCAAACGCACTACCTGCATCTGATGTTCGCTCCTTAGACCATGTTTTTTCAGTCATATTGATGACGCTTATTCTGTCATTATCTTATCATCCCATCGCTCTGGCGACTTCTCTTTCATTAATGTGTTTGCGCTTTTATTTGACTCTGGTTGGTGTATAATGAGGGTAATTCCTAAAAGGAGCCTCCCCTATGAACAAGCAGCATAAAATTCAAAAGCCGTTAACGATCGGGACGAGCACAAGCTTTATTACGAGCATCCCCTACCATTCCCATTCCCATTATGAAATCTATTATTTTCATGGCGGCAAAGCGAACTATATCATTAATGACCGAATCTATGTGCTTGAGCCGGGCAACCTGCTGCTGCTGCATGGGATGACCCTCCACCGCGCCCATATTGATCCCGGCGTTGCCTATCACCGCACGACGATTCATTTCGACCCGCTGTTCTTCAAGCAATTTATTCAGCCCCCGTTTGCCGGCGATCTGCTGATCCCGTTCGAGAAGCTGCAAAATGTCAGACTTCAGCTGCAGGGCGAGCATAAGCTCGAGGTCGAGGCCGTGCTGCGCAAGCTGGAGCAATTGTACGAACTTGACGATCCATTCGCCCAGCTGCGGGTGAAGGCTCTTTTGCTGGATTTTCTGATTCTGCTGAATCAATTGTGCCAACAGCCACTGAAGGAAAAACAATCGTTCCCCTCCTCCAAGGAGCTGCATGTGCAAAATGTCATCACGTATGTCGAACGCCATTATGCAGAGGAGCTTACCCTTGAAAGGATGCAGGCGGATCTGCATTTAAGCAAATATTATTTGGCCAAAACGTTCAAAGAGGTGACCGGAACAACCATTTTTCAATTTCTTATGACGCGTAGAATTTATCAGGCCAAAATCGAATTGATCGACTCGCAATCCCCGATTACCGATATTTGCTATGAGGTCGGCTTCAAGCACCCCTCCCATTTCAGCCGGTCGTTTAAGCTGGAGACCGGATTGACGCCTGAGCAGTATCGCAAGCAGAATCAAGCTCCTAATGGCGCTATCAGCAGGCTGTAGCTGCTTGATTGTTGATCCCGCAGGCAGCCCATGCTTTGTTTCAGCCGGCTGATGCGACATAAATACAACAAACCTCCAATCCTGCATCTAAGCAGAACTGGAGGTTTGTTATTGTACAGGCACGATTCATTCCGCGCCAATTCTTTATTATTAGCCTTGCAGCAGAAGCTGCTCCGGATCTTCCAGCAATTCCTTGACTGTTACAAGGAAGCGTACAGCCTCGCTTCCGTCTACGATACGGTGATCGTAGGAGAGGGCAAGATACATCATCGGACGATTCTCCATCCGCTCGTTGTCGATGGCAACCGGACGAATCTGAATTTTGTGCATGCCGAGAATGCCGACTTGCGGTGTATTCAGAATTGGCGTGGACAGCAGGGAGCCGAATACGCCGCCGTTTGTAATCGTGAAGCTGCCGCCTTGCAAATCCCCGATGGACAGCGTGTTTGCTCTAGCTTTCGTTGCCAGGTCCACGATGCTTTTCTCAATCTCGGCAAAGCTCAAACGGTCCGCATCGCGCACAACCGGCACGACCAGGCCTTCTTTAGCCGAAACTGCAATGCCGATATCGAAAAACTTCTTGACAACGATATCGTCGCCGTCGATTTCGGCGTTCAGCAGCGGGAATGCTTTCAGTGCGCCAACAACCGCCTTCGTAAAGAAGGACATAAAGCCGAGGTTCACATCGTTTTTCTCAAAAAACGTTTGCTTGCGGCGTTTGCGCAAATCAAGAATGGCCGTCATATCAACTTCGTTAAACGTCGTAAGCATCGCTGCCGTACGTTGCGCTTCAACGAGACGATTAGCAATTGTAGCCCGGCGGCGCGACATGCGCTTGCGCTCTACCGGCTTGCCGTTCTGGCTTGCTGCCGGCTCTGCCGACGCTTGCGGCTTGGCTGGAGCTGCGGCTGGCGCCGGTGCTTGTCCAGCGTTTGCCGCTGGCTGTGCGGCAAGATCGATGCCTTGCTCGCGTGCCCGCTTGCGCGCAGCAGGGGAAGCGATAACTGCATCGCTTGCTGCCGGCGGCGCTGCTTGTGCTGTCGGTGCTGCTGGAGCGGCAGCAGGAGCAGCCGGCGCTGCGGCTGGCTCAGAAGGTGCTGCCGGCGCGGCTGCAGGAGCGGAGCCCGCATCGCCAATCGAACCGATCGCCTCGCCAACAAGTACAACCTCGCCGTCCTGCTTGGCGATTTTGGAAACGACTCCGCCGTTGTCCGCGCTGATTTCGATATTGACCTTATCCGTTTCAAGCTCAAGGAGCACGTCCCCCTGGCTAACGGTATCGCCTTCTTTTACAAACCATTTAGTAATAGTACCTTCCGAGATGGATTCGCCTAGTTCGGGAACGATAATTTCAGCCATTTGTCACTACCTCCTGATTAAACTTGTTTCTACCGGTTTGCCGTTCAATGCCGTCGTCAAAATCCATTTCTGTTCGGTTGCGTGAACCTCCTGATGACCGCTCGCCGTGCTGGAGCGATCCGGTCTGCCTACATAGCTGACGGTTGCCTTCTTAGGGGCCAGATCGCGGAGACGCGGCTCCATAAAGAACCATGAGCCCATATTTTTCGGCTCTTCTTGTACCCATACGATCTCTTCAAGCTTATCGAATTCGCTCACGATACGCTCAATTTCGGCGTAAGGGAACGGGTACAATTGCTCGACCCTTGCTACGCGCAGCCACTCATAGTCTTCCGCGTTCGCAGAAGCGAGCGCCTCGTCAATGTCGATCGCCATTTTGCCCGTGGACAAAATGAGACGTTTCACTTTATCCTTTTGTGCCTTCGTCTCCGTCAAGCTAAATTGCGGCAGAACCGGTTTGAACGAACCTTCGGCGAATTCCACGCCAGGCGCTGCAACACGCGGATTCCGGATGAGGCTTTTTGGAGCCATCAGAACGAGCGGACGCATATGCTCCGTTCCAAGCAGCGACGCCTGCTTGCGCAGCAGGTGGAAATATTGCGCCGAGGACGTCAGATTCGCAACCGTCCAGTTGTTGTCCGCAGACAGCTGCAAGAAACGCTCAAGTCTTGCGCTTGAATGCTCCGGCCCCTGGCCTTCATAGCCATGCGGCAGCAAAATGACAACGCCGGATTTCTGAGCCCATTTAGCGCGACCGGCAGAAATGAATTGGTCGAAAATAACTTGCGCTACGTTAGCGAAATCGCCATACTGCGCCTCCCAGATTACGAATGTTTCTGGAGCAAATACGTTGTAGCCGTACTCGAAGCCAAGAACAGCCGTTTCCGACAACGGACTGTTATGCACCGCAAATGAAGCCTTCGCTTGCGGAATCATGTGCAGCGGAGAAAACTTCTGCGCATTCGCATGGTCGTTCAGCATAATGTGACGGTGAGCGAACGTGCCGCGTTCAGAGTCTTGACCGCTTAAACGGATCGGAGTGCCGTCCGCGAGAATGGTGGCAAAGGCCAACGCCTCCGCATGCGCCCATTCTACCTTCTCGCCTTCGTTCAGAGCGGATGCGCGGCGCTGCAAAATACGCTGCAGCTTCGTATATTCCGTAAAGCCTTCCGGACGATTGAGCAATTCAAGGTTAATCTCGCGCAGCGTTTCCAGCGGAACGCCTGTCGTTTTCTCCTCGGTTACAGGAACGATGCACTGTTGAAGCTCGATCCGCGGCGTGGATTTCCCTTCATTCGACTTCATCGCGTCATAAGCCGCTTGAAGCTTGCCGTTGGTACGCTCCTTCAGCTCCTCAACCTGCTCGGCAGTAATAGCGCCTGCGCGCTTCAACTGCTCGCTGTACAGCACGCTTACAGTAGAGTGGCTGCGTACTTTCTGATACATAAGCGGCTGGGTTACTTCCGGATCGTCCATTTCGTTATGGCCGTAACGGCGATAGCCGATCAAATCAATGACAAAACCTTTGTTAAAGCGCAGACGATATTCGCAAGCCAGGCGTACCGCTGCCAAACAGGCTTCCGGCTCGTCGGCGTTCACGTGCACGATCGGAATGTCGAAGCCTTTGGCCAAATCGCTCGCATAATGGGTCGAACGCGAATCTACGCTGTTCGTTGTAAAGCCAAGACGGTTATTTGCAATAATGTGCAGAGTCCCGCCATTGCGATAGCCCTCAAGCTTGTTAAAGTTGAGCGTTTCTGCCACGATGCCTTCGCCAATAAAAGCGGCATCGCCATGAATGCAGATTGTGACCGCTTTGGATTGATCCTGTACAGGCATCCCTCGCTTAGTCCGATCCTCTTGCGCAGCGCGCGTGAACCCTTCAACGACCGGGTTAACGAATTCAAGGTGACTCGGGTTGTTCGCCAGCGTCAGCCGAGCGCGAACCGTTTCTCCATCCTTGACGGCGCGGTCTGCACCCAGGTGATACTTAACGTCGCCAGTCCAGCCATAATTGATGCCCATCGAGCCTTCCGAAGGAATAAGCTCTTTGTTCGGCGCATGATGGAATTCCGAGAAAATTTTCTCATAAGGCTTGCCCAGCACGTGCGTAAGCACGTTCAAGCGTCCACGGTGAGCCATGCCCATAAGAATATGGCTCGCTCCGTCATGAGCAACCGCGCGGACGATTTCGTCCAGGACGGGAACCAGCATATCTACGCCCTCGATGGAGAAGCGTTTTTGTCCTACGAATGTGCGATGCACGAAGCTTTCAAAAAACTCAACCTCCATCAAACGCTCAAGCAGCGCCGAACGCTCGCGCTCGGAAAGCGGGGCAGGGAATGATGCGGATTCCGCCTGGCGATGCAGCCAGTTGCGTTCATTCTCATCATGGATATGTGTAAATTCATAAGCGGCGGAGCGCGTATAAATTTCTCTTAGTCGTTTGATTGCTTCAAAGCCGTTCGTGATGGAAGCTGGAGCGTTATCCCAAATAAGCGATGCCGGAATGGCAGCCAGATCAGCCGCAGTAAGTCCGAACGTTTCAGGCTCAAGCAGCTTCGTATCGGCTTCCGGGCTCAATCCCAGCGGGTCGATATCCGCAGCTAAATGGCCGTATCTGCGAATATTCAGCATAAGCTGATGTGCAGCGACGACCTTCTTCAACATATTGGCATCCAATGCGCTTGCGGACGGCTGAGCAGACGATTGGTATACCGTGCCGGATGTTTCCCCGATTGACGTGGACGGCGGCGCTCCAAATTGTTCAAACAGTTCACGCAGCGAAGCTTCAACCGCTTGCGGATCAGTTAGAAAATGTTCGTATTGCTCTTGCACATACCCCAAGTTGGGACCGTGATAGCTTTGCCAAGGCGAATGATTTCGCTCATCATGGTTGCTCATTGCAGCAAATTCCACCCTCTCTATTCATTGCCATTCTATTGTTTTCCAAGCGGCGCCATGTCATACATGGACAGCGCATTGCGGCACGCATCCTAAGCCGGATGCTGCCGATTGTACCTATTCATTTACCTTAATTTTATTTTAGTACAGATAACGCTTTCCTTCTATAATCATATTGGCATCGATTTCATGCATTTCAAGCATTGATTGCCGCTCTCAGCAAAAAGGGAGCCTCCCCTTGCGGACATGCTCCCTCCCTGCATCCCTGTTAGGCTTCGTCGATTACCAGCTCCGCGAGCGTCCGCACCATTACGCCGGTCGCTCCTTTAGGCTCCCAGCCGCGCGCCGCTTCCAGCCAGGCGGTTCCGCCGATATCCAGATGCACCCAAGGGAGTCCTTCGGCAAAATGGCCGATAAACAAGCCGCCCGTAATCGTTCCGGCATAGCGTCCTCCGCTATTTTTCAAATCGGCGGCATCGCTCGTCAATAATTTTTTGTACTCGGGATAGGCCGGAAGCTGCCAGATTCGCTCGCCGGCGCGTCGCGATGCGTCGCTTATCCGCTGCATCCACTCGTCATTGTTGGCGACCGCACCAGTTGCCTCTGTGCCAAGCGCAACGCTCACGGCGCCGGTCAGCGTAGCAACGTCCACCAGCTTGGTAGCGCCGCGCGTAATCGCTGTCGTCAGCCCGTCGGCCAACACCAGCCGGCCTTCCGCATCGGTATTCACGACCTCTACGGTGTGACCGCTCATCATTTTAAGCACATCGCCTGGCTTTGTCGCCCTGTCGGACGGCATGTTCTCCGCAGTCGGAATGACTGCGATGACATTTACGGCCGGCTTCGCCTCGGCGATGATGCGCATCGCGCCAAGAACAGCGGCGGCTCCGCCCATATCCGAGATCATTTCCTGCATGCCCTCGGCGCGTTTAAGCGAAATGCCTCCCGTATCGAATGTAATGCCTTTGCCGATCAGCCCCAAGGTCTCCTCAGAATCAGCATTCCCTTTATAGTGAATCACAATCATTCGCGGCGGATTAATACTGCCCTGTCCAACGCCAAGCAGCCCGCCCATCTGCTGCTCGGCGGCGCTCCACTCATCGATGACCTCGATTTCCAGATCATGCTCGTGCGCCAGTTCCTCCGCGTGAAAGGCCAGCCGCTCGGGCGTCAAATCGTTGCCGGGCAAGTTCGTCAAATCGCGTGCCAGACTAACGCCTTCCGCAAACAAGCGTCCTTTGGCGATGCCCGCTTCCCAAGCCGCCGTATCGCTTGCAAGCGGCGCCTGCGGCACAAATGAAGCTTCCTTGAGCTCAAACCGCTCCTGCGGCTCGCGTACAAACGGCTGTCTTGTATGTAAGGCCAGCAGCAGCCCTTCGGTAAGCGCCTGTGCAGCTCTCGCCGCCCCCGCTCCTGCGGCAATAGCCTCCAGCAGCGGCTCCGCAACCAGCAGCTGCGTTTTGTCCGCCCGCGCCTGCTTAAGCGCCTTCGCTGCTGCCGCAGCGGCCAAACGCAGGCTGTCGGCGCTCGCTTCGCCGGAATAGCCTGCAAAAATAATCGATGCCGCAGGATATAAGCCAAGCGTCGGGATCGCAAAGGTATGGCCGGTCTGAGGCTTGAAGCGGCCGTCTCTATAAGCGACTCTGATCGCCTCGTCAATTTGAGGCTGTATGACAGGAGCCGCGTTGTCCTCCAGCTCCTCCTTGGAAATAAATCGAACAACCGCGTCGACCGCCGCCTGTTCTTGAGCTCGGGCTCCATAATGGATTTGAGTAGTCATATTTGGTCTCCTTTTCTGAACGAAACGAAAATAAAAAAATCGGGCCGTGTTAACCCGATTCTAATGTTTTATTCCGCTAATGGCAAATAGATGATAAACTCCGTCCCTACTCCCGGCTGACTGTCCACGCGGATCGTGCCGCTATGGTTGCGGACAATTCGGTAGCTGACCGACAAGCCAAGTCCCGTTCCCGCCTCCTTGGTCGTAAAGAAGGGGTCGAACAGTCTGCTCATCGTTGACTTCTCCATCCCTTTTCCATTATCCCGAATCGTAATTTGGACGTACTGATCGGAGCGCTGCGTAATCATTTGAATAAGCCCTCTTCGTTCGCCCTGCACATCCTCAATGGCATCCAAAGCATTTTTCACAATATTCAGAATTACCTGTTTAATCTGCTTTACATCGATGGACACGAGATTGTTCGTCGAGTAGCACTCCGATTTGATTTCGCAATTGCGCATGAGCGCCTCGCTTTCCGTCAGCAGCACGATTTCCTTGATAATCAAATCAAGCGATATCAACTGCTTCATCGGCGCGGAAGGCTTGGAGGAATTAAGAAATTCATAAATAATATCGTTAGCCCTATCGATCTCCGTCAGAATGATGCGCGCGTACTCTTCCTTGCCCACATCCAGCAAATAAGGCCGAAGAAGCTGGATAAACCCTCTGATGCTCGTTAGCGGGTTACGAATCTCGTGCGCAATGGCGGCCGCTATTTTTCCCAGCATGGCAAGCTTGTCGTTTTGAAGCGCCGTTTGCTCGATTTGCTTGTATTCCGATACATCTTTGACGCTGAACAAAAAGTCCCCTTCAAGCTGATCTCCATATGTAACCGTAACCAAAAGATGTTTGCCGTCCTTATGCTGAAACTCGTAATATCGGCTATGTCGCAAAAACATTTCTTTATAAAGCCTTAAAACCGTTCGTTTGGTCGCCTTGGAAAGCTGAGGATGCCTTAAAATTTCCCGAATATTGCAGCCGACAAGCGTTTTGCGCGGGATGTCGAGCAGCTTGGCCATTTGCAGATTGACGAAGGACAAGATACCGTCGCTGTCGAATAATGCAATCCCGCTGTCCATATGCTGGAGCACATTTTCATATTTATTTTTGACCATCTCAAACGATCGGTTAGAGCGAAACAGCATTTCTCTCATTTCGGTAAACCGTTGCTCCGTCGACTGCTCCGGCTCCATGCGAAAGCGGCAGGCAACCATAACTTCCATCAGAAAAACAAACGAACGATTATAAAGCTTCAGCGCTTCCTCCGAATCCACATTTGCTGACAAGGATTGTAAGCATTCTTCATGGACCGCTATAATTTCCTCTGGATTCATGTCGTAAAGCTCCCTGCCCAACTCATAAGCATGGATCAGCGATGCATCCATTCCACTGCGGATATATTCGGCAAGCGCCGGGAAATAACGCCTTCGAATGACCTGCATTATGTATCACCCCCGGCAACGTCTATGACGATTGCGTACAACTAATTCTAATGATAGGGTGGATTTACAAGCAATGTCAATCGGAAATCCTGTCGAATTTTGTGGCCGCAATCGCCTGAGAAACGATACGACCTACGTCCCAGCCGCTCCGCTGAATCCCGGTTGTCCGTACAAGAAATGGCCGGAGAAGCTCAGCGCTTTGTCAACCGCCGAGCTTCTCCGGCCTGTCGCTTGTGCAGCCTGTTTACTTCCTGCTCCGCTAGGGCGTCAGACGCTTCCTTTTCTAATTACAACGCCTGCTCATAAATTACCTTAGCGCTGCTGATCTTGTTTGCCGTTTGCTTGCTTTTTACCCGAACGATCCTGCTCCTGCTTCTGTTCCTTTCCCGACTCATCGTCGCGGCCGCTCTTGGAGCGGCTGCCGTCCTTCTCTTTATCGCTTTTGCTGGACGAGTCGCCGCTTGCATGCGAAACGGGCGTAACCTCCGATTTCGTCTCTGTTGTTGCCCGATTTTGATTGCCTCTTTCATTATTATCCCGATTCCAGCCTTTACGGTCGCTCTCATTATTGTTTTTATTCCGTTTTGTCTGTTCTCGCTTCTTTTCTTCCTTTTCCTTCTTTTGTTTTTCTTTCTCCGCTTTCCTGTTTTCCTGTTTTGCTCCGTCGCTGGAATGCCTCTTCTCCTTCTGCTTTTCCTTCTCTCCTTCTTGGAACCGTTCTTTATTGGATTTTTGCTGCTTCTCTTGGTTTTGCCGCTTTTCTTTCTTTAAACGCGTTTCTTTGTTTTCTTCTTTTATCTTTTCCGTTTTCCCCTTGTCGATTGCCTGCTTTGCTGGAGCTTGCTTAGTTGCCGCTTGACTGGCCGCTGGCTGCTGCTTGACTTGCTGCTCCTGCTTCTTCACTTCTTCGGCGGCAAGCTGCTTGAGCTTCTCCTTATTCTGAGCGTCTGCCTGTTTAACGATCGCCTTTACTCCGCCGAGCGCTTCGGTGGCCTCTTCAAGCGATTGGTTTTTTAGCTGCTCCAGCTCAAGGGCGTAGCCTTCCTCTTTGGCCATCAAGTACACCGTCATTTTGCCGGAGGAAATGCCGTTCGCGTCCGCTGCGCTCCGAACCTCGAATGGTACGGACAATGTCGTCACGCTTATGCCCTGACCAGCGCCTGCATAACCTGACAGCATCGTCTTCACCGTTTCATCGACTTTTTTCGTCAATAACGATTCAAACTGCTGCAGCGCTTCCGTCTGCTCGCCCATCAGAACGCTGGCAATAAACACATCCGTAACCGACATATCAAAATAATGGTCAAGCTGCGCTCTTTCTACAATAGCTGCAGCTACGTCCTGCACATATAAGCCTTCATAGGGGAGCCCCGCAATCAGCTTTTCCCCTTCGGCATTTAACGCTCGCAATTCACGCGTTTTCTCTTGGCTGTCTACGCCGATTTCAATGCTGGGATTGATATCCATGCTTAAATAAGCGACAACCGGCTCCGCATCGCGCCCGATATACAGCAGCAGAGGCAGCATAAACAGCAGCACGATTGCGGCCGCGCTAATATAGCGGTATGCGCCGCGAAACGATCGGGGCTGCTTATATTCATCTTCAAACGTTATTTCTTCCCCAATCCGGGTGCTTCCAGTGACAGGAGCACGCAAAAATTGGCCGTCGGCCGTCATTACGACAGTATGATGCTTATGAATGCTCATGACGATTCCACGCTTCATTTGCTTGCCTCCTGTTTGTAATCGGATTGGTCGCTTGGCTGCTGCTGCAAATAGTCGTGCATAAATGGATAAGAGCCCGACAGCATAATGGCAACCGAGATAATATATTTACGATTTCGCTCTACCGTCTTGCGAGAAACGCTGCAGCGCTCGGTAAGCTCCTTAACCGGCAGCTTGCCCGTCAGCCTCAGCCCTTCGAGCAGGAGCGCGTCGTCCGCAAGCACTCTGGCAATGCCGATCAGCAGCTGCCTGGAATCTGCATGCTTGGGCGAATTTTCGGCCAGCTCGGCGAATGTGATGCCGAAGCGCAGCAGCTCCTCGTTCAGCTCCATAATTTCCATGCGACGCTCCTGAACCGTCTGCTCCGTTTCAAACGCGGTCATCGCCTGCCTGGTCTCAACGGCATTATAAGGCGATTGCTCCTCATCCTCGGAGTCGAACATGCTGTAAGGAACGACTTGGGAATGTCTTTGCTCCTTGCGGACATAGTCAATAAGCCGGCGCCTGATCACGGTTTCGGCAAAACCGATAAACGATTTGCCCGCGCTGCTGTCATACTGATTGATCGCTTCGTTAAAAGCTTGCAGCGCTACGCTAAATTCATCGTCCCGGGAGGCATCGATATACCGTTTGCAGAACCCGCTTGTTACTTTCAATATATAGGGTCTGTATTCCGCAATAAATTGCTCTCGCAGCCCTTCATCGCCTAAGCGGATTTGCTCCACTCTTTGCTCAGGCGCAAGCCGCAGACCCTGCTTCTCTTTTGAAAAAGAAGGGGATTTTCGCAGAAAGCGTTTGAACAGCAGTAGTATCAACCGCTCCACCTCACTATTAGTAAAATTCGCAGCTGTCGTTTGGATTTAGGGGGTGTTTGCAGCTTGCAAGACAAATCTTATCCATATAAAAAGCCTCCGCTTGGGGAGGCTCGCCATTCGTTCACAGGTTCAAACCGACGCGCGACGTTCCAACAGCTTCTTTCTCCTGCCGCCCATCATAATAAGTCGCTTCTTCAACGCATTCTGCCACTCTGCATCTCCGATTTCCTTGGCGAAGCTGAGCAGGTCCAGTGCCATATCGATTTGGTTGCGCACAACCTCCAGCGGCTCCTCATTTTCATGATTTAC
Source organism: Paenibacillus sp. SY21-1 (assembly GCF_005222705.1). Taxonomy (GTDB): domain Bacteria; phylum Bacillota; class Bacilli; order Paenibacillales; family Paenibacillaceae; genus Pristimantibacillus. The sequence continues at coordinate 129,538 of NZ_STGF01000005.1, read as the reverse complement.
ACAATTTTCAAGAAGCGCTTTGCTCTCATGTTCTACGTATTCCTGAAAATCAACGTCGGCCGCGCCATCTCCATGCGCATACTCGGCTAAAATTTCATATTCATTCTCTACCAAATAATGAATGTCAACCCGATTGCATACCGGGCAAAACAGGATCGGCACATTATGGATATGCGTGCGGAAATGTTTCAAGGTTCCATTCGTTCCAAGCATACTGGCTCCACAGCAAAAGCTCATAAAACAACCCCCTCATTAATCTTGCTCGGCGAATTTGAGTTATGATGTAACGCAATCCATCATTGCATTGCAGGTTATGTATAACGTATTCTTCTTCATTACCCGAAATTCCTGCTTTTGAAGCGGTTAAGCGGGCACATCCATTATTATAATTTCCTCATGAATGCGCGCGGCTCCCGAAAAAAAGCACAAAAACCCGCGCCTTTGCAGGCACGGGTCCGATTCAAACGTATAATTACTTGGCAACCAGGTGGCTTTGACCAGGTTTCCAGTTGATTGGGCAAAGACCGCCCGATTGCAAGGCTTGCAGTACGCGAAGCGTTTCTTCTACGCTGCGGCCTACATTGTTATGGTTAACGACTTGATACTGAATTTCGCCTTCTGGGTTGATGATGAACAGGCCGCGCAGCGCGATGCCTTCTTCTTCGATCAATACGCCGTAATCGCGAGCAACGCTCTTCGTGATGTCGGCAGCAAGTGGGAATTCCAATTGACCAAGACCGTTATCGTTCACCGGCGTATTGATCCATGCGCGGTGGCTGTGTTTGCTGTCTACGCTGACGCCAAGAATTTCAGTGTCAAGCTTCTTGAACTCTGCTGCTGCAGAGCTAAGAGCTGTAATTTCAGTCGGGCATACAAAAGTGAAGTCAAGCGGGTAGAAGAACAATACGAGCCATTTGCCTTTGTAGTCGGCAAGAGATGCCGTACCGAAATCTTGACCGTTGCCTGTTGCAGTTTCCATCGAGAAATCAGGAGCCGGACGGCCCACCAAACGTTCTGCCATAATAGAAAACCTCCTTGACCTATCCTATTTATTTTGTGTTGTCTCGTCACTTCATCTGGGTGACTTACCTCATAAATCATACCACCACTTAATAATGAAGTCAATATTGTAATCATTATTTTTTAATAATAATTATAAATAAGCAATTATTTTTTAATAGCGGCTACAATCAGGTCGCCCATTTCCGTTGTGCCGATTGCTTTGCTCTTATCAACGGCAATATCGCCTGTACGGTGGCCGGCGTCCAACACTTCTTTAACCGCTGCTTCAATTGCCGCAGCAGCTTCATGGTAACCGAATGTAAGACGGAACATCAACGCAACGGACAGAATCGTTGCAATCGGGTTGGAGATGCCTTGTCCTGCAATATCAGGCGCGGAGCCGTGTACCGGCTCGTACAGGCCGAAGCTTCCTTCTCCAAGCGATGCGGACGAGAGCATGCCGATGGAGCCAGTAAGCATAGCCGCTTCATCGCTCAGAATGTCGCCAAACATATTTTCAGTTACGATGACGTCGAAGCTCGACGGACGGCGCAGCAGCTGCATCGCGCAGTTGTCAACGAGTACATGCTCAAGCTCAACCTCTGGATATTCAGGAGCAATCCGGTTAACAACCTCGCGCCACAGACGCGAAGTTTCCAGAACGTTCGCTTTGTCGACTGAAGCAAGACGCTTGCTGCGCGTCATGGCAATATCAAACGCCTGGCGCACGATACGCTCAACCTCTTGAACGTTGTAGACGCAAGTATCAACGGCTTCTTCGCCGTTTGCGCCTTCGCGGCGGAACTTCTCGCCGAAATAGATGCCGCCTGTCAGCTCGCGCACAACGATCAGATCCGTGCCTTCAAGCACTTCCGGTTTCAGCGTGGACGCTTCCTTCAGACAGTCGAATACGTTAGCCGGACGGATGTTCGAGAACAAGCCAAGCTCCTTGCGAATGCCAAGCAGACCGGTTTCCGGACGCAGCTCTTTGGAGTTGTTGTCCCATTTCGGTCCGCCAACAGCGCCAAGCAACACAGCGTCTGCGCGTTTGCACATTTCAAGCGTTTCTTGCGGAAGCGGCGTTCCTTTCTCGTCGATCGCGATTCCGCCGAACAAGCCGCTCTCCGTCTCGAACTTGTAGCCGAACAGCTCTTCCGTTTTTTTGAGCACTTTAAGCGCTTCGCCTACGACCTCTGGTCCGATGCCGTCGCCGGCGATAACTGCGATTTTTTTTACGTCTGACATGATCAAATAACATCTCCTCTTCATTCTCAATCTATTATCATTTGTACCATAAATCGGACGCGATTACAAAGATATAAAAGCTATTGGCTTTATAGATCAAAACTATAGAGTTATTCGTTATCAAGATGCCTTTGCAATAGGATACAGCTTGAGTACATCCGACGTATCCTCCAAAAAAGCAATAAATGTCAGGACGATATGCGGATCGAACTGCGTACCCGCGTTGGCGCGAAGCTCGGCGACCACGCGCTCGAAGCACATGCCAGCCCGGTAGCGGCGACCGGCCATCATGCAGTCGAAAGCGTCCAGCACAGAGCAAATTCGGGCATGGACGGGAATTTGCTCTCCGCTCCATTGCGCGGGATAGCCTGCTCCGTCCCAACGCTCGTGATGATGCATCACCACTTCGATAACGCCTTGTCTCTCCGCCTTCTCAAGGCTTTCAAGCAGCTCCCCGCCTCTCAACGGATGGAGACGCATGGCCTGCCAGCCCTGCTCGTCAAGCTTCTCGCTGCCGTTAAGCAGCGAGTCTGGCATGAGGAGCTTGCCGATATCATGCAAGTAGCAGCCTCTAACCAGCTCATTTTGCTGCGAGACGCAAAGCCCCGAATAGCTCGCGAACATGCGGGCAAGCCGCGCAACTCGGATGCAATGGGCATATGTATCCGCACTTTTTCCGCTCAGCAGGTTCATCCACAGCTGAGGCTTGGACAGGAAGACACTCATTTGATTTACTCCTTTATGGACGACTGGCATGCAGCCCGTTAATTGAAGCAGGATAGAACGGTAAGCCTTGAGGTTGAGGCAAGCGCCAGATCAAGCTCATAGGGCATTGGCACACGCTGGCCATCCGCTTCTTGTATAATTTTGACGACAGGCCGGTGGGCAATGCTGGAGCTGTACGCGGTGACGATACCTGTTTGGCCGTTGCTCAGGGTCACCACGCTGGATAGCGGGTAGGCCGCAATTTGTTTCAAGAAAAGCTTGACCAGCCCCGCATCAAAATAATAATTGCCGGACGCATTCATAAATTCGATGACATCCTCCGGCGGATACGCATTCCGGTACCGTCTCGGCGAGGTAAGCGCATCGTACATATCGCATATGGCAATAATTTGCGCGTACTCGTGTATTTGTCCTTTCTTCGCATGAAGGGGGTAGCCGCTGCCATCGTACCGCTCATGATGCTGCAGGGCGCAATTGGCGGAAAGCTGCGGCATGCCTTCGATGGCCATCAGCATTTCGAAGCCGGCGACCGTATGGCTGCGCAGCTGCTCCCGCTCGGTTTCGCCCAGCCGTTGAGGGCTCGTCAGCATGGCTGCCGGCATCGCGGTCATGCCCGCATCAAAGAGCAGCGATCCGATCGCAAGCTCCAGCATTTGAGCCGGGGTATAACCGCATTTCATTCCGAGCATGCCGGAGAGCACCGAGACATTCAATGCGTGCTCGTACAAAATGTCATCATAGTCATGCAAATCGCCGAGCAATTGAACAACCTTCGGCTGGGCCAACGCATCGATTAAGGCATTGCGGTACACCCGGTGAAACCTGTGCCCGTCGCTCGGCCTCATCGACACCGCATTAAATCTTCCCGCGCCTAGTCTGTCCATGAGCTCGCGCAATATTCGCTCCTTTTGAGCCTGCGTCTTTTCTTCTAAAGGTTTAGCCGATTGTCTTGCGGCTGTCAGGCTTCGGTTGCCGAGACCCGAGCCCCTATCGGACTCAATATACACGCTTGCTACGCCGCGCTCCTGCAAGCGTCTGATAAAGCTCGGATTAAGCGCGGTTCCTCTGCCAAGAATCAGCCTGCCGCATGGTCCGATAATCGGCTGTGCCAGCACATCGCCGGCCTGAAGTTGTCTGACGCAAGTTTCGTACATCCGCGCTCCATCCCCTTTGCTTTCGCCTCCGAAAACGTTCTTGATTTCCGTTTGCTTCACTTGTATTCAGCTTAACATGGCATAGCCTGCCCAACTATTATCCTTATGGCGCCTTTTAGGTAGCCGAAAGGATACCTTTTGCGAAAAAAATGCAGCTCGCCAAGCGCTTTATCATGTAAAATAATATGTAAACAACTCTAATTACGATCGGGTGACGGACATGCTGCAAGAGGATATGCTGGGAGAAATGGAAGGCAAATATATCGTCGGACGGGATGCGGAGCTGGACTTGCTAATAAGCCTGCTATCCGATTCATCTCCGGCCAAGCGTCTCATTCACCTGTACGGCACCGCTGGCATCGGCAAAAGCTTTCTGCTCGATGAATGCGCCCGCAGGGCCAGAGCTCGCCACATGCTTGTATTTACGCTCGATGGCGAACATATCTCCGCGATGCCGGATGCCTTGTGCAGTCAGCTGCTGCACAGCATGCAGCCGTTCGGGAGCGGACATGCCGAAGCCGATAACGAATTTGAACGCTGCGTGCGTGTATTGAATGAGCTCGCTGCGCGGCAGCAAGTAGCCTTAATGATAGACAGCTACGAGCAGCTGCAGGAAGTCGACCAGTGGATGAGAGATTATTTGCTTAAAAGGCTGGACAGCCGAATCAGAATCGTGATTTCAGGGAGAAACCTTCTTGGGGAACGATGGTTTTTGTCGCCGGCGTGGAGATCGCTAATTGTTCGTATACCGCTTGCGGAAATAAGCTACGAGGCGGTTGCACAATATGCCGCCTATAGCCAGCTTGAGGATCATGAACTGTTATTGTCGCTGTGGCGCTTGTCCAAGGGCCATCCGCTGACCATGTCGCTCGGCGCCTTTCTCTTGCAGCAAGCGCACGAGAGAGGCTCGGACCTGCAGCTCGGCCAGCACGACTCGCTCTCGTACATCGTAGAGCAATGGCAGCGGGAAGTTCCCGGCGAGAGGCTTAGACAGCTGATTGAGGCGGCGTCTATTATCCGGCATTTTAATCAGGACAGCCTGTCCTTTGTAGCGGGTGAAGCGGTCGAGGCAGCCGACTTCCAACGGCTGATTCGCTTCTCCTTTGTTCGCAAGGCCGAAAAGGGCTGGACGCTCCACGGGCTTATGCGCGAGATGCTGTGCCAGGAGCTGATGATTCGTACGCCGGGACGGTATGAGCTGCTTAGAAATCGCGGACTCCAGTATTATTGCCGTCTATTGAACGAATCGGCCAATGGTTCAACCGCCCGCCATGAAGCGTTCGAGCTGATGTATTATGCCGGCGACGCCCTGATCAGGGCATTTATGGATTCGTTTGGCGTCGTGCCTAAACGTTTCGAGCCGAGCGGACTATGCTCGGTCGGACAATTGGAGGCCTACGTCGAGCGGAGGCGCCAAACCGCGACGCCGGCTATAATCGACCTGTTTGATCCGCATTCGGACAGCCAATTCCGCTTTGAAATGTCGGCCGAGCAGACGCTGCTTACTTTAAAATCGTTGGACTTTCCGCTTTTTCTCGAGCTTGGCTACGATGTCATCCGGGTGCTTAAGGACGGGGAGGACCGGTTGATCGGGCTTGCCGTCATTATTCCGATAAACGTCAAAACATTGCCTTACCTGATGCAAAGCGACCGGGGGAAAGCCTATTTCGCCTCCCTGCCTCCAGCCATGATAAGCAAGCTTTCCGTCCACGAGTCTTCGCGCGCAGGGTGGTTTATCGAAACGATAGATGCGGATGACTTCGGCGATGCCGGCCAGCAATCTGCAATTGCTCATTTGCTTCACTCGCTCATCTATACAGGAGAGCTTGTCGTTGAATCGCCTGTCCCGCTGCCATTGTTCACAGAGGTGCACCGCAGCTTGGGCTTTGAGCCCGTCTCCGGGGCAGAGCATACGAACTATGACGGGATGACGCCAACCCCTACGTACAGCATTCAGCTGCAGACGGAGAAGCTCGCAGGCTACATCGGCAGACTGATGAGCAGGCCGTTGCCTCACGAACCCACGGAAGCGTCCTGGCCGCCTGCAACCGAGGAACGGCAGCAGGAAAGCGGTCTTGCCGCGTTGATCAGAAATCGCCAAGAGCTGACGGAGCGAGAAAAGGAAGTCGCCTTGCTCCTCGAAAAAGGGATGAAGAACAATGAAATCGCCGCCGGTCTGTTCATAAGCGAGGCAACGGTCAAAAAGCATCTGAAGGCGATGATGGAGAAGCTTGGCGCGACCAATCGAACGCAGCTGCTAACCAAGCTGCTGGAGCAGTCTTTTCATTAAATAAAGGAGGTGTCAAGATGGGACTGGCTAGACCTCCCTGTTAATCCCTAGGACGGACGCGTGCTCCGCCTGTTATCCGTACGTTGAACAACCATACAGCTAACGGAATAACAGGAGGAGAGGCAAATGAAAGCCCAAATGGTTAACTATCGTCAAAATGTATGGAAGCTGTACGCCGTACGGCTGTTTCAAAGCTTGATTCCCGCATATGTCATTGAAAGATTGTTCTGGGAAATGCGCGGCATGACCATTCAGCAGGTTATTTTTACGGAAATTATTTTTGCCGTCACGATTATTCTGCTTGAGATTCCAAGCGGGGTGCTTGCCGATAAATGGAGCCGCAAAAACTTGCTCATTCTCGGTGCGCTGCTGGGCAGCTGCGAATTTGCCATCCTGCTATTCGCCAACGAGTTCTGGCACTTTGCGCTCGTCGTATTTCTTGCGGGCATCGGCCATTCGCTAACCAGCGGATCGGAAACGGCGCTGCTGTATGATTCCTTGCTCCTGCACGACGAGCAGTCCAAGTTTGAAAAATATGTGGGGAGAATGCACGCATTTGATTTGTCCTCCGCAACCGTTGCCGCTTTGTGCGGCGGCCTGATCGCGAGCCATTATGGGCTGGAGCTGAATTACTGGCTTTCGCTTGCGAGCATGCTCGTCGCGCTGTTCGCGTCGCTAACGCTGAAGGAGCCGACATTCAAAGAACAGTCGGAAGAAGCTGTGCCGCTGATTCGGTATGTGCAAGCATCGCTGCGCTTCTTTCGAGGCAACCCGGGGGTTAGCCTGGTCATATTGACCGCTATGGTGACGGGCTCGGCTATCAGCTTGCTCGACGAATTCTGGCAAATTTATGTGGAGCGTCTGGGGATGCCTGTGCTGTATTTCGGCCTGCTGTCTGCGGGACTGCTGATCCTCCGTCTGCCTGGCAGCCTGTTTGCGCATCTGCTTGTCCGGCGGTTCAGCTATCGCTTTCTATTCAGCACGGTCAGCCTGATATTTGCCGCAGGCTTTGCACTCGCTGCCGCTTGGAAGGGCTTCGGCGGGTTAGCGGCTTTTATGGTCATCTGTTTGTTCTCCGGCATTGCTGAGCCGCTGGCATCGGGTTATTTGCATCATCGAATCGATTCCGGCATGCGCGCCACCATGGATTCTTTTCAATCGCTTGGCCTGAATATCGTGCATAGCGTGATCGGACTAGGGTTTGGCTACTATGCAACCAAACTGGACATATTCGGGGGCTACGGCTTTATCGCGGTTGTGTGCGGATTGTTTTTTATGTATTTCCTGATTGCTTCCAAAGGGGCGCTTGCAGGCGACAAGCGAGGCTGATATACACTCAGGAATTGCTGCAAAAGCTCACGCAAGCCATGCCGATAATGGATTGCGAACAAGGGCCGTGCCGGGAGATCGCTCCCCAGCACGGCCCTTGCTTGTACTCGGCAAATTTCAGCCTTTATAGGTGCTAGATCAGACTCATCTTATCGCGGCGGCCCGGCGATTTGCGCTTGTCGATCAAACGGTTCAGCGCGTCGATGTAAGCGCGGGCGCTCGCTTCAAGAATGTCGGTGCTCAGGCCGCGGCCTGTTGCCGAATCCTCGCCTTCGCGAAGCACGACATGCACTTCGCCTTGCGCATCCTTGCCTTGGGAAACGGATTGAATCGAGTAGTCCTCCAATTCCACCGTCTCTTGCGTTACTTTGTCGATGGCGTTATAAATCGCGTCAACCGACCCGTTGCCAATCGCAACTTCCTCGGCGATGCTGCCATCCTCCTTGCGGATACGGACGGAAGCGCTAGGCGTCGATTGATTGCCGTAGCTTACCTGAATGGCCTCCAGCGCATAAACCTCTGGGGAATCGACCAGCTTCGCTTCCAGCAAAGCGTACAGATCCTCGTCCGTTACGTTCTTTTTGCGGTCAGCAAGATCTTTGAATTTCGCAAACGCTTCGTTAAGCGCCGTTTCCTCAAGCTCATATCCCAGATCGACCAGCTTCTCGCGGAAAGCGTGACGGCCGGAATGTTTGCCAAGCACCAGCTTGGAATCTTTAAGACCGATCGTATCCGGAGAAATGATCTCGTATGTCGTTTTCTCCTTGAGCATGCCGTCCTGATGGATGCCGGACTCGTGCGCAAAGGCATTGGCGCCGACAATGGCTTTATTTCCCGGTACGACCATGCCTGTCAGCTTGCTGACCAGACGGCTTGTTTTGGCGATTTCCTTCAGGTTAAGCGTTGTTTGCGCGCCAAAATAATCCGGACGAGTCGCAAGCGCCAACGCAATTTCCTCAAGAGCGGTATTGCCGGCGCGTTCGCCGATACCGTTAATCGTGCCTTCTACTTGATCCGCTCCGTTCAGGATAGCCGACAGCGCGTTGGCTGTTGCCATTCCCAGATCATCATGGCAATGAGCGCTAAGCTGAATCGTTTCGATATTCGGTACATTTTCTTTCAGCGTCTTGAAAATGTTTCCGAACTCCTGCGGATTCATATAGCCGACCGTATCCGGAATGTTAACGACCGTAGCTCCAGCTTTAATCGCCATCTCCGTTACTTCGCACAGAAAATCAAGCTCGGTCCGCCCCGCATCCTCAGGGGAAAACTCTATTTTGTTAAAATACTGCTTCGCATACCGAATGGCGCGCTCGGCCGTTTCCAGCACCTGCGCCTTCTCCATCCGCAGCTTATGCTTGCGGTGAATCGGGCTTGTCGCAAGAAATAAGTGGATGCACGGGTCCTGCGCGCCTTGCAGCGCCTCGCGCACAGCATCGATATCCTGCTCGCGGGAGCGGGACAGACCGATAATTGATGCGTCCTTCACTGCGCGCGCTACAGCGTTAACTGCCGCCAGATCGCCTGGCGATGCGGCAGGGAAACCCGCTTCAATGCGATCCACGCCCAGCTTTTCCAGCTGAAGAGCGATCTCCACTTTTTCCTTCGTGTTCAGATTGACACCCGGGGACTGTTCTCCGTCACGAAGCGTCGTATCAAAAATATAAATTTTCCGCATTGCTGCATCCACCTCCATGAACACAATCATCCCGGCGCGCATAGCGGAACGCGGGCGGGCGTACAGGACGCTCCGCCCGTGCTTAGCTTTCGGACCGGGATTATCGTTTTGTTAGAAATCTATTTCGAATCGTGCCGCTTGATTACTTCTTGATCCAGTGCATCAGCTCGCGAAGCTGTTTGCCTGTTTGCTCGATTGGGTGAGCGCCCTCGTTGCGGCGAGTCGCCGTCAGCATCGCGCGACCGGATTGGTTCTCAAGGATGAAGTCGCGAGCGAAACGTCCGGATTGGATGTCTTCAAGCACGCGTTTCATTTCTTTTTTCGTTTCTTCCGTCACGATGCGTGGACCTGTTACATAGTCGCCGTATTCAGCTGTGTTGGAGATGGAATCGCGCATAGTCGCAAGTCCGCCTTCATACATCAGGTCAACGATCAGCTTCAGCTCGTGCAAGCACTCGAAGTAAGCCATTTCTGGAGCGTAGCCAGCTTCAACAAGCGTTTCAAAGCCCGCTTTAACAAGCGCGGAAGCGCCGCCGCAAAGTACAGCTTGCTCGCCGAACAGATCTGTTTCTGTCTCTTCTTTGAAAGAAGTTTCAATAACGCCTGCACGCGTACAGCCGATGCCTTTAGCATAAGCAAGTCCGATGTCTTTGGCTTTGCCGGAAGCATCTTGATAAATAGCGATTAGACCAGGAACGCCAAAGCCCTCTTGGTACGTACGGCGAACCATGTGACCAGGGGATTTAGGAGCAACCAGAAATACGTCAGTTGTGCTGTCAGGCACGATTTGTCCGTAGTGAATATTGAAGCCGTGGGAGAACATCAGAGCCGCGCCTTGTTTCAGGTTCGGAGCGATTTCTTCGGCGTATACCTTTGCTTGTGTTTCGTCAGGAAGCAGGATTTGAACAACGTCCGCTACTTTAGTCGCTTCAGCAACCGTCAAAACCTCGAAGCCGTCTTTTTTGGCTACGTCAGCGGATTTGCCCGGGCGAAGGCCGATAACAACTTTAAGACCGCTGTCGCGCAGGTTTTGCGCTTGAGCGTGACCTTGGGAGCCGTAACCGATTACTGCGATCGTTTTACCTTGAAGTACGCCTTGGTCGGCGTCTTTTTCATAATACAATGTAACTGCCATGTTAATAATTGCCTCCTTTTATTTAACCCTTTTGAACGGGTGTTTAAGCAGAGAAGGGCGCATATGCAGCGGTTCTCCCCTTAAACTCCCGCTCAAAGCGGGCGGTATATCCGATTAAACTAGCCTTTGGCATTGCCGCGGTTAAGCGCGGTTACGCCGGTGCGGGAAAGCTCGCGTATGCCGTAAGGCTTCATGAGCTCGATCATAGCGTCGATTTTTTCCGTATCGCCCACAACCTGTACAACAATCGAATGAGTCGCGATGTCAACCACCGCAGCACGGAAGGTTTCGACTACTGCAAAAATCTCAGGACGGGCGGCAGGCTCGGCTGCTACTTTAATCAAGGCAAGCTCGCGTCCAACCATCGGATTGGCGCTAAGATCAACGACCTTGATGACGTCAATCAGCTTGTACAGCTGCTTTGTTACTTGTTCAAGCGTGTGGTCATCGCCTGAAGTGACGATGACCATACGGGACAAGCCCGCTTCTTCGCTTGCGCCTACCGTAATGCTTTCAATGTTAAAGCCGCGGCGTCCGAATAGGCCGGAAACGCGCTGCAGAACGCCGGGCTGATCGTTAACGATGACTGCGATCGTATGCTTCTTCATTTACGCATCCCCCATGATCATTTGGTCGATTGTGCTTCCTTGGGCAACCATCGGATACACGTTCTCATCCTTGCGAACGACGAACTCCACGACCGCTGGACCTGGATGACGCAGCGCTTCTTCCCAAACCGAACGGGCATCTTCCTTGTTCGTTGCGCGGAAGCCCTTTACGCCGTATGCTTCAGCAAGCTTGACGAAGTCCGGGCTGCCTGCCAGATCGATATGGCTGAAGCGATTTTCGTGAATCAGCTCCTGCCATTGGCGAACCATGCCAAGCACTTGATTGTTCAGAATAACAACCTTGACCGGGATGTTGTGGATCGCGCAAATCGCAAGCTCCTGCGCACACATTTGCATGCCGCCGTCGCCGTTGATCGACACGACTACACGATCCGGATTCGCCATCTGGGCGCCGATTGCCGACGGGAAACCAAAGCCCATAGTGCCAAGGCCGCCGGAGGTCACCCATGAGCGCGGCTTGTTGAATTTGTAGTACTGCGCCGCCCACATTTGATGCTGGCCTACGTCCGTTGTCACGATGGCGTCGCCATCGGTCGTCTCGTGAATGAGCTCTACAACCCATTGCGGCTTAAGCTCAACATCGGAGTCGGTATAGCTGAACGGATATTCCTTTGAGGATGCCTTAAGCTTGGCACGCCAGTCATCAGCCTTCTCCGCACGCTTAGCCAGCTTGTTCACAGCCTGCAAGACCGTCTTTACATCGCCGACGATCGGGATGTCTGTCGGTACATTTTTGCCAATTTCAGCCGGATCGATGTCGATGTGTACGATTTTTGCCAGCGGCGCAAAGCCTGCAAGCTTACCCGTTACGCGATCGTCAAAGCGGGCGCCGATATTAATCAGCAGGTCCGCGTTTTGAATCGACGTATTCGCCGTGTACGTTCCGTGCATACCAGGCATGCCAAGCCACAAATCGTTGCCGCTAGGAAAAGCTCCCAGCCCAAGCAGCGTTGTTGTAATCGGAATTTCCGTTTTGGTTACGAACTCGAGCAATTCCTCGTGAGCGCCGGAATATACAACGCCGCCGCCTGCAAGAATAAGCGGACGCTCGGCTTGCTCGATCGCCTTGATCAGCTTGTCGACCTGGTTTTTGTTCGGATTGACCGTCGGGTTGTAGCCCCTGATATTCACTTCCGTCACCGGCTTGAACAACGTCTTCGCAGCCGATACGTCCTTAGGAATATCGATCAGTACAGGTCCCTTGCGGCCGGTATTGGCAATATGGAACGCCTCGTGAATAATGCGCGGCAAATCCTGCACGTCACGAACCAGATAGCTGTGCTTCGTAATCGGCATCGTAATGCCCGTAATATCGGCTTCCTGAAAAGCGTCGCTGCCGATCAGCGTTGAAATGACGTTGCCTGTAATAACAACGAGCGGCACGGAATCCATATAAGCGGTCGCTATGCCCGTTACCAGGTTCGTAGCGCCCGGGCCCGATGTCGCAATGCACACGCCAACCTTGCCGCTGGCGCGGGCGTAGCCGTCTGCCGCATGGATAGCGCCTTGCTCATGACGGGTAAGCACGTGATTGAAATCCGGATTGCCATGCATCGCATCGTAAATATAGAGTACGGCTCCGCCCGGATAGCCGAATACGCAATCCACATCCTCAAGAAGCAGGCTGCGCAGCAAAATTTCCGAACCCGATATGACTTCAGGCTTCGAGAGCCTTTCCTTCAATTCCTCTTTAGACTGCTTTGTTGCGTTTTGCGTAACCATCAGTCATCCTCCTCTCAGAAAAACAAAAAACCTTTCGCTCCCTCTGTCTCTGCAATAGAAACAAAAGGGACGAAAGGTTGATCTTCCGTGGTACCACCCAAATTCGCTATACATCTCCCGATGTATAACCTCCACAGGTATGAACGAGTGCACGATCGCTCCTACCATTGGCACTTTAACGCTTGCCCTGCGATTTCCTCTAATGAGCAACTTGGTTGCCTTTCAAGAAAACAGCTCAGAGGTGACCTCGTAAAAAGGGATTTTGGCGACAGTTGCAGCAAGTCTGTCCGCTCTCTGATCAAAAGAGCCCTTAACACTTTGTCCTCATCAATGCCGATTGTATATTGTCACCTTGTGCTAGCCAGTACGTGACAGATAAGACTCCTTTTATTATAGGCCCTGCTCCATCGTTCGTCAAGAACCAGAAGCAATTCTTTATTTTGCCTGCTGCAAGCGGAGCACTTGCCTACTGCAGCACATATGCTAGTGTAGCCCCGCCGGGGCCAAATCATGCGGCAGACACGCTCTGCCGCGCATATGAGGAGAAAAGGCATGATCCGAGCGTATAACCCGAGGTACGATCAGACTGAAGTCGTCCGTCTCATACGGGATGAGCTTATCCCGCTTTCCCATACCGTTCATCAGCAAGACGCGCAGGTCATTCGCGAGCTGCCGCTGCGATTTCGCCGCGGAGCGGCCTTTGTAGTCGCCTTGTCCAAAAAAAGCCCGCCGGTCGCCTTTATTCATTTTGAAATCATGGGCCAAATCCTCTACCAGGATATGATGGTCACCCATCCCGAGCATCGAGGGCGCGGCTGGGGCAAGCAGCTGATGGCCTGCAGCGAGTCCTACGGAGCGGCAAGAGGCTGCACCATCGCAAGACTGTTCGTCGATGACAGCAATGACCGCGCACACCTCCTGTACCGCAAGCTGGGGTATGAGACCGTCCGCTACGTCCCGGAGCTTCGCTGCTATGAGCTGCTCAAACGGCTTTCCCCGCCGCAAACCACCAATTAGCCTAAAGCCGGCGCCTTGACTGCAGCCGCGGCAGCGGCAAGGCTTTGTTCCTTAGAAGCGCTTAATACCCATTGTAGCCTTTGCCGTAGCCGTAACCGCCGTACGGTCCCGCGCCATAGCCGGGTCCGTACCCGCCTCCGCAGCAGTTGTTAAAGCCCTGGTTGCAGCATCCGCCGCCGAATCCGCCTCCCCACAGCGTTCCGATTGCCAGCAAGTCGAACAGCACAAGGGGCAAAATCGCTTTCGTCTGCACGACCTTGCCTTTGTCCCGCTTTAGCGGAGCAAGCACAAGTTTATTGTTGTGTACCCGAACAAGCTTGCCGGTGACGACAGAGCCGTCAGAACGAACTGCGTAGATGGATTTGCCGACCAGTTTCCTTGCAGCCTGCTTGGAAACATTCTGCATACAAAATCCCTCCTTTCCCGTTGTTCTTCAGTTTATTCGGCTTGCAAGCGGCTTGACTGTTTGTTTGTCCTCGCTATTGCAATAAAAAAGAGCCGTTCCCGTTTAAGGAACGACTCTGTTCAATAACGCCTAGGCGTTAACTTTTTCTTTGGCAATGCCAGCCAGCGAGTTGAACGATGCAACATCGTTAACAGCCAGGTCAGCAAGGATCTTGCGGTTCACTTCAACGCCCGCAAGCTTCAAGCCGTGCATCAATTTGCTGTAGGAAAGACCGTTAGTGCGGGCAGCCGCGTTAATACGAACGATCCACAGTCTGCGGATATCGCGTTTTTTGTTGCGACGGTCGCGGTAAGCGTACATAAGGGACTTGCCTACTTGCTCCTTCGCGGTTTTAAACAGGCGATGCTTCGAACCGAAGTAGCCTTTAGCCAGCTTTAGAATTTTTTTACGACGACGAGTGCGGACAAAGCCGCCTTTCACTCTTGCCATGTGTGGAAACCTCCTGTGGGTTGAATTTGTTTATATCGAATGAAATCTATTTCAGGTTGGAAAGACCTTGTTGCAGACGACGAACGTCGCCGGCAGCCATAAGCGGCTGACCTGCAAGAACACGTTTTTGACGGCCGGATTTGTGCGAAAGCAAGTGGTTACGGTAAGCTTTGTAACGCTTTACTTTACCCGTTCCGGTAATTTTGAAGCGGTCTTTCAGACTGCTGTGTGTTTTCATCTTAGGCATAACAGTTATCCTCCTTAATATTCGTAATCCAGTTGTTAGCTGTTTGATTTCGGTGCCAAAATCATAATCATGCTCCGGCCCTCAAGCTTGGGAGCACGCTCAACGCTGCATAATTCGGCAACCTCTTGCTGCAAGCGATCCAGAATTTTTTGTCCGAGCGCTGCATGGGCAATTTCCCGGCCGCGGAAACGAACGGAAGCTTTAACCTTGTCGCCTTCATTCAGAAACTTAACGACATTACGATATTTCGTTTGGTAGTCGTTTTCGTCGATGTTGGCGCGGAACCAAACTTCCTTAACGTCGACGATTTTCTGATTTTTGCGTGCTTCCTTCTCTTTCTTCTGCTGCTCGTAACGGAATTTGCCATAGTCCATGATGCGGCATACCGGCGGCTTGGCCGTCGGAGCAACGTTCACCAGATCCAGATTAAGATCGATTGCAAGCTGCAATGCTTCGCGAATCGGCTTGATGCCGATCTGCTCACCTTCCGCTCCTACCAAACGTACTTCTCTGGCTCTGATTTCATCATTGATTTGATGTTCTCTGCTAATAACGTGCCACCTCCAAAAAAGTCTGTTTCATGTCCATCACAACAAAAAATGCGGGTTCGCAAGAACCCGCATTCCATAACCGTACATGTATGTCAAAGCATTGTCCAAAAACAACAATGGAATGACCAATCGATTATCGCGAACCAGCCAGCCTGCGCCGAAAGGTGAGAAGCGGGTGCTTCTGCTTGTGCGTCATGAAATTATTCGTCAAATGTTACCGACTTACTATATCACAGCCTCAATTGGCGTGTCAACCTTTTACTTGCCCTGCACCTCTTCGATCCGAACGACGCGAGTATGCTGGGTATGGCTCCATGTCTTGTTGTTCTGCGTGAAGAAAGCGTAGAACGTGATCGGCCACCAGGAAAGCAGGAAAAACGGGAGCGTCAGCAGATGCGCGTACATTTTCCATGACTTGACCCTTTCAAGCATAAGCGCAATCGGGAATTGAATCGCGCCGAGGAAGGCGGCGATTGCAACGGTCCACCACGGCAAATAATTATACAAGGAATCCAGCACGTTTTTGGACGGCACCAGAATATCAATCCACATCATCAGCGTCAGCACGAATCCAAGCAGTGTATTATAGACCGAAATGGAATAGATCGCCGAATCGAACTTGATGAAATTGCGTTCCTTGATGCTTGCCCACAGCAGCGGGAAGAAATAGTTCCGCGCTACGTTGAAATGGCCTTGCATCCAGCGCAGGCGCTGTCTGGCGGAAGCCTTGAACGTTACCGGCTTCTCGTCGTACACCTTTGCGTCGTAGTTGAGAATCGGATAAATGCCCCGCTGCACGCAGCGCATGGAGAACTCCAGATCCTCTACAAGGCTGGTCGCTCCCCAGCCCATTTCCTTGAGCAGCTTCGAATCGAAGCACATGCCAGTTCCGCCCAGGAAATTGCTCATTTTCAAATTGGTTCGGGAAAGCTGCCACAGGCGGTTGCAATACCAGTACGTAATGCCGTAAGCGGCTGTAACCCACGAATCCTCGGGATTTTTTGTGTCCAAATAGCCTTGAATAACCTGATGACCCTCGCAAAGATCATCGTTCATAAGCTGAAGGAAATCGGGATTAACCAGATTGTCGGCATCGAACATAACGACCGCATCGTATTGGCGCGGCATCGCCCACAGCTCTTTGAGCATCCACTCAATAGCGTACCCTTTGCCCCGAAGCAGGTGGTTCGTTCTGCGGCAAGCATGCACTCCCATGCTCTCGCTGATTGCGGCGGTGTTGTCCGTGCAGTTATCGCAAATAACAAAAATATCGTATAGCTCTTCCGGGTAATCCATTTTTTTGAGATTGTCAATGAGAGCGCCAACCACTTGCTCCTCATTATGCGCCGCAACGAGCACGGCAAACGATTTTTGCGGTTTGTGCCGCTTGCGGCTTTTGTTCTTCATAAGACCGAAGATCGAAAGACCGAACTGATAGACGGCAATCAATACCATTACAACTTGAAGCGAGACGAATAAAGCGCTAATAACCATCGGCATTGCCCCCTTGAGACCCCATTTTTTTAGAATTCTCTCTTTGTTTTTTTTAGTTAAGGCGTTTTTCTGAAAACACCTGGTCCAATAGTTGAACATTACTGATTCTCCACGGAAAGCCTATCTTTGTCAAAACGCCAAAACGTCAACATTATGCTTAATCCGGTCGGAAAAACGCTTGCACGCCAGCGGAATGAGTCCATTCCCTCCTTTTGCTTCTTTTCAGCCTCGTTTTCATGCATTTACGATTAATTTAGAACTTACGTCCTTATTTACGAACAAAAGCGTTCAAATGTTTCCGCTCCTTCGACAAATTATCGGGAGGGATAGATGAGAAGCGCCCTATTGCGGTCCCTTACAGTTTTACCATCATTGCACGATAATTAAACAAAATGGACCATAGTTTTTTATAAAATGGGCTGGCATGGATATCTCTCCTAGGCTCCGCCGGCTATAAGACAAATGGCGCAGCGGCGCATTCGGGCGTAAAACGATAAATACCGCGCATGTTCGAGCAGCCTTCGAGCGGCGCAGCTTCACGTTCACGTCCGCAGACACAAGCACTATATATAGAAAGAACATTAATTTTCTTTCATAACGCGAATTTAATAATCGGACAATCCATGGTTTACGCTGGCGTGACAATTGAGTGATAATATAGGAAGGGCAGTTAGCAACAAAAAAAAGCCATCATGAGGGGATGACAGCAATGGAGAGAATGATTGGCTGGTTGAAAGATAGCGAACAGCGCATGCTGATATGGGCGAACCAAAGAGCCCAGCATAAAAAATGGTTTAGAGCTCTCGACCGCTGGTTAAGCGGCATCACGCATATGGGCGGAGCTACCTTTACGCTTGCAACCGCCCTGTTGTGCGGGGTGCTGGCAAAAAGCGGATGGAGCGCGGCGGGGTGGCAAAGTTTAATCGCCGTTAGCGTAAGCCACCTGCCGGTAGCGCTGGTTAAAAGCAAATTCAAGCGATTGCGGCCGTATCAGGCGCTCCCTGATGTCAACACCTGCCACAAGCCGCTAGTCGATTCTTCTTTTCCGTCCGGGCATACCACAGCGATCTTCGCCTGGCTTGTGCCGTTTCTGCTGGCCAGCGGAACCTGGCTGCCGGCGCTGCTCCCGATTGCCCTGCTGGTTGGCGTGTCCGTAGGCTGGTCGCGCATGTATTTGGGTCTTCATTATCCTTCCGATGTCGCGGTAGGCGCGCTGCTGGGAACGGCAACAGCGGTTGCCGTTCAGTATTTGTGGCTAGCCGCAACAAATCCGCCGATTTAAGCCAGCTCGTCCGCTTCTTCCGGTTCCGGCTCCGACGCCTGCTCCTGCAGCAGCTTCTCCTGCTTCGCTTGCCGATGCTTCTGCAGCGCCTCGGAGCCGAGCACGACCTCCACGCGATAAATATTCTGATCCTTCTCCATAAATTTCATCTCATACTCCGTAAATACGAGGTCCTCCCGCGGGCCTTCCTTGTGAAGGTGGAGCGAAATATTCCGCATAATCAGCTCCATCTCGGCAAAGCTGTTCAATGAAAACTCAAACAGCGATTGCGAATCGGTCTTGAAATGAATTTCGCCGCGCTCGTTCAGCAGCTCGATATATTTCGCGACAAACCTCGGATGCGTCAGCCTGCGGCGCGCATGCTTGCCTTTGGGCCACGGATCGCTGAAGTTCAAGTGAATGCGCTCAAGCTCTCCAGGCGCGAATATCGACTCAATTCCTTCAATATTCGCCCGCAGCAGCGCTAAATTGGGCGGACTGGCCTCGCCCTTCTGCTCCCAGGCGATGCGGGCCTTCTCGCTTGCCCGTCGCAGCAGCTCGTCATACATATCGACGCCGATAAAATTAAGATGAGGATAGCGGGCGCTCATCTCGCTAATAAACCGCCCCTTGCCCATGCCGAGCTCAACATAAATCGGATTGTCATTGCCAAAAAAATCACGCCATTTCCCTTTATGCAGCGTTCCGTCAAGCACAACCAGCTCCGGCTGGCTCTCCAGATTTTCTCTAATTCCTTTTCTTCCTCGTAAACGCATATCCCATGATTCCTCCATTATTCAAATCAGGCTAGTCCTTATTGTGCCCAACAATGGTTGCCTTGTAAAGGGCTTGAATGCAAAACAAAGCCGCAGCCTCTCGCGGCTGCGGCGCGTGTGTGTATATGGATGCATGATTTAAGACAACAATTGATATGGAATCGGACCATTCTCGCGTTGATCGCGCTCATACGCTTCCGCCAATACTTCATTGATTTTCTTGCGGGCGGAAACCTCAACCCCATGATTGTTATGGAAACGAACGCCTGTCAGCGCCATAAGCTCTTTAATTGTCAGTTCAACGGTTACTCTCTCATCGCCATTCGGAATTCTGGTCATCATCTCACATCACCTCATCGATTTATTTTAACAGGATTTCCAATTAATCGACGTCTCATACAAGGCACTTAGTTGGGCTATGTCAGATATTTTTATTGTCCTGTCGCACTTTTAATATAACACTTCATGTAAGGTAACGCAAGCCTAATTTAAAGAAAATCAAAAATAATTTCCAGTTGTAAGCGATTTCCGAACATTCCGGCATACAGGACCCAACAACCATGGCTTTTCGATTCGATTTTCGTTAAAATATAGGAGGCAAGCATGGAAAGAAGGGGAAAACGATGATCGAGCAACATGCTTTATCCAAGCAGCCATTGCTCTGGGGCGACAAAAGATTTCATACGTGGAACTATGAAATGCGCGAGCAGTTCGGCGGCAAAGTGTTCAAGGTCATGCTCGATGCCGGATTCACCTGCCCAAATCGCGACGGCTCGATTGCCAAGGGCGGATGCACATTCTGCAGCGCTCGGGGCTCCGGCGACTTCGCCGGCAGCAGGCGCGACGATTTGGTTACGCAATTTAATGTCATACGCGACCGGCAGCATCAGAAATGGCCGGAGGCAAGCTATATTGGATACTTCCAGGCCTATACGAATACGTATGCCCCTGTCGAGGAGCTTCGCGAGTATTATGAGGTCATTTTGCAGCAGCCCGGAGTAGTCGGCTTGTCTATCGCCACCCGTCCCGACTGCCTGCCTGATGACGTCGTCGATTATTTGGCCGAGTTAAACGAGCGAACCTATCTATGGGTCGAGATGGGCTTGCAGACGGTCCACGAATCGACATCCACGCTTATTAACCGCGCGCACGACACGGCCTGTTACCTGGATGCCGTTCGCAGGCTGCGCGAACGCGGCATTCGCGTATGCGCCCACATCATTTACGGGCTACCGCTGGAAACGCATGAGATGATGATGGAGACATGCCGCCAGGTAGCTCAAATGGATGTGCAGGGCATCAAAATCCATTTGCTGCATCTCATGCGCAAAACGCCGATGGTGCGGCAATACGAAGCGGGCCTTCTCCGCTTCCTGGAACAAGAGGAATACATCCAGCTGATCGTCGACTCGCTGGAGCTGCTGCCGCCGGAAATGATTGTGCACAGGCTGACGGGCGACGCTCCCCGCGATCTGCTGATCGGGCCGATGTGGAGCCTCAAAAAATGGGAAGTGCTGAACGCATTCGACTCCGAATTAAAGCGTCGCGGCACTTGGCAGGGACGATTATGGGCTTCCTCTCGGTTCTGAGCATGGCTCATAAATGGACGGCGGAACGAACGGCGCCAGGGGATTGCGTTATCGACGCGACCGCCGGCACCGGCGTTGATACGCTCGCCTTGGCCGAGCTGGTTGGCGGCAAAGGAATCGTCTATGCGTTCGATATTCAGCAGGAGGCGCTGAATCGAACGCTCGCTCGAATACAGGAACGAATAGCTTCCCTCCGCGAGGCAGAAGCTCGTTTCACGGACGAGCCTTCCGTGAGCGGGAGGAACGAGCCAGCCGTACGACGCACAAGCGCGGGCCGCGCACGACTTGCCGAAGTAAGACTGGTGCTCGGCAGCCACGCCGACATGGAGCGGCACGTCGACCCTGACCTGGCGGGCCGCATTGCGGCAGTGATGTTCAATCTCGGTTATTTGCCAGGAGGGGGCGATCCATCGGTCATAACCGAGCCGTCCTCGACGCTTGCCGCGCTGGATTCCGCTCTCGGTTTATTGCGAAAGGGCGGGATCATAACCTGCGTCCTCTACCCCGGGCATCCGGGCGGCGCGGAGGAAGCCGCGGCCGTTGAACAATATGCGGCCGCTCTGCCGCAGAAGCTTGCCCAGGCTATCGTCTACCGGCAGCCGCAGCGACTTCAATCGCCCTATTTGGTGGCCATTGAAAAGCGCTAAGCGCAGCCCGCTTCCTGCGGCTCAGCACAGCAAGGCTGCACTCATTCATCCATACCACTATAGCTACATAGGAGTGATCCATCATGACAGTTAAACCTTACCCATTGCAATTTAAAGCGGAAATGAAAGAAAGAATTTGGGGCGGCCGCGCGCTGGAGAAATTTGGCCTGGAGCTTCCGGAAGGCTCGATCGGCGAGGGCTGGATGATCGGCGACCACCCTAACGGTACGACGAAGGTCGTCAATGGCGAGCTTGCGGGCACAGGACTCGATCAAATTCGTGAAGTCTACGGCCGCGAATGGTTCGGTAGCAAAGGCTTTTCGGAGAAAAACGGCCGCTTCCCGCTGCTCATCAAGCTGCTTGACTGCAACGACGATTTGTCGGTTCAGGTTCACCCGACCGATGTGTACGAAGGGCTGCCGGAGGGCGAGCTGGGCAAAACGGAAATGTGGTACATTCTCGATGCCAAGCCGGGCGCTAAAATCATTTACGGCTTAAAAGACCGCGTTGATCGCGCAGCTATGGAAGCCGCAATTTCGGAAGGACGCATTTCGGATACCCTGCAAGAGGTTCCCGTTGCGGCTGGCGATGCCTTCTATATCCCGGCCGGCACCGTGCATGCGCTTTGCTCGGGCGTTGTCGTCGCCGAAATTCAGCAAAATTCGGATACTACCTATCGCTTGTACGACTATGACCGTCCAGGTCTCGACGGCCGGCTGCGCGAGCTTCACATTGAGGATTCGCTTAATGTTATTGCCTACGAGGGCGCTGGCGCACAGCGTATGAAAACAGACGGAGCTGTACCCGGCGAATGGCTGATCATCGCAACTTCCCCTTATTTTATCGTGGAGAAGGGAATCGTCAATGCGCCGTGGAAGCTGTCGACAACAGCGGAAAGCTTCGTTATTATCGTTGTAGCCGAAGGCGAAGGCCAGCTTGCCTGGAACGGCGGCGAACAGCAGGTAAAGGCTGGCGAATGCTTCCTTCTTCCCGCCACTCTCGGCGATTATGAGCTGGCCGGCGGCATGACCGTTCTGCGCAGCGTCGTTCCTGCCTAACTATAAGCGTAAAAAACCTTCTCCCACGCGCGAGCGCAGCGGGAGAAGGTTTTTTTTGAAGGGCGGCAGCACAGCCTGTGCCGACGGCAACGTTCTTATTCGTTAAATCGCGATGCAATCGAACGCATCGTTTAGAGGACAGACGCCTCGCTGCCCGTCTCCAAAGAGAGCATAAACGGCCTTGCCTTCGGCTTGCCGCCGCCGCTTTCCGGCAAATACAGCATCGCCAGCAGCGTATTCGCATCTTTTGCAATGTCGCCATTCTCCAGGAAACGTTTCAAATCAAACGGCAGCACCTCCAGAACCGCATGCTTCTGAAGCTCCTTCTCGCTTAAGCCAAGCGACGCGAACTCGGGCGAAACGTCTCCCGGATGCTCGGCAAGACGCCTCATATGAGCGCTCCACCCTGGCTTGTCCATCGTAAATTCCCACCAGCTTTTGCGCGGCTTGAAGTTGTGGTTCAGGAAATAATCGTATTTCATCAGTCCCATCACGATGTCCCTGTCCAGCTTCTCGCCAGCTGCGGAGGTTACGGCCTCATATGCATATTTATTCTCATGCGGAGCCGCACGGTCGGGCAATGATTCCAGAAACAGCCAGAGGCGGGAGAACAGATCCTCCAGTTGGTGGCCGATTTTCTGCCAGCCGCTGCTTTCCCAAAAATCGCCGAACGTCTGGAAAAAATCAAACGGGGACGAGAATACCCGATCCACCAAATAAAGCAGCGTATGATCCATCCGGTGCGCGTTCCAATATTTCTCCAGCACATCCTCGACGCGTTTAATGCGGACGATGTCGCCAAACGGCATCAGGTCGTTGCCCAGCATTTCATACGGCGCTTTATCCATATAGATATAGCCCCATTTGTCCGCATTACGGCGCAGGCCGGTGCCTCGCAGCATTTTTAGAAAACCAAGCTGCAGCTCCTCGGGACGCAGCTCGAACACGTCGTTAAACGTTCCCCGGAACGTGTCGTAATTTTCAAGGGGCAGACCGGCAATCAGATCAAGATGCTGATCGATTTTGAGAGAATGCTTAACCTTCGTTACCGTGCGCACCAGCTTCATCCAATTCTGTCTGCGTTGAACGGCCTCATTGGTGGGATCGTTCGTCGACTGGACGCCGATCTCAAAGCGGAAAATGCCCGGCGGCGCGTGCTCCGCCAAATAATCCAGCACCTCCGGACGCATGATGTCCGCCGTAATCTCGAACTGGAACACGCAGCCCCGATGATTCGCGATCAGAAATTCAAAAATTTCAAGCGCGTAATCGCGTTTGATGTTGAACGTGCGGTCGACGAACTTGATCAGCTTCGCACCCGAATCGATCAAATACAGAATATCCGCCTTCGTCCGCTCCATATCGAAATAACGGACGCCAACCTCGATGCTCGACAAGCAGAACTGGCAGCTGAACGGGCACCCGCGGCTCGTCTCAAAATAGACGACGCGGCTGCCAAGGTTCGGAATATCCTCCTTGAACCGGTGCGGAGAAGGCAGCTCGTTCAAATTCAGCTTCGGACGCGGCGGGTTGATCAGCACTTCCAAGCGGTCCGCTCGCTGCTTGCGATAGGTGATGCCAAATACCATATGATATTTGCCGTCCCCTTCTATTTCCGTCAGCAAATGATGAAACGATTCTTCGCCTTCTCCCACTACGATAAAATCAATTTCGGGAACCCGGTCCATCCAATGCTCCATATCGTAGCTGACCTCTGGTCCGCCAACGATAATTTTGATTTCCGGCATGATTTTGCGCAGCATGTTGATGACCGTAATCGTCTCTTCAATATTCCAGATATAGCAGGAGAACCCCACAACATCCGGCTTGCGCGAGAAAATGTCCGAAACGATATTCATGACGGGATCTTTAATCGTATATTCCGCAATCTCCATATCAAAGCTCTCGCCGCTATAGGCTTTCAGACAACGCAGCGCAAGCGACGTATGAATAAACTTTGCATTTAAGGTGGATAACACCACTTTCATTGCTGCACCACTCCAAACTAAAGGCATTCCCTCTATTGTAACCAAATCCGGCGCAAAAAAGAAGAGGGGCCGCACCGTCTCCGGCGCGAGCTCCCTCTTGCGCATTAGCTTCTTACTTTAATATAAAGCTGATCCTTGAGCTGCAAATCGATAACCGGATAGCGAACACGCCACTTGCCGTCGCCGAGCGGAGTCATTTCGCCAGGAGCGATATCCTTGAGCTCAATCTCATAAACGCGATCAAAGTTAATCAGCACCCGAATTTTTTCGTTAGGCAGCAAATCATGCAAGGTATAGCCTAAATTTATGGCCCACATCCGCAGCTCATTGGCCGTTGACGTTCCATAGTACATATAGAAGCGCGGATCAATGTTGGCCGTCAGCACCAGCCACCCCGTCCCGTCGCGCTGTACGTCCCACTTGGTCAGACTTGCCGCGCCCTCGCTTGTTGCAATCGTATCGAATTGCTTTTGCATAATGGAGGCTACCTCTGTCAGGGGCAGACCGACAAAGGTGCTAGGCAGTGACGCAGGCAAAAACGTGGCTTTGGCCAGCTTCTCCTCTTCGATACTATACATCAGCAAGGTGGCGTGAATGGAGGATACGGCAAAATTAAGCTCGGCGCTGGATTTGGCATGACCGGATGTCGTAATGCCTACAAGCTCGCCGTACTCGTTGAACAAGGCGCCTCCTGAGCTGCCGTGGTCAATCGGGGCGCTGGTCTGGACATACCGTACGCCGTTCTCAAACCTTATGCCGCTGATCAGTCCGTCGGAAACGGTGTTTTGCAGCCCGTACGGACTGCCGATCGCCACAACCTTGTCTCCCTTGCGCGAGCTCATGCCCGTCGTCAGCGCTACCGGATTCAGATCCAGCGGCTCCTTCGTTTTGATGATGGCCAGGTCCGCCAGCTCGTCATACGCCACTACGCCCTCCACGCTGACGTTTTCCCCATACAGGTTAAGCAGCGTAGCGGAGGATGCGTCCTCGATAACATGATAATTCGTCAGCACAAGCTGCTCTCCGATGACAACGCCGCTGCCTTGCGCGACGTTGGTCGTAATCATAACGATGCTTTCATCGTATTGATCCACGATTTCCGTTGTCGTCAGCTTAGGCAAGCTCTCCTGTTCGTTCAGCCATTGCTGATATTGCTCCTCCTGCTGCGCCCTCGGCGTTAGCAGGCTGACCGTTTTCAACTTGCTGTCCCACTTGACGCTAAGCGCAAATGTCTCGCCTACGAACCGGACCGGCACATAGGTTACCGCCTGGCGTACGACTGGCGCGGAATCGAGCTTGACCGCTTTGCCGTTCACGATCGCTTCCTTCTTCCCTACCTGAAGAGAAACCGAAATGCCGCCTTGACGAGCAAAAACGGTCTGTGTATTTTTTTCCCAGCTTACGCTTGCTCCAATCTCGTTGAACAGCTCGCGCATCGGAACGAAGACGCTGCCATTCTCCTCAAAGGCGCTTCCGGCAAGCTTGCTGCCGTCAACGGTCACTTGAATAGGGGCTTGCGCCAATACGGCAACACTCGCTCCGGCCGCCTGAACGCGGGCAAAGCCCGGAGCAGCCGCCGGGGCAATGAGCAAACAGGCCGAAAGCACAGGAATGACAATAAGTTTGGACCATTTCGTTTCCACAATATTCCTCCATATATTACCATAATCGCCAACCCAAATATATCCTCTATCCTATCATTTGCAGCGCAGGTTTGTCTATGAAAACCATTTTCAAAGAACCGTATTCGGCCGCGGTGCGACGGAACACCTATTAGGAGCAATACGGCTACTCATGGTATAGTTAGAGAATCGATATGAGGAGGATCACAGCATGTACAAAGGAAAGAAACGGCCTCAGCCGGGCAAGCCTGCAGCCAGGCAGGCGGAGAAAATCAGACATTACGAGGTGAAGGAGCAGGCGGAGCTGCTGCCCTTCCTTCTGCAGCATATAACGGGAGCGGGTCGCAATGTAGTAAAATCGATATTGGCCGGCGGCCAGGTGTCCGTCGGAGGCAAGCCTGTCACCGCCTACAATTACGCCCTGCAGCCGGGACAAACCGTCTCCGTCAGCAAGGAAAAGCAGAAGCAAGGCATTCCGTTTATGGGTCTGTCCATCCTGTTCGAGGATGAGCATATCATCGTCATCAAAAAAGACGCCGGCTTGCTGTCGGTCGCATCGGACAACGGGAAGGATACGGAAGTGACCGCCTACCGTCAATTGATGGCGCATGTCAGACTTGAAGCGCAGAGCAGCCGGATCTTCGTCGTTCACCGTCTCGATCGCGATACTTCGGGAGTCATGCTGTTCGCCAAAAGCGAAGCCGTGCAGCAGAAGCTGCAGTCGACTTGGCAGGAAAGCGTGCAGGAGCGGCTGTATGTCGCTCTCGTCGAAGGCATCGTTAAACAGGAGCAGGGGACGGTGAAATCCTGGCTGAAGGAAAGCAAGACGCTGCGCATGTATTCCAGCGCTCACCCGAACGACGGCCAGCTTGCGGTCACGCATTACAAACGGCTGCGGGCGGGCAACGGCCACTCGCTGCTTGAGGTCAATCTGGAAACCGGCCGAAAAAATCAGATTCGCGTTCATTTGTCGGACATCGGCCATCCTATCGCGGATGACAAAAAATACGGCGCAGCCGTCAAAACGATCGGTCGTCTCGGCTTGCACGCCAGAGTGTTGGCTTTTGTCCACCCCGCAACAAACAAGCTGATGCGCTTCGAGACTGATGTGCCCAAGCTGTTTCTTAGACCGTTCCAGCAGCAGCCGTAACCGCTTGCGCGAGCTGCGCTAACCGGCCCGCTGGCGGCAAGGTCTGCGGTCTGCCATCCGGACCGCAGACCGCTTTGACAGACAACCAAAGGAGATGACAGAATGCCTCATTTGATATTTCGCGGCGTAAACGCAGGTTTGCTCGGCACCGTCGCACAGCCGCTAGCCGCAGAGCTTGCTTCCCTCTGCGAATGCGGCACGGACAATTTTACGATGAATGTGCTGCATACGACAGCCGTATTCGGAGAACCCGATACGGGCCCCTCTTTCGTATTTATTGAAATTGGGTGGTTTGAGCGCGGAACCGAGACTCGCGACGCCTTCGCCGGTATCGTGACGGAATATGTCCGCAAGCTTGGATATGAAGAGGTTGAAATCGTGTTTCACGCCTATTTGGAGGAGAACTATTATATCAACGGGGAAGCCTGCCGGTCGCAATAGCTTGTTCTTCTTTTTTCTTGCTCCAGGAAGCTCCGAAGTACTGTCCGAATTGCGTTGGCTCCGATTGAGTGTATAGTAACTTCCATTTCGCAAGAAAAGACGATTTTATTTGTTCCTGTCTTTAACATTCAAAAAAACGGGGCCGTCCAGTAGTCAGCATTCACTGACTTCCTGGACGGCCCCGTTCTCGTAACACGTTCGAATTCCTTCCGCCGTGCTATCATGTCGTATCCCGATACCCGCTACATTTATCCTTTTACTGATCCCGCCGTCATGCCAGCCACATTCTCATTCATGACATCGCAGAATCTATCGACTTCTCGCATACCCCCTTTTCAATAAGCTTTTCAAGAGCCAGATCGGCGTCTCGCCGCGTGAATACAGGCGCTTCCGTCAGACCTTCCCCCTACCTTTAGACATGCCGGGAAATGATGAATTCATCAACATCTGCATAGCCTCCTGTTGCTTGAATGGATTGAACATATAGTCCCACTTTCGCGCCAACCCATTTACTGACCGTTGCCTGAAACGGCGTATGCTCAATAGTATCGAACCGCTCCCCGTCCAGGCTGTATTGAAACCGGCACACAGCACCCTCCTCGACCAAAACTCTGAACCACAACCGGCTTACGCCTGTCATAGACTGACTCCACACCACATTTTCGCTATCCGTATCCCCTTCTAGAAATTGAAGTTCGGGACCAGCATCTGCCTCAATCGCATAAGTCAAAGCTGCATACTGATAACCAAAGATGACGATGCCTGCTCGATCCCCTCTCGCAAGGCCTGATACATCCAGGCTGGTCGTTGCCGTGAATGTTAACGCAGGAAATTTTTGCATCAAAAGGTACGGTGCCTGATACAACGAGCCCTCGCCTTCTGGTGCTAACTGTGTATAAAGTCGAAGATAGCCTTCTCTCTCAGACAGGGAGCACCAACTCTCTTCAGGATTTGCCTGCCACTGCCATTGCAGCCCTAGCTTGTGAGAATTAAAGTTGTCGGAGGCTGCCGGCACTTCGATTGGAAAATGGTTTTTGCCGACATTCGGCTTTAGGGTACGCATGACAGGCTCCCCGATGCCATCGTTATCTTGATCGATGCCAATCATCGGCCATCCATCCTTCCATTCCATCGGTTGCAAGTGGACAATTCTCCCATAGGCATCCTTGTGCTGAAAATGGATAAACCAGGATTCTCCGGAATCCAGCTCTATCCACGCTCCCTGATGAGGACCATTGATGGGAGTCTCGCCTTGCTTCATGACAATGCGTGCTTCGTAAGGCCCCATCGGATGCTCGGAACGCAGAACCGTTTGCCACCCCGTCTCTACGCCTCCAGCCGGAGCGAACACATAATATAGGCCTTCCCGCTTGTACATCTTGGGCCCTTCAATCGTAGGATGGAGCGAGGGATCGTCAATGATGACAACACCTTCATCTAACAATTTTTTTCCGTCGCGCGACATCCTATGAATGTGCAGCCGATGCTTAATGCCGCTCCGGCTCTGCGCATAAGCATGAATCAAATACGCTTGTCCATCATCATCCCAGAACGGACAAGCATCGATTAGTCCCTTTCCTTCCACAACAAGGTGAAGCTCACTCCAAGCGCCTGCCGGATCTTCGGCTGTTGTCATGAAAACCCCAACATCCGGATCGCCATAAAAGATCCAATACTTCCCATCATGGTATCGAATGCTTGGAGCCCACACGCCTTTCCCATGCTGCGGACGATCATACGCCGCAAGCGGCATTTGCTTAATCGCATGATTAATCAATCGCCAATTCACAAGATCCTTGGAATGAAGGATCGGCAGTCCCGGAATATGCCCAAAGCTGGATGCCGTCATGTAAAAATCATCATCCACACGAATGGCATCCGGGTCTGAATAATCGGCGTGCAGAATCGGATTCATATACGTGCCATCTCCTTGATCTGCTATCCATGGGTACTCTTCGTCAAAATCTATTCGGTTATTCTTATCCATCATCAGTCATCCTCTCAGAATAGTATCGCTGTTTATATTCACTGGGACTGACAGCAACATATTTCTTGAATACGCGTGAAAAATAAGCTCGGTCTGAATAGCCCAGCATATAAGAAACATTTTCCGCTGTTTCCCCTTTTTCCGTTAGCAGCCGCTTCGCCTCTTCAATTTTGAATAAATGCACGTGGTCCGTAAAATTAATGCCCGTAAGCTTCTTAAAGTAACGCGAGAAGTAGCTTGGATTCAAATGCAATTGACGGGCGATATCGATCGAAGTGAAGTTCCGATAAATATTTTCTCGAATAAACAGATTAATCGCTTTCAAGTCCGGATTCATCGTTTTCTCATCCTGTTGATGTGTTGCGGCTTCGGATACGAAAACCTTTGTAAACCAGCGTATGATTCGAAAAGCCTCGTCCAAGCGAACTGACTTACGAATATCTTCCTGAATATCCGCCGCCAACGAGCGGCCAAGCTTTACATTTGCTTCCTGAACCCAGCATACCAGCTGCTCCTTCGCGGCCGCTGGATCTAGCGCAGCTTTATACATGGCTTTTTCCAAATTATAGAGATAGATATGGGCAAACGACTCGTTGGCCGAGTGCAGAGCCTCCATCCATTTCACGGCTAATGTATCCATTCGATTCTCTTCGTTTTCAATGCTGCTCCATAGAGCGCGAGTCTCGTCCACAGAACGGTTTACAGTGTAAAAATCCGTTTCGTAACGTTTCTTCATCTCTAGAATAGAAGAGCCAAGCTCCGATATGCTGCAAGCCTCTTCTGTCATGATGAAATAACTGCCCACCTTTAAATACGTAAACAACGTTTCACGCAGACGTATGCCAAATTCGAGCAGTCCAGCCTGCACATCGCCTTCTTCCGAACATGCAATACACCATAAGCGTTCATCCTTGGCATAGAAAGGGGTAACCTTCTTATCTGTCGCTAACTCCGAAGCAATATTATAGGCAGCATACCGAACCAATTCTGTACGATCACGCTGGTACACCTCGGATAGATCGCCCTTGTCCAAATGACATATAGCTAAGGCGAACTGCGAATCATTCGTCCACTGTATGCCTAATCTTGCTCCATGCTCCAGCATTGCACTTGAATCGCCACCATGAGAAAGCTCCTGAAAAAACTGCTGAGCTAACACATCCTTATTACGTGCCATCTCATTTTTGTAAGCTATTCTCTCCAGCTGATCCTGCTCATCGTCAAAACGCGAGACCGCTTTTTTCAAGCTTTCTGCGAGCTTCTCCGGATTTAACTCATCCTTGACGATGTAATCATCCGCTTCTATCCGCAGCGCCTCTTTGACATATTGAAAATCCTCATGGCAAGTCAGAAAAATGACACGCAGCTTGGGATTAAAGGTCCGCAGATTTCGAGCAAGGTCGATTCCATTGCCATCCGGAAGTCCGATATCCGTAATTAAAATATCTGGTTTGGCTGCTGCAAATTTATCCACAGCCTCCTCC
Source organism: Paenibacillus sp. SY21-1 (assembly GCF_005222705.1). Taxonomy (GTDB): domain Bacteria; phylum Bacillota; class Bacilli; order Paenibacillales; family Paenibacillaceae; genus Pristimantibacillus. The sequence continues at coordinate 98,421 of NZ_STGF01000005.1, read as the reverse complement.
GTTGAGTGCGCTTCTGCACATACACGTATTGCGATGGATTCCCATGGAACCAGCTTGCGCAAATAGTCCACTACCGGAACATCATCATCGACCAGCATTGCTTTTAGCATGGGCCTCATCCTCCCCATCTCGATCCAATGGAATATACAGCTTGCTAACAAATCCTATTCCTTCACTCGATTCCACGTGTATGCCTGCCGTGCCTCCAAACGTCAACTTCAAACGACGCTTCACGTTATATAATCCGATTCCGCTATCCCCGATTTGCTCTACCTCGTTCTCAAGCCTGTAATTCAAATTGGCTACCTGCTCAGGAGCTGCTCCTCGGCCATTGTCGGATATTCGGATTTCGACTCCTCGAACCGCTTCTACAACTGTCACTTCGATTAAGGGCTCGGCCGTGATTCGGGTGAAGCCATGGATAATGCTGTTCTCGACCAGTGGCTGCAGCAGCAGGCGTGGCACCATGACATTGCGGTAATGCTCGGGCAATGAGATATCCAGCTTGATATTCAGACGATTTCGCATGCGGATAATGGACACATATTGCGATAGCAGCTTGCATTCATCCGCAAGGGCAAGCGGCTCGTGCACTTTCAAATGAGCGCGCAATAGCGCCATTAAAGAATCGATCGTTTCACTATGCACCTGATCCCCTTCTATGGCCAGGTTGCATTTGATTGAATTAAGCGTGTTGAACAGAAAGTGTGGTTGAATTTGCGAGAACAAGGCATACAGCTCAATCGTTCGCTTTTCTTCCTGTTCGGTTTCCAGCTTGGTAATAAGGGCATGAATATTATCCAGCATGTCATTAATCGATTTGCCCAGCAGCGAAATCTCATTTTGGCCTGTCACATGATAACGAATGGAGCTATTACCCTCACCGAATTGCGAGGCGACTCTCATCAACTTGTGAATGGGTCGGTTTAATCCCTTTGCAATGACGCTAGAGATGAATAGAAAGACAAACATCACGATACACACTGCCATAAGCGTATACCAGAAGCGCTGCGTTATATCTCCAATTACGGCAGTAGTATCTAGGTCGTACGCCAAGGTCCAGGATGTCCCGGGAACCGCAACAGCCTCTCTCCTTCTATCCGAATCCATCTCCTCCGTAAGGGAGGAAGGGCTGCCCACTACACCGGCTAGCAGGCTTCCATCCTGTTCATATAAAGAGAAGATTCCCTGGCCCGCATTGCGGAACAATGATTCAAAATACGAGTGAGGGATGCCAACGAATAAAGTCCCAAGCACATCACGTCGTATCGGGTCATAAACTGATTTTTTTAAAAACAAGTAATAGGTTGAGTGAAAGATGTCCTCGTAGCTGCCCTCCTGTTCTGCGCGAAACCATTGCACAATGCCTGTAGCAGCTTCGCTATTGGACAAATGCTCGAAACGCGGGTCTTTTCGCAGCAGCGTGATTTCCTCTGCATTGGCTGAGCCGATCAGCGGATAATAAGCCTGGTTGATGTATAAAACATTCACATTCAACAGAGATAGCTTCCCGACATAAATCGACATATCCTCCGCTAAGCTGGTATAAGATTGATAGTCCGCAAAGGTTTCGAAGCCCGCTATCGCTTTTAATTGTCTCAATTCCGAATGCGTATGATTTAACTGGGATGCCGAATACTGATTGACTGTATAAATGACGTCGTTGGCCGTTTTCGAGATATCGTTAGCTAACGTGCCGATTATTCCCCTCATGTTCGAACGAACATTTTCTTCGTTCGCTTGCTTATTGGTCACGTAGGACATCACGGAGATCAGCAGCAGCGGAATAGTGAGAAAGAGCAGCAGCGCTAATTGGATCTGACGGTAAAATGATATTCGGTATAACCAGCGCACAAAAGCCAACCTCCCCCACAATTCGTTTTTCATCATTATAAACAATCTCCATAACGAAAACAGGGAAATCGACAAATGCCGACTTCCCGATCCAAACGGTATTATTGATTCGCTTCGATTATCTTGTGTCCTTCCTCCATCATAAATTTGCTTGCTTCCTCAAACGACACATCGTCGAGCAAAAATTTATTGATGCCGCCTTCCGCAACCTTCTTCAACTGCTGCTGATAAGGAACACTAATGACCGAGGTGTCCGCTGTGCGAACACGCTCATCGAAGAGAGTGGCAATTAAAGCAGCCGTATCAACGAGACTTTCTTTATCTCCAACAATGTCCGTCACAATGGCCTTTCCGTCCGCTTTCTTCCAGCCTGGGATTCTACCCGACAGTGTAGCTCCCTCCATCGTTGCAAACTTGATAAATTCAAAAGCAGCTTCTTTATGCTTCGAATTTTTATGGATAGAGAGATAGCTGCCGCCAATGCTTGTCAGACCCGGCTCCACATCGCTTGAAGAACGTGGAAGCGGTGCAAATGTGATATTAAAATCCCTCGGATAGCTTGCATCATTCAGAAACGCTTCATCAAGCGAGTACATGGCAATCGGCATCATGCTGGTCGTACCGTTCATGAAATCTGTCGCCCAATGCTGCTTGGCAGCCAGCACATCCGCCAGCGGACGTACCGATTTATCCTCCAGCTCCATTCCTCTGCGAAGGTTAAACCAGTATTCAAAGCTTGGATCATCGAATAATAATGAACCGTCTTCCTTCAGCTGAGGATTTGGAAAATCGGTGTAGGCAATCAGATTGGCATACTCGCCAAACGTGTGGAAGTAGGCTCCGAACCGACCATCCTTGCTTTCCTTTAACTTTTTGGCATATTCTCTGAAATCATCCCAGGTCCATTCGAATGAAGGCTTGTCCAATCCAGCCTCCTTCAAATGATTTTCGTTGATCGCTACATACCAGAAGCTTGCATCTGTCATGGCTCCATAATACTTCCCGTCGTATTTCGGATTGCGGTAGAACTCATCTTCAGGTGCAATTTGGTTCGCATCATAGAATTCATCCAATGGATAGAGCATCCCGTTGCCTGCTCTCTCAAGCACGTAGCCTTCGTTGTTCATAAGAACAACGTCAACCGCTTCTCCTGAGGAGGACAGCACATCCAGCTTTTGCAGCATTTCTCGCGAATCATTATTTTGCACAAGCGCTACATGCTCTACCTTGACGTTCTCGCTTTGAGCGTTAAAAGCTTCGACGATATTCATCATAGGCTCGCCCGGCTCACCCTTGGCATTCGTATAGAATTTCAGCGTCACAGTCTCATTTCCAGCGGAGCCCGCGTCTGTTCCGGCAGGCTTTCCCTGATTTTCATTTCCGCTCTGACTGCAAGCAGTCACTAACAGGAGCGAACACAACGTCAATCCTGCAATCCATTTTTTCATCTTGCATCCCCTTTTCGTCGATTATGCTTTACACGTCTAGAATAATCAATTTGAAAGCGATTTACCGTGCACTATTTGTCAGTCATTCACGTGCACTTTTTTGACTTTGCTTCCGAGGCTCTAGCCTTTGACTCCTCCTACCGTGATCCCGTTGATTACCTGCTTCTGCAAAATAACAAAGACGATAATAAGCGGAATGATTGCCGACACCGCAGCCATCATCATTAACGAGACATTATTGGAGTATTCCTGACGGAAAAATTGAATGCCAAGCGGCAGTGGAAACAACTCTTTCGTAAACAAGAAGATCAACGGATTCTGATAGTCGTTCCACGTCCAAATAAACTTAATAATGCCTGCCGTCGCAAGAATTGGCCTCGACAATGGCAGTATAATTTGAGCGTATATCCGCAGATAGCCTGCTCCATCTATTTTCGCTGCTTCGATGAAATCATTGGGAACTCCTATCATAAACTGCCTCATCAGGAAGGTGAAATACATCGAAAATGCGAGCATCAGGATGATTCCCTCATGCGAATTATACAAGCCCAGCCATTTGATCATAATGAATCGCGGCACGAGCGTAGCCTGATCCGGGATGATCATAAACGACATCATCAGGCCAAACATGATGCCCTTTCCCGGCGTCCGCAGCTTGGAGAAAGCAAATGCAGCCATGGATGAGAAAATCAAGGTCGCAAGCGTTGAAATAATGGCAAGCTTGAAGGAATTCCAATAAAACAAGGTAAACGGCACATTCTCAAGCCATACCTTCTGGAAATTCTCGATCCAGTTCCACTCCCGTGGAATCCATTGAATCGGATAGGTCATGACATCCCGCTCCAGCTTAGCTGAGGCCGAGAACATCCAGAGCAGCGGGACAACAAACAAAATCGAAACTGCCCCAAATATAACGGTTAAAAATACTCGGTCAAGCTTTATGTTCTTAAATGACATTTTCCCCATCCCCTCCTTATGCCCGCTTTCCTCTGGCTTGTGCAATCCAAGTGACTGATGATACCGCGATAACTAGCAGGAAGAGTATCCACGACATCGCAGATGCGTAACCCATATTAAAGTTAATGAAGCCTTCCTCATATATCCTGAAAACAAGCACAGTGGATGCATCATTGGGACCGCCGTCCGTCAAAAATTTGATAAGATCAAAAACTTTGAATGATCCGATAATCGTCGTAATCGTTAAAAACAACGTTGTCGGCGCCAGCATGGGTATCGTAATGGACCAAAACTGCTGCATACCTGTTGCTCCATCGATTCGGGCTGATTCGTAGATATCCTCCGGGATCTGCGTCAAGCCAGCGAGGAAAATAATCATTTGGTAGCCAAGAGCCTGCCATATGGCAATAACCATAATCGCAACGATGGCATATTCGGAATCAACGAGCCATTTCGGAGGGGAATCGATGCCAATACCCATTAGAAACTGATTGATCGGTCCGCTTGAAGGGTGATAAAGCGCGGCCCACACGGCAGCAATCGCGACGGTCGAGCAAATATAAGGGATAAAAAACAAGATCTTGAACAGACTTTTGGCATAAACCTTTGTGTGTACAAGAACAGCCATAATCATCGCAATAATGAGGCCAAACGGAACTGTTACAGCCGTAAAGTACAAGTTGTTCTTCAGACCCTTCCAGAACTTTGAATCCTCAGCCATTCTTTCGAAATTACCAAATCCAACAAATTCCATCTCTTTAAATCCGCCAATGAGATTCCAATTCGTAAAACTTAGAAATAATGAAAAAAGCAAGGGGAAAATGGCAAGCGCAATAATCCCGATCGCTTCCGGAGCGAGAAAAAGCCATCCCACAACTGCTTCCTTTCGGTACTGATTCCACCAGCCCCTTTTATTGGATTGCTTTGCTTTCTCGGCCACAATAGCCATAGCTGTCTACCTCCTGCGTTGGTCCTTATTCATAAATTCATTATAGGAACAACCCATTGGAAAAGCGGTTCAGGATTTAGACGGATTAAGGTGTATTATTTTTACCTAGGGAGTGTCTGAGAACGCTGAGGACAGCAAATTTTTCCGAATTTTCGTCCCGTGCAAGGCGCGTTTGTGAAGGTGTACCGGAGGTACATCAAGCAACGGAACGAAGCAGGGGGCGAAAAGGCGTTGAATGGTGCCACTGAACGGGTTTTCAGACACGCCCTAAATAAAAATCGTCTGATGACGTAAAAAAAATCGTTTTTTCTTGAATGGGTGTGTGGTAACATCCATTTCACAAGAAAAGACGATTTTTTTGTTCCTATTTTTAACATTCATTAGAAACGGGCTTATTGGGCAACTTCCAATCCGCGTCACTTGAAGCGGTGTGCCCTAGGCGCTGGTGCCGGCAGAAAACGCTTTGCTTATGCCTTGTGGCCTATCTCCGGCTTGGCCGAGCCTGAACGCCGAATCGGATACAGGTAGAAGAACAGCAGCGCGATGGCGACGGCTGCAAGCGGCAGTACGCTCAGCATGGAGCGAATGCCCCATACGGCGGCGGCGGATTGCTGGGCATCCTTCACATAGCCCGTAGCCTCAAGGATTAGCCCCAGCACCACCGCTTGCAGCGAAACGCCCCATTTGACAATAAATCCGTTCATGCCAAAATACATTCCTTCGCGCCTGGCGCCTGTCCGACGCTCATCCTCATCAATGACTTCGGACAGCAGCACGTCCAGCAGCACGAGCAAGCCTGCAAGCCCGATCCCGATCGTTACGCCGCCGATGACCGCCCCGGTCAAGCTTGTGAAAAACAGAAACGGCACCATCGCCAGCCCATAGATGCCCGCCGCCAGCAGGACGGTATGGCGCGGCCCAAACCGCTGAAGCAGCCTGCTCCATATGTACACGCAAGGAATCGCCGACACGAAAATAGCTCCCAGCATGTACGTATTGCCCATTTCGGTCGCGCCGAGCACATATTTGGTGAAGAAAGGAATAGCAGCCGGAAGCAAGGCAAACGAAAACTGGACAAAAAAGCTGCCCGCGACAAAATAAACAAACGCTTTGTTCGAAAAGGTCAGCTTCAAAGACGACCAAAGTCCGATTGTTTCATGGCGAGTCGTCTTCGTCTCCTTGCTGGAGACGACCATGACCACCAAAAAGATGAGGGAAATCGCCGCGAAAACAGCGCCCATCGGTCCCCAGCCCATATTGCTGTACAGCACTGGCGGCAGCGCCACGCCAATAATCATCCCGATTATGCCGAACATCTGGCGCCAGGAGGATACCTCGGCCCGTTCTTTAATCGTTGTGAACATTTCCGGGAACAACGCCGAATAGTTGAGCGCCACCATGACGAACATCACATCATACAACAGGACGATCGTTAAAAAATACCAAAACAGCGTCTGTCCCTCGCCTATCGGGAACCATACCGCCGTGAACAGCGCCGCAAGCGGAACCATGCCAAACAGCATATAAGGAATTCTCCGTCCGAACCGGGAGCTTGTGCGATCAGACAGATGGCCGAAAAACGGATTCAACAGCGCATTTACAATCCCGTGCGCAACCATCGCCGCACTGATCAGCGCAGGCCTTACACCCAGCACATCCACATAATAAAACACAATGTAGGACGCAAACGCCTGGGCAAATAAATTAATGGACAAATTCCCCGAGCTGTAAGCTAATTTCGATTTAAAGCTGGTATTGGACATCATGGGCACACTCCGCTTCGACCGGTACTGGCGTCCGTTTCTCGGACGTTATGTTCATCTTACAGCAGCTTCCCTTTTTATACCATATTGAACTTTTATGCCGGGAAATGCGAGTTTACCGGTCGATTCCTGCTGGCTTGATCATCCGTGTATAGCGCCCGCCATGGATATCAAGCTCGCCGTCCTCCCTATAGCCAAGCCGCGCATACAGCTTCTGCGCATGGTCATTGCCCTGCTCCACGATCAGCGAGAGCCGCTCGATACCGGCGGCAGCGCCGCGCCGCTCAAAAGCGCCAATAAGCGCCTTGGCAATGCCGCGTCCCTGGCAGTCGGCGCGGACGGCGAGCGAGTCCAAGTAGTAGTCCCCGCTTCTGGCTTCCGTCACAATGCCGCCCCCGCTTCTGCCCGGGCGTTCCGCAAGCGGCCGGTCAAGCTCCGCCGCGTTGTCTCCCGGGTAGGCGAGCAGCATGCCGACTGCCCTGCCTTCCTCCCGGAAAACAAGCGCATGCCGATAGCTTAGCCTGTTGTTTTCCTTTGCGTAGAATTCGGCCAAAATGTCCGCCGCCTCATCCGGCCGCTCGGTTCCGGCCAGCGAATAGGCGATCTCTCCAATCGCGGAAAGCAAGAGCGGCAGCACCTCTCCAGCATCTTCCCGCTTTGCCTGATCTATCATCTCTATCTCCCTCTTTCCGCAAGCAATCTGCTATAATAGAATCATTATTTGAATTTGAAGGTGATCCAAGCTGAATCAATCCTATTATACCTTTCCAGCGGGACTGCGCAATCGCATGATGCCCGAAGCCGACCGGGCCGAAGCGCATACGAGCCTTCAGCTTGTGGCCGCTCAGGAGCCGGATGCGGCTTTTTTTCGCGGTCTGGAGCAAGCGGGCATTGCGCTGAATCGCCCGCAAATCGCAGCGGTTCGCCACTTTGAAGGTCCGGCGCTTACGCTGGCCGGAGCGGGCTCGGGCAAAACGTCGGTGCTCGTCTGCCGCGCCGCCTACCTGCTCGCCGTGCGCCAAGCGCAGCCTCAGGAGCTGCTCCTGATGACCTTCTCCCGCAAAGCCGCGGACGAGATGCGCAGCCGCATCCGCGCTCTTCCTTTTCTGAGGGCGCAAGCCGCAGCGGCAGTCGAGGCGCGAACCTTTCATTCCTTTTGCCTGCAGCTGCTGCGCCGTCAGGGCTACACGCAGGCGATTCTCGGAGAGACAGGGCAAAAGCATGTTTTTTTCAAACGACTGATGCGCGAGCTGCCGCTTGTCCATGAATATGAGCCGGAGACGCTGCTCGCCAGGTTATCTGCCTTAAAGCTGAGAATGGTCGAGCTGGACACGCTGCCCGAGACGACGACAGAGGAGCTGGAGCTCAAGCTCCTGTTCACCCGCTACGAGCAGTGGAAGCAGGAGCAGCACCGAATGGATTACGACGACCTCCTGCTGGAGACGTATCGCTTGCTCCGGCGGGACGAAGCGCTTCTATCCGCGCTCCAGCAGCGCTTCCGCTTTATTATGGTCGATGAATTTCAGGATACGAATCAAGTGCAGTATGTACTCGTTCAAATGCTTGCGGACAAGCATCGCAACCTGATGGTCGTCGGCGACGACGATCAGACGATCTACTCGTTTAACGGCGCGCGAAGCGACTACATCCTCGGCTTTGACGCCCAATACCCGGGAGCGGCAACCATTACGCTCGATGTGAATTACCGCTCCACCTCGCGTATCGTCGGGCTGGGCAATGCCATCATTGCCCACAACAAGGAGCGCAAGGACAAAACGCTGCTGGCCGTGCACGGCCAGGGAACCGCCCTCTCCTACGCAAGGCTCAAGTCAACGCAGGAGGAAGCGCTGCTCATAGCCGCCACAATCGAAAAAGAGGTGGGCGAAGGCAAACGCAGCTTTGGGGACTTCGCCGTGCTGTATCGTACGGCAAGCAGCGGCAGGGCGCTGCTTGAGCAGCTGCTGCTGCGCCAGCTGCCCTTCGTCGATTACGGCGACGGCAAGCTGTTCTACGAGCATGCGACCGTCCGCCCGCTGCTTGGACATTTGCGGCTCACGCTGGACCGAAGACATTTCGGGGCAATCGAGGCCATGCTGCCGACGCTGTATGTCAATCGGGAGCAAGCGCTTACCCATATCGAGTCCCAGGATCGGCTGCGCGCCAAAAAATGGCCGCTCATCCATTTGCTCGACTATCCTGCGTTAAAGGATTTTCAAAAGGAAAAGGTGAAGGAGCGCATCAACCTGATCAAGACGATTGGCGCTTTGCCGCCAGCCGACGCAATCAGACAGCTGCGTCAATCGTTCTACGATCAGTATATGGAAACGGGCAGCCGCCATGAGCTGACGGAGCATAAGGAAAGCTTGAAGGAGATGCTCGACGAGCTGATCCAGGCCGCCTCCGCGTACACGACAATCGAAGCGTTTATCGCTTATGTGGATGAGCTGGCCGACAAGCACGGCGCGCTCGCGCGCGAGGGAAGCGGCACGGCAGGCAGCGGCGCGATTTCGCTCATGTCGATCCACCGGGCGAAGGGGCTGGAGTTCCCCGTCGTCTTCCTGCTGGGGGCGTCCGAGGGCATCCTCCCCCACAGCTCTGCGCTGGCCGCGGACAAGCACAGCGACCGCGCCTCGCTCCAGAGCGGCGCCGACCCGCTGGCCGGCGCGCTGGAGGAGGAACGGCGACTCGCTTATGTCGCCGTCACAAGAGCGATGGAGGAGCTGTACATCAGCTCCCCCGCCGTCTATCGCGGCCAGCCTGCGGAATGGTCGCGCTTCATCCGCTCGGCCCTGGGCGAAACGCCGCCGGCCGGCGACAATGGCAGCCAGGCCGGCGGCGGAACCGCCTTGGCCTGGCTCTGCACCGGCGCTGCCTGCGAAGTATGGCAGCGCATCAACACCGCCGCGGAGGCGGAGGAAGCCTCCCGCGCCTGCCCGCTCTGCGGAGCGCCGATGGAGCAGGGCTCCAAGCAGCTGCCCGCCCGAAAAAGATAAATGGAAGGAACACACAACAACATGGACACTCTGCCGGCAATGCTAATCCCTTTTTTAAAGCTGGCTGATGCGGTGATGCTCACCGACAGCCAGCATCAGATCATCGCGGTCAACGCGGCTTACGAGAAAATTACCGGCTACACGCAGCAAGAAGTGGTCAATCAGAAGGCGAGCATCGTGCGCACCTCCTACACCCCGAGAACTACCCACGAGCACATGAAACGATCGCTTGCCAGCGGCAAAGCCTGGTCAGGCGTATTTACGAACCGCCGCCGCGATGAAAGCCTTTGGCATTCCTCGATAACGATTACGCCGTTTGAAATCGGGCAAGCGACTTATTACGTCGGCGTATTCAGAGAACTGGAGCAATTGAGAAGCGGCTACTACCTGCCGGAGGAGCGCATCAGCAAGCTGCAAAGCTCTATGCTCAAGGTGCTCGCCATTTCCTGTGAAATCCGTGATCCCGGCATCGAGGAGCATCTTGTTCGCGTGCGCGAGCTGACCCGCCGGCTGACCGTCTATCACAACAATCGGCTGCAGCTGGGCTGGAATCTGGAGAAAATCAATCAAATCGCGAACGCCAGCATCCTCCACGATATCGGCAAATCCGGCATTCCTGAAGGCATTCTCTACAAGCCCGGCCAGCTTGCCTACTATGAACGGCAAATCGTCGAGATGCATACCCAGATCGGCGCCGATATTATCGAGAAAATATATATGGAATTCAACGACGAGTTGCTTGCCAACGAGCTGACAACGGGCAAAAATATTATTATGTACCATCATGAGAAATGGGATGGAAGCGGGTATCCGCAGCGGCTCTGCGAGGAGGAAATTCCAATCGAGGCGCGTATCGTCAGCGTTGTCGACGTATTCGACGCCCTGACCAGCGCGAGGCCCTACAAGGAGAAATGGACCGCCGAACGCGCAATCTCGTTCATTCGCGAGCAGCGCGGCAAACATTTCGATCCGGCGGTCGTTGATTCGTTTCTGGAGCTTCTGCAGCATGCTGAAGCTGAGCAGCAATACCAGTAGCATCTAATCGGGTGAAGGCGGCTGACAGAAGCATCCGCCTTCAATCGCAGCCGCTGCGGCCTGGATCGGTCATGCGCAGTTCTGACTGGCACCGGGCTGCGGCGGCTTTCTTGTTCCCGATTTGCCCCTTCTCTACACGGTCCGCTCGCCTGATGGTTCGCGCTTTTCTGCTACAGGCCGGGACGCCCCTGACGCCATGCCGGCGCACACAATGCCGATCAGCACAAAGATCAGCGCCTGCCTTAGCCCGATGGATTCGCCAAGCATGCCAAGCGTCGGCGGGCCGACGAGAAAGGCCATATAGCCAGCGGTTGCTACTGCTCCGACTCTGGCCGCTACCCCCTCGGGATTATCCCCTGCCGCCGACAGCGCCACCGGAAATCCGAAGGCACTGCCAAAGCCCCAAAGAACAACGCCGATTGACGCTATCAAATAATGATCGCTTAGCATGACGATCAGCAAGCCTGCAACTGCGGACACTGCTGACGCCCGCAAAATGGCCACCCTGCCGAACGCATCGAGCAGTTTGCCTCCCACAGCGCGAAAAATAGTCATCGCGGCAACGAACAGCCCGTACACAAACGAGCCGGCAGTTGCGGTAGTGCCATAGCCGTCGACCATAATGAGCGGAAGCCAATCGTTGGCCGAACCTTCTGCAAAGGACATACCCAGAATAATGACGCCAAGCAGCAGCGTCCTCGGCTCCCTCCACACAGCCAGCCGCTCTCTGGCGGTTAACATTTTCTTTCCTGTGAGAGTCTTCTCCTCTTTCCCGGTTCCGGCAGGCACCAATCGATAGAGCAGCGACGTTCCCCCGATTAGCACGAATACAACAAACAGCAAATGAAGCGAAACGGATACATGCAGCTTAACCGCCAGCCAGCCCGCCAAAGCGCCGATAAACGTTCCCAGACTAAATACCGCATGAAAGCCGGTCATCAGCGATTTGTTTAATTTCTTCTCAATCATCGTACCCTCTACGTTCATCGCCACATCGCAGAGCCCAAAGCCAAAGCCGAATATAGCGAGCCCTGCGAATACGACTGCCGGATGAATGATCAACGCGTTGCCTGAAGCGACAACCGCCAAACCTACTCCTGAAACGAGAAGTCCGACAACCATTGAGAATCGGCCGCCCTTTCCAGCTATCATCTGGCTTGCCGAAAGCAAGCCAAGAATGGAACCGGCCGAGAGTCCAAAAATAATCCAGCCCATCTGCCCGGTAGATACTTCAAGCGTATCCCGAATGGCCGGCGTACGCGAAATCCAAGAGGCCGAGGCCATTCCGCATAGCAAAAAAATAAAATAAATGGCGAGGCGCCAACGGGCAAGTCCTCGATTTTCAACCTCTGTCTTATTCATCGCAAATTTCCTTTCTCTGCAAATCCTGCTGCGCAAGCAGTCAGTTCTCCCCGGTCCCCAGCATATTGCGGATGGTCAACTGCTTTAACCCGTGCATATAATCCTCTTCCCAATCGCTAATGATTAATGCCGGCAGATGCTGCTCAGGCACATATGCTGCGCATTGCCTGGTTATTTCAATCAAATCGTCATCGGTTACATTCAAGCTGCAAAACACAAAAAAGTCCGGATTCAACACCGTCGTAAGCGCCGCAACCAGCCGGCTTATGCCATCCGTCACTTCCGGCCTCCAAGGAGCGCCCGCTTCCTCATGTGCGTGTGCCCGGATGCTGCCCGAGAAGGTCCCGCTATCATACAGAGGCATGCAAGCGATCTCCCCGGCAAAATCGCTTTTGCCGCGCACCAGGCTGCCATTGACTATGATTCCGGCGCCAGGGCCGTTCATGCCGAAATACAAATAAACCAACGATACATGCTCGTCATTGTCCAGCCGGTCATGATAGCCAAGCACGGTCGCATTCATATCATTCTCTACCTGTACAATAAGCGAATAGTTGTTGCGGTAGGCGGCTCGCAAATCATAGCCTTCAAACCGCTCATAACCCGGGATATGAAATAGCTTGCCCTCTTTAACCGCTCCCGGAACACCGAACGTCAACGCATAGATAGGCGGATAAAGCCCAACCAACCGGGCAATCTGCTTATCCAGCGCAGCAGGACCGTCCTGAAGCACTCCTTCCCGGCTCTCTGCCGCAACCACGTCTCCGACATAATTAAGCACCGTATACTTGGTTATGTTCTTCTCCAGGTATACGGCCAAGCCATACCGGTAATCGGGATTCAGCCTGTAAATTTGCGGTCGCCGCCCCCCGCCGGATTCGCCGACTCCCGCCAGCAGCACCTCGCCGCCCTTCCTCATCTCTTCTACCGCTTTGCTGATCGTCGGGAAGGTCAGTCCGGTCATTTGCGCGATCTCGACCTTGGTCGCTTCCCGATTGCAGTAAAGCGCCGTACGGATTTGCTGCCTGATCATTTCTCCGAGCGATTTCGGATTCACAAACGGAAGCTTTATTTCAATCACCGCCCACTTATTAAAGATGTTTAATTACTATGCACGTAATTATACATCAGAAATATAGCCGCACCTATACCTCGATTTTGGCATTCTTTTATGGCTTTATACGCTTTAGAGCGCAAAAAAAAGATGCCGGATAAACGGCCGACAGGCCGAATCTGGCATCTCTTTATCGCTTCCGCGCCGTGCGGCGAGCAGAGACTCGCAGCGTCTTACAGCGCTGGAGGCGTGAAGGAGCGCGCTGCAAACTCCGCATCAAGCATATAGAAAGCGTTGCTGTCCTTGTCAATGCGCTTCAGCTTGTGGATGATATTGTCGAACAGCGCTTCTTCCTCTACCTGCTCATCAATGAACCACTTGAGGAAGTTGATTGTCGCGTGCTCGCGATCGTTCATAGCCAGATCGGACAGCTTGTAGAAGCGCTCCGTATTTTGCTGCTCATGCGCATAGCCGTGCTCGAACGAGTCCAGAATCGAGGAGTAGTCGTTTTTAGGCTCTCCGAGCGCAGACAGCGTAGCGCGGCGGCCGCGGTCGTTGAGAAACTTATATATTTTCATGCCGTGGAATCGCTCTTCTTCAGCCTGCACAATAAAGAAATTCGCAAAGCCGTCCAGGCTTTCGCCGGAACAATAGGCAGCCATCGCCAAGTACACATGCGCCGAATAAAACTCAAAATTCATTTGTTCGTTTAAAGCTTCTGCCAATTTGTCATTCATTGCTATGCACCTCAGCTTTTCTAGTTTGTACTTATTCTAACATAAAAAAAAAGAACGGCAAATGCCGTTCTGCTTAATCGGCGCAAGCCGTTCTCTATCGATCACATGCTGTCTGCTCGCAAAGCTTAAATCCGCAGCAGACGAGATTATCCAATCAGCTTCTTTAACCGCTTATACAGCTTGCCGGCAGACGGTGCGCTTACAGCCTTTGATTTAACGACAACAAAGCATTCCAGCTTGCAGGTTTTGCAATGGCCAAGACAATCGCTTTTTTTCTGCTTGATGTCAGGATACTTTTCCTTCATCGCTTTAAAAGCCGAGGCTGTCCCGTTAGCCATGTTTCTTTTGCAATACTTGATTTTTTTCAAGTGGTTCACCCCATACAAGCGAAATAGGCTGGCACCCCTCTTTGACGGCAATCGCTTCTATTTCGCTTAGAAAGAGAAGGAGCGCCTGCACTCGCACGCAATATCGGCTTATGGCTGCACAAAGAAGGCTTTGCTTCCTATTAGATGATAATGATTATCACCATCGTTGTCAATGGAATTTTTATGAGCTCAGCAGTTCAACGCCCTTTTCGATTTGAGTATCCTCGTTATGGAGCTTTTCCTTCAACAGCTCCAGCAGACGATAGCCGGTTTTATCGTTAAATGCTCCGGTCGGCTCTAGCTTCTGGGCCGTTTGAAACATGCGAAGCGCGGCAACCGTATGCTCGTCGAACAAGCCGTCTATCCCTTGGGAAGCATAGCCAAGCTCCTTCAGCATCGCTTGCACAGTCTTGACGTCCTCACCGTAGCTGCCAAGCGACATTTCGGTTCCGATGGCCAGCGGCCTGAGCTTCGTATACGCCGGCAGCTCCACCTTGTAATCGGGCGCAACGCCCTCTTCGTTAATCCATGTTCCGCCCGGCGTCTTCCACTGCGCCTCAGTCAGACTGAGCACGGAACCGTCCTTGAACTGCTTGAATGCCTGCACGACGCCTTTGCCGTAGGTCTGCTCGCCGACCACTTTGGCTCCTGCGGACTCCTTCAGAGCTGCCGTAAGCACCTCGCTGGCGCTTGCCGACTGGCCGTTGACCAGCACAACGATCGGAACGGTCCATTCCTTCTGCTGCTTCGATTTATAGGTAACCGTCTGACGCTCGTTTTTGTACACTACGTTCAGAATAACCTTATTTTTTGGTATAAGCGTATTGGCAATTTCAAGCGTGGGAATCAGCAAGCCTCCCGGATTGGAGCGCATATCGAGCAGCAGTCCCTTTAGCTCCGCGCTCTCCTGAAGCTCCTTCAGCGTAGTTTGGAATTCGTCCGCCGTTTTTTCCGCGAACCGGCTGATCGTAATATGCGCGATTCCATTCTCAAGCATTTCCCCTGCAACGGTATGAATCGGAATGGCTTCACGCTTCAGCGTAATCGTAATACGCTCCGCTTGTCCGGGACGCTCGACCTGAAGCGTGACCTCTGTTCCCTCCTCGCCTCTGACAAGGTTCAACAGCCCCTGAAAATCCTGATCCTTGATTTCCGTCTGGTCGACCTTCACGATCGCATCGCCCGGCAGCAGTCCGCCGCGCTCGGCCGGCGCTCCCTTTGTCAGCCCGGAAATAACAAACTGCCCTTCTTCCTCCCTGATGTCGGCCCCGATTCCGTAAATTTCTCCTTCGTAGGATTGGGTATAGGCATTGCCTTTTTCTTCGGCATAATAGCGGGAATACGGGTCTTCAAGCGATGCGACCATTCCCGCAGTCGCACCGTTCAGCAGATCCTTGGCCTCCGCTCCATTCAAATAATCATTGTTGATCTTTTTGTACGACGCGTTGAACTGCTGGAAAACCGGCTCTTTGAGCATCGGGTAACGGCTGTTCAGCCACATGTATCCGAGCGCAAAACCGAGCGCAACGCACACAACCGCTCCAAACAGGCAATAGGCCGCAAAGCGACGCTGCGCATCTTCCGACTTAAACGAGCTCATCTGTTCATCTCCTTATCCGGCTGCGTGATAGACCTGCAATCTCGTTTCTGCATGCGTCTCAAGCTCTTGGCCGACTCTTGTATCTCTGCAGTATTTTAGCTACAATCAACCTATTCCAGAACTTACAGAGAAACCGAGAGGAGCCTTACCTGCCGCATGTATAAACTAATTGCCATTGATGTTGACGATACGCTGTTAACTGATGAGATCATCGTAACCGAAGGAACGAAACGAGCGCTGGAGGCCGCAATAGCCCAAGGCGTTCTCGTTACGCTTGCCACCGGACGGATGTTTGCTTCCGCTCAGAAAATCGCCAAACAAATTGAACTTAATGTTCCTATTATTACTTATCAGGGAGCCCTCGTCAAAACTCTGTTGGACGGGCAGGTGCTGTACGAGCGCAGCGTTCCGATCGATGCGGCCAAGGAGCTCCACGCTTATGCAGAGGCAAACGGGCTTCATCTTCAATTGTATGTCGACGACGAGCTGTACGGGACCGAGGATAACGACAAGATCAAGGCGTACTCCAAGCTCTCCAACATCCCTTACAAAATAGAACCCGATTTCAATAAGCTGCTGGATTTTCCGATGAACAAAATGCTGATCATTGACGATCCCGACCGTCTCGATCGGGTTGCCGAAGAGCTAGCCCCGTTAATCGGCGACCGTGTCCATATTACCAAATCGAAAGCCCATTACCTTGAATTTATGCACAAGGAAGGGACCAAAGGCCATGCTCTGCGGTTTATGGCCGAGCATATCGGCTGCTCGATGGAGGAGACCATCGCCATTGGCGACGCTTGGAACGACAATGAAATGATACAGGCTGCGGGACTCGGGGTTGCGATGGGCAACGCCATCCAATCGCTGAAGGATATTGCGGACTATGTAACGCTCACCAACAATGAAGAAGGCGTGCGACACGTCATAGAAAAGTTTGTTCTGAAGGCAGAGTAACCGCTTCTTCCTTCCTGTTAGTAGCAAGAGCCGCGGCCGATCGGCCGATACACGCAAAGGGCTTTCCGGCAAGAAGCGGTCATCGCTCTGCGGAAAGCCCTTATAATCATTATGAACATAAAGGAGGCTGCAATGATGACTTGTCCGGTTTGCCGGCAGCCAAACGGCTGCGCCATGACCGATGCGTCCGCTCCCAAGGACTGCTGGTGCTTTTCTATCAACATTCCGCAGCAGCTGCTGGAACGCGTACCAACCTCGCTTCAAGGAAAAGCTTGCATTTGTCTTAGCTGCGTTCAACAAGCGCTGGCTGAGGAAGCCGAAACAAAGCAGAAACGTTAATGCGGCAATGGAACGGCTAAGCCTGCTTGACGGCCGATGCCCTCCCGGGAACAAAAAACGCCTCCTCCACATCCGTAGCCGACAACGGCTTGCTGAAGTAGTAGCCCTGAATGTTGCCGCAGTCCCGATCGGTGAGAATATCGAGCTGATCCTTCGTTTCAATGCCTTCCGCAATAACCTCCATATTCAAGTTTTGAGCCATGGAAATGATCGTCGCCACTATCGCCTTATCATTCTGGTTCTGCGTAATGTCGCGAATAAAGGAACGGTCGATTTTCAGCTTGTGAATCGGGAACATCTTCAGGTAGCTGAGTGAGCTGTATCCTGTTCCGAAGTCATCCAGACTGATTTTAATGCCGCGCTCATGCAGCTGTCTGAGGATGCTTGCCGATACCTCCGCATCCATCATCATGCTTTCGGTAATTTCCAAATCCAGATACTCCGCAGGAAGTCCCGTCTCGTTCAATATATTGATGATATATTCGACCAGCAGCGGCTGATGAAACTGCTGGGAGGACAAATTGACGGAAACCGGAATGAGCGGTCCGCCCTCGTCGTGCCAGCGCTTCATCTGGGAGCATGCTTCCCGCAGCACCCAGGTTCCGATGTCATAGATCAATCCCGTCTCCTCCGCGATGGGAATGAACAAGCCGGGCGACAGCATGCCCTTCTCCGGATGCTTCCAGCGTACCAGCGCTTCGACGCCAACCATTGCCAAATCATTCGCCCGAATTTGCGGCTGGTAATGGAGCATAAGCTCGCCGCGTTCAATCGCTTTGCGCAAATCACTTTCGAGCTCGATTTTGGCGGCAAGCTGCTCGTCAAGCTGGCTGGAGAAAAATGCGAAGCCGTTTTTGCCTTTTTTCTTCACTTCATACATGGCCGTGTCTGCGTTTTTGAGCAGCTGCTCCGCATCATCGCCATGCTCGGGGAAAATGGCGATGCCAATGCTCGCTGAAACGTAGAAATCGTTATCTTTAAGCCGGTAAGGCACCTGAATGCGCTCGATGACGTTCTCGACAAAGGAGGTCACCTCAAGCTCTTGCTTAAAGCCGAGATACAGAAGCGTAAACTCATCGCCGCCCATACGCGCAAGCATAATGTTTTTATTGGCGGTACATTCTGAAATCCGCTTGCTTACCTCCTTGAGGAAAAAATCTCCGTATGTATGCCCAAGCGAATCGTTAATCATTTTGAAGCGGTCGATATCAAGCACCATCACGGCAAACGGCTGGCCGCAGCTCCGGCTTTCCTCGATCGCGTCTTGAATGCTCTGATTGAACAAACGACGGTTAGGCAGACCGGTGAGCTCGTCGTGAAAGGCCAGATGCTTGACCTTAGCCTCGGCTTGCTTCTCCGTTGTAATGTCCTTGAAAATCACATATGTTCCGACCACCTGTTCATAAAAAATGACGGGCGCATTCGTATAGCTGACAGAGACCTTGCTGCCGTCGGGACGCTCGATCGTCGCTTCCCCGGTGATCGTCTCCCCCTTGAACGCTTGCCGGAACTTTTCCAACATGTCGGCGCGCTGCTCGGGGACAATAATGTGTATAAGCTGATCCACCTTCTGGCGATACACCTGGCTATGCTCCAGTCCCACAATTTCAAGCGCTGCCGAGTTGCAGCTAATAATGCGATAATTCACATCGACCGAAAAAATGCCGTCCTGGTTATTCTCATAGAGTGACCGGTACCATTTCTCGTTTTGGAACAGCTCCATATCTTTGCCTGCAAGCTGCTTGGACACGTAAATGCTGAATAAAGAAAGCCCCAGGGTCAATAGCGTGCCTCCAATGATCAAGTAGGCTAGCCAGCCATCCTGAAGCACGACTCCGTAGAAAAACGCCGCTTTCTCCCCGATGTGGAAGTTGGCCGCCGCCATGCCCGTATAGTGCATGCCAGAAATAGCCGCCCCCATAATCAGGCCGCTGCCCAGCTTCTTCCAAATTCCATGCTTCAAGCCCCCAAAGCGGAAGTAAAAGGCGAGCCACAATGCCGCTATCGACGCGACTGCCGCAATCAGAATGGACAGCAAAAAGATGCCAGGCTTGTAGGTAATCTCAATCAGCATCGCCGCCATTCCGGCGTAATGCATGATGGACACGCCCGTAGCCAATAAAGCTCCGCCAATGAGCAGTCTCGACACATTCAGCCGATTCCGGCTCACGATATAGAGCGCGCCATAAGAGCCTGCTATTGCCGCCAGCACGGACACAAGGACCACTACGAGATCGTATTCGACCGTAATCGGCAGCGAAAACGCCAGCATGCCGACAAAATGCATGGACCATATGCCCATTCCCATGGCGCATGCGCCAAACAGCAGCCAGCCCTGGCGCGTGCTTTTATTGCCGCTGCTCACCCTGCCGGCCAGATCAAGCGCCGTAAAAGATGCCAAAACTGCTATAATGTAGGAGAAAATAACTAAAGAGCCATCGTAAGACCCATGAACATGCTCCATATTGTGTCCTCTTTTCCGCATCCAGAATCTATGTCATTTGCACTACTCTATTATACACAATCCATTTAAAAAGTTTCTGAAAAATGTTTTTAGAGTCACAACATTTTTGGACATGGGATACGGAGGCTACTATTGGATATGATCCTTTATGTTATTTTTCCCGGCAGGGTACCCGTTTACTTGAAAATCAGCGACTTCCGCAGCAAATACAGAAAAAATGGCGCGCCAAGCAGCGTAGTTACCGCTCCGGCCGGCAATGTCGCGACCCGATGCTCCATCCCCGGAAGCGTAATGGACAACGTGATGCTTTGACCGATCCAATCCGCCGCAAGAAGCAGAAAGGCGGCGACGAGGGCGCTGACCGGGAAATGAAGCAGCGGCCTTCGCCCGACGAGCTGCCCTGCAATATGCGGTCCCATCAGCCCGATAAAACCGATTGAGCCTACCACCGAAACCGAAGCGGAGGTCATGACGGCTGCCAGAGCAAGCAGGGCAAATCGTGCTCTGCCCGCTGACAGACCAAGCCCGGTAGAGCTCTCATCGCTTAGCTGCAGCAGCTCCGCGCGTCGGGCATAGGCCAGCGCTATCACCAGGCCGGCCGCAGCCCATGGCCAGATCGCTCCCCAGCTCGACCAGCCCCTCCCGTTCAAGGAGCCATACAGCCATAAAAAAAGAGAGGACAAGCCCTGCTGATTTTTTAATAGCAGGAGCGAAGCGGCCGATTGCAGAATCGCTGTCAGCAGCACCCCGTTTAACGCCAGCCGCGAGGCATGATTGCCGCGATGTCCGGCATTTAGCGCATACACCAGCATGACTGCCCCAAGTCCGCCGGCCAACGCAATGACAGGAAGAGGCACTGCACCAGCTAGATTTGCAGGAGCGTAGGCTAGCCAAATAACGGCCAGCAGCACGGCGCCTGAGGAGGCGCCCACCAGTCCCGGCTCGACAAGCGGATTGCGCATCACGGCCTGCAGAATCGCACCCGCCGCTCCCAGCATGCTTCCGGCAGCGATCGCCACGAGCGCGCGCGGCAGCCTGAGATTCCAAATGATATGCCGAGCTGAGGGGTCATTTCCTTCAGACAGCAGCGCGCCCAGCACCTCCCCGGGAGAAAACGAGGTTTTGCCTAAACCGACATGGAAAATAAGCAGCACGCCGATAGCGGCAAGCAATACGCCTATCGACTTTGCCGCTGCGGCGGGTCGCCGTTTTGCCGCAAATACCCTAAAGCCCGCCACCGCTTCCTCTCCCCTTTCTTTTTGCCAAATAAAGCAGACAGAAGGTGCCGCCAAGCAGCGTCGTCCAAATGCCTACGGGAATTTCCAACGGATACAGCAGCAGCCTGCCTGCGGTATCGGCGGCGGCAAGCAGCACGCCTCCGCAAAGCGCGGACACCGGCAGCACAACCGCTGCCTCGCGCGTCCCTGTGATCGCGTGCGCCAAATGCGGCGCTATTAACGAAATGTAGCCGATAGGTCCGCACTGAGCGACCGTACTGGCGACAAGCGCCGTACATAGCAGCAGCAGGCCAAGCCGCGAGCGTTGTATACTGACGCCCAAGCCAGCAGCCGCTTCATCGCCGAACTGCAGCAGATTGAGCGTACGCATGAACATTAACGCTGAAGGCAGTGCTGCGAAAGCCCACGGGAGGAGGCGCTGCACATGCTCCCAGCTTCGGTTAGCCAACGAGCCTAGCAAATAGGTGTAGAGCAAATTGACGTCATTGCCCGTTCCGAGCGCAATCAGGACAAGTAGCAGCCCGTTGAGGATGGCCGATACCGACATCCCGATCAGCAGCAGTGAGGATGTTCCTCGGCTCCCCTTAGCCGTCAGCAGCACGCATACCCCTCCGAGCAGACCGCCAAGCAGGGCAAAAAACGGCTGAAGCGGCAGCGCAACAGGCAAATGCATGACGGTAATCGCCGCCACGGCAAGCGACGCTCCGGCGGATACGCCAAGCAGCTCAGGACCGGCCAGCTTGTTGTTCATCGCCCCCTGCATGAGCATGCCGGCAGTGCCCAGCATCGCGCCGGTCAGCATGCCAAGCAGCAGGCGCGGCATCCTTATTTCCCAGACGACAACACGGTGCAGCTCCTCCCCGCGCGACATAAACAGGACGTCGCCAAGCTCCTGCCAGCTCATGGCAGGAGACCCCGATTTTAGCTGCAGACAGGACGCTGCCAACAACAAGATGCCGCACAAAAAAATCGGAAGAATCCTTCTTCTTCCGATTACAGGCTGTTTAAGTTGAGCTTGTGCCATCGTTTACCCTAGCTCTGTCCTGCATACAGAAACTCCATCGCCTCGTCCAGCATGATGCCCAAGGAGCGGGTACCGCGACCATCTCCCCAGATCGGAGAGCGAACCTCAATGACCTTGCCCTCTCGTACGGCCTTGAGCTTGCTCCATAACGGAAGCTCGGACAGCTGCTCCGACAGCGGTTTCGTGTCTGGACTGAACGAGTAGCTTTCCACAAATATAACGTCCGGGTTTGTTTCCAGCAGCTTCTCCAGCGAATAAGGAATGCTGCCTTCGCCATAAGGGTCCTCGGCCGGGTCTCCGACCTTCCAAGGGTACTCGGCTCTCTCCTTAAGCACCGTACCGCCAAGCCCGCTGTCCGTAACAATTGCGAAATTCACATCGGAGCCATACATGATCAACGCCTTTTTATTGTGAGGCGAATCCGCCTTCGCCTGCTCCAGCTTGCCCCTAAAGCGCGCGATTGCCGCTTCCGCCTCTGCGCTTCGGCCGGTTACATCGCCGATTTGCTTCAAGATGCCGATAGACTCCTCGTAGCTTTTCGGATTGGCCGCATAAAGCGGAGCCACGTCGCCAAGCCCCTCCCGCAGCGCGTCATGCACGCCCATAAGACCAATGACAAGCTCGGGCGCGGCTATGACAAGATCCTCCAAATTCGGCTCAAAGAAGCTTCCTCCGATGGAAGCAAAGGACGCTCCTTTATCCCCGTAGAACTCGGCTTGCGAAGCGATCGTGCGAACGCCGCTCTCGGCAATCGCAACAGGCTCCATGCCCAGCTCGGCCAAAATATCGACGCATAGCGAAACGACGCATGCTACTTTTTCCACCTTTTTATCAAAATGCAGCTCTGCGCCCGAAGCGTCAGTCAGCGTAAGTGGCTCGAAGCCCTCTTCATCGCTCTTTGCCTTCGCCTCGCTTGCAGAAGCTCCAGTCGCAGCATGATCCGCAGCCGCTTCATTCCCGGATGTTGGCGCATTTGCTGCGCTGTTTCCCGCCGTTGTCGCTTGATTCCCGCAGCCTGCTAACAAAAAAACGGCAAAGAGCGCAAAAACCCCCAATATGGCACTTGTTATACGCATAATATTCCTGAGCTCCTTATGTATGTGTATTATGAAAAGTCGGGTAACGGGTCCGACAAGCTACGCCAGTCCGAGCTCATTTCCGCCTCGGTAAGCAAAGCCTCATCCAGCGATTCCGCTATGGCCCTGCGATCCATATCGATACCGATAAAAACAAGCTTGGTTATTCGATCGCCCCATTCCTCATTCCAATCGGAAGGCTTCTCGTATTCGCCGCCAAAGTACGCCTCACGCTCCTCCTCCGACAGCGCGGCTACCCACAGCCCCGCAGGCGCCAGCTGTCTGGACACGCCTGCCTGGCTAAAGCTGATTGCCGTATTATTGCGTGTGGCGATCCAGAGAAGCCCTTTGGAGCGTACAATTGCTTTGGGCCATTTAGCCATCCACTTGAGCAAGCGCTCGGGATGGAACGGGCGCTTGCGCTTGTAGACAAACGATGCGATGCCATACTCTTCCGTTTCGGGCGTGTGCTCCTCCTTCTGCAGCTCCTTGATCCATCCGGCGGACTGGCTTGCCTCCTCGAAATTAAAAAGCCCGGTATTCAATATTTCGCTTGGGGCTACGCGCCCCTGTGCAGCCCGAACCAGACGCGCCCGCGGCTGCATCCCTTTCAACGCACGCTCCAGCAGCTCCAGTTCGGCTTCGCTAACCTGATCGCATTTATTGAGAATCAATACATCGCAAAATTCAATCTGATCGGTAAGCAAATGGACGACGCCGCGCGCATCTCCCTCTCCGGCCTCCTGCGCGCGATCGGCGAGCGTTTCACGCGTATTGAAGTCGTTCCAGAAATTCAGCGCGTCGACAACCGTTACCATCGTATCGAGACGGGTCAGCCTGGACAAATCGATTTGCTGCGCTTCGTCCACGTAGGTGAACGTCTGCGCAACCGGCACAGGCTCTCCTATGCCGGTTGATTCAATCAATATATAATCAAAACGCTTCTCCAGAGCGAGGCGCTCGACCTCCAGCAGCAGATCGTCGCGCAGCGTGCAGCAAATGCATCCGTTGGACATTTCAACCAGCTTTTCTTCGGTACGGCTAATGCCGCCTCCGTCTCTCAGCAAGTCGGCGTCAATATTAATCTCGCCCAGGTCATTGACAATGACGGCAACTCGCAATCCTTCGCGGTTGTGGAGCACATGATTCAGGATTGTCGTTTTGCCCGCGCCCAAGTAACCGCTCAGCACCGTAACGGGAATTCTTTCATCTTTTGCAGCGTCGTTGTACATTTCGCCTTCACCTCGATTTTAAAATTGGATAAGCCGCTTGGTCATGTGCACAAGCTCGCTTGTTCCCCACGCTTGCTCGCTGTAGCCGCGCGATTGCCAGAAAGGATAAGCGCCCGGAAGATGCGTTTCGGTGTGCAGATAGCCGTAGCGGTAGCCCGCTTGCAGCGCAAATGCCTCCCATGTTCGGTACAGGGCTTTGCCTGCGCCCTTGCCGCGCCAATCACTGGACACGTACACCTTGGTCACCTCGCCTGCCAGCTCCCCTTCAAGCGACGGGACAAGCTCGCGAAACCGGCCGTCATACGGCTTTAAACTGGCTGTACCGATCAGGGTGCCATCCTCCGCTCTTGCAAGTAAGCAGCAGCAGGATTCAGGGTTTACGTACACCTCGTCGAATCTGAGAAGATCGTCGGGCTCCTTGCTGAACGTGCCTGGCCGGTACAGTTTCTCCATCTCTCCAATGACAAAAGCAAATACTTCATCGCGATCTGCGGCAGTCGCCTGTACAATCGTGAACGGATTCATAGCTGACCTCCATTTACATGCGGCTTGTATTCCTCAAACGAAAATCGGACATGCTCTGCCTTGAGCAGACTGCCCTCAATAATGGCTTTGCGTTTAGCCTTCAGCAAAATCTGCTCCATATCTGCAAAGCTGCAGCCCCGCAGCGCAGCCGCCGCTTGCTGGCGCAAATCCGCCTCGGCGTCAAAATCTCCGATTAACAGCGACACATATTCGTTGCGGGCATCATCATCCGGCATCGCATAATTCATTTTGGTATCAAATCTGCGCCATATGGCGTGGTCCAATTCATTCTGCAAATTAGTGGCTGCCATAAACACACTTTCGCAATCGAATTCATCCAGGCATTGCAGCAGCGTGTTGACGACTCGCGACATCTCCTTCACCTCGTCGTTATTTTCACGCGTCCGTGCTATGGCGTCGAACTCATCCAGAAACAACACGCACGGCGAGGCTTTGGCGAATTCAAAAATTTTGCGCACATTGCTCGCCGTCTCGCCCAAATGGCTATGAATAATCGTATCAAGGCGGACGATCAGAAGCGGAACGTTCAATTTATAGGCGAGATAAAAGGCGGTTAACGTTTTTCCCGTCCCCGGCGGACCGTACATTACAATTTTATTCGGAATCGGCACATCATGCTCGATGAAACGCTCCTTCATATCCAGAATAGCTAGAAACTCCTCGACAATTCGTCGATTGTCAGGCTGGAACACGATCCGTTTCACTTTGCGGGCGCAATCCTTGGGCGAATGATAGGCCGCGATATCTGAACCCTTTGCTCTGGGCAAACGCCTGCTTGCCTGTTGCTTGCTCATGTATGAAAAAGCTCCCTTGCGATTTAATCGTAATTATTACGTTTTAAAATATAGCATAAACATTACGCTTAACACAATCGTAAATTTACTTAAAATCGTAATTAAAGCAGGTTTTCGAAGAAATAAAAAAAGTCCTTCCTCCAAGCGGAGAAAAGACTTTCTATCAGATTAACGACAATCAGGACACGGCTTTGCGTTGACGCTTGCACAGATCCTTGCTGCAGTTTTTGTACGTTCCGGTGAAATCGAGCCGATGATCGGTTACCTTGAAGCCGAATTCCCGCTCGACCCGCTGCTCCAGCTCAAGCAGCCAGTCTTCCTTGATTTCCTTAAGCGAGCCGCACTCGTCGCAAATCAAGTGATGATGCATATGCTCCTGGTCTTCGGAACGCAGATCGTAACGCGCTACGCCGTCCCCAAAGTTCATTTTTTCGACTATCATTAAATCGGAAAGCAGCTCTAATGTACGATATACGGTGGCAAGCCCGATTTCCGCATACTTTTCTTTTACCAGCATAAAAATGCCTTCGGCGCTCAAATGATCCTGCTCGTTCTCCAGCAGCACCCGCAAAATAATTTCACGCTGAGACGTCAGCTTGTAGCCGCTCGCCATCAAATGCCGATTAATTCGATCCATCTCCGCTTTAATGTTCATTCTGCCCCAATACCTCCTCTTATCGGAAAGCCCGTTACAGATGAATGCATGTCCGCATGTGCAAAGGCTTTACTTTCATTCAACAACTTAACTGCAATTAATCAACTGTTATTCCATGCAAAAAGGCATCAGCGTCATGATTCGCGAAATCTGCCGATTGCACTTTATAATAATTCCAATGTAATCGTAATATACTTTTTTAAATTTGGCAAATGGAATGCTATGCCTCCTTGACTTAGTTGCAAGCGTTAGGCTAATATATAGTTAATAAAACGTAATAATTACGAATAGAGGAGCTGCAAACTATGCGAGAAGGCATTCACCCTACTTACCATCAAGTTATCTTTTTTGATACGACGAGCGGCTATAAGTTTTTAAGCGGTTCTACCAAAAGCTCAAAAGAAACGATGGAATGGGAAGACGGCAACAGCTACCCGGTAATCCGTGTCGATACGAGCTCGGCCTCCCACCCTTTCTATACGGGCAAACAACGCAATGTGGACAAAGGCGGCAGGGTTGACCGCTTTAACCAACGTCTCGGTCAAAAAAAATAATCATAATGCCGCGCTGTGACGGGATGCTGCAAAATCCCATTAGTCACTTTTCGAGTCCCTCGTTAAGCCGGAATGATGAAGAATAGAACCTCAATTTCCACTTTTCAGTGCAGGTTGGGGTTCTTTCCCATGCAATCGGGGAGTTTCCCAGATAGGTGAACCCTTTTGGAACAGCCTCTTCTTGCTTCTACCGTTTTCCACGGCTCTTGACAAGCCTCGTCCCCCTTCCCGCAATCGACAAAAACCGCTAATTCCTTTCAAAAGAGAGAAGGAAATTTGACAGCTTTTAGCGAATTTCTACATTATTCATTTTATCGTTCCAAGCATCCAATGCGCAGGAGGTTCAGCCGTGCACGAACAATTACCCGGCAATAATAAAGCGAGCCGTTCAACAACGACGGCTCCGCAACAGGCAACTCAATCCCCGCCCGTAAGTCAGCTGATGAACCCCTCAGCCATGTCGCCGAGTCAAATTCTCCAGCTTCAGCGTTCGGCGGGCAATAGGGCCATGCAAGGGATGGTTGCCCAGCGGAACGGGAACGGCAATGCTCCGCCGCCTTCCAACACGCCTACCCCGGAGCAAACGAGAAAGACGGAACTCGATACTTATCGGGACATCGAGGCTCCCGCTATGGCCCAAGATACGCTGAGACTGGCCAAGCAAAAACTCAAAAGCCAGATCGACTTATACCTCAGCAAAGGCGACCAAACCTCCGCTATGCGAGCAAGCCTGCAGACAACGGCCACTAAAGCTGTAGAAAGAAATATGGAGAACGCGTCCGGAGCGGACGCCAAGGTAAAGGCGGATGCCAAAAAATACGCCAAAGAGTATACCGAGACCGGAGTCAACAGTTCCCTTGACGCTTATGCTGGAACATTGACGAGCGCGGAGCTGCCCGATACGAAGCTTGCGGCGATCGAACAGCTCGCCAAGGAAGGCTTTAATACGGTAACGCCGGTTATGAAGCAAACGCTGGATCAACAGAAAAAGAAGGCGAAGGACGCTGCGGTCAAAAAAGTAAATGAATGGTCCTCAAACGCTGTTACCGCTTCCGCCAAGCAATCGAAGCAAAAGGTAACCGATAAAATAAAAACATCCGGCTCCAGCTTTCTTGACTCGACAGTTGATGTCGGAACAGCCGGCCAGGAAGAGATCGATAAACGCAATACCAAAGACGGGTCGCTGGCCAATGGAGTCGATGCGGAAGCGATATACAAGGACTTGCTGGCGACACCTTTGCAAGCCGCGCTTCTGTCCAAGCTGGGCGTCGGACGCGGGGAGTTCCGCAGATCAAAAGAGTTAAACGAGTTCCGGCAGAAGCTCAAGGATAGCGCCCGCGAGCAGGCCAATACGGAAATAGACACGCAAGTCATCAGCAACACGCCTGGAGTAAATGCGCAAGCCTATAAGAAAATGATGGCGAAAACAAAGGCGTTTAAGCTGGCTAAAGGCTCCGTCGATAGCGTTATGGGTGATGAGGCAGCCAAAATTATTGAAGCGGTCGCCCCTAAAGCAGACACGAAGAGCACGATTACCGACGCCGCCAAAACGGCCGCTTACGAGGTTGCGCGCATAAACAACAGTCCGCTTGGAAAAATCAAGGAAGCGGCGCTAGCCGGAGCCACGAAGGAAGCCGGCAGCCTGCTTGCCAAGAAAAAGCCGCTCGCCCTCGACAAGGCACGCGAGCTGGTTGGCAAAAAGGCAAGCACCTCTCCTACTACGACTCCTTCAACGCTTCAGGGTGATGTAAAGAAAAAAGTGACGGACGAAGGCATCGCAACAGCCGCCATCAAGTCGATTGAAGCCGAAAGCTTGAATAGCGGCTTTGCAAAGCTTGGCAAGCTGGTTGACCTTGCTGCGCCGAACCCGGGCGATTCCAGCTCGCTTTCGGTAGAGTTGAAAATTCCGATTCCGAACTCTCCCGGCCTATACTTCCTGTTCGGCTTCGGAGGGGAAGCGGAGCGGGAAGACGGTGAGCTTTCCTGCAACACCCAGCTTACATTTGGAGCAGGCTTTCAAACCTTCGGGTTCGATGCCAATTTCCGCCTGGGCTTGTACCTTGATGCCACAGGAAAAACTACGACCGGCGTCATGAACATGATGTCTTACGGTTTGTATCGGGAAATGCGCTCGAAAGCGCCGGCGGCTGCCGATCATTTCTGGGGACAAGGCGGCAAATCCGGCAGTACGAAGCTGGAGGAGGCCGAGCGCTGGGCCATGATGATCGAAGAGCAGGAGTTTGACGCTGAGAATAAAAACTCGATCGATGTCGGCCTGCTCGTTCAATTGGGAATGGAGGCAAATGCAGGCGTAGCCGAATTTTCCGCAGAGCTTGCCTATAAGCGTCTTAGCCGCTACAACAAGAAGGAGACGGTGGATAAGACTAGCGGCATTACCGACTTGAAAGAACGCGCCAAGCAAATCGGCAAAGGCGAGATTCGCAATGTTATTGAAGCGGCTGCAGAGGTCGGCATTAAATTCGGCAGCACAGAGGTCGCATTCGGACTTGAGGGCTCCTTTGCCTGGTCCGCCGGCAACAACCGTGAGCTTAGCATTGGCATTTCAGCCAACGTCCCTTGGCAGTTTGGGGAGGAAAGCAGCAAATTTACGGAAATTGCAAGCAAGATCGTGACCGCTTCCGTCGGCAGCGCCAAAAACCTGGCCGGTATGCTCAAAGGCAAATACGACAGCCACAAAAGCGGCAAACCGATGGATGTCACAAGAAGCGTCGGGGGCTCGGTTGCCGATACGGGCAGTGACGTGCTGTTTATGGGCAGCCATTTCGACAGCATCGGTACCAGCCTGGCCGAGAAAATTCAAGGCGACGAGACGGTGAACGATACGATTCGCAGCTGGCTGCCTGGTCAGGACAATTCGGCCAGCCCTATCGAAGAAGGGGTTAACAAAATCGCATTGTCCAACTCGCTGAACCTGGCCCTTCAATTCGAGAAAAGCTGGAATGTGGCCGGCACCGAAAGCGAATGGGAGGTTTCACTTGAGGCAAGCCAAGTCAAGTCTTTGGAAATTGATGCCGGCATCGTAACGGTGGAGGTCGAGAAATCCAAACGGCTTGGTAAAATAGGCTTTGGCAGCGAAGGCTTGACAGGCGGATTGATCGGTATTGAAAAATAATGCTCTCCCTGCCGTAACGGACAGCCGGAGCAGAAAAGAAGGATACAAAATATGACTGACAACAAGTCCAGGAATGAAAAACTGACATTAAACCGCGAGATTCGCTTTCTAACGCTTGCCGGACAAGCCCTTCCCGCGAAGCTGCTGCAAATCTCGGTGTTCGGCGAAGGAGCGGCGCTTCGCTGCTCCATCAAGCTTGAGCTGGCATGGCCGGTCTACACAGCCATTATAGAGGGACGGTGGTTCAGCTTGCATCCTAACGCGCTTGGGGGCGTGCAGACAGCCAGCTTCGAGGAGGAACGCCCGATCGAGCTGAACGTCGAGCTGCGCAAGGGAATCGCCGAGGGGGCTCTGCAAAGCGAAACCGCCTGCGAGGATTTAGCTGCGGCATTGCTGCAGGATCAATCGGAGAATGCCGGTTTGAATCTGAGCCTAAGCGAGAACTGGCTGGCTGTTGAGGTCAAGCAGCAGGTAGAGCTTCCGGAATCGCTAGCCTCGGAAGGCACATTGAAGCAAGGCTACCGTACGATATGGGCGGAGAATGCGAATGTCGGCAGTCCGGCTTCCGTCGCAAGCGAGACTGGCGCTGCTTCAACGGACATGCACGAAACGGTGGACAAGCTGCTTCTAGCGTGGGGATGGACGTTTCAGCGCCAGGACAACGACCTGCTCAGCTTGAAGTATCAGGGTGAAGCGGCCGAATGGACCGTTTTGATTCTGACCGCTCAGGAAAAACAGCTGTGTCTCGTTTATTCCGTCTACCCTGGCCTCGTTCCCGAGGAGAGCAGAAAAAATGTTAGCGACTGGATGACGGAAACCAACTACGAGCTGCCGATCGGCAGCTTTGAAATGGATTTCGATGACGGCGAGCTCAGATTCCGCTGCGGCATCGATGTTGAGAACGACCGCTTAAGTCCCGAGCTGCTCAGCAATCTTTTATCGACCAATGTGGCCGTTATGGATCTTTATTATCAAGAGCTGAGCCAAATCCTTGCGGCCGATCACTAATTGTCGGCATTTACATGCCGCTTGCGTTCTCCGGCCCCGAGGCGATGATGCGCCGGAAATCCGATTATGCGAACATGAGGACTAAGCACACACATCCTAACAATGGATGACCAAAAGGCAGCGAGCCGAGCTCGCTGCCTTTTGTATAAGCATCTGTTTAAAGCACGGCAGCAATGCCGCCGTCAATATTAACGGACGTTCCGGTTACGAAGGAAGCCGCCTCCGAGACCAGAAAGCCGATTACGTTGGCGGCTTCCTCCGCGCGTCCGATTCTGCCGAGCGGCACGCCGTGTCGCGGATCGGAGGCATATTCCTCCCAGCTCATATGCGGCTCCGCTTCCTTCCACTTCTTCTCAATCTGCTCGCTCCGAATCAGACCGATGCATACGGCGTTAACCCGAATGCCGTCAGGA
Source organism: Paenibacillus sp. SY21-1 (assembly GCF_005222705.1). Taxonomy (GTDB): domain Bacteria; phylum Bacillota; class Bacilli; order Paenibacillales; family Paenibacillaceae; genus Pristimantibacillus. Next base: position 66,868 of record NZ_STGF01000005.1, on the reverse strand, counting down.
GCCAGATCCTTGCTCATCGCTTTCGTAAGCGCAAGCCCCGCCGCACGGCTAACCGAGGAAGGCATCGATGAAGCGCCCGGCGCTTTGCCGCCAATAGCCGTGACGTTCACAATCGCTCCGCCTCCGGCTTCGCGCATATGGGGAAGAGCCGCCTTTGAGAAGCGTATTGCCCCCATCAGCTTTAAATCCAGATCGGCAGACCAAGCGGCCGTCTCCACTTTCTCGAATGGTTTCGCCGCTGCCGTGCCTGCGTTATTCACCAGGATATGAACGGCCCCCCACTTTGCCACGACCTCGGCGATTACCCTGTCGGCCTCGCCTTCCTGAGCGACATCGGCGCTGATGGCAAGCGCCTGCTTGCCCGTTGCCGACTCGATAGCCGCTGCGGCTTGGCTTAGGCCTGTCTCATTGCGCGCAACAATGGCAACCTCCGCCCCCTCGCGCGCAAGCAGGATCGCCGTTGCAAGCCCGATTCCTTTGCTTCCCCCGGTAACAATAGCCGTTTTCCCGTATACACCAAGCTCCATATGGATGCCTCCTCTTCCGCTATTTGCTTGCGGATTGTATAACCTGCTGCACCTCTCGCTGAATGTCAATGCTGGAATTAACCGGCATGTTAACGATAAAAATACCGCCGAACACTTGCTCCGACTTCCCCTTCCATTCGCTGATCTTATTTTTGAGCATCTTGAGCTCCAACGAATGGATAACCTCTTTGCTTAGCAGCCAGTTATAGCGTTTGTACTTCGACCTTTTAACCGTTTCCAAATAAATCGCGACATCCTGAAGCCACTTGACCCGAATCACGTCTCCATAGACGACCTTTTCCGTAAAAACCGGCGTTTCTTCAATTTTGAACGTATCCGCATCAAGCTGTGTCGTATCAATCACTTCAACCTCGCGCCCCGCTCCGTCAAAGCTAAGCTGGAGCGGCACGTATTCCGTCAGGTCCTTCATCAGCCATTCACCCTTTAAATCTTGTATAGTGGAAGTGTGATCGGGCTGCATCTATGACACTAGCATAAATAAACGAATAGATTGCCCTTCGTCTATCATAACCTTGCCGCTTTGCAGGTTGCAACCATTAGCTGACGGTTTCGTCTCCCTGCTGCGGCTTTGACAGCTCGCTTTCCGTTACCCATTTATGATTTGTGACCCATTCTCCGCCTGTAACCGGCTTGTAATCGACCATATACACCGTCATCCGCTCTGCGGAATCGATGACTGCCGCCGCTCCATCCATGCCCTCCATATGGTCCGCCTTCAAAACGACCTTCGTTCCCGGCTCGTAAGCCTCCTCTCCCGCATCTGCCAGCTCCTCATGAATAACCCATTTATGATTCGCGACCTTGTCTTTGCCGGTTGTCGAATCGTACGATACGGCGTACACGATCGTATCGTAGGCGCCAACGACAGTGGCTTCCGCACCCTTCATGCCTGACATATGCTCCGTTTCCAGCACGGCCTTGCTTCCGGTTGGAAAGGCTGGCTCGGCTGCCGTCTTTAACCCTGAAGGCACTTCGCCCGAGTCGGAATGCTCCATCCCCTCATGACCCCCTGCATGGTTGCCCGAAGCCGCCTCATGCTCTCCTCCTGCCGCGCTTTCATCCGAAGCTTTGCCGCATCCGCTTAACGCAATCATAATTGCGATCGCAAGTAAAGCCGCTTGCTTTTTCACGATGACCACTCCTTTTTTTCGTTTACCATGACCTGCCCCTTGACACCTGGAGCAGAGAAAAAACAGCAATGTGCCGCTTTTCCTATAATATACCCTTAGGGGGTATATTGCAAACGTGAAGCAGGGGCTGTCTTCCACGCGTTGACACAATAAAGGCATTTGCCGACTCGCAGCAAATGTCTTTCAATAGAGCAGGCCTCATCCCAGCATGGCAGCCTGCCGTTTATACTGATCCTCCAGCACCAGGCAGACCATCGCTTCCACCACCGGAACGATTCTCGGGCATATGCATGGGTCGTGTCTGCCTATCGTTTGAATAATCTGTTCCTCTCCCGCTACATTCATCGTGCGCTGAGGTACGGAAATGGATGAGGTAGGCTTAACCGCAATGCGGAAAATGATCTCCTGTCCCGTGCTGATCCCGCCGATAATGCCGCCCGAATGGTTGCTTTTAAAACCGCTGCTGTCCATCTCGTCGTTATGCTCGCTGCCAAGCATGGCTGCAGCGCCAAAGCCCTCGCCAAATTCAATGCCCTTGACCGCTCCAATCGAGAGCATCGCTTTCGCAAGCTCGGCGTCAAGCTTATCGAACGCCGGCTCCCCCAGGCCCGGGATCAGGCCGCGAATACGGCATTCTACAATACCGCCGCAGCTGTCGCCTGCATCCGCCAGCTGCTCGATACGCTCGGTCATCGCCTTGGCCGCTTCCGCATCGCAGGCTCGTACAGCATTTTGCTCGATTACCGTCTCGTCGAATGTTTCACATGCAATGCCCGCCGCTTGCAGCGTATAAGCCAGCACCTGTACGCCTCTGTGCTCCAGAAGCTTGCGTGCGACGGCTCCGCCGGCAACCCGTGCAGCCGTTTCCCTGCCGGAGGCGCGGCCGCTGCCGCGATGATCGCGAATGCCGTATTTGCTCAGATAAGTGAAATCTGCATGGCCTGGACGAAAGGCATACTGGATATCGCTGTAAGCCTCGGGTCGCATATCGTGATTATGAAGCATAATGAACAACGGGGTTCCCGTCGTTTTTCCTTCGAACGTTCCGGACATAATGTGAATGATATCGTATTCCTTGCGCGGCGAGGTTACATTCGATTGCCCCGGCTTGCGGCGGTCCATTTGACGTTGAATAAAGGCTTCATCAAGCTCTACCCCCGGCGTGACGCCATCCACAATGACGCCTACCGCAGCTCCATGCGATTCGCCAAACGTCGTAATTTTAAATAGTTCTCCATACGTATTTCCTGCCATATTGGCCGCCCCCTTCTACTTCAGTCCGCTTGCTCACATCCAATTTGGTATTGCTAATCGCTACATCGTCCTTTTTTGCTGGAACATCTGCCATCCTATCTGCCTACGATTGCTCCATTTCGATAAGTTGATTATACTGAGGAAAGTGAGATAAATGAAATCATAATATAAACAACTAGTCATAGATACAGACAATGACAAAAGGGATGGACGGCTCATGATAAATCTGGAATGGTATCGCGTTTTTCTCCATACGGCCCGCAGCGGCAACTTCACGAAAGCGGCTGAGCAGCTGCATATGACTCAGCCCTCTGTCAGCTATGCAATCAAGCAGCTCGAGGAGCTGCTCGGAATCAAGCTTTTTCAGCGCTTATCCAAAGGCGTTGTGCTGACAGCGGAAGGGCTTGCCCTGCAAAGCTATGTCGAACAATCCTTCCATTTGCTTGAGGCAGGGGAGCTACATGTCCATGATTTAAAACGGCTGGCAGGCGGAGAAATTAGAGTCGCGGCCAGCGATGCTTTAATCAAGCATCTGCTGCTGCCCACCTTGGAACGGTTTCATGCCCAATACCCCCAGATTCGCATCAAGCTTTCGCATGGCCGGACCCCCGACATAGCCAGACAGCTTCAAGCCGGTCAGATCGACTGCGCGCTCGTTCATATGCCCGTTGAGGAGGTCAGCCTCGACGTACAGAAGCTGGCCGAGCTTGAGTCCTGCTTTGTCGTAGGGGAGAGCTACTCCGAGCTGGCCAAGCGCAAGCTTTCAGTAGCGGAGCTTGCAAAGCTTCCCCTGCTGCTCATGTCTCCGGGCAGCAGTACGCGCATATGCGCCGAGCAATGGTTCGCGGCCAACGGCGTTTCGGTGCAGCCCGATATGGAGCTTGGCAGCGTTGATCTGCTGGCCGAGTTTGCGCGGCTTGGCCTAGGCGCTGCCTTTACAAGCCGGCCCCTCGTCGAGCAGGAGCTCGCGAGCGGCAAGCTGCTTGAGCTAAATGTGGAGGCACAGCTCCCCGTCCGCAGCATCGGGTTCGCCGTTCGTCTCGGCAGACCGCTGTCTGTCGCTGCATCTTGCTTCGCCGGCATGCTGCTGGAGGCGATACCCGGAGCGCCCTCGGCTTGACAAGCCATCATTCAAAAGAAAACGGCCCCAGCCGCCGGAAAGATGACCGGAGGGCTGAAGGCCGTTCAACATGCTTTGATTCGTTTAGTCTCTGTCATGCTCCTTTCGTTCACGCTCCTTGCGTTTTTCCTTTCGCTTTTCCTCCTCCTTCTTTTTCTTTTTTTCCTGCTTTTCTCGCTTCTCTGCTTCTTTTTTCTGTTCCTTTTTCTTTTTCTGAGCCGCTTTATCCGATTGCTCGCGCCCGTCAGATTTGCCGTCCTTTTCGTTATTCCCGCTCTTCTTTGGAATAGCGGACATCATGCTCAGCTCCTTGGGAAACGATAGGACAGGCTCTCCTTGAAGCGCTTCGTCCATCAACGCTTTTAGCACGACGCCTGCCGCCTTTGAACTGGTCTGCAAATAGTGGTTTTGGTCACTTTGGTCGTAACCGAGCCATACCGCTCCCACCAATTGCGGGGTGTATCCCACGAACCAATTGTCTCTCGCCCCGTAGCCGTCTGTGCCCGGCATCTGCGTCGTGCCTGATTTGGCGGCCATCGGCCGTCCCGCCAATGCCGCTTCCGCCCCTGTTCCGTTTGTCACCACCATCTGCAGCATCGCATTCATCGTCTGCGCGACAGCAGGTTCAAGCACCTGCGCTCCCTCGCTGCCGGCAAAAGCTCCGATGACCTCGCCCTGTGCCGATTCGATGCGGCGAATCGTATGCGCCTGCTGCTGTATGCCGTTATTTGCAAAAACGCTGTACGCGGCTGCCAATTGAAGCGGCGAAACGCCGTGCTGCAAACCGCCAAGCGCCATTGCGAGCGTTCTATCGCTTTCTCCCAGCGGAATGCCAAACCGGATGGCCGAGTCCGCCCCTTTGTCCACGCCGATTTCATGAAGGAGCTTGACTGCAGGAACATTATAGGACTGGGCCAGCGCCTCGTATAACGTGACCTTGCCGTGAAACCTTCCATCGGCATTGCCCGGCGCGTAGCCGTTAATCGAGATCGGCTCGTCAAGCAGCGTATCGCCGGGCAAATAGCCCTGCTCCAGCGCCGGCGCATAAACTGCCAACGGCTTCATCGCCGACCCCGGCTGGCGCTGCAGCTGCGTTGCGCGGTTAAAGCCGCGGAAGGGTTGCTCTCCGCGTCCTCCCACAATCGCTCGAACACCGCCGCTGCGCGGGTCGACAAGCACGCTGCCGCTTTGCAGAAGCTGATCCTTGGCGCTGGGAGGGAACAGCTCCTCCTTGGCGTAGGTTTGCTCAGCCGCCTGCTGCATGCGGGGGTCAAGCTCCGTATAGATTCGCAGCCCTCCCTCAAGCACTTCATTTTCCGATAAGCCGTACGTTGTCATCGCTTCGCGAATCAGTTCATCGACATAATAGCGATATTGAATATCGCCCGTCCGGGTAGGCTTGGACTCCAGCAGCTTTATCGGCTCCTCGATCGCCTGGGCGTAAATCTCCGGTGTAATCAGGCTTTGCTCCTTCATTAAACCCAGCACTACATTGCGCCTGGCCTTCGCCTTGTCCGGATGCTTATAGGGGGCAAGCGCGGACGGCGCCTTGACCAGCCCAGCCAGCAAAGCCGACTCGGCAACGGTTAATTCAGACGGCTCCTTGCCAAAATAGACATAAGCGGCCCGCTTAATGCCCCATGCCCCTTCCCCGAAATAAATGCGATTCAAATACATCTCCATGATGTCCTGCTTGCTGTAATTCTCCTCCACCTTCATGGCTAGCAGCAGCTCGTTCCATTTGCGCGACCAGGTCTTCTCATGGGAGAGGAACACATTTTTGGCAAGCTGCTGCGTAATCGTACTGCCTCCCTGCACTTTGCCTCCTGCCCCCAGATTCGCGGCCATCGCTCTTCCTGCAGCTCTCAGATCCAAGCCGTCATGCTCCCAAAAGCGCCGATCCTCTACCGCTACAGCAGCGTCTATGATCGATTGCGGCATATCTTCGTAGCCAATTTCCTCGATTTTGTTGAAGGATATTCGTGTCGCTTCCGCTCCTTCGCGATCGTAGATAATCGTTGCCGCAGGCAGCGTCTCATCCAGCAGCTTCACATCCTGAGCGTTGACCAGCATGCGAAATGCCCCCCAGCCCCCGAGCAACATAACCCCAAGGCAAATGCCTGAACCAAGCAGAACAAGCTTCAGCTTATAGTTCTGTCGTTTGTTTTTCATCTGTTTCTTCATTTTGATTCCCCCAAGCTTGCCCATTCTCGATGTCTACACCTTTCGCAGCGGCATGCCGTTTTAGGTGCGTTCACCCTATATTTAATTGATATCGAGCGGAATGAAACATAAGGAGAGCGAGAAATGCGTAGCGAAGAGAGAAGCCATAATCGTTCCTTGCCATTATAAAAGGCCCTTCCTTGAACCAAGGAGGGCCCTTCCCGCTGTTAGGCCTTAGGCCTGCAATTCGATATCCGCTGTTCCTTCTTCTCCGCCTGTCTGCCTGAGTGCTGCCGCTTCACGCTTCCGCGCATATTGCGCATGTTGAATGAGTGCAATTTCATCCTCCGGGTTCGTCTCCAAATACTGCTCAAGCTCGGCCAGCGTTTGCTCAATTTCCTTCAGCTCGCTATTTCTCACATGTCGGGCATCTGCCAGCATCCGCAAATGGTGCAACGTATCGTACATCTGCAATCCTCCTGTTGCCCTGCTATATTCATTTGCATTCGGTTGTTACATCTGCGAACATACCTGCAAAAAAAGGGCTTCGTTATTTACTATATTCAGAGAACCACCCGGCTAGAACGGCGAATAGCAGGCAGAAAGCCCCTGATTCAAATGGAAAGAGGCCGGGTACTGATACAGTAAGAAGCTACCCCAAAGGAGTGAGCGCAATGAGCGTACACAATCGAAATGTGGATTACGAAGAACGGCATGTTCAGAAAAAATCCGATTCCAGTCTGGTTGCATCGACCTTTATCAAATATGCGGCCTATATCATTATTTTTTTCGGAGCGCTGTACTTTCTCGTAAGGTACGTATTCCCGATGTTCGGCTAAAGCACAAAGAACCTCGCATTCCGCTGCAGCAAAGCGGAATACGAGGTTCTTTTTTCAAAAGCATTTGTTGGGGGAAGACACTCCCGCTAACGCAAGTTAGGCCGTCTATTGCGTATTAAAGGTCTGCGAGCACCTGATACCAGACGCCTTTTTTGGAATAAAGCTCCTTGCGGACCTCAGGCCAGCCGCCCAGATAAGAAATGTCGAACAGGTCCTCCGGCTGGGCGAACCCGCTCGCCGTTTCCTCCGCCACCTTCGGATCAACCGCACGAAAGCCATGCTTGACGAACAGGCGCTGCGCCTCCTCCGTATGCAAATAAGCGATAAACGCTTCGGCCAATTCGCGGGTTCCGTGGCGGTCTACATTTTTATCTACAACGGCCGCCGGATTTTCGATCAGAATTGTCGTTTTTGGCACCACAATATCGTAATCCACGCCTTTGCTGATTCGGGCCAGCAGCTCGTTCTCATAGGTAACGATGACATCGCCTACGCCGTATTCAAAAGCAGCCATCGACGCCCGGCCGCTTTTGTCCAGCGATTCCACATTGGCATGGATCGATTTAAGAAAGTTTTTGGCGTATTCGGGGTCCTTCTTGCCGGACTCGCGCTCCGACATCTTTAACCCTGCGCCGTACATGGCATTAATGTCCCATTGGGCGCCGCCGGACGTCTTGGGATTAGGGTAAAGCACCTTGACTCCGTCGCGCGTCAGATCGGTCCAATCATGAATTCCCAGCGGATTGCCTGGACGCGTACCCATGACAACGATCGAATTGGTAATATTTCCGTTGTCCCCGGCCGACTTCCAGTCATGCGTAATAAAGCCGGCTTCGCTAACCTTGTCGATATCGCCTTCCATCGCGAGGATGGCAACGTCCGCTTCAAAGCCGCCCGCAATGGCTCGTGCCTGCGTACCCGAAGCCTCATACGATTCCTGAAAGACAACCTTCTGGCCTGTCTCGGCCAGCCAACGCTCCTGAAACTTCGGCAGCAGCTCCGCAAACGCATCCTTTACGACGGAATAAGCTCCGATTACAAGCGTCACATCTCCGATTGGTCCGGTGGATTCGCCGGTTTCCCCGCTGCCCTCCTTGCTGCAGCCTGCCGCAAAAAGCAGGAGTGCAGCAAGCAAGAGCGCGATAAAACGCCGGCTTGTCGCTCGTTTGATCATCATTTTCGCATACAACTCTTTCCGCTAAATTATTAAATGTAGAACGGCATTGGATCGGTTTTGAGCGCATTCTCGGCAATCCAGCTTTTGTCGTCATTAAACAAGTAAGCGCGGTGAACGAGCACGCTAACCTCATCGCCCGGATGCAGCACTTCCTTCTCCAGCGAGCGGTAAGTGATCAGCTTCGTATTCCCGACCAGCAATTCAACCATCCATTCGCTGCCGCGGAAATGCAGCTGCTTGATTTTCCCTGGCAATGTCGCCGAAGCAAGCTCCAGCTCGCCCGGAGCGCCGATCTCGATATATTCCGGACGAATAAGCGCTTTGGTGCCGGGCAGCGCAGCTGCGGCCTCAAACCCCTTGAGCTCTCCGATATTGTCAACGATTGTGGACTCGCCGATAAAGCCAGCCACAAAAGGCGTTTGCGGATTTTTATAAATATCCCAAGGACTTCCCTTTTGCTCCAGCTTGCCCTTGCTGATAATCATGATTTCATCGGCAACCTCGATCGCCTCGTCCTGGTCGTGGGTAACGAAGATGGACGTAATGCCGACACGCTCGATCATTTCCTTCAGCCAGGTACGAAGCTCGGTCCGGATTTTGGCGTCAATTGCCGCGAACGGCTCGTCAAGCAATAGCAGCTGAGGTTCAGGAGCAAGCGCCCGGGCAAACGCAACACGCTGCCGCTGTCCGCCGGAGAGCTGATGCGCATAGCGATGCTCAAAGCCCTTCAGACCTGTCAGCTCCACCAGATACATGACGCGCTCGCGGATTTGCTCCTTCGACTGCTTCTTCACCTTCAGCCCGAACGCAATATTGTCGTATACCGTCATGTGCTTAAACAACGCGTAGTTCTGGAATACGAAGCCGATACCCCGCTCTTGCGGCGGCAAATCGTTTACTCGCTTCCCGTGAAAAATGATGTCGCCCGAGGTCGGCGTCTCCAGTCCGGCCAGCATCCGGAGAATAGAGGTTTTGCCGCCGCCGCTTGGTCCAAGCAAGCCAATCAGGTGGCCTTTGGCAATTTCGAAGCTGACATCCTTGACCGCATGGAAATCGCCAAAGCTTTTATCCAAATTCCGTACTTCAATATGCATGGTTTAATGCACTTCCTTTCGCTTCTTCGCCCATTCCATGAGCAGCAGCAGCCCTACGGAGAATGCCGCAAGAACCAGCGCTATTCCGTTAGCGGCGACTACGTTGAAATTCTCCACATCCTGATAGACGAGCGTTGTAGCGGTTTGCGTTTTGTTCATGATATTGCCGGAGACGACAAGCACAGCCCCGAACTCGCCGAGGGAACGCGCAACCGTCAGCACGACCCCGTAAATGACGCCCCAGCGAATCGACGGCCAGGTGACCTTCCAGAACGTATACCAAGAGTAAGCCCCAAGCGTCGAAGCCGCCTCCTCCTGCTGCGCTCCGATTTCCTGCAGCACCGGCATCACCTCGCGCACCATGAGCGGAAATGTGACGAACAAGGTGGCGAGCACCATCCCTGGCAGCGCATAGACGACTTTAAAGCCGATATCCTCAAAAAAAGCGCCCATCACCGTATTAGGTCCGAGCAGGAGCACGATCATCAGACCGCCGATAACCGGCGATACGGCGAACGGCAAATCGACCAGGCTGTTGAGCAGACGTTTGATCTTGGGCCCGATCCATTCCGCTCTGACGAGATAGAGCGCCAGCATGACGCCAAACAGCGTGTTCAGCAGCGTTACGACGACGACGATGATCCCGGTCATCATTAGCGCATGCAGCGATTGCGGGCGCAGCAGCGCCTCCTTGAAGCCAATCAGCCCATCGGCCCATGAGCCGGTGAAAATTTTAATTAACGGTATGATAATCAGTAAGCCAAATACAGCATAAGTCAGGGAAATCCACAATTTTCTTATCATTGGCCGGCTCTCCTTGCTTGAATGAGATTGACGGTCCAAAGGATAAGAAACGATAAGGTCAGCAGCAATACGGATACGGCCGCCGCGCCTTGCGGATTATTGCTTTCAATTTCTCCAAAAATATAAACCGAGGCGATCAGCGTCTTGCCCGGAATGTTGCCCGCAACGAGCACCACTGCCCCGAATTCGGCTAGCCCGCGCGAAAAAGCGAGCATCGCGCCGCTCAAAATACCGGGAAGCATAGTGGGAAAGATGACGCTAAAAAACGTCTTTACTCGCGTTGCTCCAAGCGTGTAAGCCGCTTCCTCCTCCGATTTGTCCATTTCCTCAAGCAACGGCTGAATCGCCCGGATCACAAAAGGAAACGTTACAAACAGCATCGCAATTACGATTGCCGGCTCGTGAAATACAATTTCAAAGCCTGCTTTGCCAGCCAAGCCTCCAGCAAGAGAATTTGGGCCCAGCAGCAGCAAAATCATCAATCCGCCGACTGCCGTAGGCAAAGCGAACGGTAGATCGACCAGACTGTTGAGCAATCTGCGTCCTGGGAACCGATAACGGATCAGCACCCAACCGATCATGGTGCCAAGGAACATGTTCAGCACGGTTGCAATGACAGCCAGCTTCACCGTCAGCAAAACGGCCTTCCACGCGAGCGGATCGGATACGCTTTCCCAGAACGGACCCCAGCCCAATGAGAAGGATTGGGTGTAAATGCCTGCAATCGGCAATACGATTAGCAGGATGAAGTACAGCATGATGGTGCTTCTAAAGCCAAAGCTCCACCCTTTTCCACGAAACAAAGCATTCACAGTGACTAGACCTCCAGACCATCGGCTCGTGCCGCAGGTGCAACTCATACAACTCGATTGTAATTCCTATTAATTCACTAGGTATTGTTACTGTATCATCCAAACTGGGATTAAGTCAATGCTATTTTTAGAAAAATTGATGAAAGATATAGCCTTTGCTTATAAGATCGTTTTAACGCAAAAAAGAGAAGCCCGGCAACAGCCCGAGCTTCTCGAATACATGCTTTATTCGCCTTCAATATAGTAGGCATCTTCCCCTACCGTAATGACGGCTTGTCCCTGCGTCACATCGGTTATCCAGTCTACAAAGGCTTCCGCCTGCGGTGCTTCGGGTAGACAGCGGACGATTACGCGGTCGGTAAACTCGGTTCCGCCTAAGCGGGTGCCCTTGCCGTGCAGCACGTTCTCCAGCTTGCCGTACCACGTATAATCCACGTCGACGAGCACCTCGCGATGCAGGACGTTAACGATCTCGTCCGCCGCTTCAATTCCGGCAACCGCTCCGTCCGTGTAGGCTCTCACCAGTCCGCCGGCTCCGAGCATAATGCCTCCGAAGTAGCGGGTGACGACGACTGCGACATTTTTCAGCCCCTTGTGCTTGATTACCTCAAGAATTGGCTTGCCAGCCGTCCCGCTGGGCTCGCCGTCGTCGGATGCCTTCTGAAACTGATCGCGCTCGCCTACGATATAGGCGGAACAATTATGCGTCGCCTGCTTATGCAGCTGCTTGATCTCCTGAATGAACGCAATAGCCTCTTCCTCTGTTTCTACCGGTTTCGCATAGCCGATAAATCTTGACTTCTTGATGACGATCTCGGCCTCTGACCTGCGTCTAACCGTCTTATATCTGTCCAGCTTCATCCTATATGCACCTGTCTCCCAGCTTGTGTCGGCCGATTACAGTCTCGCTTCCAGCTCCGCTTTTTCTTTCTCGAAGCCCGGCTTGCCCAGCAAGGCGAACATGTTTTTCTTGTACGCCTCTACTCCCGGCTGGTCAAATGGATTCACGCCGAGCAGATAGCCGCTGACTGCGCAAGCTTTCTCGAAGAAATAGACAAGGTAGCCGAACGTATACGGAGTCATGTCGGCGATGTTGACAACGAAGTTAGGAACTTGGCCGTCCGTATGCGCCAGCAGCGTGCCTTGGAACGCTTTTTTATTCACGAAGTCCATCGTTTTGCCAGTCAGGAAGTTCAAGCCGTCCAGATCAGCCTCATCATGCTCGATTGTAATTTGCTCGGCCACTTCATTTACTTGAATGACCGTCTCGAAAATGTTCCGGTTGCCCTCTTGAATAAATTGGCCCATCGAGTGCAGATCCGTCGAGAAGTCTACAGATGCCGGATAGATGCCTTTATAATCCTTGCCTTCGCTCTCGCCGAACAATTGCTTCCACCATTCCGATACGAAGTGGAGAGACGGCTCGTAGTTGACCAGAATTTCTGTCACCTTGCCCTTGCGGTACAGCGCATTGCGGGCAGCCGCATATTGGTAAGCTTCATTCTCGGCAAGCACGGGGTTGCTGTATTCTTTGGAAGCATCGGCTGCGCCCTGCATCATCGCTTCGATGTTGATTCCCGCTGCGGCAATCGGAAGCAAGCCTACTGCTGTAAGCACGGAATAACGTCCGCCTACGTCGTCAGGAATAACAAACGATTCATAGCCTTCTTCGTTCGACAGCTTCTTGAGTGCGCCTTTTTCCTTGTCAGTCGTAGCGTAAATCCGTTTGCGAGCCTCTTCCTTGCCGTATTTCTTCTCAAGCTCGGCACGGAATACGCGGAACGCGATCGCCGGTTCTGTCGTTGTGCCGGATTTGGAGATTACGTTGATCGACCAGTCGCGGCCCTCAAGCAATTGCAGCAAATGCGTCACATAGGTGGAGCTGATGTTGTTGCCGGCAAACAAAACCTGCGGGGTTTTGCGCTGCTCCTTGGATTGAATGTTATAAAAGGAGTTCGACAGCATTTCGATAGCTGCGCGCGCTCCGAGGTAAGAACCGCCGATGCCGATTACGATCAGCACCTCGGAATCGGATTTGATTTTGTCTGCCGCTTTTTGAATGCGGGCAAACTCTTCTTTATCATAATTGGTCGGCAGGTCAATCCAGCCCAGATAATCCGAGCCTGCGCCCGTTCCGTTATGTAGCTGATCATGTGCGAGACGGACCGCATCCGTCAAATAATCGATCTCGTGCTGCCCGACAAAGGTCAGCGCCTTGCTGTAGTCGAATTTCACTGTTTGGCTCATGAAAAAATAGACCTCCTTAAATTTATACCGCCCAATTAGCTATGGGACCATTAACCCTTAACTAGCATCTACAATATCGGATTTGCCGCACAAAAACAAGCTCAGGAACAATGAAATCTTGATGAACAGCTAAAGACCCCATCTATAGCTCGGGAGGAAGCTAGTAAAAAAACAGCTATCCCTCCCCGCCATAGTCCCTTAATAGTAAGGGGAAATCATCAAGTAGACGACAACTCCAGTGAAGCTGACATACAGCCATATGGGCATCGTCCATCTCGCAATGCGCCGGTGCTTCTGTACATTCATCTGCAAGCCTCGCACAACCGAGATCAGCGCCAGCGGAACCACAACGATCGCCAGGACTATATGGGTCAGAAGGACAAACAAATAAATGGTGCGCAAAATGCCGTCACCGCCGTAGCTCGTGGACTCCGTCAAATAATGATAGGTCACATACGATACGAGAAACAGAGTCGTAGAACCGAATGCTGCGGCTATAAACCGACGGTGAAGCTTGACGTTTTTTTTCATAATCGCAACAAGCGCTACGCTAAGCGCGATAAAGGTGAAGCAGTTAAAAATCGCGTTCAACAACGGCAGAAGCTTGACGTCAAAGCCAACTTCCCCATCGTAGGCCGGCAGAAAAAACAGCACGGTGATGATCGCTACCAGCGCGACCGACAAAATCGCGATCAGCGGCGTATAATTTTTTTCCCTCAATCGATTCCCCTCCTGAATGTGACAAGCTTGCATGGGATATGGACGCAGTCTCCGCAAGCACTAACGCCTCTTTAACCTTATCCGAACGCTTCGACGAAATCAATTTGTTTTGCCTCAGATTTGTAACGAAACAATGAAACCTTTGCAGACATTTGGTGAAAAGTCGGAGCTAGGCCTCATAGGGAAGCTGAAAGCTTTATTTAGATTTCGTATTTAAAGCAAAAAGAGGCTTCCGACAAGCGAACATTCGCTTGATTCGGAAGCCCCTTGCACAGCAAGCTGTTATTCGTAGATATACGAGCAGCAGTAATCCGTTACTTCAGCAACCTGAAGCTTGAATTTCGTGTTTGCCGGCACGTTGAACTCGCCTTCGCCTTGAATATGCAGCCACTCGGTTTCGCCAGGCAGCAGCACCTTCAGGTCGCCAGCGAGAATTTCCATAATCTCGAGGCAATCCGTGCCGAATTCATAGTCGCCAGGCAGCATGATGCCAAGCGTTTTTTTGGTGCCGTCAGCGAATACGACTGCGCGGCTTGTTACTTTGCCGTCGAAATAAACGTTTGCTTTTTTGACGACTGTTACGTTCTCGAATTGGGACATGTTGGTTGCAATCTCCTTTTGTAGGTCAAATGCGCTTAACGCGTAGCAGCCGGCTATTGGATTACAGCAAAGCTTTGACTTTGCTTACAACGTTCTCGACTGTGAAGCCGTATTCCTTAATTACGCGGTCGCCCGGAGCGGATGCGCCAAAACCGCTAATCGCCAGAATGTCGCCTTGATCGCCTGTGTAACGCTCCCAGCCGAACGGTGACGCCATCTCGATTGCCAGACGGGCTTTAACTTCCGGAAGAATGACGGAGTTTTTGTACTCTTTCGATTGCTTCTCGAACAGATCCCAGCTCGGCATGCTGATTACGCGAACCTGAATGCCCTCTTCGGCAAGCGCTTTTTGAGCGGCAACAGCCAGTTGGACTTCGGAGCCCGTAGCCAGAATTTGCGCCTGAGGTTTGCCGTTTGCCGCATCGGATACAACATAAGCGCCCCGGCTAACGTTTTCTCTGGAGCCGGATACCGTGCCTTCAAGAATCGGCAGATTCTGACGCGTCAGAACAAGCGCTACAGGATTGCCAGTGTTCTCAACGGCATATGCCCATGCTGCGGAGGTTTCGTTTCCATCCGCAGGACGAATGACCGTCAGCTCTGGAATAATGCGGATCGAAGCAAGCTGCTCGATCGGCTCGTGCGTAGGACCGTCTTCGCCGACCGCAATGGAATCGTGCGTCAATACGTACACAACAGGCAGCTTCATCAGCGATGCCAGACGAATAGCCGGACGCAGGTAGTCGGTGAACACGAAGAATGTGCCGCCGAACACTTTCAGACCGCTATGCAGCGCAATGCCGTTCATCGCTGCAGCCATACCGAACTCGCGAACGCCAAAGTAGATGTTGCGGCCGTCGTAGCTGCCTGGCTTGAATTGCGTCAAGCCTTTCAAGTGAGTCATCGTCGAGCTCTCAAGGTCAGCGGAGCCTCCTACAAGGTTTGGCACGTTGGCCGCAAGTCCGTTCAACGCATTGCCGGAAGCGACGCGAGTCGAAAGCGGCTTGTCCTCCGTTGTGTAAGCAGGCAATGCCGCATCCCAGCCCTCAGGAAGCGCGCCGGAGATAGCCGTTTCGAATTGAGCCGCAAGCTCCGGATATGCCGTTTTATAGGCAGCGAATGCCGCATCCCATGCTGCGTTCGCCTCTTCGCCAGCTTTTTTCACATCCGCAAAATGAGCGCGAACCTCGTCAGGAACGTGGAATTGAAGCTCTTCGGACCAGCCGTAAGCCTGTTTGGTCAATTTGGTTTCTTCAGCGCCGAGCGGGGAGCCGTGTGGGCCTGCATGTCCGCCTTTGCCGCCTTTATTCGGGCTGCCGTAGCCGATAACCGTTTTGACCTCCACAAGTGTCGGCTTGGAAAGCTCGCCTTGCGCTTCGACAATCGCTTTGGACAGCGCATCGAGATCGTTGCCGTCTTCAACGCGAAGCACTTGCCAGCCGTAGCCTTCAAAACGTTTTTGCACCGTTTCGGAATACGACAGGCTCAGCTCGCCGTCAAGAGAGATGTCGTTCGAATCGTATAAAACAACCAGCTTGCCAAGTCCAAGGTGACCTGCAAGGGAAGCCGCTTCGTGGGAAATCCCTTCCATCAAGTCGCCGTCGCCGCAAATGGAGTATGTGAAATGGTTAATGACATCATGGCCTTCTTTGTTATAGGTAGCGCCAAGCTGAGCTTCCGCCATCGCCATGCCTACAGCCATCGCAATGCCTTGTCCAAGCGGACCGGTCGTTGCGTCTACGCCAGCGGTATGTCCGAATTCTGGGTGTCCAGGCGTCAGCGAGCCCCATTGACGGAAATTTTTCAATTCCTCGAGCGGAAGATCGTATCCCGACAGATGAAGCAGGCTGTACAGCAGCATGGAGCCGTGGCCTGCGGAAAGAACGAAACGGTCGCGGTTAATCCAAGTCGGGTTAGCCGGATTGTGCTTCATCACCTTGCCAAAAAGCTGATAACCCATTGGTGCAGCGCCCATCGGCATGCCGGGGTGGCCGGATTTCGCTTTCTCAATCGCATCGATTGAAAGTGTACGGATCGTGTCGATCGAAAGCTGTTCAACCGATTTTTGTGTAACTGTCATTCCTGTTTCCTCCTAATTCTCTTCTTCAACCGTCTGTCCGGCTTCCCCATTCTTCGATGCGTTAACAGGACAGAGGTGAACGTAATAGCTCTGCATATTGTATCATTCCAAACGTTCATTTGCCATTAAAATAATCGGATTAACGCATAATCATGCATTTAGTTGAATACGACCGTTTTGTTCTGATGAACGATAATTCGATCCTCAATATGCCACTTCACCGCTCGCGCCAATACGACGCGCTCGATCGTGCGGCCGATGCGTTTCAAATGCGAAACCTCGTCACGATGGCTGACACGCTGGACGTCCTGTTCAATAATCGGTCCGCCGTCAAGCTCCTCGGTTACATAGTGGGCTGTAGCTCCAATAATTTTTACGCCGCGCGTATAGGCCTGCGCATAAGGCTTTCCTCCGACAAAAGCGGGCAGGAAGGAATGGTGGATATTGATAATCCGGTTCGGAAACTGCTCAATGAACTTAGGCGTTATGATCTGCATATAGCGGGCCAGCACGACCAAATCGACCTTGTCCGCCACAACCTCAAGCTGCTTGCGCTCCCCTTCCTCTTTGGTCGCCGCGGTAAACGGGATATGGTGGTAAGGAATTCCGAAAGATTCCACAAGCTCGCGCATATCGGGATGATTGCTGACGACCATCGAGATGTCGGCATCAAGATCGCCGGCCTTCCATTGCCATAGCAGCTCAAGCAGGCAATGATCCTCCTTGGAGACAAATACGGCGATCCGCTTTTTGCGGCTGGCGCGGAACGTGTGCCATTTCATGTCGAAGCGATCGGAAATCCGTGCAAAATCCTCGACCAGAATCGGCAGCTCGCGCTCCAGATCGTTCAGATCAAACTCGAAGCGAATGAAAAACATTCCGCCTTCAGGGTCCATCGTGTACTGGTCAGACTGTACAATATTGGCCCCATGCTCATATAGAAAATGCGATACGGCCGCAACGATGCCCGGACGGTCCGGACAAGCGATCAGCATGCGGGCGCGGCCGCTTTTTCCTTCCGGCGCGCCGGTCGGATTAGATAGACTTGAATTAGATGACATATGGATAAACTTCCTTTCAATGCAACCTGCAATTCATTTTTATATGTGCATAATCGGCAAACATAGCAAACAGCCGCCAGCATGGGGACAGCGGGACAAGTATTCCCATGTTTGTTCATAAGCGGCTGTCCATGTGCGGTACGCGCTTAAGCCCGGGCTCTCTCCAGCAGCTCCTTGCCGGCGAACCAAGCGGTAATCCGCTGATTGACCTGTTCTTCCGTAAGCTCTCCAGACAGCGCTCCTCCGGAAATTACAAGATCGTACAAACGCTCCATCGGCTCGCGCGGATCGGCTTTTTTCGCCTTCGCGTCCTTCAGAAGCTCCCAAGAAGAGAGGACGAATGCGCGCGAATCCAATTCCTGCTTGCCGAAGAAATGGTGCAGCCGATCTACGTCTTCGAGGAAAGGCTCTCCAAGGCGCGACGCAACGTTGCCGCTCAGCAGCGCAATTTCCGCTTCATACATCGGCCTTACCGTCTTCGCATCCTTTCCGATCCACGGCGTCTCCAGAATGAACGGCCGTCCGGCAAGCTTCTCGTGATGCACGATGCGGGAAATGCCTTCATAGCCAAGCCAGCCGGAGCCGATTGGAGCATGGCGGTCCTTCGAGGCGCCTCGCGGATTTTTGCTGTCATTGACGTGGACAACCGCTACGCGATCCAGACCGACAATGCGATCGAATTGTTCTAGGACGCCATCCAGGTCGCCCAGCAAATCGTAGCCCGCATCATGCATGTGACAGGTGTCCATACAAACCGTCAGCCTCTCGTTGTCCTGTACCTTTTCGATAATTGCCGCAAGCTCTTCGAAGCTGCGTCCAATTTCCGTTCCCTTGCCGGCCATCGTTTCCAAGGCAATGTTAACATTCGTTTCCTTCGTGCCCGAGAGCACCTCATTAAGCCCTTCTGCGATCCGGTTGATGCCGTATTCGGCATCCTTGTCCGTATAAGCCCCCGGGTGCAGTACGATATTGCGGACGCCGATGTAATCGGTGCGGCGAATCTCCTCCTGCAAGAAGCTTACGCCAAGCTCGAACGTTTCGGGCTTGTAAGAGCCCAAATTGACGATGTATGGCGCATGCACGACAATTTCCTGAATGCCGGCCTGCTCCATCAGCTGTTTGCCTTCCTCAATATATAACGTGTCAATCGGCTTTCTTCTCGTATTTTGAGGAGCGCCGGTGTAAATCATAAATGTACCCGAGCCGTAAGAGATCGCTTCCTGGGTAGCCGTGAGCAACCCTTTGTCCGAAAATGAAACGTGGGAACCTATTTTCAACATCTTTATATGCCCCTTTCGTTACCTGCGCATTGGCATGAAGCCGTTAGCGCCTGATCAAACCCTATTTTACAAGGAATGTCGAAATAAATCTAGGAATACGGTATAATTCATTCGTGAGGTGATTGCTGGGTATGAAGGAAGCGCCAGAGTGGTTTATGTATTTCATCATTTTTTGGGCGGTCGTGATGGTGGGCGCTATGTCGATCGGCGGTTTTTTCATGTTTCGCAAGTTTCTCAAGGTGCTTCCGATGCGTGACGGCAAGTCCAAGCTTGACTGGCAGAACTACTGGGTCGAGCGCAGCCGCAGCATGTGGGGAGACGATGCCAAGGCGCTGCTTGACGAGTTCGTATCTCCGGTGCCAACCGCCTTTAGAGATATCGCGAAGCATTCCATTGCCGCCAAGATCGGTCAGGTTGCCATTGAGCATGGCTCAACGACGGTTACACGCGAGCATTGCATAGAAGGCTACATACGCGCCACGCCGAAACGGGATTATCGTGTCCTGGTCAATTTTCTTGACCGCAAGGGAATAGATTACGCCCCTTACGAGCATCTGCTTAACAAATAAGCTCAAGCCGCCGGCGCGGCCTGGGCTTATTGCTATTTTGCTTCAAAACGGGCAACCCTGTTTAAAAAATAGTGTAACCAAAAGCGGTCGCTTATCGTTATTACATACTGGAGGTGTTTCTAATGTTATATTCATCGAAGCGCAAAAAAAGCGCCAAAGCAGCTGCAGCAGGAGCTATCCTTCTAGCCGTCATGTTGGCCGCAACCGCATGCGGCGGCGACACGGAAGCAGGTAATGATGTGAACGACGGACAAAATCAGACAAGCCCAAGCAACTCGGTAGACCTGCCTGACAACAACGGGGTTATTGATCCGGGCGTCTCTACTTCCGAGCCCTCTGCTCAGCCTGAGGAGACGGACGGAGGACAGACCAATGATACCGGCGCTCCCGAGGATGCTCCGGTGATTAGCGGCGAAGGAACTTTCACGGGCATAGCCGACGCCAATTCAATCGAGATCCAGACGGCCGACGGTCCGCTTCCGGTTCAATATACGGAGGAGCAGACAGAGCTGATCAACAGCATAAACGAAGACGCCAAAGTTAAATTTGAATATAAGGAAAAAGCGGTCGAGGGAGAAGCAAACTTGAAGCAGCAGTGGCTTGTCTCCATAGAAGAGATTAATTAAGGAGTTAAAGGGGCGTAACGCGATGCGGGTAGCGATAGCAGGTGGCACGGGATTTATCGGCAGGGCCCTGTCTGACGCTCTATTGAGGAGAGGCGACGATGTGTGGATCATATCCCGCAGCCAGCCGAGAAGAGGGCAACAGCAGGGGCTCCGTTATACAACATGGTCCGAGCTTGAGCGAACGCCCGTTTTGCTCGATGGCATTGATGCCATCGTAAATTTGACAGGCGAGTCCATCAACCAGCGCTGGACGAAGGAAGCGAAGCAGCGGGTTTTGCAATCGCGTTTATCCGCGGCAGAACAGGTTGCGACGCTGATCAACAAGCTGCCGCATAAACCGTCGGTTGTCATTAACGCCTCGGGCATATCCGCTTACGGCATCTCAAGCGAAGGTCCGTTCGACGAGGGAAGCCCAATGAATGTGACCGATTTTTTATCCGAGGTGGTCAGGCAGTGGGAGAAGGCTGCGGACGCTATCCCGGTCAAACGGCTCGTGAAGCTGCGGGTCGGCGTCGTGCTCGCTGCCAAAGGCGGGGCGTTCCCGTTAATGGCGCTCCCTTATCGTCTCTTCGGAGGCGGACGCATCGGGAGCGGCGGCCAGTGGCTTTCATGGATTCATTTGGACGATATCGTTTCGCTCATCCTGTTTTGCCTGGATCACCAGGAGATACAGGGCGCAGTGAACGCTTGCTCCCCCGAGCCTGCCACAAATGACGAGTTCGGTCGCGCCATAGGCAAATCGATGGGCAGGCCGCATTGGTTCCCTGTTCCAGCATTCGTTATGCGGACTTTGTTCGGCGAAATGTCGACCCTGCTGCTCGACGGTCAACGGGCGATTCCGCGCAAAGCGCTCGAACATGGCTTCCGCTTCCGATACGGTACGCTTTCCGGGGCGATGGAGCAGCTCGTGGGCAAACAAAACCACTGAAGCCAAACAACTGAAGGAACAACACAAGAACTTGTGCAAACAGCCTGTCCCTTATCGGACAGCGGACGCACTGTTTATCTGCTTACCGTCATGCGCTTAGCCCGAGACATGTTTGCAAGCTAAGCGCATGGCATGATAAGCCTCTATCCCGATTTAAGCTCATAAGCAGGACCGTCGGCTCCAGCCAAATGAATAATATCGCCAATCGCCAGCTTGTAAGCCTTATATGCGATCATCGCTTGTCCATTTAGCAGGCTTCCGTTTCTTGACCCTACATCCTTCGCCAGCCGTTCTCCTTTTGAGTACGCAATTTCCAAATGAATTCTCGATACCTTTGACGTTTCATCCTCGTAATCAAGCTGCTCTCCCGTACGTCCAATGACAAAATTCCGATCCTGCAATTCGATTCTGGTCTGTTCTCCCTCCCAGCTCCTTTCGAGCCATACCCGCGGTTCGGCTGCGCCTCTCTCCACCCGCTCAGACCCTAGCAAGGCAGTCGGCTCAACTACACGCTGCGCAGCAGGAGAAGCATAACTATCGAGGCGCTCCGCCTGGAACGCGGCCTGCCGACTGCGAAGTACAGATTCAGCATCCGCAACTGACGCATCGAAATCCCCCTCATCCGTATCGTCTAACTCTCTCCAGACCTCCTGCTCTTTTTCCCTCTTAAACCCTATTGCCAGCAGAAAAGCTCCAAGCAACAGAGTAATGCCCGCGCACATAAGCAAGCTTTGGCCGTTCTTCGCATTAAAATAGATAAAGCGCCATACGGTCGCTACGATAATGGTATAAGCTGCGCCAAACAGCCATTTGCTTCTTGAACGGCGAGACCCGTTGCGGGAATCTGCCTCCTCTTCATCCTCAATCTCCGCATATGCATCCCCGTCGTTCATTCCCGCCCAATCACCGCCGCCTGATCGGCCTGCATCGGATGGCAGGGCATAAAAAGGTTGAGCGTTGGGCAGCTTACCCGCGCCAGCATCGCCGGCCCCAGTCGTTGACCAGGACGAAACCCTCGCCTTCGGCTGTGATTGCGAACTAGACTCTGGCGGTGCCGGATGGGGCTGAGCATTCACTTCTTCCTTCGGCAGCTGCAAACGCTCCTTCGGCCGAGCACTCCCTTCGTCCCCGATCAGCTCCAGAAGCAGCGATTTCAGCTCGGACAGTGACCATTTTGCTGCGTCGGCATGCTGCAGCACTCTCTGCAAGCCGTTACCGTCAAGCTGATCTACATGAGCGGTAAGCTTAATAATGAGCATTAGCATGCCTTCAGCAGCGGGTGCGGCAGTCCAATCCTTTCCCTTCATTGGCACATAAGCGAGACGGATATCATGCAGCCTGTCGCCGCTAAAAACAAATTGTTCATCCAGCAAAAAATTTTCCGGTCTAAGCATGTAATTGCGGCATTCGTCGAGCGCATCTGCAACGCCAAGCAAAATCGCGTAAAACTGGTTCATGGTAAGCGGCTGCATTTGAAGTCTGTGGCGAATCATTTTATAGCCATCAAGCCTGTAGCGAAAAGTGACCCTGCCATCCAGCTCCAGCCAGTCCATCGGCAGTACAAAAGGGATACGCTGACTTTGCAGCATATGAAGCTCAATATCATCAAGCTCAGCCCGACCGATGCCCGCTTCGCGATCCAACAGCATTTCATGGCCGCGATTCATCGCAAAATCAATTCGAAATGAAGTCATTCACCGATACCTCCCCCGTCCCCATGTGTTAACGCTCACGCCAAGCAGCGCAGCGCTTGCTCCCTTTCATGAGCTAACAGAAGCCAATTATGCGGCTACATCATGCATATTTTTAATAAAAAATGATCCACACCGTTGTCGCAGCAGGCGCTACCGCAAGCATGAAAGGGAACTTCTGTCCCGATTCCGCCCAGCGCAGCCATTGCCGCTTTCGCTCCCCGCCTCCGGATAACCGCATGGCGTGTAATCCGGACGCGACCTTTTTGCCAAAAGAACGATTCACAAGGAGCAGACAGGCTCCGATCCCACCCGCATACAAAATCGCATAAAACGTCAGATTAAGCACAGGCCATACGCCCACCCAGGCGCCAATCGCTGCAAACAGCTTCACGTCTCCCGCGCCAATTCCTTTGCACAGGTATATCAATAACAACGGCCCGAATCCGGCGGCAGCCCCCGCCAAGGCTGCGGTCACTCCGGCAAAGCTATGCGCAGCCAGGTGATAGAGCACAGCCGTACAAAAAAAGGACAGCGTCAGGCGGTTGGGTATGGTTTGTTTATACATATCGGTAGCCAATGCGCACAGAAGCAGTGTTGCAACCGCTACAGTTACCACAATCCCCATTGTCTTCTCCTCCCTATCAACGTTTATTCGGATGCCGCTCCCGCTCGTTCTACCTGAAAATGCATCGAAACGGCGTTCGAAGCGTTGGCTGTTTCCTTCACAGTCAACTGCCAAATACCCGGTGTCGTATTGCCGGATACATGCCACGTCCAAGCCGTATAACCGTCTGCGTCGGCCATTGCCGCTCCCAGATGCTTCGCTACGCTGGCCCCGCTTTTATAGGCAACGCTTAACGTAATCGATGCGCCCGGCGCTGTCCGCACGATGACCGTCGCCTTCCTTCCGGGGCGAAGCGGCTTAGGCTCGATTGAGACAATCTGCAGCGGGATAAGCTCTCCCTGTGCGCCGTTCTCTGAACCATACTGGGCGGGCGCAGCGTCGCTAATCCATACCCGCTCTAGCGCATGCTCCTCAAGCACGATCTTTTTGCCCGTAAAAGGCATCTTCAACGGAAACTCGTATTGCGCCGAAATAGCGATCAGCGGCTCGCTGCCCTTGTCCAGATCCGGAAGCCTCAACCCGCTCAAGCGTACCCGTTCCGGCGACAACAGCGCCTGATCGGCGAATTTCCGCAAAAGCGGCTCTACGAACGCACGCCCGGCCTCCGTTGCCGCAGCTGTCTGCAACGGCTGCCAGTCGCCCCTCAGCGCGGACGATGCCAGCTCGCCAATCGGATCGGGCAGCCATTGCGCAGCTTCCGCCGCAGCTTCGCTCCAAGGAGCAAGCGTTATGCCGGGAGCTTCCGGCAGCGCGCTGGCTGTCGCAGCCTGCGCTTGCGACCACGCCAGTTCAACGGGATATATGTGGGTTCCGATTTGGGCTGCTGCCTGTGACGCGGCGGAATGCAGCGCCATTTGAACCGCGCACAGCCGGAGCATAATGATGAAGGCAAACATGGCAAGCATAATGACGGGCATGACGAGCGCCGCCTCCAAAACGATAGAGCCCCGTTCGCAGCTAATAGGACGAACCGAGCGTTTGAACAGCTTCATAACGGCTGCCAACAACCTTTCCCTCCAATATTCCCAGACGTCCCAGCAAACCAGTCAGTCCGGGCACAAACCACAGCTTCATAGACAACCGCGACTCCCCTGTAATCCCGCTTGGCACCTCTGCAAGCCTGGCGCCGCTGTTCTGCTCGATGACGGCTATCATCCTGGCAAGCCTATTGCTTTCCTTCACCGGATTGGCAAGCAGGAACAAGCGCATATAATCGACATAGGCAAGCTCAACGCTTACGTACTTGGACAGCGGCGCGGCTCCTCGCTCGGCGAATGCTAGCATATCCTCCATCGTTTTTTCCAATCCGTATACAAGCGCCGCCGTTAAAACAACAAGCGGGTGCCCTAGGGATCTGCTCTCGATTAATCCTTCCATCGTGCGTATGGCAAGCCTGACCGCAAACAGCTGTCCGTAAGCGGCTGCCAAGTTGCCCACAGGATCATGTAGCCCGTATAGCACATATTCCAGCTCTTGGTTCTGAAAAGACAGCGCATGCGACAGCTCGCTAATCTCTCCCCCCAGAAACAATTCGCTGAGCTGCTGCGGCGCAAAATAAGGGAAACGCGCCGCAGCATATTCTGCGGTGTATACCGAGTCGCGCGCTCGAGTGAGCATATCGGCCATGCCGCCGAACAAGCTGTCCGATTGCATAGCAGCAGAAGCGGCAGCGGTATGCGCATCGCCTGTTTGCACGATATATGCCGAATCTTCCGCCTCCTCCTGCGCCTGATTAAATCGCAAATTTTGCTCCAATTGCTCTTTTGCCTGGGCAAATTGCCGTTGGTGCTCCTCTTCCCGAGGCAGCGCTCCAAACCCGTTTAACAGATTGCGGGCTTGGCTCCAGCGATTGTCCGCTCTACTCTTCTGTTCGCTTATCCTGGCTTGCAGGTCCCCCTGCTCAATCGATTGCCTTCGGCTCTCAAGCACTTTGCCAGGCTTTCCATACATGTCCTCATACGTCAGATAAACGGCGCGCAGATGAAATGCGGCATCTGTCAGCTGCAACTGGGCACTGCTGCTCCCCGGCGCTGCAAGCAAAGCAAGACTGGCGGATTGGAAGCTGCCCGCAGCAGAATGAATTGCGGCCAATCGGCTTCCCTGCTCCCCAAGCTCCTGTCTGTATGCAGCAAACCAGCTTTGCTCCCGAAGCATGGCATCGGCCGATTGACGAAGCTTCTCGATTTCTTCGCTTGCATGAGGCGAAGAGACATCGCCAGCCTCCTGCATCGTTCTGCTGCGCTCGACTTCCGCGTAGCCTCCCGCTCTTGCAGAAGCCTCGGCGGCCCGAAGGACACCCTTCATCTGCTCATTAAGCGAATTCGCCGCTTCAAGCTCGCGAAGCGACTGTTGCAGCAATGGCTCATGACGTGCTTGCAGCTCAGAAGCCAGCCTCCGAACTTCCGCCGCTACTGCTCTCGCTTTTTCCTCATAAGCCGATGCTTCGGACGAATGCTCAACCGAACCCTGGTTGTCCTCCGCCGGCCTCGCCACGAGGTCTGCATACGCAGCTGATTCGGCGGCTACGGCCAGCGCCGTATGTCCGCTATTCGCTTGCGCGGCGCTTCTTCCCGGTATTGCAGCGTCAAGCCCGCTCGCCGCAGCGGCTCCCGCCGCCTTCTCCTGCAATTCAAGGGCGGCAGTTAAATGCGCCTCGCGGCGTTCATAGAGCTGGCGCAGCTTTTCCAGCAAATCGATTGTCGCTGCAGCTTCCCCCATAGCGCCGGCAATCGGCACAAATTTGGAAACGATATCCAGTGTGAAGTCGACCGGCGCCTTATATTTCATCTCTTCAAGCACTTGCCGTTTGAACACGGAATGGCTGCCCAGAAAAGCTGAGCTGTTGAGCGTGGCCTGCTCCAGCTCCATTCGCACCAGCTTCATTCCATTGCTTTGTTCCATAATAGAGCTGTATGAGCCCGCCGCATTTTTCTCCACCACTTCCTTGAACAACTGTTCTCCGTCCGTCCCTCCTCGGCCGAACAATCCGTAATGGGTATAAAGGAAAGCATCGTAGGCCGAAAGCGCCGAACGAATGCCGGCCCTCGTCGCCGATTCGCCAAGCTTATGAAAAACCGCTATCCGAGCGTAGTCGATCAATATAGCGAAGAACAACAGCAACGACGAAAGTACGACAGCCGCAAATACCGTTACTGCGCCATACTCGTTAATCGCCAGCCTCCGAAAGCTTTTGGTTGTCATCCTCCTGCATCCCTCATCGTTCAAGCGTTATAACCCCTTCCGCCTTTGTATGGCGCGAGCACCTCTCCGGCCTGCGCTTTTGACTTGTTGCTCGCTGCCGCTCCCCCGCTTGAAAAGCGAGACACATAGTACCGCGCCAAATCAACGCTGCGGATGAATTCAACCGGCTCCACAACTGCCGCCCTAGCAGCTGTCTTAGGCTCGCGGCTTTTGCCGCCCCAATTGGAGGAAAGCGGACGTTTGAGCTTAACCTCCACCGAGCGAATCATCAGCTTGTTTTGATAGCCTGCCTGTCCCGATAGGCCTGCTACACCGGAAAGCATACGCTCCGAAGCTTTCAGAAGCTTATACTCGGCAAGCTCCTGCCCGGAATTTTCCTGTTGCCCCGCCGCAGCCGGCAAAAAAACAGTGGCCGTCATTTCCTCCTCCTGCAAACCGAACACGCTGTCCAGCATGCCGTTTTCTCCCATTCGCCAGTACAGTCCGTCATAGCTTGCTGCTCCGAGCATGCCTGTTCGCGGATCACGACTGCTGTTATCCCAGGCAAACGCCGTACGCTCCGCAAGGGAGGATGCCGAAAAATACAAAACAACCTTCTGATACATATACATTCCAAACAGCATGTAGAGCAGGATCATGGCGAGGAGCAAAGGAAACACGAGAGCGGATTCCAAGGAAAAGCTGCCTTGCTCCTGTGCGAGCAATCGATTTAGGTCCAACGTGCTCCTTCGCCGACTGTCCTTCCAGGTGTGCGATCGCCGCTTTCCCTCTGAGCTATCCGAATATTTTATCCGCTTCGTCATCCGCTTTCCCCATAAGCCTCTCGATCAGTTCAATAATCCAGTCCTTGAACAGCAAAGCTATAATGATCACGACCGCGATGATTAAAATAATTTCCAGCGTTCCGAGCCCCTCCTCTTCCTCCCAGAAGGCTTGCATCGTTTGTAAGGCTTCTTTCATCAATCATCATTCCTTTCTCGCAAATGCGCAAAATGATTAACTAACCCATCATCAATACGGCCGGCGCTCCAACGAGCACCATCATGACAAGCAGGATGCCGACTAGCGGAAACACCAGCTTCGCTGACGCCTGTTCTCCCCGGATTCTGGCAATCGCTTTGCGTTTCTCCCAAAGGGAATAGGATAATTCGCGCAGCGCCAATACAAATTGCTCGCCCCCTCTCCGATAATTCAGCAGGACGACCGTCGTAAAAACGGATACCTCCTGCACGGCGCAACGGCGGTTAAACCGTTCCATCGCAGCGCCGAACGACTGCCCGTTGCTCATAAGCGCCGACGCATCACTCCATTCCTTGTACAGCGGATGCTGAAGCCGCTCGGCTCCCTCCAGGCAGCGGGCTGCGGCCTGCTGCACCGTCTCCCCCGCTCCGACCAGCAGCATGAGCCGGCTCAGCATGTGGGGAAGCTCCATTACGATCATCTGCTTGCGCTCCTCGATTCCGCGGCTTGCCTCCGCAAACGGACGCACGGCCAATATTGCCCCCACAACGATCCCCATGACAAGCAACAGCCGCTCTTCCGCAAACGCTCCTAATGCTGCGCTGCCCGTAAGCACCGCGTATCCTAATCCGATTCCCGCCCCAACCTCCGCTTTCGTCCGTTCGAGACTCCACGACGCTCCCTTTAACGCGACAAGCTTTATATGATATGCGCCAAATGCCAATTGAAAATGCTCGAAAAGCTTCAATCTTTGCAACATAGCGGTAAAGGGGGCCTCCAAAAAAAGCGATTGGAGCCGGACTGCCTCCCCTCCGGCTATTCGGTTCATTCCGGGGCGAAGGATTAGGATTATGGCGCGTATTCCTTCATTGCCGGCTGCAACTAGCCATACAGCAAGCAGCGTGCCGGTCATTGCGATTTCAAACATGCTCACACCGCCTCACATGCGAATATGCAATATTTTGTTCATGATAAAAAAAAGCGCCAGCAGCACAAGCAATCCGGCTGTCAGCAATACATAGCCTAGTCCGTTGTACAAGGAAGACATGTAGTCGGGAGCCGCCAAACCCAGAAAAGCGAGAAAAACAAAGGGAACGGCCATCATAATCTGACCCTCCAATTTTTTTTGCGCAAGCAGCACCGCTATCTCCTGATCGGTTTCCAGCTTCTCGCAGATGATTGACGAAGTGCGCTTCATCACCTCAACCAAATCCCCGCCGGATCGCTTGCAAGCGGACAGAACATCCA
Organism: Paenibacillus sp. SY21-1; assembly: GCF_005222705.1. Taxonomy (GTDB): domain Bacteria; phylum Bacillota; class Bacilli; order Paenibacillales; family Paenibacillaceae; genus Pristimantibacillus. The sequence continues at coordinate 38,088 of NZ_STGF01000005.1, read as the reverse complement.
CAAACTGCGCAATTTCCTCGATATGCGCGCGATCAGCCATATTGCGCAATGCGGATTCCAGCGGCTCGGCATGCTCCAGACGAAATCGGATAATTTGAAATTCCTGCAGCAGTTCCGTCCGGGCATCGGGATACAGCAAATGCAAATCCTCCTGCGCCGCCAAAAACGCATTTTCAATGGAACGGCCGGCCGCCAAGGATGAGATAAGCGAGAAAAGCGCTTCCTTGAATTGCAGCTTCAATCTCTGCTTTCGTCGTGCGATTAACGTCCGTTTGCGAAATCGCGGAACCGCAAGGCCCAGACATGAAGCCATGCAAGCCACGACGATGGAATGGTAGAACAGATAGGCCGCCGTAAAAAAACATAAACCGCCTACTGCCGCAATTGCTGCATATTGTCCTCTCGTTAACGGGTAATGACTGTAGTCCGGCAAGGCATTGCCGGCTAAAGACCGCATCCTTATATCCTTGCTGTCCCAGCCGCACCATTCCATCGTTCTGCGCAAGCCCGCTCCCCTCCTAACCGGACCACGCTTGCTGAGCGCCCGAACGTCCATCGGCCATTGCTCCTTTCTTCCAAATCCCCGCCACCGCAAGCTTGTCCGTGTTCACAAGCGCGCGCCCCGTTCGACGCAAGCCGCCAATGACTCTGCCCTCCTGCTCTCCTGTTTCCTCAAAAACAAACAAAGGATTGAGCTTTATTTCTCCGCCCTCTATTCCGGTGATTTCACAAATTTCCGTTACCTTGCGCGTACGATCACGAAGTCTGGACAAGTGAACAAGAATATGCAAAGCGGAAGCAATCTGCTGCCTAATAACCGGAATCGGCAATTCTACTGCGCTTATTGCCATAGCCTCAAGCCGCGAAAGCATATCCTTCGCGCCATTGCTATGCCCCGTGCTCATGCCGGAATGGCCGGTATTGAGCGCCTGGAGCATGTCAAGCGCCTCTGCTCCGCGCACTTCTCCGACAATAATTCGATTCGGCCGCATGCGCAGGGATGCCCGAATTAAATCCCGAATGGCAATTTCCCCTTTCCCCTCCGTATTCGGATTGCGCGTCTCCAATGAGACCATGTTCGGAACGGAGCGGATTTGGAGCTCAGCCGAATCCTCGATTGTCACAACTCGTTCATCCGGCGGAACAAACTGGGACAAGGCGTTGAGAAAGGTCGTTTTCCCCGTGCCGGTGCCTCCGCTGACAAATACGTTGTATTGCGCCGCCACCACATGCCGCAGAAACTGGGAAGCCTCCGAAGTCAATGCGCCAAGCCCGACAAGCTCGTCCATCGTAAGCGGCTTGCTCGGGAACTTTCTAATTGTCATACAAGGACCTCTCAAGGCTACAGGCGGCAATACCACATGGACGCGCGAGCCGTCCCGGAGTCTGGCGTCTACAATGGGCGAGGACTCGTTGACTACGCGATTGACGCCGGCAACGACGGTTTGAATCAAGTCTTCAAGCCGTTCCCTGCTTTCGAACGTGAATGGCAGAAGGCTCATCGCCCCTTGCCGCTCCACGAATATTTCGGCATGATGATTAATCATAATTTCGGTAATGGAATCGTCCTCCATCAATGGCTGAAGAATATCCAGACCACGAAACGAATGAAACAACCTTCTAACGAGCTTGACCTTTTCCGCAGCCGTTAGGGGATGCCGGTCCGACCATTCAAACACTGTCTCTTCGACCATGTGAACCAGCTTGTCATCGGACGGCGTACCGTTGAAATCCAGCTTGGCCCGGATCGCCTCCCGCAATTGCCGAACGTCCTCATCCGTTGGCACGACTGTACTCCCCTTCCCCGTACAAGCTAAGGAACAGCTTGTCGACAGCTGCCCGATAGGCGGGAGAGGATAGCAGCCGCGGCTTCGCCAGCTCTCTCCATTCCGCTGCCTCCGGCAAATGAACGGATGCCCAGCGCCGCTCTTGATCGTGTACGGCTGATCCCGCCAACGATCGATTGCGGATGTACAAAAATTTGCGGCTTAGCCGCTCAAAGCGTTCCCCCCATCGTTGTCTTCCATATTGCAGCTTCAACTGCCGCTTGCCTTCGTTGTCTGCCCTTTCATCCACTACCCAAAGCACATGCTCCACCTCGTCAAAAATGCCTGTCTCCAAATCGCCGAGCGAAGCGTCCATGTCGATGACGATTAAATCGTACAAGCCGCAGCGTTTGACGGCGTCCAGCAGGGCGCCTCCATCTTCGCAGCCAAGCGTCAGACGATCCTCGGCATTCGCTGCCGGCGCCAAAAAATCGCCCTTCAGCAGCGGATGTCTTCCACGATGCTCGCTTAGCCAGACAGGAGCCTGGTCCGGCTCCGTTTTTAACCTGTACAGCATGTCGGACAAGCCTGCTGCGGACGAGGCCGCCTCTCCTTCAGCTGTGCCCAGCCAGTCCGCAGAAGCATTCCATAGTTCCAGATTCAAATAAAAAACCTGGAGTCCTCGCGCCCCGGCTGCCTGAGCGAGATGGAGCGCCAACGATGTTTTCCCAGCTCCCCCAGCCGTTGAATACACGGCGACCGCTTTGCTGCTTTCCTCTCGGGATACGGCTTTGACCATATGTAACTGACTGCGCTTATAGAAGTCGCTGAGCCGCTGCAGAAGCTCTGGCAGCGGTTGATACTGGCGCAGCTCCATTTCCTCGCCGGATTGACCCGGATTCATAACAAGGGCCACGCAAGGTATGGTCCGCAGAGCGGCGTGCTCTGACATTTCGGCAAGCAAGGAAGGCTGGCCGGCTATCATATCCAGGCGATAGCCTTCATCGACATAGCGGACGCAAGCGGCTGACGATGAAAAGGCGACAATCTGCCACTGCTCTGCATAGGGACTGTTGCGCACATAATCGGCTAATCGCTTCATATAGTCCTGCTCCCTTACAACAATCGCAAGCTGACATTTAGGCAATCCGACACCACTCCTTTCCTGAACAACGCAAAAAAGCACCGTAGAAGGCGCAGCTGAGTGCGGCCTTATACGGTGCTTCCGTGTTCGTTCATATGTGTTTTATAAAATTTACCATATAGACCGCCGATTCGTCAACTGACGAATTTTTTCAATGCCGGCAGCTTCAGCTATCCTTTAGTGGAAATCCATTAGTGAAAAAACAGCTTGATTTCTCTTTCCGCACTTTCGTCGGAGTCAGAGCCGTGAACGATGTTGCTGGCAACATCCATACCGAAATCGCCGCGTATTGTCCCTGCAGCCGCTTCCGCTGGGTTAGTCGCTCCAATGATCGCTCTGGCATTTTTAATCGCATCTTTGCCTTCCCAAATCATTGCAAATACGGGACCCGACACAATAAAATCGACCAATTCCTCAAAAAACGGCTTGGACCGCAAATGCTCGTAGTGATGTCCGGCATGCTCTCTTGTCAGCTGCATAACCCTTGCTTCCACCAGCCTAAATCCTTTTTCCTCAAAACGCGTTACAATTTTCCCTACGAGTCCCCGGGCATAACCATCGGGCTTCACCATTACAAACGTTCGATCCATTCAGATTCCCCCTTGTATTAAACGGTATAGCCAATTATTTGCCAAGCCATTCCATGATGATGCCAGCCGTCTCCTCAATCGCCCGATTCGACACATCAATCATTTGGCAATCGAGCGATTTCATCACCTTTTCCGCATAATCCAGCTCCTCGCGAATACGCTCGGGAGAAGCATATTGAGCCGAAGCCGGCAAGCCGAGCGTTTTTAGCCTCTCGGTTCTAATTTCGAGCAAATAATCCGGCTGCATCGTCAATCCGACCAACAGCCTGCCGGGAATTGCCTTTAATTCCTCCGGCGGGTTGACCTCGGGCATTAACGGCAAATTGGCGGTTTTAATCCCTTTGTGCGCTAAAAAAATGCTCAGCGGCGTTTTGGACGTGCGACTGACGCCGACCAGCACGACCTGCGCTTGGGCAAAGCCCCTCGCATCCTTGCCGTCATCATATTTAACGGCAAATTCAATAGCTTCAATCCGTTTGTGATAATTCTCGTCGATGGAATGCAGCAAGCCCGGCTCGCGCCGCGGAAAGCTCCCAAACGTGTCGATATACGCCTGCATCATCGGTCCCATGACATCAACCGCGCGGACGCCGCAGCGCAGCGCCTCCTCCTTCATCAGTTCGCGCAGCTCCGGCTGCACGAGCGTATAACTGACAAAGCCGCCTGTTCTAAACGCCTCGGCAACAATTTTCACAATTTCGTCCTCAGACTTGATATGTCCGTAACGTTTGATTTTGACATGCTCGGATGAAAATTGTCTTAATGTCGCCTTGGCCACAGCTTCGGCGGTTTCTCCCACTGCGTCTGAGCACACATAGATCGTTTGCTCCTTCATAGCTCCGGCTCCCCCACTTCCCTGTCCACAGCAATATCCGCTATCAGGCGTATAATATTCGATTTTGACACCCACCCGCTAAGCTCTCCGTCCGAAGCATGCTCCGATCGCGGCATGACGACAGGCAAACAATCCACTTGATGCTGCGACATTTTGCGAATGGCGTCTAGCACGGAATCATCGGGAAACAGAGTCACAATATTCGGATAACGTGTCATTACCATGCTGACAGGAATGGTTGAAGCGCCGGCATTGCCAAGTGTAATTTTGAGCAAATCCTTGGGAGTCACAATGCCGACAAACCGCTTCTGCTCATTGACGACAAGCAACGTGTCCGCATTCTCGGTAAACAGCGTAATAACCGCATCGTGTACAGACAATGAATCCGGCACATTAACAGGCACCCCTTGCACCTCTCTGACTTTAAGCGCTTGAAATTGCTGCATGGGCTCGCTGCTGCCTCTGTATGTATTTCCAAGGAAATATCCAACCTTGGGCTTTGCATCCAGCATGCCAAGCATGACAAGCAAAGACAAATCGGAGCGCAGCGTCGGCCTGCTGACCCCCAAATATTCCGCCAATTGCTCACCGGTAACCGGCGCATGGCGCTTGACAAGCTCTAAAAGCTCCAACTGACGTGACGAAAGTTGAATTTTCGTCCCCTCCTCTAAATATGAGACACAATGACATATATAATGTCAATAACCCTCAATTAATGTAACACATTCAAGTTGAATATACAATATGACGTTATATTGGTCACAATAACGACATATATAATCATATATTGCGACATTTATCCCTTCAACTGAAATCGAATAGAAGCTCGCTTGTTGAAGTTTTGTCCGATCCGAATCAAGGAGCCAGCTCCCTTAATGACTGGAAGCTTCCGTCATAGCCATAAACTGCTCTACGTCCAATGCCGTCAAGCCAACCGCCTCGCGCCAAAAATCGACTTCTTCGACGTTTACGCCCAGATGCTTCTCGGCAAGCTGCTCAACGTTCATCCGGCCCGTATCGCGCAGCAGCGCATCGTAGCGTTCCCGAAACGCCTCTCCTTCCTGCAACGCTCTGGCATAGATGCCCGCGCTGAACAAATAGCCGAATGTATAAGGAAAATTATAAAAAGGGACGTCCGTCAAATAGAAATGGAGCTTTGACGCCCAAAAATGAGGGTGCGCCTCACCTAGCATATCGCAGTAAGCTTCGCGCTGCGCGCTCTCCATGAGCTTGCCCAGCTCTTCCGCTGAAACAAGACCTGCGCGGCGCAGCTCGTAAAATCTGGTTTCGAACAAAAAGCGCGCATGTATATTCATAAAGAAGGCGACCGATCGCTGAATTTTATCCTCAAGCAGCCCCAGTTTTTCTTCCTCTTGAGTCGCAGTTTTGAGTGCGCAATCGGATACGATTAACTCCGCGAAGGTAGACGCGGTCTCCGCCACATTCATGGCGTATTCCTGGGACAGCGCAGGCAGATCATTCATGATATGCTGATGATAGGCATGGCCCAGCTCATGAGCAAGGGTAGACACGTTCGACGCGGTTCCTGAATACGTCATAAAAATACGCGTTTGCCCGCTTTTCGGAAATGCCGTGCAAAAGCCGCCAGGCCGTTTGCCAGCCCGGTCCTCGGCCTCAATCCAGCCATCCTGGAACGCCTGGCGGGAAAAGTCCGCCAGCGCAGGGCTGAAGGTGCGGAATTGATCGACAATCAGCTCTGCAGCCTCATCGTAGGAAATCGTTCGCGTCGCAGAGCCGATGGGCGCCTCCACATCATGCCAGTCCAGCTTGTCCACTCCCAGCAGCTTCGCTTTTCTTTCCAGGTAGCGTACAAGCACCGGCTTGCTTTCCTCTATCGCGGTCCACATCGCCTGCAGCGTTTTGTCGCTCATCCGGTTCATATGCAGCGGCTCTTGCAGCACCGAAGACCAGCCGCGCTTGTCATACAGCTTTAGCCGAAACCCGGCGATTCGATTTAACGTCTCGGCGCATAGCTCGGCCTGCTCGCCCCATACCCGCTCCCACTCGGCAAACGCTTCCGTACGAGCCGCGCGATCGCCGTCAGACAGTCGGTTGTGCATTTGCCCGGCGGACAAAACAGCTTCCTTTCCTTCGCCGTCCACCGTTTTGAATTTTGCCCCGGAGACGATGACGTTATAGAAATCGCCCCAGCCGTGATAGCCGTCGATAGCCAAGTCGGCTGCAAGCTCCTCCAGCTCTGGAGCAAGCTTCCTTCTTGCCAGCTCACGCCGTTCTGTCAAGCTGAACGCAACCTCGGCTAGCGATTTTTCCTTCAACCGTTCTTCCCAGCTAGTGTCATCAATCGCTCTAAGCGCGTTGTCAAATCGCGTCGTTGCTCCGATAAATTTGGCGGCGAGCGTTTTTACTTTGTCGTTAAGCCCGATAGCGGCGACATCCTTCATATTTTGGGCGAGAAGGCAGGATACAAAAGCCTCCGATTGGCGAAGTCTGAGCAAAATGCTTTGCAGCAGCGCAGCGGCCTCGACAAGCTCTGCAGCGGCCATCGCAGCGCCAAGTCCCCCCGCCAGCAGGCTGATATCCCGCTCTATCCCTTGCAACTCGTTTCCGAATTCAGCCGAGCCCGATCCTCCCTTGTAGAAAACCTCCAAATCCCAGGTTTGCGGCAGCTTGTTGCTCATTTCATCTCTCCCTTTCCGTGACAGACGGCATAGACGGCTTAAGCCGCTACATGGCGGCGTCAGCGGGTATATGCGTCAAATTGGGTTACGTCATTATGTAAAAAAGCCGGGAGGCTTCCGCGTTTTCATTTGCGCAAACCTTCCCGGCGGTGTATAACTTAATTATATCCAGATTGGAGGAATAACACCATGTCCCAACCGTTGCAAATCTCGGCGGATACCGCCGTCAAACTATCGAAGCAGCTTGGCGTGCCGATTGAGCACCTTATGCATATGCCGCGCCACATCCTGCTGCAGAAGCTGGCCGAGCTAGCCAAAAATGAAAGCCAGCCTTCGTCCGAAAGCGATCCGTCATCATGATCCCGTTCGAGAAAAGCTGGCCCTATGATATTATTATGGGCGATCTTTACGCCCCGACCTGTCCGTTTTGCAAAACCGATAATGTCCTGCTGCCTGTCCGTCCCAAAGAGCTGCAAGACATCAGGGATGGCATGAAACGGCTGCTCGTCTTTCCATGCTGCTACAATAAAGTGACGCTGCTGGATGCCGATAACGACTATTTATTGACCGATCAAGTGCTGCGTTAACAGCAGATGCCTATGCGGAGGTCGAAATGCTGTTCTCCTGTTCAGCCATCACTTCCGCAAGGATGGCATCATCGCCTGGAGCGCTCTGACGCTTCAGCTCCATCTCTTCGCGTATAAGCTGCCATTGCTCGCGGGAAGCGCGAATCATCGCGGCATCGACGATCCGCTTGTCGTTTACGACGCGGGAGAACCAGCGCACCGCATCGGCCGCTTCGCCGGTTCTTCTGTACAGCTCGCCGATCAGAAACATCAGTTTCGCATTGTTAAGCGCGCTTCCTTCCGTTTCATAAACACGAATGTACGCTTGCAGAGCAAAGCGAAGAAAACGTCTCTCTTCCTGCCAATTCTCTTCGTAACGGTACAGCCACGCAATGTGGTGCAAAATGCCGGCTATTACCCGATCCTTCTCTCCTACGGCTTGCGCCGAGAGCAGCGCCAGCTTGTACGTCCGCATCGCCTGATTTAAATTCCGCTCACCGCCATATTCTTGCGTCTGCCAGCGATATCCCAAAAACTCGGCATACTGCTGCTTCTGGCGGTCGCTTAGCCGTTCCAGACCATTCTCTGTGGATGCATAGCCGCAAACCGGACAAACTCTGACTACATAATAATCAGGGTTTACCTCCGCTTTATAATAGCCGCAAAAATCAGTATCCGATTTAATCGCTTTTTTAAAGCTGGGTCTGACTCTTGACGTCATATAAGCGGATTCGCAGCAAATGCAATTTATCTTGGTCTGGTAGAGCGGCTCCATTGCGGTCACGTCTCCTCTTCAGGTGTATTCACAAAATGATGCGCAGGTCCGGTTAAACGTACGATTATGGCCTGCTGAAGCTCTCCCTCGATTCCGATTTCCTGCAGCGCTTCTCGCATACAGCCCAGCCAAGCATCCGCCCGCTCAGGCGTAACGGGAAAGGGAAGATGGCGCGCTCGCATCATCGGATGGCCGTAGGCGTCCGAATACAGGGAAGGTCCTCCAAAAAATTGGGTCAAAAACATATATTGTTTTTCCATAACAGGTTCAATATCAGCCGGAAAAAGCGGCCCCAACAACGGATTCGCCTGTACCTTAGGATAGAACGACTCGACAATTAGTCTCAAAGTCTCAGCTCCGCCCATCCAATCATAAAGGCTTATATTCCTATTCATCGACAGAATCATCTCCATTTTGTAGGTATTTAGTATTGTATCACAAAAATTCATTTTTCGGACAACAAAAAAAGACCCGCAGCCAATCTGCGGGCCTTAACTTATTTTATCTCTTATCAATCAGCTTTCATAGTCCTCTTCACCTGGTGCCGATAGAGACTCTCGTATGACATACACGAATGCGCAAACCAGAATGCCAGCGATAATACTCATAAAGATCACTCCAAGCGTTTAAGGGTATTTCTATTGTACCACAAAATAAACAGGAATCCAGCCTTTTTTGTAAACGTTTTCTTTTAAAAGGGGACAATTTCGTGCTTGCGCCTGTGATGGACGACCTATTCGGCACATATACATGGGATATAAGACTAGATACAAGCCGTAAGGACCGGTAAAACAACGTACTTTCAATTTGGGAGGAGGCACTTCATTGCTCAAAGCAGCCGTACACCCGCTATCATTCACCGCCTTTGGGGCGCTTGCCATTATCATAGTAATGACCGTATATCCGGTGGAGACGCTGAATTCCTCCTTGCGAGGCTTATCCATCTGGTGGCAGGTGCTTTTCCCGGCCTTGTTCCCTTTTTTTGTCATCTCCGAGCTTCTGCTTGGCATCGGCATCGTTCATTTTTTCGGAAAGCTGCTTGATCCTTTTATGCGGCCCTTATTTCGATTGCCCGGAATCGGCGGCTTTGTCGTGACGATGGGGTACATATCGGGCTACCCGGTAGGCGCTCGCCTAACTTCGCAGCTGTGGGAGCAGAAGCTTGTCAACAGGGCGGAGGGAGAGCGGCTGGTTGCCTTTACGACAACCTCCGATCCGATTTTTCTAATCGGGGCCGTTTGCGTCGGTTTTTTTCAAAATGCCGCTTTTGCGCCTCTGCTTGCCGCAGCCCACTACGGCAGCGGCTTGCTGATCGGTTTGCTCATGCGATTTCATGACCGAGGCTCGCCTGACTCCATCAGTCCGGATGTCGCCGTCCCCCGCGCTACTGGCGCAAGCTCGCGCTTTTCTCAAGCGCTGAAGGCGATGCACAACGCGCGTCTGCTTGACGGCCGGGATATGGGCAAGCTCCTGCTGGATTCCATACAATCCGCCCTTCGCCTCATGATCGTGGTCGGCGGACTGGTCGTATTTTTTTCTGTCGTCATGGAAATGCTGACGCATGCGGGCCTCGTTGCGGCGCTTGCCGCCATTGTGAGGTATTTGTTCAGTCTTGCAGGCATGGCTCCGACGCTTGCCGACGCCGGCATCTACGGTTTTTTTGAGGTGACGCTAGGCGCAAGGGCAGCCGGAGCGGCAGGCTCCGGCCTTGTCCATCAGCTTGCCGTCGCTGCCTGGGTGCTTTCTTGGGGAGGTCTGTCCGTACATGCGCAAATTGCCAGCCTGGTCAGCCGCACCGACATGCGCTATTGGCCGTTTGTAACCGCCCGCCTGCTGCATGGACTGCTCGCCTTTCTGCTTGTCTATCTGCTATGGGGATGGCTCGGAACATACTAACAATCTGCCGGGAACCTGTTCGCTGCATTCAGCGCGAGCAGCGATCCTCTGTACAAGCATTGAATTTAAAAGTCGTTTCCTATAGAATCAAGTTAGATATCATGACATGCGGAAGGGGATTTACCTTTGAAATATGCAGTAATCGATCGCGGCGATGCTTTATCCAAATCACTGGCCGAGAAATTCCATCAGCTGGCGGTGGAGCACGGATTTGTACGGAACGAGGAAGCGCCTGAAATCGTGGTCTCCATCGGCGGCGACGGAACGCTGCTGCAGGCTTTTCACAATTATGTAAACCAGATTACCGACGTGGCTTTTGTCGGCGTTCATACCGGACACCTCGGCTTCTATGCGGATTGGCAGGCGGACGAGCTCGAGCAGTTGGTTCGCATGATGGCGACGGAAACGCCGCGAATCGTCCGTTATCCGCTTGCGGAAATCGAGCTGGAAACGGCGACGGAGAAATGCCACTACATGTCGTTAAACGAATTTACCCTTAAAGGGGTGGATGGAACGCTTGTCGCCCAGATTAACGTCAACGACGAGCTGTTCGAAATGTTCCGCGGCGACGGCATCGTAATCTCCACGCCCTCCGGCAGCACCGCCTATAACAAAAGCGTCGGCGGCGCCATCGTGCATCCGTCCATTGAATCTCTGCAAATAGCGGAGATCGCCTCCATCAACAATCGGGTCTTTCGCACGCTCGGCTCTTCGGTCATGCTGCCCAAGCATCATCACTGCGATATTATTTCGAAAAAAGAGCAGCGGATCCTTCTGACGATTGATCATCTCAGCTTGATGCACAGCGATATTAAATCGATTCGCTGTTGCGTTTCGAGCCGCAAAGTAAGCTTCGTCCGCTACCGCCCGTTCACCTTCTGGAATCGTGTAAGGGAAGCCTTTCTTGGCTACGATGCAAGCGGCGAACGAAAAGAGTAGCGACACCAAGCCCCGCTCGTTATCGGCAGAGCTTCTATTGCCCCTTTTCGCTGTCCTTGCCCGATAGCGGCATGTTCTACTAAAAAGACACCAAAAGCTCCTGTAAAGGAGCCTTAGGTGTCTTTTTTGCCTGATCCGTTCTCGTCCTCGAGGGATGCCGCCGCCTCGCCTGAGGCGAATCGAAACGGCTTTTTGGCGCGGTGCTCGGCAGGCTTCCTTCCGCCCCCAGCGTTTGAAGCGCCACGATGCTCGCTTCGCTGATGCCCCTCTCGCTTGCCGCTTTTCCCCTCGCCGCGCTTGTCGCTGCCTCCGCGCGATTCCTCATGCTGCGCATGATTGTGGTGCTTGCGCGACTCGTCATTGCGTCGATGGCCGCCGCCCTGCCGATAATCCGTTCGCGGCTTCCGACTGTTCCGTTCGAATGAGGGCGCAGACGTCAAGGTAACCTCCTCCGTCGCAAGCTCATCGCTGCCAACAGGATCGGAAAGCGACGCCTGAAGCGCGGCACGCAAATCCGCTCCTTCCAGCCTCGGAAGATCCTCCGATTGCTCCTGCTCGTCCGGTTCAGGCTCGTATTTGACGCCATGGACCTTCTCCAGCACGAAGTAGGCACAGCCGAAATTGCAATATTCATTGATATAATCCGGCAATGTAGAGAAGCTGCTGTCCTTGTTCGCCTTCTGATGATTGTCGCGGAAAAAGCCCTTCAGCCTTAGCTGATTGTAGCCCCAATCCCCTACGATAAAATCATAGCGTTCAAGAACCTCGCTGTATCTGTCGCGAAACGCTTCTGCATTCCAGCCGTTACGATTCTCATGCAGCACCTCATAGGATTTGCCGCCTATATGATACAAGCCCATTTCTGTCACCTCATCCTCTGCATCAGTTAAACGCTGCTGGAGCATGCGCCCGAGGATGCTGCACTCGCAAGGCCCGCCTGCATCAAGTCATTCGAAATCGCCGATTGCGCCGAATCCGTCTGCTCATGAGCATGGTAGGAGCTGCGGACGAGCGGAGCGGATTCCACATGGCGGAAGCCACGTTTCAGCCCTTCTTCTTTCAGCTTCGCAAACTCGTCCGGATGCACGTAACGGGAAATCGGCATATGTTTGGGCGAAGGCTGCAAGTATTGGCCCAGCGTCAAAATATTGACGTCAACCGCGCGCAAGTCATCCATCGTTTGCAAAATCTCATCCCATTCCTCGCCAACGCCAAGCATAATGCTTGATTTAGTAGGGATTTTCGGTTTCATTTCCTTCGCACGCTTAAGCAATTCCATCGTACGGGCATATTTGGCCCGCGCGCGCACGCGGTCAGACAGACGCTCTACCGTCTCGACATTATGGTTCAAAATATCGGGATTGGCGTCCATAACGACCTGCAGCGCATCCTTGTTGCCAAGAAAATCAGGAATCAGAACCTCGACGCGGCAGAACGGCATCCGCTTGCGAATAGCGTGAATCGTAGCCGCAAAAATCGATGCGCCGCCGTCCTTCAGATCGTCCCTCGCAACCGATGTAACGACGCAATGCTGCAGGTTCATCTGCTCGGCAGCTTCTGCGACGCGCTCCGGCTCGCCGAGATCCAGCTCCGTAGGCATTCCCGTCTTGACTGCGCAGAAACGGCATGCACGCGTGCAGATATCTCCAAGGATCATAAAAGTAGCCGTCCGATTGGACCAGCATTCATAAATATTCGGGCAGCGAGCTTCCTCGCAAACTGTATGCAGCGTCTTTGAACGCATCATTTCTTTAATTTCGGCGTAATTGCCGTCAGTTGCAAGTCTTATGCGAAGCCAATCCGGCTTTTTGAGCGTTTCCTTCTGTTTCATTCGGCATAACCTGCTTTCAAGTCATTTATAAGTCCGTCAAGCACATGGCTATATTATAACACGTTTCCAATAAAAAAAAGACCTACATATCAAATCGCCATTCCCCATCGCCGCTTTCGCATAAAATCCCAACGTTTGCAGAACCTATCGGCATAACGTTTATGCATGCGAAAGGATGAGATGCTTGAACCTGTTCATTCCGCTTACTGCGGCATTAACTGCCGCTTCGCTGCTTTTTGCACAGCCCGCCGGCCCCTCGTCCGCAGCAGACGCTACCGGTCAAGCGACGAGTGCCGAAACGCAGGCGACTGCCGCTCAGCAGCCAAACGATTACGATACGCAGCGCGACTTGTACGATAAGCTAAGCCTTGTCACCCAAATTCCCTGGCACTGGATCGCCGCCGTCGATCAATACGAACGATCCATGTCCAAGGTCAAGCCCAAGGCGCATCCCAAGCTGGGCCATACGGTCGGCGTATATATCGATCAAGAGCGCTGGGTAGGTCCGCTCAACCCGAATAGCGAAGACCGCTCCCCCCTGTCTATCCGTTGGTTCAACGGCATGGGACGCGACGGGGACGGCAATGGGGAGGTTGAACGAACGAATGATTTCGATCTGTTATTTTCGTTAGTTAGCGAAGCAGCCTCCTATGGCACAACAGACGATGATTTCTCGATTGGCCTGTGGGAATATTATCAGAACAGCCGCGCCGTGCAACGAATTCAGCAATTTTCCCGCATTTATGAAACCTATGGCAAGCTCGATCTGTTCGAGCACGCCTTCCCTGTCCCGCTCGGTACGAATTACGCCTATCGCGATACTTGGGGAGCCGGCCGAGGTTGGGGCGGCAGGAGAAGCCATGAAGGAACCGATATTTTCGCTCCCCACGGCGTGCCCGTCAGAAGCACCTGCTACGGCATTGTCGAGGTAAAAGGGTGGAACAAATTCGGAGGCTGGCGGATCGGAATTCGAGATTTGAACAATCATTATCATTATTACGCCCATCTGTCCGGCTTCGACAAATCGGTCAACATCGGCGATGTCATAAAACCGGGTCAGGTAGTCGGCTGGGTAGGCAGCTCCGGCTACGGGAAGCCGGGCACGCAAGGAAAGTTCCCGCCCCATTTGCATTATGGCGTCTACAGCGACCGAGGATTAATGGAGTGGGCTTTTGATCCCTATCCGCTGCTGCGGAGATGGGAGCAGGCGGAACGCACGAGAAAACGCGCCAATTAAACAAAAGCGCGCCATCCTTCTCCAATAGAGGTTGCGGGAAACGTACAACTTTTATTCGCTGCGTTGATAGCGTAGCTAAAGGATTAGACGCAGCTTTTTTCATAAACCGGTTCCATGAAGCGAAAGGTTGCCTTTTGAAAGCATAGAGTAGACGTGATGCACGACCCTTGTGGAGCGGGCGATCATGGCTGCTTTATGAGGCATCCCTTCGCTTTTTTGTCGCCGTCGCTGCAAGTCATTCCCGGCTAGCTTGAGGCATTGCCACTCGCATCGGGCTGCGCCGCATCCGGCTCCGTTTCTTCTGCCGCTTGATTTGGAGCAGTTGTAACGCCGCCCGCTCCCTGACCGAGAGGAACAGAAATGTTAGGCGCCTGTGCCGCAGATTCGCCGACCGGCTTGCCTGTGCCGTCATAATAGTACATGGGCACATCGCCTACAACCAGCAAATACGAAATGGGAATTTCGCTCTCAACAAGCTCCGGCTCGGTATCGAACGGAATAATAATCGTGACCTCGGCTACGATACGAATATATACCTCGACCAGAATCATATTGATGCCTGCATCCTTTTGCCGAGTGCTCAGATCAACCTTGACCGCCCCGACGGGTTCAAACTTAACCGGCACGCGCGGGCCAAACGAAGAAATGATAGCGCTGTTTAAGGCGTGGCCGATCGGAATATGCTCTGGAATATTTTTCATATCGTTTAATGTAGTCTGTACCGTTTCAATCGTTTGGGAAGTAATCTTCATATGTTCGGCATAATTAAGCATAAAACCGGATATTTTGCCCCCGCTGTTCATCTTCCAATCAATCAGCTTCTCGGAGTCCGAATGCTCGGCTACCTGCTCGGTGATCGCTTTGTTAATCGATTGTGTCGCAAGCTGCTTCACCCTGATTTTCGCAATGTTCATCAACGGGGGGCGCAAGTTGCGCTCAACGTACACAAAGGATTGAACACCAAAAAACAGGCAAACGACCAGCGCGATCAATACGATTGTCCGCCGCCGTATTCTCGGCCTCGGAGACCTGCTGCCCCATCCGCCGTCCGAGCTCTTGCCTGATCCCCCAGACCTTGTGCCCGGAATTGAATACCACGGCTTACGCGCTCCCCACTTGCGCTGACTCCCCCCTGAACGCTGCGTGCCGCTCCGGCTGCCCCAGCTAATCTGTTTCGTTCGGGAGAAGGGGCGGCCTGATCCAAGATTCATCCGGCTGCCGCGAAACGGTCGAAAATTCCAGCCTTTTCTGCCCCATTTTGCAATAACAATCCCCTCCGCTCCATCCTGTCCGCACTCGTCTTTCTAAACGTATGCACATTCAAGACAAAACATGAGACGACCCTTGCGCAATCGAGCACGGAAAGAATCAATGCGCGCATCGCAGCATCCGAAAACCAACTTTCACATGTGACTTATCCTTGTTATCCTAATCGGTGACAAGATATCTGCGGGTGGGAGGAATTAGCATTTGGTGAAAGAATAAATAGGAAGGCGAGCAGGCACTCTATGGGTACACATAAGGAGATAAAACTATGGCAGAAAACAAATTGTTAAGAATGGACAATGTTGGCATCGTTGTAGAATCGCTTGATAACGCAATCTCTTTTTTCGAGGAGATTGGCCTGAAGCTCGAAGGGCGAACGACTATTGAAGGTGAATGGGCAGGTCGCGTAACCGGGCTGGGGACACAGTACGTAGAGATTGCGATGATGGTTACCCCAGACGGCCACAGCCGACTCGAGCTTTCACAATTTCTCACCCCGCCTCCTGTATCCGATCACCGAACTGCTCCTGTCAATGCTCTCGGTTATCTACGCGTCATGTTCGCCGTTGAAGACATTGACGAAATGGTAGCCAGACTCGTCAAGCATGGCGCTCAGCTCGTTGGCGAGGTGGTTCAGTACGGGGACTCGTACCGGCTCTGCTACATTCGTGGAAATGAAGGCATTCTAGTCGGTTTGGCGGAACAACTCAAAAAAACAAGCGACTAACCGCGTCGCGGCCGCCAGCAAGCTGCTTGTGAACCAACCATACGAAGGACCTCGATTCTACTTTCCCGGTGAAATCGAGGTCCTTTCGCGTGCAAATCGGACGGTTCCTCTGTCATTCCCCCTTCGGACCCTTCCAGCTTTAATTGACGCTTTACCCGATCCTTCGGAAGCAGAATCCCCTGCTGGACACCCCGCCTGCCGTACGTTACGCTATAGTCACCACGACGCTCAAGCAGCGATCGATCCCTACAAGCAAAGGAGAAGCGCAATGGCTATCAACCGCCGCATCGTTAGCGACCGGGATTTCAACGAAGTGCTGGACAAGCAGCTTAAAATCCGCGTGTTTCAACATAACCAAATTGTTGACGGCAACGCATTAATCGTCCGGTTCGACGACGATGTCGTCGTGACACAATCAGGGGTAGGCGATATTTCCTATCACAATCGCGAGGAATGCGAGTTTTTCGAGTTAAAACGTCGTTAGGGCATACCGAATAGAGCATATCGCATACGGGGTGAACCATCATGAAAGCTTTTATCGTTACCGGAACTTCCAGAGGAATCGGCGAGGCGTTGGCCGAGCTGTTGCTGCATCGGGACAATATCGTTTACTGCATATCCAGAACCACGAATGAAAGGCTTGTGAAGCAGGCCGCGCAGCAAAATGCCAGACTTCGCTACTATCCCTGCGATCTAAGCAAGTTAACGGATATCGACGGCTTGATGGAAACGATCATCCGTTCCATTAAGCAGGAGCATTCCATCGCGTCCATCTGCGTGATCAATAATGCGGGAATGCTGCCGCCCGTCATGCCGATCGGCCAATGTGAAACGGAGCAAATGATTGACAATGTATCGATTAATCTGCTCGCTCCGATGATTATAACCTCCCGCTTCATCGGACTCACGAAGGAGATGGCCGTGGACAAAAGAATGATGAACGTCTCATCCGGCTCGGCGAAATATTTGCTGCCCTCCCAAAGCTGCTACAGCACGGCAAAGGCAGGTCTTGATTCGTTCTCCAAAAGCATCCATCTGGAGCAGCAAAATGTGCCGAATCCCGTTAAAATCGCCTCCGTCTATCCCGGCATGATCGATACGCAAATGCAAGCCGAAATTCGTTCGGTGAGCAAGGAGAACTTCCCTTTTGTCGAGCAGTTTATTCAGTTGGCCCAAGCCGGCATGCTGGAAACAGCGGAGAAAACGGCTAAAAAGCTGCTTCAGCTGCTGTTAAGCGAGTCTTATGGACAAGCTCCGCTCGTAGAGGAACTGTAAGCCTCCTGAGTGTTAGTAGCTGGTACTATAAAAAGTTGGTACTTTTAGGATTCCGAAAAAAACCTAAAATAAAGACAACACCACTTAACAAGTACTGGAGGCTAACTACATGGATAAAATGGAAACAATAACACTGCGCAAGCCGTCCAATTTCTACCGCCGTCGCAACACACCAACTTATACGTTTATGGCCTGGGCCGCTTTTCTGCTTGCCAGCGGATTTAACTTTTTCGGGATTTATACGCTTAAGCAGCCGCTTTCCGTCCAAGGGTATTATGCCGTAACCGGCGTGCTGCTGATCATTACGTCCTTCGTTTTGCAAAAGGTGGCGCGCGACAATGATGAAGACAAATTTCTTAAGGAATACAACCCGACACACAGAAGCCGCAACACATCCGCGTTCTCGTTCATGGCATGGGGGGGCTTCGCCATTGCCGTATTCGCTCAATATGTCGGCATTTACAACCTGGAGGAGCCGTTTCATGTCAAAGGCTATTACGCCATTGCCGCCGCTTTTCTAATCGTATCCTGCCTTGTGCTGCAGAAGACGATTCGGGACAATGAGGAGGACCGCGCCCACACAAGCGCTGCCGAGGATTTTGAAGGCTAGTTCTCCCGCAAGCGCTGACGCTCCCGTTACCTTGCTGTCAAAAGCAGGCGTTTCCTTAGAGCAAGCTAGGAGCAGCTCCAGTCATGCTTGCCTCCCGGCGGCATGCTGGCGTGAAAGTCATGTATAGAATTTCGTTGTAAGCTAAAACGGCAAGCCCGATTCCGTCAACGAAGCGGGCTTGCCGTTTGATGAGCTATCCTTATTCGCGGGGACCGGACGCCAGCGTTCCCATGTACAGCCGGAAACAGGAATACGAAAGCCTGCAAGGATACATGCGATGATACTCGTT
Organism: Paenibacillus sp. SY21-1; assembly: GCF_005222705.1. Taxonomy (GTDB): domain Bacteria; phylum Bacillota; class Bacilli; order Paenibacillales; family Paenibacillaceae; genus Pristimantibacillus. Next base: position 19,682 of record NZ_STGF01000005.1, on the reverse strand, counting down.
AAAGGAGCTTGCCGAAGCACAGGCTCGTGGGGCATCCTACATAGTCTCCAAAAAGCGCAATGGGGCTAAATCCCATTTTTTCGTAAAAGCTTATCGATTCCGGCTGCCTCACTCCGGTCTCCAGCTTTATCGCTTTCATGCCAAGCGCTCTCGCTCTCTGCTCCAGAAACTCCAATATGAGGGCTGCCACGCCACTTCTTCGGAACGCAGGATCGACGTAAAAGCGTTTTAGCTCTGCCTCTTGTTCTTCCAATGGACGAATCGCTCCGCATCCGGCAGGAACGCCGTCTACATATGCGACAGCAAACAAAGTATTCCGGATGAGAGGCGATTCGAAATCGACCGCAAATATTTCTTCCGGCGGGTATAAGGGCTCCAGATAACGATCGAGTCCTTCAATTAACTGCAACAAATCATGCTCGTCCGCTTCCACCTGAACGACCGTTACGCGATTCATGAAGACACCTCCTGCTTGACATTTCCCCTATTTTAACACGAATGACAGCTTGCTTCCGCTTTCTCCACAGCCGTTAAACCAGCTTTCGTTGCAAATGCCGCAAGTAGCGCCAGCGGATGATATAGAAATACAGCAGCTGCATCAGAAAGAAGCAGACATAAATCGTTATCGCATTACCGAACATCGAGAACCGAACGAGCAATTGAATGTTAAAGAAGGCTACTGCGCTATGAATGACCGCCATTGCAAACGGCAGGAAAAACATAAGCACAAGCTGACGGTTGACAAGCCGCTTCAACTCGCCTGCGCTTAGTCCTATTTTGCTGATCATTCGGTACTGCTTTTCGTCGCGCTCCATGTCCGCATACAGCCGGAAATAAATGAAGCTTGCCGCAAATGTAAAAAACACGACGCCGACCAGAACGCTCATGATGAACAAAATGCCGTTCATTTGTTTTTCGTTGTACCAATCCAGCGCCAACGCGACAAAATGAAAATTGGCCGCTTCCGGATTTTGCTCCCGCTCCTCATTAAATGCTGCGGTCAGTTCGCGCGCTGGGCCCAGCGTTTTTTGCCATTGGTCGATCACGTAATAATACGTGACCGGCTCTTCTGACGGATAGTCCTCTTCCGCCACAGGCTCCTTATACTGCTCATAAACCTCATCCTGTACGATCAGCGCCTGATTGAACGCGCCAAACATTTGTCGGATCTCGCTCTCTCCGATCAGCAGCTTTCCGCCCTCTACAACGGAGCTGTCAATCGGGATTTCGTCGAGCCGCTCGCCCGAGCGGGCATATTGCGACAAAGGCCCTGCAATAAGGATGGACGATGTCCGCTGCTCCAGAGTTACGCGCTCATAGCCTAGCGCTTCGGCGAGCGAATCGTAGGACGATTGTTTGACGATCGCATAGCCGTTGTCCAAATATTTAAAGGCCACGGCTGTTTTTTTATACGGATAGGATCCGTCATCAAGCTTGCTGTCGATTAGCGCGACCTGCTTCTCTGATTCTTGATTGCCAGGGTAGGAGTGAAAGGTGAAAGCGTAAGGATTGTCCTTCTCGCTTAAATTCGGGTCGCCAAGAGCAAGGCACACCCCGATGCCGCAAAAAGCTACCGCCGTCACGGTTGCCACCATAAAAAACATGTTGGCATTATCTCGCATCCGATAGGCGAGGTCCGTCAGTGTCAACAAATTCAAACGCCGAAACAGCAGCTTTTCCCTGCGCTTTAACGCATGAATCGAATAAACGCTTAGCTGCGAAAATAAAAAGTAGGTGCCCAGCACGACGCAGCCGATGGCCGCTGCCAGCAAGGGCAGATAAAACGCAGGCACCAATACGAAATAGAATACCATGCCGTAGCCGCCAAGCAGCAACACCAGCGACAGCAGCGACAGCCACACCGAAGCCTTCGGCTCCTCCTTGGGCTTCTCGTCCGATTTGATCAGGTCCAGCAGCTGCTGGCGCCTGCCTACTCTTGAGATCAGAGTCGCAATTACGAGGAACAGCAGAAAAAAGGCCAGCGCTGTCGTCCAGACCGCTTGAATCGGCACAAGAAAATCAAGCCCTTGCTCTAGCACCAGCAGCCGCTCCACCAACAGCAGGAATAGCTTGGTAAACAGGATGCCCGCGCCTATACCGAGCATAATGGAGATCATGCCGATTATCATATTTTCGACGAAAACGAGCCTGTTGCGCTGCTTGTCCGACATGCCCAGCATCATCAGAATGCCAAATTCACGTTTACGCGCTTTTAGAAACGCTCCGGCTGAATACATCAGAAAGAGAAACGAAAAAACAAATATAAAGTATTGCGATATTTTTAGCCCCATCGTGCCAAGCATGGATGCCGTTTCGCTGCTCGACGCCAGCTGTCCCTGAAGCGATGGATGGTAGAGCAGCACCGCATAAATAAAAAAGATCATTACAGCAAAGGCGCTGCTCATGAAATGGGCCGCATACGTCCGTTTTCTGCGCAATACGTTGTTAAACGCGAACTGTCGGAAATTCATTCTCGTTCCCCCCAAGCAACGCCAGCACATTCATGATTTTCTGATAAAAAGCCGGACGATTGTCGCCGCAATAAACCTCGCTATAGAACTGCCCGTCCTTAATAAAAACGACCCGATCGCAATAGCTCGCGGCCATCGCATCATGCGTCACCAGCATCATCGTCGTTTGCTCTTCCTTATTCAGCTTGCTTAGCAGCTCCATCACGTCCCGTGCGGATTTGGAATCGAGGTTGCCTGTCGGCTCGTCGGCAAGCACCAGCTTGGGCGTATAAATAAGCGCCCTTGCAATGGCGGTCCGCTGCGCTTGTCCGCCGGAAATCTCATACGTGCGCTTGTCGAGAATCTGCTCAATGCCAAGCTTGTCTGCCAAATAGGCAACCCTCCGCTTCATCTCCTGCAGATCGACGCCGCCGAGCGTAAGCGGCAGCATCATATTCTCGCGAACCGTCAGCGTATCAAGCAAATTAAACGATTGAAACACAAATCCAAGCTCGCGTCTGCGAAAATGGGCGAGCTTTTCACTTGTAAGCTCATAAGGATTTTGCCCGGCGATCCTAAGCTCTCCCGAGGTGGGACGGTCGATCGTCGACACCATATTGAGCAGCGTCGTTTTTCCGCTTCCCGATGGGCCCATGATGCCAACAAACTCGCCCTGCTCGATTGTCAGATCGATGTTGGTCAGAGCCTTGTAAGCTACTTTGCCCGGATATACTTTGTTGATATTGCGCGCATACAGCAATTCCATTCGTTAAACCTCCCGTTGTTCATGTCCTGTTACCAGTTTAACCAAAGCGGAGAGGCGGTCCTATCGTTTAATCTTTCATTTACCTAACAACTTTGTAAGATTGGCGGGAAACGCAAATAAAGCTCCCTTTGCCGCTTCGGGCTCAGCCATCCCTCCGCGCAGCGTGGGGAAAAATAACCTTGACCGTCGTGCCGACCCCAACCTCGGACTCGATCCCAATCTCATGATTCATTTTGTTCAGAACCGTCTGAGCGATATACAAGCCCATTCCTGTCGATTCCTTAAACGTCCGGCCGTTCTCGCCTGTGAAAAAAGGCTTGAACACGCGCGGCAAATCGGAGGCCGGTATGCCTACGCCGGCATCCTTAACCTCCAGCACGACGGCGCGCTCATCGGCATAGCTGCGAATCACCAGCTTAGTCCGGCTCCCCGCCGCATATTTGACCGCATTAAACACGATTTGCTCCAAAATAAAGCGCAGCCATTTGCCGTCGGACTCGACGACCGTATTCGCCTCAATCTGCATGTCCGGATAGACAAAGCTGCGAATAAACAATCGTTTATTTTCGAGTATGACCTCGTTGGCCACTTCGCGAAGTCGAATCGTCTCCACCTGAAAATCCTGTTCGAACGTTTCCAGTCTGGCCATGTACAGCACCATTTCCAGCCCTTTGCGTATACGGTCCGTTTCCTCGCGCATGCTCTCGTCCCGCGGCTCTCCGCTCTCCTGCAGCATCAGCTCCAGCACCGATAGCGGCGTTTTCATCTGATGCACCCAATGATTCATAAATGTCTCATGCTGCTGCCGCTTTCGTTCGCCATCGATAATGAGGTTCTGATAGTGGCCGTATTGCGCTTGCAGCAGACCTGCCAGCGCTTCCGGCACGGGAGCGGCATCCAGCTTCTGAACCAGCTCATCCAAATCGGCCCCCCTGCTCTCCAGCAGCCGGTAAAACGACATATGCGTATAGTAGCGAAGGCACAAATAAACGATGAATACGGAGGCGCCAAGCAGCAGAGCATAAGCGGCCACTTTAAAATCCTGGTACGCGTCCAGCCAAAAAACGCCGACTACGACAGCGAGCTGCAGCACAGTAAAGCCGATTAGCAAAGCTTGATCCCGAATAAACAATCTCATCGACCGTCACCGTGCAAGCTGTGCGACCATATATCCACAAGCCGGTAACCGGTCCCGCGTACCGTCTCCAGCGAATCCTCGATGCCAAGCTCCGCCAGCTTCTTGCGGACACGGGTAATATTGACGCTTAACGCATTATCGTCAACGTACGTATAATCATCCCACAGCCGTTCCAGCAGCGTTTCGCGTCCGACAAGCCTGCCGCAGCGCTCCAGCAGCGACTCGATCAGCAGCGTTTCCTTCCTCGTCATGCCTGCCGATCTGCCGTTTAGGCGGAGCTCCATTCGTTCGGGATACAGAAGGAGTCCCTTATGCTGGACAACCCTTTCGGCCGCGGCAGCCGCATAGTCCCCATATACTCTTCTTAGCTGGCTGCGGATTTTGGCCATGACCACTTCATAATGGAAGGGCTTCGTCAAATAATCGTCTCCGCCGTTTTCAATGGCCCGCACTTGATCCATTTCTCCGCTGCGCGCAGATATAAAAATAATCGGACAAGTCGATACCGTCCGAATTTGCCTGCACCAATAGAAGCCGTCAAAGCTTGGCAGATGGATGTCCATCAGCACTACATGCGGCTTAACCCGGTCAAATTGCTCCAAAATGCCTGTAAAATCGGTCGTTACGACCGCTTTATTCCCATACTTCTCTATGTGGGCGCTCAGCAGCGCCGCAATTTTCTCGTCATCCTCGACGATCATAATCGTATACATGCCATTTGGCCCTCCCCATTTGACCCTGATTATCCTTTACTGTATACGTTGCCGCAGCGTCATGCAAATTCAGGAAACAGGCGTCCCTTTTTTATTCATTCATGTTGAATCTGTAACAACCTTGTTGATTCATTTTCTCTAACGTTTATTTGTGGTACGATAAAACCATCCAAATCCCTGTTAAGGTGAGTGAACGATGAGCATAGGCAACCGTATCCGCATGATTCGCAAGGAACAAAAACGGACACAGGAGGAGATCGCCAACTCCTGCGGATTTACCAAAAGTCTGCTATCCAAAATCGAGAACGGACAATCCGCCCCTCCCGTATCCACGCTCATGAAAATTGCCGGAGCGCTCGGCGTCAGGGTATCCGATTTGATTGAAGAAGAGAGCCAGCAAACGACCGTATATACGAATAGCGGACTGTACGAGGAGCGCGACAAATGGATCAGGACGGACAAGGGATACGCCTTTTTTGCCTTTGCGAGCGAGCGGAGAAACAAGCTGATTCAGCCCTATATGATTACCGCACGGAAAGGCGAGGTCAGGCAGCACGGCTTCAGCCACGAGGGCGAGGAATTTATTTATATGATAAGCGGTGAAATGGACTACAAGGTTGGAGCGACGCAATATACGCTTCGTCCGGGCGATACCCTCTACTTTAACTCGCTGGAGGAGCATCTGCTGGCGCCCCTTTCGGATGAGGTAACTTATATGGCTGTCTTTACGCAAAAATCGGCTGATAGCGCGCAGTAACCCTGCCGCCATCAGCCGATTTCGTCATGGCTTCGATGTTTCGTTTCAAATGACTTCTCCGGTCAAACGCAGCTTGCGATACAGCAGCACGCATGTTGCCGAGCATAGCAGCGCAAGCACGGCGATAAAGCCGTAGCCGGCCTGCAAGCCGATAATAAGCGCCTCTTCATTCCCGCGACTTGGCGCGAACAAGGCGCGGCCCCAATCGATGATGCCGCCGATGAGCAAATTGCCGACGACACTGCCGACGCCCATCAGCGTAACGGAGAACGTAATGGCGGCATCCGTTCCTCTCGGATAACGCTTTGCGAGCAACGCCATCACAGTAGGGTAGATCGGCGCAATACCGATTCCCGCAATTGCCAGCAGAATGGCCCCGGACTCTCCGATTGCGATTGCCGCCAGACTGCATAACCCCGAGAAGGCGGAGAAAATCAGAATCGAAAGCGTATAGCCGATTTTGTCCGTCAACGGGCCGACAAACAGCCGCGACAGCATAAAAAAGATAAAAAACATAGAGAGCATCCAGGAGGCCGACTCCCCTGACCACCCGTAGGCCTTCTCCAAAAAGTTAACAAGCCAGCCGCCTACCGCCATTTCCGATACGACGCCGAAGGTAAGAATGGCTACGATTAGCCAGGCAATCGGGTCTTTGAAGAAGCTTTTAAGCGGGATCCGCTCGCCGAGCTCGCCAGCATCGCCAGGAAATTTGCCGATAATGGATGGAATAATCGGCAGAAGCGACAACGACAGTACGATCAGATACATGCCGCGCCACCCAAGCTGGCCGCCGAACACGTCCCATCCCATCATCGAAGCGGCAATAATCGGCGCAAAAACCGAGCTTAATCCGTAAAAAAAGTGCGACAGATTCATCATCATGCCGGTATTTCTCGTAAAAATGCGGGCCGCCATAATCGCCAGCCCAATTTCCAGCATGCCGTTTCCGATATAGAGCAGGAAGTAGGAGCCGGACAGAAACGAATAGCTTTGCGAGAGGTACATGAGCAAACCGGCGAGCGCCATGGAGGCAAAGGAAATGATGCCGGTCCATTTCAAGCCTATTTTTTGCGACAGCAAGCCTGTAAAGGAGCAAGCGATCAAATAGCCCAGGGCGTTGAACGACAGCAGCAGTCCAAGCTCAAATTCGCTTAGCTGAAAGTCGGACTGCATGCGCGGGATAGCCGGCCCCTTAATATTCTCCGATAATCCGAACACCAGAAACCCGCCAAAGACGACGAGCAAAAGCATGATATAGTTGAATGAAAAACGCGTTTTCGGATTTTGCTCCGATTTAGCCGATTGACTCAAAAGATAATCCCTCCGATTTTACATACCCTGTCCGCCTAATTTCTTATTTCCACCAGCTGCAGCTTGAAAGTCAAGCTTTCCAGCGTCATTGCAATTAATCCCCTCCAATATTCCGCCTGCGTGTCGGCTTGGACATAGAGCTCCGGCATATGCTCGCTTGGAATATGCCTCAGGCAGCCGCTGCGTATATCCTCCAAGCGCTCCTCGTGGGACAACTCGCCGGTCATAATGATGGCGAGCGGATTCATAATCGCAATAATCGAGGTTAACGTATGAACGGCCAGCGGAACGAGGCCGGACATGCGCCTGATGCGATCAAGCTGCTCTGACCGCGACATGTCCAATGGCAGGAATGATACCTCACCGGCAAAATGGGTATTGCCTTTCAGCAATTTTCCGTTCACCATATACCCTGCCCCGGGAAAATGATCCTTGGGAAAGGTTACGACGGCCAGCGTCTGCTCCGCTTCATAATTATGCGACTGATAGAAGCCGTATACAGTCAGGTTCATATCATTTTCGATAATAATTTCTACCTCGTACTTCTCTTTAAGCTGCGGACCGAGCGCGACTCCGGCCAACGCATCCACATCGCAAACCCCGATAACGCCTTGATTCGCAACGCCCGGAATACCGATCCCGATTGCTTTAATCGTATCAAACCGGTCGATGAGAGCTTCTACTTGCTGATCTATGGATTGCTCATCAATCGTATCCAGCACGACAGCTCTCGACTCGATAACGTCGCCCAGCAGATTGGCAACCGTGTAGGCGAGCGAGGATATGCCTCCCTCCGTCCTTACGATCAGGCAGGCGATATGCGAATATTCGGCATTGTATTTGTAGCGTCTGGCCGGACGTCCGCCGCTGGATTCTTCCATGTCAGTCTCGATAACCTCTCCCGTTCGAAGCAGCTCGTTCAGCAGGTTGCCGCAGGTCGCCACGCTTAAGCCTGTCATGTTCGCAATCGTAAGCTTGGTTGCGTGCTCCATCGCTTTTAGCGTATTTTTAATCAGCTCCGTATTTATCTGTTTGACGCGCATCGTGTTGTTCGTCATGGCCTGCAGAGGCTTCACCTTCTCGCATACTTATTTCAAGTCTTTTAATAAGTATGAATATATATCCCGTTTCCGGAAATGTCAATCAGCAAAAAACGGACATTTCCGTGTGGAAATGTCCGTGAATCATCATGCATCCGGCTGTGGCTGCGTCACAAGCAGCTTTGGGCATCCGCTATGGTTAGCCGGGTTTATGGCATTTTAAGAGCTGCTTATGCCGCTTCGGCCATAATCGCCAATCAGCCCGAGGCCCTGTTGTCTGACTAGAATGATGAGCGCAAAATGCCTTTCTCCTGCGCCGCTTTTATCCAGGATGGAAACTCGTTTAGCAGTCGGTCATACAGCTCCTCATCCGAGACAGCGGCGATATTATCCAGATGTACAAAGTTTGCGTTGTCGACAACACGTCCCTCCATCGTATCCAGTTGCTTGAGCACTTCGAAATCGGATCGGCCAAGACCGACGAATTGCCAGAAAATCGGCTGAACCGAGGACTCCGCCATGATTTTCCTAATCGCCTTCACAACTCCGCCGTCATTGATAAAAATAATAAATACGGGAGTATCCGACGGCTCCTCGATCGTATACTTGCGTATGACATCCCGCATGACAGGAGGCTCGTTGTTGCGTCTGAACTTTGAGATAGCGGCGTTATCAAGAATCTCCCTTTGCACATAGCCGTCAAAATCACGTTCCGTTACCGAAGGCAATCTGCTGAATTCGGTGTCATACACCCACACGTCAAGCGTCGCATTATCGTCGAATTTGCAAGCTACCGCCAGAATCCGTTCGACTACCTCCTGGACCGTGCCGTTTTTGTACATTCCCTGCATGGAGCCCGTAATATCCAGCACGATTCCGACTCTTGCGACAACCCCGGTCAGCCTTTTTTTCTCCAATGTCATTTGCACCATTTTTTTGCGCAGGTCAATCGTGGTTGAAATCCGTTCTTCTACGGCCGCAGCCGCCTCAGCTTCTCCTTGCTCGATCTCAAGGCCAAAGCTTGTACACAACGCTTCAAGCCCGCCGTAAAAGCCGCTGCCTATTGCGTTAAATTTCCATTCTCCATTATGCCTGTACAGCTCGCCCGCCACGATTGCCGTTTCCTTCGTAAATTCCGCCCCGTAATCGAACCGAAACAGCTCTTCCCCTGTTTCTCCGGACAAAACGCGCACATATAGACCGGAAACGTCCTCCATGTAATGCCCGTGCTTCTCGCCTTCATGAATCGTTACTGTACAGGCAATTTTGGCTATACGGTCGGGTATTTTCGCCGGCAGAATTCGGATCGTTTCCTCTCTCCCGGCTCCGGCCGCTTGATGCAGAACCGAGCCGCTTCGCGCCTCCGGGTTTCCATAAAAAATAAAATCCTCGTCCTGCTCGCATTTATTCCCGTCCGACAGCAAAAAAGCTGCCGCATCAAGACTCATCGCCGAATTGCGCGTGCTCCAGCCAAACTGCAGCTGGACGGATGCGATGCCGCGTCCTTTGGTTACATCCACCTTTTGCCCCTTTAATAGCTGCATGGGTACAACTCCGTTTCGTCATAGAATGATAGGCACGGCACGAGCAAGCTTCCCGCACGAGCATCTTCTGCAATCGGCAGAATAGCGCTCATAAGTGCCGCACAAGCTGAAAAAATGCGGTTTATGTCCATTGTAGCTAACAAAAGGGGCATATTCAAACTTCTGCCTTCACCCTGGCATAACGGCCTTATTCGCGATGCGGCTGCTGGCTTCCCTTTTGCAGCCATTCTGGCAACGTGGTCAGTTGAATGCCCCGATCGGCAAGTTGCTCACGTTTCTCCGGCTGAGGCAATGACGCCGTATGATCGCCAAGCCACCGATAGAGCCCGCCAAGACCCGACGCTGTTTGCTCGCCCAGCATCGCACCGATTGCCGCTTCAAAGCTGTCGACAGGCAGCGAGTAAAAGGCGATGCTCTGTCCCAGCGCTTGGCTGAAGCGTTCGGCCAATTGCGAGCCGGTAAGCGCTTCGGGACCCGGCGCCTGTAGCGTGCTCCCCGCAAGCTCCGGATGATTTAAAGCATAAACATGGTACTTGGCGGCATCCTCGGCGCTGATCCACGCGATCGGCTTATCTGCGGGTACCGGGTAAGCCAGCACGCCATTGTTCAAAATGCCTGGGATAAGGAGGTTTTCCATATAGACGATAGGCTGAACGACAATAAACGGCACTCCGCTTTCCTTCACATAAGCCGTTAATTCCCGTTTTATTTCAATTGCCTCCGAAGCGGTGGATTGCTCGGGCACAAACACGCTTGTGTTCACAACCAGCAGCTCTATCCCCGCCTTGCTCGCCGCATCGACCGCATGGCGGAAATGCTGCCTTACTCTCGGCAGCTCGAAATCAACCGGTATATTCAGAAACACGCGGTCGACCCCCGCATGCGCTTGAGCAAGCGCATCTAAATCGCTGAAATCCCCAACGACCGCTTCGATTCCTTGCTCCTGCAAAGCAATTGCCGTTTCCGCATTGCGGGTGACGGTACGCACTTGTTTGCCCTGCCCTGTCAATAAACGTGCGACGGCCCCTCCTTGTACGCCGGACGCTCCATACACCAAATAACGCTCAACCTTCGCCATCGTTGTCATCTCCCTTTTATTATGTAAGCTTAGAAACTTCGGATGCTTGCATCCATTGTTTTTACTATAATAAAGAAGAAAGAGAATTGGCGTAAGTACGCACAATTTAGATAGGCAGTATCCTTATGGATACCTGAGGAGGCCGTACATGAACGCACAAGACGATCCATCCGAGTCAAGATGCCCCGTAGAAGCTACGGTGAACTTGATTGGAGGCAAGTGGAAAATCCTTATTTTATACCAATTGACGACACAAGAGGTCAAAAGATTCAACGAGCTTCAGAAAGCGCTGCTCCCGATTACGCACCGCACGCTCACCCGGCAATTGCGCGAGTTGGAGGAGGCTGGACTCGTCCAGCGCATGGTATACGCCGAGGTCCCGCCAAAGGTGGAATATTCGTTGACCGCTACCGGACAAAGTCTCGTTCCGCTGCTGCTCCAATTGCGGGATTGGGGCAGCGATTACCTGCAGCAATCAAGCCGGGCTTGAGTGGCAACCGATACAGTCGGGTCCTGAAACAACCGTTGTAAAATGAGTGCTGGCCACTTCTTACCATCCTGCCTTCTTGCTCAGCAAATTGAGAATCAGACTGACCGCTTCTGCCCGAGTCGCTTGCTCAAGTGGCGAAAATACGTTGCCTCCCCTTCCTTGCATCAGACCTTGGTCGACAGCCAGTTTTACCGAAGGCTTCGCCCAATTCGGAATGTTGGCGACATCCGCGAAGCCCGGCTCTGCCCCGGCAACCGGCTGAACGCCCAGCGCACGGATGATCATGACGGTCATCTCCGCCCTGTTGATCAGACGTTCCGCCCGGAATGTGCCATCGTCGTAGCCATGGATGAGTCCGGCTTCTGCAGCCGTGGCAACAGCTTCACGGGCCCAACGAGGAATTTGTCCGTTGTCGGTGAAGCTAGTGTCACCTGACCCCTTCAGCAGCAGTGCCCGCGACAGCATCGCAGCGAACTCTGCGCGTGTAACGGGCCTGCTTGGCCCGAATGCGCTATCACCGTAGCCAGACACAAAACCGAGCTCCACCGCCATGCGTATTCGCTCCTCCGCCCAGTGCCCGTCTATGTCTGTTAATTTAGGCCGTACTTGCTTGTGCAGAAACGCGACGCTGTCCGCTTGCTTCGCCTCCTTCATGGCAAGGGAAGAATCAACAAGCTTCGCCTCCTTTAGCAAAACGGCCGCATCTCCGCCACGAATGCGCTTGAAGGTTAGTACAGCCAATTTGGCATCCCCGTTTATCCCGGACACACTCCCCGTTTTCGTATGAGCAAGCAGGATTTGCTTCCCATCCCGCATTGGAGCCAGCGTAAATCCACTTACATCCGTTCGTGCCCCAGTCAACTCCATTCGAAGCGGGTCGTATTCAAACAGCAGCTCGAAAGCGTACACATCCTTTAACTGCTTGCCGTGTACGTTCACCGTCAGTATTCCGTCCGTCTCGGCGACAGTCAGCGTCAAATCCGCTCCACCCAGCTCCGTCGCTTGCGGCTCAGCGGCCCGCACGGCAGCAGACGGTGATAGCCATAAAATAAACAGCAGCAACGCCGTAAGCGTCAGCCCGATTTTCCTCATAAATACCATTCTTCCTCTCGTAAACAGGACGGGAGGTGGCGTTAGCACGCCTGCCTCCCGTCCTGTTCCTTTCATTTGTCGATGTACGCTATCCTACACTGCTATTCCAAAAGCCACTCGTCCAAAATCATCCGGGCGATGGCGGCCAGTGTTACGATGTCGATACGGCCACGATCAGTCAGGTCCGCTTTCTCGATCTCGTTCCAGTTCGCGTCTTCATTCGTCGCGCCGTAATATTGGGCGAGCAGCGACAAATCCTTGATCGTCACTTTGCCCGTTCCGGCGACGAGAGTGACTACCTGCCCCGTAAACGACTGTACGGCGCTGTTCAGCGTCACTACCGCTTGATTGACCTGCGACTGGCTCGCCGAGCCGCTGCCGTTCACCGCTTTCGCCGCCTGAATGGCAGTCAGAAGCGTATCCTTTGCCGCCTGCGGATATTGTCCGACTTTGCTGCCTGCCGCAGAGCGATCCAGCTTCGCTTGAGCCGCTGCGATGGCCGCTTGCAGCGCCGCCTTATCGATTGGCGCTCCTTGGTTGACAGAGCCAAGGTAAGCAGTCGCAGCTGATGCCAGTGCCTCCGTTGCCGTATTCACATTCACCTGCGTCGCATCCGCATTACCGCTAACCTCAAGCGCCGCTTGAATAGCAGCGAGGAAGCTGCCGCGTGCGGAAGCCGGATATTGCCCCGGTAAGTTCCCTCCCGTTGTGCTGTTGTACAGCTGCTGCGCTTCAGTAATTTTATCCGCGAGCGCTGCCTTGTCGGCAAGCTTCACAGCAATGTCCAGCGAAGCGTCTGACACATCAATAAGTGCGCTCTCTGATTCAATGGAAACCTCGAAATCCGAAAGGGACACGCTTAAGCTGCCTGCGGCGGCGTCTTCCAGAATTCGACCATGAAGGGTGAGAAGATTGCCGGCTTCGGTTACAGGAGCGCCGACTGAGCCGAGAATCATATAGATCTGCCCTTGAGACGGCTTAACGGCTGTCCCCAGCACCTGCAGCGATTCGCCATGCATGGTCAGTGCGTTATCGGCAAGCTGGGTTTTGCCTTCGTGCTCTTCTGTATCAAAACCGAATTTTTGCGGATCGTAGTTCACGATCAACTCTAGCATCGTAAAGCTGCCTGTCACACGGCTTAGTCCAACCGTCAGATCGAGCGTCCGGCCGACATGCGCTTCAGTCGGGCCGATCAGAGTGGCTTCTCCCCCCAGCTCAGTCGGTCCAGAGCCTTCAGCGGTCGTAACAGCGGAAATGCTCGCTGATGGCAGACTCTCCAGTGTACCTTTTACCGCCGTAACCTTATAAAAATAAGTCGTCGAAGCGGTCAGAGCGCTATCGGTATACGATAGGGTAGTCAACGCAGTTGTGTTCAATTTCGCATATTCCCCATCTGCCGAAGCGGCGCGGTATACGTTGTAGCCATCCGCATCGGTCACCGCATTCCAGGACAGTTCCACAGAATTCGTTGTCGCCGTTCCTGCTTGCAATCCCGTCGGAGCAAGAACCGTCGGTGGTTCTCCATTATCCTGAACGATGACATTTATGACATCCTCGAATACAAATCCGCCAGGCAAGTTGCTATACGAATCGACCTTGACGGAAATTTCCGCTATGCCTGGCTGATGAGCCGTAACCACGCCCGTGTCAGGATCTACAGAGGCGATCTCCGGCTGTGCCGACGCCCAGATTACCGAGCGATAAGCGGCTTCACCCTGGAAAATGGAAACATCCAGATCAATCGCAGTCTCTGGCTCCACAACTATGCCAGTGCCTGTTATCGGTTGGTTGTCATGGCGATAGATTGAAATAGCCTCCACTATAATCGGCGATTTTACGCCTATCACTGCGCTGGATGACACACCGTTGGAAGCGGTGGCTGTAATCGTAACCGCTTTGCTTTCTCCTTGCTCGCCGTTGTGGATTTTTGTCGTCACTTTGCCTTCTGCATCCACGGTTGCCACAGCAGGATCACTGGTCGTCCACTGCACCTCTTGCGGTGCATAATATGGTACAACCGCAGCTTGAAGCCGGTAGCTATCCCCCATGATGACCGTCGCCGCAGTTGCGTTTAAAGCCACCGCTGTTGCTTGGGGCAGGAACCGGCCATGAGCTTTGAAATCAATGATGGAAAGCCAGTTGTTATGTGGAAAAGATTCGAAAACCTCTACTTGAATCCATCTTCCTTTTGTGCCGGCAGGCAGAGTGTGAGAGACTTCAAGCCCAGCGCTTAATTGTGAGCGGTTGTCTACTACAGTAGCAAAATTTTTCGCCTGCGCATAATCGCCGGTATTCGATTCAGACACTCGTACAACGTATCGCTGCGTCGCCCAGAAGCTCATGTCGATGGATTGGATTTCGGCTAGCTGCCCTAAGTCCATCCACCATGTATCCGATTGATTCGCTCTATATGCGCCTGGCGACCATGCCGTAGCCGCGTTGTTATCCAGAGCGAGGGCTGCCGCATTCGCGTTCCGATGACGATTCGAGCCTGCGCTCACATAGTGCTTTTGAAGCTCATCGCCCACCGTCACGACGGAAGTACCCGTCTGCCCTCCATCTAACGCTGTAACCGTAATGTTCGCTTGTCCTTTGCTCTTGGCGATGACGAGTCCATTCTGATCAACGGTTGCAACCGATTCGTTGGAGGAAGCCCAAGCGACCTGCTTATTGTCTGCAGACGCTGGTTGAATGATGGCCGATAAAGCGGCCGACATGCCCGCGGTCAGCGTAACCGTGCTTTGATCGATCGCAATGCTTTCAACGGGGATGACGTCGGCAATTACGACAGTAATAGATGTTACGGCTCCGCCATCAACCGCTCTTGCTGTCAGGGTTGCCTCTCCATCGGCAACTGCAGTAATTACACCGCTATCAACTGTAAACACGTTGGTATCGCTGCTGGTCCACTGGATAGCTGGATTAGCGGCATCCGTCGGCATTACAGCCGCTTGGACAACCGTCTGTTCGCCTGCCCGCAATCGGATCAGCTCATGGTCCAGCTTAATCGACTGCGTCTTCACGTCAACTATCGTCACCTTGACAGCATCCGTTAATCCGCCATCTGTCGCTTTGACCGTAATATCCGCTTGACCGTTCCCGACTGCTGTGACAAGGCCAGTCTCACTGACCGTTGCGACGGCGTCATCGCTGCTCTCCCACACAACATCCCGGAATGAAGCGTTTGCGGGTTTAATGACGGCCTCCAATTGCTTGGTGCGATCCTTCTCCAGCTCAAAATCATTGTCGTTAATTTGGATTTCCTCGATTGCAATTTTCTCCGCATTTAATTGGAAGGTGCTTGATGCATTTCCATCGGCGGAAGTTACCGTAATCGTAGACACGCCATCCTTCTTCACTAATAACGTGACATTTGGCGTAATATTCGTCTGTTGAACCAGCTTGCCTGGCGTTGAAGTTTCTACTGCTTCGCCCAGGAATGTCGCAACGCTCGGATCTGACGATGTGAAAACTACATTGCGATTATCGGCTTCCGACAAATGTACTGCGATGCGGATACGATCGCCCACGATAGCATCCAGGCTGCCCGATGTGAGGCTCGGGTTCGTAAAAGTTACCGATTCGGCAAGCTGCGCTGCTGCTACAACCACTTCACGGGTGGCCGTTAGCTCGCCCAAAGTTGCCGTAATCGTTGCCGTACCTGGTCCAGCAGCCGTTACAATCCCCTGCTTGTTGACTTGGGCCACGCCGCTGTCGCTTGTTTCCCATTTCAGCTTGGTGTAAACAAACTGATTCATCGGCTCAATCGTAGGTACGATTTGCTCGCTCTCGCCTTCACGCAGCTCAAGCGCACCGGACGGAACACTTATACGTTCAGCTTCAGTTGGGGCTACTTCGTAGGACTGTGCCACGGCATTATGGGACACCTTCCCGCCTAGCGGCTTGCTGATCGCTTTGCCTCTCCACAAATAGGCGTACAATCCATCGGACGCATGGCCGTCATAAGTGAAAAGGGTCCGCGAATCTACGCTGTTGCCATACTCTGAGGTACTGCCTCCCGGAAGCCATGGACTGTACCACTCATCATGGCCGTCTCCCTTGGATATCCACTCCGCTGCCCAGTAAAAGAAGCCAAGCTGGGCTCCGTGCGGATTCGGAACATCGCGGAACGCTTGCATATATTCGATAAGCCAGTTGTATTGACCGCGTTCCGATGCTTCATAATAAGCATTCTTCATACCAGAACCGTTGCCAATCGGATCAAAATTGTCACGGGTATGCATTAAACCCGTTTCCGAGAAAACAACGTCATTGCCCTTCCACTTCGTCAGGTTGTTGTTGAGCATATCAACGATAGCGCCTGTCGGTCTGCCGCCATACAGCGAGTAGGCCTCGCCATCCCACTTCATGCCCAGACTCTCGTTCACACCGAACCATTGATTGGTGTAGTCTACCAAATAGCCGTTATTCAAATGAATGAAGCCGCGAGTCGTCGGCGAAGCGTCCTTCATCGCCTGATAAGAAGCGCTTACGAGCTTGGCGAAGCCGTCCCGGCCGCTAGACCATATTTTACCTTCCGGCCATACAATTCCTGAATTTTGCTCATTGCCCAGCTTGACCGAATCAGGTGCCGCCCCGGCATCCGCTAACGATTGGATAAGATCATAGGTGTAGTTGTACATCGTTGTTTGAAGCTGCTGCAGGTCTTGTCCGAACCAAGCGAGCGGCTTCCAGGCTTTCCCTGCGCTCATCCATTGATCGCTGTAGTGGAGCGACAGCTCGAATTTCATATGATGCTCTTTAGCTCGCCGCCCCAGCTCCAGCGCCTGTTCCTTCCCAAAGTACCCTGGCATCATCTGGAGCGGGGCCTTAACGGTTCCCAAATGCGCTAAATCATTGACATAAGTAATGTCATAGGTTTGTTTCGGAAGATCCGACCTTCGTCCTGCCTGATAATCATTCCAATCGCTTTCTTCGTAAATGTAGTTGCCCGACTCCACGAAAAACATCGACGCAATCGCGTTCACGCCACGATTTCGTATGATGTCGAAGAAGTCCTGCTCCACACCGTTCGCTTTATATTTGCCCCCATAATCCTCAATGATCGGCAAGAACGAAACGTCCACGCCTTTGATGATATCGTTGTTCATTTCGAATAGGTCGATATTATCCGCATAGCCATATCCGCCGCCTCCAGCGGTTTGCTCGACATAGATGGTCGCGCTTGTTTCGTTCGGTCCTGTCCGGAACGATAGCGGAAGCAGTGTGTAATTCGTCGTAGCGAGCGGGGCGGACCTTGACTCCTGAATGCCGTCGACACCGATGATAAGTCGATTACTGCCAGCCGCCACCTTGGCTCTTGACGACACCATGTAGTCTGTATTCGGCTTGACGGTTACCGTCTGGGCAATTTTGGAGCCTGCCTCCAGCCTTGCTGCGTACGTACCGGAGTCAGCCTGTCCCGACACTACGCTAACGTTCCCGCTAGTCTGCCACGAAGCGGCATCGCCCGTTTCAAAGCCCCAATTCTGCACCGGGTTCTGATCCGAATGCTCCAGGTAAAACTGGACATCGTCTACCTCCAGAGTCATGCCCGCAGCTGCATCTTTCAAATAGAAGCCGATCGTTGCTTCGCCGTTATAGACGATTACGTTCCGAAGCGTAACCAGATTCCAGTCCGTGTTGTTTTCTGCAAAAAGATTCAGAAATGCCCTCATCGCGGGAGCGCCTGTATCTCTGGCCTCCATGAAAGCGGCTTCCTGAATCGACACACTGGAGGGGTTCGGATTGTTGCTGCGTATTCTTGCCGTTACTGTATACGTCCCCTGTTCCAGATTAGTAAAGCGTTGATACACGCCGACTGCAGGATTGTCGAAGGTTCCTGACCGAGTTACCGATGTAAGGCGTGCCGAATAAGCTCCTTCCGTACCGCCGTTTTGAGTTTGAACTGTCCCCCCCGATTGGATCACCTTCCAATTGCTTGGTGCAACGGAAGCTGCGTTATCCCATTCAAACCCCGGATTTTTTGCCAAATTGGACGGCGTTCCCGTTGCAGCACTGACCTGTGCATCTGGCACCAGGACGCTGCTGCCTGTCAGCAGGAACGCCAAAATGACGATCAAGATGCGTTTTAATCTTTTTCTCATAATTTCCGATGTCACTCCCTTAATAATGAGATAACCTTACCCTTATGTAGCTTTATCTGAATACTTTTCAATTTTAGAGCGCTTTCATTTCTATTGATACCTTATAAACTTACGTTAATCTTTGATTTCCTTAGTTTTCTCGTTCATCATGCATGTCTTTTACAAAAACGAACGGTTACAAACAAAATTAAACGGCCTCAGTCCCGTAGAATTCAGGACCAAGGCCGCATAAGATTTTCTATTGGTTGCACGGCACTCTGCCTGCAAGGCTAACGTATCGCATTGTAATAGAAGGCGATTATAAGGGGCAAACTTATAAATCCTTATCCTTCAAAAAACGTTTGAATTAAATTCGACACGGATCTGTCGTACAGCATTTTTGCTGTTGCTTCGTGTTGAATATGTCCCCCTAAATACAGGTGAATTACACCGTGCAGCGATGCCCAGACAAGATTAACCACAAGCAATGGGTCCTTCTCCGTAATAAACCCCTGCTCAATGGCTTTTGTAATAATGTTGATTACTTGCTGCAATGCGGTTACGATAGCCCGCAAGCTTTCTTCTTCCGGTTTGAATTCGCTAAAGGCCCCACCAAACATGACCATATAATAACTTGTATGATCCTTCGAGAAATTCCAGTAGGCCTGCCCAAGATCCAGAAGATATTGTTTGAGGTCCGTTTGCACGGGAACGGCCCGAAAGACATCCGCCAACAACTTGCAGCCTTCCATAAAAAGCTCTTTTGCAAGGCCTTCCTTGCTTCCGAACAAGTTATAAATTATTTTTGTGGGACATTCCATTTTTTCAGCTACTCTGCGAATGGTTACTGCTTCGGGACCGGATTCTTGCATAATGGCTGCAGCGGCTTCAATCATGTTGCGTTTCAACCGTTCATTATGCTGAAGTTTGACCTTTGGATAGGTTGTAACTTGATGATAGTCTGCGGAAGGGATATCGGATGAATTTTGCATGTCATTTCACACCCTTAGAACTTTAGTTTTCTCGATTCACCTGTATCTAAGGCTTATTCTACTGTTTCGAAGGGTAAAATGCCAATTTATCAATAGATTTTACAAGTGAATCAATTTCATAATGCTTAGTTACAGAATTGCAGACTAACCGAATTTGAATATTTAGTTTTTGAAATTTAGGCTGCTTGTTCTTGTAATAGGCGATTTAGACGATCACATGCCAAT
>NZ_STGF01000004.1 GCF_005222705.1 Paenibacillus sp. SY21-1 | reverse complement strand
ACATCCTCCGCACCTATCCTCACGGACTAAGCACTATGTGTCAGCTATGTACTTCCGCCACCTCGCGGTGTACTGGAGACTTTCACTCCTTAGTCGATTGCGCTGCCAAGCGCACAAAGGGCCCTGTGCTCCACGCGTCGTGGAGCACAGGGCCCTTTTGGGGGTTCGTGATTACTCCCGCAAAGCTGGGCTTGCGGCAAGCTTCATCACTTGCTTGATTGCTGATTAATTGCGGTAAGGAGCAAGCGCCTCGTTCAAGCCGCGCGTTTGCTCATACACCTGCTGATAAGCGCGGAAAATGCCTTCATAGGCTTCTACCGCCTCCGGGTTAGGCGAATATGCGTCGGCATGCTTAACAAATTTGTCGGCACACGCCTCAAGACTTTCGTACCAGCCGGCGCCATAGGCGGCCAGCATCGCCGCACCGAGGCCCGGCCCCTGCTCATTCTCAAGCGCAACTACAGTTGCATTGAAAATATCGGCCTGCATTTGCAGCCATACCGGATTTTGCGCTCCGCCGCCGATGGATACGACTTTATCGACCGTTTTGCCGGCGCTGCGGAACATATCGACCGACTCGTTCAACGAGAAGGTGATGCCTTCCATTACCGCGCGGGCAAAATGCTTGCGCTCATGCGAGCCGTCTATTCCGATAAAGCTTGCGCGGATGAGGGAATCGGCATGCGGCGTGCGCTCGCCCACCAAGTAAGGCGTAAACAGCAGTCCGCCCGCCCCTGGCTTCACTTCTCCTACATCTGCCAGCAGCTCATCGTACGACTCGTCGGGAGCAAACGTTTTTTTAAACCAGCTCAGGCTGTAGCCTGCCGCGAGCGTAACGCCCATCGCATAATAGGCGTTCTCTTTGCCGTGGTTAAAGAAATGGACCTTGCCGGCAAAATCCTTCGACTTGTCATTCTCATAGGAGAGAATAACGCCCGACGTGCCGATGCTGCTGAGCGTCAGACCCTCGGATAAAATGCCCGAGCCGATCGCGCCGCAAGCGTTGTCCGCACCGCCTGCAAACACCTTCGTGCTCGCCGGCAGACCGGCGCTTTCCGCAGCTTGCGGCAGCACCGTGCCTACGAATCCGTGCGACTCAACAAGCGGCGGGCAGAAGGAAGCGGGCAGCTCGAAAGCGGCCAGCACATCTTCGCTCCATGCTTTGCCTGCCACATCAAGCATCAGCGTTCCGGCTGCATCGGAATAGTCCATATGCAGCTCGCCGGTCAGCCGGTAGCGCAAGTAGTCCTTAGGCAGCAGAAACAGCTTTGCCTTCGCGAACGCTTCCGGCTCATATTGCCTAACCCACAGGATTTTCGGCAGCGTAAAGCCTTCCAGCGCCGGATTGCGCGTCACGCCCAGCAGCTTGTCGCCAAGCGCACGCTCGATTTCGCGGCATTGCTCTGTCGTACGCGTGTCATTCCACAGAATGGCGTTGCGTATCGGATTGCCCGCTTCGTCAAGCAATACCAGACCATGCATTTGGCCGGAGAAGCTGATTCCCTCGATTGCGGATGCGTCAACGCCCTCGCCAGACGTTAGCTCGCTTATTGCCCCAATCGTCGCCTCAACCCAGTCATCGGCGCGCTGCTCGCTCCAGCCGGAATGCTCGTGAAAAAGCGGGTAGCTGCGGGACGCTTCCGCCGCTACCGTTCCGTTTCTGTCGACGAGCAGCGCCTTAACTGCGCTCGTCCCCAAATCTATTCCGATTACATAGCTCATATGCTGTGGCAACCTCCCGAATTAAACGCTGAAAATAACTTCGCTAAGCATGAGACGGATGCGCTCTTGGCGGCCGGACTCGTTTTTGATCGGGTTGTTCTGCAGCGCATATTGCTCAAGGGAAGCAAGCGTCGCTTTGCCGGATACGATGTCGGCGCCGATGCCTTCTTTGAAGCTGCGGTAGCGGTGATCTACGATGCCGTCGAGAATTTTCTCGTCGATCAGCTTCGCGGCAGCCTTCAGACCCCATGCAAAGCTGTCCATGCCTGCGATATGCGCAAGGAACAGATCCTCGGCTTCAAACGAGCCGCGACGAACCTTCGCGTCGAAGTTGATGCCGCCGCGGCCGATGCCGCCAGCTTTCAGCACTTCGAACATAGTCAATGTAGTCGAGTACAGATCAGTCGGGAATTCATCCGTATCCCAGCCGAGCAACAGGTCGCCTTGGTTCGCGTCAAGCGATCCCAGCATGCCGTTGATTGCTGCTGTACGAATTTCGTGCTCGAACGTGTGGCCGGCAAGTGTAGCGTGATTCGCTTCCAGGTTCAGCTTGAAGTGGTCCTTCAGGCCGTATTTTTGCAAGAAAGCAATTGTTGTCGCCGCATCGAAGTCATATTGGTGCTTCGTAGGCTCTTTTGGCTTAGGCTCGATCAGGAATTGGGCGTCAAAGCCGATTTCCTTCGCATAAGCGATAGCCATGTGGTATAGGCGAGCAAGGTTGTCCAGCTCAAAGCCCATGTCTGTGTTCAGCAAGGTTTCGTAGCCTTCGCGGCCACCCCAGAATACATAGTTTTCTGCGCCCAGCTCTTTGCCCACTTCAAGGCCTTTTTTCAATTGCGCGCCGGCGTATGCGTATACGTCAGCGTTGCAAGTTGTACCTGCGCCGTGTACAAAACGCGGATTCGAGAACATGTTCACCGTGTTCCACAGCAGCTTTTTGCCTGAAGCTTGCATTTGCTCTTTAAGCAAAGCGACGATAACGTCGAGGTTTTTGTTCGTTTCCTGCAGCGTTTCGCCTTCCGGCGCGATGTCCACATCATGGAAAGCGTAAAAAGGAATGTTCAGCTTGTTCATAAATTCAAAGTTCGCTTCCACACGAGCCTTCGAGCGGTCCAGTCCGTCATACTTATCCCAGCCGCGCAGCATCGTCGGAGCGCCGAACGGGTCTGTTCCGTTTGCGTTAAATGTATGCCAATAAGCTACTGCAAAACGCAGATGCTCTTCCATTGTTTTGCCGAGAACAACTTGTTTAGGATCATAATGTTTAAATGCAAGCGGATTGTCCGAGCCCTTGCCTTCGAATTGAATCGTGTTAATCTCTTTGAAATAGCTCATGTGAACTAAATCCTCCTTCACGGAATTGGAATAATGGTTGTAAGTGCTTACTCGTAGCATAACACGCTTCAACTTAGTTTGTCTATTAAACAAAGAAAGATTTATGTTAAACTTTTTTTATGATACAATTCACTTATTCATTTGCCATTTTGGACGGAGGCTTACGCAACATGAAGAAACCGACGGGCGATCTCGCTATGGTCAAAAAATTAAATACCGCTATCGTGCTGGACGCCGTGCTAAAGCATGCCCCCTTGTCCAGAGCGAACATATCCGAGCTGACCGGACTGAACAAAGCGACGGTGTCCAGCCTCGTTCAAGACCTGATCGACAGCCAGCTCGTTGTCGAAATCGGAATGGGCCAATCGAGCGGCGGGCGAAAGCCGGTCATGCTGCTTTTTCGCGAAACGGCGGGTTATGCCGTCGGCATCGATCTTGGCGTCAACTATATACGGGGCGCGCTCGTTGATTTGCGCGGCAACGTAGTCGCCGAGCATCAGCGCGCGCTTAAACACCATGATCCGGGCTTCGCCATTGAGCAGCTCATGGAATGCATCCAGCTGCTGATCGGCAAAGCCGAGCCAAGCCCTTACGGAGTAGTGGGCATCGGAGTCGGCGTGCCGGGAATTGTCGACGACAACGGCTCGGTGCTATTTGCCCCCAACCTCAAGTGGCGCAATGTGGAGCTGCGCGAAGAGCTGGAGCGGCGGACCGGACTGCCCGTCACCATAGATAACGAAGCGAACGCGGGCGCGCAGGGAGAGCAGAAATACGGCTCCGGACGCGGCGTTGCCAATCAGATCTATGTGAGCGTCGGCATGGGCATAGGAACCGGCATCATTCTAAACAAGGAGCTCTACAAAGGGGCTTCGGGCTTTTCGGGCGAGCTGGGGCATCTGTCCATTGAATACAACGGGAAGCCTTGCAGCTGCGGAAATCATGGCTGCTGGGAACTTTACGCCTCCGAGCATGCGCTGCTCGAAGCGGCCGCTCCGCTCGGTTACGGCGATCTGGATACCCTTCTCGCGGCTGCGGAGGCAGGCCATGAAGAGGTATGCCGGCTTATCGCCGCAACGGGGGACTATCTTGGAGCGGGTATTGCGAACATCGTCAACGTGTTTAATCCCCATGTCGTCATTATCGGCAATCGGATGAGCCGGGCGGCTGCCTGGCTGACCCCCGCGATTCAGGCTGCCGTCGACCGCCGGACCTTATCCTTCCACAGGAAGGAAATGCGTATTCTTTTCGCCGAGCTTGGCGAGCAATCTGCGGTACGCGGCGCCGCTTACTATGCCATCAGCCGTTTTTTCGCCGCAGTTAAAAGCGGCGAAAGCAAAACTAGCCAGTTCGCAACCTAAATTGCGACTGGCCTTTTTTCTTCCGTTCTAGTGCATGCGATGCACGCCTGCTACGCTCCGGGCGTTTCCTCCTACTACTATGTCGACAATCTCCGTTTTGACTGTTCCATTGCTGTAATAGACGGTGAAAATAAATGATAGGGCGCCGTCAGGGAGCTTGCCGAACGCTTCATCCCACAATTCCCCTCTCCATCTGTCATTTGCCGGGCTTGCAGGCTGGAGGACAGCTTTATAGGCTTTATTGCCGTCGTCCATCTCCACCTCTACACGACTTGCTTGGGTAGCCGTTCCGGTTGCCGTCGTATCGGCTTCCAGCATAAACTTCTCCCCTGCCCAGAATACGCCATAGCCCCGAGGCTGCTCCGGCTTCCCGCTTGCCTTTACATTGTGAGCCTGCCTGAGCTTATCCCATTCAGGCGTATGCTTGACGCTGCCCGCAATCGCAAGCGGAAGCACGCGCACCGTTTTGGTGAGGGTAACCGGTGCAGCACGTCCGTCGCTGACCGTCATTTTAACAGCCCAGCTGCCTGCTGACGGCAGCTTGAGCAAGGGGGCTGTCCCCGCATACGGATAAGCAAGCTTATACGCAAAGGTTTGTTTGGAGCTGCCGGTCAGCGGTCCCGTTATTTCATAGGCAACGTCCAACGTATCCCTGTCGGCATCGTTCACGATCGTTTTGAACTGAACGGTGTCCCCTTCATAGACCGGGCTTGGCAGCCAATTGAAATCACCTGAAGGCGGCCGGTTGTTGACTACCTGCACGACCTGACTAACTGTTTCAATATTCCCGTTCGGCGTGGCCGCCCGCCATTCAAAGGTGTAGGCGCCGTCCGGAACGCTCCCTATGTTCATGGTTGCAGCCCAAGCCTTGGCGCCGTAACCGGTTGAATGAAGAGATGACTGGATCAAGCTCAAGCTGCGCTGATGACCGGTCCCCTTAAACGCTGTCACCGTCACGGCATTTGCATATTTCGTCGTTCCGCTTGCGATCGTATAGGACTCGTTGGCAGCCAGCACATTAACCGCATCCCGAGTTTCAACCTGTGAACGAATGCTCCCGGTCAGTTGAATTGGCGTAGCCACTCGGACGGTATAGGTCTGGGTGGCTCGCGAGCCCCCTGTTGAGCCGAGAGCGGTAACGGCAAACGAATAGGTTCCGTCTGGCACCGTTGCCGGAATCGTAAAAGACTCATCGCGCCAGCTGATGTCATTGCCGTTTTTGGTGCCGGTGTAGTAAGCGACACTTCGGGAGATGTAGCCGCCCATTGCAAAATCCAGGCTTATCGAATAAGGAAAACGTGTCCACAATCCATGGGCAATCAGCCTTTCGCTCGCAGGAACGCTAAGGAGCGAGAAGCCGCTATATTCCGTTTTCAGATTGCTCTTCATTTGCACGGGCACAGTATCGGGAAGCACGAAGGTTCGCTCCAGAGGGCTCGACCATGCTCCTTCAATATCCTGAACCAGATACTCAAGCTTGTAAGCACCTGGCGGCAGCATATCAGGGACAGCCGTAAAAACCTCCCCAGTCGCGCTATTCGTGAACTTGACCGATCTCGTCCGAATACCGCGGTCAGTTGCCGATCTCGTGATATTGTGGTCCAGATCGTAGCTCATATCGATCCAGGCTGTCTTATACGTGCCCGAGGCCGTCATGTAATCAAAATCCAGCGATACGTCCGCTATCGGCTTGCGATGAACGAACACTTCGATCGCCGATTCATTGGATTCGTACTCATAGCCCGGAAAATTAGGATCAGACGTCGGCTTATCCTTAACCTTTCGCAAAAACGTATATTTCCCCGGCTTCGTCAGCGTCACCGATTCCCTGTACAGGCTCCAGTTCGCAGCAAGCTTGACGGAGACCAGTCGCTTGCCGGCAAAGGTATCATAGCCAAGCGAATTATCGTAATAATTCGGGTCCTGAATAATTTGCATGACATCGCTGGCCTCGGGAAGCTCATCCCTCTCGGCATCAAAGGTTGCCGTCCTCGTTTCTATCGGCTCTCCAACCAGCTTGAGCACTTTGGGAATCGCCGGATTATGCGCCGCGATATGCGCGATTACGGTAGCGATAACGATATCCATCGATTGGCTCATCGGAATATATTGAGCGTCAGGCAGCTGCGAGCGTATCGTTTCATTGCCAATTGCGATGATTTCGGCCGCCTGTTTGCTTTGCACCATTCGCACATCCGGCAAATCGTGTGGCGATACCGCTCCGTCAGAAATATAAATAATGTATTTCCCCGGAACAGCACGCAAAAAAGACGGATTGTAGGGCTGCCTGATGTTTTTATAAATCGTGCCCGAGTAATAGCCGGTGTAATTATCATAGCTGACCATTCTCGGCTCCCATACCTGCTTGGTTCCGTATACAGTTCCAGAATAGTTTGCCGTATAGGTGACGCTGCACGATCCGTTTTTTGGCCCCCCTGACCATGGACAAGAGCCGGACGACGAAGTGGAACCGCGCGACAGCGTTCCCGAATAGCCCCCCGAGTTGTAGGACATGCTGCCAGGGCAGGAGCTGCTGTAAGAGCTGCCCTTGCTTGTTCCCTTGCTGTCGTAGCTCCATGTTTCCGTATTGCTGCACGTATCGGTGGCTGTTTTGCTGTCCTGCGCCGTGACATATTTGCCTTCATCTCTTGAATACGGACTGTTTTGCACGCTTGTTCTGGTTAGAGCTCCCGAATAGCCGTCCCCGCTTGAGTAGCTGGTCGTTTCGCTTGGGTATGCGCTGCCCGTATTTCGGTTCGTGCTCGCTGACTGGCTGTAGGTATACGTCTTCATATCCCATATTCCAACGTTAGCGCGCATATTGCTTGTCGTAAACTGATTGGTGATGGCAACCTTGTTGTTGAGCACATAGTCGATCGAGCTCTGTTTCAAGCTGCTGTCGAGCAGAAAAAAGATATCAAGATCCGGTTTTTCGGTCGGAACATCGAGGTAAAGGTCGCTTGACGGAGCATAATTGTCAATAAAAAAATAAGCATAGCTGCGATGCGTCCTATCATCGGCAGCCGTTATATGCTCCTGCAACCTGTCCTGCGTCGTTCCTTCCTTTGCGTCAGCGATAATCTGATATTGCCCAAGCTTGCCGAACTTAGGCAGCACAGCGATGTCACCGCTTTTTTCATACACTTTGGTATCAAACGCACCATCGTTGTTGCTGTCGTACCATATCTGCAAATGCTTCTCTGCAATAAAATCCCCATCCGTGCTTTCCACCTGATAATTTATTTCCAGCTGGTCCAGGCGGCTGATTTGCGAGCCGTAAGCATGCGCTACAATGGCGGGTTTATGATCGGGCTGAACTTCGTATTGGACGATATACGGATCAGAGTAGCGTGTTACCGACTTCCCGTTGCCGTATGGAATGACGCGTTTAGCCGAAATGCTCATCTGGTAGTTGCCTGTTTTTTTGTACATAAACGTTTTTTCCTGAAGATTGCTTTCGCAAAAACCTGTACGGCATTTTAAATCAGGGTTAGCCGTGTTCACAAAGCTGAACGAGACGGTTTCCATCGGCGCCGTTTGCTCGGACCAGGCATCATTGCTGGCTGCCGAAATATTTCGCGCCTTCATCGTTCGGTTCTCCTTATACAATCCTTCCAGTTGGATCGCAACGCGCGGCTTGGATTCGTGGACGACCACATGCTGCGTCTTATGTGATACGTGTCCGTCAGGGGCCGTGTAGGTGACGGTAATTTTTCGCAGTCCAACTGCCGCTTCTCCAAACTGGAAGGAGCCCGCAAAAAATTTCGCCGCATCTATTTCCTTGTCATCAACATAAACCCGGCGCTCAAACTGCTCATACCCGACCGGCTCGTCACACATGCGATGCGGCACATAATTAGGAGCGGCATCCGAGACAGGCATCGGGACAACGTCCCACCAGTCCTCTGGCCAGCTGGTTTCGGGAGAAATCAATTGTGCCGGAGCAGGCCATTCATGAGTGAGCGTTTCGCAGCCGGGCGCCCACGGCGTATTCGGAAATTGCGTGACGATCACCGTCTTTGTCGCCGTCGATTTTCCATTAACGGCTACATCTTTGTCCGTAATCGTCTGCGTAATCAGAAATTTTCTGGTTTTTGTCGCTGCCGTCGTCTCTTCCATGAACTTCGACTGGATAAAGCCGAGAAGCCATTCGTTTACCGCTTCCTGATCCAAATAGCCTGATTTAGGCTTTCGCACCCCAGGAATGGCCGGATCGTATCGTTTAACTATGCGGGAGGAATCGTCAACGCTTTGAATGTCAAACGTGTAAAAATCGGCGTCATCTCCATATGAAGCGTCCTGATACCCTAGCATGGCAGGCACCAAAGATGATTTACGGTCAACGCTAATATTTTCAATGACGGTGAAATCGGATAGCATCGTACCGTTCTGCGGCGCGTCGAAGGTGAGAGTTGTCGAGCAGATGCCGGTTTGCTCGGAGGGATCGCTTGCTGTGTGATTGTAAAAAAGCGAGTTTGCTTCCGCATGAACCGTGTAGGTCCATTGCTTTGGATTTGATTTGTCGAATTTGTTCGTATCCAGCGCAAGCGTGACGACACCGGAGGCGGTATTATCTTTCAGCACAACACCGTGCGCCTTATTCGCGGTAGTCAAATATTTCATTTGATTGTCCTGCGCCCGATATTTCAAATACCAGTTGGATACATCCTTGCGAGTGTAAAACAACGCTTCCCCTTGCTCGCTGCCGACAACCAGCTTGTCCTCAATGCTGCCGGTCAGCTTGACTTGCACTTCAATTTTACTGGATTTGCCCAGCGGTATCGGGCTTTTCCCGACCGGAGCGACCGTGCAAGCATTCGGCAGCTTCTCCTTCTCGCCAGGCTCAAACTTCTGAAGCGCAAAGGTGTGGTACCACAAGCTATGCGTGTCCCAGCTATAGTGGTACATATTCCCAAACCCGCCCTCGCGGGTAGTCGGCGCCTGGTCGATGGACATGTAGTTTCGGGGGTCTTGATTCAACCTGGATCTACTGAGCACAGTGTATCGATCTGCATAACTAACCCCTTTGTTAATCTCTTCGAACCCAATTGAGCGACCTATGTTTAATTTTAGTTTCTCGAATTTAGAGAGCATAACATTTTCGTATTGACCTGTCGGAGACTGATACACTGCTCCAGGTCCTTTAGGCAGATATCTATAGCTTGAAGGTAATTGCGTCCAGGGGTTTATTATCCAATGCTTCCCTGGAAGTGCATTTCCTGAATCCGAATCGACAATGAAATGGATGTTCGAGTACAAGGAACCATCTTGCGTAAAACCTAGATATCTATACTCACCACGGACTTCCTTGCCATTTTTGGCATCATAGTCTTTAAAGTGACCTTCATCAGCTATTTGCGAGCTAGGATCTGTCGGCTGCCACCCCCTTTTAAAGGCTTGTACACTGCTCGGCACAACTTCCGGTTTTCCATAAACGATCAAATTTCGAGCCGGTTTCGTTTTTAAGGGATTTTCTTTAATTGTCCAGGTATTGTAATAGAAGCTTGAATTAAATTTAAATCCTTTGCTATTAGCTGCTAGAGAATCCGAGCAAGGCTTAACATGAGAAGGAATCTTTCCGTCTACCGGTGGATTATAGCCACATGGATTGCTGAAACCATTGATCGTAGCTGGCGGCTTATCTGTCGCTGAAGCTACTTCAATAGGAAAGGAAACCAGCAATGAATTAAATATCAAAATTCCTATTAAAACCAACAGAGCAAATTGTCTATTAAAAATACGGATCAAGCTTACATCCCTCTCCTTCTAATAAGACATCTCCAACTGAAAGTAATTCCCATTCAACATAAAGACGAATTTTTTGCTATTGATTGTAAATTCCGATGACTTCCTCATTTTGATCAAAGTACTTATTTTTGTCTGCAGTTCCCTAGCATCACTTATCCCAACTAGCACTTCAAATATTTGCTCTTGGTACTCCTTGCTATGGTCCGACTTTGGGTCTGCTGAAAACAGCATACCTACTCTACGTGTCAAATCATTGGATACTGCAATTGTAAATTCACTGGTCGGAGCACTCGCATAATCACCCATGCGAGTCATAAAATCAGTTTTATCCGCATCGTCTTTGCTTTCCCAAATGCCAATGCCGCTTCCTGTAATTGTGACATACCCTTTTTTCACAAACTGGTTAGCCAACTTTACAAAGGTGGTGTAATATTCATATTTAGCTTTGTCACTAAATAAAGTAATTTGTCCGTTTAGTTCAACGTAATACTGGCCATTCAAATCCGGCTTATAAACAACTCGTTTGCTTTTATCCCTCAATCGTATTACCATCGTTAACGCCTCGGCTCTGGTTACATAACGATGCGGATAAAAATACTTATTGGGGTAGCCTGTAATAAGCCCGGAAATAAGGGTGAGACCACGGTAATTGCCAACAGAAGTTGATTGACTAAAAGAGTTGAAATCCTTATAGCCGCTGTTCTGCAAAACAAAGCTTTCATACATAATGTCGTATCCTTCCTCGAAACGTTCAATCCATGCCCCAAGCAGATATGTCGCTTCTTCACGTTTCATCAGTTGCTTGTAGCGATTATAATTTTTCGGATATACACCATTCGCCTCCGTCAAAAACTCCATGTCGTACAACATGTCAACATAGGTTTTCGCCCAGTAGCCGCTTGGAGCTTTTTCAAAGGTGAAGCCCGTTTTACGAGCGGCGGAGAGGATGGTTGGGACGTAGCTTGGCTGTATGTACATCAGCTCATTTATAAAGTCCTGGGCGAACGCGCCTTTGCCGTCTGAAAATGCACGAAGCATCATCGCGACGAACTGATCGGCCGTTACAACCGCATCAGGCTGAAATGTGCCGTCAGGGAAACCTTCGATTAATCCGCTCTCTGCGGCGCTTATTATATGCTCCCTTGCCCAATGCTTCTCAATATCCGAGAACGGCAGGCCTTCAGCGCTAGCTAGATTGGAGCTTTCTGTTCCGGTTGTCCAAATCGTTGCAGCTATTAAGGCTGCAGCAATACAGACTATCGTTTTTTTAAGCACAAGCATCATCCTTCTCTCATGAGTTTATTAAATGAACAAGCTTGGCAAGCGCGGTAACCGCCTCCGCCCTTGTCACCATAGAGCCAGGTCTAAACGTACCATCCGCATATCCGTTAAAAATGCTATAATTGCTCACCTTCGCTATACTCGCCCGATAAACAGGCTCTAGCTTGCCGATATCCGAAAAAGCTTGCGGCTTCGATGGGGCCGCCGGAGCAACAAGGCTGAGCACATTGGCGAGGAGCAGCGCCACATCCTTGCGTGAAAAGGCTTCTGCAAGCTTGGCCTGCGGCCACTCCTTCATAATGCCGAGCGTTTCCGCAGCATTCGCGTAAGGAACCGACCACGACTCGCCTTTGCCCGCTCCTGCGGAGAACTCAAATTCCGCAAGCCCCATCTCCTTGCTCAGCGCCTCATTTTTTACATGCCACCGAAACGCCTTCGTCCATTGCCGCTTGCCGCCAGGCTGCTCCTCCGTCAACGAGAGCACGAGCATTTTAACCAGCGCTTCGCCCGTCACCTTATCGTTTGGACCAAAGCGTTCATTTCCGTAGCCTGCTGCAATTCCTTTCTCCACGAAAGCGTTGATCGTCGCCTCCGCCCAATGCTTGTGAATGTCCGCAAACAGTGGAGCGTTAACCTTAAAATGATAGTAGGACTGTTTAGGGGCGGTGATGGTAAAGGTATACGTTCCTTTGGGTGGCTTTTTGATTACGTAAGCATTCACCCAATAGTCCCTTGCCCCGTCGATCAGCTTCGTGCTTCTGGACGCTTTCAGCTGTAAGCCGCCGGGCAGCTTTAAGACTGAAGCAAAGGGCCCATCGCCGCCTTCCAGCACAAGTTCCAACAATGCCGCATCTTGATGGTGCTCATAGGTTTTGACAATCGTGACTTCTTTGGATACGGCAGCTGCATGCAGTCCGCCGCAAGTACCCGTCAGCAGCAAAACGATGATTGGAACCAGTAACAGCCATTTATGAAGACTTACATTTATCACGCTTAACCCACTCCCCGTTAATTGAATTTTCGGTACAACAGCTGCATTTTTTTACAATAATTTCTTATTTCAAAAAATAAAAAAGCACACCCCTCCCTGTTTTTCAGGAAGAAAGCGTGCTTCGCCGTCCTTCAATTTGTTTGCATTTATATTAACTTGCCAGCCTAAATCTGTCAATAACATCCAGAGCCAATTTGGTTCTTTCAGCTGCTTGTTAGCCCGGTTGGCCACCGGATTGCGCGATAGTCGGCTTCTGCTTAAACAGCGGAACGAGCAGCAAAGTCCCCAGAAACATGATCACACCGGCCGTGCAGTAGATGCCGACGAGCGGAAACACCAGCTTGAGCTGCCCGGCAACAAGCGTCATAATGACCATCATGCCCATGAACATAGGGCTTAACACGCCGTTAACCCGTCCGATATACGGCTCCTCTGTCCATTGCAGAATCATTGTGCTAATGCCGATCTGAATGAGAGGGAAGCCCAGGCCGCTTACAAATTGCAATCCAAGCGTCAGCGGGATGCTTGTCGAAAGGCCAATGCCGATCATCGTCAGCGAGCTTAGCAAAATACCGAGCGCAAGCAGCTTTTGCGGAGGAACTTTTTTGGCAAGCGCCATGACAGCACCTCCACCCGCCAGCATAGCCACCCCGTTAACCATCAAAATATATTGCAAAAACTCCTTGGGCTGCCCAAGCCTCTCTATTACGATAAACAAGCTTAGCGTCTGGGCAATGCCCACTGCCGTACCGGCCAATGCGAACGTGCCGCCCAACGATTTCAGCACGGGGCTTTTCCATACGTATGCGAAGCCCGCCTTCAGCTCGGCTTTGAAGTCCCGTTTGGCCGCTTTCTCATCCTGCTTTATCTCCTTGTCGCGAGGTATGCGTAACAGCACAAGCGCGGACAGCGTAAAGGCGACGCCCATCACCGCAACCGAAATTTCAATGCCGAATTTTTGGTACGAGATGACGCCCAGCGACGGTCCAAGCACCATAAATATGGCAATTAGCGACTGGAACATAGCCATAGCCTGCTGCAGCTGCTCAGCGGGAATATGCTGCTTAAACAGCTTCATCGCAGAAGGCTGAGAAAACTGCGATAGTATCGCGGACAAGAAGGTTGCAAAATAAACCATATGCCATGAGCCGTAAATTATCGTGACAAGGACGATAAATACGGATGCCGCCGACAAAAAGTCGCACCAAATCATCGTCAGTCGCGGCTTCCAGCGGTCGGCGAACGTTCCTCCGATAAAAGAAAAAACAAAAATAGGCAAAAATTCTACAAAGCCCATTAAACTGATTGCAAACGGGTTCTCGTTTGTTTTGTCGGTAACGTACATCAGGATCGCAAAATTCCGGACCCAAATTCCGATTTGCAACAACACGTTAGACAGCAAAATCGTCTGATAAAACTTATTGCGGAACAAGCTTCCCCCCGCAGATTTGACTACATTGGCAGCCATTCACCACACACTCTCCCTTACCAGCTTTGCTCAGATTCAACGCCTAATTGCCTGGCGGGCCGTTATAGCCCTGTTCTCCGTAAGGCTGAAGCTTCTCCAGCCATTTGTCATGCAGCGCGGCAACCTCCTTATTGTACTGACGCACTGTAGCCGCAGGCTCGCGCCCTTCTGTCGCAAGCACGTCTTTGTAATCATAACGGAGCTTGTGCTCAAATTTAACGGTCTCCAGAACGAGAAAAGCAAAGCCCTCGGAACCATATTTTTTCCAATCCTTCTGAAGCTCTTGATTCTGATGCGAGCCCATGTTCAGCATAAACTGTTCCCTGCCCCACAACGCCTCCAAATTCGTCGAGCCGCCGATATAGACCTTCCCTGTCGCTACGTTTTTTATTTGATACACGCCCATGGAACGCTCCCGTTCCTGATATTCCGCCGTCAACTGCTTGCGCTGCGCTTTATCCATTTTGCTCCCCCCTTTTCCTTTAACGCCTTTCTCCGCCGCTCCGCTTTTCGCCTGTTTCTCTGCTTTGC
Source organism: Paenibacillus sp. SY21-1 (assembly GCF_005222705.1). Classification (GTDB taxonomy): domain Bacteria; phylum Bacillota; class Bacilli; order Paenibacillales; family Paenibacillaceae; genus Pristimantibacillus. The sequence goes on along the minus strand of NZ_STGF01000004.1, from coordinate 286,469 downwards.
CGGTTTTACCCGATTTGTCCGGCTTCCCCGCCGCATCGACTTTGCTCCGCTTAGTAGCCAAGCCCGTGCTCTTCTCTGCCTGCTCTCCAATGCTCAAAATTCCGCTATGCTCCGCTTCTGTTCCCAATGCCGCTTCCTTCACCCAATACGCGCTGCAATCATCCTTGCGGTCGACAAAGCCGTACTCGATCAAATAGCGGCGAAGCAGCACATAATCCTCGGCCCATGCTTGTTTGAGAAGCTCGTTCATTTCTTTCTCCGTATATTTGGTTCCTCGCTCCAAGCGCGAAGCAATATGACGCAGCACTGCGACCTTTCTTTTTTCCTTACGAGGAAAAGCGTTTAGCTGTCCATCCGGCCCGTCCGGAAAATATTGCTTCAGCACCGACTCGTATTCCTCGACTGTCATCGCATAACGCTCATCCACCTGCGTAGCCGTCGCATGCACCGGAACGAATGTCGACTGGCCGACTACGCCCTGCTCCATTAATTCAATGACCGCAAGCAGCAGCTTCGCTTGCTTCGCCTTCTCCTTGAGCACAAAGCGGTGATTGCGAATGGTAGAGGCGCTGCCAATTCCCGCCCGCTCCATCAGAGCCGTATCCGACAGCTCGGCCGCAAAGCCCCGCACCAAAAGCTTCTGCAAGTCCGTTAGTCCGGTTGCCTTTTTATCAAGGCCCAGCAAATAATCCAGCATCGAGCCATGAACCTCGTTAATATGCAAAGCGGCATACTTTCCTGCCGTATAAAAACGGCCAGATGACTCATGCTTAAAAATTTCTCCCTCCTCAAACGCTTCTCCGCATACAAGGCAATAGAAGGCGTTCCGCTCCGCATCCCAGCTATATCCTTGCTTCATTTCCGCCACAGAAGCTCCCCAAAACCGTTCAACCACTTCCATAAAATAAACACCGCCAATAATAGTTTATTTATTTTATAGACATATTATCATTTTGTTTGGTTTTTATCAACTGAACTTCAACCCATAATTTCATTCTCCTTCTTTCTGCGCTAAGCAAAGCCTTGTAGACGATACGGCACATTCGTTTTCCAATCCCGTCTGGTCTGTTACTTGCCACTCCAACAAGCCCTTTCGTCTTTGCGCTTCAATGCCTAATTTCGTCATACTATACGCGAGTGGGGAGCCCCTCCCCTCGATCGGACAAACGTGGCTCAAATATGTGCGCCTCAAAACCAGCCAACAAAAAAAAGGCTGCCTAAGCAGCCCGCAAGTCAACGCTTATATCGATCTTCTGTCTTTAGGAAGCCATACGCCCAGCAGACCCAGCAAAGGAAGCGCGCTGCATAGTCCCATCACGTAGCCGAGCGTATGCCAGTCGGCCAAATAGCCGAGCACCACAGCGCCTAGCCCGCCCATGCCGAAGGCAAGTCCAGTAATGAGTCCCGATGCTGTCCCCACCTTGCCCGGAAGCAGCTCTTGCGCATAGACGACGCTGACGGAAAAGCCGGATTGCAGAATGAAGCCAAGCACGACGATAAGCGGATATAACCAGAATAGCGGGAGATGCGGAAGCAGCAGCGCGAACGGCGCAGCGCCAACGATGGATATCAGCATCATGCGTTTGCGGCCGATTCGGTCCGCCAGCATGCCGCCGCAGAACGTGCCCGCCACCCCTGCGGCCATAAATAAAAACAATGGAATCTGCGCAGCCTTTATGGTCAGCTGGTAGGTCTCAACTACATAAAATTGATAAAAATTGCCGATCGCGGCGACATACCAGGAACGGGCGAACACAATTACGCAAAGAATGCTTAGCGCTATCGCGATTACACGCGGAGCAAGCGCGGTTTGATCCGCTCCTGCCGCCTTGCGCTTCTGAAGCATGCCGTTGTAATCGTCCAGCCTTCTTTTGTACCATGGCACGACCTTTAACGAAATGATGATTGCCGTTGCGGCAAGCAGCGTTCCCCATATGGCGCCCTTCTGTCCCAGCGGGAGAAAGATGAACATCGTCATAACCGGCCCAAGCATATGCCCGAAGTTTCCGCCTACCTGGTAGATGGACTGGGCAAACGCCCGCCGATTGCCCGCAGCCAAATGGACGACGCGCGAGCCTTCGGTATGAAAGACCGCGGAGCCCAGACCGACAAGCACGACCGCGCCGAGCAGCAAATAAAAGTTTGGCGCAAACGCCAAGCCGATCATGCCGAGCAAGCTGGCGAACATGCCAAAGGGCAGCATCCATGGAGCCGGACGATTGTCCGACACAAGCCCTACCGCAGGCTGCAGCACCGAGGAGGTCATATTGAGCGTAAACGCGATCCAGCCAATCTGCGCCAAATTTAGCTGAAGCGTATCTTTTAATACGGGAAACAGCGCCGAAACGACAACCTGCATCATGTCGTTCATTAAATGAATCGAGCTGATGGCTACCAGAATGGTATATACGGTAGCCTGCTTGATAAGCTGCCCTTTGCCCGATCCCGCCGCCTCCGTCTTTGTAGGCACCGACATGCTGACCCTTCCTTTACGATTTGAATACGGACAACCGAGACCCGCAAGGGACCGGAGCCACAACGTCTCATTAGCATTGTGGCATAGGACTGCAAAAAGCTTTATACATGCCGGCTGCTAGCGTACCGCAAACTTGATGCATACCGGACGGCTCAGCTCAAGCTTCGCCTCTGTTGCAGCAAGCTCGCCGGAGGTCTCGTCAATTGCAAATACGGAGATGTTGCCGCTGCGCTCGTTGGCCACAAGCAGATGCCCGCCGTCCGGAGCAATGGCAAAGTTGCGCGGCCAGTCTCCGCCGCAGTCTGTAAGCTGCACAAGCTGAAGCGCGCCGCTCGCCTGATCGACGGAGAACACCGCGACGCTGTTGTGACCCCGATTCGTGCTGTACACAAATCTGCCCGAAGGGGCGATATGGATATCCGCAGCATCGTTGTAGCCGCCGAAATCAGCCGGCAAAGCGGATACGGTCTCCCCCGCGGCCACCGTCCCGCTCTCCCGGTCCACCGCCAGCAAGGTAATGCTTGAATCCAGCTCGTTCATGACATAGCCTACGGAAAGCGCAGGATGGAATACGATATGGCGCGGCCCTGCCCCGCGATGCAATCGGCATTCGCTATGTTTGGTTAGCACTTGCTGTGCGGGATCGTGCTTGTATACGATAATCGTATCCAAGCCGAGATCGGCCGCGAACACATAAGGCGTGCCCGAAAGCGGCGCAATACAGTGGGCATGAGGCCCATCCTGTCTGGCTGCGTTTGGTCCAAGCTCCCCCTCGTGGGCTAGAACGGCCGATGCATCCTCAAGCCGCCCGTCATCACTGACTGGCAGCAAAACTACATTTCCTCCCGAATAATTGGCCGCGAAGAGCGCATCTCCGTTATCGTTCAAGCTGACGTAGCAAGGATGTGCGCCATGCGTTAATGAACGATTGAAAATACCGTCGACCAGTCCCTCAGTCCCGTCCAGTTCATAAGCCGCCACAGCCCCGCCGGAGGAGCCTTCCGCATCGGCGATTTCGCTTGCCGCAAACAGGGATCTTCCATTAGGATGAAGCGCCAGATACGAAGCGTTTTCCAGACCCGCGACGCCTTGTACAATTTTAAGCTCAACAGACTCCGGATCAAAGCTGCAAACCTGAATGGTCGACTCCTCCGCCGCCCCATATGAGCCTACATAGAACACTCCGCTATGACGGCTATTACTAACAGAATCGTTCATCATTCATCAACCTTTCGCCATTTAATTTCGCGCATAATCGGAACACAAGGTTCCTTCCAAATAACTGATCCAGCCAAGAGAGCCATTTAAAAAACCATAGCACAGTCCTCTATTGCAAACAACGACTTTTTTTATTAAAGGACTTCACAAAAGTTATTGTGATATGTTACAATGTAAGCGCTAACACGTCAGTTGTTCACTTTTCAAAAGGGGGAATGAAAATGGTGAATGCAACACTGAGCGAACGGAATATTTATGAGGATTTCGACCTTGACGCGGATATTCTATATTTCAGAACGGGGACGCAGGGACTCGTCAGCTTCCATGGCAGAAACTACAATATAAAAAAAAGAATGACTGCCGAACAGCTGCAAGAGCTTATCCATCATCAGGGTTTTTATGCAGTCGGCGGCGGTTGCTACATTAATATTAACAAGATCAAGACAATTGATAGCGGTAACATTTATTTCGATTCGGATATTGCCGACTCCAGACAAATGGCGGTCAACCGCCGCAAGCAATACGTCATTCAGCAATTGTTCGTACAGCGCTCCTCCAGCAAGGATTGGCGCATGACTCCATAATGGGAATCTGGACGGTGACTGCCGCCCCGTTCCGCCTAAGGCGGAACGGGGCGGCTATTTATGTAACCGTTATACATCCGCAACCGTGCAGAGATATCGTCTCCCCAATGAATGATTCATCCTCCTCAGGCAGTTGTTTGTTTGTCCCCATCCTGCTATTCTAAGGTTGAATCTTAAACATTCAGGAGGTTTTCCATGTCTACGCAAGGTCAAGCATTCGAACAAGCTTTTCATGACGAACAAGCCGTCTGGCTGAAATGGGGCTCCTATGAAGCTGCCGTGCTTCCTGCGGTCGGAGCCAATTTGATCGCATTCCGCGATACCGCAAACGGTTACACTTTTTTGCATGAGCCTGCCGCCGAGGAGATGGATGCGTTCCGCGATCGTCCGGGCACGCATGGCATTCCGATTTTGTTCCCTCCCAACCGTTATGAAGATGGCACCTTTACTTGGAACGGAAGAACGTATACGTTTCCCGTTAACGAGGAGAGAACCGGCAACCATCTGCACGGCTTCTTCCATACGGCCGTATGGAACGTCGAGGATTACGGGGTCAGCAAGACGGAAAGCTATGTCTCGCTCAGCATTACGATTAACGAGAGCCATGACATTTATACTTATCTTCCGCACCGCTTCACGATCAGGCTGCGTTACGCCCTGAACGACACAGGTTTGCTGCAGCATGTATCGGTACATAATGAAGGAACCGATGCCATGCCTTGCATGATCGCCTTCCACACGGCGATTAACGCCCCGTTTGCCAAGGGCAGCAGCGCAGAGGACTATCGCTTCACGCTCACGACCGGCAAGCGCTGGGAGCTTAATGAGCGCATGCTGCCGACTGGGGCTTACCAGCCTCTGACCGCGGAGGAGGAAGCGATGAAATCAACCGGCTTGTCGCCATACTGGGGCTCGATGGATAACCATTATACGGCTGTGCCGCAGAACGGACGCAACCAAATGGTGCTTACCGATACTCGCAGCAATGTCACGCTAGTCTACGATGTAAGCGCAGCCTACAAGCAATGGATGATCTGGAACAACGGCTGTACGCCGGAATTTTTCTGTCCGGAGCCGCAGCTTAATCTCGTCAACGCTCCGAATGTTGATTTGCCGGATGAGGAGAAGGGCTTTGTCGCGCTTGAACCGGGCGGCATTTGGGAGACAACGAGCCGACTGTATATAAGAAAGTAACGCAGCGGCCAAACGAGACTATTGTCGGAAAAAGCTGTATAATGGAAGCATTACGCCTCTCTCATGTCGAAGGCTGAAGGGAGCTGATGTTATGCTCATTCCATTGCGCAAAGCGTTGATGATGACTGGTCTTATTGCCATTATGCTTGCGGCTGTGCCGCAGCCCGCCGTACATGCGGGATTTTTTGATCGAATCAAACAAATTTACGATGCTCCAAAGCAGATTGATGAGCTTGAGGGGAAATATCTGGAGGCCAAAGCCGAGCTTGCCGAGCAGCAGCGCAGGCTGGCGGAGGCGCAGCAGGCCGCAGAGGAGGCTGCTCGCCGTCAGCAGGAGCAGCTTGCCGCTACGCAGCAGTCGACAGCCGAATTTATGCAGAAGCAGGATGAATTATCCGCTCAGAACCAGCAATTAATCGAACAGAATGCCAGTCTTCAAGCAGAGCTTGCCCAGATGAGAGAGGAACGCCGCTCCTTTTGGGACAAGCTTATGACGACCGGCATTACGCTGGTCGCGCTGCTGGCGGTCTATATCGTCTCTCTTCGACTTTGGCGCTATCTCGTATGGCGCAGACAACGCTCGGCTGGCGGAAGCGGCATTAGCGGATGAAGCTGACCGTACCTGCCCAGACCGGACATGTGCATATTGCGCTTGAGGAGAACGACAAGCTGCATGTCCTGCATCCGAAATCAATTATCGCCTACCAGGGAGCGCCCCAAAGCCGGGAAGACCGGTTAATGGACATTGCCGGCATGTACCGCAAGAAGCGTCTGGTCCGCTCCTTGCTCAGCGGCCCGGCTGAATTTATACTGGGCTTGCCTGCCGGCTGCTCCCTGGAAGCGATGGAGATCGACAAAGGCAGCAACCTGCTGTTCGACTTTCGTCACGTTATTTTCTTTAGCGAAGGAATGACGAGCAAATCGGTCGTTCAGAAGCTCAAGAATGCCTGGATTACAAAGGAATTTATCCGCATGCGCTTCTCGGGGCCCGGCACGCTTGGCATTGTAACAGCCGGCGACGTCAAGGCGATCCAGCTGCATCCGACAAGACCTTTGTTTGTCGAAACCGGCGCGCTGGTCGCCTATCCCGAAACGGCATCCATTCAGTTGTCGGTATACGGCAACAAGCTGGCCAGCCAGCATATGAATGTGCAATGGGAGCTTCGAGGCACCGGTCCCGTGCTCATCCAGACCGGGTCGCGGGATGCCGATCTTGAGGAGCAGCTTCAGAACGGCGGTTTTATCAAACGAATACTTCGCGAAGTGCTGCCTTTCGGCGGCATTTATATCAAGTGATGCTGTATGCAGGACCAGATTGAACCCATATATCAGAAAAAGACGTTCGCCGGGACATGCCCGATTGCACGAACGTCTTTTTTTTGGCGCAAAGCGTATTAACGCGGGCTAGCCTTATAATCTTTAGGAGTAACGCCAACCATTTTTTTGAAAAGCTTGTTGAAGTATACGGGATCGCTATAGCCGACCAGCTGAGAAATTTCATAGTTTTTCAGACTCGGGTGATCGTCCAAATATTGCTTCGCCTTCTCAATCCTAATTTCGATCAGGTATTCGGTCAACGTCTTTCCCGTTTCCTGCCGAAACAGTCTGCTCAAGTAGCTTGCGCTCATGCCTACCGTCTCGGCAATCCGCTCCATCTCGAAGTTCTTGCCGTAGTCCTGCTCTACGATGCTTTTCATCTGCTCGATCACATAATGCTCCCGCGTCAGCCGCTCCGCATCGTCCGGCACTTCTTCGGCGGCTTGCTGTCGCTCTTGCCGAATCCGAACAAGGAGCTCATGCAGGCTTGCCTTGTCAACCGGCTTGAGCAAATAATCCTTTACGCCATAGCGCAGCGCTCTGCGTGCATATTCGAATTCGCTGAAGCCGCTGAGCACGATTTTGGCCACCGGTCTGTCCTTGAGCTGCTCAATAAGCCGGAGTCCGTCCATCATCGGCATTTTAATATCCGTTATGAGCACATCAAGCTCGCCATCCTCCAGCTGCGAAATATGCGACCAGGCATCATGACCGTTGCTGTATGAGCCAAGCACCCGTATGCCCAGCTCCATTTTGCCCAATATTTTCTGCAGGCCCAGCCTAATAAATTCCTCATCATCCGCAATGATAATATTCATGCCTATCACCCCTTAGACGCTTCCCTTATCAGTTTGAGCCAAAATGACCGTCTATGCAACGGGAATAATCGGCTGGTTATTTAACTGCGCCGCTCGTCACCCCGGCAAAGATGTATTTTTGCAAAAATAGATACAATACGGACGTCGGAAGCATAATAATCAGGATGGCTGACGAAATCATTTGCCAGTCGCCGCTGTTCACTCCGAAAAAGCGCATCAGCGAGGTGGACACCACGACATGCTCCGCCCGCGGCAAATATAAATACGGCACATACATATCGTTGTAAATCGCAATTGTTTTGAGAATGACGATCGTAGCTGTCGCAGGCGCGAGCAGCGGGAAAATAATCGAACGGAAAATCCGGATTAGCGAAGCCCCTTCCAGCATCGCGCTTTCGTCCAGCTCATAGGGAATGCTGCGAATAAACTGCAGAAAAATATAAATTTGCAAAATATCCGCTCCGACATAGATCAGCGCCGGTCCCATCAGATTGTTCGTCAGATCGAGCATTTGAATCGTTTTGTAGTTGACGACCTGCGTCGTAATGGACGGAATAATCGTTGCGAACAGGAACAGCCCCACGAGCGGCCCTCTGAATTTGAAATTGAAGCGCCCTACGGCGTAACAGAAAGCCGAGCCCAGCAAAATATTGAAAAAGAGCGTCACCGCCACAATAATCAGCGTATTCCCAAAAGCGGTGGACATGTCGGCCTGCTTGAACGCCTGCGCAAAGTTTTTAAGATAAAGAAAGCTGTCCGGCATGGAAATGTACGATTTGCTGTGGAATTCCTCCTTCGTTTTGAAGGCGTTGACTACGATAATATAAGGCGGGAAAAGAATGGCGAATACGGCGAGCAGAAGCGTCGCGTATTTGACAGAATCCCAAATGCGGTTGGTCCGGCTCATCGCTTCAGTCCCCCTTCCTGCTAAGCAAATACCGTTGAATGGATATCACGATTACGACAAAAAGCAACAAGACAACGCTCATCGCCGAAGCGAGTCCGTAATTGTTAAACTGGAACGCCGTCTCGAGAATTTTCATAACAAACGTTTCGCTTGCCCCTGCTGGTCCGCCCTTGGTCAGCACGAACGGAAGATCGAATACCTCCAGCGCGCCTGTAACGGTCAGGAACAAGTTAAGCTCGATTATTTTGTAAATGTTCGGCAATGTAATATGAATGAATTTCTGCCAGCCGTTTGCCCCGTCAATCGAGGCCGCTTCATAAATATCGCTCGGAATCGATTGGAGCGCAGCTAAATAAATGACCATATTGAAGCCCATAAACCGCCAAAAGCCGATGGAGGCCAACGTATAGTTGACAAACGACTCGTTCCCGAGCCAGCTTGTGCTTGCCAGCGCGTCAAAGCCCAGCTGCCCAAGCATATAATTCAACGATCCGTTTGTTGTATCGTAGACATATCCGAATAAATAAGCGACAGCAACGCCGTTCAGAATGTAAGGCAAAAAGAGCAGCAGCCGGAAAAAGTTTTTCCCCTTAAGCTTGCTGTTCAGCACGACCGCAAAATAGATGGCAGTGATGTTCTGCACGATTCCGACTACAAAATAAGCGAAATTATGCTTAAATACGCCGAAAATGGCCGGATTGGAGAATACCTCCTTGTAATTGTCCCAGCCGATCCACTCCTTGTTCGGACTTAAGCCGTCCCAGCTTGTGAAGCTTAGCCTGATAAGCTCCATTGCAGGGTAGTAGGAGAAGGTAAGCAGCAGCAACAGCGGTATCGATACGAAAGCAATGATGACAAACCTCTTTTGCGTATGAAAAGGGAGTTTGCTGAACATTGGACAGCCCCTTCCTTCCTCTCTCGTCTGCAGATGCAGGACGGCGCGCCCTGGGCGGACGTCCATCCCGCATGCTGCCCGTTAATCTTTAGCTTACAGTCCCAAATCCTTTTTCGCCTTGGCCCAGGCCGTGTTCACTTTGTCCAGCACCTTCTGCGGGTCCTTCGACAGCACAAATTCCTGTACGACTGCCGCTTGATCAAGCTGCGCCTTGTTCTGGATTTGCGTTGCGGCATCCTCCGGAGCGGCCGGCTCAAAAAACGTTGGATTGTAGCCATTGAACTCTGCAAGCTGGGAAAGCTTAGGCTCACGGTCTTTAAGCGTGGGAATAAACCCAGCGAAATCCTCATAGCCGGATTCCTCGATCATCCAGCGTACGAACGCTTTGGCCGCTTCTACGTTGCCTTTTTTGTTCACGGCATAGAAGAAGTCCGGGTTAAGCGGAGCTTTGGCAACGCCGGTGTTGTCGACCGGGAACGGGAAGAAGCCGATATCCTCGGACGCCGCGCCATTCTCGATGACCTGGTTAATGACCCAGTTGCCGAGCAGGTACATGGCAAACTTGCCGGAGGCGACATCCTTCTTGGACTGCTCCCAGTTGGTGGAGTTAACGTCCGGCTCAAGGAAGCCCTTCTGATGCAGCTCGCGCAAAATGCTCCACGATTTGCCGTATGCGTTGTCAAGCGTATAAGGAGTGTCCGTCTCTGCCCGCTTGTTCTGATGGGCCGAATCCCCGCCAATCAAGGACGGCACGTCATATACCCATGTATCAAGCGGCCATTTGTCCTTGAAGTTGGACGCCAGCGGCACGCTGCCCGCATCTTTAAGCTTCTGCGCCGCTGCCAGCAATTCGTCGTACGTTTTTGGAGGCTCGGCAATGCCTGCCTTTTCGAACGCTTTTTTGTTGTAGACGAGGCCAACCGTCGAAGCGCCGGAGGAAATGCCGTACATTTTGCCCTCATGCGCCTTGAGATCCTTAAAGTGGATGTCACCGGAAAACTCAATATCGTCAAGCGGAGCAAAATAGTTGGACAGCTCTACATTCGGAATGGTGGGCACGAACACGACATCCGGGAATTCGCCGGAGGCGATCCGTATTTTCAACGTTTTGTCGTAGTCGGTAATCGCTTCGAATTTCAGATCCACGCCCGGATACTTTTCCTCAAAACGTTTCTCGTAATCGTTGTATTGCTTATCGATCATATCCGTCCGGTTCGTCAGAAAAATAACTTCGCCGGAAATTTCGGGCTCCGCATCGCCGCCGCTGTTGTCGGGCTTGTTCGTCGCCGCGTCCGTAGTCTGCGCGTTGGTCGGTGCGTTCGTTGCCGTTTCTGTATTGTTTCCGCCACCGCATGCCGCCAAAGTTGTTAGCATAATTACCGATGCCAAAGCTAACGAATAATGTTTTTTCATATTCTACTCCCCTTTATGAATTAAATTGATTCCGCTTACATATTTGATCATACTGCATTCAATCCCGTTCTAAAATGGTTTAAAATGCGATTTCTAGTCTTCAAATGACTTTTTATGAAAACGCTATTTTTGTTGGACAAGCAGGATATATCGCAGATTTTAACCGTTTTTTCTCCCTATTAATGAAGCTTCCGCCTCGCCTCTAAACAGAGCGTAAAAAAGTATTGCAAACCACTCGCCAATCGAGTTTACTTGTTATATAACAACTCTCTTTTGTTAGCTCTAACAAATTATTCATTTGTAAGCGAGGCGACATTTATGGCAACTGAATTAAACTATATTGCAGGCATGACCTGGGGCTGGACCGGCGTACGCGGCACATGGACCGGCGCAGAGGCCGAACGGTCGATGCGTCTTATGGCCGAAAGGCTGGAGGTCAATTGGACGGCGATTACGTTCGCTGCGCTTCAGGATCACCCGCAAGCGACGGAAATTAAATTTCGCGAGGCTCCCACCGTGTCTGACGAGGAAGTAATCGCCGCGATTCGCCATGCGAAGCAGCTTGGGCTATCCGTATGCCTGAAGCCTGTCGTAAACTGCGCCAACGGAACGTGGCGTGCTCATATCCATTTTTTTGACCATGACGTTCCTTGCGAGCCGAAGTGGTCGGACTGGTTTGCTTCGTATAGCGAATTCATTCTCCACTATGCCGCAATTGCCCAGCAAACGGGCTGCGAGATGCTTTGCATCGGCTGCGAAATGGTTCAGACGGATCGGCGCGAGCGGGAATGGCGAGAGCTTATTGCGAAAGTGAGGCAAGCTTATTCCGGCACGATCACCTACAATTGCGACAAATATCAGGAGGATCGGGTGAGCTGGTGGGATGCGCTTGACGTGATATCCTCTAGCGGCTACTACCCGATTGCCGATTGGGAGGCGCAGCTTGACCGCATTGAGCAAGTGGTCCATGAATACGGGAAGCCCTTCTTTTTTATGGAGGCAGGTTGCCCGAGCCGCGAGGGATCGCAGCATTTGCCTAATGATTGGGGGCTAGCCGGCGCGCCAAGCGAGGAGGCGCAGCGAGCATTTTATGAAACGATGTTTGCGGCAACGGATAAGCGCGCATGGGTTCGCGGCTTCATGCTCTGGGACTGGCCGGCCAGGCTGTACGAGCTCGATCAAGCGGCGGCCAACGATGATTACTGCATGTACGGCAAGCAGGCCGAGTCGACGGTACGCAACCATTTTACGACAAAACGAAGGGAGGAAGTGCAAGTATGAACGACGCGTTATGGCAGGAAAGCATAAACCGAGAGCTGCATGAGAACATTTTGGCCTTCTGGATCAAGCATGCTCCCGATGAACGAAACGGCGGCTTCTATGGACATATAAGCCGAGATTTGACGGTTCTCGACCAGGCCCCTAAAAGCCTGGTTTTAAATGCACGCATATTATGGACCTTTGCATACGCCTACAGGCTATTTGGCCAAGCCGCTTATCTGGAAATGGCAGAGCGCGCCTACCGCTACCTGAACGAGCATTTTGTCGACCGGGAATATGGCGGCTTGTACTGGATGGTTGACGCGCACGGACAGCCGCTGGAGACAAAAAAACAAATTTACGGACAAGCGTTTGCGATCTACGCGTTTTCCGAGCTTTATCGGGCGACGGGCAACGAAGCGGCTCTTCAGCAGAGCATCGAGCTGTTTCATACGCTTGAACGATACAGCTATGACAACAACAATCAAGGCTATTTCGAAGCGCTCTCGCGCCAATGGCTGGAGACGAACGATAACAGCTTGAGCGCAAGAGATTTGAACGAAAAAAAATCAATGAACACCCATCTTCACATCATGGAAGCCTACACGAGCCTTTATCGCAGTTGGCCCACCGAGGAGCTGCGCGTCAAGCTGAGCGAGCTGATCCAGGTTACGATGCGGCATATTGTCGACAGCAAAAGCGCTCATTTCATATTATTTTTTGACGAGCGCTGGCAAGGGAAGTCTGCGCATATTTCCTACGGTCACGATATAGAAGGAAGCTGGCTGCTTATTGAGGCGGCCGAAACGCTCGGCGATGACGAGCTGCTTAAGGAGGCGCGCGCTCTTGCGCTGCGCATGGCGGAAGCCGTCTTGCTCGAAGGCGTCGATGAGGACGGCGGCCTGTTCAACGAAGCCGACGGTGATGGCACGCTGCTGGATTCGCACAAGGACTGGTGGCCTCAGGCAGAGGCGGTCGTCGGCTTTTACAACGCCTATCAGCATAGCGGGGACGAGCGATATCGGGAGGCGGCGCTTAAAAGCTGGCGCTTTATCGAGGAGCGCCTCGTTGACCGCAAGTATGGCGAATGGCTATGGAGCGTCAAGCGCGACGGTACTCCAAGCGACAACACCGAGAAAATCAGCGCTTGGAAATGTCCCTATCATAACGGACGCGCTTGCTTTGAGATGATTGAACGGCTGCAGGGCTAAGCTCGCTAGCAAGCTGTCTTCTTAGTGACAGTGACTCGCAATGTCCGTGGTTTTTGGCGTTGTGGTCGATATACGGCCTATTACAAAATAGTGGAGGACTGAATCGCATGAACACATTCGAGCACCGCAAGCATAAGCTCACTGAGCGTTACGAGGCGTTGATCGCCCGTCAAAATCAGCGGGAGGAGCTGGGCAACGGTATTTTTGATCGTTATGCAGAGCCTGTATTGACGGCCGAGCACGCTCCCCTCGCCTGGAAATATGATATGAATCCGGAAACGAACCCCTATTTCATGGAGCGCTTGGGCGTACATTGCGTTTTTAATCCCGGCGCCATTTATCGAAATGGAACATACATGCTGGTCGCCCGCGTCGAGGGAAATGACCGCAAATCGTTTTTTGCCGTTGCCGAAAGCGAAAACGGCGTAGACGGCTTTCGTTTCCGCGAGCTTCCGATTCTCCTTCCAGAGACAGAGGAGCCTGATGTCAACGTGTACGATATGCGTCTAGTCGAGCATGAGGATGGCTGGATTTACGGCCTGTTCTGTACGGAACGCAAGGACCCGAATGCGCCGCCCGGCGACCTGTCCAGCGCAATCGCCCAATGCGGCATTGTCAGAACGAAGGATATGACCGTGTGGGAGCGGCTCGATGATTTGCGCACGGCTTCCAACCAGCAGCGCAACGTCGTGCTGCATCCGGAGTTTATCGACGGCAAATATGCGTTCTACACCCGCCCGCAGGACGGCTTTATAGACGCAGGCTCAGGCGGAGGCATCGGCTGGGGACTGTCCGCGTCGATCGAGCATGCCGTTATCGAGAACGAACGAATCGTGGACAGCCGAAGCTATCATACCATTAAGGAAGTCAAAAACGGACAAGGGCCCGCCCCGATCAAAACGGAAAAAGGCTGGATTCACATTGCGCACGGCGTCCGCAACACGGCGGCCGGACTGCGTTACGTCCTGTACGCCTTCCTCTCCGATCTCTATGAGCCGGACAAGGTTACTCATCGACCCGGCGGCCATCTGCTTGCGCCGGAGGGAGACGAGCGAGTCGGCGACGTTTCCAACGTCGTCTTCTGCAACGGCGTCATTGCAAGAGACAACGGCGACGTCTATATCTACTATGCATCGTCCGATACGCGCTGTCACGTAGCAACCACTACGGTCGGACAACTGCTCGACTACTGCTTGAACACACCCGAGGACCCTCTTCGCTCGTATGCCTGCGTTGAGCAGCGTATCGAGCTGATTGCGCGCAACAAGGCGCTTCTGGATTGATTTTCATGCACGCCTGACCCCTGCTCCCCTGTCCTCCTTAAAGTCATTGGCTTTATGGTCAGGGGAGCACTCTCAGGGAGAATGGCCAGGCACTTGGCTGACGGCAAACGTTCCGTCAAGCTGATGTATTGTGCTGGGCGACCGTTGGAGATGGAGCAGCAGCGTATATTTGAGCAGCGTATATTTAAGTAGCACATATTTGAGAAACGCATATTTAAGTAGCACATATTTAAGTAGCGCATATTTGAGAAACGCATATTTAAACAACGTATATTTGAGCAACGTATATTTGAGCAGAATATAGCTATAGCTGAGCGAACATCTTGCCGCCGAATGCGTGAAATTTGCTACAACCAAGCATCCGAGCAACTCCTCTTTTTCGCCATACATTTTCTCCTGTACCATAAAAAACCATTATAAACGGAGATCGGGGCTCTTTGCCGCGTCTGAAAACCATATAGTCTACAAAACTCTCGATATTCATTCTTCGTATCCACTTACCTTAGTCATTTTTCTTACTGTAGCCGTCTCTCCGACGTTCTCAAACCTTCGCTCAATCACTTTTCTTACTATAGCCGCCATTTCAGCGCCTTTTGATACTGCCATAGTCATTTTTCTTACTGTAGCCGCCTCTCCAACGTCCTCAAACCTTCGCTCAATCACTTTTCTTACTGTAGGCGCCAATTCAGCGCCTTTTGATACTGCCATAGTCATTTTTCTTACTGTAGCCGCCTCTCCAACGTTCTCAAGTCTTCGCTCAATCACTTTTCTTACTGTAGGCGCCATTTCAGCGCCTTTTGATACTGCCATAGTCATTTTTCTTACTGTAGCCGTCTCTCCAACGTTCCCAAGCCTTCACTCAATCACTTTTCTTACTGTAGCCGCCAATTCAGCGCCTTTTGATACTGCCATAGTCATTTTTCTTACTGTAGCCGCTTCTCCAACGTCCTCAAACCTTCGCTCAATCACTTTTCTTACTGTAGGCGCCATTTCAGCGCCTTCTGATACTGCCATAGTCATTTTTCTTACTGTAGCCGCCTCTCCAACGTTCCCAAGCCTTCACTCTATCACTTTTCTTACTGTAGGCGCCATTTCAGCGCTTTCTGATACTGCCATAGTCATTTTTCTTACTGTAGCCGCCTCTCCAACGTTCCCAAGCCTTCACTCAATCACTTTTCTTACTATATCCGGCAATTCAGCGCTTTCTGATTCTACCTTAGTCATTTTTCTTACTGTAGCCGCCAATTGAGCGCTTTCTGATTCTACCTTGGTCATTTTTCTTACTGTAGCCGCTTCTTCAACGTCCTCGTACAATCGCTCAATCACTTTTCTTACTGTAGGCGCCATTCCAGCGCTTTCTGATTCTACCTTAGTCATTTTTCTTACTGTAGCCGTCTCTCCAACGTTCCCAAGCCTTCACTCAATCACTTTTCTTACTGTAGCCGCCAATTCAGCGCTTTCTGATTCTACCTTAGTCATTTTTCTTACTGTAGCCGCCTCTCCAACGTTCCCAAGACTTCACTCAATCACTTTTCTTACTATAGCCGCCATTTCAGCGCCTTCTGATACTGCCATAGTCATTTTTCTTACTGTAGCGGCCTCTCCAACGTCCTCGCGCACTCGCTCAATAACTTTTCTTACTATAGGCGCAGGCTCATCATGCCCGTGCCTCCACTTAGTCATTGTTCTCGCTATAGCTCGTCGCTATCCAGCTACCCCAAGCACTTACCGCTTCAACTTCCTCCCTACAGCTGCCTTGCAGCATGCTCACCACGCACCTTCCCACCCACACCCTTTCCCGCGGCACAGAAGGACAATCAACGCCAAACGCCAGCTCCTTCAAGCATCACATTCCGTCTAACCGAGGCAACAGGTGTCCTTTATTTTACAATTTAAATAAAATTCAAAAATACTACGCTAATAATTCCCCCTTATGATAGCTACAAATCCCCCACTTAAGAAAGGTGACAACTCTCCATGCAAATGAAAAAAGCAATCGCATTCTCCGTCATTGCAGCCGCATTAAGCGCAAGCACCGTAACGCCGGTATTCGCTCAAGCCGCAGCAGGACAACATGCGGTACAGTTCACGCAAACAACGTTCCACGTTGACGGCGCACCGGTATCCATCCGCACAATTAACGAAAAAGGCAGCCAGCTGGCTTCAGTACGCGACCTGTCCAAGGCGCTCGGAGCATCGCTGCAATTCGTTAAGAGCGGTACAGTGACTGTACAGTATGCCAACCACACTGTCGTGATTAACCCGGCTTCTTCCGTGATTATTGTCGACGGTCAAGAGGTTGCGTTGTCCGCGCCAGTTCAAGTAACCGGCTACACAACATTTGTTGAGCCGCAAGCTTTTATCGCAGCATTGGGGGTTGCTTACAACGCAGAAAATGACATTCCGAGCATTCGTACATACAGCCTGGTTGCAGGCGCTGAGCGTGCGGTCTGGGTAAATGAATCCAAGCTGCTCGTGTCCAGCACGGCAGAGGAAGGACGCAACGACTATCTGGTTGACGCAGCAACCGGCAAATACGAATTGCTGCTTACGACTGACGGCGCTTCCGAGCTTGCCCTGTCTCCGGACGGCAAATCGGCTGCCTACGCCGATGCGGACGGCCTCGTATTCACGATCGATCTCGCGACGAAGCAAGCCAAGCAGATCAGCACGGATACATCGATTAAAAATGAGCTGCAATGGTCCCATGACGGTTCGTCGCTGTTCTTCCTGCAAGGCGACAAAAGTTCGGTCGTTGCAAAGGTTAATGTAGCGGACGGAGTTGTATCCAAAGTGCTGGAGGACAAAGTCGACTACAAAGCCAACCTGGAAGTTTCAGAGGACGGCAAAAAGTTCGCGTTCTATGTGTTCAAACAGCCAAAAGTAACCGCGGACAGCAACAAGGATGTAGAGCTTGACGATGTCGCAATCGACGCAACCGGCACTGAAGCGCAAATCTACTTCTACGATGCCGATAAGGCTGACAATAAATCCATCCAGCTTACAAAGGATGAAACCGACAAGGTTTTCCTTGAGCTGTCGGGCGATGGCGCGCGCGTCAACTATGTGAGCGTAAGCGGCGACGAAGCAAGCGTTGGCAAGTTGATGAGCGTAGATGTTGCAAGGCAAATCAGTACCGTTTCTTTTGGAAGCAAGGATGTGTACCAAGTCGTTCAAATCGGAAGCTCCCTTTTCCTGCTCACAGCAGAAAATGATACCTCAAACGCCATTTATGAAATCGGCAGCAACGGCACAAGCAAGCAAATCGCCGTAGTGCCTGACAGCTCGGCGCAACTGAGCGTATCGGCCGGAGCCAAACTGGCTTTGATGATCGACGACAAGCTTTCCGTATGGACAAGCGGCAAATGGGTTCAAATTACTGAATAATAATTGGAGGTTTCTTTCATGAAATGGTTTAAACATCTCGCCGTTACGGCACTCGTCGCCGTCATCGGCTTCACATCCATCTCCGCTTCCGCTCCATCTGTAGAAGCGGCAAGCAAGCTTAGCGGCAAAATCGTTATCAACGGATCTTCGGCCCTGCTGCCGCTAACGCTGCAAGCAGCAAGCGAATTCAAAAAGCTTCACCCTAAGGTTAAAATTTCTGCTTCCGCAGCAGGCTCGATCACTGGCCCGCAAGCGGTTCGCAAAGGCATCGCGCAAATCGGCGCAGTAGACTGGGACGCTTCCAAGGACGTTCCTGGCTTTAAAAAGTTCGACGGCCAAGTGGCTCATAAGGTTGCCGTTATTCCATTCGCAGCAGTCGTGAACAAAAACGTATCCGTTGCCGGCCTGACAACTAAGCAGCTTCAAGATATTTTCTCCGGCAAAGTTACGAACTGGAAGGATGTAGGAGGCAAGGATGCCGACATCATCGTTGTTAACCGTACATTCGGCTCCGGCACACGCGTCAACTTCCAGGACAAAGCGCTGAACGGCACTGATTTTATGTCCAAAGGCAGCAACTATAAGGAAGTTAAAACGAGCGGCGACATGAAAACAACGATCGAGACGACGCCTAACGCAATCGGCTACATGGACCTTGCTTACGTTACCGACAAAATGACGGCGCTCAAAATCAATGACGTTTCCCCAACTGAGGCTAACGTAATTAACGGCAAATACAAAGTATGGGGCTACGGCTACTACATGACTAAAGGCGACCCTACTGGCGCTACAAAGGAATTCATCAAATATGTACAAAGCGACAAATTCCAAAACGGCTCGCTGAAAAAGCTTAAATTTATCCCGATTTCCAAAATGAAATAACCAGCTTCACGCGCAGGGTACAGGAGCGGTCAGCACGAGGCAAAAGCGCCTTGGCTGACCGCTTTTCTGAGAGCCTTCAACCTCATTGTCAAAGGAGTCAATCATGATGTCAGAATCCTCGAGGCCCGGGCAGTCCGCTCTAGCAAGCGGGCTAGGCCAATCCATAGTGATGCGCGGCCGCAAACGGTTCGACAGACGCTCCCGCCTGTTTTTTACCAACCGGCTGTTCCGTTACTTGTGTATCGCCGCCGCAGGCTTCGTTTGTCTAATTCTGTTCGCCATCCTGTTCCTGATGTTCCGGACCGGCATTTTAACCTTCAATTATATTTCGTTCGCCGATTTCTTCCTGTCCGCGGAATGGAGTCCGGAAAACGATCAATACGGCGCTTTGATTTTTATCTTTGGCACCTTCGCCTTGACGGCCCTAACGCTGCTGATCAGCGTGCCGATCTCGCTGCTGATCGCTGTGTTTCTCTCCGTATTTGTACCGCCCTGGCTCAAAAATATGCTGCGTCCGGTCATGGACTTGCTCGTAGGCATCCCGTCTGTAGTCTATGGCTACCTCGGCTTGACCGTGCTTATTCCGCTTATCCGCCAAGTGACTGGTTCCGGTATGGGCGACGGCTTGCTCGCCGCGGCGCTTGTGCTCACGATCATGGTGCTGCCTACGATTAGCCGAATCAGCGATGACGCGATCAGCTCCGTTCCGGCCAGATTCCGGGACGCTTCCTACGCGCTCGGCGCTACCCGCTTCCAGACGGTATGGCGCGTGCTCATTCCATCCGCCCGCAGCGGCATTATGTATGCCGTCATTCTCGGCATGGCCAGAGCGGTCGGCGAGACGATGGCGGTCGTAATGGTTATCGGCAACACGGCTCAATTCGCAGACAGCTTGCTTAAGCCGACCTCCGTATTGACGAGCAATATCGTTATGCAAATTTCCAATGTGCCGTTTGACTCGACATGGAACTACGCGCTTTACCTGATGGGCTTCCTGCTGCTTATCATTTCAATCATCATGATTATTGCCATTCGTCTGCTGCAAAGAAAGGGGAGCCGCGTATGAAACAACCGGTAACCGCCTCATCCCCCGCTTCCGGCCATGCATTTCGCGGAAACAATAAGCTCAACTTTGCCAAGAACCGGCTGTTCACCTGGCTCGTGTGGGGTACAGGCTCTCTGGTCATCGCCTTTATTCTCGGTTTGCTCTACCTGATCCTTCAGGATGGGCTGCCAAAGCTAAGCTGGGACTTTCTGTTCGGACTGCCCAGCGAAATCGAGGAAGGCGGCGGCGTAGGCCCGGCTATCCTCAATTCGTTCTATATTTTGTTTATCTCCCTAGTGATCGCGATTCCGCTAGGTATGGCCGCCGGCATCTATTTGGCCGAATTTGCGCCTGACAACAAGCTGATCGGAGCGGTTCGCGTTTGTATTGAAGCGCTGGCCTCCGTCCCTTCGATCATTTTTGGCTTGTTCGGTATCGCGCTGTTCGTCGAATATTTCGAAATCGGCTTAACGATTCTCGGCGGCGGCGTTACGCTTGCCTTCCTGAACCTGCCGGTGCTGACGCGCGTAACCGAGGAATCGATCCGTGCGGTGCCCAGCGAGCTGCGCAGCGCTTCGTTTGCGCTTGGCGCAACCCATCTGCAAACGATCAGCCGTGCGCTTATCCCTGCCGCGCTAAACGGCATCGTAACGGGCATCTGTCTTGTTGCCGGACGCGCATTCGGCGAGAGCGCCGTTATTATTCTTACCGCAGGCGTCACAACCTCAGGAGAGATGTGGGATTTCAGCCTCTTTTCACCTGGCGCGACGCTTGCCGTACACCTATGGTACGTGCAATCCGAAGCAATCGTCGGCGATGCCCAGGAAATAGCACAAAAATCGGCTGCCATTCTCGTCTTTATCGTGCTCCTCATTAACCTCGTCTTCCGTATTCCGCTTTGGCTGAACGCAAGGCGTACGAAACGCTCGTAATCGCTTGACCAGTCGTCAGCCGATTAAGCTCCCTAAGAGCTTAATTCGGCTGACTTTTTTTGCTCTCCGCAACTTGTCTTTCTCAATCGGACAGCCAGGCCTTGAATTGCAATAGTGACTCTCTCTGCTCGTGTGCCTATACGAAAAAAAAGAGCCTGTCATCTTCAACAGGCTCTTGCGTAATCATTGATTTAAAAACATTATTAATATCTTATTTTCTGCTAATTTAATAGCGGCCCCGCAGCTGCGCACGGATGAATTAGCTTCCGATGCTTTCCAGCACGTCGTCAATCATCTGGGAATTGGCAATGCTCCCCGTATATAGCCAGCTTGATTGGTTGTCGAAGGCGAATACATTGCCATTTTGTACAGCAGGTATTCCCTTCCAGATCGGGTCGCTGACAAGCTCTTCGGTCGTTACGCCCTTGCTGTTCACAATAAAGAGATAGTCGGCTTCCAGCTCGGCCAGCTTTTCTGCCGACAAGGCGTTCCAGTTCGCTTTGGCGTCGATCGAAATTTCTTCAACTACACTTGGCACCGTTAACCCTAGATCCCGGTAAAGCACGTCGCCGCTGGACAAAAGCTGGTTGACGACATAGACGTTTTTGGCCGTGACCCACAGGACTGCAGCGGTTTTGCCGCCGATTGCCTGTTTTAGCTGCTCCTTCGCGGCACCCGCTTTCTCCTCGTAAGCGGCTAGCACCTGCTTCGCTTCCTCGCTTTTGTTCAGCACCTCGCCAACCTTCATCAGCTCCTGCCGCCAATCCGTGTTCACGTCGCTTCCAACGGTGAATGTGGGGGCTATTTTGGCATAATCGGCATATTTGTCTCCCATGACCATTTCGGCATTGTCAATAATGATCAAATCTGGCTGATAGCTCATCACCGCTTCAAGCGGGAGCTCGGATGGGATCGTAGGCACGCTCCCAAGCTGTTCCTGCAAATAATTTTGCACCTTGCCCTCGCCTACCGACCACTGGGCGACAGGCTGAACGCCCAGCGCGACCAAATGGTCCTCCAAATAGGAAGCGAGTACGCGCTCAGGCTTATCCGGCAAAGTGACGTCATTGCCCAAGGCGTCCTTGAGCACTCGCTCTGTCGCAGGCTGATCGGTTACCGCCGCGCTGCTTGCGCTTGGCGCAGTCCCGTTTGCGCCAGGTGATTGGGCCGTTCCTCCGCATGCGCTGACAAGGAGAGTCAGCGTCAGCAGCATAACAATGGCAAACGATTGTTTGGAGCTTCTGTTCATTCGATATACCCCTTCGACTTTTCTATGATAATGATTATCAACAATAACAGTATGCTGGCTGCGCCGCCTCGAAACAATGGGGAATCGGGACACCGGGGATGGATTATATGGCCGCAGAGATTGCGCAGCCGCATCTGTTTTGTATTGAGTAGGAGAAAAGCCGGTATGCTTCTTGAAGGTACGGCTAAAAAAATAGACATCGGAAAAGCCGACTCTTTCGGCAATTTCCTGCAAGGCGGCATCGGTTTCCGCAATAATCGCCTTCGCCCGATCCACCCGCAAGCGGATCAAATAATCGATAGGACTGAACGCCATTCTTTTTCTGAACATTCGGGTCAGATGCCTTGGCGAGCATTCCAGCGCATGGGCCAGCCGCTCCAGCGTAATCGGCTCCGCATAGTGCTCATGAATAAATCGGACCGCCTGCTCAACCAATTCTCGTTGTACGCCAGATACATTCTGTTCATCAAGCTGACGCAGCAGCTCATAGATGAAATCGTAGAACAGGCTTTTCGCATGAAGCCTCGAAAGCTTGCCCTTCTCCTTCCATTCCCGCTCCAGCAGCTGAAGTCGTTCATAGATGGACAGAGGCTGTGCCGGTACAAAATGATACTGAACGCAGACAGGAGAAACGACATCGATCAGTCGCTGACGCTCCTTTGCGGCAAGAGCGGACTGCGCCGCCTTATACAAAATCAAATAATAATCAAAAGCCTCTTCCGATGGGCGAATATCCATATAGCAGCCTTTGGCGCCATGCAGCACCTGAAACTTCCTGCATATGTATTCCCGGTTATCGAGCGACACGCTTGCGCTTCCGCGCAGCGTGAACATAAAGGCGTTTGCCGGCAGCCGGTATGCATCCAACGCCTCGCCCAGCTTCATCCGGATATGACGAATATCCATTATTTTGATGGCCGAATGGGTGAACCAGTCTAGCTGCTCCTCGATATTTATGTGCTCCCCCAAACCCTCCACTCCTTACTCCCAAAAGATTAAAGTTTAATCGCCGCCTATTCTTGTACTTTAACAACAACGTCAAGCTTACGCCGCAAAATTTTACGGGTCAAGCGTCCCGTGCCGGCAACTCTGGCGATGGCGTGCCCGGACGCGATGCCGTCTGTATCGTACCACAGCAACCACTTGCCACGATACGCAGAACGCGGTGCTTCCTGCACCATAGCAACCAATAGCGATGGCACGCAGGGACGCGGGGGGTTCCCGCATCATAGCACCCACTTGCCGCGGCACGCAGGAACACGAGACCTCTTCCCTCAGGGCACAGTCGGCGCGGGTGCGCTGGAGGCGCGGTGCAGGAGCTCTCCCGTCAGCAGCAGCTTCTCCATTGGTTCCTGCCGCATGGCGATTCGGCCAAGCAGCCGCTCAACCGCACGGGCTCCGAGATGCTCCTTCGGGACGTTGACCGTTGTCAACGCAGGCGCCATTCGGGAAGCCTGCTCAATGTTGTCGAAGCCGGTGACGGAAACATCGCCAGGCACGGCAAGACCAAGCGATTGCAGTGCATGGACGGCTCCCATCGCTATATTGTCGTTCGCGCACACGAACGCGCTGGGCAGCGTGTCCGTTTTGATCCGGCGTGCGGCCCACTGCCGGATCATATCCTCGAACTGCTCCGGCTCATAGCCTTGAACCGCAAGCAGCCATTCGTTGGCGCAGCCAATTCCCCACTGCTCCTCCGCTGCGCTGCGAAACCCGAGAAAGCGGTCCTTGAAGCTGCGCGAATAAGCGACATCTCCGACAAAAACAAGCCGCTTATGATGGCTTCCGATCAAATGCTTCGTGAGCCGGTACATCGAGTCATAATTGTTTGTAAACACCGTATCGCTTGGAATCAACACATCCTCATGGTCGACAAGGACGATTGGCATGCCGATTCGATGCACCTCAAGCAGCAGCGGCGTAGACACCTCGCCGACCCCGATTAAACCCGAAATCCCGTTCGGGTTTAAAAAATGCGCAAATTGCTCCACGCTCTGCTCCGCTACAATAATCATCCCGATCCCTTTCGCTTCCAGGCGGGCCCCGATTCCGTCCAGAATCCGCCCCCAATACTGGGATTCCTTCGTTTGGAAGCGGACATTCGGCATAAGCACCACCACCGATTGCTTACTCGCCGCAGGCGCCTTCGACACTATGGCCGCTTCCGGCTTGGTTAGCTTGACATATGCATTCTGCTGAGAAAAATAACCCAGCTGCGATGCTGCCTGTATGACGCGCGCGCGCGTTTCCTCGCGTACGCCCCCCTTGCCGGAAAGCGCCTTGGAGACGACAAATTTGGATACGCCAATATAATCGGCAATTTGCTGCATTGTGACTTTTTTAGACATGTCGTATGCCACCTAGCTTTCATTAATCGAGTTTAGGAAAGGGGGTATACAGACCCCCATCAAACTCATGTCAACCTTTTCTTCCCGGGCAAGCCCCCTGCCAGGCTCAAGTCTCGCGGCTGACCTGCATGCACCTCCGGCCTAGCTTGCATTCAACGCTCTGGCTTCCTTCCAACGCTGATTATACTGCGCGAACACCGCCCCCAAATCGGGAGCGGCCAGCCACTCCTGAATATAATCGCCCGACCATAACGAAATTTGTGCGCGGGTGGAAATGTCCAGCAGTTGATCATCGGGAACGCTCCGCTCCAGAAATTCAATATCGAACGACACAAACTGCTGAAACTGCGTCAGGATGGGCTGCTGCTGCTCATCGACAGGCAAAAAGCCCGAATCATCCACGTAGCCGGATTGTTTGACAAAGAAGCTGATCCACTTCTCCGCCAGCTCCTTGTTTTTGCTAAACTTGCTGATGCCGACGAACCAGTCCGGGCTGAGCGGCGCATACCGCTTAGGCGAATTATCATAGGGGAAAGGAAAAAAACCGATATCCTGAGGATCAGCCCCCGCCGCCACGATCTGCTTAATTACCCAATTGCCCATCAGATACATGGCAGCCCGCCCCTCTGCAAGCTCTTTTTTGGACGTTTCCCATTGATTGTTCAGCAAGCCTGGCTCCGTATAGCCCCGTTCAATTAACGTTTTAACAAGCTCAATCGCCTGCCCCCACGCATTGTCGAGCTTCCAGGGCTCGTCTGAATCGACCATTTTGTTAAGGAAATCAGGATCTCCCGTCATATAGGTCACCAGATCCTCGCCCCAAGTCATCAATGGCCACTGTGCTCCGGAATTCAAATAGATGGGCACAATGCCCGCCTGCTTGAGCTTCTCGCTTGCCGCGTAGAAGCCGTCCAGCGTCGTAGGAATATCGGTTATCCCTGCCCGCTCGAACGCTTTTTTGTTGTACACAATGCCCGTTGTCGAAGCGCCGGTCGCAAGACCGTAACGTATGCCGCCGTAAGCCTTGAAATCCGCAAATCGCACATGCTCGAACAATTCATCAGGCAACGGTTCAAAATAATCCCTGAGCGCCTCATTTTTAATATTGTTGGGCAGCAGCAGCACATCACCCAAATTGCGCGTTGACATTCGCAGCATAATATCGCTTGCATAGCTCGCAATGCCCTCGAACCGCACCGTTACGCCCGGATTCAGTTCGCTAAAGCGATCGGCGTAGCTCTGAAACACGCCGTTTTCGATCAGATCGACCCGGTTGGTCAACACGTTGAGCACCGTATTCCCTTCAGGCTGCTGGGTGCGAGTCGGCTCATTTTCCGTTTCGTTTTTGGAGGGAGCGCGCAAGCAGCCTGAGACGAGTAAGGCGCACATAAAAAGAATAAGCAGCGTAAGTCCTTTTTTTCCGTTCATGGCGTCACTTCCTTTGCCTTATTGGGCAAGCATAAGCTGACCTCTGTCCCTTCGCCGGGAGCGCTGCTCACCGTTACTCCATACCCGATGCCGTATTGAAGCTTGATCCGTTCATTTACGTTGGCAAGGCCGATTCCCCCTGGCTCGCTCTTCAGCGCAAGATGCGCCGCCCCGCTCAGCTTCCGGTTTAATTGCTCAAGCGCCTCATTATCCATACCGATTCCGTCGTCCTTCACTTGCAGCAGCAGCGCATGGGGGTGACATCTGGCATAGATGGATATCCTCATCAACGGCTTGGCATCGTCAAGACCGTGGTAAATCGCATTTTCGACAATCGGTTGAAGCACCAGCTTGATCAACGGATAAGCGAGAAGCTCGGAGCCGACATCCGTCTCAAGCTGAAAGCGGCCAGGATAACGGTAATTCAGCATCTCCACGTAATTGCGCATATGATTAAGCTCCGCCTCAAGCGTTACCTCTTCATGCAAATCGCTAATGCTGTAGCGCAGCAGCTTTCCGAGAATCGCCAGCATATCTGCGGCAATCTGATCGTCATTCAGCTCGGCCGCCATCCGAATCGACTCCAGCGTATTGTACATGAAGTGCGGGTTAATCTGGCTCTGCAGCGCGTGCAGCTCCGCTTCCTTCTTCTTCCTTTCCATTAAATAAATATCCTGAATCAAATGATCAATACGAACGATCATGCGATTAAACTGATGGCCAAGCTGGCCAACCTCATCGCGGTATTTGACGGGAAACTGCACATTAAAATCGCCTTCCTGCACATTTTTCATCAGCCGCATCATTTTACGCAGCGGATTGGTAAGCGCAAATGAGAAGCCGAAGGAAATAAGCAGCGCGGTCAAAAGCGCTACAAGCGTCGCGATCATCGTTACATTCCGAATAAGAACCGCATCTCGCGTCAGCTCGCTATCAGGGATGGAGGTCATAACCTTCCAGTTTGTGTTGGGCGAGGTCGAATAAATGTACAATCGCTTCATTCCAGCTCCCTCGTAATAAAAGCTCCCTTTAGACCCGACCGCTTGTTTAACCGCCGGATCATCCTGTACATTCGTCGCAAGCCGCTGTTGCTCGCTGTCATATATCACATTTCCTTGCTCGTCGACGATAATCGACTTCCCGCCCGTTACCTGATCAAGCTCCTTCATTTGATCTTCAATGACGCTTACGTTGGCATCCACCGCGATTAGTCCGATCGGCACCAACGACTGATCAATGATTTTGCGGACAATCGTGAAGGCATACCGTACGCTCTGCAGGTTGCTCGTATATTTCTGGGTGCCGAACAGCAGCGCCTCGCCGCCTGAGCTCTCCGCTTTTTCGCGCCATACCTCGTAGCTTTCCTTTACATTCAGCCTCACGCCCCCAGCGCCGGCGGAATAATAGCCATTGCCGTAGCGATCAAAAATATAGACCGAGTTCGCTCCGCGCTTGATCGTGTTAATGAACGAAATATTGCCCTCAATGCCGCGCTGGATGGACAACAGAAGATTGAAATCATCCGACACAGCCTCCGCTCCTCCGTCTGTTTGTTGCCCGCGCTGCTCATAATAGCTGTTGGAGCGCTGCAAATTCTGCTTGATGTCGTCCTGATAAGTCGGAATAGAAGAAATACGGACCATATCCTCGATGTAATCATCGACGCGCAGCATCATATTTTCCAGCATTTTAGTCGAATAAGCAATTGTCTTCTCTTCAATGGAACGGGAATAATTGCTGTAAGAAATATAGCCCACAATCGATAACGGAAGCGTAATGAGCAGCAAAAAAACCAGAAACAGCTTACGTTCCATTTTCAAGCTGACGATAGCCGCCCACACTTTCCTTATCCCTCTGCGCAGTCCCATTATGCCTATCTCCTATTCGTGTCCAACATAGCGATGACGCATCTTTAGATAGCTGGCATGACATTGCCGCCGCTAACCGGTATATAGGCGCCTGTTATGAAGCTGGCCAGGTCAGAGGCGAGAAAAGCGACCGTATTTGCGATTTCCTGATCCGTGCCTCTGCGCTTAAGCGGCACATTCTGCACATACCCTGCGTCATTGACTTCGGCTGATTGCCGGTCACGGTCGCTAATTGTCCATCCCGGAGCCACTTGGTTCACCGTAATCTGGTGCTCGCCCGCTTCCTTCGCCAGCACCCGATACACGCCGTCCATGCCGCGTTTTCCAGCCGTATAAGCCGATTGTCCCGGAAAATTCTGCATAGCGCACTCTGTATTGATGCCGATTAGTCTCCCCTCGCCCCGCTCGATCATCGCCGGAATAAACGCTTTGGCCAAGTACACGCTTTGCATGACACAGGATTCGAATTGGCTTACGTAATCGACCGCGGGCTGCTCCAAAACGCTCGTCCATTTATACTGGACAACGGCATTGGCCACAACAATGTGCACGCCGCCAAGCTCTGCGAACGCCTTGTCCCGCAGCGCCAGAATATGCTCTTCCCGCGTAATGTCCGCCTGAACGACGATCGCCCGCCGACCAATCGCCTCCAACTCCTTTTTCAGCTCAAGCGCCTTGGCTTCGTTATGGTGATAATGCAGGACCACATCCGCCCCGCAGCTTGCCAGCGTACGTGCCATGACGCGCCCCAAATCCCCCGTCGAACCTGTAATCAGGACAACTTTTCCAGTCAAATCGATTTGCATGCCATCAGCTCCTCATTTTTTTGTTTGCTATTTGTTATCTTAATTATAATGAAATATGCTACCAAAAAGTCAACTGTTGCCGCGCATAAAAGTTGGGTTGACCGCGGCCAGTCGGTTTTACGATCCGCGTATGCGTGCCGTTTCGTTCATAAGGGCTAATGCATGACCTTCTAGCCAGCATTTAGGCCGGCAGACAGGCGGGCAGATAAAAGGCCGGCAGGCAGCTGAAGATTTTGCTTTTCGAGCTTCATTGCCTCGCTCGTACTTTATGAAGTTGCGTCTAAGTAATCGGTGAAATAAAAAACTGGAATGAGGGCCTATTAAGGAAATTGCTTTTTAAAACGTAAAACGGTAACCCCCGCTGTCGGGCTCTTGGAAATAGAAGCGGATAATAGCGGAGACCTTCCGCACTACATATCGGAGCAAGTTAATGGAACGAAGCTGGTTAATAAAGTGATTATAGCTGCACTGACGAGGCGACACGAAGCAATAGGAGTTAATAAAGTGACTATAGCTGCACTGACGAGACGCCACGGAGCAATAGGAGTTAATAAAGTGACTATAGCTGCACTTTTGAGGCGCCACGAAGCAAAATCAGTTAATAAAGTGACTATAGCTGCATTTTCGAGGCGCCACGGAGCAATATGAGTTAATAAAGTGACTATAGCTGCACTGACGAGACGCCACGGAGCAATAGGAGTTAATAAAGTGATTATAGCTGCACTTTCGAGGCGCCACGGAGCAATAGGAGTTAATAAAGTGATTATAGCTGCATTTTCGAGGCCCCACGAAGCAATAGGAGTTAATAAAGTGATTATAGCTGCATTTTCGAGGCCCCACGAAGCAATAGGAGTTAATAAAGTGACTATAGCTGCACCTTCGCGTCCTAAATCCCTGTTCCCTAAGCAATAGAAAGCGAGTGAAGATTCGCCGTTCCGGCATTTTGGAGCAGGAGGCTCAGAAAGAGAACGTTTTTGCTTGCCTTCGTTTAACAAGCATTATGGCTTTTAAGGTGAAAATTCCAAGAGAATTGGACCATGCATGCCAGGCTTGAACGTCAAGCTCGTCGCCCCCCCTCCTGCAGATGCTTCTCGTCTTGACGACGCTCGGCTGGTCGATTCCCCCTATGCCATGCCGTACCAATAAGATCTCCGCTGCTTCCGTACTTCCCCCACAAACTGCGCGAGCATCCGCCTTCCTCCTCCCTGCCCCCCAAATTGCAAAAGGACCGTCCCCCCAACAGGAGGACGATCCTTCGTCGCCAATCGCCTTGCGAATTTATACTCTATATTTCAATTTGCAAAAAGAATATAACCGCAGTAACCGTCACTATGCTAAGCAGAGTCGAAACGAATACCGATTGGGAGGCAAATTCCGCCTCATTATCGAATTCAACGGCCAGCAGCACGCTGCTTAGCGAGGTTGGAACCGCCGAGGATACAATCAGCGCAGCAATCGTCAGCTTGTCCAAGGGCATGACCGTTGCAAGCGAGGCCGCGATCAACCAGGCCAGCAGCGGTCCGCCGATGAGGCGCAGCGTGCCGGATATGCTGACATCCACAAGCTGCGCCCGTTTGATGCGCCACTCCATGTTGCCGAGCTGCACGCCCAGCGTAATGAGCGCCGTTCCGATAAACGCGCTGGACAGATAGCCGATCGGCGTCGCGATCGGCTGCGGAATAGCAACGTGCAGCCCGCGAAGCAAGAACGCAATAGGAATCACATATATAATCGGCATCGATAAAATCGTCCGCATAATCGCTTTTAGATTGGCTTTGTGCGCGTTAACGCTATAAATACCATACGTATTAGGCACTAGGGACTGAATCATCATGACGATGATTTGCACGGCAAGCGTCAGCTTATTGGCCGAGAAGGCAAGCTCGTTAAGCGGAATCCCGTAATTGGCGCTGTTATAAAACAGCACGCTGTTTCGCATCGCGCTTTTCATGCCTGGGCTGTAGCCTCTAATCCGAATAACTGCCTCAACAAGCGCATACTGCGCGACCATAAACAACAAAAGAAAAATCATAATCGTGCCGATCAGCTTGCCGGAAATACTAGTCGTATACAACAGGTTAAACATAACTGCCGGCGAGAACAGATAAAAATTCAGCTTGGACAGCGTTTTGATATCCAGCTTGAACGCCCGCTGAAGCGCCACGCCGATGCCAATCATAATACCCATCGGGAGCACGTTAGTCAGCAGAATATGGAGAAATATGCTCATGAATGCCTCTGCTTCTTTCTATAATGGAATGACCCATTCATTTTAGTCCCGCCCTTTTGCAAAAGCAACATTTTTCTGTAAAAGAGCCGCTCCCACAATAGGACTGTGTCAAAACGCCATGTTTGTTTTCTATGAAAATATACGACCATGCCTCGGTTGCTACGCAACGCAGAGATCGTTCTGTACGAAGTCATACTATCCGTACCAGGGTTACGGTATGAAGCCATGTTTGTTTTCTACGAAGTCATACAGCCATGGCCTCCGCTGTGGCCGGCATCCGCCTGACTATTCTGCCAACGCTACACGGCGACATGTCCCTGCGAGTGCTCGTAAAGCATGCGATAGTGGCCGCCTTTCATGAGGAGCTGCTCATGGTTGCCCTGCTCGACAATTTCTCCTTTGCTCATGACGATAATCCGGTCCGCCTGCATGATCGTAGACAAACGATGGGCGATAACAATCGTCGTCCGGTTCTGCGACACCACCTGCAAAGCCCTCTGAATCAGCTGCTCCGTCTGAGAATCCAGATTGGCGCTCGCTTCATCGAGAATGAGGATTTTGGGCTTAAACACGATAATTCTGGCAAAAGAGATCAACTGGCGCTCTCCGGCGGACAAGCCGCTCCCCCGCTCCGAGAGCAGCGTATCGTAACCGTCAGGCAAACGCCCGATAATCGTGTCCGCTCCGACGAACGCACAGGCCGATATTACTTCTTCCCGGCAAATGGAGTCGTCGAACATCCTGATGTTGTCGATAATCGTGCCCGAATACAAATACGGCTCCTGCTGCACGAGCCCGATGATACGATGAAGCTCCGATTGCGGAATCGAACGAATGTCGACGCCGTCAATGCTGATTGTGCCTTCCTGCACATCATAGAAACGGCAGAGCAGACTGATGAGCGAGCTTTTTCCCGCTCCGGTTGTACCGACGACCCCAAGCAATTCGCCTGGTTTTAAATGCAAATCGACGCCCCGGATAATCG
This sequence comes from Paenibacillus sp. SY21-1, assembly GCF_005222705.1. Classification (GTDB taxonomy): domain Bacteria; phylum Bacillota; class Bacilli; order Paenibacillales; family Paenibacillaceae; genus Pristimantibacillus. The sequence goes on along the minus strand of NZ_STGF01000004.1, from coordinate 254,733 downwards.
GCGATCCTTCCTCGTAAGCGAAGCCGACATGATTGAAATCGATCCGCCCCTTCACCTGCTCCATCTTTAGCTCGCGCTGGCCGGCGGCCTGCTCTCGATCAACCACGTCCGGCTTGCTCTCGAACACGTTCCAGATGCGGGTAACGGCCACCGTGGCCGATTGCAGCGTATTCCATTGCTGGGTAATCGTATTTATCGGCTGAAAAAACTGGCGAATGTACGTAATAAACGCATACAACACTCCGAACTCCAGCTGCTGCCCGAGCACCGCCTTGCCGCCGACCCATGTAACGAAAGCAATCGACAGGTTGCTTAGAATATCAAAGCTGCGGGTAAATACGACATTCGTGCGGATTTCTCTTACATTCGCCTTGAAATACAAGCCGTTTCGCTCATTGAACTGCTTCTCCTGCTCCTTCTGCTGATGGAACACCTGAACCAGGTTCATGCCCGACAGATTTTCGGCTACAAACGCAACCATACGCGACAACCTCGTCCGCGCAAGCTGATAGGTCGCCCGCATAAACGATCGGAAAGCAATGGCGATTACCGTTATAATCGGAAGCAGAATAAGACAGTACAGCGCAAGCGTCGAATCCAGATGAAACATTAGGACGATAATAAAAACTAACGTCAATCCGTCGCGGAACAGGCTAAGCAGCACTTGGCTGAAAAACTGGTTCAACGATTCTGTATCGCTCGAAACATGCGTGATCAGGCTGCCGCTCGACATTCGGTCGAAATAGCGCATCGACTGCTTCAGAATATGTCCGAACAATTGCTTGCGAATGCGCGATACGATGCTTTGCCCGACATGCTGAAGCAGGTTGTTCTGCAAATAGGCAAAAACAAAGCTGGACAACGACAAGGCCAAGTAAATGCCGCAAATAAGCAACAAGCTTTTATAATTGTTTTTGCCTGCCATCAAATTGTCGTCTATGGCAATCTTCATGAGATACGGCTGCAGCAAATCGGATAAAATCGCGATCAGCGTACAGCCGAGCACGCCCAGAAATGCCCAGCGATGCGGTTTGAGATAGCGCAGAAGCACACGGAATGCCGAAACGTACTGCGGCTTCTGATTCTGCGGACCCGAGCCGCCCTTCTGGTCAGCCTGCCAGTTATGCATCGCTTGTGCCTGTCGCATGCCGGCTCCCCTCCTCTTGTATAGCATGCAGCTCCGCATACAGCCCCCGCTGTTTAAGCAGTTCCGCATGCACGCCTCGCTGCACGATCCGTCCTTCATCCAGAACGATAATCATGTCGGCATGCTTGATGGCGCTAATCCGATGCGCGATAATAATCGTCGTTTTCCCCAGCCGCTCCTTCTGGATCGAGGCAATAATCTCCTTCTCCGTAACGGCGTCGACGGCGCTTACGCTGTCGTCGAGAATCATGACCGGCGCATTCTTGATCAGTCCCCGCGCCAGGCTCGTTCTCTGCCGCTGCCCGCCCGACAAGGTAAGCCCCCGTTCGCCGAGTTTCGTCTCAAAGCGGTTCGGAAGATCGACTATATTTTGATAAATCCGCGCATTTCGGGCGGCCGTCTCAACGGTTTCGAGCTCGGAGGCACGTTCGTAGAAGGCGATGTTTTCCCTAATGGTCGTACTGAACAAAAATCCGTCCTGCGGCACGTAGGCAATTTGCCCTCGCAGACTTGCAAGCGTCAACTGCCTTATATCGGTTGGTCCGAAGCTGATCGAGCCTGGAGGAGGATCATACGTACGCAGCAGCAGCTTCATGAGCGTCGTTTTGCCGCTGCCGGTGCGCCCGATTACGCCGAGTGTCATCCCGGGGCGGATCGTCAGCTCAACATCGTTTAATACATGGCGCGACGATTCGTCGTAAGCGAACGACAAATGTCGAATGCGGATCGGAACGGCGCTGAAATCAACCTCTCTCGCATCCTCAAGCTCCACGATATCGGATCGCTGGCCAAGCAAACCGTTCAGCCGATCTAGCGAAGCCCGCGAACGCTGAATCGAATTGATTACATTGCCAATCTGCTGCAGAGGGTTCATCAGCATGCGCACATACAAAGTCAGAGCGACAAAATTGCCAAGTGAAATTTGGTTTGAAATCGCCAAGAAGCCGCCATAAGCCAGCGCGATAATAAGCGAGATCGTTCCCAGAAACGGAATGAGCGCCTGAAAAAAAGAGGACACCCGAACTAGGCTCAGCTGGTTGCGGCGAATATGGTCCACTGTTCCCCCAAAGCGCGTCTTCATAATGCTCTCCACCGCGAACTTCTTCGTCACGCGAATGCCGCCAAATTGCTCCTCCGCCATTTCCGTCATTTTGCCGAGCGATTCTTGCACCGCAAGCGAGCGCTTGCGAATGATCGGGCCGAGATATACGACGATAAACGGGATAAACAGCATGGGCACAATCGAAGCGGCGATCAAGTAAAACGGGATGCCGGTCACCACCATCATCGTAAAAGCCGCTGCGAACAGCAGCACCGCATTGGCCGTCGCGTTAAAGCCCATCGATATCGATTCGCGCACAGCCGTCACGTCGTTCATGAAATAGCTGAGCAGCTTGCCTACTCCGTTCTTGGAATAGAAGCGCTCGCTCATTTCCGTAAAATGCCGGAAAAGCTTGCCGCGCACCATATACTCAAATTTGCGGCCCACATACATCACCAGATACATGGCGGCTCCGCTAAACAACACCTGGCCAACGCCGATGAGCAGCAGCGCAACGCTGTATTCCGCGACAAGCGTCCCTGTAAGCTGCCCGGCCGCCAGCTTATCCGTAAACTCTCCTAATATTTTCGGATAAAACACGTTGATCAGATTGGCTACAAAGTGCAACAGCAAAGAAACTAGATAGATGAACCACGTCTTCCGAAAATAGTCGGCCAACAGCCGTTTCGAACTCACGACCGATCACTCCTATCTGCATTTGTCCGCGTTTTCCTTCCTCTGCGGCGCCCGCTTACGGCTGCTCCGCCGTCAGCCGAACGAGCGCGATGCGCAGCTCCTCAACGATAATGCGCAGTTGCGACGCTTTTCCGGGATCGGCAAGCGCTGCCCGTTCCGCAGCCTTGAGCAAATGAAGCAGCTCCTTCCCCTTAGGCGTGAGGCGGCGGTTGCGCTTAACCCCCTCCTGCGGAGCCGTCTCCTCCTCCTGCCACTCTCCCTCGCGCCTGCTTTTGCGTTCAAGCTCCTCCTGCTCGGCAGGCTCCGGGCGCTCCAGCTCCTCGCGCAAATAGATGCGGCCCGCATCCGTAATATGGAATACCTTCTTGCCATCCTCCTTGGAAGCCTCGACAAAGCCTTGATCGCGCAGCATTTGCAGCGTCGGGTAAATGGAGCCGGCACTCGGCTTATACGTTCCTCCCGATTGTTCCTCCAGCGCTTTCATCATCTGATAGCCGTGCATGTTCTCCTGCTCAAGCAGTTCAAGCAGCGCATATTTGACGCTGCCTCTTCCAAAATAACGGCGCCCTGAGCCTGATGCCTCCCGATTTTCCTTGCATAAATGCAAAAACAGCCGCTCCTCCGGCTGCCATCCTGATTCCACTGTCACCACTCCCCACTAACGATATATCGTATTGACAATAGTATATGCGATATATCGTTAAGCAGCAATCCATTTTTTAGCGTATGCGGCAGCAGCGCTTTTTTTGCCCGCTCCATAAAAAAGATGCTCTCCCGAAAAAGTCGTCATCGACTAGGGAAAGCATCTTCTTTTCCTTGCTGCCGCTCCATTCAAATGCGACCTGGACCTCAGCATACGCTCGAAGCGGCATCTGCTTTTGGCGTCTCACACTTTATTTAGCCTCCATGCATACTGAACAGCCCTTGCTTTAGCTGATTCAGGCCTCGCGCCCTTGCCTTCTCCATAAGCCTGATTGAGAGGCGCCCGCCTATTAACGCCGTTGTCAGCTAACGACTTTTTGTTTGCCTGCAAGCTCTTCGGCAAGCCGGTCAAGCGAACTGTCCAGCCTGCCCGAAATTTCCGGCGCAAGCTCAAAGGTTCCGTTATCCAGACGGGTTACCGACTGGTCCACCGCATACACGCCTCCGAGTATGTGAGTAGCTCCCAGCGAAGACAGCACTGGCTTCAGCGCGTAATCTATGGCTAGCAAATGTGCGATCGAGCCGCCAACGAACAGCGGATACAGCACCTTGCGCTCAAGCCCCTTTTGCGGGATAAGATCGAGAAAGGTTTTTAGCACGCCGGAGTATGCCGCCTTGTAGACCGGGCTTGCCACGATGACCCCATCGGCTTCCTCGATAAGGGCTAGCGCCTCTTTCACCGGAGCGCTATTCCAGTTGGCGCGAATTAAATCGTCGGCGGGCAAATCGATAATATCGATTAGACTAACATCATTTCCTTGCTCCTGCAGCCGTTGGCGGCTGTACCCGATCAACCCGTACAAACGCGAGCTCTTCGCAACGCTTCCAGATAATATTACTATTTTGGCCATTTATATTCCTCCCTGATGTTGTTCCCGTCATTGCTTGGTCCTGCGCTAACGCATCAAATGCTGCCGATCGTGCAAAAAGACGCACAGATACCGGAGTTATCTTCCGGTTCCCATGCGTCTCCAGTTTTCTGGTCGACCTTGGTTATATTCCATTCATGATTACCAACTAAACGTATCGGATAAATAAAATTTAACATGAAGTTAAACGTCCGTCAATGGCAAAATCTAGCGGAGCAGCAGCTCTAGCGCTTGAGTCTGCCGCCCGGCAGGCCGCATCAGCGCTTTGTCGTAAGCTCCTTCAGCTCGGTAATAAGCAAATCCAGCTGCGTATGCTGCTCCACCATCGCTTGAATTTTGATGTCCTGCGTTTCCATGCTGGCATGCACCTCTTCCACCGAGGCCATGTTCTCCTCTGTCGTAGCGGCAATGTTCACCATATCATCCGCCATTGCCTTGTAGCGCTCGTTCAGCTGCTGCGCCGCGCCGCTGACGTTGACGGAATGGCTTTTGACGAGCGAGGTGTTGTCGCCGATTTGTGCCAGTAGACTCTGAATGCGCTCCGATACGCGCTGGCTGGCGTTTACCGCTTCCGAGCCGTTCTCGACCTGAGCGTGAACAGCCGTAATCTGGGAACGAATCCCCGTTAGAATGTCTGAAATTTCCTTGGCGGCGCCACGCGAGTTGTCCGCCAGCTTGCGTACTTCCCCGGATACGACCGCAAAGCCTCTGCCATGCTCGCCGGCCCGTGCCGCTTCAATCGCGGCGTTAAGCGCAAGCAGATTGGTCTGCTCGGCGATATCCCCGATCGTGCTGACGATCTCGCTAACCTGCTGGTTCTGCTCGTTCAGTTGAAGCATCATAGCGACTGTATGATCAATAATGCCGCGCACGCGCTCAACCTCGGCTGAGAGCTCATTCATCTCGGTACGATTCCGATCCGTTAAAGCCTCGTTGTCAACGGAATAGCGCTGCAGCTCCTCCGCTCCCTCCAGCACCTGCTTGACGGACATGTCGATCATTTGGCTCGTTTCGCTGATGACCATAATGGTTCCGGTCTGTTTCTCGATGGCGGCAGACATTTCCGAGAACGTCTTCGTTACATCGCGGGATATATCGCCGGTCGATTGTACGACGGATTGCTGATCGCGGCTGAATTCGGTCAAAATATGGATGGACGACTCCAGCTTATGGAGCAATGACTCGGCCATATCCTTGGATTCCAGCGCTTCGCGCTGCTTGTCCAGCACCTGCCGCTGCAGCTTTTGACTGAAGCTTGCCGAGAAAGCAAGCGCAACGGTGGCAAATACGAGATACAAATACAAGTAGACGATCGAATCTCGAGGAAACAGCAGCTGCTGGAGCTCCGCGTCGGCGTATAAATACGTGCTTAACCCCGCGCTGAGCAACCCTGTTAAGACGATCGGCCGATAATCGGCATAAAGCGTAATGATAGCCAGGTTGACGTATACCAAAAAATACGTGCTCACGATCGGGGCCGGATCGGACAAGATCAGCAGCGCAACGATAATCGTTAATATGCAGGGCACCAAATATTTGACATATGCGGATAACACATTTTTGTAGGTCATGAACGTAGCAGCGCCGGCCAAGCCTCCGCCAACCCCCACAAGCACCAAAATCAAATTGGCCGGCAGTCCGATCGCCACGTCGGTAAGAACGCCGAGCGCAAGCAAGGTCCATAAAATTTTAATCAGCAATCGATTGCGTTTGTCGAGCTCAGTCCATTCGATTTTCATCATCGCTCCGCCTTTTCTCTTATGCTATGTAATCCTTAACCTTTGGCCATCCCGGCCTTGACCGCCTCCTTGCCGCTTGTTGCCGATGACGCATGCAACGAATAATCGAGCCAGTTGTACAGCTGCTTGTTCTCGTACATGTGGGCCATGTCGAACAGGACCGGAACGATATAGTCTCCTTTGTAAAAACGTTTGTCGCCCAGCTTCGCTAGCGGAACCTTAAACGTAATCTGAAGGGCCCGCAAAAATACCGGCTCCAGCAACGAGACAAAATAACGGATGTGCAAGCGTTCCGCCACATAGACGGCAGAGGTGAGCAAATCGGAAATAAATTTGCCCCGGTATGGCTTTAGCAGCGCCATTTTGTCGATTTCGGCGATTGCCTGCCCCGCATTCTGAACGAGGGGATGCTCGCTGAACGCAAACGCGGAATTAATGGCGCTCCGTTCGGGAGAATACGGTTTAATTTCGCTCGTGCCCACGTAATGCCCTTCTTGCGTAACGACAACGATTCTCTCCAAAGCCTGATCCGAGAATTCCAGCTCATACCCCTTTTCCATCCAGACAGTCGTCCAAATCCCGTTAAACATCGCCAGCTCCAGCTCATTCTCCACTCGCTTAAACATGACTTCTCTCCTTGTCTATCGTCTTTTTGGTATTGGTCTGTGTAATGTGCGGGCTGATATTCCTTACATAGATATCGGAATAATTAACTCAAATATTTATCGGATTGACAAGTGTCAATCTTAAAATCCCGATTCCGACGATTTGCGCTCGCGAATGCCGTTGTTTCAAAGGGAATCAAGACGTTTATATACTACTATGAAACGGAATTTGGAGAAAAAGGAGAGATGTGCGATGTCACAACAGCAAACATCAACTAACGGAGTACTGCTAGGAGCAATCGTAGGAGGAGTGATTGGCGCAGTGACGGCCTTGCTGTTCGCTCCCAAATCAGGCACGGAGCTGCGCGAGGATTTGACGCAGGCCTGCCATACAATCGGTCAAAAAACGAAGGATATTGCGGCAACGGTAGGCCAAAGCACGAAAAACCTGTCCACCGTCCTCAAGGAAGAAACCAGCGACCTCGCAGAACATGCGAAGGAAGCAAACCATAATGTAATGGATGCGCTCAGCGCCGCGACGGAAGAAGTAAAGGCGGAAGCGAATGCCGACGGGAGAAAAAGCCATGGAGAAGGACTTGTCTAGGACGACCAATTCCATGGCGCCTACCGAATCGGAAATGGTCAAGCTCGGCAAAGAGATGGAGCGTATGAAAACCAATGCCGAGCTTGCCGATGACGGCATGGTACCCGATCCCAAGCAGTAACGCTCCTCGCATAAAGGCTGCCGCCCGCCAGCATGATGGCAGGAGCGGCAGCTTTTTCACGTCCCGTTGCTATATAAATTGAACTAAAGAAGTCCCTGATTAGAAGCGAACACAAAGACGATCAATGATCGACCACAGGGCTTTCATGAGTTCGTCCATAAACTGCTGAACACTGTTGCGGCTTTCGGCAACTCTGTGACAGAATGCACGGTTAATCACATCGGACTTCAGCCATTTCCATAGACCTTCAACAAGATTGGGTTGCGGGCTGTACGGCGGCAGAAAGACCAGCTCGACTCTGCCGTTCATCTCTTCCAAAAACGACTGCGGCAGCTTGGCATGATGGATACGCGCAGTATCTAACACGATGACGATTTTGCCGTTTGGATAGTGAGCGAGAACCTTTTGAAGTAAGCTCAAAAAGGTCTCTGCTGTGTACTGCTCATCTTCCTGCCAAACCATCTTGCCGTTGAAGTAGTCAACCGTCGCCAGCAGTTTGACACCGCGATGCTTGGCCTTCGTACGGATGATCCTCTGTTTGCCCCGCAGAAACCATGTTTTTTTGAATCGCTTGATAGTCTCGGATCATCGACTCATCTTCAAACAGCAAATGATCCATTTCATCTTTCATCAGTTTTTTAATTCGGGGAACGTAGCCTCCGAAAACTGGCGTTGCTTACTTCATCTGCCGTCTCTGAGGTATACGTCGGTTTCGTACAGCTTAACCCTTGGCGAGGCATCTTTTTCGAGACACCGCGAAGCGAATGGGCGCAACCAAATTCACGTTTAATCAAGACCGCGATGATTTCCAGCGTCCAGTAGTGGCGGGGAGTAAACCTACATCATGAGCAAGCGAACTTACAATAGTCTGCTTCAGTTTTTCCTGATGCTCTTTCGTTAATAGTTCTTTACTTATTCGACACGCAGGTATGATTTATATTACCATATATTCCCAATTTTGAGTTCAACTTATATCGTTCCCCCTCATAAATTCGGATTTATCAGAAGTCGTAGACTGATCAAAGGGGAAGACCGCTGGATAACACAGTCTTAGTTCCATTTCTCCTTCTTATTTGACCATTTGGGCTGCTTTTCGAAGGTTATGAGCCCAACTACCAAAGCCAACCCACGTTTTAGAGCCGACAAAGCCCTTGTACCGGCTTCAACCTAAACCGTACTTTCATTTCAATAAGCTAATTTTAGCCTCACCAGCAGCGCCAGCCCTGCGAAACCTGAATGTCGAAATCATCGCACTGCAACTCCCCTACTCCTTGATTCTTGATCTGGATTCCACTGTAGAAACGGTGTACGGCAACCAGCAGGGAGCGAAAGTCGGCTACAACAGTAACAAGGGTGGTCGCAAAAGTCTTCATCCCTTGCTCATGTACGAAGAACAGTCGCGGATGCTGGTGAACGTCGCGCTGCGTCCCGGGAATACAAGCAGTTCGACCGACCTTCTTGCATTTGCCCGGCAAACGCTGGAACTGCTTCATTCCCACAATTTGCGCTACACCCGATTTGACAAGAGCTTTGGCGGAGAAGACTTTTAAGCATTCCGGGAGTCCCGCCAGATCGGCTACGTTGGTAAGCTGAAATGGACGGACGACACGTCTCCATGAGCAGGTGCAGGCCTGTGCGCACTGGCAACGCTTGGATGAGGACTGGATCATCGAAAGCATCGTACTGGCCTACCAGGCGACGAGTTGAAAGAAAACACGTCGTGTCGCTGTCATCCCCAAAATGCCACGTTAGGAAGGACTACAATCTCTTTGAACGCTTCAAGCATCATTGTTGTGAGCCGATTCACCATTCCCTACACGATTCAGCGGTTCCGACGGACGTTTTTCAATTGTGCGGGTGTGTTTGTCCCGCATGCTCGTCAAACGACGTTGAAGTTGATTGCGTCCTTCCAAAACCAGTAGGCATGGAGGCGCATGGAAAAAAGTATTTAATTGGAATAAACAATAATCCCAAATTGTGTCTTGGAAATCCCGTTGTCCCTTTATGTGGGGAGGTGGAAGCTATTGGCCTGTTTCCCATTGAAATTGAAACTTCTGCCTCCACACTTGGTTGTCATATCCAAGTGTGCTTTCTTCAAATGTCTGATTTTATGGGCTTTCGTAATTTAGGTTGAAGATCTATAGGACTGTTGTTTATTTTGACTGAGACATATCGATCTCAAGTATGTTTTGCAAATGAGGAGCCCTCAATTTATTGCGATAGATACTTACTTGATAAAAGCGTTCCTCTTTTAGAAGCGGAATAACAATAGATGGGGCTTTCACCTGAAGATTACTACCATCCTGAAGTCTTACGGTCATCGAATTTTCATTTTTTTGTTCAACCGTAACAACAGCTGTTACCCTGGCAAAAACGAAGTTGTAGTAATAAATCGAATAAATCGCTGCAACTGCAAAAGTCAAGAGTGCAAAACGAAGTATAAACTTTTTCATCATAATTCAGCCACCTCTCTTAATTACCATTTATGTATTTTAACATCAGAACGAGTATATTTGTTGAAGATATCAAAAAATTTTCGTGGAATTTATAATATGTTTGACATATATGTAGGTTCGTTTCATAATGAATTTGAAACGTAAAATTTTACATTAGAGGTACTAAATGAAAAACATTAGATTTTTAGGTTTATCTCTCGTTTCGTTACTAATGGTTGTGTCACCAGTTGTTCACGCTGCAGGTCCTACTGATCCAGACTCTCAAGGGAAAAAAGTAAGAATTGATTCTTCACTTATAATTTCAAAGTTTGAAGATGGTAGGGTAGCTCCAGTACAGAATGCAGATAAACTTACGGGTGACCAAGTTGATAATATTCTCTTACAGATGAATGTGACGGAGGATGAAATTAAAACGTATTCAAAAGACTTTAAAAAGAAATTGGTTAGCAGAGGCGGGATCAAAGTAGATGTAGAAATCGATTTGAGGGAATATTATAACAGTTTAAGTGGTGAAAGTTATTTGGTCACCGAAGAAAATAAAGATTCTATTGATTTGATAAAACAGAAGGATATGAACACTATTAATAACATGACACCTAAGAGTAAGAGTAGTAAAGGGGAAGTACAGACCTTAGCTATGGGATCTTATACTAGTCCTGGAGGCAAGTTTATTGGTGGTGCAGCTGTGTTTTTCTTAGGTAAAACTTCTAATAATACTGAATACAAATACGATTATTATACTACCTATGATTGGTATCCTTTTGCTAATAATGGGAATGGTTTGAACTTCTATTTCCATGACACAGTTGCTCATGCTTGGCAAAGTCATACAACGAGTGTTTTGCGTAATGGAGCCAATAATCTTCAAATTTATTCAACAAATCCGTCAGTTACACAAACACCATTTACTGTTACACCAAGTATTTCTGGAAGTAGTGCTCGTTTTGATATATATGGAAATGGATATCATGAATGGGGTGCCCTACATGACGAGGTTCGTATTCCAGTAAGTAATAAAGGAACAACTGGATCATTTGTTTCAAGCTATGCTCATCCATGGAGTACTGGAGTGATTGGAGTGAATATTAAGGTCTTATTCATTGATTGGAATTCTTTTACTGGGGATAAATATGATTGGGCTAGTACATTTACTATTTCTAATACTTAAAGCTTTTAAAAAATCTATAAATCAGTAATTAGTAGTATAGGTATAATTTGATAAATAGCAATTATTTTTTAATCGTAAACTGGACATCTGTACAAAAACGTATATTTTATGCAGATGTCTGGTCTCTCCAAAAATGAAAACCAGAGCAATGTCAAGCTATATAAATTGAACTAAAGAAGTCCCTGATTAGAAGCGAACACAAAGACGATCAATGATCGACCACAGGGCTTTCATGAGTTCGTCCATAAACTGCTGAACACTGTTGCGGATTTCGGCAACTCTGTGACAGAATGCACGGTTAATCACATCGGACTTCAGCCATTTCCATAGACCTTCAACAAGATTGGGTTGTGGACTGTACGGAGGCAGAAAGACCAGCTCGACTCTGCCGTTCATCTCTTCCAAAAACGACTGCGGCAGCTTGGCATGATGGATACGCGCAGTATCTAACACGATGACGATTTTGCCGTTTGGATAGTGAGCGAGAACCTTTTGAAGTAAGCTCAAAAAGGTCTCTGCCGTGTACTGCTCATCTTCCTGCCAAACCATCTTGCCGTTGAAGTAGTCAACCGTCGCCAGCAGTTTGACACCGCGATGCTTGGCCTTCGTACGGATGATCCTCTGTTTGCCCCGCAGAAACCATGTTTTTTGAATCGCTTGATAGTCTCGGATCATCGACTCATCTTCAAACAGCAAATGATCCATTTCATCGTTCATCAGTTTTTTTAATTCGGGGAACGTAGCCTCCGAAAACTGGCGTTGCTTTCTTCATCTGCCGCCTCTGAGGTATACGTCGGTTTCGTACAGCTTAACCCTCGGCGAGGCATCTTTTTCGAGACACCGCGAAGCGAATGGGCGCAACCAAATTCACGTTTAATCAAGACCGCGATGATTTCTAATCTTTAGTTCAACTTACATAGATAACTAAAAACGGCATAGCCCATGCTTCCGGCAATCCTTCTCAAACCGGAAACATGGGCTATGCGATTCTCGCCGACAGCCGTAAATACGCTTACGTCCCGGCCTGGGCTTCTTTATCCGTCATCAGCACCTTGAGCTTCTCGATCGCCCGTTTCTGAATGCGCGAGACGCTCATTTGCGATACGCCAAGCTCCTCCGCAATATCACGCTGCGATCGACCGCCGTGATAGGCGAGTATCAGCACCTTTTTCTCCTCTTCCTTCAGCTGCTCCAGCGCTTCCTCCAGATCCAGGCGATTGTCTACCGTTTGATAGTCGTTCGTTCCCGATCCGATTAAATCGCCGATAGTCGCAGCGCTCTCGCCTTCGCTTGACAAAGGCGTATCCAATGAAACGTAGTGATAGGACTCCCGGCAAGAGAGCACCTCGATCGTTTCTTCGACGGAGAGCTCCAAATGCGATGCTATTTCCTCTATTTTTGGCGAATGCCCCAGCTCAACGGTCAAATGATCGATGGCCTGCTGGATGAGCAGACCCTTCTCTTTGATCCGGCGAGGGACTTGAATATACCACGATTTATCGCGCAAATAATTTTTCAGATGCCCGATGATGCTTTTCATCGCATAGCCTTCGAACGGTATTTCCCGCGAGCTGTCAAATTGCTTGAACAGTCGTAGCAGCGACAACTGGCCGACCTGATACAAGTCCTCATAGAGATCAGGTCGGCTGCGCGACATTTTGCTTGCAGCCATCTTGACAATCGGTTCAAAATGCTGCAGCAGCTTCGTCGCGGTATCGTTGCAATTCGTCTCCTGGTAATATTGCATATGGGCGAGCACGGCTTGCGCCCCTAGGATAGATGAATTTGAATTCATGCCATCTCCTCTTTCCTGCCGCTAAGCTTGGTGAGAATCACTTCCGTGCCCTTTTCGGTCATGACCTCAACCCGGTCCATCAGAGCGTGCATCATGAAGATTCCCAGTCCTCCGGCTGTTATTTCGCTCAGCTCTTTGTCATGCAAGGAGGCTTGCCTGTGATTGGAATGCTCGTAAGTAAAGCTGCTGCCCGCATCCTTGATGCTGATGGACAGCCCCTCCTCGTGTTGACTGAACTTCACATCGATCGAGCCTTCTCCGCTGCTCGCATAGGCGTGAAGCACGACGTTCGTGCATGCCTCCGTCACGGCTACCTTCATATCTTCAATCTCCTCGTAGGAGAACCCGGCTTTGTTTGCTATTCCATACAACGTTAATCTGATAATATCGACGAATTCCGCTTTTGCAGGTACTGTCAAGCTGATATTGGCATTCATGATGTTCTCTACCCTCTCTCACTTTGTTCTAGTATACCTTATCGCAGCGCTCCCCATCAGCCTACTGCGTTGTCAGCACGAGATATCTATGTTTTTTTCAGCTTTCTCCATATGCGGATGCTCGATACGATGCCGTCGTAAATAGCGCTTAACGTTTGCGGCGGCGGCTCCGGCGTCACGGTAACGTTCTGAATCGCGGGTTTGCTGGTTTTCCGAAGCTTGGCGCTGATGCTTGCTGCCGATTCCTTCGCCGCCCCGGTAAAGGCCTGAACCGCATGCCCGATATCGTTCACGGAGCTGAATACGGAGTCCAGGGATTTCAGCTTTGTGCGGACATCCTGCGTCATCGCGCTTGTATGATGCACAGCCTCCTTCACATCCACGCTGATCTGCGTAACCTCCGTTCGCAGCTGTCCAATCGTTTTCCGCGTTTCCTCAAGGGTACCGGTAAGCGTCTTGACCGCTTGAATCAGGAAATACATGAGGACGACAAACGCAACCGCGATTACCGCAATACAAATTTGAATGACCAGCTCCATACTCTCACACTCCCCATTTTTTCAAGCGTAAACGGCTATTGCCTGCCTTATGTCGCCTTAGCTAGCGTTTCGCGTAGAAATAGAAGCCATTTATAGGCATCAAGCCGATAAATTCTTATATTTCAAGCGTAAACGGCTAATCCATGCCTTGGCCGGCTCAGCTAACGTTTTACGCACCTATTTGGATGGAAAAACGTCTGTGTCCTTCTATTTGAATAAATACCCCGTGCCTGGACAAATGAAACAACCGCGGATTGTCCTACTTTTTTCATGAATTGCCTCCATGCCGCCCCTCCCGGCAAGCATCCATGATATAATTGATTGGATGTCTGTAGATATAAAGTTTTTGGGAAAAGGGGCCGGCCATGTTCAGAAATGCAAGAATGACGATACGTTCCAAAATTTTGTTAGGCTACTTTATCGTAATTTGCTGCTTGGCTGCTTCCATCGTAATCGTGAGCCAGCGCATCTCATCCCTTCAGAACGAAATCGAAACGATCGCAAGCCGCGATATTGAAATCCACAATTTGATTGCCATGATTCGTCATAACACGATCAACATGGAAACGGGGCAGCGGGGCTTCATCATCACTGGCGACGAGTCCTATCTTGATCCGTACAACCGGGGAAAAACAGACTGGGAAACGAACTACAATCTGCTTTACCCGTATATCGCCGATCACTCGGACAGCTTGCGCTTGCTGGAGCAAATTAAAGCAAACATCCTGAAATGGCTGGAAGAATCCGGCGAGCCGACGATTCTTATGAAAAGAAGCAACGATACCGAGGGAATCGAGCGCTTCTACGTTAATGACATCGGCAAGCAGAGCATCGATCAGCTGCGGCAGCAATTCGAGAATCTGCGTCAAGCGGAAATTCAGCTTACAAAAGATCATTTAAGCATGCTCGACGAGCGCAACAACACGCTGGTCATTACGCTCTATGCCATGATGCTCATTGCATCCGCTTTAGCCATTCTTGTCGTTACTTTCGTATCCCGTTCGATTACCGGCACGATTGGCCAGGTCATTGCATCGATTAAGGATATGGCAAGCGGAGGCAATCTTTCCTCGCGCATCTCCGTGCATACGAAGGATGAGATCAAGGATTTGGCCGATGCCACGAACGAGCTGCTCGACAACGTTTCCACTCAAAACTGGATTCAGAAAAATGTTGCCGATGTAGCGACGATGAACCAGGCGATCAACGACATGCACACGCTTGCCGAGGCATTCCTCTCCAGGCTCTCGCCCATACTCGATGCCATTTACGGCGTGTTCTATATTCGTCAACGCTCGGGCGGCGAAGAACGCATGGTCCGAATCGGGGCCTATGCGAGCAGCGGCCCTGACAACGGCATCGTCAGCTTTCGCATGGGGGAAGGCCTGATCGGACAGGCTGCGGTGGAGAATCGCACCTTTTTGCTTAATTCAACCGAAAATCATCCGATTCATATTCAGTCCGCCACCGGCAAAGTTGATCCGCACAGCCTGCTGATTATTCCAATCGAGTTTGACGGCAAGGTGGAAGCCGTCGTGGAGTTCGCCTCCGTAACGGCCTTTACTTCCGCCCATCTCAAGCTGATGGAGCAAATCGAACAGAACTTTGGCATAGCCGTCAACAATGTTGCGGGACGAATGGAAGTCGAGCGGCTTCTGAGCGAATCCCAGGTGCTGACGGAAGAGCTGCAGGCGCAAACCGAGGAGCTGCAGGCGCAATCGGAGGAGCTGCAAATGCAGCAGGAAGAGATGCGCATGACGACCGAGCATTTGGAGGAGCAGAACCTGTACGCGGAGCAGAAAACGAAGGAGCTGGAAAAGGCGAAGGCCGAGCTGGAACTATACTCCGAGCAGTTAAAGCAAAGCTCGCAATACAAATCGAACTTTTTGGCCAATATGTCTCATGAGCTGAGGACGCCGCTTAATAGCATTCTGATCTTATCGCAAATTTTATCCGAGAATGAGAACCGCACGCTGACAACCGAAGAGGAGGGCTACGCAGGCGTTATCAACAGCTCGGGCAAGGATCTGCTTTCGCTTATCGACGATATTCTTGATTTGTCCAAAATTGAAGCCGGCAAAATGACGCTCACGCTCGATGAGATTAATGTCTCGGAATTTCCCGAGCAGCTGAAGGCGCTGTTCCAGCCGGTTGCCGACCGGAAGCAGCTGCCCTTCCACATTGAAGTTAGCGAAGATATTCCGCTGCTGCTGCATACGGACGGCCAGCGCCTGCAGCAGGTGGTTAAAAATATGTTGTCCAACGCCTTTAAATTTACCGAAGTCGGCTCCGTGACTTTAAGCATGAAGCGGGCCAGCCAGCAAAGCGTAGACAGTTACTTGCCGGAATGCTCCGGGCAGCCGGTGCTGGAAATTTCCATTCGGGATACCGGCATAGGCATTCCGAAAAACAAGCAGCAGCTTATTTTCGAAGCTTTCCAGCAGGTTGACGGAGAAACGACCCGCCAATATGGCGGTACAGGACTTGGATTGTCGATTTGCAATGAATTTATGCGCCTGCTGGGCGGCCAAATTATTCTGGAAAGCGAGCTGCGCAAAGGCAGCACCTTTACGTTGTTCGTTCCGAACAGACCGGAATCAAGCGAGGAGCGGACCGAATTTCCGTACCAGCAGGAAACCGCCGTGACGATCGTTCAGCCTAGCGAAGCGGCGCAGTACGAGCGGCGGCTGGAGCAGAAGCTTGGCGGACATGAGCCGCAATCGAATGAATTCAACATGTTTAAAGGCAAAAAGGTACTGCTCGTTGAAGATGATTCGCGCAACGTATTTGCGCTCGTTAACGCGCTTGAAAGCAAAGGGTTCGAGGTTGCGACGGCAAGCAACGGCGAGCAATGCATGAGTTCACTGGAGCAGAATGTCAAGTACGATATCATTCTGATGGATATTATGATGCCTGTTATGGACGGTTTTGAAGCAATGCGGGCTATCCGCAGCGATAGCCGCTTCACCGAGCTGCCGATTATCGCGCTTACCGCCAAGGCGATGAAGAGCGACCGGGACAAATGCCTTGAGGCAGGAGCATCCGATTATATCAGCAAGCCGCTGAATATGGACCAGCTTTATTCGCTCATGCGGGTATGGCTGACCAAGCAGGTTGCCCGATGATGCCGTTCAACGATTATGAATTTATGGCGCAAGCTCATGAAGATGGCGACTTGCTGCGGCAAATTGAGGTTGATTTGCTTCTGGAGGGCATCTATCGCCTGTATGGCTTCGATTTCCGCAATTATTTGCGATCCTCCTTAAACCGGAGGATCGACCATCGCATGAACATCGAGCGTCTGCCGACCGTAACGGCGATGCTCGAGCAGGTGCTCCATGAACCAAGCTTTATAAACAAGCTGCTGAACGACTTTTCGATTAAGGTGACGGAAATGTTCCGGGACCCGTCCTTTTTTCAAGCCTTTCGCGAGCAGACCTTGCCGTTGCTGCGTCAGGAGCCGGAGATCCGCATTTGGCATGCGGGCTGCGCCACAGGCGAAGAGGCCTATTCCATGGCTGTTCTGCTGCTGGAGGAAGGGCTTCTGCATAAATCCAAAATCTATGCGACCGATATGAACGAAGCGGCTATCGCTGCTGCCAAGCAAGGCAAATTCCCGCTGAAGCGCATGCAAGCCTTTACCAAAAATTACATTCAGGCCGGGGGACTGCAAGAGTTCTCCACTTATTACACAACCGATCACGAATTTGCTTATTTCAGCGAGGCGATAAAGGCCGGAATCACCTTTGCCCAGCATAATCTTGTAACGGATCGTTCGTTTAACGAATTCCATCTGATCTTATGCCGAAACGTGCTTATCTATTTTGATTCCGAGCTGCAAGGGAGAGTTCACGAGCTGTTCTTCAACAGCCTTACCAAAAACGGTTTTCTTTGCTTAGGCCATATGGAATCGTTGTTTTCGGATTTAAAATCGGAATATGAGGATTTTAACGCCGGGGAAAGAATTTTCCGCAAGCTATAGCCAACAATACGCTGGTTATTTCGAAAAAGTCAGACCTATCAACAAAGCCGCAATCGATTGCTTACTGGAGAGTAAGCGGCCGATTGCGGCTTTGTTGTATACCTTGGGATCTCCTGTCAGTGCTCGGGTACATATTTGGTCATAATCACTTCCGTCCAAGAGTTGTCGGACAAAACTTCAACATCATCCATGAGCGCTTGCATCAGGTAAATGCCGAGCCCTCCGACTTTAAGGTTGCTTACCTCATCCTCGACAAGCGGAGCCGCATTGTCAACGGCTTCGGCATACATGAATTCCGGTCCGTCATTTTTAATTTTGATCGTCAGCGACTGCTGATCAAAGCGGAAACGTACGTCGATCATACCGGGCTCGCCGCCTTGAAAGCCGTGCACAACCGCATTGTTGCAAGCTTCCGAAACGGCAACCTTCATATCCTCGATGTCCTCGTATGCGAAGCTCATCTTGGAAGCAATGCCGTACAAGCAAATTCTTACCATATCAATATAATCCGCATGCGCCGGTATCTGCAAATGGATATCGTTCATGCCTAAACCTCTTTTCCTTCCACTAAATACCTCGAGATGCCCGTCAGATCAAACAAACGCTTGATCGATGCAGGAACCTCCCGTACATAAAAAGGAGCTTTAAGCTCATCGCGCAATTTAAGAACCGAAACGATGATGCCGATTCCGGTGCTGTCGATATATTTCAAATGCTGAAGATTAAGCACAAGAGCCTTATCCGTCCGGTTCATCACGGGCTCAAGCGCCCCCCTAAGCTGAGGCACAACCGATAAATCAAGCTCGCCGCTAATATGAAGAATCGTTTGATCGTTTGCTTCCTCTTGAATAATTTGAAATTTTTCTGCCATCATTCTATTCACTCCACTCGCAAATTGTAATCTGTATGATCTTCTATTTTAAAAATAGGTGATAGACGTCAGATCCCTCGTCGTTTCATCAAGAAACAGCTTGAGCGCAAATCCGTTGCGTATAAAGACGATTCCGTCCTCCGCTACAAAATCCGGTTCGCCAAACGCCTCCTTTATCGATGCCTCCGTTGCAAGCAATTCCACATCGTCTACGACGATGCGCTCCGCAGTGTGCGCGACCTCTACAAAATCGATAGACTCGCCGATCAAATAAATGGTCATAAAGGGATAGTGCAGCATTTCCATTCCGGCCAGAAGCTCATCCTTCTCCGTAGAGAGCGGCTCGCCAAGCTTGCGGATAACGTCTTGTCGGCTATCGTACAACGATACTCCGTTTACGGACAGCAGCTGCAATCGGGGCTTCGGCTTCTCGGAAACCGCCTCGATGCGCTCCGCTGTGACGGATGTGTGGGAAGCGTAGGTCAGGTTTCCCTTGAGTTCGGAACGCGTTACAATCGTTGTCTGCTCGGGCCGTTCGGACAACGCCTTGCCCGGCGCC
Organism: Paenibacillus sp. SY21-1; assembly: GCF_005222705.1. Lineage (GTDB taxonomy): Bacteria > Bacillota > Bacilli > Paenibacillales > Paenibacillaceae > Pristimantibacillus. Next base: position 235,401 of record NZ_STGF01000004.1, on the reverse strand, counting down.
GCATCGGCGGATATTCCGCAAACCGCGCCAATGAAACAGACAGCAATTAACAGGTTCTTCATCTGAGTCCCCTCCCTCACATACAGAATGTCGCTTATGTATGCCGCTATGCTTACATATAAACCTTTCTGCCCGGTTTGAAACAGATTCACACCTTAAGGAGAAACTTATTTTGTTGTAACCATAACCAGGCAAATGTCATCCTTCTGCTGCCCGTTCACATGCTCTTTTATCGCTTGGTTGAGCAGCTCCTTAGGACAGCTGGTTTGGTGCTCTTTCCAGCCTCCCATCATCTCTTTCAGCTTGCTGTCTTGCTCGTCTCCCATCACGTCCAGCAGTCCGTCCGTGTAGAGCATAATTTTGACAGGCTCGCGGAAGCGCAGGACGCCCTTGTTGATGTCAATGTTATTGAACAGCCCTATTGCGCTGCAGCCCTGATTCAGCTCGACCACCTGACCGTCGATAAGCGCCTCGCCCGGCGGATGACCGGCATTGACATACTCAATCGTTTTACGCTCCGTATCCACGACCAAATAGATAGCCGTAAAATAATAGTTTAAAATTTCGTCCCGTTTGTATAGCTGCTGCATGTAGCGATTCAACTCGCGCATGACCTGCTCCGGGTCCACGATCCGGGTAATGGCGTCTCTTAGCAAAGACGAAATGTACATGCAGACGAGCGAGGAGGCGATGCCGTGTCCCATGACATCAAGCAAAATAATGCCGTAGCGCTGCTTATCGATCTGATGCCATTCATAGAAGTCGCCGGCGAGCTCGGAGGAGGGCTGATAAATAGCCGAAATATCGATATTCTCATCGTTGATCGGCTGGCTCAGCACATTGCGCTGTACCTTTTTGGCCAGCTCCAGCTTAAACCGCATCGTCTGATCGCGTTCCTTGTGCCAGTCGATTTCCCGCTTTAGCCGCTGCGCGGATCGGATTCTGGCGAGCAGCTCCAGCTTGTTAATCGGTTTCATTACATAGTCGCTTGCACCGGCGTCCATCGCTTCCACCATTTTGCTCGAATCTCCAACCGCTGTTACAAAAATGATCGGAATATCCTTGTAGCGCTCCACTGCCAAAATCGTCTTACATGCTTCAAGTCCGTCGATTTCCGGCATCATCATATCCATCAGAATAAGATCCACCGTAACCTCTGTAGCGTCCTCGTTATAAATATCCAAATATTGATACAGGCCATGCGCGGAAGAGAACACCTTCAAATCCTGATAACCGGCCTTGTTCAGAATCGTCTTAATAATAAGCTGGTTCGTAGCGTTATCGTCCACGATTAAAATACTCATACCCTAGCTCCTTAGGCGCAAACGGCTATCGCGCGTTTCGCGTAACGTTATCTTTATTGTGGGCAAAATTGCTCCGATAGTCAATCAACTGGGGCAGCTGTTTTTTTCATTATACCCGCGCCCCAGGTTCCCCTCTTACGGCAAAGAACCTATCCTCCCGGATAGGCTCATCATTGTCAGCGCCTGGCGCTTCAGACGACGTAATGCGGATAATAGTAGATCGACGGATCATATTCCCGATCGCCAAATTCCTTGCCGCCCCAGGCAATGACGAGAATTCTGTCCTGGTCCATCTCCCGCTCCAGCCGCTCGGCGTCCTGCTCGGAAATGCCAAGCGATCTCATTTTGGCGCGCAGCTCGTCTCCCGTTGAACGGAACACGTTGGCTATGGCGGTTCCAAGCCCTTCCTCGGCGATTCCTATTTTTTCGGCATCCGTATTTTCGGCTAATCGTTTGGTACGGTCCTTGTCATGGGTGAGGACGAAAATGCGCTCCTTGGCGTAGCCTTCCGTTTGGAACTTGTATACTTGTTCCTGGACTTCCACCGGATTATTCACTGTGTGTACTTTTGTACTTGTGATTGCATTCATCATTAATTCCTCCCGTTCGCTGTAGACTCCAAGTTTGGTGTGGCATGGTATGTAATTAAACCTCAGGCTTGTCTTTGAAACATCCGCTTTGCATGCCGAACGTTACGCCATGCATGCAAAGCAAAGACTTTGGGCGGCTTATAATGAGGCAAAATATCCGGCGCAGATTTAACTGTTTCAGCGCCCGAGCTTTGCGTTTAAGGTTAATCACTCGAACCTTTCATAACCAAACTAACGATAGAAAAGGCTGGTGAGATCGATGGAAAAGAAACGTATACACGTTAATGGCATCGATTTGGTCTATGAAGAATGCGGTAACGGCGATAAAAAAGCGATTGTGCTTCTGCACGGCTTTTGCGGCTCTTCGTATTACTGGCGCAAAATTTGTAGCCATCTGAACGAAGAGCATCGGATCCTGATGCCGAATCTGCGCGCTCATGGAGGCTCCGGCAGCTCCGGCAGCAATCATTCCATGGAGCTGCTGGCCAAGGATATCGCGGAGCTGCTCAACGCTCTTGGCATCGACAAGGTGATTCTGTTCGGCCACTCCTTGGGCGGATATGTGGCTGCCGCGTTTGCGGAGCTGTATCCGGATCGGGTCAGCGGCTTGGCCCTGATTCACTCGACCGTGCTGCCCGACGACGAAGCTGCGAGAAAGCAGCGGGTCAAGGATATCGCGGCCATTCAGGCCGGCGGCATGAACGCCTATTTGCGCAAGCTCGTGCCGCAGCTGTTCGGCTCAGGCAATCGCGACACAATGCAGGCCGAGCTGGAGGAGCTTATCCGCAACGGTCAGCAGGTTACGCCCGATGCCGCTATTGCAACGATCGAAGGCATGATGAATCGCCGCGACCGCAGCCACGTGCTGGCGCGGGCCGGATATCCGGTGCTGATTGTCGCAGGCGCCGAGGATTCCGTAGTGAAGCCTGACGAGAGCTTTACACTGACCAATCTGTTCGAAACGAACAAAACCTATACGTATCCGCACATTTTGGAAACGACCTTTGAAGGCGTCGCTCATATGAGCTTGCTGGAGGTGGCGGACCAGCTCGCAAGAGTGATGCAAACCTATGTCAAAACGCTGGATGAGCGGGAAGAAAACCGTAGCGCGCTCAAGGATGAAGAGCAATCGCCAGCAAGCCGCACCTGATTCGCAGCAGTCTGTTTCAGCTTCGCGAAGCTAGGGTAATAATGCACAGGGCAGATTAACCCCCTATCCATAATCTGCCCTTAATACGGATCGAACGGAGCGCAACCGCATCATGCAAGTATCGGAAATACTCAAGCAAGCCAGCAAAATAAGCTGTAAACGAGGGCATAACTCCCTCCTTCTCATATTAACGCTGATGGAGCAGCTAAGCGCTATTGAGCCCGCCGCTTCCATCAAGCAAGCCTAGCCTGCGGCTACGGCGCATGCAGGGCCGTCTCCTTCAGGATTCTATGGGAGGCGGTCCTTTTCCGTCTTTAAAAAAACGTTGCAAAGCGATCGAAACCGGCTTCACACCCCTTAACTTGTATGGTAGTATGTAAGTGTAAACGTAAGGGAGTGTTCGCATGGGATTTGGCACAAAAAAACAGGTTATGTCGGCTCGCGATGAGGTGTATTGGAAGCTGCGCGAGCAGATTCTTATGCTGGAGCTTCCACCCGGTACGCCATTGTCCGAGAATGAAAGCGCAGCTCGCTTTCAGGTCAGCCGAACTCCGGTAAGGGAAAGCTTTATGCGGCTCGCCCAGGAAGGGCTGGTACAGGTGCTGCCGCAGCGCGGAACCTTCGTCTCGCTTATTGACACCGCCCTTGTGGAGGAAGCCAGATTTATGCGCGAGCAGCTTGAGAAGGCCGTCATCCGGCTCGCCTGCATGCAGTTCCCCGCAGAAGCTGCCGCTAAGCTGGAGCTTAACCTCTTGGAGCAGCAGCGCACGATTGCGAAACAGGATTATAACGCCATGTTCGAGCTGGACGAGGCTTTCCATCGCACCCTGTTCGATGGCTGCGGCAAAAGCAATATGTGGCTCGCCATGCAGCAATTAAATGTACATTTGAACCGCAGCCGGATGCTGAAGCTCGTCGACGATTTTAATTGGGAGAACTTGTACGAGCAGCATTGCCGCATGGCCGATGCGGTCAAAGCGAAAGATACGGCTGCGGCGGAGCAGCTTATGCAGGAGCATTTGAGCCTGGGCATTGCCGATCAGGCGCTGCTTAAAGAGAAGTATCCGCACTATTACAAATAACCGGGAGGCTTTGCACGATGAAGATGACGTTCCGATGGTTTGGCGAAGGCAACGACACCGTTCCGCTTCGCTATATTAAACAAATTCCGGGTACAGACGGCATCGTCTGGTCGCTGCATGATGTAGCGGCAGGCGAGGAATGGCCGATGGACAAAATTCTGGAGCTCAAACGGCAGGCTGACGAAGCGGGTCTTCATATCGATGTCGTTGAAAGCGTTAACGTACACGAGGATATCAAGCTTGGCTTGCCTTCGCGCGACTTGTATATCGACAACTACAAGAAAACGATCGACAAGCTTGGACAGGTTGGCGTGAAAGTCATTTGCTACAACTTTATGCCCGTCTTCGACTGGCTCCGCACGGATTTGTTTAAAGAAATGGAAGACGGCTCGACCGCATTGTTTTATGAAAAAAGCCGCATCGACATCGATCCGTTCAAGCTGGTCGAAGAAATTAACGCCAATTCCACATTAACGATGCCGGGCTGGGAGCCGGAACGCCTGCAGCATCTGACAGGACTGTTCGAGGCTTACAAAGACGTGACCGAAGAACATTTGTGGGAAAACCTTCGTTATTTCCTGAAAGAAATTATTCCGGTGGCCGAGCGCAACGGCATTCGCATGGCGATTCATCCGGACGACCCGCCATGGCCTGTATTCGGTCTGCCGCGGATTATGACGTGTCAGGATAATTTCCGCAAATTCCTGCAACTGTACGATAGCCCGGCAAACGGCATTACGCTGTGCAGCGGCTCGCTTGGCGCCAATCCGGACAATGATATTATTTCCATGATCCATGAATTCGGCGATCGTATTCCGTTTGCCCATATCCGCAATGTCCGTGTATACGAGAACGGCGATTTCATTGAATCGTCGCATCGCACGCAGGACGGGACTGTCGATATTGCAGGCATCGTAAATGCCTACCATGAAATCGGCTATACAGGCTACGCAAGACCCGATCATGGCCGTCATATTTGGGATGAGCAATGCAGACCGGGCTACGGCCTGTACGATCGCGCGCTGGGCATTATGTACTTGTGGGGCGTTTGGGATGCTTGCGTCCGCGCTGCCGCCGTTAAGGAGGCAGGCCGATGAGCGAGCTGCAATTGCCCGTCTATCAAACCTTAGCAGGCAAGGTAGCCGTGATCACCGGCGGCGCAGGCGTACTCTGCCGGGTTATGGCGCTTGAGCTGGCCCGTCAAGGCGTCAAGCTCGCGATTCTAAACCGCACCGCGGAAAAGGGCGAGGCGGTTGTCCAGGAAATCCGCGACGCGGGAGGAACGGCCATCTCCGTCGCCTGCGATGTGACCGACGCGGACAGCATGAGCGCGGCAAGCGCGGCTGTGCTGGAGCAGCTTGGACCGTGCGACATCCTTATTAATGGAGCAGGCGGCAATCATCCGAGCGCGAATACGACTCATGAAACCTTCAAGTCCGAGCATTTGCTGGCGGAAAATACAACCACGCTGTTTAATTTGAGCGTTGACGGCTTCCGGAATGTCATGGATTTGAATTTCGTCGGCACGCTTATTCCGACGCAGGCGTTCGCCAGACAAATGATCGGCAGACCGGGCTCTGTCATTCTTAACGTATCGTCCATGAGCGCCCCGTCGCCGATGACCAAGGTGCCTGCTTATAGCGCCGCCAAAGCGGCTATCGAGAACTTTACGAAATGGCTGGCCGTCCATTTGGCCGAAGAGGGCATTCGGGTAAACGCGCTCGCTCCGGGCTTCTTCCTTACGGAGCAGAATCGCAGACTGCTTACGAATGAGGATGGCAGCCTGACCGAACGCTCGCATAAAATCATCTCGCACACCCCGATGCGCCGCTTTGGCAAACCCGAGGATTTGCTTGGCGCCCTGCTCTGGCTGGTCGACAGCGCTTCCTCCGGCTTCGTGACGGGCACGACAGTACCGGTAGACGGCGGCTTCCTCTCCTATTCCGGCGTGTGACGACACCCCTTCAATGCCAAGTGCCTACGACTCGTTTCCGAAGCGTAGGCACTTTTTTTCAACCCTTTTTGCGGTCATAGCAGGCTTTAACCTCCCTTGAAGGCCGCATGGCTTGCTGTGCAGGAGCGCTCCTATTAACGCTTCTAGTTCAAGGCTTCCAGCAGCCAATCGACTTGTTTCATCGCAAAGATCGGATCATTAAACAGGAATTGATCAAAGTCAATTCTGTACACATGGTCGTTCTTGACGGCATCGAGGTTTTTCCAAAGCCCTGTAGCCATCAGCTTGTCAACTGACTCCTCAGCTTCGGCATCCGTGGCCAGAATGAGACGGGCGCCAACGTAATCGGGAATGGCTTCCTCGGCAATGTCCAGATAGGAGGACTCGTCGTCGATACCGTTATTGACGTCTTCGAGCACCTTTTCCTGCGGCTTCAGCCCCCAATACGAGTACAAAATGTTGCCCCCCATATTGCGGTCCCGGTAAATCATCCGAATTTTTTCGCTCCGCAAGAACTGGCCTAAGGCCTGCGCCTGTAACGGATGAATGGCAAAGCTTGCAGTCGACAACGAACAAAAAGATGTTCGCAGCAAGCGGCAAGCCGAAGCCCGGATTTCCGTTCGCTGCGCCAGCTAGGACCGCCAAATGCTCAACCAGAGCGCAGTCGTCACTCATCAATGAGCTTCAGCGGAATTTCAATAAAATCGCTCCCGGCCACCCTATAGCCCGATCTGAGATCCGAGCCCACCGCCACTGCAATCATCATCGATTCCGGCAGCTCGGCACGCCGATCCGGCGACAAGGTCAAGAGGACCGTTCCTTTTCCTCCGCCAGTCGGCTTGTAAGTATGGCTTCTCCCAATTTCCACTATGGTTGCGTATCGGGCATTGCCTGGAGAAGTCAAAATGATTACACGTTCCTGAGCCTTCTCGCTGCCGGAAGGCTCGGGAAAGCTGCTCGAAAGCTCGGTTATTTGCCACTTGTCAGGGAAATTCAAGGATACGCCTCCCCAGTCGTCAGGGTCGATCACAATCTCGACTGCAATCTGGATCGAATCGGCTCTCCCCTCCTCTCCTCGCACAAAAATTGTTCCCTCTGCCGTAGTGTTCAGGTCCGTTGAATCCGAAGCTGCCCGAAAGCTCTTTATGTCCAGCATATTCTTATTTAGTTGCGGGTACCGCTCCTTCTCCGGGCTCTCCGAGGATAACCAGGCAACAGATCCTATCGCAACGACAAAAAGCCCAATCGTAAACCAAATAAATCCCGCTTTCATTCGCATAGTCGATGTCTCCTTTTTTTGAAGATATCGGTCCTGCTGATTAGCCAAAATGGCTCCTTCCATATATGCGCAGAATAAGCGATGCGCTGGCTAGAACAACGCGTCCAGCTCGCTCGCTGCCCGCAGGTCAAGCTCCGTAAGCCCGCCCTCATCATGAGTGGTCAGCCGCAAGGTAACCTTATTGTAATCAATCAGAATCGATGGATGATGACGAAGCTGTTCAGCCTTATCCGCAACACGGACCGCAAACGCCATGGCAGCCTTGAAATCGACGCATGCATACCTTTTGACCAGCTCCTTCTCCTCTCTGCTCCAACCTTCGTTCTCCGACAAAAAATTTGCAATCTGCTCCTCCGATAGCTTCATGTCTATCACTCCTTGTCATATTTTTCATTTCATTCGCACTCCGACCCTATCTAATACCCATTCCGCACGATCTGAACGCTCGGGCAAGGGGGACTACTCCATTGGAACATGAAAAGACCTCAAATTCCACTAAAAAGCGGAAATTAAGGTCCCGTTTTCAAAAAAAGCGTACGCTTCAAACTTACCTATCCACATCAGGAAGGGCTTGAAACGCCGCAGCCTGCGCGAGTGAATCCCTGGGGCGCAGCTTAGTGCGCTTGCTCGACAGTATCTTTTTGTTTCGCATAGCGATTGGTTGGAATCGGCAAACCTAGATTGCCGCGCAGCGTATCCGCTTCGTACTCTGTACGATAAAGGCCGCGCTCCTGCAAAATCGGCACAACCAGGTTGACGAAATCGTCAAGTCCGCTCGGAATATGGGTATGCACGATAAACCCGTCAGCGGCCTCCTCCTCATGCCACTGCTGAATAATATCGGCGATTTGCTCCGGCGTACCGATAAACGGCGAGCGTGGCGTAGCCGATTGCAGCGCTACCTGACGAAGCGTGAGCCCTTTTTCTTTGGCTGTTTTTTTAATTTTATCCGTACCGCTGCGGAAGCTGTTGCTGCCCAGATCGCCCAGCTCAGGGAATGGCTCGTCAAGCGGGTATTGCGAAAAATCATGGTGATCAAAAAAGCGGCCGAGGAAGTTCAGCGCATTCTCGATCGACACCAGGCTTGCAAGCTCCTCGTATTTACGCTCCGCTTCCTCCTGCGTGCTGCCAATAATCGGGCCGATGCCAGGCAAAATCGCAATATCGTCCACCGAGCGTCCCGCTTGGACCGCACGGTCTTTTACATCTTTATAGAAAGCCTTTGCCTCCTCGATCGACTCATGGCCGGTGAAGACGGCGTCCGCTTCCTGTGCGGCAAGCCGCTTGCCGCTCTCCGACGAGCCCGCCTGAAAAATAACCGGCTGGCCTTGCTTGGAGCGAGCAATATTAAGCGGCCCCGTCACGGAAAAATGCTTGCCCTTGTGATTCAGGCGATGAAGCTTGGATGGATCGAAGAACACCCCGGACTCTTTGTCGCGTACAAAGGCGTCGTCCTCCCAGGAATCCCACAGCCCGCGCGCTACCTCGAGAAACTCCTCGGCAATTTCATATCGCTCGTCATGCGTCGGATGATGCGTTTTACCGAAGTTGCCGGCCGAGCCCTCAAGCGGAGAGGTCACGACGTTCCAGCCGGCGCGCCCGCCGCTGATATGATCCAGCGAAGCAAACTGTCGCGCTACGGTGAACGGCTCGCTATAAGAGCTGGACAGCGTGCCAACCAGACCGATTTTTGACGTAACGGCCGCAAGCGCGGATAAAATCGTCAACGGCTCGAAACGATTCAGAAAATGCGGAATCGACTTTTCGTTAATATAGAGACCGTCCGCAATAAACACCAAATCGAACTTGCCGCGCTCTGCGGTCTGCGCCTGGCGCTTGTAGAACTCGAGGTTCACGCTGGCATCGGAAGGCACCTCGGGATGACGCCAGCCGGAAATGTTGCCGCCTACGCCATGAATGATGGCACCGAATTTAAGCTGTTTTTTGTTTCCCATACAAAATTCCTCCCTTAGATGAAGTAGCGATTTAGCCTTGCTCCTGCAGCAGCGCGCTTTGCGCCAGATGCAGCCGATAGCTTTTGACGAGTATATCTCCGTTCATAAATTCTTTGTCGTACGCGCGTTCGAAGCCGAGCCGCTCATACAAGCGAACCGCGGCGCTCATCATATCCGATGTATGGAGGTGCAGCGTCGCCGCTCCCCGTTCGCTGGCAAATTTGGCGCTTGCGCGGATTAGCTCCTTCGCGACGCCGGCTCCGCGGGCTTCGGGAGCTACCGCAAGCAGCCGGATAATGGGGGAATCGATGCCCAGCTCAGGCTGACCGTAGGCTGTCTCTGAGGAGTCGAACAAAAAGACGCTGCCAACCACGTTGCCGCCCTGCACCGCTACGAGTCTCTCGCTTGTAGTCGCTTCATCGATCGCGTGCAAAATGCTCGTTTTATATTCCAGCCAGCGCTGCGGCGGAAGCTGCTGCTCATACTCGCCGTAGGCGGAAAGCAGCACCGCTTCGATTGCCTGCCGATCGCCGGCCTCTGCCTGCCTGACCGTGACGCCGCGCTCGCTTATGCCGGCGTCCGCCTTGACTCTCGTCCGCTCCTCGCTCATTAGCCCACCTGCTTTCCGCTCGCCTGTTCCTGCTTGATTCTGCGAACCTGGCCCAAATGCCGTTCTATATGCGCTACAAATGCCGGAATAATGTCTGAAATGGAGACCGGATCGCCTTTGGCGTTAATGCCCCCTTTGGACCACTCTTCATCGGTCAGACGCGCAAGCAGGCGCGCATTGTACCCTACAAACGCATGCGCAGCGGCGACGATCGCCAGGATATCCTCTTCATTGGCCTTTTGGCCTGCAACCCAGGCATCCTGGTCGAACGCGGGCAACCGGACGGGGGAGCCGGCCAATATTTCGCGAATTCGGAACGATACGACGATGCTGTGGTCAACCAGATGCGCCAGCACTTCCGTGATGCTCCACGATGCGGGTGCAACCTTCCATGTAAGCTGCTGCTCGGACAAGCCGGCAATTTCCTTCTCAATCTCCTCATATGCGTTCAAATAAGCTGCAATCGTCGATTCTGTTGTTACGGTTGCTTCTCCCACCGTTTTCGCCACCTTTGTTCATAATAAAATGTACAAGCATTATGTTTATAGCCGACTGCCCAGGACTACGAAAACGTTAACGAATGCCGCCTGAGAATCGTGCAAAACTTCGTTATCGTAAAATCTAACTATTCTGACAAATTAGGCGCAAATGCGAGACAAAGCCGCCGCAGACCCGCCGCGTCGACCGCGGCAAGCCCGGCGCGGCTTATCGCTTGGCCGCAAGCTCGCGAAGAGCTTCCCCTGCAAGACCAGCAAGCAAGCCTGCCGTTCCCGGCAGCGCGGCCTCATCCAGTTCGAATGCCGGATGATGCCATTGCTGCGGCCCATCAGTGCCGACGAATAGAAAAGCTCCTGCCGTCTGCTGCAAATAAAACGAAAAATCCTCTCCGGCCGGCGATAAAGCCGGCTCGACAACCGTCAGCGCCTGCGTCTTCGCAATACGCGAGGCAAAGGTCGCCCAGCGTGCGTCATTGACTACCGCCGGCGGGCCCTCCAGCCATTTCACCGCGGCTGTCGTGCCGAACGCCGCCGCTACGCCGCTTGCTACCTGCTCAAAGCGCTGCCTGACCGTTTGCCTCACCTCTTCGGTGAACGTCCGGATCGTTCCGTCGAATACCGCTTTGTCCGAGATCACATTCCAGGCGCTGCCTGCATGCAGACGCGTCACGCTGATGACCGCCTGATCGAGCGCGCTCACATTGCGGCTGACGATCGTTTGCAGCGCGGTAATGATGTGCGAGGCCGTAACGATCGGATCGATGCCGGTTTCAGGCGCCGCGGCATGCGTGCCGACGCCCGCTACCTCGACGATAAAGCCGTCTGCTGCAGCCATAAACGGACCGCTGCGAACGCCGATCGTGCCGACCGGCAAATCCGGCTTGTTGTGGATGCCGAATATCGCATCCACCCCTTCAAGCGCGCCACTGCGAATAAGCTGCTGCGCCCCCTTCGCTTTCTCCTCCGCCGGCTGGAACAGCAGGCGAACGATGCCCGGAAGCTCTTTCTCCCGCCCCTTCAGCGCAAAAGCGGCTCCGAGCAAAGCGGCGGTATGGAAATCATGGCCGCAAGCGTGCATTTTCCCCTTTACCTTGGAGGCATAAGGCAGCCCTGTCTCCTCCTCGATCGGCAGAGCGTCGATATCCGCTCTTAACGCAACGATGGGCAAGCCGTGTTCGACTTGAGTCTTTGCGTTGTCGGCGCCATGCGCTCCTTCACGTCCAGGCTTCCCGCCAATTTCCGCAATTACGCCGGTCGGCAGGCCATAGTCGACAATGCGAATGCCGGCCTCGGTCAGCCAGCGCTTGATCGCCTCCGTCGTCTCGTATTCCTCGCCGGACAGCTCGGGCTGCTGATGCAGCTGGCGCCTGATATCAACCAGCCGCTGCGCAGCCGTCTGCGCCTCCGCCGCGCTCACACCAGCTCCTCGGCGAACGCTTCGCGAAGCAGCTCAAACGAGCGGACCCGCTTCGCAAAGTCAGGCACAATCGTTGTAAAAACAAAGCTGTTAACATCGTATTCGGAAGCAAGCTCCAGCAGGCGCTTGCGCACGCTCTCCTTCGTGCCGCGCGTTATGTCGGCATCCCGTTCAACTGCGGTATACGTTTCTCCCGCCTGTCTGGCGAATTCCGCCGCATGCTCCAGCGAACCTACATTGACGGTTTTTCCGCTGCCAAGCGTAACCCGTACGCTTTTGTGCTGCCCGGCAAGCTCGCTCGCCTCCTCTTCGGTGTCCGCCGCGATCACCGACAGGGCGAGAATCGGCCGCGGCTCCCCGCCAAGCTCGCGATTGAAGCGGCTCCGATACAGCTCAAATGCGGCATGCGCCGTCTGCGGATCGTTGTTGATAAACAGCGCAAACGCGTAAGGCAGCCCCTGTGCTGCCGCCAGCTCGGCGCTGGACAGGCTTGTGCCCAGCAAATACACGTCGGCCGGCTTCTCGGGCAGCGGGCTTGCCGTCAGTCCCGGGAGCGGATGCGCTTCGTTCGTAGGCTCGCGCAGCAGCGTTTTAAGCTCCGCCAGCTTCTCCTCCAGCGTATCGTGCTCCGCAATCCCCTTCTGGAGCGCCTTCGTTGAACGCGGCAGTCCGCCAGGAGCGCGGCCGATGCCAAGCTCTACCCGTCCGGGGGCCAGCGTCGCGAGCACGTTGAAGTTTTCCGCCACCTTGTAAGGACTGTAGTGCTGCAGCATCACGCCTCCAGAGCCGATACGGATCGTATTGGTCTGCGCCAGCAAATAAGAAATCAGCACCTCAGGCGAGGACCCCGCCATTCCCGGGGAATCATGGTGCTCCGCAACCCAGAATCGCTCGTAGCCAAGCTTCTCCGCAAGCTGGGCGAGCTTAACCGTATTCGCTAACGCCTCTGCAGCCGTATAGCCGGGAAAGATGATGCTTTGATCCAGAATGCCAAAAGTAAACGACATATGATTTCCTCCTTGTTTGCCTAGGCCCGTATTAAATCGAATAGACGCTCTCCGGCGTAATCCGTTTGAGAAACTGCTTGGTCCGCTCTTCCTTGGGAAAACGGAACAATTGCTTCGGATCTCCCTCTTCCACAATGACGCCGCCGTCCATAAATACGACATGATTCGCCACATCCTGGGCAAAACCCATCTCGTGCGTGACGATGATCATCGTTATGCCCTCCTGCGCAATATGACGGATGACCGACAGCACCTCGCCGACCAGCTCAGGGTCAAGCGCAGAGGTTGGCTCGTCGAACAGGATTACCTCGGGATTCAGGGCAAGCGCCCGCGCAATGCCTACACGCTGCTGCTGACCACCGGACAGCTCGCTTGGATATGCATCCAGCTTCGCGCCCAGTCCTACCTTCTCCAGCAGCGCCACGCTGCGCTTGCGCGCTTCCTCCTTGGAAACCTTTTGTACGACGACCAGACCTTCCATGACATTTTCCAGCGCCGTCTTGTGGCGGAACAGATTGTACTGCTGGAAAACCATCGCCGATTTCTGCCGCAGGGCGTGCACGTCCTTCTTCGTATGGTGCTTGCAGTCCAGCGTGAAATCGCCGATCGCAATCTGCCCGGAGCCGGGCTTCTCCAAATAGTTGATGCAGCGCAGCAGCGTCGTTTTGCCGGAGCCGCTCGGCCCCAGAATAGCGACCACTTCGCCGCGCTTGACAGTCAGATCGATGCCCTTCAGCACCTCGTTGCGGCCGAAGCTCTTGCGAATTTGCTTTAATGTAATCATGACACGCCTCCCCGGTTGTACTGCCTGAAGCGCTTCTCCGCGAGCGCGGTCAGCCGTTCGATGATAAAGGTCAACCCCCAGAATATAAGCGCAGCGGCCAGGTAGGCCTCAAAAAATTTCCAATTTGTCGTAGCTACAATTTGCGCCTTGGCGTTTATTTCTACAACCGATACCGTAAAGGCGAGCGTTGAGCCATGCAGCATCCCGATGACCATATTGGACAAATTGGGCAAGCTGGCGGCAAAAGCCTGCGGCAGCACGATTCTTTTCATCGCCTGCGACGTTGTCATGCCGACCGAATAGGCCGCTTCGAGCTGGCCGCGATTCACGGCAAGCAGTCCCGAACGCACAACCTCCGACATATACGCTCCTGCCGTAATCGAGAACGCGATATAAGCAAAGCCGATCATCGGAATGGATACGGAGCGGAACGCCAAGCCAAGCGACTCCGCAATCGCGTCTACGAGCATCGGCAGGCCGAAATAAATAAGCAGCAAATGGGTAATCATAGGCGTACCGCGGATAAAGGTGACATAGCCTGTGCCAAGCTGGCTCAGCACCGGTACCCGAAAGTGGCGAGACAGCGCAACGGCCGTGCCGATCAGAAATCCGCAGCCGACCGATACGACAGTAATCGCAAGCGCCGTCGGGACAGCGCCAAGCAGAGCGACGAACGCCGTCCAGATAAATCCGTAGTCCAGTGTCATACCGCCGCCAGCCCCTTCCGCTGCAGCCTGCGCTCAAGCAGCCTGAACAGCTTCTCCAGCACAAAACTGATTATGAAATAGATGATTGCCAGCGAAATATACGTTTCTACAAAATGTCTGGACATAACGGCCAGCGTTTGCGACTTGCCCGTTAATTCCATAATGCCGAGCGTAAACGCGAGCGACGTATCCTTGAGATTGGCAATGACCAGATTGGTGAATACCGGGAGCGCCGTTGCAAGCGCCTGCGGCAGCACGATCCGGATAAATGCCTGAGGTCCGGTCATGCCTATCGCATAAGCGGCCTCTACCTGACCGCGATCGACAGCTCCTACAGCTGCGCGGATCATTTCCGCCATAAACGCTCCGCTGTGCAGGGCATAGGTCAAAATGACGAAATACAGCGCGGGCACCTTGGCCGTGTCAATCGCGATCAGCTTGAGCATCTCCGGAAGCCCGTAGTAAAAGAGAAAAAGCTGAATCAGAATCGGCGTGCCGCGAAAAAAGGATAGATAGATTTGCGACAGCCGCTTAAGAACAGGTACGTTGTAAAGCTGGGGAAGGGCGACGATAAAGCCGACGCCCAGTCCGATTACAATCGAGCTAGCCACAATAATAAGCGTAATGTTGATAGCCGGAAGCAGCTTTACAAAATAGTCGAACACATAGCTGATTTCAAAAGATGCTCCCATCGCTCAGGCCTGCCTTTCATTGCGGGATTATTTGATTTCCGATGTCGTGTAGTCCCCGCCCAGCCATTTCTCGCTTAGTTCCTTGAGCGTGCCATCTGCTTTGATTTCTTTAAGCGCATCGTCTACTCGATCCGCGAGCTTCTGTTGGTCCGGATCGTCCTTGCGGAACATAAACAACGTGTTGGATTCGCTTAGCGCAGGGCCGACCAGCTTGAGCGATCCGTCCGGATCGACCAGCGGCAGCGTGAAGTCTGCCGACAGGAATGCCTCTACGCGGCCGGATACGACTTGCTGCACCGAATCGTTGGCGCCGCCGTTCTGGTACACGATCTCGATGGCGTTATCGTTTGCTTTATTGTAATTTTCAAGAATGATAGCCTGTGCGCTTGTCGCCGTTGTCAGCACCTTCTTGCCCTTCAAATCGTCGATCGATTGGACAGCGTCATTGCTTTTCGATACGGCGATTTTATTTCTCCAGTGGGAATACGGCTCTTTGTTGAACAGATACTTCGCTTCGCGCTCCGGATTTTTCTCCATTTCGTGCGCGACCATATCGATTTTTTTCGTTTCCAGGCTGAGCAGCAGGTTCGTAAATTCCAGCGTCTGGAACTCGAATTCATAATCCTCAAGACGGTTATCAATTTCTCTGACCAGCTCAACATCGTAACCGGTCAGCTTGCCGTTCTCGTCGATAAAGCATACATTCGGAAATTGTGTTCCCGTTCCGACAATGATTTTAATGGGAGCGGCGGATGCGCTTCCTCCTGTCTCTGCATTTGTCTTCGTGCCTCCGTTTTGTCCGCAGCCTGCAAGCACCCCAGTAAGTGCGATAATAATCGATAAAGTAAGCCATTTCTTCATGTCCATTCCCCCCGCAATCGGTCGTTTTATTTAACCTTATAATTCCTACCTGTTAAGTATGAATTATTCGTTGTTACAACTTTATCACCGGCTGCGGTTTACGTCAATGGGTAAACTTATAGAGAACTTCTATATAGAGATTTAATAATCCAATGCACTTAATTTTTTGCCGAACGAGGCGATCGCTTCGAACAACTCCGCATGCTCGCCGGGCGCCGCGACGAGATTCGTCTGCAGCGCGATCCCTTCCGTTTCCGGCAGCAGAAGCGGGTACAGCAGGCCCTCCGCCTCCTCCTGGCGAACGCTAAGCCCGGGCAGGAAGCCGATGCCCGACTTGCGGATAATCAGCTTTCTCGCCATCTCGTTGTTGTCCGTCTGTATCTGAATGTTCGGCGGGGTTTCCAGCGCTTCAAACACGCGATGGATTCGCAGCCAATCCAGCGAGCCGCATTCAAAAAATACGAGCGGCTGCTCCGCGACCTCCTCAACCGTTATCCGCTCCTGAGCGAGAAAAGGATGATCGCGGTAGACATACAGCCTGATCGGGTCCACATATAATTTCACCGACTGCAGGCCGGGATGCTGCGACTTTCGCACAAGCGCGATATCAACCTCCTTGTTCAGCACCTTTTTAACGATCTCGTCCGTCGTGCCTGTGACGAGCTTGTAGCCGGCTGCGGGAAAACGTTCCTTCAGATATGGCAGCAAATCGGGCACGATATAATTCGCCGCCGATACGGTGCAGCCGATCCGATATTCGTTGGGCTGCGATTTTTTCTGATGAAGATGCAGCTTTCCCGTTTTGTAGACTAGCAGCATTTGCTGGGCGTACGGCAAAAAGCGTTTTCCGTCCTCCGAGATGTGGATTTGCTTGCCCATCCGGTCAAACAGCTTGCAGCCGAGCTCCTGCTCCAGCGACTTGATTCGTGCGGTAACGGACGGCTGCGACAAATACAGCGCTTCAGCCGCCTTATTAAAGCTTCCGCAATGAATGACGTAAACAAAGGCCTCGATATTTTCAATGTTCAATACAAGCCCCTCTTTCCAAAATACAAGTATTTTCATATGAATTATATGTTTTAAAGGTAGCAAACGCTCATCCAGCTGTCAACGATTTACTTTTAGCGATGAGAGCGCTCAATTATTACGGCATAACGACAAAAAAAACAGGACGCCGCTGCCCGACGTCCCTACGAAAACCTGCACTGCTTAGCCTATTGGTTTGGCGCACCTTTTTTGCCTAATTGTCTAGCGTAGCGAAAGCCTGCCGCCAGTCGCATCGCCGTCTTTGTTTTTCGCAAACAGCTTGCGAAGGTAAGGAAGCACGAAGTGATCAAGACCGAATTTGCCGCCGTTTGCGCCAGCCGCCAGAACGATGACGCCGAGCAGCATGAGCCATGGGTTAGTCGATACGGTTCCGGCGAAGACGAACATGAAGTTCATCATGAGTCCGAAGAAGGCTGCCGTTGCGGTCAAACAGCCGACGATCAGTCCGAGGCCGACCAGAAACTCTCCCCAAGGAATTAGAATGTTGATCAGCTTCGCATTCGGCAATGCGAAATGTTCAAGGAAGCCTGTGAATGTAGGATAGATGAGATCGCCAGTCGCCTTATCGGCAACCGGATTGCCGATGGCGTTTTTCAAAAAGCCCGTTGCGTCAAAACCGCCGGTAATTTTGTGCCAGCCGGCGTCAAGCCATTTCCAACCCAGATAGACACGAATCAGGACCAGTAAACCTGCAGCGTAACGGTTCTCTCTTAGCCATTTCATAATCATATCAATCAGCTCCTTAAGTTAGTTCTGTTCAAGTCAGTTTTGAAGCGATATGGTAGCAATCAGTTCCTTCAGCTTGTTGGCCGATGCGTGCAGCAGCAGCTCCTCCTCCACCGTCATCGGGATGTCCAGCACTTCTCTGATGCCTTGACGGTCCACTACGCACGGAACGCCGACATATACATCCGATACTCCATGGTAGTCGTTCACCAGCGTTGAAACGTTCAGCACGGCCGATTCATTGCGGAGAATGGCGGTAACGATCCGATCCAGCGCAAGCGCAATCGCATAGTAAGTCGCTCCCTTCGCCTCAATAATTTCATAAGCGGCATCCCGCGTATGGGTGAAAATATGCTGCTTCTCCTCATCGCTCAGTGCGATTTGCGAGCCCGCTACGTTCGCCAGGCTCCACACCGGAAGCTCGGAATCTCCGTGCTCTCCGATAATGTGGGCGTGGACACTGCGAGGATCAAGCTGCAGCTTCTCGCCGATCAGATAACGGAAGCGGGCGCTGTCGAGCAGCGTGCCCGAGCCGATAACGCGATTGACCGGCCAGCCGGATTTTTTCCAGCAGAAGTAGCTCATGATGTCGACGGGATTGGTTGCAATCAGCAGGATGCCGTCGTCGTTGTATTTCAGCACCTCGGATACGATGCTTTCGTAAATGTCGATGTTGCGCTTGAGCAGATTCAGGCGCGGCTCTCCCGGACGCTGTGCCGCTCCTGCGGTAATGATCACGATATCGGCTTCCTTGCAGTCCTCGTATGTGCCCGCCCATACCTTTGTCTGTCCGAGAAACGGCATGCCGTGATTCATATCCAGCGCATCGCCGACAGCCTTGCCTTGATTCGCGTCGATCAGCACCAGTTCATCCATCCGGCCTCTCAGCAGCAGCGTGTACGCTGTTGTTGAGCCTACAGCTCCAACTCCGATTACGACTACTCTTGTTTTTTTCATTATTCATCCACCTCATCAAATGGTTTATTTACGTAATTGTACATAACGCCCATCAATATCGAGCCGCCTATGAAATTTCCCAGCGTCACCGGAATCAAGTTGTGAATCATGCCTTCCAGCGAAATGGTTCCGGGATGATTCAGCACTAATGCGATGGCGAAGGTGCAAAGGTTGGCGATACTGTGCTCGTAGCCGGAAATAAAGAAGCAGAACACGAACAGCATCATCGCAAACAGCTTAGGTCCGTCGCCCTTTAGCGACATCGGGATAAAAAAGGCCAGGCAGACGAGCCAGTTACAAAGCACTCCCCGGAAGAACAGCTCCAGCATCGGCGCATGCAGCTTTTTCTCAACGACGCTTAGCAGAAATCCGTTCACCGCGGCATCCTTGAACAACCCTGTCGACCAGATCAGCAAAGCGAATGCGGCCGCTCCGAGGACGTTGCCTCCATAGCTGGTTATCCAAAGCTTCAGCGCGCTCCCCCAGCTCATTTTCTTCCTTAACGCCGTATAGGTGTAGTAGAAGGTGTTGCCGGTAAACAGGTCGCCGCCTCCGTAAGAGATTAGAATGATGGCGGCGCCGAAGGTGAGGGCGGCCATGGGATAGGTGAGCGGGCTGTGCTCGTTGTAGAAAAAGCTTCCGGTCTTGAAAGCGACGATAACGCCGAAGCCGATGAACATGCTTGCAAGCATTGACCGCAAAATATAGCTGGATTTGCTGACCCGGAAAATTTTCTGCTTTTTGAGCGCCAGCTGCTCTACTTTTTGTAATGACGCATGCTCCATGCTGCCGTCCTCCTTTCTGCTTGCTTCCTATGGCTTTATTGTAAGTCATTTCCTCGTCGCTGTATGTCGGGGAACTCCCTGAAAATTCGCTCAGGGAATGCCTGAGCGCATCCGGTCCGCGCGGGGGATTTCCCTGAGCCTCATGATTGCTGTACACTGTTGCTACTAGATGCAAGGGAGGAGCCGGTACAATGGCTGTGTATATCGGTTTATTGAGAGGCATTAACGTCAGCGGACAAAAGCTCATTAAAATGGAGGAGCTTAGAAGCTTGCTTGCTGAGCTTCCGTTCCGGCAGGTGCGCACGTATATTCAAAGCGGAAATATCGTATTCGAGGCGGAGCAGAAGGAGACGGAGCTGCTGGAGCGGATGCTGGAGAATAAGATTGCGGAAGCGTACCCCTTTCAGGTTCCGGTCGTCGTGCGCACAGCCCCCGAGCTGGCAGCCGTTGCCGAGGCTTGTCCCTTTTCGGAGGCAGCAGCGACTGACGGTTCGGGAAAAGCGCAGCACAAGCTGTATGTCGCTTTTCTCTCCGAACGGCCGGACGATCGGCAAACGGCTCTTCTGCAGTCCTACAGCAGCGACGCGGATCAATTCAAAGTCGCAGGGCGCGAGGTTTATATTTTGTGCAGAAACGGCTACGGGAAATCCTTGTTTTCCAACAACTTTCTGGAAAGCAAGCTGAAGGTAACGGCCACAACCCGCAATTGGGCGACGGTCACAAAGCTGATCGGCATGTCCTCCGCTTCTTCCTGAACGCCCGGTTGGCACAGCAAAACAAGCCGGCCGGGACAAGGTACGTCTTGGCGAGCCTGTTTGGGGCAAACGGTATACGGCATGAATATGTCGCGGAACAGCCTGCGGTCCCGTCCTCCGCTTAAATAAGCTTTTGTTTTTTTAAGCAGGCCAGCATATACCGGGCTCTATGCTTATAGCTGTGCTTACGAACCGCTTTGTAGCCTTGCCGCCTTATTTGCTCGCGCTCTGCGGGATGCTTTAAATAGTATTGAACGAGCTCGCGGGTGTGCGCTGCAGAACGGGATACGACCAAATCCTTGCCGGGAGTAAACAATCTGCGAATTTCCGGCGTATCGCTTGTCAGCAGAAACCCGCCCGAGCCCAGTATTTCATACGTTCTTTGCGTCACCTGTGTCAGATGATTTTGCGGTGCGAGCACGATTTGAGCCGAGTTGTATACTTTATGGGCGTCAGGGTAGGGCAAATAACCGTGAATCCATGATTGTGGCACGCCGGCGCCTAATATCGGCTTCATTTCTCCCCATTGCCGTCCGTAAAAATCAATACGCGTGCGGTCTTGGACAAGCGGACTGATTAGCTGCTTGATGGAGCGAATCCGGTAATGACGGGGATATTTGCGCAAAATATGCGAATACCCGTTGGCGACAAGCGCGATGCTAGCTTTCAGGCGCTTTTGAACCGGTCCTCTCCGATGCACGCTGCGATGAAATCCAAAATCCATATGGGCCGCCGGTATGCCCATTTTCCTGTAGGCCTGTATTTTGGAGCGGCAGATAGTAAAAACAAAGTCAGGACGTACCGTCTTGACATAAGGAGCGGAGAAGGTTTCATGATGGGTCGGGTCCTCCGTTGCCCAGAACACATGCGGAATAGAGGATTTCCCGACCAGCCGCTTAACGATTTGCCGCTTGCGGGCTCTGTGCTCGAGCGTCCAGCCAAGACTGACAATCAACTGAGGCCGGACGTTTTTTAGCAGCTGTGACAAGCCGCTTGCGGTAATCGGTCCGGAAATGTTAACCTCGTGCCCCAGATCTCTAAAACCGTTCGGCAGACCGTGTATCCACATTGGATGATTTTCCAAAAATAATATTCGCATGAAGCTTTCCGCACGCCCTCCTCTAAACGCATTGTAGCGGCCTCATGCAAACAGCGACTCGTTCAGCCGCCAGCAGGCCGTCTATCGACTGTATTAGCATATGCGAAGGCTTCATTCCGGGATTAAACGCACGCCTAAAAAGAAATCAATGCTTGCCATTAGTTAAGTCCCAAGCTTTTAACAAAAAAAGCTTCCCGCCTCGTCCCGATAGACCAAGCGGAAAGCTTTATTTACCTGCAAGCCCGACCATCAACTGACGGACATCACGATTTCCTCGTATTGCTCCTGAAAGGAAATGGTCAACGACTTATTCTCGAGATACCACAACTGATCTTCCTCTATATAGAAGTTTACGCCGTCTACCTTGTGGCTGAGTCCCGCCTTGCGCGGCTCCTCCTTAATGACCCCGAGGGATAGCCCGGGATGCACGCTGCCGCAGCCGCCCAGACGGACATAAATCCGCAAGGAATCGCCTTCGTCCAGCTCCATCTGCGATTTATACCACTGCGCCGCCGGCTGCTCTACGATCAACTCCATCATTAGTCAGCTCCTCTCGAATGCACTCGCCTTCCCTTTCATCATGGCGAATAATCGGACGGCTGTCAATGAGGATTGCGTGAATTGGCGGCCTAAATTAACGCTTCGCCTGTTACGCTTTATAAAGCGCAACCGGTCCTAGCAATCCGCTAGGCTCCTGCTGAGCGACACGCGACATAAAATCAGGCTGCGCCTTGACGAGCGTATTCGTAACCTCGATAACCAGCTCATTGTCGCCTCGCCTGATCAGCTCGCCAATGTCCAGCCGGTAAGGGTAAGATATCAGCACGCCTGCCGAGCTGCCGTTTACGAACACCTCCGCCGTCTCGTACACCTCGCCCAGATCAAGGAGCAGCGGACCGCTATCCGCATCATCCCCAAGGGTAAAAACGGCGCTGTAACGAAACGTGCCGGAGAAGGTCGGCAGCAGATGCTGCCTGCCGAGATCCGTCAGCTCGCTTAAGCTCTTCCACTTCGTAAAAGCGGGATACTGCTCCGATGTGGCAAGCTCTACCGCCCACGGTCCGGACAATACCCGCCCTTCTCCTGCGGCACGCGGAATCGCAGCGGTCTCCAGCTGCTCCGCAGCGGCCCCGGCCAGTACAATGACCGCTTCGAATGGAGCAAGCTGCAGCCGGAAGGACGAGCCTGTGCCGTCGCTGACCGCGGATGCGTCTGCCGCCTTATTGCGGTAGGCGTCATAAAGGGTCAGCCTTCCTTGCTGCGGCAGCCATACTCCCGTATCCACCGCCCGCAGCGGATGCTCGTTAAAAAACATATAGACATCCAGCCCCTCATGCCGGATGTGATAATAACGGAGCTGCGGCACAAACTGCTCCACGGTTATTTCAAAGAAGCCCTCCCCTCGCAATGCAGGGCCCAATTCTTTTAAGCGGATGGTTTCTACCGCTTCGCAAGCATTCAGACGCTCCAGCAGCCCTTGCACATTGCCTCCTTCGCTCGCCCGTCCAGGCAAGCTGTCGATAAACCGCAGGGGCAGTCCTTGCTCGGCCCATCCGGTTAGACGCTCAAGCAGCGCAGCCGGAAGCGCCTCGCTGTACGGAATAATGAGACAGTCGAATATTTCCCTATTCACCGTCAGCTTGCCGCCGCTCGCCTTGGCTGTGCCATCCAGCAGAGCATCGGCAGGGAGCACATCGCAATCGATCTGGTGCTGCAGCAATTCCTTGACGGGCTTATGAAACAGCATCGCCTCGCCCGACCACTCCGCTTCCGCATGGTACAGCACCGCGGCCGAAGCGATATGAACGCCGTCAGACAGCAGGTGGCTCATTCGGTTCGTATAGTGATTCAAGTAGCGATAATAGCGGAATTGCGGATTTTTTCCTCGGGCATACATATGCGGCGGGCAATCCGGATCAGGAAACTCCTTGGCCGAAAAAGCATGCGGCACATAATAATTGACTCCGCGCACGAGCATATGGTCGGTCAGCCATTTCATCAGCTTCAGCCCCTCGGCCCAGCCGTAGGCTCCGAATACTTCCGCCATCGTCCGTCCCCGTTTTTTCGGATCGAGGTGGGCGAGCGATGCAGCCATTTTGGCCATGCCGTAGTTAAAAAATTCGCTGTCCGTTTCGCCTGCCACCCACGTATATGGAAGCTCGTCGAAGCCGGGAGCCAGCTGCCACAGCACGACATCGATGCCGGCCATATCCTGGCCGCCCAGCGCGCGGAAGAAATGCCCCGCTCCGCTGCCCAAGCGAGCATGCACATTGTTGTCCTCCAGCACATGCCCGATGTACTCGACCCCGCGCTCGCGGCACCAATCCCCGATTTGCTTCGTAAAGTGCTTGGCGTACAAGCTGCTCACGATGTCCATGTAGTGGTAACGAGCGAGATGCGAGCGTTCCCCTGCATCATGCCAAAGCAGCGGCAGCAGCAGCTTATATTCGGCTCCGAGTCGTTGCTCCAGCAGCTCCCGTACTTCCTTGCTCCACGGAAGCGGAACGTTCTTTTTGCCTGGTCTGGAGTCGAAATTGAACGTTTCCTTATCATTATAGAAGCCTGGCTCATCTGAGAAAAAGCCTGCGAATGTGTTTCCGAAATCCGCGCTATAGCGCTCATAGAAGGCTTCGTACACCGTATCGATTAAGACACGAACCGATTCAGGGACGAGCGGGTTCAAATAATCCTCATGCTGCTTGGAGCCGCCTCTGCTCGTCTCATACGTCATGTATATTCTCCAGCAGCCCTCAGGCACATCCCAGTAGAGCATCCCGTTATCTACTTTTGACCATAAATCAATCGCCTCATCCGTCAGTTCACCGGTTCTTGTATCACGACGGATCGCGACAACCGAGGTGAGCAAACCACCCCCGTCCTCAGCAAAATACGGCATGTACGGAACCGCCGACACCATAAAGGATGAGTGCAGGCGCGGTCCAATCGCATCTATATGCTTCTCTGTCAGAAATAATCGGCGGAGCTCCGCAGGAGCGTCCTTTATAGCACCGGCTGCATGGCCCGTCGGAAAATGATCATCATCCAGCATCCAAACCCGCATGCCCCGTGCCTTAGCTTCCTCCATAATAATATCGATATCCCGCCACCAGCCGGGACCAAGAAAATCCGGATGAGGCCTTGCCTCCACAGTGACCGCGCCAATGCCTGCCTCGTCAATACGCGCCATTTCCTCACGCAATACAGGCTCCTCTACTCCATGCTGCCAAAAGAACGGCAATATATAATTCGCTTCTTTTCCTTCTAACACATCTCGCAGTCGATTGCTCATTTCGCACATCCTTTCGAACAGCTTCATCCTCTATCATTTCCTAGTCTAATCATAGCTCTCCGAAGCAGGCGGCTCTATCCTTCATCCGACATCTTGCTACCATTATTCCGACTTTATTCCTTTCGTATTAACTGCTTGTACGAAGCAATGTAAGCTTAAACGGCTTTAGAGGCAGTCCAACGCTACTGTACACATTTACCTGTACGAAAGCGGTCCAAGCGAACCTGACCTCAATGCTGTCCTTGTCTTTCAAACCCTGGCATTGAATATCCATCGCATCGCCCTGTACGAAGACCTTAAAATCAGCCAGCTTCTCATCCCCAGCAAACAGTTGAATGCCTGCGACAGCATCCCCCTTTACTATCATCCCATCGCCGGTATGCTTAAAGGTAAGCCTTAGCTGATCTCCTTCAAGAATAGCGTTCTTCACCTCAGGCGACTCGCATATCACTTGCTGTCCATAAACCTTTCCTCTGGCCAATAACGCCAGTCTTTCCCCTACCGGACGTTTATACTTTGGATGAATATCACGCTCTAGTACCGCATCCATAATGCTTGCCATATAGGCCTGAGACACGTTTTTGGACACATTCTCCTGTTGCTCGCGCAATATCGGAAACGACTGACCGGAAGCGCCTGGCCACGAGCCAAAAGGGGCCAACTGCACGAACAGAAACGGCAATTCCTCCTGCCAAGCCTCTCTCCAACATTGAATGACGGCAGTAAATAATTTTTCATACATGTGTGCTTTGATGTCATCCGACTCGCCTTGATACCAAATGACGCCCCGAGCGGCAAAACCGATAATTCTGCTTACCATGCCATGATACAGCCCGCCGGGCCGGTTCATGTATTTAGGGCCAATCAACAAATATAGCGAGAGATCAACCTGCTTCATGCGTTCTACGAATTGTTCATGCGTCACATCGCCTGCCAATAGCTGATCCATAAATTTCACAGCTTCCGGCTCACGACTGGCTTGTCGTCCGAGCTTGAATTTCCTTTCATATTCCTGAATATCCAGCTTGCTGACTACATTCTCATATTCATTTAAGTAGCTCTGCAAGTCTTCATCTCTACTTAAAAACGTTTCATCGAGCCAGGTAGACGCAGTGGTTCCTCCCCAATTACAGCCGACAATGCCAATCGGAACCTGAAGCTCAAGATATAGCTGCTGTGCGAAATAATAGCCGACAGCCGAATAATTAACAGCATTCTCAGCATCGCAAACACGCCAAAATCCATATGCGCTAAAATCTTCTTCAAGCTCCTGACCACGATAACTCGTTTTCGGCGTATCATAAAAACGGATATGAGGGTTATTAGCTGCAGCAATTGCTTGCTCTGCCTCGGCATCAAATTTCAAAAGGAATTCCATATTGGATTGTCCCCCTGCAATCCAAACTTCCCCAATCGCTACATTGCGAATAACAATCATTTCCCCTGAGGCTTTAGATGAAATTTTCATCTCCGTGGCATTAGCGGCTTCCATCGGCGGCAAGCTGGCTGTCCACAAGCCATTAATGGACCTTGCGCTGGCTTTCTGCTCGCCGATAGCAATCGTTATAGTGTCATCGCTAGGCGCGCTGCCCCATACTTTAATCGCCTTGCCGCGTTGCAGGACCATGTTATCAGCAAAAAGGGGATTCACCTCCAAACTCATTAGATACCGCCTCCGTCGATGTTTTCAAGTCGCTGCTAATTCATTTGATTCCGTTTGCCGCTGCCCATGCATCCAACTGCTTCTGCTTCTCGGCAATGATTTTGTCAATGCCTGCCGCTTTCAGCTTGGAATTGAATTCAGGCAATACCTTCTCCGGATCAAGCGTACCTGTCTCCAGCCCCACCCTGAACTGGTTTAATACATTCGTTACAGCCGTGTATTCTGTTTTGACCGCATCTACGTTAAAGTTAAAGCCAAGCGCCTTCGACTTTTGCGATTCATTGTTGAAGCTCGCCATTTGCGTCCAAATGTTCTCATCGTTGCCTTTGAATATATGCGATTTGAATTGGTTGCCTGTCATCCAGTCCCAGTTAGGCATATAGCCGCTATTAGTTGCATCCACCCCAGCAGCGAAATCAATCATAGTGTCCGAAACCTTCTCATAATGCTTGCCTTCAATACCCCAGTCGATAAGATTAACTACTTCTTCATCGGAATAAAGCATGTTCAGAAACATCATGGCGCGTTCTTTGTTTTTGGAATTTTGTGCAATCGACCACATAATGCCCGTTACATTTGAAGTAGACGAGGTTGCGGGAAGCAACTCTACTGTAACCATTTCCGTTCCCGCAGCGCGCGACTCCTGAGCGGCAAATCCTGGCTTCATGTTGCCCAGATAGCTGAACGCCTTGTTTGCCTTGACTAGTTGGTTTGCCCCAACCGTGTTGGTCGCTGCATCTCTCAATACATAGCCTTGCTTGTACCAATTCCTGAATTTCCCAAGTAAATCCGCATAAAGCGGTGTCTCAAACAAGTTCTCCACCTTTAGCGTGTTGAAGTCCATCATAACCCCGATAGAATCGCCAAGCAGATCGTAAGCGTTATAACCGGTGAGCAAACCGTTATTTCCAGCCCCGCCTGGAGCAAGCGGTGTAAGACCAGGCTCATTGTCCTTAATCGTTTTCAGAACCTTCTCTACATCATCCAACGTTTTGATCTCATTAATGTTGATATTATATTTGTCTACCAAATCCTTACGCATCACATAGCCGAAGTTGGATGCCAAATCTCGTACAGTAGGAACACCGTAAAGCTTGCCGTCAATCCTTGGCGCATTTAGAAATGCCGGCTCCAGCGCTTCCCGAATACCGGCAGCGCTCTCGCCTTCGATTAAATCGTCAAGCTCAGCAAGCTTGCCTGTTACCGCCTGCGTCGCATACCCTTGTGCTCCGAACGTCACAAGCAAATCCAGATTCTCGCCCGAGCTAAGCATCAGGTTCATCTGCTGCTGCCAGTTGCCAAAAGCGATCGGCATAATTTTAACCGTTGCATTTATTTTCTCCTTCGTTATTTTGCTGATTGCGTCCTGAATGAGTGCCATATCCTTGGGCTCGGTCTGGAATGTCGGAATCGCCATAGTAATTTCATAGGCTTCCGATGTCCCGCTTCCCGCAGCGTTAGTCGGTTCTGTACTGGCGTTTCCTCCATTTTCATTCGAAGGAGCGTTACTGCCGGAGGAGCATGCCGAGAGGAACAGTGTAAGCGTCAGCAAGGCCGAAAGTGCTGTTGTCAACCATCGTTTTGTTGTTCTCATGTCTTAAGACCACCTTATATTTATAATGGAATACTCCTATAATGATAGCGGTTGCAGCTAGCCTCCTCTATCAGTTTTTCGACTAATTCATTATCGTTATTCCGACCTGATCACACAGTCGCATCATACAGAATCCCGTTTCAGTTGTCTGTACTCATTCGGGTTAATGCCAGTATGCTTCTTAAACATTTTGGAGAAGTGGGAGAAATGCGAATAGCCAATCGACATGGCAATGGAGCCAACCGGTTGCTCCGTTTCACCTAACAGCTGGGCAGCCAGCTTCATCCGCTCCTGAAACAAATATTCCATGATTGACATACCCGTATCTTTCTTGAATAGGCGAGCCAGGTAATCGGGATTCAGGAAGGCGTGAGCGGCAATCTCCTCTCTCGATAAATCCGGCTGATCCAGGTGGGAGGAGATATATTGCTTCACTGTATCAACTACCTGATGAGAAGCTCTGCATGCTTCACTTCTATTATTCAGTTTGGCCAGCAAATGTCTGAGCCATATCAGCATATCCTTCACCGAGTGTGCGGCGCAGCGCGACAACTCCATCGAGGTTGAATCGCAGAACAACTGGTGCGCTTGCTTGCCCTCTGAGTGAAGCACGAAATACACCGTCTGCAGAAAGCTTTGCTGGAATTGCTGCAGCAGTTGCGCATCCAGCTCTCCCGCCGCAATCCGTCCATGCAAATACTCCGCTGCTTCCTGCTCAATACTGCCCGCCATGCCCTTGCGCAGCAGCAGCGGCCATGATGCCATGTCAGGCAACGCCGCAGAGGGTCCTGCATGCGCAACAGCACCTGTAAGCGTAAATACCTGATTCTCGTACGCAACATTATTGCGCTCAAAGCCGCGCAACTGCAAGTACGCCTGCGCCATATCCTGAATCAGCGTCAAATTGCCAATATAACAAGATAAGTCGCAATAAAAAAAGTCCATGCAGCTGTGAATGTAAGCCTCACAACGACTTTGCAGCGTATCCTCACGCTCAGCCTCCTCCTGCTCATAGGGTAAGATTATGAGCAGCATATCCTCCTTAATCGTAAGCACGGACCCCTTTATCGTTGTACCAGCTATCATTTCTTCTGCGCTGTTTCTGAGCGCATACTCCATAATTTTGCGATCGCGGACAGACATCTCCTTACGCCATCTATGCACGCTGATCAGCACGGGAAGCAATTGCATCGTATCGCTCATCGGCAAATTCCGCTCATCCAGCGCGGCTGCAATCGCATCTGCCCGAGCGGGTATGGTCTGCTGAAGAATATCAAGCCAGAAGCGTTCAATGAATACCGGATGATGATGAGACCATAGCTGCATAATCCGGTTGCTCGCGTTCACCTTACCGAGCTTATCCTTAGCTTTCAATATTACCTTCTCCAATTCCTCATCCGGAACCGGCTTAAGCAAATAATCCAGGCTTCCCAACTGAATCGCCTGCTTCGCATATTTAAAATCCGCGTGGCTGGTAAGAAAAATCGTTTCTGTCTTTGGACTGTTAGCGTTAACCCACTCCAGTAGCTCAAGACCTGAGCCTTGCGGCATTTCAATATCGCACAGCATAATATCGACGGTATGCGCCTCATACACTTCCTTGGCCTGCCTCATGTTGTATGCAGTATATACATGCGAAATTTCAAGCTTGTCCAGGCGAAGATCAGCCTGCAGCCCTTTCACTACATGGATTTCATCATCAACGATCAATAAGCTATACATAGCTGTCACTCCTCAGTCTTCGGTTTCCTGCTGAAGCGGCAGCACAATCGTGACGACAGCGCCTCCCTGCCCCGCATTATGAAAGCTTAGCTTCGCCTGACCGGCGTAAAGCAGCCGCAATCGACGATATACGTTCCAGACGCCGATTTGCTCACCTTGATCATTGATCAGCCGGCTTTCGCTGCCAAGCTGCTCCAGCACCTCAGCCGAGAAACCGACACCCGTATCCGAAATGCTGATCTTCAAACACGGCTTCTCATTATCTTCCACAATATCAGCCTCTATTTTCAATACAATCGCTTCGTCTAGCGTAACCGCATGCTTGATCGTATTCTCCGCAAACGTCTGAATGATTAATGGCGGCACGTGCTCATGAAGCACATAATCGGGCACAGCGATTGTACAACTCAGCTTGCCGGGGAAACGCAGCTCCTGAATCCGCAAATAATTGCGGGTATGCTCGACCTCATCCTCCAGCCGTACGAACGCCATATCGCTTCTAAACATAAACCGGAAATAACGAATAAGCGACTGCGACATCTCTTTAATCAATTCGTAGTCCTTGACCTTCGCCAAATGATAAATAATATTTAAAGCATTTAGAAAAAAATGAGGGTTAATCTGCAGTTGCAGCCGCTGCAGCTCCTCGCGCTGCTTGCCTAGCTGCTCCTCGTAAATATGAATGCGCAGCTCCTGTATTTGCTCCATCATCGTATTGAATGTCTGATTTACCATTACAAATTCCTCTGAGGAGGGACTCGTTTCAATACGCACGCCCAAATTCCCCTCTCTGATTCGTTTCATAGCCATAACCAAACGGTTAATCGGAAGCAGGACGATTTGTCGCAGAAAATAGAGGCCCAGTGGAATAATGATGACTGCTGCAAGCGGGATAAGCGACACAAGCTGTTGAAAGTAAGGCAGGTTCTCTAAAATTTGCTCATCCGGGATAACTGCGACAAGGCTGAAATCTCCTCGTGCAGACGGCTCTCCAACAATCAAAAACTGCTCGTGCTGTCCCGAGAGCGTATACCCTGTTTTCTCGAGATCAAGATGAATGTCCCCTTCTGCAATCAGCTCATGGTTCGTCATCGCTTCGCCTGCATCGGAGGCAAACAACGAGCCGCCGCGCTCGCCTAAATGAATCAGACTCAGCGAAACCTTTAGCCGATCCGCCTTCTCCCAAGCCCCGAAATAGACGGAGCCTGACTTCACCATGTGAATGACGTAATAGTCATCGCCAATAAGATGGGCTTTCCAGCTTCGCATTTCGAAGCCGCCGTTATCCGGGAGCGACAAGGCGGACTCCTTCAAATAGCGATGAATCCGCTCACTTTCCTCGTACTCATCCACAACATGCTGAACCTCCATAAAATCCTCGCGTTCAGGAGCATATACAAAAAAAGTGTTAATTGTTTTAAATAGGGTAAGATCTTGCTTAAGCTGATTGTAGAGCATAATTTTGGCGCGATAATAGTCTTCCTCCGTATCTGCACTCTCAAGGTCGAACAGCAGCATATTGAACCCAACCATGCCGCTGATATATTGATCCACATCGCCAAGTCCGCTATCAATTTGGTTCATATAGAGCGACAGCATATTTTTGTAGGAGTCCGCAACCTGATTTCTTACTACCTTGATTGCATACATATTGTTATAAATAAGAGCAGCGATAAGCGGGACTGTCAGCACCAGCACGCCGAAAATAAGCTTGACCTTCAAGGATTTAACTGTAACATTGCGAAACTGCCGTAACATCGGCAACACATCCTTCCCACAACCCGTTACGCTTATTATAGGCCAAAACTCTGGAAAGCAAGAAGAAACGTCCGATACCGTCAACGTGTGACGGCAACAGCCCGTTTCTTGATTCATTTATTCTGGGACAGGCAGGATGTTTATCCTTTGACCGCGCCAATCGTAATCCCTTTGACAAAATATTTCTGGAAAAACGGATAGGCGACAAGAATGGGAATTACACCAATTACAGCAATCGCCATTTTCACTGATTCAAGCGGCGCAGCCACAGTGCTTACATTAGAGCCCAGATTGCTGCTAGCCAGAAACTGGGCATCGGACAAAATCCGGTTTAATACATTCTGGATGCCGTACAGCTTCGCGTCCGTCAAATATATTGTTCCGTTCATCCAGTCATTCCAGTAGAAGATCGTCTGAAACAAACCAACTGTCGCCAACACCGGAACGGACAGTCGCAGCACAATGGCATGGAAGATTCTCCATTCTCCTGCCCCGTCAATGCTTGCCGATTCAATGACCGCCATCGGAATTGACGTACGAAAGAAAGTACGCATGAGCATAACGTTGAAGCCGTTCATCAGCAAGCCGGGGACAATTAACGCCCATATTGTATCTTTGATGTGAAATAGTTGCGTATAGACGAGATAGCTGGGAACGAGTCCCCCGTTGAACAGCATGGTGAAAAAAACAATAAACGCGATTTTATTGCGAGCTGGATAATCTCCCCGCGAGATGGGATAGGCAAGCAGCGCTGTCATAAACAAGCCCGCTGTTGTACCGATTACCGTAACCAGTATCGTAATTCCGTAAGAACGAAAGATGCTGGAGCCGCTGCCCAGCAAATACTGATAAGCCTCTGTACTGAATACGGCAGGAAAGAAGGAATATCCATTTTTAATGATCTCATCCTCCTGCGTGAAAGAAGACGAAATAAGCAATACAAATGGAATTAGACAGGCTGCCGACAGCAGAGTAAATACAATATATCCAATCCATTGCCATGAGCGATTTTCGCTTTTCATCATGATGTCCTCCTAGAATAAAGCATTTTCCTTGCTTAATTTACGAACGAGCAGATTAGCCGCAATGACGAGAATAAAGCCAACGATTGACTGATAAACCCCCGCCGCTGCAGACATCCCGATGTCTCCAAGTCCGAGCAAGCCTCTGAACACGTATGTGTCAATTACATTAGTCGTGTCGAAAATCGCGCCTGAATTCATTGGCACCTGGTAGAACAAACCGAAATCCGAATAGAAAATCCGTCCGACGGCAAGCAAGGTAAGCATTACGATAACCGGCATGATAAGCGGTACAGTGATAGCTCTGATTTGCTGCCATTTGCTTGCTCCGTCGAGCCTTGCCGCTTCATAAAACTCCTCATCAATGCCGATAATTGCGGCAAAATAGATAACGACGGAGAAGCCAATGCTTTTCCACAAATTAACCAGCGTCAGAATTAGCGGCCAATATCGGGCTTCAAAATAAAAGGCGATTTCAGACAAGCCAAGCGCCGGCAGCAGCGTTTTGTTCATAAAGCCAGTATCCAAGCTCAGCATCGCGTAGCCGAGATAAGCTACTATAATGATCGAAATAAGCTGGGGCAGCAAAATAACGCTTTGATAGAAGCGGGCAAAAAACTTATTGCGAATTTCATTGAGCAGAATCGCCAATATAATAGACAAGGAGGTCGTTAATATAATCCATCCCGCATTGTATAGGATCGTATTGCGCGTAATAATATACGCATCGGACGTTTTGAACAAATACTCGAAATTTTTAAATCC
The DNA here is from genome assembly GCF_005222705.1 of Paenibacillus sp. SY21-1. Lineage (GTDB taxonomy): Bacteria > Bacillota > Bacilli > Paenibacillales > Paenibacillaceae > Pristimantibacillus. The sequence goes on along the minus strand of NZ_STGF01000004.1, from coordinate 202,330 downwards.
AACCCAATCGCTCGCCAGTATTCCTGTCGTGAAATTCACATCCTTGAAAGCGATCACAATACCTGCCATTGGCAAGTAATTATTAAAGAGCAGATACAGCAACCCGGGAACCATCATGAAGGTCAGCGGCAAATATTTGCGAAACCTTCTCCTTGCAGCAGACGCCCTCCCCGCTTTATCCGTATCTGTAGCCGTTGCCGTTTGTACCATGTTGACTCATCCTTTCGCTTGCAGCCTTTATAGTCCTATAGTAAATGATCAGGGACATCGGCTCTATCAGTATTCCGACCACTTCTTTATCGTTATTTCGACTTCGCCTGCATCAAAAAGCCGACTCACATGACTTGATATCAGGTCCATAAGTCGGCTAGTACGGATGTAAAGGATTACTGTGTTTGCGAGTTATGGCATGCTGTTCACATTGCGCTCCAGACTAATTTCCTTCGGCAGCTCCTTCGAGGCGCGCGGCACCTCGCGCGGCTTGAGCTCGATGAGCTCGGAGGAGCATACCGAGATGCTGACCTGTCCCGCTCCTGCATAAGCTCGAATCAATACAGGCTGCTTGTAATCGTTGCGGAATACAAAATCGGGCCCGTCCCAGCTTACTGTAGCATCGCGCTTTGGAGGAACGTAAGGCACATGACGGCTGTGGGAATAGCGCTCCACAATGGATAATCCCGCGCGGTCTACCGCGTTGAAAAGAGTCGATGATACCTGGCAGATCCCCCCTCCGATATCCTCGTACACTTCCCCGCGGACGATAACCGGCGCCCGTTTATAGCCGCTTTTCACCGTCCTTTTGCCTACAACTTTATTGAAGGAAAAGGATTCGCCCGGAAAAACGACATAATTGTTAATGGCTTTTGCCGCAAGCGCAATATTATGAGAACGGTTTTGGTTGTTGCTGTTATAGTACGTAAGGTATTGTCCGACCCGCTTCACCTTGATGGCAGCCATCAGCTCGCTGTCCACCGTGGCATAGACAGGCCTCATAGGAAGTTCCAGCCGCTCCGCTCCGCCCTCATAAATCAAGCCATGTACCTGCTGAAGCAGGCTCAGTCGGTCCAAGCGGCTGCCTTGCCGCTCAGGCACGATCCGTCCCGCGCTGTCCAATGACGCGTTAACGGGGGCTTGCGCAGACTGCTTATCCACCGCTTGCACAAGCTCCTCCAGCCTGCTGTCATGAATGAGCGGTATGCCCGGCAATGGATGAACATAGTCCGCTAAACGTACGACCGCCAATTCATGCCCATTATGCTCAAGCTTAACCTGCTGCGGATGACCTGCTTGTTGAAACAACAAAATTAGTGCCAAAAACCACTCCCAGCCCATCTGAGTTCATCTCCTGTAGTTGTATTAATCGGCTTATTATCATGCAAAAGGTCGATTGTCATACGTACGTGAATCAACGCATAACCGAGCGCTTCAAGCTGAATACTATCAGCAAGGATTGGATAACCGGAGGAGGAGGATGAACATGCGTTTGATGCCAGCTGCTGCGCTTGTCCTATGCACAATGAGTCTGCTCAGTCCTGCAACGGCGGCAGCATTCCCAGAAGAAGCCATACCATTAAAGCGACATGAGATAAGAACGGAACGCGTAGTTAGCGGGGCTGTGTCTGCTTCTCTTGCCGATCAGGCGACTTCGGCCCGCAAAGCGTACCTTCATCTAACGGAGCTCCACGCCCGCAGCAAAAAGGAAGCTACGCCGCCAACCAGCGTTATTGTGCGCGTACGCTCGAGCAGAGACGCAAGCTTTGCCAGCGAGCTGCTGGTTCAAAGCCGCAAGCTGTCAAGTACACTGGAGAGAGCCGCGAGCAGCCCGGGCGAACGGAGCGCTTTGCGCTTGCTGCCGGATGTGGAGGTGGAGACCGAGCAAGGCTCCGTAAAGCGCAACTATCGGCTGGATCGTACGGGACTCTTATGGTCGACTGCCGATTCAGCGGTGCTGAAGCCCGATGCGGAAAGCGCTCGGCAGCTGCTATCCTACGTATCAGTGGTCAAGGCCGAGCACTACGGCAAGCTGCTGCCCTGGGAGGAGGTAAAGCTGCTGCTCCCGAAGCCGTCGGTTTTTGCGGTAACCGAGCTGGCATCGGGCCTTACCTTTCAAGTTCAGCGCAGAGCGGGCAGCGATCACGCCGATGTACAGCCTGTCACGAAACGGGATACGGAAACGATGAAGCAGATTTACGCGGACGGATGGAGCTGGAATCGCAAAGCGGTGCTGGTGCATGCAGGCGACCAATGGATTGCCGCCTCCATGAACGGCATGCCGCACGGCGGGGACGGAATTCCGGAGAACGGCTTCTCCGGCCATTTCTGCATTCACTTTTTGGGTAGCAGCACTCATAAGTCGGATCAGCCCGACCTCGCCCATCAGCTTATGGTTTACCGGGCAGGCGGCGAGCTTTCAAGGTATTTCGATTCCCTGTCGCCGGAGAATTTGGCGCGAACCTTCATATCTGTCATGAAGCATAAGGATGAGGAGCTGCTGGCCGAGCTTACGGCCGGTCTGCCCGAGCCGACGCTGGCTCCATTTCTTCTACAGATGAAGGAGCTGCGTTCGATACGGGAACAGGCTTCGGGGCAGCAGGAGCGTCAAGGAGGTTCAAGCGGCAAGGATCATACAGGCATAATTAGCGATTCTCGTCTAACAGCGGAAATGGCTATTCCGGTTTATTTGGATACAAAGGAAAACGGCCGGCGAAGCGCCACGTTTCTGTTTCGCTTCCAACGACCGTCAGCCGCTTCTCCCTGGCGGTTCACCGCTATCGGCGGTCTAGGCGCTCAAAAGGACACCTAGCCTATCAGCATCATGCGTTCCAAATAGTTGACATGCAGCAGCAGCTCTTTGAGGAACGCTTCGCTTGCCGCCGACGGCGTGCCTTTGGCCCTAATCCAGTAAAGGTCGACCATCATCGTCTCTTCAATCGGAATCGGGACAATTTGTCCGGTCAGCACGTATGGATCAATTTTAAGCGCGATATCCATATAGAAGCTGACAGCCACTCCTTCCGCCGTAATACGCTTGACGGCTTCCGCGCGGGAGGAGTGAAATACCTCCACAGGGGTGCCGTAACGCCGAAACTCTTTGATCATATGCTCGGAAGCGCCAATAATCGGATAGTTGAGTATTTCTTGAACCGAAACGCTTTTATAATTGGCGAGCGGCGAGCCCGCACCCACGCATGCCATAATTTTGCGCGTCATAAACTTCTCCGCGATCAGATTCTTGAAGGTATATTTTGTAATCAGCCCGACAAGTCCAATGTCCAGCTTGCCCTCCAGCACACGCTCCTCGATATCGCTCGTATTGCCCTCGAACAGCTCCAGCTCCACGTAGGGATGCTTTGCTCCAAAAACGGACAGCACCCGCGGCAAGAAGCTGGTGCAAACGCCGGATATAGCGCCGATCATCAGACGTTCGTTCAATATCATGGACTGCGGATTAGCAAGCTCCTTCAGCTCCTCCAGCTTCAGCAAAATCTCCTGCGCTTTCTCAATCACCTTGCTGCCAATCTCTGTCGGCTGTGTGCCGGCCCTCGTCCGCTTGAACAGCGCTGCCCCCAGCTCCTCCTCCAGAGAGGAGATCGCGTAGCTGATATTAGGCTGGGAGACATGCAGCTTGTCTGCCGCAGCGGTGAACGAGCCGGTATAAGCAACCTCGGCAAGATATTGCAACTGTTCAATACGCATGATTCACCTTCCATAAACCGTATTTATATAAGGATAGATATTATGTATTTTACATTATACTAATTTATATTATTTAATGTCTATACAATTAACCAAGTAAATCAATAGGAATTATATTTTCGATTTACTTTTCTAAAAAGGTGGCGACTGACGTGCGAGTGGCTGGCGAGCTGAAACTGCAAAACTTAAACAAAACGTTCTATGGCAACGGTCATTCCGTTCATGTATTATCCGACATAACGCTTCTTACGGAGCCGGGCGAGTTTATGACGATCATCGGGCCAAGCGGGTGCGGCAAAAGCACATTGCTCAAAATCGTTGCCGGGCTTGATACGGATTATGAAGGAATCGCCGAATTGGGCGGAAAAGCGATCGAAAGGCCCGGCCGGGATAAAGGGGTTATTTTTCAAGAGCATCGTTTATTCCCTTGGCTGACGGTCGAAAGAAATATCGCCGCCGACCTTTCCTTGAAGATCCCGGAGGTGAGAAGCCAGGTTGACGCCCTTCTGACGCTCGTGCGGCTCAACGGCTTTGAAAAAGCGTACCCGAAGGAGCTGTCGGGAGGCATGTCGCAGCGTGTAGCGATTGCCAGAGCGTTGCTCCGCAACCCGCAGGTGCTGCTGCTGGACGAGCCCTTCGGCGCGCTTGACGCCTTTACCCGTTCGCATATGCAGGAATCGCTGCTCGACATATGGCGCAAAAACCGGACGACGATGCTGCTCGTTACCCACGATATAGACGAAGCCATTTTCCTGTCCAACCGCATCGTCGTTATGGGGGCAAAGCCGGGCGTCATCAAAGCGGTTATTCCGGTCGAGCTCTCTCATCCGCGCAATCGGAACGGCTCGGCCTTTCAGGAATACAGGCAGCTCTTGCTGCAGGCGCTTGAGAAACGTGAGCCCTCGCCGCCGGCTTGGGACATTTGATAAAACAAACTTCTTGGTTAGGCAGCCGATAGGAGAGGACAACGAACATGGCAACAAGAAAAAAAAGCTACGCAAAGTGGCTTGCAGGGCTCATTCTCCCTGCGGCCGCACTGACCGTCTGGCAGCTAATGTCGGCAACGGGAGCCGTCTCCCCGCAATTATTCCCTTCGCCGCTATCCATATTCAAAGACTTGGTAGACATGCTGGCTTCGGGAGAGCTTCTGTTTCATTTGAAAATCAGCATTGCCCGCGCTGCCATCGGCTTCCTTATCGGCGGTGCGGCAGGACTGCTGACCGGCCTTGCCGTCGGCTTTTACAGCAAAGCGGAGAATTTGCTTGATCCCACGATACAAATGCTGCGTACCGTGCCGCTGCTCGCCATTACGCCGCTGTTTATTCTCTGGTTCGGCTTTGGCGAGCTGTCCAAGGTGCTGCTTATCGCTATGGGCTCATTTTTCCCGATGTACGTCAATACGTTTCTTGGCGTGAGGAGCGTGGATTCCAAGCTGTTCGACGTAGCAAGCGTGCTGGAATTTTCGCGCTACAAGCAGATAACCAGGCTGGTGCTGCCTGCCGCCTTGCCCAACATTTTGCTCGGCCTGCGGCTATCGCTAAGCACGGCGTGGCTATGCCTCGTCGTCGCGGAGCTAATGGGCGCCGATCAAGGGATCGGTTATCTGATTCAGGATGCTCGCTCGTTTATGCGGACGGGAGTCGTTTTTGTCGGCATCTTTATTTTTGCGCTTGTCGGCAAGCTGTCCGATTCGCTGGTCCGGCTGCTCGAGCGTCGTTTTTTGAAATGGAGAGACAGCTACAAAGGCTAACCCGGCAACTACTGCCGCGCTTTGCCTACTATTCCTATAGAGGCGCGACGCTCCGGCTATTCCTACATCATTTTAAAGGAGCATGACCGATGAAAAAACCAGATCCATTTCCTTTTGCCAAAAGAGTGCCGCCCGTGGCCCAGACCGGAGCCGCCCAGGCAACCAGCTCCTCCCATGTCATTCCGCTGTCGTACGGCACGCCTACCTCGGACGCCTTTCCCTACGAATCGCTGGTCGAGGCAGCAACAGCCTCTATCCTGCGGGAAGGCCGGGATTCGCTGCAGTATGCCGGCGCCGGCGGACCGCGCAGCGTGCAGGAATGGATCGCCAAACGATCCTCCCTCCGTTCCATTCACGTACAGGCGGATCAGGTGCTTGTCACGTACGGCTCTCAGCAGGCGATAGATTTTGCTGCAAGAACGCTGCTGGAGCCCGGCGATCATGTGTGGGTCGAAGCGCCTACCTATTTCGGGGCGGTAGGCATATTCCGCACAAGCGAGGCGGTGCTTACCTCCTTCCCTATGGACGGAGACGGCCTTCGCGTCGAACTAATCGAGGTTGCGCTGTACCATGCACGCCAATCGGGGCTGCCTTTGCCGAAATTGCTGTATTGCCTGCCCAACTTCCACAATCCGGGCGGAATCAGCCTGTCGCTTGAACGAAGGAAGCGTTTGGCGGAGCTCGCTTATGAATTTAATTTTTTTATTCTTGAGGACGATGCCTATACCGAGCTGACCTTTACGGAGGAGCGCCTGCCATCGCTGTACTCCCTGGCGCCGGAGCGAACCATTTATTTAAGCACCTTCTCCAAAATCATCGCCCCGGGCATCCGGCTTGGCTGGGCGATTGCTGCTAAAGAGGTCGTCGCGCGGCTAAATTCCTTTATGCACGGTAGCAGGGCAAGCGTCTTCGCTCAGGAAATCGTGTCCCAGCTGCTGCACACCATCGATTTCGACGAACATGTTCAGGCTTTGATCTCACGGTATCGCAAGAGCAGGGACGCCATGATCGAGGCGATCAATGATAGCTTCGGAACCGAGGTGGCTTACCATGTGCCGGAGGGCGGCTTTTTTATCTGGCTGACCTTTCCCGAAGAGGTGGATACCGCGCAATTTGTGCGGGATGCCTACGAGCGCGGCGTCAGCTTTATCGCGGGAAGCGACTTTTTCGTAGAACGGGAGGGCGGCCGTCATGCGAGACTCTCCTATAGCTACAGCGGACCCGAACAAATCCGCCAAGGCGTGAAGCTGTTCGCTGACGCTTACTATGCTTATCGCGGCAAGCTTTAATTCCGTATTTCCTTATTTTGCAGACCTTATAAATTGGATGTGAATAGCTATGAGTAATCAGGCAAAACAAATGAATCTAGGCGCATTTTTATATGGCTTCGGCCATCACTTCGCAGCTTGGCGGCATCCGCAGACGCCATCGGGCAAGTTCATAGACATTAAGCTGTACAAGCAAGCGGCGCAGGCAGCCGAACGGGGCAAGCTGGACATGCTCTTTCTGGCCGACAGCTCCTCCTTGCCCAACCTGCAGGATGCGGAAACCGGCGTTAGCTTCCTCTATCCCGATGCGCTTACGATTCAGTCCGCGCTCTCTGCCGTGACCGAAAAGATAGGGCTCGCCGCGACAGTCTCAACAAGCTTTAACGAGCCGTTTAATGTGGCCCGAAGATTCGCGACGCTCGATCATTTAAGCGGGGGACGAACCGCCTGGAATGTCGTAACCGGCACCAAAAAAGAAGAAGCGAGAAACTTTAATCAGGAACAGCTGCTAGAGCACGGACTTCGCTATGAACGGGCCCAGGAATTTTTGGACGTCGTTACCGGACTATGGGACACCTGGGAGGATGAAGCCCTGCTGTTCGACAAGGAGACAGGCATTTTTGCGGATACGGCGCGCATTCATCCTTTAAACCATAAAGGCACTGCCTTTTCGGTTGCCGGACCGCTTAATCTGCCCCGCTCGCCGCAAGGACGGCCGGTCATTATTCAGGCGGGCACCTCGCCAGCAGGCCAGAAGCTTGCGGCGCGCACGGCCGAGGTCGTTTTTACCGCCTGCGAGAACATCGAGGAGGCAATCGCCTTCTATAAGGGAATTAAGGCGCTGCTGCCCGGTTATGGGCGGACTGCCGACCAGATGAAAATTATGCCAGGCGTGCTGACCTTTATTGGAAGCACGGAAGCGGAAGCGAAGCGACAGCAGGAGCGCTTTAATGAATGGGTGCTGCCTGCCGCCGGGGTTGGCAATCTGTCGCGGATGCTGAATATCGACATTACCGGCTTCCCGATTGACGAGCCGCTGCCGGAGTTGTCCATGGAGGGCAACACGAGCAGAGCCGTTATGATCTACGAAATGGCGCGCAAAGACAAGCTGACCATTCGCCAGCTGAGTCATCACTTCGCGATTGCGCGCGGCCATTTGACCGTAGTGGGCACGCCCGAACAAATTGCGGACAAGCTGGAGCAATGGTTCTCAGGCCGGGCCTGCGACGGCTTCAACATTATGCCGCCCTATCTGCCCGGCGGTCTCGATGAATTCGTAGACCACGTCATTCCCGTTCTTCAGAAACGGGGAAGCTTCCGAACGGAATACGAAGGAGCTACGCTGCGCGAGCACCTTGGCTTGACCCGGCCCGCAAGCCGGTTCGCGCCCCCGATTCGATAGCAGAATCGAATGAACAATCAGTCCCTGCTTCCTTACACTTACAGACACTTACTGGAGGACGACCATAATGAAAAAATCGTTTAAACTCATTTCTCTGCTGCTGTCGCTTGTATTCCTTATCGCTTGGACAGCCGCTTGCGGCAGCGGCGCCAACACGGGCTCAACGGAGCCATCCGGCTCCGCCCCTACTGCGGCTGCGGAAAGCGGCAGCGACGAGTCAAGCAAATACAAAGGCGTAGAGGTCAATGTGGAAGCCAGTCAAATCGGCCCCATTCTGATCGCTAAGAAAAAAGGATGGTTCGAAGAGGAGTTCGCCAGGTATGGGGCCTCTGTCCAATACCAGTCGCTGCCGAGCTCCACTCAGTTTCTGGAGGCGATCGCCTCGAACCGGCTGGATTTCGCCCGTGTCGGATACATTGGCGCGATAACCGGTCAAGCGGCAAACGTATCGTTTCTGGCGATCAGCGAAGGCAGCATCGGCGGCGGGGACGGCATTCTCGTGCCCAAAGGCAGCCCCATCCAATCGGTGAAGGATTTAAAGGGCAAAAAAATCGCCGTTACCAAAGGCAGCTCCTCGTGGGGACTTTTGCTCCGCGCCCTGAAAAATGAAGGACTGAGCTCTTCCGACGTGAACATGATCAACCTGCAATCCGATGAAGCGCAAGCCGCCTTTCAAGGCGGCAACGTCGACGCTTGGGTCGTATGGGAGCCGAATCGCTCTTATCAGGTGAACAATGAAGGCGCTAAGGTCATTGCCGACGCCAAAACAATCGGAGCTTCCACGCCCGGCTTGAACATTGTCCGCACATCATTCGCCGAGCAGTATCCCGAGCTCGCCGTCGCCTATTTGAAAGCCTATCAGCGGGCGCTCGACTGGCAGAATGCCAACATTGACGAAGCCGTCGCCCTGCTTGCCAAAGTAAAAAATCTCGATGAAGAGACCGTTCGCGTCTCTCTGACGAACGAAAACGCGCTCGCAACCAACAATCCGATTTTGGAGCTTACGAACGAAAGCCAGCAAACGACGGCCGACATCCTGCTGGAGCTTGGCGAGATTAAAGAGAAGCTGGATGTAACCAAAATCGTGGACAACTCGTTTATCGAGCAGGCTTTGCAATAATACGCGGCTTACTTGGCGTGAATAATAAACAGAAACAACGATATGGACAGCGTAAAAAAACGGAGCCGCGCCTTAGATGGGCGGCTCCGTTTTTTTTTGGTGCGACATGCTTTTGCGGGTAGCTTTGAACAGTTACCGCTCCCCGCTCCGCCCCAAATAACGCTCCACTTCCAGCGAGGCGAGCAGCAGCGGGCCAATCCCCATGTAATGATCGGAGACGACCGCTTCGGAAATATAATAGTCGAAGGAACCGTTGCGGTCCTTGCTTAGTCCCGCTCCGTTGCAAATCTGATGAAGGTGGACGCCCTGCTCGTCCTCCGTCACCAAGCGTCCGATAATTCCCTCATAGCCGCGCTGCATCGCCGTACGGAAGACCGGCTCCAGATAACGCAGCCGCAAGCCCTTTGCCATCGCATAGACGAACATGATTGAGCCGCTGGCCTCCAAATAATTTCCTTTTCGGCTGCCTTGATCGAGCACTTGATACCACAAGCCGCTTTCGGGCTCCTGCACCGCCGCGAGCGCATGGCACATCCGCTGAAAAATGCCGATAATGGTGCCGCGCTGCGGATGCGTGATCGGGAAATGCTCCAGACTATCGACCATTGCCATCGCATACCAGCCCATCGCCCTGCTCCAGACATGAGGGGATACGCCTGTAATGGAATCGGCCCATTCCTGCTCGCGCGATTCATCCCAGCCGTGGCGCAGCAGGCCGGTTCGTTTATCGCGGGTTTTGCTTTCGACGAGCAGCAATTGACGGGCAACCTCGTCCGTCAGCTCCGGACGCTCGAATACCTTCGCGTATTCCGCAAGAAAGGGCGATGCCATGTACAGGCCATCCAGCCACATTTGAAACGGATATACCTTTTTGTGCCAGAAGCCGCCCTCAGACGTGCGAGGCTGGCCGATCAGCTGCGCGGCCAGCGTGTCGGCCGCCTTGGCATAGCGGCTGTCTCCGGTGCGCTCCAGCTGGTAAAACAAATTTTTGCCTTGGTTGATTTGATCCAGATTATACTCCTCAAGCGAGTAGCCGGCGATCATTCCGTCCGCTCCAATATACCGGTCCATATGGCGCTGCATGAAATCGTAGTAACGAGCATCCTCCAATTGAATGCCTGCACGGGCCATCGCCATCAGCAGCATGCCGGGAACATAGGCCCAGCGCTCCAACGGATAATCATGAAAGCCGTCCGAATCCGCTTGTCCCAGAATCATATCGGCCACCTTGCGGGACCAGCCTGCCTGCTCGGCCTTTTTCGCATCGTTTCCCATGCTTTCAACCCCTTTCTGAGGAGAGCCCGCTATCCATGAGCCGTTCCCGCAGCCATGCATAGGCGGGAGTCCCGTGAATTTCATGTCCGCCCTCAAAAAAATCGGCCTGCACCGCTTCGCCCGCGTCGAGCTCCGCGTACCTCCGCTTCAGCTCCTCGAACGCTTTGCGGGCGGGAGCTTGCGGGAATACCCGGTCAGCCGCGCCCGACTCCAGCCACAATCCGCGCGGCGCGATAAGCGCCAGCAATTCCGACATTTCGGCCTCCATTAGGACGCCGGGAATGTAATTGTCCAGGCAATGATTCCGGTCAAGGATACTTTCCGCGAACAGGCTGGCGTAGCCGCTGACGACCGCGCAGCGAATTCTTTCATCCAGCGCTGCGGCGAATCCTGCAACAAGGCCTCCGCCGGAAATGCCCATTATGCCGATTCGGCTTGCGTCGATTTCCGGGCGCTCCTGCAAGTAATCGATGACCCGGCGCGTTTCGGAGACGCGCAGCCCTGCCAGCGTCCGGCCTGTCAGCAGCAAATGCGCCGCGAGCTTGAAGCATGAGTTTTTGCCTGGTTCATCCGTTTTGTCCTCTTCCAGCTTCCGGTCGCCGAAGCCGATAAGCTCAGGAGCCGCGACAACAAAGCCCTTCTTCACAAGCTGTACGGCAAAATCCTTATGCAGCCCCGGAGCGGCCTTGCGCTCGCGGCCGTCCGGCTCGAGCCCCACAATCTCGCGGCTGCCGTAGCCATGTCCGTGGCAAGCCACGACGGCGGGGGCCAGATCTGATGATGCAGCCCGATCCGGCGTCAGAATGTAGACTCCCATTCGAAGTCCCTCGAGCGTGGCGATTTCGACTCGCTCGCGCGTATAACCGTCGCATGGCGTCCGTTCCAGCAGCAGCGGCTCAGACGGCTCCATTCGCTGCTCGGGAAAATGTCCGAGCAGTCGGCGAAACGTCGCCCGGAGCTCTTCGTCCCGCCGCTCCCCTGCCGCGGAAGGCCGCTTTGCCTCCCGCTCCGAAGCGGCACGCTCCGTCAACGATTTTAAATAGGCTTCAAGCTTCATGTTTGCGAGCGCCTCCTCTCCTGCATTTGCGGCTAGTAGCCTTCCGGATGCCAACCGTCAAAAATCGTAATGATCCGGTACTTACCCGCCTCTTCGGACGCAAGCTGCCTTGACCATTGCACCCGCTGCTCAGCCGCGGCGCCCGCGCCTGTGCCGCCAAACTCCTCGTAGCGGCTGGTTTGCTCCCGGTCCGGCTGCCCCCAATTATGCCAGCCTTCAGGGGTAATGGAAGCGTCAATGGCCGTGCGGATAAACGCCACATGCGCGAATGGACGCCACGGCCTGCCCAAATAAACGTCCTTCACGCCTTCTCCGCCTGTAATCGCGCAATCGAGGAACACATAGCCATAAGCTGCGCCTTCCGGCGTAGAGGCGGCGGTAATGTATCCTCTTGAGCGTTTGTTATGAAGCGTGCAGCGATCGAAAACAGCCGTTGCGGCTCCAAAAATATAATCGACATCGCCTTCGATGTAGCATTCGGCATAGTATTGCTTCCCTTGGCCGGTATACAGCGTGTCCTGATCGCCCAGCAGCCTGACCCGGCGGAACACCGCTCTGTCGGCATCGACGAAAGCGGCGACAGCCTGGCCCGTGCCAGGTCCCGAAGCGTTGCGGATCGTCAGATTTTCCGCTGTAAACTGCGGCGCCAAAACGTTAAACGTGCCCGAACGGAACGTTCCGAGCGGCTCCCCGTCCGCCCCCAGCGTATGCGCGTTGTCCGACCACGAAATGATGGTGCGCTCGTTGTCCTCTCCCAGCAGGAGGATAGGGGGCGCCGAAGCCGGAATAGTAATCTTTTCCTCATAAATGCCGGGCCTGATACGAATGGTTACCGTTTCTTCGCAGCTTGCGGGTATGCTGTCAATAGCAGCCTGCAGGCTAGCGTAATCGGCCTTTCCTTCTCCGGATACCGTGATAAACATGGACAAACTCCTTTCTAATACGGACAAGGTTATTTATAATGATATACAATCAACTTACATGCAGCACAAATACGGAGGAATGCCTATGCCCGCGCCCGTCAGTCCCAACCCGAAATATTACGTGGAAAACGGCAAGCTGAGCATTCAGCATATGAAGCGAAAGGGCGTTACCGCCATGCCTCGGCCCCATAGCCATTCATCGGTCGAGCTCTACTATCTTGTTGAAGGCGAGCGCGTCTACTTTGTTGACGGTCAAGTGGTAACCGTGCACAAAGGCGAGCTGATCATGATCGCCGGGCATGAAATTCACGCCACCGCCAGCTCCGAAGTAGCCGAATTTGAACGCATACTCATCAATTACGAGCCCTCGCTTCTGCCGCCCGCATTGCGGCAGCTGAATCTGCTGCACGGCAACAGATCCTTTCGCGTCTTCCCCCTGTCGCTGCGCGATCGGGGAGAGGTTGAACGCTTGCTGATCCGGATGGTGGAGGAATGCCGACAGGAAAAAGCTTACTACGAAACCGTCTGCCTTTCCCTGTTCGCAGAGCTGATCATTACGCTTGCGCGCTCTGAGCACTCCGCGCTGTCCGCAAGTCCTTCCCGTTATTCGCTGCATCACAAGGTTTCGGAAATTGCGACCTACTTGCGCGAGCATTATCGCGAGCCAGTCACACTGGAGGATACCGCCAAACGCTTTTATATGAGCAATTCATACTTGAGCCGGATTTTTCATCGGCTTACGGGCTTTCATTTCCGCGAATATGTCATCTACATTCGGGTCAGCGAAGCGAAGCGCATGCTAGCGGGCTCCCGCCAGAAAATTCAGGAGATCGCGCTTGCGGTCGGCTTCGAGCATTTGTCGCATTTCAACAAAACGTTCAAGAAGGCGACCGGGCTGACGCCGATGCAATACCGCAAGCAGGCCAAAGCCGAGCAAGCGGCCAACCGGCAGGAGCAGGCATGATTCCTTTTCTTCCGGCTTATTGCTTCGCGCTGCGCGAAATCCGCTCATTCGTGCATTTATACAGCTGAATGTCAGGGTGAATCTCTGTACGCAGCTCTAGCCCGGATATATACAGCTGATCCGCGTAGCGGGCAACGACGCCGTGAACCGTATCCGCGGCAAAGCGTTCGATCGTCAGGCGCTCCAATGGCCGTTCGGGCAGCCCGTTAATCAGCAGCGCCGTAGCGGCCCCCGTACAATCCAGATCGCGCAGCGTAATATCGCGAAAGACCGGCGTTTCCTCCGTTACCTCGCAAAGCTGTTCATCCGAGCCCTCCGAGCCCTCGACTCCGGCATAGAAAAGGTGGAACGAGACCGCTTCGCGAGCGATGCCGGACATATAAATTCTCTCCATCACGATATCCTCCACGACTCCCCCGCGCCCTCGCGCGCTTTTGAAGCGCAGCCCGATATCGGTATGAATAAAGCGGCAATCGGATACGCGCACCGCCCGCACTCCACCCGACATTTCGCTCCCGATTACGACGCCGCCATGACCGTGATACACCGTGCATTGTCTAACGGTTACATACTCGCACGCCAGAGCGCGCCTTCGCCCCTCCTCGTCCTTGCCCGACTTCAGGCAAATCGCGTCGTCGCCCACGTCAAAGGTGCAATCCTCGACAAGCGCGTGGCGGCATGACTCAAGATCAAGCCCGTCCCCGTTTTGTGAATACCAAGGGTTGCGGACATTTAAGCCTCTTACCGTAATTTGCCCGCAATTCTGAAGGTGCAGGCACCAAGCGGGAGAATTCTGGAAGGTAGGTCCTTCCAGCCGGACTCGGTTGCACCCCCGCAAGCTCAGCAGCGCCGGGCGCAGATAAGCCCTTGCAGGCAAATAGGCCTCAATGGCGCTTTCTCCCACGAGCCGAAGCTGCCTGACCAGCGCCTCTCCTTCCATCGCTTCCGCCGACGGCCACCATATTGCTTCCTGATCGTTTACCGCTCCGCCTGAAGCAAGCAGCGCCTTCCATTGATCGTCCGTCATCTTGAAACGTTTGACCGGCCGCCAGCCATGCCCGCCGCCGTCGAAGATCCCTTCTCCGGTAATCGCCACATCCTCCAGATTTTCTCCTTCGAGCGGCGCCTGACAGCGAATCGCGGATTCTCCTTCAAAATGCGAGGATACGAGCGGATACAGCTCCGCCCGCGGCTCGAACAACACAAGTGCTCCACGCTCCGCGTGCAGCTCAATTCGGCTATGCAGGCGCAAAGGCCCCGTACGCCAAATGCCGGGCGGAATGACAACCTTGCCGCCCCCTTCCTTCGCGCATGCATCAAGCGCCTCCTGCAGCGCATCCGTACAAAGCGAGAGACTGCCAGACTCGGCTCCAAACTCCGTCACGTTAAACCTGCGGCTTGGAATGGCCGGAATGTCGGGCAGCGGGTACGGGTACGGCGACGCCTCCATGTTGTGCTCCATTTCCATCTTCCCCTCCTCCGGCATTTGACGGCTATTCCGCGACGGCTTCATAGCTGAACCAATCAAAATCGGCGTAGCGCTGTTGACTGTCTGTACTCTCGCCGGCCGCATACATGCCCATATATGCGCCCGTGAAGCCTCCGGCTTTGTCTGTGCTCAGCACCTCCGAGCCGTCCGCAGAGCCAAGCGGCTGCCACGACTCCTCGTCGCTTTCGCGCCAGAAAAAGCTGTATTGCTGTCCGTTCGCCTCGGCCCGCAGCTCCAGGCTCTCTCCCGCGTACGGAGCCGAGGCAACCACCGTTTCCTCCCCGTACTTCCGCGCGGTGAAGCGGATTTCTGTGCTGCCGCCGAAGCTGCCGTATTCCACGCGGAACTGGAAGCCGTCGTTTTGCAGCAGGACGATGCCTGCACGGTCTCCATTCTCCTTAGGGGAGAAGCGCATCGCCGTGGCGGCGCGGAAGCTCATGTGCTGCTGTCTCCGTCCGACAAAGGCGGGATTCTCGATCCTGGCGATCGATTCCGCCTTGAGCCGCAGCCGCAGCGAGCCCGGATTGTCCGTCAGGCTCCAGTAATCTCCGCGCGGAGTGCGCAGGAAATTCCAGATCGGCGCAAGCTCCGGCTGGTCGAAATCGTCGCGCGCGGGGAGCTGCGGCCAAGGCGTTTCCGGCAAGTCCGGCACGTCGGCTACCTCCTCGATGATGCCTTTGCCGGGGTTGACAACCGGCCATTCCTGCTCCCAAATGACGGGAACCAGAAAGGTTTCGCGACCAAGGTTGCGGAAATAGCCGCCGTAAGGGCGGGACGCAAGACAGAGCATCCACCATTCGCCGTTCTGGGTTTCAATCAGCTCGCCGTGGCCGACGTTCACGATCGGATAACCGCGTCCCAAATGGCGATGCGTCAAAATCGGGTTCCCTTTGTAGCCCTCATAAGGACCGGCTACCGATTCGCTGCGGGCGATCGTAATCGCATGCGTATGCCCCGTGCCGCCTTCGGCAATCAGCAGATAATACCACTTGCCGATTTTGTACACATGAGGCCCTTCCTGGGCATGAGCCACTTTGAGCGCGCCTTGCCATATGCTTTTTTTCTCTCCGATCAGCTTCCCGCTCGTCAAATCCAGCTCCTGCAGCCAGATATCCATGTGCTTCGGATACTCTTGACCTTCGGGCGGCACGCGGTTCCCCGTATAATAAACCCTTCCGTCCTCGTCAAAAAACAGCGACGGATCGATGCCGGGCGCATCGTCCAGCCATACCGGATCGGACCAGTCGCCTGCGGGATCGGTTGCGGTAACATAAAAATTATGGCATTCCTTCTCATTGTCGACGAACGTCGTGATCATATAGAAAAGACCGTTATGGTAACGAAGCGTCGGGGCCCAGATGCCCCGCGAGGGATCGGCGCCGTCCAGATTCAGCTGGGAAGGACGATCAAGAACATGCCCCAGTTGGCGCCAATTCACCAAATCCTTGCTATGAAAAATCGGCACGCCGGGAAAAAACTCAAAGCTGGACGTAACCAGATAATAATCATCACCAACACGAATAGCCGACGGATCGGGATAAAAGCCGGGCAGAATGGGATTTTCGAACTTGCGCATGCGCTTCTCCTCCTAGTAGCGTTCAAATTGTAAGCACATACAAGTATAGTTCAAAAAAACATCATAATCTTGAAACTTTCTTGTTCATTTTCTTATTTTTTATACATACATGATCATTCTGTCTATATCTTTCCTCAGACAGCTGTTAACTTCTCGGCCTAAAATGTGTATAGTAGTAACCATAAAGGGGCGATTGCTATGACGGGAGAGAAACGGCTGCAAATCAGATTTTTCCTTAGCTTGACGTTGATATCGATTTGTTCGGTGCTGGTGCTGGCCAGCGTGCTGTTCTTCTGGTTCAGGGACAAAACGATCGACAATGTCAACAAGGCCAACGAAGCCGTACTGCTTAATACAGAAACCGTATTCATAAAATATATGGACATGGTGCAAAATTACACGATGGACTTTTACCATAACCCTAACATTTATACCGTCATGCAAAGCGGCGACAACAGCTGGAGCGAGCAGCTCTACAGCGCGCTCAGCCAGATTCGCGGCACGCTGACGGTTAACGCGTTTCTTGAAAACGCATATATTCTCGGCGCGGACGGGCCGGCCATGATGTTCGAGAACAATCCGCTCAGCTCGGCGGCCAAGCGGGGGCTGTTCGAAAGAGTCAGGGACAGCGAAATCAGGGAATCTCCGTATGTCTGGGAGGCAACGCTTAATAACGGTCAGGCCGAAACGATGATGACGACGTTCTACAACGACCGGGCCTTCAGCACAAGCGAGTATAACGGAGCGATTGCCATGACAATTAACCTGCGCAAGCTTCAGGAAAATTTATTTAACCCGAGCGATGCCGGCGATACGCAATATGCCGTCATCAACGCCGAGCGGCGTATTCTCATGCAGAGCGGAACGCCCGCTGTTTTTGAGGATGAGCTTCTGCGCCGGATCGTCTCGGATAGCGGCATTTCGGGCACGCTCGTGTGGGATAAGGCGGAGGATGGGAAAAAGCTGATCACCTATCGGCAAGCGCAGGCAGGCGGGCTGTGGTTTGTATCTGAAACGTCTTACAAAAACAGCGTCCGCGACATTGCGAGCGCGCGCAATATGATGGTAGGGCTGTGCGTGGCGCTGCTCGCAGCGGCCTCTGCAACGGCGGCTTTTGTTTCCTACCGGATGTACAAGCCGGTCGGGGCTTTATTCGGAACGATTCGCAACCTGTCCGAGGACCAGCTTGCCTTCTCGCACGGCGCCGGCTTTCATGAGGCCAACCGGGAGCTGGAGAAAATAGCCGGGCGCATCGGCGAGCTTCAACGCGAGAATGAAGACAGCGCCCTGCTCCGCTGGCTGACCTCCCCTTACCGGGCGGGCGAGCATGTCCCGTCCGCGCTGCCGCGGCTGGATGAATCCGCAGGCATGTTTGCTTTTTGCGTTGCCGTGATACATGGAGCTGCCTTGGACGAAACGGCGGACTTCCCCGCCAAAGCGTGGCGGGATTTGCCGCGACTAGCGGAGCAGTTGTTCGACGGGGCCGGAACATGCCGCGGCTTTTTTCCGCATGAGGGGGCGGCTGTGCTCATCGTAAGCGAAACGGAAAGCGGAAGCTTCGGCAATTACGGCGCGTTTCGCGAGCGTTGGGAAGCTTTTGCCGAGCGGATTTCGCAATGGTCCGATATCCGCTGCTCCATCGGCATCAGCAGACTCGCCACGGATTCCGGGCAGCTCAAGCAGCTCTACGATGAAGCAAGCGACAGTCTGCAGCACGTCAAGCTGCACGCAAGCAATCCCGTTATTTACGCGGATGATATTATCCACTTAAACAGCAGCCCGCTCCCCGACAGCACCGTCGAGGCCGTGCTGCAAATTGTACGGAACCGCCAGCAGGAGCTCATTCCTGACGCCATTGACCGCCTGCTGGCGGTCGCATGCAGCTACAGGGCGGAGCAGGCGACTATCGCTTTGTCGCGGCTTGCGTCCGAGCTTAAAAAAATGGCCGACACCGGTCTGGCCGAGAGCTTGCTGCGCCACTCCGATTTCCTGGATCATTATCAGCGCATCTGGCGCGCGCAGAGCTATGCGGAGCTGCGCTCGTGGCTGGAGCGCCTGTGCTATGATGCGTACGGCAAGCTGAGCGAGCTGAACGCGGTGCAAACGCGGAGCGTAGCAGGCGAAGCGATCGGCTTTATTCGCAAGCAATATAGCGATCAGACGCTTTCCTTGAACGGGCTGGCCGACAAGCTGGCCATCAGCCCTTCCTATTTAAGCAAGCTGATTACCGAAGCTACAGGCAGCAGCTTCCCCGACTTCGTGAACCTGGTCAGGCTGGAGCATGCACGGGATATGCTGGCCGCCGAGCGCGAGCTCGACATTCGAATCATTGCCGAGAAATGCGGCTACAACAGCAGCACTTACTTTACAACGCTGTTCAAAAAACGCTTCGGCGTGACCCCTTCCAAGTGGAGGCTGAACCAAATTTTGCAGCAGGACGGCGAGACCTGATCAGCTTGCCCTGATTAGGAAACCTCGTTTGTGAATCCGGCATGTAATATGGCTTTCTTCGGCATCGTTCTAACAAAGGCGGCTGTGCGATTCACCACAGCCGCCTCTCGCGCTTGAATGAACCGGCTGGCACCGGTCCTAGCTGCCTCTGGACCCTACTCTCCACTTTCGGAAGCCAAATCGTCCTCTTTCGTTGCTTATCTAACCCTCTTTCCTTTTACGAACACCAATCAACTTCAACACTTACTTTTTTAACCTAATCCCCTCCCACAAATCTCAAATCAGCCCCTTCAGTTACTTTTTTAACCAAACCATCTTCTCACATTAAAACTCCCTCTACATTTGGCTACCGAATAGGCGGCATGCGAACGGAGATTCCGTGCCGATTAAGCGTGACTGTGTTCATTCTGCTTATGCTTTTTCCTGATTCGTGAACGGAGGCCTCTAATGGGCAGGCACATAAAAGGGCCAAAGAAACGATCGACATTTTGCTGCAAATGCCATCAATTCAGGCTGTTTAGAGGCCTTTTTCAAGTTTTTTAAAGCGATTTCAGTTTTTTAAAGCCGCCAATCCGCTTGTTTTTTAAGCGTTTTCAGTTCTTTTTGGTGGCGCTTACATTTCGTGCCGAGCTATATTGGGGACACAGACAACAAACCAACTAAAGGAGTGAATCCCATGTCAGACGAAGCTTTTCAGCCGAGCAAGCCTGCAAGCGCCAAGCGCCGGCTTCAGATGTTTCGCAACGATAGCTCGCTGTTTCTGCTGGCGCTGCCAGGCGTGATCGTGCTGATCCTGTTCGCCTACCTGCCGATGAGCGGACTCATACTCGTATTTAAAAACTACAACTATAACGGCGGCATTTTCGGGAGCCCCTGGGCGGGCTTTTCCAATTTCGAATTTTTCTTCTCCAGCATGGACAGCGCCATTCGCGCCACACGCAATACCGTCATGCTGAATGTGCTTTACATGATTACCGGCACCTTCTTTTCCGTTGCAATCGCCATCATACTGAATGAGCTGAAAAGCCGCTCCTTCATCAAAATTACCCAAAGCGTCATGTTCTTTCCTTACTTTATTTCGTGGATCGTAATCGGGGCGATTCTGTTCTCGCTGCTCGACTACGATAAAGGCGTGATGAACCGTTTGCTGGAAGGCATCGGCTTTCAGCCGATTGACTGGTACTCGAATCCATGGCTGTTCGTCGTCATTCTCGTGCTGGCGAATATATGGAAAAGCGCCGGCTATGGAGCCATCATCTATTACGCGGTGCTGCAAGGCATCGATACGTCGTATTACGAAGCGGCGCGCATTGATGGAGCCTCGCGCATGCAGCTGATTACGCGCATTACGCTGCCGCTGCTAATTCCATCGATTATCCTGCTTACGCTGCTTAGCATCGGCGGCATGCTCAAGGGGGATCTCAGCATGATCATGGGCGTGACCTTCCTTAATCCGCTGCTGCTCCCAACGACCGACATTATCGACGTATACGTGTATCGGACGGCCATTCGCTCCGGCGAATTCGGCTTTGCCTCAGCCATTACGCTGTATCAGTCCGTATTCGGCTTCCTGCTTGTACTGATCGCGAACAAACTCGCGGGCTGGTACGACAAGGAAAGCAAACTATTTTAGGAGACATGTGCTATGGCCAATCAGGAAAACAGATCGCTTATCGTCCTTTTCTACGCTTGCATTAGCGTGTTTGCCCTCATCTGCCTCATCCCGTTCGTGCTTGCCGTATCCGGCTCGCTCTCGACGGAGTCCAGGCTTGCGGTCGAAGGGTACTCGCTGCTTCCGCGGGGATTCAGTCTCGATACGTATACATTCATGTTCGGCTCCAAAGCCGAGCAAATTTTGCAGGGGTATCTGATGTCGGTTGTCGTCACAGGACTGGGCACCGTATGCGCCGTGCTTGTCACGACCGCCTACGCCTATGTCATTACCGCCAAGGGGTTCCGCTACCGCAACTACTTTGCTTTTTTGGCTTATTTTACGATGCTGTTCAGTGGCGGCACGCTGCCTTGGTACATTCTTTCGACCAAATATTATCATCTGGACAATACGCTTGCCGGCTTATTCGTTCCCTACTTGCTAAACGTATTTCTTATGTATTTGCAGGCCAATTATTTCAAAAGCATTCCGCATGAGGTTATCGAGTCCGCCCAAATCGACGGGGCCGGCCATTTACGCATATTTTTTCGGATCATGCTGCCGCTGGGGCAGGTCGGACTCGTTACCATTTCCTTGTTCTATGCGCTTCAATTCTGGAACGACTTCTATCTTCCGCTGCTGCTCGTATCGGACGAACGTCTGTACACCATCCAATTTATGATGTACAACATGATGTCGAACATCCAGTATCTGGCTTCAGGCAATAGCACTCAGATTAGCGGTGTCATTATCGCACCGCCGCTGGAAACCGCCAAAATGGCGATGACCTGTCTCACCGTGCTGCCGATCGCCATCTTGTACCCGTTTTTGCAGCGCTATTTTGTAAGAGGCATTATTGTAGGCTCCGTAAAAGGCTAGAATCTGCGAAGAGCGGTTGGACATGGTATGATGGACGAAACGTCAGTTGCTGATCGCGGCGCCCTTCATACCATTCAACAATATAAACATAACATACAGGAGGGTTCAAACATGTTAAAAAAGCGCATCTGGGCAAGTCTGGGTATGGCGGCTGTGCTCCTCGTATCGGCATGCAGCAACGGCGGCTCCGAGGGCGGCAACACGCAAAATTCGCCTTCTCCTGCCGCAGGCGGCAATGAAAGCGCTGGCACAGAGCTAAAGCCGGCCAAGCTGAAAATCGTCCTCTACGGCGACGAATCCAACCGGATGAAAGAGCTGTCGAAAGCGGAATTTAAAGATTTGGTCAAACAGGAAATCAACGCGGACATTGAATTTCAGTTCCTCCCATGGTCCGAATACGCGGGCGGCAAAACTGATTTGATGCTGTCCACCGGCGAGGATTTTGCAACCTACACCGATACCAACTATATGGTCAAATCCGTAGCCAAAGGACTGTACACCGATTTGACGCCTTATATGGAGAGCGCAGCCGTCGACATGAAAAAAACGGTTGACGAGGCCTCCTTCTCCGCCTTCCAGCTTGGCGGCAAGCAATACGCGATTCCCGTCGGCAACAAGCCGAACTCGGGCGAATTTTACAGCGTGCTGGCCCGCCAGGATTTGCTGGAAGAGGTGGGCATGACCGGGATATCTACAATTGCCGAGCTTGAGGAGTTCTATGACAAGGTTCACGCCAAGCATCCTGAGCTGGTCGGCTATGCAGGCACCGATGCGCGCAGAATGCTCATGTACGAATACACCGACAAAAACCTGTACTGGCAAAACGACATGCTCGCAATCGACGAGTCCGCCGACAACGATCAGATTATTAGCTGGTTCGAGACAGAGGAATTCAAAGCCTACGCCGCAATTATGAGAAGCTGGTACACGAAGGGCATTATCCCTAAGTATGCGGCGACAAACATGCCTCAGCTTACATCGGACTGGAACTCCGGCAAAGCGATGTTCTGGGCCGGCACGGCGGCTCGTCCGTTTGAAGGAGCGGCGGCGATTACGCAAGCGGTGCCGACGGCAAAGCTGACCAACTACTTCCTGAGCAAGGATCTGCCAAAAATCAGCCGCGGAACGTACAGCACCGCCTGGTTCGTATCCGCCAATGCGGCCGATCCCGAGCGTTACGTCATGTTCTTCAATTTGCTGCAAAAAAATCAGGAGCTCTACGATCTGTTCGCTTACGGCGTGCAGGACAAGGATTACACGCTTGACGCCAACGGCCGCCTGACGCGCAACACGACCGATTCGCTCATTCCGGACTGGCTGCTGATGAACAAAAACTTTATCCGCTTCGATAACTCGGTGCCGGACGACTTTATCGCCGAATACAAAGCTTGGGACGACGATGCCATCATCTCCAAGGGTGCAGGCTTTAACTTCGACAATACGCCTGTCAAAAATGAAGAAACCAAAATAAACGGCGTATTTACCGAATTCCTTGCCCCAATCGGCAGCGGTTTTCTTGATTACGACACCTATTTCCCGAAAGCGCTGGAGAAGCTAAAAGCCGCGGGCTTTGATAAATATATCGCCGAATATCAGAAGCAATTCTCCGAGTGGTATGCGGCTAAGCCATAAACGCTTGTTACAATGAAAAAAGGATCCGCCCCAGACATGTTCGCTTAATAAGGGGATGTCCGCATTGGTACGCGAAAAGACCGCGATTTCCACTAAACAGTGAACATCGCGGTCTTTAGCCCCTTATCCGTCTATCCGCATGGCCATCGCTCTGCCAAACGACAAACGACATACAAGCGTTCTTCGCAATGCAAGAATTCCGTCCCGCAGCTAGGGCCTTAGACGCTCATTCGCTCAGATCCCTGCTCCCTCGTCTACTCCCAGCATAAGATTCATATTCTGCACCGCGGCTCCCGAGGCGCCCTTGCCTAAATTATCGTACCGGGACATGATTTGGATGTTATCGTCATCCCCGAATACAAAAATATCCACGAAGTTTGTATTTGTGCAGGCCGTAATTTTAAATTGCCCTTCATCGAGATGCTCACTTGAATCATACGGCATGACGCGGACATAACGCTCGGCTTCGTAGCAACGGGCCAGAACGTCATGCACCTCTTGCGCGGAAGCTTTTTTTGCCAAACATCTGCTTATTAGGGGAATCGACATCGCAATGCCTTGAGCGTAGCTTGCGATAATTGGCGTAAACAACGGCTCGAATTGCAACCCCGCATACAGCTTCATCTCGGGAAGATGCTTGTGCTTGCCTTGCAGCGCATAATGTCTTGGAACATTCAGCTGTTTCGCTATAAAAGCAGCCTCGTTCTCGTACTCCTCAATACCGCTTTTTCCCGCGCCAGAATAACCTGTCACCGAATAACAGGAGACCGGATAATCCCTTGGAACGATGCCGGCCTCGATCAGCGGTCTCAGGGTAAGGATAAAACCGGTCGGGTGGCAGCCGGGAACGGACACCCGCGATGAGCCTCGAATCTCATCTCTTTGATTATTCAGCTCAGGCAGGCCGTACACCCAATTTTTATCGGTCCTGAACGCCGTGCTCGTATTGATTATTTTGGTACGGTCATTTTTTACGAGCTCCACAGCCTCTACGGCCGCCGAATCGGGCAAGCAGAGAAATACGATATCCGCTTCATTTAGATAGTTGCTGCGTTCCTGTACGTCTTTTCTTTTGTCCGGATCAATGTCAAGTATCTCGATATCCGTTCGATTGGACAAATAATGACGTATTCTTAGACCGGTAGTCCCCTCCTGGCCATCCACAAACACTTTATAAGCCACGCAAGATCATCCTCCACAAAAAATAGACTTAAAAGATTAGTATAATTATTCATCATAATGAATAAAAATACAATATATTTTTCTCTTCTAAGTCTATTTTACGAATAGCGTTCAGACGAACATGCGTCACCTCTCGCTGCCGGCCACTCAGGGACGGGCATCATCCCCCTTGACGACCTTTAAAAGGAATCATAGGTGACAAACTCGCCAACCGGCTTGCGGTAGCCGCGCGGGCGCTGGCTGCCCGTGTCCTCTTTGCCGATTGCGATAAGCAGCGCCGGCACGTAACGGTCCGGAATCTGCAGAGCTTCGCGCATCAACTGCGGATCAAAGCCGATCATCGGGCATGTGTCCCAGCCCTTTTCCTTGGCGATCAGCATAAACAGCATCGCCGACAGGCTCGCGTTGCGAATCGCTTCGTCGCGCTTGAAAACGTCGCCTCTATCCTCGTAGAAGCTGATAACCGAGCTTACCGTTTCGTCAAATTCCCGCTGATCAAGAATGCCGAGGTTGAACAATCCCTCATTAATCGCAGCGGCATTATGATGAGCCTCCAAATCGCCAAGCACGACGATCACGCCCGATGCCGACTTGACTTTGTACTGTTTATGGGCCGCTTCATACAGCTGCTGCTGCTTGTCTGGATCGGTCACGACTACATAATGGGCATGCTGCAGGTTAAATGCGGAAGGAGCGAATTTAACCAGACTGAACATTTCATCCAGCTCCTCGCGGGAAATCGGATGGTTGGGCAAAAACTTGCTTGCGGAACGCCTTCCCTTTAACAACTCCATAAATTCGCTCATGTCAGTAGCCTCCGTTGGTTGATCTATAATAAGTTCAGTTATTCTTTAATTGAGAACTCTTAAATTAAAGATATATGAAAAAGAAGATTCTGTCAACTAAAATATAAAAAGCTCCCACCATTAAGATTATGCAAAAAAATGCGCGGCAAAACCATTTAAAGATTCTCGGAAATTGTGTGATCCTATTTCTAAATTCTAACGTACAACTTATATACAGGGAACTATGACTAGAGTCCCGCGTTCTGTGCATTCAAATGGTAAACATGCTATAATTATGTGTGCTATTACTAAAAGTACAGCAGGTTATTTTTGAAATAGAGTTGCAGCCAGAAAGCCACAGATGAGGGTACAAGGGGGTCGAACGATGTTCGCCAAACGACTTAAACAGTTGAGGAAAAAAAGAAAGCTGACGATGCAGGAGGTTGCCGATTATATCGGCGTAGCCAAAAGCACCTATGCAGGCTATGAATCGGGTTATCGCCAGCCGACGATCGAATCGATACAAGCCATTTCCCGCAAGCTTCGCACCTCCGCAGACTACTTGCTTGGTTTGACCGACCTCGAGGAGCCTCCGGCCGAGCTGAATCACAATGCCAAGCAATATTTGAATTACGACAAACTTCATTGGGACGGAGTTCCCTTGGAAAGAGACGATCTTGAGCTTATTCGCAGCCTGCTGGAGCGTGTGCTGCGAGACCGAACTCTCCCCAAGGAGGATTAGAGCGCTTATTGCATCATATATTCTTTAAGCGCCGCCTCAAACTCCGCTTGCAGCTTCGCCATAATAGAGCGGAACATTCCTTCCCACTCGCTTATCGTCTTAGCGGGTACGCCTTCCTTCTGGGCGCTTGTCAGCTTGCTCATAAAGTTTTGTTCGCAGCTTGCCTGAGAAGCCGTCATGTCATCTACGAAATTCGCGTAAAAAGCATCAACCGCATCCGTATCCGATTTATCCAGCTTGGCTAAGCCCGATTCTCCCTTTAAACGCAAATCGTTCAGCTTGCTTGTACAGGCAAGTTGGACCTGCACAATTTCGTTTTTGTACTTCTCTTCAATCGTTTCCTGCTTTTGTCCTGCGTCTGCGGAGCCTGCGTTCTGCTGCGGAGCCGGTGTAGCTTGAGGCGTCTGCCCCGCCGGCGCCTGGCCCGCTTGACCCGATCCGCCGCCTGAAGAACCCGTATTGCCGCCTCCCGACTGCTCGGTAGGCTCCGGAGTCGGCGCTGCCGTTTCCTCCGGCTTGGCCGTTTCCCTCGGAGTCGGCGTTCTAAGCACATCCTCAGGCATGAGCCGGAAACCGTTGCCGTCCGCTCCGGCGGCCGCGGCAAGCTGCTGCTCCTGCGAAGCCTTGAAATGCAGCCCGCCCCACGCTGACAGAAGTATGACCGTCAGAATCGATAACGCCATAATAACGGGGTCCGTGCCTCCCGGACGACGCCATTTTTTTCCGCGCGAATGTTTAGCCATCCGTTACCCTCACCGCCTTCGCTCGTTGTAAGTGTCGCATTGCCGCTAACGCAAAGGGCCGACGCCGCCCGGGGGACGGCGTCGGCAACGCTCGCGCTAAACGATGTTTAACTAGAAATCCATCAGGTCGCGAATAATTTCGGTAAGCAGCTTATCAACCTTCTTCTTGATGTCTTTAACCGCTTTTTCCTTTTCTCCCTTGGAGGCATTCGTTTTCTCCACGCTTTTGGCCGCCTCGCTGCCCGCTCTAACGGTATCGACGATCAGCTTCGCCTTCTGCTCGTCTGTCGCGGATATCGCAAGCTCCAAACGGATATCGGCCAGTCTGACGTCCAGTTCCTCCAGAATCAGCTTGATTTGCTGCTTCGGATCAAGCTGTCCGTTGCCGTTGGTCATCGTAATTTCCTGCTCGAAAATGACCTTCGCCGGACCGCCGTACGGATTAAGCATCGCCGCCTGAATAACCGCCTTGCCTTGCATGACGTATGGCGGAAGCGTGGCCTTGCCGCTGGAATTGATCTTAATATCCTCGCTTCCGGATACCTTTCTCCAATAAAGAAACATGGAGGGCAGCTCGACGCCGAACACGTTCAGACTGTATTGATGCTGTCTGCCGTTTGCGGTTACCTTGACCTTCGACTGCGACTCGGAACGGAGGTAAGCGACCATCATCGCCCGGCCTGCCGCTTCCTCGTGCTGGAGCAGCGCCTGAATATCGACGACGACCTTGCGTACATCGTCCGGCTTGATGCCCAGCGTGTCAAACGCTTTGCTTAGCGGATATTCGTCTTTCTTTTTTAGAATCTCGGCGATCGCGTCAGTCAGCACCTTTTGTACGCTGCCCTTGCCGGCCAGCAATTGCGAAAGCTCCTTCGCCTTCATTCCCTTGACCTGCTTCTGCAGCGTTCCTTCGATGCCCAGCCGCTTGTTGCCGTCCCCGAACAGCATGATCAGAAAGTCATCCATCTTGACATTCGCCACGCCGCCGGCGGCAGCAATTGTCTTGATCGCCGCGCGGTATTCGGGATTGACGCGAATGGCCTCCAGATCCGACGCTGTTGCATCATATCTGGCGGCGCTCGCCTGACGGAGCATGGCGAACAGCACCTGCTTTAGCGCCGCCTGATCGGTCCCAGACGAAAGCTTCGGCACCAGCTTGTTCCAAATGGGGTCCAGCAGCGCCTCGTTTGCCTCGAAATTCAGGGCGGCAATTTCGGAGCGCGCATCCCTGACCTCCTGCACATCGATCGGATCGCCGGCCGCAAGCGCAGCATGCAGCTTATTCATCCGATCCAGAAATACGGATGACGGCAGCTCGCCTGAGGCAGCATCCTCTGCGTATACATAGCTGTCTTGCAGCTCCCCTCCAAGCTTGCCTACAGGCAGCGCGGCGGGAGTTGTCGCCAGCAGCGATGCCGCCAGCAGCGAAAGCATCAGCTTTCTTCTTCTTAACATGTTCTTCACCTCTCGTCTTCAGCTAGGAGTGAAATTGCAGGACAGGCATTTGCTCCTTCACGCCTTGATTTAAGCTCGGACGCCCTACCGAATAATAGACAAAATCTGTTCCAAGCAAATGCTCTTCCTTGAACACGTTCCGGCCGTCAATCAGAATCGGCCGCTTCATCAGCCGCTGCAGCAGAGCCAGATCGAAGCTTCCAAATTCCTCCCACTCTGTCAGCAGGCAAAGCGCATCCGCGTCCTTCGCGGCGCTCGCCGCATCGCCGCACCATACGATGCCTTCGCGATTCAGCAGCGATTTGAAATTAGGCGCTGCGATCGGGTCATACGCGGTCACCTGCACGCCATTGTCGGCCAAATACTGAATAATGTCCAGCGCCGGAGAATCGCGAACGTCGTCCGTATTCGGCTTGAATGCCAGCCCCCATACCGCTATTCGCTTGCCTGCCAGCTCGCCGCCGAATATCATTTTCAGCTTGCGGATAATATTGAAGCGCTGATCCTGATTCACCTCAACGACCGAACGAAGCAGCTTGAACTCATAGTCGACGTTGCCGGCAATCTGAATCAGAGCGCTCGTATCCTTAGGGAAGCAGGAGCCGCCGTAGCCGATGCCCGCTTTAAGGAAGGAGGAGCCGATCCGGCTGTCGCAGCCCATTCCGTAAGCCACCTCGGTCACATCCGCGCCTACCTTCTCGCAAATGTTCGCAATCTCGTTAATAAACGAAATTTTGGTAGCCAGAAACGCGTTGGAGGCGTATTTGATCATCTCGGCGCTGCGAATATCGGTCACGATCATATGCTCGGTCAAAGGGCGATGCAGCTCCACCAGCTTATCTGCGGCATGCTTGCTGTCCGCGCCGATTACGATGCGGTCCGGGTACAGCGTGTCCTGAATGGCCGAGCCCTCCCGCAAAAATTCCGGAAGCGAGATGCTGTCGAAGGGCTGATCGCTTCTGGAGCGTATCAGCTCTGCCAGCCGCTCGTTCGTGCCGACCGGCACCGTGCTTTTGACCGCAATCATTTTGTAGCCGTCCATCGCCGCAGCCACTTCCATCGCCGCTTGCTCGATATACGCCAGATTGGCGGCCCCGCTTGGCAAGGAAGGCGTGCCAACCGCCAAAATGATAAACTCGGAACGCTTGACCGCATCCTGCAGGTTGGTCGTGAAGGAAAGCTTGCCCGCCTCCCTTCCCGCTTCGGCAAGCTCTTTAAGCCCCGGCTCGTAGATCGGAATGCCCCCGGCGTTCAGCAGCGCTATTTTGCCGGGCTCCTTGTCTACGCATATGACCTGATGGCCGAGCCTGGCGTAGCAAACGCCCGATACAAGGCCGACATAGCCTGTCCCGATAACTGTAATGTTCATGCTGATCGCTCCTTTTCTTATTCCGTGCCATTAGCTCACTGCCGTGCACAGCTCCATAATTTCGCGCCAATCCAGCGCCAATCTCACAATGTCTTCCTCCACCAGCTCCGAGCCGGTCTGAACCTCGATAATATCCATCTCCGTCTCCGCCCGCAGGCTGTGCCTCGTTTCCCGGGAAATGTTCAGCACATCGCCGGCACCGATATGGAAACGCCTGCCGTTGATGACCATTTCGCCATGCCCGGACACGACTGTCCACACCTCGTCGCGGAGCTCATGATATTGGTAGCTCAGGTTGCAGCCCGGGGCGACCTGAATGCGTTTCGTCAGCACCTCCTTCCCGTCGGGGTATTTCATATAGTCAAGCACGCGGTAACGGCCCCAACGTCGCTCCTCATACATCGGGCGCTGCTGCTCATGCTTCATAACGTCCTTGATCATCGGGCTGGACGCCTTGTCGGAGACAAGTATGCCGTCCGGGCTCGCCGCAATAATGACGTTAGGCAGGTTCAGCAAAGTAATCGGAATATCGAGCTCATTAATAACGTGCGTATTATGCGAGTCGCCTGTAATGACGCCTTTGCCTGTGAGCGGATTTTCAATCTCCTCGGTCAGCGTGTTCCAGGTGCCAAGGTCCTTCCATTCTCCATCGTAGGCAAGCGCGGCTATGTGATTCGTTTTTTCGACGATCTCATAATCGAAGCTGTTTTTCGGCAGCTTGTTGTACTGCCTGGACATTTCCTCGTATTGGATAGGCAAATTGGAGGCAATTAAATAATTGATGATAAAATCCAGCTTGAAGGCGAAAACGCCGCAATTCCACAGCGCCTGCCGCTCAATCATTGCGGCCGCCTCCTCCTCGCGCGGCTTCTCGCGGAAGCTGCCTACGCGAATATAGTCGCTTGCGGCTGCATCGGGCTCACCGGCGCCTGTCGCTGCTGCCACCTCGCCGCTTCCCGCCTCCTCCGGCACGATATAGCCGTATTTCTCCGAAGGATATGTCGGCTTGACGCCCATCAGCGCCATATCGGCGCCCGACCGCTGCAGCAGCTCTTCGAGCTCCTTCATGCGATGAAAAAACGGTTCCTCCACGTAAGGATCGACCGGCATGACAACCACCGTCTCGTCCAGGCCGGCGCCCTGCACCGAATATAAATAAGTAGCCGCCAGCGCTATCGCCGGGAACGTGTCGCGGCGCTCGGGCTCGACAATGATTTCCGTTTCGCTGCCGAGCTGACTGTAGATCATCTCCACCTGCGGCTTGCTCGTTGCGATCAGCGCGTCGCGCTGCAAGCCTGCTGCCGCAAGCTGGCCCCATACCCTCTGCACCATCGACTCGTCGGAGCCGTCCGCATTTTTCAACACCTTGAGAAACTGCTTGGATCTCGTTTCATTGGACAGCGGCCATAGCCGTTTGCCCGAACCGCCGGACAGCAGCACAATTTTCATGACGAGGCCTCCTTCGTTTGGACGATCAATCCAGCCGATTGAATGGGACTGGTCCATGTCAAATAATAGTTGGAGTTTTTCCCGTAAGAATTATCGAGCAGCGTATTGGGCTTATCCAGAAGGCACGATAAAATATGCCCGTGCAGCCGCGATGTTTGTACGCTTTCGTACCCGCTGAAGCGTTTGACCGCCTTTTCAACCAAATAGTCGCTGTATTTGTTCCAGAACGCCTGCATCGGCAGCGGCGCAATGCCCTTGCGCAGCCCCTTGCCGGTCATGGCGATGGCTTTGCGCTCCCAGCGGTTGTACAGCGTGCCCCAGTCCATGTAATCGCCGCGGCCCGCCTGCTCCAGCAGCGTTTGCTCCGCCGTTTTCTCGATGTCGGTGCGAAAGAAGCAGAGCAGTTCCTTATCCGGCGTCCCGGCCGGCACGATCGGCCACAGCTGATGCGCCATATCCGGCGACAGCTGAATGCTGCAGTTGACAAACCTGCGCTCGGCCATCTGCTGCGACAGCGGATCACGGACAAACAAATGCAAGTCCTTGTGCTTGTTGAAAATGCGCGCCGTTTTCTCGAACTCCGCCTCATCCTTGTAATAGATCGTCTGCGGCAAAATAACGACGCGGTTGTTCGGATAATCGGCGACAATCTTTTCGCGCAGCCGCTGATGCACCGGATACAGGTCGCCGAAGTTGCCGCCTCCCTGCAGCACGATGATCTGATCGGAAGGAATGCTCAGCCCGTCCGGGAAGTCGAGAACGCTGTATCTGGCTCTGACCCGAATGCCGTTATCGCGGAAAAACTTCTCCGCGCCCTTCATAATGAGCAAATCGCCGCCGTTGTTGTATACCGGGTAATCGACGTAGTAGATGCTGGAGCCCTGCGGGATAGCGTCCAGCAGCTTAAGAAGCCGCTTTTTCAAGGTGTCCATCGGGTGGACGTCCGCTTTCGTAGACATAGGTTATTGCGCTCCTTTTCGTTGTCTTAGTTGGTTGAGGCGGTCCTTCAAATAACGGAAGTCGCTCAAATCGAACAGCAGCTTGCCCAGATCGGCGCGAAAAGCAAGCCGCATCGCCGCCAGCGTCGCAGCAAGGCGGATAACCGCGCCCAGCAGCAGCGCAAGCGCTATGCCGTTCAGCCCGTAAGCCGGGGCAAGCGCGAACATAAGCGCAATTGTCGCCGCCAGCGCGATGATTTGCCGTACGAGCACCAGTCCCGGCCGGCCCATCGCGTTAAAGGAAGTGGCCAGAATCCAGGACCCTCCGCCGATAATGCATTCGATGGACAACAGGATAAAAGCGTCGCCCGCTTCAAGAAACTCCGATCCGAACAACAAGCCGAGCATATAATGGCCAATGAACAGGCTTGGCACAAGCACAATCGTCATGAGCAGCATCGACATGCGGAACGCCCTTCCGAGCGTCGTCAAAATGACCGACTTGTCCAGCCCTGTCACCTTTGGAAAAATAACGTTTGTGATGGCCAGCTGAACCGCATTGAATACGCGGGACAGCGCATAAACGACCGTGTACAGCCCGAGCGGTCGAGCGCCCAGCATAGACAAAATAAGCACCTTATCGAACTGCGCATACAGCGTGCCCAGCAGGTCGACGCCGAATACGCGGCTGCCGTAACCAAGCAGCGCTTTGGCAGCAATTCGATCCGCTTGGCCCTTCAGCCATGCAAAGCGCAGCAGATCGCGCACCCCGTACAGGGCCCAGCCCAGCACCAGCGCGCTTGTGATCAGAAACACCAGCGCCGCAAGCGGCAGGCTTAGCAGACCAACCGCCCAGAGCAGCAGCAGACCGGCGAGATTGAACAGCGGCACGTACAGTCGAACGCCATTGTACAGCTGAAAGCGCCCTGTGCTCTGCGCAAGCGCAGACACCAGATTAATGGCCAGCAGCACCGGCAGCATCAGTACGGCATACCATCTCGCCGCAGAGATCGCCGCCTCCGAATAGCCATCCATCCATGCGGGCAAAAAAGTCCAGACGACGACTCCCGCCGCCATGCTGACAGGAAGCTGAAACAAGAAGCCGATGCGTACAAGCTCCCCGGCCCCTTCCCGGCGCTGCTTGATGTTATAGATCAGCGATGTCGGCAGCCCAAATGACAGCAGGCCTCCCAGCAGCGTCGGCCAGAGCAGGATTGCCGAAAACTCTCCTTTGCCGACTACGCCGAACAGCCGCGCTGTCATAATTGAGGTCAGCATGCTTAGCGCCATAATCAGCACATTCGTAGCGCTTGTGCGCATAATCGTCTGCGTCAGGCTGCGGGCTTTGCGCGGCTTGGAGAGTGCTAGCTCAGCCATTTCAGAGCTAACCTCCTTTGCCGCTGTATCGCAAGATCCCGACCAGCGAGCCATTCCGGTAACAGATATTTACAATTTGACGCAAAAAACGTTTGAAATGAAAAATCGTCAGCAGGGAACCGCCAACCGCCTGCAGCAGCCTGATCGCATGCTTCGCAAGCATGAGCGGGCTATTATCCTGCCGTCTGACCGCATCGCTGACGCCCTGCCAAAAAATCCGCCGCAAAAACCACTTTTTAGTCGTTCGCTCCTTGGCAATTTTATGCTCGACCGGGGCATGCGGCGTGTAGTATACCTTGCAGCGCTCGCGCAATCTGGCGATCAGCTCGCTTTCCTCGCTTGAGAGCAGGCTGGTTCCGACGCGGCCAAGATCCTCCCGGAACGGCTGCATCCATTCGAATACGCTGCGGCGAAAAGCGACGTTGGCGCCGTACGGGATAGCCGGAGCCGGCATTTCCACCACCTGATCGGAATAATCGAGAATCGTGAACACGCCACGATGCTCGGCCGGAATCCAATCGGGCTCCGCCGTCTCCCAGCGCGGCTCGATTTTGCCGCCGACGCAGCCGATCTGCGGATCGCGTTCGAATACGTCCACGATCTGCTCCACCCATTCCCGGCCGGCTATCGCGTCGTCGTCGAGAAACAAAATGTAAGTGCCCTCCGCCTCCGTAATGGCGCGGTTGCGCGCAACCGACAGGCCAAGCCGGTTTTCCAGCAAATAACGGACTCTGCTGCCCGGCTGATCGGCATAGCGGGCAACGACCCGGGCCGTATCGTCCGTCGAGCGATTATCCACTACGACGATTTCAATCGCTTCCGGCGCGTACGATTGCGCAAGCACGCTTTCGATCGCCTCCGCCGTATCGCGCGCCCGATTATGGGTGCAGATTGCCACCGTTACCGTCGCCTTCATCGTTTATCCCCACCCTTGATACACATTTTTGACTTTTTGCGCGATCGGGCCCCAATCGAGCTCCCTCAGCGCCTCCTCATAAGCAAGCTCCCGCGCGCTGCGCTTGACGTACAGCGCCTTGGTCATCGCGGCAGCAAGCGCCCCGGACTCACCGGGATTGTAGCGGATGGCCATGTTCTCGCGGAAATATTCATCGATAAACTCGTTGTCCGGCATGATGACCAGCTTGCGGAAGGACAAGCCGAGAATCGCCGAGCCTGACGTCGTAATTTCCTTATAGGGCATCACCATGGCATCCGATGCGCCCAGCAGGTCCGCCACCTCGTCGTCCGGCACAAAACGAAGATCGAGCACAATATTGCTCCGATCCTCCAGTCCGTTCAGAAAGGCCGCCGTTTGTGCATCCGGCTTGCCTGCAATGATTAGCCAGGTTTGCTCCGTTCGAATCGCATAGAACGCCTCGATCAAATCCTCGATTCCCTTGTAGGCTCTAACCGCGCCTAGAAACAGATAGACGTCGGCATCCTCCCTGATCCCGTAGCGCTGCCTAAAGTCGATGCCGCCGGGCGGATACACCCCAAGGTAATGGCCGTGCTTCACCACGAACAGCTTGCCGGGCGGAACGCCAAACTGCTCGGTCACCTTGCGTTTGATCGACTCGGACGCCACAATCAGCTTGCTGCAAAACCCGGCAATCAGTGTCCGCATAAAGCGCTCCAGCTTCAGATGACGCGCATTGTGCGGATACAGATTGTGCACCGTCCAGACAATTTGCACCCGACGCAGCTTGAGATACAGAAGCGTCAGCGTGAACAGCAGCGACTTGATCACAAACAGCAGCGGATTGCGGTGCTGGTACGCGTGATGCATCCAGTGAATATGCACCACGTCTCCCGCCTTCGCTTTGCCGACGCGAAGCGCCAGCTTGCCGTGCTGCAAATCAAGGACGTTGATCCCCTCTCCGCCAAGTGAATCGGTCAGCAAATTGTTGTACACATTAAGCTCGCTTGTTTTGGGCCACATCCATACATTCATCGTTTTACTCCTCCTGCTTGTCGCGCCTCGGCCTCAGTTATAACGGCGGATCCAGTCATGCGGCACGTCAAGCTGGCGTATGGCCTTGGCCGGAACTCCGCCTGCGAGCACACGCTCCGGTATGCTGTGCGTGACAACGCTGCCCGCAGCCACGACCGCTCCTGAGCCGATTGTCACTCCCGGCAATATCACCGCGCCCCGGCCGATCCACACATTGTCTTCAATGACAATTTCCTTGTACGCCAGCGGCGACGACGCATCGACCGGATGGAAATTCGTATCGATAATATTGACCATCGGTCCGATAATCGTATTGCTGCCGATCGTAATCGATTTCCAGCAGCCGATATCCAGACCGTAATTAAAAAAAACGTTGTCGCCAACGGTCAGGCAGCCTTCCTTGGCCACCGTTACGGAGGACGGCAGCGGCTTCGCATGAAAGGAAACGTTCCGGCCGAGCACCAGCGTACCCTTGTTGGAAATCGACAGCCGGCCGGCAATCCGGCCCAAGCGGCCTGCCGAGCTCGCTTTAAGCGGCAAGACCGCCGCTCCTTTAAGCGCGGCTAGCAGCTTGGCGACACTAAGCTTGTGCAGTGCGACGCTCATTCGCTCACCTCGCCGTTTCCGGCTGCAAGCCCGGAGCCAGCAGCTGCATGTAGGTCTGTTCAACCTTGCGGGCAATGGCATTCATGTTGAACTCCTGCAGCACGCTTGCATACCCGTTGCGCGACAGCTCCTCTACGTCGGCAAGTCCGTCATACACCCGTCTGATCGTCTCATACAGCTCGTCTACATCGCCGTCCTTCACGATAAAGCCGCCCCTCGTGCGATGAATGATTTCAGGCGCTCCTCCGGAATCCGAGACAATGACCGGCGTCTGCGCAAGC
Organism: Paenibacillus sp. SY21-1; assembly: GCF_005222705.1. Taxonomy (GTDB): domain Bacteria; phylum Bacillota; class Bacilli; order Paenibacillales; family Paenibacillaceae; genus Pristimantibacillus. The sequence goes on along the minus strand of NZ_STGF01000004.1, from coordinate 166,319 downwards.
ATCGATTCAATGATCACTCTGCCGAACGGCTCGTTAAGCGAAAAGTTGACGGTCAGATCGCATTCGCGCATCACCTCAAGGGGCCGCGGGCTATAGCCGCTGAACTCGATCTGATGCTCCAGCCCCCAGCTCAGCACCTGGTCGACCATTTCGTCGTAATAGTCGTCCGAGCCGTCAACCGAAGCGTCTCCCACAATAAGCAAGCGCCAGTTCATTCGCCCGCTGTCCGCGAGCTTTTTCATCGCTCTAATGACCAGATGATACCTCTTCCACTCGACAATCCGGCCGAAGGTTCCGATTACCAGCGTATCGTCCTCCATAAAGGGGCGTCTTTTCTCGCCGCGCAGCGACGTCGGATCGACTCCGTTGTAAATGACCGTTTTGTTGCTGCCCTGAATCGAGCCGGCGACGAAATGGGAAATGCAGATGACCTGGTCAAAAAATCGCGGCAGCACCCGATTGAACATCTTTTGATCCGTATGGTCGCGATGATGCCATATCAGCTTGCTGCCCGTCACCAGCTTGAGCGGAGCCGCGTACCACGGCGCCCGCCATCCGTTCGCATGTACAATATGAATATGATGCTTGCGAACGAAGGCTCTGATTCTGGCAATCGTGCCGATATACCCAAGCCCCAGCTTCTGCTTGATGCTGCCGAGCGTCAGCGGAAAATGCGTATAATCGGCGCGAATTTCGCCCAAATAAGAGGCGTTCGCAGGGCTGAGCAGATGAATGCGATAGATCGAGGTGTCCAAATAATTAATCAAGTGAATCAGGCTTTGCTCCGCGCCGCCCTTTTTGTCCGCATGCGTTATAAACAAGACATTAATTTTATCGTTCGCCATAACCAAGCACCTGCTTTGCCTTGTGATAGCCAGGGCTGATCGACTCGATCAGACCCTTCAGCACCTCTTTGTGGTTGTAATGCGTCCGGATGAATTGCTGGGACGAATGCAACAGCCGACCCGCCTCCTGCGAATTGTCGAGCAGCCGCTTGATTTCCATGTAGAACTGCTCCGGCTTGTCTGCAACAAGAATATGCTCGCCATCGGCAAGCCCTGTCCCTTCACAGCCGATTGACGTCGAAATGACCGGAAGTCCGTTCTGAATCGCTTCAATCGTCTTCAGCTTGACGCCCGCCCCGTTCTGCATCGGATTAACGAACAGATAGCCGCTCTCGTAGATCGCATCCAGCGTCGGAGGCGTATCGTGCACGATGACGCGGGTCAGGTCGTAAGCGTTCAGCCAGTCCAGGCTTTGTCCCCTGCTGTTGCCGGCCACTATGAACTGATAGCCCTGCTCGCGCAGCAGCAGCGGGTGCACATGCGCCAAATACCATTCAATCGCCTCCCGATTGTTCGGCATGAACAGGGAGCCGATAAACACGACATTTTTGTCGGCAAAGGAGCTTGACTCGAAGCTGTCCCTTGTAATGGGCGGCGGCAGAAACACGCTCGAGGCCCCGGGATGCTCGCGCTTGAAGCGCTCCAGCTCCTTGCTGGAAATAAACAGATAGCTGTCCACCTTCGTCAGCAGTCTTTTGCGCAATGAAGCGAACTTTCGGCTTTCCAGCGAATAGTAGAGCTTATGCGCCAGCTTGTGCGCGCTGCGCCCCAGCGCTTTGAAATAAAGCGCTTCGTCGTTATGCACTCTCAGAATGACCATACTGCCCTTGACGGCCGGGTTATCCAGAACGGGATACACATAATCCCCTTCCAGCAACACATAGTCATACCCGCCCTCGAGCTCAACGCGGCTCAGCTCCATGCGGGAGCTAGCCTGCATGGGCAGCGCATGAAGAAAGCTTCCAAGTCCGCTCCGCCGCTCGCACAGCGTAACCCGCTCGATATATGCGCCGGCGGCGTCCAATTCCTCGGGAGCAGGGCGCTGCTTGCCGCATACGACCAGATGCAGCTTCCAGCCCAGCTCGGCCAGCGCCTTGATCCTCCCCCAGGTGTCTACTCTTCCGCCATGATCGGCGGGGTACGGAAAATCGCTGCATACGATTAGTATTTTCATCATGCTTCCCTCGATCTGTCAGAATGGTTCCTGTCGCTGCCGCTCATAAAGAAGCTGATAAAAGCGAACAGCAGCCAAACTTCGTATTTAATTTCCAAAGCGATGAACAGCAGCGACAGCAAAATAAACACCAGCGCCAGAAACAAAATGGAATTGGCCTTTACTTTTACAATTAAATGCTTGGCCAGCTGGTAGAAGAAAAGCACGGCAGCGATGCCGCCGAACATCACCCACTGGAAAAAGCCCGACTTGACGCCGAGGTTTTTGTCCGAGCCCGAATACTGCAGCATCTCGGCCACATTAATCTGGCTAATGCCGAAGACGCGATAGTAGAAGTCGGACATAATGCCGACCGAGTCCGCGACATGCTTCTCGAAATACGTCAAGTAAGCGCCCGTCCCCACTCCAAGCGGATTGTGGAACACGGTCAGAATCGCGATCAGAATGGTGCCCATCCTCGTATAGGACGAGGTATAGTTCTCAATATCGTTCGTAAAGGAGCTGATCAGCCCGCCCGAGAAATAGGCGATAAAGAAATAAGCGGCAAGTACGGCCGCTATGAGCAGCAGAAAGTTTTTCTTTTTGCGAAAATCGAGAAATTTAATCATCGTGACCAGCATTGTCAGCAGACTGACGACCAGAAAGCCCTTCGAGCCGGTGACCATTAAATAGAACATAAAGAAGCTTGCTATGAGCACAATCGACAGCGTACGGCCGAAGCGGCCCAGCGACTGGCTCAAGTACACCGCAATGGCGGAATAGACGACGATGATCGAGCCGGTGGTGCTGCTCTCCGAGGTGAGCAGCCTGACCCGCCAATACGGATGGCTGCCGGAATGCATGAACGACAGCGCGTTCGGCATACTCGCGAGCTCCACCATCATAATGGCCGCAAGTATTCCAATAACGGTCATAAAGCAGCCATATAGCATTTTGCGGCTATTGATTTTGGAGAATACAAGCTGCAAATGGCGGATATAGAGCAGGATGAGCACGAAATAGATAAGCACCTTGATTGCTTTTCCCAGCAAATTCTCCGAACCGTAGCTGTAGCTGCCCTGCAGAAACTCCGCAAGAATGTACGCAATGCTCACAAAGCTCAAGTAAAGGATAAAAACAAGCAAATACAGCTGCAGCTTCGATTCATGCGTAATTTTCTTATGCTTCGCCAGCAAGGCGATTTCACAGAATAGAAAGAGCGGGAGCAGAAGGATAATGGGCGATCTGCCGATTTCGCCGATCATGTTGACTAGCGGGAAATCCTGATACATCGTGAGCACCAGCAAAATAACGAGGTACGCCGCGAGCAGAAGCTGCTCCCTGAATTCTGCCGCAGCCTTCTCTTCCTTGTGCTGTTGCGATAAAAAGCTTTGTGCGCTTTCCAGCATCACGATTTCACCCCCTTAGAGCGTTAACGGCTGACGTTATCCTCTTTGCGTCTGATTGTTGACCGCAGCCGGGTAGCTTCCCCTGCGGCCCTGCCTTACTTTGTCGTACACCCGGTCAATTTGCTCATTCATCAGCTCGGCACGGAACTTGTCCGCAAAGATGCGTTTCCCTTCCTCGCCCATGCGCGCCAAGGTCTGCTTGTCGAGCGAGCGCAAGATGCTCTCAAGCTGCTCCGGATGCGCAAAGTCGAACAAATAGCCGTTCACGCCGTGCCTGACGATTTCAGGCAGTGCGCCGCGATTGCTCGCAATGACCGGCTTGCCGCCCCTAAGCGCCTCGATGGCAACGATGCCGAAGCCCTCCCAGCGCGATGGAACGATGACGGCGTCACAGCTTTGCACATAGCGGTCAATTTCCGTATTGGCTACCCAGCCGAGCCGAACCGCATTGTCGGGGTACGCATATTCCGCCGCGCCAAGCACCGTATCGCCGACCAAATATAAATCGATGTCGTCATAGCTGGTTCGGTTAAACGTGTCGAGCAGCAGGTCGAACCCTTTCTGACGGTCGAATCTTCCGATGTACAGCAGATTGATTTTGTTTGGATTGACGTTAAACGGCGCATGCTCGCGCCGATGATCGGAAATGCCGTTGTATACGACCGCCGATTTACGCTCCGGCAGACCTCGCGCCAGCGCCATCCTGTACTCGTAATCCGATATATGGATGATCGTGTCGGTGCGCAGCGCCAACAGCTTCTCCGTCATTGCATAAAGCGACTGCTTCCAAGCCGAGGTATCCATGAGAAACGACCAGCCGTGCGAGCAATAGATGACGGGCGGCCGCCCGATCGCCGGCAGAAGCAGGCGAACAAAAAAACCGGCGAATGTGCCGTGAATATGCACAATGTCCGGCTTGATCCGTTTAATCTGCCGGCGAATCGCCAGCATGGCCCTCAGCATCTGTGCCGGCGAGCGCTTGTACGGATACAGAACGAGCCGCTCTGGCGCAATTTGCAGCGTGTCGCGGTTGGAATTGAGCTCTGATGCCATCAGATATACTTCGTGCTTGTCCGCCTGATAGCTCAACACCTCGTTCAGATGCGTTTCAATGCCGCCCTTCGTAAATTCCGTTACATGCAGAATGACGGCTGACGCTTCGTTAGTACGCATCGTTCGAAGCGACGATCGCCTTTACCGTGCGCAGCATGATTTTAATATCAAACATAATGCAGCGTTGATCGATGTATTTCAGATCCAGCTCCACCATCTGCTTGAACGACAGGTTGCTTCGTCCGCTAACCTGCCACAGACCTGTACAGCCAGGCGTCACCGCCAGCCGCTGCTTGTCGTATTCGGAATATTCGGCAACCTCGCGTGTCAGCGGCGGCCTTGGCCCGACCAGCGACATTTCGCCGCGCAGCACGTTAATGAGCTGCGGCAGCTCGTCGATGCTTGTCTTGCGAATGAAGCGTCCGACCTTCGTAATGCGGGGATCGTCCTTCATCTTGAACATCGCCCCGCTCACCTCGTTCTGCGCCAGCAGCTCGGCGAGCTTCGCCTCGGCATTGGTCAGCATGGAGCGGAATTTGAACATGCGGAATGTCTGCTCATTCTTTCCAACTCGCGTCTGGTAGAAGAAAACGGAGCCTTTAGGGTCCTCCAGCTTGATCGCTATGGCGACAATGATAAACAGCGGCAGCAGTACAATAATGCCTGCCAGCGCCCCCGTTATATCCATTAGCCGCTTAAGCATGCTGTAGACGGGCAGCTCGCGGGCCCGGGTCCTTGCACCGCGCGCATAGTAATCCGATGGGCCGGCGACAGCTTCCTTCTGGTATGGAGCCGGTGTCATACGCGTTCCCTCCTGCCTGCTGATAATTGCTTGCCAAGCTCACGCTCCATCAGCTCCTCGATGCCGGTCATAAGCGGGTATCTGAGGTTGTTGTCGCGCAGGGCGAAATCGAGCGTCGTCATTATAAAGCCCAGTTGCTCCCCGACATCGTAGCGAACGCCTTGGAAGTCAAAGGCATACACGCCTTGCAGCATATTCAGCTTCTGAATCGCATCGGTCAGCTGAATCTCGCCGCCCGCGCCAATTTCATGCTCGCCAAGGAAAGAGAAAATTTCCGGCGTCAGCACATAACGGCCCATAATGGCCAGATTCGACGGGGCTTGTCCTTGCGGCGGCTTCTCCACAAAGCGCGTTACTTCATACAGGTTGTCTACGCGCTGGCCCGGATCGACAATGCCGTAGCGCTGCGTCTGGTCGACGTTTACCATCTGTACGCCGATAATCGAACGGCCTGTTTGCTCGTATTGCTCAATCAGCTGCTTCGTGCATGGCGTCTCCGACTGCACGATATCGTCCCCGAGCAATACGGCGAACGGCTCGTCTCCGATGAAATTGCGCGCGCACCATACGGCATGGCCCAGACCTTTAGGCTCCTTCTGGCGAATGTAGTGGAGATTGACGTTGGACGATTTTCTGACCTTTTCCAGAATGTCGAACTTGCCCTTCTCCTCGAGCGTATGCTCCAGCTCGAACGCGATATCAAAGTGATCCTCGATCGCGCGTTTGCCTTTGCCCGTTACGACGATAATATCCTCTACTCCCGATTCGATCGCCTCTTCTACGATGTACTGGATGGTGGGCTTATCAACAATCGGGAGCATTTCCTTAGGCATTGCTTTTGTTGCCGGAAGGAAGCGTGTTCCGAGTCCGGCGGCCGGAATGATTGCCTTGGTCACTTTTTTCATTGGATTCACCCTATTCTTATGAATTTAAAAGCCAACTAGTAAAAATTCGTAATGCGCGGGCATTTAACCCAGCCTCACATCACACCCTTGACGATAAACGTCTAAGGCCCACAGGACCCACAGCGTGACCGAGTGCCTCCGGTGATAAAGGTGCAGGAGACATTACCTTCCATCCAGCCTTTACAGTCTATTCTCAGCGGCCGCCTTGTTCAGTCGGCTTCTGCTTCACCGTAGTAGTAGGAGTAGGAGTTAGCGGTTTTACGGTTAATATTGTTGAGGACGACGCCGATCAGCTTGGCGTTGACGTGCTCCAGCGAAGCCTTGGATCTGAGCACCGTTCCTTTCTTGACCTGTCCCGAATCGATGACCAGCACGACGCCGTCGCTTTGCGTAGCCACAATTTGCGCGTCTGTTACGGACATGATCGGCGGAGTGTCGATAACGATGACATCGTACAGGCTGCGCGCCGATACGAGCAGCTCGGACATTTGCCGCGAGGACAGCAGCTCCGACGGGTTAGGCGGCATCGGTCCCGCATGAATGACGAACAGGTTGTCGATGCCTGTATGCTGCGCCATCTCCTGCACATCCTTGCCCTCGAGCAGCGCCGTCGTAAGTCCATTGCGGTTCGAAGTGCCGAGAATAAAATGCTGCGACGGCTTGCGTAAATCCGCGTCGATGAGCAACACCCGCTTGCTTGCCTGGGCGAACGCCACGGCCATATTGGCTGCCGTCGTGCTTTTGCCTTCTCCAGGCTTGGAGGAGGTGACCATAATAATTTGCAGCTTCTGGTTGATCGTAGAGAACTCGATATTCGTCCGCAGCATCCGGTACCCCTCGGATATCGGCGAGCGCGGGTTATGCTCCGTAATCAGGCTCCATTTAGGCATCAAGCGTGACATTTCCCTTCCTCCCCATTTGCGAAGTTTGCGGATGGCCGCCGGTTTTCTCGAACGCATCCTTCTCCCTGAATTTCGGAATCGATGTCAGCACCGGAACTGCCAGAAGCGCCTCCACATCCTCCTCGCTCTTCACGCTGTCGTCGAGATATTCAAGCAGGAAGGCGATTCCGATGCCAAGCATCAGGGCGAATATAAAGGCTACCGCCACATTCATCTTCACATTAGGCGCCACCGGCCCGCGAGTTTCGCTTGGATCGGCCGGGTCGAGCACCGAAACGTTATCCACCTTCATCAGTTCGGGCACCGATTGCTGGAACACTACCGCTACCGCATTGGCGATGTTAGCCGCCTTCTCGTAAGAGCTGTCGCGGACCGACACCGACATCACCTGCGTCTCGTTGACGGAGCTTACGCTGACCTTGCCGATCAGCTCGCCGTAGGTCATGCCCAGCTCGGGATAAGCGTCGACTACTTTTTTCATCATCCGGGGGGTGCGAATAATTTCCTTGTACGTCTTGATGAGTCCAATCGTCGTGTTAATTGCCCCGAGGTCAATGCTTGGCAGCAGCGAGTTGCTTTCCTTGAACTGATTGACGATCAGCTTGGCGGATGCCTCATATTGGGGCTTGATAAAATACTGGGAATACATCCCGATGCTCAGACAACAGATTGCAACGATCAAGATAATGAGCAGCAATCTTCTTTTGACAATGATCCAATATTGCTTTAATTCCAAATCGTCACCTCCATCGCTTCGAATTATTCTAAATGAGATTATTTTAATATTTGTTATTCAAAACGAGAACTTTTGTGCAAAATAAAAGGATAGCAAGTACCCGTTTGTAGCTGCATCCTATTAGGCTCGTCCGTATTTGCGGCTTTGTATAAATTCCTCAACCGTCCCTCCGCCCATCACATGATTCATCATGTCCTCGCTGCACGCCTCCAACCCGACCTTTTTGAGCAGACCTGACGTTAATGCCGCCAAATCGATGGGCTCGTTGTCAGGGGTAAAGCCCGTGGCAAGCAGCAGCTCGCTCAATGAGGGAAGCTCGCGAGGGCAACCCTTTTGAATCAGCATAGAGGGGTCCTCAGACAACAATTTCAAAAATCGCTTTAGGCGCACTCGCTTTTGCTCCTGATTGAAAACACTCATTGCTTAATCCCTCCATATGTTCGACTCGCTCTTACTCGATCTATCTTGCAAGAGTAAATTAAATTTGCTACAAATCGACATATAAAACAATCAATATGAGGAGGTTCTAATCTTAAGATTTCTCTCATCTTCAAGTTGAGTCTAAGTATGCCACAGATTCTGAAATTGCATGAGTGAACAAAGACATGCAGGCGATTAGCCTTTCTTGCTTATTTTGTAAGTCCTGTTTATATGATTTGCTACCTAATTGATTACAATTTTTAAACAATGATTTTTGTATTTTGACCGTCCCTTCCTGGCAATCTGTCAATTGAAAGCGCTTTATGTCAATTTGCGGCAATTATGCCTGAAGGCTTACTCTCCTGACGTTGAATTCCCTCCAAACCCCTGTGAAATAAAGGTTTTTTAGTTGCCCGCCACTCTCCGCGCTCTCGCTTGTAACCGATTTAATCTCCTCACTGCGACACTTACATAGGTCCATAGAAGGATGTCCTACAAAAGAAGGAGCAGGCCGCACGTTCGATACCGCTTTCATGATTAGGCACAGCGCTGAAAAAAAAGAAAAAATGCGTCGAATAACGGGAATATCACAAAAATGCAATCGTTTACAAGTAAACAATTTTTTAATATATGCATTTATCATCCGGTTTTAGCTCTTTTTCCGAGTCAAACCAGCGATCATTGGGGAAGCGTGAAAAAGGGGAACGGTAGTTTGGCCCTAAGCGGCCGCGCGTTTTTTTCAGGACTTATGTAAGGAAAGTTAACTCCATTTAAGGCGAAGCAGATGGCCGACAGGACATTTCACATGTTTATTCGTTTCTTTTCTTCGCGCCCGTTCCCGGCAAAACGCGCTTTACGAAAAATATTTTCCTATTGACAGTTGAAAGGACGCGGAACGGTACTTGACATCCATATGGTATACTATGCGCAGCCTTTCCATCTTCAAGAAGCAATGAAACGGAGGTAGCTTATGTATCAGTATAAAGACCAGCAGTACAAGGACGTTCATTTTGACGGGCAGGACCTGAAGTATGGCGAATTGCTTCACTGCACCTTTGACCGCTGCACGTTCAATCATGCTTATATGGAAGAAATAACGACCAGCCACTGCCGGTTTATCGAATGCAGCTTTTACGGAACCTCGCTTAACGGGTCGGTTCATATGAGCAGCGCCTTTGAAAACTGCAAATTTGCCGAAGCCAATCTGTTCGTATCGCGCTTCAATGAATGCAAAATGACAGGATCGGATTTTTCCGGAGCAAATATGGACGGCGTTTTTTTGGCCAAAGGCGATTGGTCGTATACGAATTTGCGCCATACGAGGCTAGGCAAACAGGATCTGCGGGGCATCCGCTTTTTTGAAGCGGATTTTACGGACGCCAGTCTTGAAAAGGCAGATTTACGAGATTGCGATTTATCCCGGGCTTCCCTCGGCAGAACGAAGCTGTCCGGAGCGGATTTGCGCGGCGCCAGGCTGGACGGAATCGATCTGCGGACGATCAATGTTGCAGGCGTTCGCATGGACACCGAGCAAGCCGTCTTGTTTCTTCGCGCTTACGGCGCCAAAGTTAACTGATTTCAGCGGCGTTCCTCCGTATCCGCCTCGCATAGTACGCCGGATATCGTCGTTCGCAACAAAATAAAGCTAGCCAAACAGACCGGCACGCCTTAACCGATGTACGGTTCGCATGCCGGCCTGTCCGGAGTTCAGCTATTCAGCCTTGTTCCTATCCAGAGTTCATTTGTTACGCTGGCTTGGCCAGAGCCGTTAGTCTGCCGCTTGCTGCGCCCTAACGATGAATGGAAGCTCCGGGCTACGCCTCAACGGCCGTCAAGCGGACAGCCATGTACGACCGTCCCGGTAGCTCCAGCCGGAAACTTCCTTCATACAAGCCTTCCAGCTGCTGAATCGTCATGTTCCATGTATCGATGATATCGGCCTTGTAGGCGACGCCCGGCTTCATCGTATAATTTCGATAGCTAGGCTGGTTGAAGCCGTAATAGTATAAATAATACCGGTCAGGCACGCCTGCGCAAGGCACATCCCACTCCGATTTCAGCGGGTTTAGCTCGCCATCCGGCGCCGATTCCATAATGCCTCGCAAAAATCCGATTCGCTCAGGGCTGGTGCCATGCAGCTTGCCGCCTTTTGACCACCAAAGGATATCCTCGGGATGCAAATAGGTTTCCCCATGTCCGACATAACCGCCTCTCACTGCGCCTTCCCAAAATCTCCGCACCATTTCCTCGCCGGCAATATTGCCCCAACCAAGGTCGATATTGCCTTCATACGCGCATTCGTCGATTACGATAGGCTTGTTCCAGGTTCGGCGCCATTCATCCGTATTTTCCGCGGTCCGGTATACGTCAACCCGCTGAACGCTGCAATGCGTCACCCATGGACGCGAATAATCGTAAAAACCAAAGCAGTTATGAATGGAGATAAGATGCCCATGCGGATCTTTTGACGTTACGATACCCGCGAACCGCTCCCAATCGTCCAGCTCCTTGGCCCACATCAGATCGTATTCGTTGGCCAGCGACCACCACACATTGCGGTACGCCGACAGCCGTGCGGCAATGTATGCCAAGTATCGGTCATCGGCGTCCTTGCTCATTTCCGAGAAGCCCCAGCGATCGTAAGCATGGAACAGAATCAGATCGGCTTCAATGCCAAGCGACGCCAGATCGGCAATCCGGTTTTCCAGGTGCCGAAAAAAAGACGGATTAAACCGCGTATAGTCCCATCCTTCCGAAAGCGAGCCCTCATAGGGATAAAACGGCGGCTCGTTCTGATTAAACTGATAGGATTTCGGAAACACGCACATCCTCATTTTGTTGAACGGGGCCGTTGCCAGCGTTTGCAGCGTTTCCCGCTCCAACTCCTCGGTCTGGTGATTCCATACGTAGCAGGTTGTCCCTACAGGCACATAGGGCGTCCCATCTTCATAGGCAAAATGGAAGGTATTTTTTACGCGGACAGGGCCATGATTGTCCGAAGCGGCGGCCGTGCAAACGAACGTCCCCTTCACCTGATCCAGCGAGCGCGCATTGCTCTTCGTCGTATAGCTCCATGCTCCCTCAGCCGTGGGCATGAACCGTATCTTGTAGCTTCCATCGCCGTCATAAAAGCCGGTGCCGTGAAACGTTTGTCCATTCTCGCCGCTGAATACGGCCGACAGCTCCACTTCCGTAAACGGATTGCCATGGGACGGACCGGAAAGCGCAAGCTCAAAAATGTCCCATTTGGCAGCCTTCTCCGGCGCAGCTGCGATTGCCGAACCTATTTCCACCTCAAGCGGCTCATATTGACCGTTAATCCGGTTCGTCTCCTGTTTCTGAGGCTCCAGCTCTACCTCGGCCAGCTCGGCCAGAATCGTATCCAGCATCCCGTCCGGCCACACCCAGGAATCGTTGGACACCGCGAATTTGGGCAAGGTGCTCATTTTAATAAAAGAAAGGTACGGAGATTTCTCCAGGGACGGCAAATGCTTGATTAGAATTGCCCGTCCCGCATCGTTCGCCCAAATATGGCCGATTTTAGTGTGCTCGTTAAACATGTCAAGGCCTCCCATGCACATATCCCATCTATTAAAACGTTTATGAATTGATTGCCGCCACAACTAGGGCGTGTCTGAGAACGCTGAGGACAGCAAATGTTGCCGAATTTTCGTTCCATGCAAGGCGCGTTTGTGAAGGCGTACCGGGGGGTACATCAAGCAAACGGAACGAAGCAGGGGGCGAAAAGGCGGTGAAAGGTGCCACTGAACGGGTTTTCAGACACGCCCTAAACGATATGTTGAGCATATGACTTTTTGAGGACGTTAGCAAATAGGCTGCTGCCTCCTATCCCTCGCCGCCATCCAGCAGCCGTGCCACCGCCCGCTTCCAGCCGGCGAGCATAGTCGCCCGTGCGGCAAGCGGCATAAGCGGCGCATACGCCGTCCGGCTTGAACCCGTACATGACTCAAGCTCCTCCGGCGAGCTCCACATGCCTACGCCGAGCCCCCCCAAAAAGACGGAGCCCAGCGCCGAAAGCTCCGGCGCTCCCGCACGTACTACGCTTGTGCGAAGCAGATCGGACTGAAACTGCATCAGCATCGCATTCTCCGCCGCTCCGCCGTCGGCTCTCAGCTCCTCCAGCTTGATGCCGGATACCGATTGCAGCAATTCGACCGCATCGTACACCTGATACGCAATGCTCTCCAGCGCCGCTCGAATCAAGTGACCTTTGCCTGTGCCCCGATTCATGCCGGTAATCGCTGCTCGCGCAGCAGGCTGCCAATACGGCGCGCCTAGCCCGACAAAGGCCGGAACGAGATAGACGCCTTCATTATCCGGCACGTCTTCAAGAAGCCGATCCATCTCCTCGAAGCTGCCGAACAAGCCCAAGTTGTCGCGCAGCCATTTCAAGCTATCGCCCGAGCTGCGGATAATCGCCTCCAGCGCGTAAGTAACCGACCCGTTCAGACCCCAAGCGATCGTCTGCACGAGGCCGCTGCCGCCAGCCTCGGCCAGCTTGCCGCCAACGTTCATGAGCACAGAGGTTCCGGTTCCATAGGTTGCTTTGGCCATGCCTTCCTGAAAGCATAGATTGCCGAACAACGCTCCCTGCGAATCGCCGATAACGCCGGTAACGGGAACGCTGGCGCCCAGCCAGCCGCTCTCCTTCGTATAGCCGAACCTGTCGTCCGAATACTTGACCACGGGCAGCAGGGAGGAAGGGACCCCGAACAGCGAGCACATCTCTTCGTCCCAAGCGAGCGTATGAATGTTGAATAAGGAAGTACGGCTTGCATTCGTGTAATCGGTCGCGTGCACCTCTCCGTCCGTCAGCTTCCAGATCAGCCAGCTATCGATCGTACCCGCAAGCAGCCTGCCCTGCTCCTGCTTCTCGCGCGCCTCCGGCACATGCTCCAGCATCCAGCCCCATTTGGATGCGGAAAAATAAGGGTCCAGCATCAAGCCCGTCGCGGCCGTGACCGCAGGCTCGCGCCCTTCAGCCTTGTACTGCGCGCATCGATCCGCCGTTCGCTGGCACTGCCATACGATCGCGTTATAGACGGGTTGACCTGTCAAGCGATCCCACATAACAGCCGTTTCCCGCTGATTCGTAATCGTAAGCGCCGACACTTGCTCCGCCCTCAAGCCTGCCTTCTCAAGCGCAGCAATCGCGCACGCCTCGACATTACGATAAATTTCAAGCGGATCATGCTCTACCCAGCCGGCCTTGACATAATGCTGCTTGTGTTCCAGCGAGCTGCGCGCGAGCACCTCTCCGCTGCGATTGACGACAAGCGCTTTCGTACCGGAAGTGCTCTGGTCAATCGCCAAAATATAGTTTTCCATACGCGTCGTCCTTATCTGCCCGCCAGCTCCAGGGCTATCTGCTTGATATGGTGCGCGCTAATGCCATAATGCTCGAATACCTCCGCGGTTTTGCCTGCAATCGCCGGCTCGTCGGGAATGCCGACGATACGCACCGGTACCGGCTCATGCTGAACGACAACCTCGGCTACGGCAGCGCCCAGTCCGCCATGAATGCTGTGCTCTTCAACGGTAATGATGCGTCCCGTTTCACGCGCTGCGGCTATAATCGCCTGTTCATCCAGCGGCTTGATCGTATGCATATTCAGAACGCGTGCCGATACACCGGCTTCTGCAAGCGCCTCGGCCGCATCCAGCGCAACGCGCACGGTTTCGCCTGCCCCGATGATCGTGACATCGCTGCCTTCGCGCATCGTTACGGCTTTGCCCAGCACGAATTCATAATCGGCCGATTCATAAACATCCTCCACCGGATTGCGGCCGATCCGCATATAAGCGCCGCCCTCGTAACCGACAAGCGCCTCCGTCATCCGCTTGGTCTCATGACGGTCGGCAGGAAGCACGACAGCCAGGCCCGGAATGGCCCGCATAACGGCCAGATCCTGCACCGAGTGATGCGACATGCCAAGCGCCCCGTAGCTGACGCCGCCGCTAATGCCGACAAGCTTCACATTCGTAGCCGAATAGGCGACATCAACCTTTATCTGCTCGATGCTGCGCATGCTCAAAAAGCAGGCAGGCGAGGTGACGAACGGCTTTTTGCCGCTGTGGGCAAGCCCTGCGGAAATGCCCACAATATTTTGCTCCGCGATGCCCACCTCGACGAATTGCTGAGGATACGCGTCAGCGAACGGAGCCATTGCCGCCGAGCCGCGCGAATCGCTGGCCAGCACCATAATATCGCGATCGGTTTCCGCCAGTTCAAGAAGCGTATCGCAAATTACTTTTCGATTCGGAATTTGGTTAGCCATAATCGCCTACACCGTCCCTTTCTGCTCGTACGATTGCTGCTCGGCCGTCAGCTCGGCAAGCGCAAGCGCAAGCTGCTCGTCATTCGGCACATGATGATGCCAGTGGGCCACATTTTCCGCGAAGGATACGCCTTTGCCCTTCACCGTATTCGCCATCACCAGCGTCGGCTTGCCGGGAACGGCCGGAGCCGCCTCGAACGCTTGCACAAGGGCATCCATATCGTTGCCGTCGATGGATACGACATGCCAGCCGAACGCCTCCCATTTCTCCTCCAGCGGATCAAGCCCCATCACGTCCTCGGTGGAGCCGCTAATTTGCAGACGGTTGCGGTCCACAATGCCAATCAGATTGTCGAGCTTGTAATGCGCTCCCGCCATTGCGGCTTCCCACACAGAGCCCTCTGCCTGCTCGCCGTCACCCATCAGACAATACACGCGGTACTCGCTGCTATCCCGCTTGGCGGCCAGCGCCATCCCGACCGAAATGGCCAGCCCGTGCCCCAGTGCGCCGGTATTCATTTCAATGCCCGGCACCTTATTGTTCGGATGTCCGATCAGCCGCGTCCCGAAAGCGCTGAACGTCTGCAGCTCCTCTTTCGGAAAAAATCCGAGATCGGCAAGAATGCACCATAACGACTCCACCGAATGCCCTTTGCTTGCAATAAAACGGTCGCGCTGCTCCCATTTCGGATTTTGCGGATCAAGCTTCATAATTTTATAGTATAAGGCCGTTAAAATATCCGTATTGCTAAGCGAGCCGCCTGTATGGCCGGTCTTCGCTCCATGTATCATGCGCAGCAGATCCATCCGGATTTGCGCCGCCTTCGCTTTTAAAGCATGTACAGATGCCGACTCCATAACCGTATGCCTCCTTTAGTTTACAAGCTTGAACCGCGCAGCCAGGCCTGAATTTGCGCCTCCGTCGGATCAACCGGATCAGGGGTAAGTCCCGGGATATAGCTGCATGCTTCATACAAGGCCGGAATGGCATTGGCATGAATGCCTACAGCGTGATGGACGTAAGGACCCTTTACCAGCTTCTCTTCCCATAGCGGCCAATCGTTCACCTCTACCCAGACGTACGAGCCGCGTGTATACGGGCCTGGGATTCCCTTTGCTTTGCCCAGAAACAGCGAATATTCGCCGTGATCTCCGTCGAAGCGCGCGAGCGTCATTTGGCCGCCCTTGATCTCCCCTTCGTGCGTGCCAGGCGCATGGTCGTCAAACAGAAAATGCTTGCGCAGCTTCGGTTTGTTCTCGACCGTCAAGGACACCGGGAAATTGCCGCAATGGAACAGCAGCTCGCCGTTCGCATTGTCAGGATGCCGCACCGTCAAATCTGCAAAAAAAGTCGGCTGCTGGTTCATCGTCGCCGCCTGCACCATAATGGATGTGATCGCTCCGTGAATGTCCGTTTCGCAAGTAACCGGAATTTGCTCGTCGGTTAGAATCGCATTCGCCAGACAAGGCATAATGCCCATCGCCTCCTGCAGCGCGGACCAGCATTGAATCGCAATCGCGGAGCTGCCCGTCTTCAGCGCATACTGCTTCATCGCGACCTTCAGCGCGGCAATGCGGCGTACATCCTCCTCGGTTACCTCCGACCAGTCGAGCTTTTCCTTAATATAGTCGATCGCTTCGGCGAGCTCGGAGCTGCCCGATTTTTCTACTCTTTTGGCCTCCCGTTGAATATCGATAAGCGTAATCGGATGAACCTCGATGCCAAACCGCTCCAGCAGCTCGCCTTCGTTGCAGATCATCGTCCAGAATGAGGCGGGACGGGGCCCAATCTGCAAAATCCGCAAATTCCGGAAGCGCTTTACTACATTCGCAGCGGCGGCAAAGTTAGTAAACCCCCGTTCGAACACCGGATCATCCAGCCTGCTGTTCGTTACGTAAGTGAACGGAACGTTAAAGCGGCGAAGCACCTTGCCTGTCGCGAACAATCCGCATTGCGTATCGCGGAGCCTCATCCCGTCCTCAAGCGGCGACTCGTCGCGAGGCCCCCACAGCAAAACCGGCTTTCCCAGCGCTTTTCCGACTCTGGCCACCGTATCCTCCGTACCGAAATTGCAATGCGGGAAAAAGACAGCGTCTACATTTTCCTGCCTGAAGCGGTCGATAATCAGATCGGCGTTTATATTGTCGTCGTACAGCAATCCTTCGCTGTTGATGCCCTCCAGATCGACAAGCTCCAAATCCAGTCCAAAGCTCTCCACTTTCTCTTTAATGAGCACCTTGTACTTGAACGCATCCTCGGCGCTAAATACAAAACGGCGTGTAGGCGCATAACCAAGCTTTAACTTTTTCATCATAGACGCTCCCCTTTGTCAAAAATTAGTTTCAACTAAAATTAACTAAAAATTTATTTTTATTCAGTTTTGGATGAGTTAAATTTATCACCATTTTATGCGGAGGTCAATGGGTTTATGCGCCTTTTTCAGCTTATTTTAGTATTGTAAACGTTTTATTTAAGCTTTGTTCAGTTGATATTGCTAAAATTCCGGATATCCCTTAAACTAAACTTACTAAACTTTTTCGAATTGCTATGAAGTGGACAGACCATATGAATGTGAATATAGAAATGGGGAGCTTTTACCGGTGAAATTGGAGGATATTGCAAGGCTTGCAGGCGTGTCCAAGGCTGCGGTATCGCTGGCGCTGAACGGGAAACAGGGCATCAGCGAAGAAACGCGGGAGCGTATTCTGCAGCTCGCTGAAGAAAACGGCTATAAACGGAAATCCCGGGGAAATGCAGCCGCTGAACCAGGAAAAAAATCGCTGACCTTTCTCGCATTCGCCAACTCGGGCATCGTGCTGGAGCAATATTACGAGCAGCCGTTTTTTCGCGAGCTGATTCATTATATTGAGGAGCGTTGCCGGCTTGGCGGCTACTCGCTCGTGTATACGTCGCTTGATCTGGAGCAAATGAACGATCAGGTTCAGGCATTCGGCGAGGAACTGCAGAGCAGCGGAGTTATTTTGCTGGGAACAAATTTGAATGCAGCCCAAATCTCCACAATCGTAGAGCAGCTGCCTGTTCCGGTCGTCGTGCTGGATAGCTGCGTCGAAACCTTGCCTGTTCATTTTGTCGCGATCAACAATGTGATGGGCGCTTATCAGGCCGGAAAACATCTATGCGAGCTGGGCCACAAGCGGATCGGCTACATCGGCTCCAATGTGCGCATGCATAATTTCGACGAGCGGCGGCGCGGCTTTATGACAGCGCTTGAAGCTTCTGGACTGACGGTCGCTGAAACCGACAGCCTCGCTGTAGCTCCAACCATCCTCTCCTCGCAGGAGGCGCTCAAGCAGCAGCTTAGCGAATGTCTGGCGAGTGGGACTGCGCTGCCAAGCGCATTTTTCTGCGAATGCGATTATATCGCAATCAGCGCGGTGAAGACGCTGGGCGAGCTCGGCTACCGCGTGCCGGAGGACGTGTCCATCGTCGGGTTCGACAACATCTCCGAAGCGCGCATCGTAACACCGGAGCTCACGACCGTGCATGTCGAGAAGGAACGACTGGCCCACCTCTCCGTCGATCTGGTCATCCAGGCCATTGACGCCGCCGTGCGGACTACGACCAAAACCACGATCGACACCCAATTTGTCGTACGCGGCTCCTCCTCTGCTCCAGGGGCGGGACGTGTTTAACAACTTTGCTGATGGTGTTGATAAGGTTCTGGTAATGATGTTGCGCATGTCCTAGTTGAATGGAACTCTCGCATAAATTTTGCGGGGCGGTTGTCTTCATTACGTTGCTGAGACTTCGCTGATGATGCTGTCCATATTTTGCTGAATGCAATTTCCGCTTAAAATTGGTGGGGCACTTGTCATCTTTCCCTGCTGCACACCACTGTCTCTGCCGTCAAGAGAGTTCGCGTCTACTGCTTTCTGCACATACCACGGACTTTCTTGACCTAAAACCTCAACAACCATTAAACCTCCTATGCTGCCCCGTTTAGCATCAGTGTAATTCAGATGCGGCCGAAAGCCTTTTCGCAAAAAATATAGAGGGACATTTTTTTGTCTAACTGAATGTTTCACATTTCTAGTGAAAATGTCCTGTCTCAGCTTCATTCACTAAAATACATATTGCATGCTCTGCACAGCAGATTAGCTGCATGATCAGTTTTTCTGCAAGCACCTTCTATTAATATTGGCCCGCCACCTTCTCGATTAATTGACACTTCTCGGCTGTTTTGGTGATTTAATCACTTTTCTTACTGTAGCGCGCCAAACACGACCTTCCCACCGCGAGTTAGTCACTTTTCTTACTGTAGAGCACCAGCCACGGCCTTCCCACGGGCGAGTTAGTCACTTTTCTTAATGTAGCGCGCCAGCTACGGCTTTCCCACCTCGAGTTAGTAACTTTTCTTACTGTAGAACGCCAAACACGGCCTTCCCACAGGCAGGTTAATCACTTTTCTTACTGTAGGGCACCAGCCACGGCCTTCCCAAGGGCAAGTTAATCACTTTTCTTACTGTAGAACGCCAAACACGGCCTTCCCACGGGCAAGTTAATCACTTTTCTTACTGTAGCGCGCCAGCTACGGCTTTCCCACCTCGAGTTAGTCACTTTTCTTACTGTAGAGCACCCATCACGGCCTTCCCACGGGCAAGTTAGTCACTTTTCTTACTGTAGCGCGCCAGCTACGGCTTTCCCACCGCAAGTTAGTCACTTTTCTTACTGTAGAACGCCAGCCACGGCCTTCCCACAGGCAGGTTAATCACTTTTCTTACTGTAGAACGCCAAACACGGCCTTCACACGGGCAAGTTAATCACTTTTCTTACTGTAGGGCACCAGCCACGGCCTTCCCACGGGCAAGTTATTCACTTTTCTTACTGTAGCGCGCCAGCTACGGCTTTCCCACGGGCAAGTTATTCACTTTTCTTACTGTAGCGCGCCAGCTACGGCTTTCCCACCTCGAGTTAGTAACTTTTCTTACTGTAGAACGCCAAACACGGCCTTCACACGGGCAAGTTATTCACTTTTCTTACTGTAGCGCGCCAGCTACGGCTTTCCCACCGCGAGTTAGTCACTTTTCTTACTGTAGAACGCCAAACACGGCCTTCCCACGGGCAAGTTATTCACTTTTCTTACTGTAGCGCGCCAGCTACGGCTTTCCCACCGCGAGTTAGTCACTTTTCTTACTGTAGAGCGCCAAACACGGCCTTCACACGGGCAAGTTAATCACTTTTCTTACTGTAGAGCACCAGCCACGGCCTTCACACAGGCAGGTTAATCACTTTTCTTACTGTAGAGCGCCAAACACGGCTTTCCCACCTCGAGTTAGTCACTTTTCTTACTGTAGAGCACCAGCCACGGCCTTCCCACAGGCAGGTTAATCACTTTTCTTACTGTAGCGCGACAAACGCCACTTTCCCGCCGCAAGTTAGTCACTTTTCTTACTGTAGAGCACCAGCCACGGCGAGTTAGTCACTTGTCTTCCCTTAGATCACCACTTTTCTAGCCCGGCCCGGCGCTGCCCTGCACTGCATCTGGATTTCCATTCAGTGCTTTTTCCCCAAATCGTCTGCCATTCCGCTTGCCAGAAGGAGGTTCTTTCATTAGTATTACAATCAACCGTTATAGGAGGGGGAAGCTGGAAATGTCGATACGTTATCAAATCAATGCTCCGCTAACAGCAGCTCAGGTTGCAGATGTGTTCAAAAGTGCCGGACTAAAGCGACCTATCGACGATCTGGCGCGCATTCAGCGAATGATTGACAATGCGGATACGACGGTAAGCGCTTGGGATGGTGATCAGCTTGCCGGTATCGGAAGAGCCATTACGGATTACTCCTATTGCTGTTACTTGTCCGACTTGGCCGTGCGTCCCGAATATCAGAAAAAGGGGATTGGCACAGATTTGATTCGCCGTTTGCAAGAACATCTCGGAGATGAGGTATCTCTGCTGCTTGTTTCTGCTCCAAGCGCCGAGGACTATTATTCACGCATCGGCTTTGAAAAATCGGAACGAGCCTTTCTCGTACGAAGAAAAAAATAAACGAGGAACGCAGCAAATCGAACAGACGCATCTTCCATACCTCCTAGCTCAAAAAAAGACATAACAAACAGACCGCTCCAAAAATGATAGGCTCCCATCATAGCAGACAGTAACAAAACAAAACTTCTACTGCTATCATGACGGGAGCATAGCAAATATCGAATTTGCGATCTGTTTGTTAGAACTGTCATTCTTGCTTATCTTGTCTTTCCAATTGAATTAGCATGACCCCGTTCAATGTCTTATACTCAGCCGAATCGCGTTATTCCAACACGCCCCCTCTTCTTCCATTTCCCGCTAAATAAGGAACGAATCAGGAACAGCGGCACCGTAAAAAAGGCTCTTCGCTATACTGCGTGGTTTAAGTGACATTCGAGTGGATTATAGAGCGATTTGACATGGAGCCTCTGCGGGCATGAGTAGTCGCGAAAGCCGCGTAGTATAAGGACTTCGCGATGCTAACCAGCTTATCATGCCCGCCTCTCCATATAAAATCGCAGTCTATAAACCCATTTCGAGTAGCGAAGAAGCGTAAAAAAGCACTTCATACTAGGGCGTGTCTGAAAACCCGTTCAGAGGCACCATTCACCGCCTTTTCGCCCTCTGCTTCGTTCCGTTTTCTTGATGTACCCCCGGTACACCTTCACAATCGCGCCTTGCATGGAACGAAACTCCGGCAACATTTGCTGTCCTCAGCGTTCTCAGACACGACCTAAGCGTAGGAATACACCTCTACCATCAGAGCGGAAGCCTGATCGCCAACGGCGACGCGGTAGGCAGCCTCGTCACCGTTAAGCACTCTGCCGCGCTTCCAGACGTCATGCTCATACACGCCCTCTTCCACGCGAAGCAAGCCTATCCTCTCCCGCATGCCGCGCTTGGGCAGAAACTGCAGACTGAATCCGATGCCGGCAAAAAGGAAGCGATCCTCCGACAGCTCGATTACGAGCCCGCCGGCGGGCGGCTTGCCATCCTCCTGCCGCTTGTAGGCGATCTGGACGTCATAGCGTGCAAATGAGAGCAAGCAGCCGCTGTCATGATGCTGCAGAAAACCGGTCATCCTGCCGGTTCCTCGATGCTGCTGAATAAGACCCAGCATGCCCCCGAGCAGCTTGTAGCTTTGGGCCAGATACGGGCCGGTCCCGTTAACGACAAAACCGGAGAAATCGATGTTTAGCGCCATCATGACACTTAAATCAGGCCCTTCGCCGTCCTCTCCCGTCTGGAAAAAGCCCTCAACGCCAAACGGAGCAAAACCTAAAGCGTCATGCCTGCCAAACGCATAAAAAACGTTGGAGGCAGACGATACATCGCGCCTTGCCTCCGGGATCAGCAGCGGGTTGCCGTCCTGCGTATATTCGCGGCACACGTCGGCGAAGTTGGCCACATAGATATCCGGCGCGTACAGGCATAGCATCGGCGCCGCCAAACGCCACAGCTTCATAACCTTGGCGACCGGTCCGCCGCTCGGATATGTGCCCGGACGCCAAGGATATTGCTCCAGCCAGGCGTTGACGAACATCGGCAGCGGATATTCCTCGGCGCCCGCTCTGGAAATGCGGTCAACCGCGCAAGCGTAGTGGTAAGCCATAAACCACTCGCCGGCGTCTGCGCCAAACGCCTCCTGCCAGCTGCCGTCTACCCCGTAGGCCTGAGCTATGCGCCTAGGGATCGGCTTCGCATAGGCGGCGTTGGCCGTCTCCGAATAATCTCGTTCGCTGCCAAGGAAGCCGATTTCATTTTCCACCTGGACCATGATTACCGTATATTTCCCCGTATCGAATGCTTTCATCCACGCCATCAGCCGTTTGAATGCGGCCGCATCTGCAGCCACCGCTGCCTCGCACAACGGCGAAATCGTATCCGAAGCCGCGCCGTCCGCATAACGGGCACGGAAATACGTTTCCGTATCACGCTTGATCCATCCCGGAACATAGCTTGATTTTCCATTTTTCCATAGCCCGAACCATAGCAGAATCAGCTTGACGCCTTCCGACCGCGCCTGCCCGATCAAGCCCTCCACTAACGCGAAATCGAAAATCCCTTGCTCCGGCTCGATCAGCTCCCAGTATACGGGGGCGATTACCGTATTCAGGTTCAGCTTTTTGATGTGAGGCCATACCTTTTCTTCCATATAGGCCAGATTGGATGCGCTGGAATTGTGAATTTCTCCTCCAAGCGCCAGATAAGGCTTACCGTTCACATACAAGCTTGCCGTTCCATTCTGCTGAACAAGCTGCGGCATATCGTTCACCTGCACACCTCCGATTTTTGTAGTAGATTACCTCATTTGCACGGCGCGCGCTTACGGGGGCGACGGGGAGCAGACGCTCCTGCAATCCACCCCACAGCATCGCAGAGGGCACCCACACCTCCCTGCTTGCCTCTGCTATTCATCCGCTCTTATCGAAAGGGCAGCGGGCTTCCCCGCTTGCCGCAGTATCAGCGTATAGGCTCCGGGCAGTATGCCTCTTACCCCTTTACAGCGCCGATCGTAATGCCCTTGACAAAATATTTCTGAAAGAACGGATACGCTACCAGAATCGGAATGACGCCTACGACGGCAATCGCCATGCGCACCGTTCCGCTCGGCATTTGAGCCATCCCCTGGCTCGCATTGGAGCCGAGGCTGTTGTTGGACAAAAACTGAATATCCGTCAAAATCCGGTTGAGTATATTCTGAATGCTGAACAGCTTCGGATCTGTTAAGTACACAAGTCCGTTAAACCAGTCATTCCAGTAGCCGATCGTCTGAAACAAGCCGATTGTCGCGAGAATGGGCAGCGACAGCGGCAGTACGATGGAACGGAACGTTCTAAACTCGCTTGCCCCGTCGATGTGAGCCGATTCCAGCACGGGAACGGGGATTGAGGTCATAAAAAACGTACGCATCAGCATAACGTTGAAGCCGTTCATAAGCAGGCCGGGAATGATAAGCGCCCAGATTGTATTTTTAATGTCGAGGTACTGCGTATAGATCAGGTAGGTCGGAACGAGTCCGCCATTGAACAGCATCGTAAAAAATACGAAGAAAGCCAGCGGATTGCGCAACGGAACATCTCTTCTCGACAGCGGGTAGGCAAGCATCGACGTAATTGCCAAGCTGATGGTCGTGCCAACTACCGTAACGAAAATCGTAATGCCGTAAGCTCTAAGCAGCTCGGAGGACTGATCCAGTAAATATTGATAGGCGACAAGGCTCAGCTTTTGCGGAAAAAAGGAATACCCGTTTGAAATAATCGTCTGCTCGTCGGTGAACGATGATACAATCAGCAGCACGAACGGGAGCAGACACCCTACCGTTACCACAAGCAGAATCAGATGTCCGAACCATTGCCATAGTTTATTTTCATGAGTCATCTTGTTCACCCCTTAGAATAATGCATTGTCCCGGTTTATTTTGCGAACGATGAAGTTAGCCAGCAGAACGAGGATAAAGCCGACCAACGATTGGTATAATCCTGCCGCCGAGGACATCCCGATATCCCCCAGCTGCATCAGACCGCGGTATACGTAGGTATCAATGACGTTGGTCGTATCGCTTAGCGCGCCCGCATCCATCGGTACTTGATAGAACAAGCCGAAATCGGAGTAAAAAATACGGCCGATCGCGAGCAAGGTCATCATCGTAATAACCGGTGCAATCAGCGGCAGCGTAATCGCCTTGATCTGCTGCCATTTGGTCGCTCCATCGAGCGTAGCCGCCTCGTAATACTCCTGGTCGATGCCGATAATCGCTGCCAGATAGACGACGCACAGGAAGCCGATGCTTTTCCAGACGTTGACGATGGTCAAAATGTAGGGCCAGTATTTCGCTTCGCTGTACCAGGAGATTTCATCCAGACCGAGCAGCGGAAGCACCGTATTGTTCATAAAGCCCGTTTCGATGCTAAGCACCGCGTAGACCAGATAGCTGACGATAACCATCGAGATCAGGTAAGGCAGCAGCACGACGCTTTGATAGAAGCGCGCCATCAGCTTGCTGCGTATTTCATTGAGCAGAATCGCAATGCCGACCGATAGCACGAGGTTTAGAATAATAAATCCGCCGTTGTACAGTAATGTGTTGCGCGTAATGATGTAGGCGTCCGTCGTTTTGAACAAATATTCGAAGTTTTTAAATCCGATCCAGTCGCTGCCGAGTATGCCTTGCGCAAAGTTGATGTTTTTGAAGGCAATGATGAGACCGAACATCGGAGCGTAGTTGTTCAGGATTAAATACGCCAGCCCTGGCAGCATCATCAGAAACAAAGGCAAGTAGCGTTTGAACTGTTTTTTTCGGGATGATGCGGATTGCAGTGCGTGTCCTTTCATAGGTGAATCCCCTCTTTCTTCAGCATAAGCTTGTCGCTGTCTTATACTCCGATGATAGCCGATGCCAAAGCGCCCCCTCTACCGCTTAGACGACTTCTCATTTGCACTATTACGACACGGCAGCTTGGCGCCGCCAAGCGCGATCCACCCAAGTCCATCTGCACGCAAAAAGTCCCCCAAACCCGCGCGGAACGCGGGCTCAGGGGACTAATGGCCATCAGGCTTTCTTTATAAAAGCAGGATTACTTGGACGCCGCCCAGGCATCAAGCTGCTTTTGTTTTTCAGCTACGATTTTGTCGATGCCCGCAGACTTCAGCTTGGCGATAAAATCAGGCAATGCTTTGTCCGGGTCAAGCGTACCTGTCTCCAGACCGAGGCGGTATTGATTCATAACGTTTGTTACGGAAGCAAATTCAGTTTTAACCGGCGACGAGTCGAAGGTAAAGCCAAGCGCCTTGGACTTAATCGCGTTTTTGTTAAACTCATCGGTTTCCTTCCAGATGTCCGGATTGTCCCCTTCAAAGGTGTACGACAAAAACTGGTTGCCAAACATCCAGCCCGTATTCGGGTTGTAGCCGCTCGAATTGGCGTCTACGCCGTCGGCATACTTAATGACGTTTTCCTGATCGGTTTTCGCATAGTGCTTGCCTTCAATGCCCCAATCGATCGTATTGATGAAGTCTTTGTCTGTGTAGAGCAGGTTCAGCAATTTCATCGATGCTTCCGGATTTGTAGCATTGCGCGGAATGCCCCACATAATGTTCGTTACCGTTTCTGTCTTGGCTACCGGCTCCGTAATCTCGCCTTTGGCAATTTCTGTGCCGATCATGCGGGACTCCTGCATTTCAACGCCCGGCTTCAGGTTGGCCACGTATGCCGCCGCACGTCCGGCTTTGATCAAATCGGCAATGCCTTCCTTGTTCGTCGCCGCATCCTTCAGGATATAGCCTGCCTGATACCAGCCGCGAATACGCTTCACCAGCGCCGCATATTCCTCTGTTTCATAATAGTTGATGACTTTCAGATCATCCTGGCCGTTGTTCAGCAATACGCCGTAGCCGTCTCCCAGCCTATCAAGCGTATACAAATATTCCGCTATGGACGCGCCGGCAACGCCAGGGGCAATCGGAGCGATGTTCGGCTCGTTTTCTTTAAGCGTTTTCATCATGCCTTCCAAGGCGTCGATGGAGTTGATCGCGCTTGGATCAATGCCGTATTTGTCCGCCAAATCCTTGCGGATCAGTACGCCGTAATTGACCGCCAAGTCGCGAATCGATGGTACGCCGTATATTTTGCCGTCAATGCTGCTGGCTTGGATGAATGCGTCGCCTACCGCTTCCTTGATGCCTTGCCCGTGCTGGTCAAGCAGCTCGTTCAGCGGCAGCAGCTGGCCTTTGGAAACCTGAGGCGCATATCCCAGCGTCGCGCTGCTTCCGGTAAGAATCAGATCCAGCTTCTCGTTGCTCGTCAGCATCAGGTTCATCTGCTGATTCCAGGCGCCGATGCTGATTGGCAGCAGCTTCACCGTCGCGTTGATTTTCTCTTTCGCCAGCCTGCTGAGCTCGTCCTGCACCTGCGCAAGATCGGCCGGCGTATTGCCGAATGTAAAGTAGGCAACGGTCAGCTCTGTCGCGGGTCCGCTGTCGGTGCTGCCCGTATTCGTATTCCCGGCATTCGTTTCGCCGCCATTGCTGCCCGTGTTGCCGCCTCCGCATGCGCTTAGCACAAGGCCAAGCATTAGAACGAAGCTGATCACCATCGTCATTCTTCTCATTTGTTATTCCCCCGATGCTCGTTAGTATCGAGATTCGCTCCGGCAGCCGCCGGTGAATCTATACTCATTGTATAAAAACACCGCTGCTGTCTCTGCTCCGCAAACGACTTTTCGGTAAGCGTTTTCCGACCTCTTGGATGCATCATAGCTTCGCTCCGCTGCTTTGCCTGAATTCGAGCGGATTAACGCCTGCATATTTTTTAAACATCCGCGAAAAATGCGAGAAGTTCGCATATCCGACATGAAGCGCAATGGCGCTGACGGACATATCCGTTTGAATGAGCAGACCTTTGGCAACCTGCAGCCGCTCCTGCAGCAAATAATCGGAGATGGATAGACCGGTTTGTTTTTTGAAAATGCGGGTCAAATAGTCCGGATTCAAAAACACCAGATTCGCCAGCTCTTCGCGTGTAATCTCCTTATTCTGATTCTGCTTGATATAAGCGATAACACGATCGACCACTGTTTGCGTATCCTCGACGGACCGCGCGTAATCGGTCGCTTTGGCTGCGATATGCTTCGTCCAGGCGCACATGTCCGTAACGGAACGCACGGCGCGGCCCGATAGCTCAATTGACTCGTCGTCGCCGAACAGCTGATGCGCCTGAATCCCCTTCATCTGGAGCATGTAATACATCATTTGCAAAAAATCCTGTTGAAACGTATGCAGCCGCTTCGCGTCCAGCGTTCCGGTTTGCACGCATTCCTGCAGGTGCTCATAAATCGCCGTTTGCAGCTTGTCCGTAGAGCCTTCTTTAAGCAGTACCGCCCACAGGCTTAAATCCGGATGCTTCATTTCCTCCGACCGGCTTGATTCGCCCGTATGCAGCACGATGCTGCTATGCGCTACATTGTTCAGGTCCATGCCGGCCAGCCTGCGCGCCATTGCCGACAGCTTGTCGCTTGGTACGGGCTCGCCGATGTAGCACGAAATTTCGCAATAGAAATACGCATGGCAGGCGGCGATAAAAACAGAGCAGCTTTCCTTGAGCGTGTCCGTTTGCAAATGCTCGGCGTGATTGCCGGGAATCAGCGCGACCAGCTTATCCTTATCCCATTGAACCAGCTGGCCGATCGTGCCGTGATTAAGAATCGTCTCTGCGGCGGCATTGCGCAGCGCCATCTCCATTATTTTTTCATCGCGCACAGACAGCTTTTTTCGCCAATGCTTGACGGATATGAGCAGGGGCAAGTAGCGGACGGACTCGGCATACGGCAACAAGCGCTCATGGGCAGCCTCGCGAATCGCAGTTTCAGAGGCCGGAATCGTCTGATTGAGCACATCCAGCCAGAAATGCTCCGTCATAATCGGCTGCTGCTTAAACCAATGCTGCCCGTATTCGCTGTATTGCGCAAGCTCGCTGTCCTTATCGATTTTGGCCGTCGCCGCTTCGATCACCTTCTCAAGCTCCGCGTACGGAATAGGCTTGAGGATGTAGTCGAGGCTCCCGAGCTTCATCGCTTGCTTGGCGAAATGAAAATCGGCGTGGCAGGTCAGAAACACCGACTCGGTTTTCGAATAGTGCTCTCTTACCCATTCCAGCAGCTCCAGCCCGCTCCCTTGGGGCATTTCAATATCGCATAACATAAGATCGACGGAATGCCTGGAAAAAATATCCTTAGCCTGCCGGATGTTATACGCTGTATATACTTCGCTGATCTGAAGCTTGTCCCAATCGATTGCCGATTCTATCGCTTTAACCGCATGCACCTCATCATCTACGATCAATACGGAATACATCGTCTACCCCCCCTTCTTCTGCTCAAGCGCCGGCGGCGCGGATTGAAGCGGCAGCAGCACGTCCACGACGGCTCCGCCCTCCGGCGCATTGGCGAATTCCAGACGGGCGCGGCCGTTATAGAGCAGACGCAGACGCTCCGACACATTCCAAATGCCGACCTGGCCGCCCTCCCCTTGGCTTGCCTCGAGCTGCCTGCCCTGCCTAAGCTCTTCCAGAATCGCCTCGTCGAAGCCTCCTCCTGTATCCGCCACCCTTATGCGCATTCGCCGCTCGCCGTCCGCGCCGATTTCCTCGATATGAATGCCGATATGCACGGCCTCGTCCATCGTCACCGCATACTTTACAGCATTTTCCACAAAAGACTGAATAACAAGCGGAGGCACGCTTTCCTCCATGAAACGCTCCGGCACATCTATCCCGCTGGTCAGACTGCCCGGATACCGGAGCTCCTGAATGCGAATGTAGTTGCGCACATGCTCAAGCTCTTGCTTTAAGGAAACAAGACTGAGATTGCTGCGGAACATATAGCGGAAATAGCCGACGAGACTAAGGGTAAGCTCCTGAATCAGCTCGTAGTTGCGTACCTGGGCCAGACTATACATCATGTTCAAGGAATTCATAAAAAAATGGGGATTGATTTGCAATTGCAAATGCTGCAGCTGCGCCTTCTGCTTGCTAAGCTGCTCCTCGTACACATCGATGCGCAGCTGCTGAATATCCGCCATCATCGTATTGAACGTATCCGTAACGACTTGGAACTCCTCCGCGCTGCGGGCCGGCCGAATTCTGACATCCAGATTGCCGTCGCGGATAAGCTTCATCGCAGCCAGAATGCGATTTAACGGAAGCAAAATTTGCCGCCGCAATACGAACAGCCCTAACGGTATGATAACAAGCGTGCCGATCGCAATAAACGTGACCAAGCTTCTCAAATAAGGAAGATTCTCGAGGATGCTCTCGTCGGGGATCACCGACACCAGGTTGAAGTCCCCCTTGGAGGAAGGGGCGCCAACGACGAGAAATCGGGTTTGCTCTCCGGTCATATAATAATTGTCCAGACTCCGGTTCAAGTCGATGCCGTCGTTGACCAGCAAGGAGGCCGCAGTCAGCGGCTTTCCCTCATTCGAGGTAAGCAGCGATTGGCCGTTCTCGCCAAGATCGACCAGCCGCAAATCGCCGATCATCCGATTAACATTCACCCACGCCCCGATATAGCTGGTGCCCGATTCGACAATACGATAAAT
This sequence comes from Paenibacillus sp. SY21-1, assembly GCF_005222705.1. Lineage (GTDB taxonomy): Bacteria > Bacillota > Bacilli > Paenibacillales > Paenibacillaceae > Pristimantibacillus. The sequence continues at coordinate 136,708 of NZ_STGF01000004.1, read as the reverse complement.
ATAATATTGCCGATTCATCTCCATGATGTTCCAGTTTTTATTGCGCAGCAGATCGTTGTTCCGCTCTTTATTCTGGATCAGCCCGGTTAAAATCGCGGAAATGCCCTCCCGCTCGCCGAACGTGCGGCCGATCTGGGGACTAAGCATAATTCCCTGCTCCATTTCGGAATAAACAAAAAAAGCGTCAATGCTTTTGTAGATGGCCAGACTTTGCGACAGCTTGTTGGAAAGACTGATTTTGGCCATAAAATATACATCGGGGTCGGTCGATCTCCCCATGTTCAGCAGATCGTCGTCCACGGCTGCGAGGCTGTTCACATACTGATCGACATCCTCGAGACTTTTATCGATTTGATTCATGTACAAATTCATCATATTCAGGTTGGAGCTGGCCACTTGATTCCTAACCACGTTGATCGAATAGAAGCTATTGTACAGCAGCAGCAGCACAAGCGGCAGCGTGAACAGCATTACGCTCAACAGCAGTCTGGTGCGGATAGAGCTTAATGAAAAAAATCGAAATCGGTTAACCATAATAATTGCCCTCCGTTCCCGGCTGCCTGATGTGGGTTAAAGCCTTTCGCCATTACCTTGAAATTTAGCATGCGCAGGGGGAGCTAGCAATCGTTTCATTCATATTTTTGACCGTATGCCCGAAAAAAAAGCCGAATCCGTGAGCTGCCCGCCTTTCAACTCATTTAGTTTGAATCTCTTGGCTCATATTTAAACCAGTCGAAATAGGCGGGGGCGCCGCTCGCCGCTCCGTTGCCGGTCGCATACATGCCCGCGTATACGCCGGTAAAGCCTCCCGCTACCTCCTTGGCCAGCATCGAGCATTCTCCTGTCCCGGCTATATGCTCCTCTCCATCCGGCGCGCCATAGTAAAAGGTATACATGGATTCGGTCGCCTTGATGCCCAGCGTGATCAGGCTGTCTGCATATTCGGCCGCATGCTCGATTTTCCACAAGCTTCCCACCCGCCGTCTAACGATAACCTGCCTTCTACCGTTCAGCAGCGTCAATCCGATCTCGTAATGATGCCGCTCGTTCATGATAACGGTCAATCCCGCTTCCTCGCCTTCCCGCTCCGGATGAAAGGAAAGCAGCGTCGACCACTCCGCGCGGAAGTGCTGCTGACGCCTTCCAATAAAGGCTTGCGCTTTCGTGTCATCAAGCGAGCCCGCAAGTCCATGCAGCGTCAGCCACCCCGGGCGCTCCGCAAGCGACCAGCTGCCTTCTGCGGGATTGCGTAAAAAATTCCAATAAGGCGCCAGCGAAGACTGGTCAAAATCGTCGAGCGCGGCCCATTGTGCAGACTCGCCGGCAGGCAGCGACGGGGAGACGCCCATCGTGAGCGAGGCTTGCCCCTTATCTCCGATCATCGGCCAGCCGTCCTCTGTCCAGGTGACGGGAGCCAGAAACGTTTCCCGGCCCAGATGATGGACAGCAGGATAACCGATAGGACGGATGCCGAGAAAGACGGCCCACCATTCCGTTTCGGAAATTTGCACAAGGTCGGCATGTCCTGTTGCCTGAATACTGTTATCCGTGCTCCGATGCGTAAGAATCGGATTATGCGGGCAGCTCTCGAACGGACCGTATGGCGCACGGCTTCTTGCAATCGTAACCATATGACCGTATTCCGTTCCTCCTTCGGCAATCAGCAAATAGTACCAACCATTCAGCTTGTAGAGATGAGGTCCCTCCGGAAAGCTTCCTCCCGTCCCTTGCCAGATCATACGGCGTTCGCCAAGCAGCTTCCCCGACTCGATCTCAAGCTCGGTCTGGTAAATGCCGACCGGCTCATGTCCGCCAAATCCGCTTGTGCCTGTCAGATACACTTTTTCATCCTCGTCGAACAGCAGCGACGGATCTATGCCCGGCCATTCCTCCAGCCATATCGGCTCCGACCATGGTCCCTCGGGCTTGTCCGACCAGACATAGAAATTTTTTCGTACGGTAATGTTCGTTGTAATCATATAGAAGCGTCCTTGATGATGTCTGAGCGTCGGTGCAAAAATGCCGTGCGAGCTTGCGCTGTCCTGAAGCGGCAGCTGGCTTTCCCTCGTTAAGCAATGCCCGATTTGCCGCCAGTTAACCAAATCTCTACTATGAAAAATCGGCACGCCGGGGAAATATTCAAAGGTGCTCGTTACCAAATAATAATCATCGCCTACACGGCAAATGCTGGGATCGGGATAAAATCCGCTCAATATCGGATTGGAAAAAGCCATTAGTACATCTCTCCTTCTTACAATGGGATACTCCCATTGTAAGAAGGCTGTCCTCCGGCTGCCGCTCCCATTACGACTTCTTGATCCTACTATTACGACTTTTAGAATGGCCGCTGCTGCGGGGGAGTCGTTTTCACCATTGAAAAAAGCACATAGCCCTCATCCGGGCAAAGCAGGCAGACGCTCCGCATAACAACGTGAAACCTGTAAAGTCTTATTTTTTGATGAAAAGGATGTGCCTGCGCTTAACGGTCTGGCTGGCTGTTGGGAGAAAGAAATAAGGGGGCGCGTGGCTGGTTTCGCCTGCTGCTGAAACTGCGGGCAAACGGGAGCGGTTCGCCGCCAACAGGCAGGCGTGCTGAAGCAGCTCCGATCTGAAAAGAGCGCATTCCGCAAGCAGAGAGCCTTGTCTTCATGCGGGATGCGCTCTATGGGGAGATGCATTTCGCTCAGGGCTTTATTCGGTCCTGTCCGTATTCAGGCAAGCCGCCGCTGCAGCACAGAGCCTTCCGACTTTTGGGACTGAGCTTGTTGAGCGGCCTATGCCGGAACAGGAAGCCGATTCGGCCGGGTTCGTCAACGGGCCATTTCGTGCGGCTTGACTTCAAAATCGGCCTCCGCAATCCAGCTGCCTTCCGCAAAGTTGCGGCCGCGCACGCGTACCCGATCCGCGTAAACTTCGATGTAATAGCCCTGGCTGCCTTGAATATAAGCGTCGTCATCGTTCCATAAATACGCGACAGAAGCGGTATTGAACATGACAGGGCCGTGCTCGCTTGCGCGATGCATCGTATGTGCGGCCTGCATATGCCAGTGAGTATGCCCGGAAAACAACAGCGTATTCGGATGGCGAAGCATGACCGCGCGCAGTTCCTCATCCTGCTCTACGCCAAACCAGGCTTGCGCCTCCAGCGAGCCTGCAACCGTATTTTTCATCGGCTGGTGCAGAAAAACAAACTTGGGCTTGCCGGACTCCGCTGCTTCGCTTAACTTACCGTCGAGCCAGGCCAGCTGCTCGTCCGACAGGCTGGCAAATCGCTCAAGCCCCTTTTCCGTTCCGATAAAAATAAAATGATAGCCGTTAATCCAATGGTCGTGGTATGTGCTGCTAAGTCCGCTTACGGATGCGTAGCCCTCCATTCGGTACGCCCACTTGCCAAGCGCCACATCATGATTGCCGACCGTATAACGGATGGCGGGAATACGCTCCTCGTAATCGCGCAAAATACGGGCGAGCGCCTCATACTCCTCAATTAATCCGTGATCGGTTATATCGCCGACATGCATAATTCCGCAGCTAACCGAAGCGTATTCGCTTGATGAAATATCCTCCAGCGCAAGCCGAAGATGCTTGTTGTACAAATGCTCGTCGTCCGAGCGGATATGGGTATCTGAAATAATTTGAAACGAAGCGAGCATTTCCTCTCTGCCAGCGTCATACCCCTGTCCAGCTTCGCCTTCCGTATGCGGGCCCATGTTACGCTCCCAATTCCGTTCATTTGCCATCGTTACGTTTCCCCCTTTTCTAATTGCCGTCAGGCATTATGAATGCGCTTTGGAGCTCATGTTTAATCCAACCACCCCTACGACGATGACAAGCATCCACAGCATCGAGGTAAGCGACAAACGCTCATGAAACAACCACATGCCCGCCGCCGAAATCAGGACGATGCCGACACCGGACCATGTAGCGTAAGCAATGCTCATATCCATATACCTGAGCGCATAATTCAAGCAAGTAAAGCTGATGCCGTAAAATAAAAACATAAGCACGGAGGGCCACAATCTCGTAAAGCCCTCCGACAATCTCATCGACAGCGTGCCGCTTAGCTCCAGCATGATGGCAAACCCAAGAAACAGCCAGCCAAGCTCGCTTCCGTTCATCCCTTTCAATTGCGCTAGCCTCCCAACTGCATCTCCTCGTAGCCTGTAATCATATAACTTGCATCGGGATAGCCGGCGCTGCCGCTTGCAAGCGCGATTCGCACGGCCGAGCCTGCCGCGCGAGCCATCAGCATATCGCCGTTCGTATCGCCGATAACGGCTGCCCGCGCGGGCGAAACGCCGAGTCTTGCGCATGCAAGCTCAGCCATATCGCCAAACGGCTTGCCGCGCTCCACCTGATCCGTTCCGATGACGACGGCAAAATACTCGCGAATGCCCAGCCATTCCAGATGCCGAAGCGCCGCCTCCGTCTCGTCCGCCGTCACTACGGCCAGCGGCAGGCCTCTGCCTGCGCAGGCGTCAAGAAACGCCTGTACGCCCGGAAGCAGACGAGCCGGGCGCTCCTTCTCCAGCGCCGTTTCCGCCTCGGCTCCGCAGCGGATCGCCGCAGCCCGGGCGTCGGCCCATGACATGCCCGCACGGTAGCCTTGCCATGCCAGCACCGCGTATAGATCCGCCATCGTTCCCATCGCTAGCGGACCATTGCGATCGTAGCCGACGATGCTCCCTGCTGCGTCATGCCGAGTTCCCCATAGGGCAGGGATGCTGTCCTCGCTTATGCTTGGCAAGCCGCGCCGCTCCAGCTCCTGCCCGAATGCGGCGATCACGCGCATGCTCCAAAATCCCCACATGGAAACAAAATCCAGAAGCGTGCCATCCTTATCCAGCAAAATCGCTTCTACTTCAACCATTTCACCGCGCACGGCGAGCTTTGCCATTTGCCCCACCTCTCCTTCGCATCAAGCGGCCCCAGGCATTGTGTGCCGAGTGGGGCCGCTGCGTTTGCCTAATCGGGCTGTAATCCCCTATTTGGCGATAGCGTCGAGCGCTTTTTGAGCTGCTTCCTTTGCTTCTTTAAGCGCTTCGGCTGCAGGCTTGTTGCCAATCTGCACCTTGTCGGCAGCGATCGTCAGCGCATCGGTAATTTTGCCGCCTGTCGGATCGATAAACGGCTTGCTCGCATGGGAAGCTTGCATCAACGGCACGCGGCTTTGCGGGTTGGCTTCGCCGAACGCTTTAAATTCAGGGTCCTCCAGAGCCGATTCGCGCACGGCGATATAGCCGGTGTTCATCGACCAGAAAGCCGTATTCTCCGTGTTGCTGAAATAAGTCAGCCATTTAAACGCGGCTTCCTGCTGCTCCTTGCTCGCTTTCGCCGGGATGCCGGCCATAATGCCGTTTGCTACCGGCTTGCCTTTTCCGTCGCCAACGCCTTCCCAGCCCGGCTGCTCCATTGCCGCCAGCTGAGTGAAATCAAGATCGCCCTGATCGCCGCTTGAGCCGGTATAGCCTGCCGCCTTGCCTTTCATGACATCATCGATCGTTTTGTACCAATATTCCCAGCCTTGGCCGCCGGAGTGGATACGCATAATTTGATCCTCATGAATCCACTTGCGGAACAGCTCCCATGTTTCTACCCATTCCGGTGAATCGACGAGCACCGTTTTGCCGTCCTCGCTTAGCACGGAGCCTCCCTTGCTGAATACCGCATCCATCATATTCTCGCGGCCCCACATCGGCTCCCAGCCATAGAACGTCGTTTTGTCTCCTTCCTTCACGGTCATTTGGGCCGCAGCCGCAGCCAGCGCCTCCCAGGTGGTCAAATCCTCGGCTTTAATGCCGCTTTTCTCTAATGCGTCCTTGCGGTAGTACATGACCTGGGTCGTACCGTACATCGGCAGGAAAAATTGCTTTCCGTCCACTTGCCCCTGTTCGATAAAGGTAGGGACAAAATCATCCGGATTCAAATCCGTCGCCGCTGCCATCATACCGTCAAGCTCAGCATAATAGCCTTTGCGCGCCCAATCGGCATTGGCTGACAGAACCGCTGCCGGAACCTTGTTTGCCGCGATTGCCGCTTGCAGCTTTTGCTCCGTTTCGGAATAATCCGCCTGTACGATGCCTTGTACGATAACCTCCGACTGCGAGGCGTTGAATTGGTCGATCAGCTTTTTCATATTGTCGCCAAGGTTGCCGCCAAGCCCGTACCAGAATTCGATTTTGACCGGCTCGGCCGCCGCCGTCTGCTCCGGAGCGGCAGTTTCCGCCGAATTGGTCGCATTGCCCGCTCCTTGCGAGTTCGTTGCCGTATTCGAGCCGCATGCAGCCAGCAGCGCAAAGCTTGAAACTAGCGTAATCGCCATACCTTTTTTCATCACGTTCATCGTTAAGCCTCCATTGGTTTCATATCGTTTCTCTACGCTTGCCTATCCTTTGTTAACACCCGCCGAGAAGTTGACGCTGGACATAATCGTTTTTTGCGTGAATAAGAACAGCAGCAGCAGTGGAGCGATGGTGAAGGCGCTGGCAGCCATAATGAGCGGCCACTTCAGCCCGTATGCACCTCCTTCCACAAAAAAGCTGCGCAGACCCGCCGATACCAGCTGCAAGTCGGGATTTTTGGTAATGAGCATCGGCCAAAAGTAATTGTTATATTGTTCAATGAACGTGATCAGCACCAGCACCGCAAACGAAGCGCGTGTCAGAGGCGCGATAATCGTCCAGAGAATGCGCAGATGGGAGGCGCCGTCGATACGGCCCGCTTCCACTAGCTCATGAGAAACCTGCAGAAACGCCTGCCTGATAAGAAAAATGGAAAACACGCTAACCGAGTTCGATAAAATAAGCCCCGCATAGCTGTCGAGCAGCTGCAGCCTGGATAAGACGACGTAGCCGGGCAAATATACCGCTGTCGTAGGCACCATATAGCTCACGAGAATAATGACCGTAAGCGGACCTTTCAAACGGAAGCTCATATGGGCCAGCGCATAAGCCATCATGCCGGAATTTACGACCTGAATGAGCGCAATGGCACAGGCAACCGTCACGCTGTTCAGCATATAGCGCCCGAAATTCGCGCTCTGCCACGCTTCGACAAAGTTGCCCCACAGCGGAGCGGCAGGCCATAAGGCAGGCGGCGTCTGCCAAATCTCATCATTCGTTTTCAAGCCGCTCGTAACCATCCAGTAGAACGGGAACGCCATAACGGCGCATAAAGCAATCAGCAGCGCATTCAGAGCCAAACGCCGGATTCCGTTGGTTTTAGACATTGTTCGCATTCCTTCCCACCTATCAATAATGAACGGACTTGCGGCTTAACGTAACCGATACAAGCGATAGCAGCGCATTTTGAGCCAAACGCCGAATTCCGTTGGTTTTAGCATTGTTCGTATTCCTTCCCACCTATCAATAATGAACGGACTTGCGGCTTAACGTAACCGATACAAGCGATGGCAGCGTATTTTGAGCCAAACGCCGAATTCCGTTGGTTTTAGACATTGTTCGTATTCCTTCCCACCTATCAATAATGAACGGACTTGCGGCTTAACGTAACGGATACAAGCGATAGCAGCGTATTTTGAGCCAAACGCCGAATTCCGTTGGTTTTAGCATTGTTCGTATTCCTTCCCACCTATCAATAATGAACGGACTTGCGGCTTAACGTAACCGATACAAGCGATAGCAGCGCACAGCCTGCGACCAGCGTAACGGCAACAGCTGACGCCTCTCCGATGTTAAACGCCTCGAATGCCGACTGATAATACAGATAGAGCAGCGTACGCGTCGAGCCGGCAGGCCCGCCTTGCGTCATTATGTCGATCTGGTCATACGCTTGCAGCGACGTGATCATGAGTACGACCGTCAGGAAAAACGTTGTCGGCGATATGAGCGGCAGCGTAATTTGCCAAAACTTGCGGCCGGCGCTCGCGCCGTCGATGCTCGCGGCTTCCAGTATGTCGCTTGGGACATTGCGCAGCGCCACCAGGTAGAACACCATCGCCCAGCCGATTCCCTTCCATACCGTCACAAGAAGAATGCCGACCAGCGCCCAATTCGGATCCTGCAGCCAGCCAACCCCTTCCGCCCCCAGCAGTCTAAGCGCTGCGTTGGCAAGTCCGGCCTCCGGCTCGAAAATCCACGACCATACGATTGAAACGGCAACGGTTGGCGTAACCCATGGCGAGAACAGCAGAGCCCGGTAGACGCCGCCGATCCGCATCGTGCGATTCAGCAGCACCGCCAAGGCAAGGCCGCCCGTCAGAGTTGGGATTACATTCCCAAGCACGAATAGAAGCGTAACCTTGACAGATTCGTAAAAAGCGGGATTTTGCAACAGGTCGACATAATTGTCCAAACCGACAAAGGGCTTGTCCTGACTCATAAAATCCCAGCCCGTCAAGCTTAAAAAGAATACATAACCAATGGGAAACAGCCAGAACACGGCGAGCGGCGCCATCGCCGGCAGCGTGAACAGCAGCGCCTGTATTTCCCGGCCTAGCCTTAACCTGTTCATTCCATTTTCCTCCGTTCAAAAATAATTTAACGATTATAGAAATTCCGTTCATTATGCCTTTAATTTTGTTTCGTACAAAAAATATTGTACAATCGTTTTGTTAGAGGATGGTTATCGCAGCGTAAACATTACCTAAAAAAAATGTAAAGACCACGGCTTCGAATGCGCTTTAGGTCAGATGGCTGTTTTAGTATAATGAGGGGTAGAAGCTAACGAGAGTGGCAGGTGACGGAATGAAAGACGACAAAGGCCGGAGCGACTTGGAGCGCGGAACGCATGGCGAGAAAGCTGATCGCGACGGGGCGTTGGCGCGCGGGGCGCAAGGCGCGAGCTCGGATCGCGACGGGACGTTGGCGCGCGGGGCGCAAGGCGCGAGCTCGGATCGCGACGGGGCGTTGGCGCGCGGGGCGCAAGGCGCGAGCTCGGATCGCGACGGGACGTTGGCGCGCGGGGAGGCTTCCGCCTCAAAAAGGAGCGAACTGCGCCGAACCGTCATTAATGCCATCGCCGATACGATGGATCTATACGGGGCGACTTATTCTTTTGGCCAGCTATATGGGATTATGTATTTTGAGGACAAGCCGATGACGCTGGAAGAAATGAAAAACCTCATGAATATGAGCAAGAGCAATATGAGCTATGCCGTAAGATCGCTGATGGAATCCAAAATGGTGACTAAGCTGGAGGAAAAGCGGGAGCGAAAAGACTTATATGTAGCCGAAACGGATTTTTTTCTGGCGTTCCGCAATTTTTTTACAATGAAGCTGCAGCGGGAAATTGATGTGATGAGAAGTGCAATCGAAGAGGTCATTCCTGAGCTTTCAGAAATTATTCTTTCAATAGTTACACCCGACGATGAACGTAAAAGCTGCCTGCAAGACCTGCACAAGCTGCGCCAAGCGCTCGATTATTATGCATGGCTCCAGCAATTTGTACTGCAACTAGAAAACGGACAGTTTTTCAACCTTCCTCGTGGCAGCGACTAAAGTTGCGAGCAAGTTTGGGAGCATAATATTCCCCATGATTAGATTATCTATAGTTGTCATAAGCAATAAAAGTCAGTCACTTTTCTTACTGTAGCCTCGCTTGCGGAGCACAAATGGGTGGAATGAGTCACTTTTCTTACTGTAGCCTCGCTTGCGGAGCACGAATCGGTGGAATGAGTCACTTTTCTTACTGTAGCCTCGCTTGCGGAGCGCAAATGGGCGGATTTAGTCACTTTTCTTACTGTAGCCTCGCTTGCGGAGCGCATATGGGCGGAAACAGTCACTTTTCTTACTGTAGCCTCGCTTGCGGAGCGCACATGGGCGGAGTTAGTCACTTTTCTTACTGTAGCCTCGCTTGCGGAGCGCAAATCGGCGGAAACAGTCACTTTTCTTACTGTAGACGCGATTTGCTTAGCACGAATCGGTGGAATGAGTCACTTTTCTTACTGTAGACGCGATTGCGGAGCACAAATGGGTGGAATGAGTCACTTTTCTTACTGTAGCCTCGCTTGCGGAGCGCAAATCGGCGGAAACAGTCACTTTTCTTACTGTAGACACGATTTGCTTAGCACGAATCAGTGGAATGAGTCACTTTTCTTACTATAGCCTCGCTTGCGGAGCACAAATTGGCGGAATGAGTCACTTTTCTTACTGTAGACACGATTTGCTTAGCACGAATCGGTGGAATGAGTCACTTTTCTTACTGTAGACGCAATTGCGGAGCACAAATTGGCGGAATGAGTCACTTTTCTTACTGTAGCCTCGCTTGCGGAGCGCAAATCGGAGGAATGAGTCACTTTTCTTACTGTAGCCTCGCTTGCGGAGCACGAATTGGCGGAGTTAGTCACTTTTCTTACTGTAGCCTCGCTTGCGGAGCGCAAATCGGCGGTATGAGTCACTTTTCTTACTGTAGACACGATTGCGGAGCGCAAATCGGTGGAATGAGTCACTTTTCTTACTACAGGCCGCGCTTGCGGAGCGCGAACATACGAAGTTAGTCACTTTTCTTACTGTAGCCGACCCATCAGATGCAAACATATTTGGCGATGACTGTTCATGGCTAGATGCCGACAACGCATCTGCCTGCACGTGAAGCGGGTCACACTTTTTAAAGCCCCCTCCCATCAAGCGGCTGAACTGTGACCCACAAGAGGGTCACTTTTTTCAAAGTGTCCTTCTTATGGGTCACAGTTCACGGCTGGTTGGACTCTCTGTTCAAGCCCATTGGTCGCCCCTGCCCGCATGTAAAGATTTCGGAGATCCGGAGCCGCCTAACAGGGGCGACTCCGAAACAACCATTCCTACCCCTTAACCGCTCCAGCCGTCATCCCCTCGATAAGGAAGCGCTGCAGGAATACGAAGATCACGACAACCGGCAGCACGCTTAATACGGAGGCGGCCATCATGCTGCCCCAGTCGGTCTGGTACAAGCCCTTGAACAAGCTGATGCCGGGCGTCAGCGTCCGATGCGCCTCGTCGTTAATAAACACGAAGCCAAACATAAATTCATTCCAAGCGTTCAGAAACGCGAACAGCGAGGTTGCTACAAGGCTCGGCAGCGACACGGGCAGCAGAATGCGGAAGATGATGCCTACTCTCGTACAGCCGTCTATTTCAGCCGACTCCTCCATCTCCAGCGGAATGGTATCGAAGAAGCTTTTGAGCATAAAGGTACACAGAGGCACAGTAAACGTCGTATAGGCGAGAATAAGCGACATGTACGTGTTAATCAGATTCAGGTTCTTCATCACAAGGTACAGCGGAATGAGCAGCAGCACGCCAGGAATCATCTGGGAGAGCAGCATAGCCACGCTGAACAGCTTCACTCCCCGGAAGCGCAGGTAACGGCTGAGCGCATAGCCGGCGAAGATCGAAATAAGCAGCGACGCGATGGTCGTCACCACGGCGATAAACACGCTGTTTTTGAAAAAAGTAAGGAATGCCGAGCCGGTCAGCACATTGCGGAAATGCTCAAATGTTGGCGCGCTGATCAGAAACGTCGGATTCAGCGTCCGAATTTCGGTGCTCGGCTTTAACGAAGTAACGAGCATCCAAAGAAACGGGAACAGGCAATAAAATGAAAATCCGAGCAGCACGGCGTAGGTTAGCGCAGTCAGCCACTTTTGCTTGCGGCGGCTCATTAGCATCTTGTTTCACTCCCCCTGCTGCATCAGCCTTTGTTTTTGCGGTTCGCAGCCATGTAATATAAGATAAATCCGCTTATCATAAAGACCAGCATCATGGAGGCCAGTGCGGAAGCATTTCCGAAATTGTAGGATTTCATCGCATAGTTATAAATCATAATCGGCAGCGTTTCCGACGAATGCAGCGGACCGCCCTCGGTCATTACCCAAATAAAGTCGAAGTTGATCGCCGTCCAGATGACGTGGATAAAAATAAGGGTAAGCGAGATCGTTTTGAGCTGCGGCATGACTATGCGGAAAAATCGGGTGCGCACGCCCGCGCCGTCGATGGCAGCCGCTTCGATCACCTCTTTGGAAATCGACTGCAGCCCTGCCAGCAGGCTGATCGTGTAGAACGGAAAGCTGCGCCAAATATTGACGAACACGACCGTCAGCAGCGCCGTATCCAGCTCGCCCAGCCAGTAATACGGCTTGTCGATAATGCCCAGCTTCGTCAGCCACAAATTAATGATGCCGTAATCCGGGGTAAGCATCCACGTCCAGGTCATGCCCGCGATCACGATTGGCACTACCCATGGAATGATGATAATGGAACGAAACAGCAGCCGGCCCTTGACCTTCTGGTTCAGCGCTACAGCGGATATGAGACCTAATACAAACTCGCCCGCCACCGACAGCACCGTCCAAACGATCGTGTTCCAAAGCGCCGTACGGAAATATTCATGCGCAACGACCTCGCGAAAATTGCTCAATCCGGCAAAGCCGCTAACCGCCTTGTTCATCAAATTTTTAAATTGAAAGCTGTCCCATACGACCGTTATAAGCGGATAGGCGTTCATTACTATAAAAAACAATGCGGCGGGAAGGATGAAACCGTACGCCAGCCATTTTATCCGCTTTTCACGCAACGATGCTTTATGCATGCGCCTTCCGGGCTTTGCGCCCGGCTCCGGCACAAACGATGCAGCCGCTTCAGCCTTGTTAACCATTTGTCTCTCACCACGTTTTGTTGGAATGGAAAGGACAGGCACAGTCAAGGACGCCTTAGCCGCAGCTACGCCTTCTTCTGCTCCATGCCTGCCCTAGCTTGTTATTTCAGTTTGTTGCCGGTTGTCCATGCTGCCGTTCATCTACTGCGACGGTCTGCTTCTCTGCCGCCTTTTGCATTAGCTTCCGCTCAGCTCGCCCGTCGCTTTCAGGCTGTCGTTTACCGCCTGTGAAAGCCACTTCGCCACATCCTCCGGCTTATCGTTTTTCAGCATCGCGCGGGCCAGCGAATCCTCCATTGCCTTTGTAATGCCGCCCAGCGATACGGTCGGGAACACGACGCCCTGGGAGGCAAGCGCCATAAACTCCTTGCCCCAGCCTGTCTCGCTGACGACGTCGCTGCGCGGCGCCTTCGACGGGTTAACCGCCGTCTGATAATCCGCTCCCATCAGGAAGGATGCAAGTTCCCAGGTTTGGTCCAGATTCTCGGATTTGTAGACGTACAAAGGAGCGATTTCCATAAAGGTAGCCGGCGTGTTTTTATAGATCGGCGCCGCCACCTTGACATCCTTCATGCCCTCCGGGTTTTCGGAGCTGCGTCCTTCGATCCATGGACCATTGACGACCATCGCGTATTGCCCGAGGACAAAGTTCTGATCCTCCTCTTCCCAGCCCCATGTTTTGGAATCGGAAGGGATAACTTTTTTCGCCAGCAGCTCCTGATAGAATTGGAACACCTCGGTCGCCTTGGCCAGCTGATCCGGGTTGTCCTGCCAGGTGTTGCGGAATTTGCCGTCGGCTTGGCGCTCGGCGAGCTGCACGTCATTTTGCGCCAAATACATAATGAGCTCCTGCGGCGAACGAACGCCGGCCCCTGCAATGCCAAACGCGTCCTTGCCCGTTTTCGCTTTGACCGTGTCTCCCATCGCCAGCAGCTCATCCCAGGTTGTCGGCGGCGCATCGTAGCCCGCATCCTTCAAAATCTGCTCATGGTACAGCAAGGCGCGAATGCCAAGGTAATTGGGAAGCGCTTTAACCTTGCCGTCGATTTTGAGCGCATCCCATACATTGTCGTACACCTTCGCTTTGTCCGCCCAGCCGTCGACATAGCTGGTCAGATCGGCCAACGCGTCAAAATTGTTGAATTCGCCGAACCACTCGGCCAGCCCCCAGCTCAAATCCGGCGCATCCCCCGCGTTAATCGCCGCAACGAGCTTGTCGTGAAGCACATCGTACGTTATAACCTGCAGCTTAACCTCGATGCCCTCATGCGCATCGTCGAATTCCTTCACCTTCGCTTGAATCGCTTTTCCTTCGTCCGTGCTCGGATCAAGCGCCGCCCAGAAGTCGAGAGTGACTGGCTTGGCCGCCGGTTTTTCCGTCTCGGTCTCGGCGGTTGCCGCCCCGCCGTTATTGCTCCCCGCAGGAGCGCCGCCCCCGTTATTTCCTCCACACCCGGTTGCCACTACAGCAGCCGTCGTCAATGTAAGCAGAAACTGCATGCCTCTTTTCCTGTTTTTGACCGCCATGCTTGTGTTTCCCCTCTCTATCTTATTGATGCTTGCTTGTTTATTGTAAAATGCTACGCTGTCCCTGAGTATGCCGCATTCTTCACTCCGATGTTGAAAATATTAAGGTTGCGCCCTCGGCTGCCCCTGTCGGTATTGCGTCGGCTGCAGCCCCGTAGCCTTGCGGAACACCTGGCTGAAATACCGCTGATCCTTGTAGCCGACCAGCTCGGCGATTTCATAGGTTTTCAGCTCGCTTTCCAGCAGCAGCCGCTTGGCCTCCTCCATCCGTATGGTCGTCACGTAATCAATAAAGCTTTCGCCGGTAACGCTTTTGAATAGCGAGCAGAAGTAATTTTTGTTCATGTAGTAGGTTTGCGAAATATCGTCGAGACTGACGGTCCGATAATGCTCGCGTACGTAGCCGCAAATAATTTCAATCAGCTGCTTGCCGCTTTTGGATCGCGTATCCGTGACCGATTGCCCGAGCATATGCGCGATAATCCGCAGCAGCAGCGCCTTTATTTGCGGAAGCTTCAGCTCGGACAGCCTGCTCTTGCCTTCGCCGACCAGCAGCGCGACCTCGCGCCCAGGCGCTTTGGCCTCGATTTTGTCGAGCAGGGTGGACACCGCATGCTTCAGCTCCTGTCCGCTAATGACCGCCAATTGTCCTTCGCTGAAGGCCTCCTCTACCTTTTGACGCAGCTGTTCGCCGTCGCGCAAGGCTCCGAAATCGAGCAGCGTGCCCAGCAGAGCGCTTATTTCCTTCCAAATCGCCGACTGGGCCAATCCCGTTCCTCCGTCAGCACCGCCAAACGCGCCTACCGATTCCTTTTCGTTCAACAGCATCGACTCCAGCGCGAGCGCTCCTTCCCGGTAGGACTCCGGCAGCTTGGCGATCCGCGATTTGCAGGAGCTGAGCCCGATTTTCACTTTTACCTTTAAATAGTGCACAAGCGCCCGGTGCAGCTTGCCGACAAGCGCTCTTAGCCGCTCCGCTTCGCGGGCTGTTCCGCTGTACAGCACAACAAACTCATTGGATTTGGACAACGGACGAAAAACGGCCGCGCCGCCGGACTCCGCAAACGTTTCCTTAATAATGTTGCGCGCGGCAAAATAAAAAACGTTGCGGTCCCCGGCATATCGCTCGTGAATGCGTTCATCCAGCTCGAACAGCTTGACGACAATCGCCGTATAGGACGCTTCGGGGAGCGGTATCGAGAGCTCTGCGGCGCTGACGATCAGCTCATTCTCGTCGATGCCCGAGGAATCGAAGACGCTTGTCATAAATTCATCCTGCATGACCGTCAGCCCGTTATGCAGCACAGCCTTCTCCTTGATTTGCAGGGCAAACGCATCCGATGCCAGGTGAATTTTGTCAACGGCGCGGCTTAACACGCGCAGCAGCTCCGCTTCGTTGATCGGCTTGAGCATATAATCGAACGCGCCGTACAAAAAGGCGGGACGCGAGTATTCAAAGTCGCCGTAGCCGCTTAGCACAATAACCTCCGCCGGAATGCCAGAGTCCTTCAGCCACTCCATCAGGCTTAGCCCGTCCATGATCGGCATGCGAATGTCCGTTATAATAAGCTGCGGGCGCAGCTCTGCCGCCAGCAGCCGCGCCTCCTCGCCGTTATAGCAGTGGCCGACGACCGACCAGCCAAGCTCCTCCCATGGAATCATCGCTTTCAATTGCTCATGCACTGTCGCCTCATCATCGACGATCATGACCTTCATTTACGTATCCACACCTTTCAACGGAAGTTTGTACAGCACGCAGGTTCCCTTCCCTTCGCGGCTAAGCACCGTGATCCCGAATGGCTCCCCGCAAATCAACCCGATACGTCGGTGCACGTTCGACAACCCGATCGATTGCCGTTCGCTGTCCTGCATGCCGCGCTTGCGCTCCAGCATCTGAGAAATACCTGCAAGCTCCGCTTCTCCCAGACCTGCGCCGTTATCCGCCACATACAAGTACACAGCGTCGCGCTCCTTGGACAGCCCGCCTGAAATCCGGATCATTTTGCGGGCTGAACGGCTTGGAATCAGGCCATGCTCGACGGCATTTTCCACCATCGGCTGCAGAATCAGCTTCGGAATGCGCAGCTCCCGAACTTCAGGGTCCAGCACGATTCGGGATTGAATGAGCCCCGAGAAACGTTTGTTAATAATGACCAGATAGTGCCGAATGTGCATCAGTTCCTCGCGCAGCTGCACCCATTCGGTTTCAATGTCCATATTGTAGCGGTACATATGGCTGAGGCTTTTGCAGATCAGCTTTAAGTCCGGCACCTTGTTCACCTCGGCAATGCCCGACATGAGCTGCAAGGTGTTGAATAGAAAATGCGGCGATATTTGCGCCTGCAGCGCCTTGATTTGCGTTTCCTGATTCATTAGCCGAAGCTTCAAATCATGCTCGATCAGCTGCTGAATCGTTGAAGCCATCTGATTAAACTGAAAGCCGAGATAACCGATTTCATCCTGCGTGCTCACTTCGACGCGCGCATCGTAGTCGCCGATTTGCAGCCTGCCCATTTTTCGGTGAAGATGGACGATCGGCTTGGTCAAGCTGTAGCTGAGGCCGTACGAGAAAAGCACGGCAAGCAGACAGACGGCTACGACCATCGCATACGCCATCGCCCGATAGAACAGCAGCTCGGGATCATTGGCATAAAAATAACGCAATGTCCAGTCGGAGCTGTCCAGCGGCACGGCAATATCTACGTCGTACGGCTGTGCAAGCTCCTCGCTGTACAGCATCGTCGTCGCTTCATTGTCCGTATCGTAAGCGATCCGATTGTAGGCGTCGGTAAGCACGATCCGTCCGCTGTGAAAGTCGTTGTAGCGCTCGACTAAGGAGCGAAAGCCCGACTCCCTTAGATCGATGACCAGCATGCCGACCGGGTTGCCCAAATAACGAACCGGGTAGAGAAACTGCATGACCGGCTCCCCGTAAGCGCTCTTATATTCGAACAGCATGCTGGGCTTGTAGTCCGAGCGCTCCATCACGCCAAGCAGCCGCCTTGCATATGCGTCATCGTAGTGCGGATGAAGGCCGGGGAAAAATACGCCCATCTGCTGACCGTCCAGCCGAATCAGGTACATGCCCAAAATATCGGTCAGACGGGACTGATAGTAGACGTCAAAAAAGTATTCGCGAATGTCCCGCACCGTATCATAGGTCCGGCTATCGCTTAAAAACTCCTTGTTCAGCGCAATGCTCTGAATGAGGCTTCCGTTGGAATACAGCTGGTACGCCGTCTCCTGAAGCGCTTTGCTGTACTCCTCGATTCGCTCCTTTAAATCCTCCTCGATCCGGTTGTGGGCGTACGCTCTGTCCTCCGTCGTCTTTTGCGCCGTCTGATACACGATAATGCCGCATGAGATCGCCAGCGGCAAAGCGGCGGCCGCTATCATTGCCAAAAATATTTTCATCCGAATTCGTTTAAATTTCATCTGCTCCCCTCGCTTCCGCTGCATATCGCAAAGCTAAGGTTGAATTCGACAGAGATGCGTCGATTCCTACCGCAAAGAAACGGCCAGGCCGCATATCGCGGCTGACCGTTTCCATTCGTTCTATTGATCTATCAGCTTGGCATGCACGAGCAGGCGGTTAATTGCGACTGCCGCCTCCGCCCGGCTTAGCTGCGCTTTAGGCGCCAGCTTGCCGTTAAAGCCCTGGAGAAGACCGGCAGTTGCCGCTCTTCCCGCTGCCCCGCGCGCCCAGCCGCTAAGCTGCGCTTCGTCCGCAAAGGCGGCCAAAGCGTCGCCGCTCGCGGCCGGGAGCTCTGCTCCTGCCAGCTCCAGCGCCCGATTGAGCATGACGGCCATCTCCTCCCGCGTAATCGTGCGCTCCGGCCGGAAGGTCCCGTCCTCATAGCCGTGCATAAGCCCGTAAGCGGCGGCCGTCCGGACCGGCGATGCGTACCATTCTTCGGCCGCCACATCCGGGAACTCCGATGCCTGTACCGCTCCGTCTCCTCTAAGCCCGAGGCCGCGAATCAGCATGGCCGCAAATTCGGCGCGGCTGACGCTGCGATCCGGCATAAACGACTGAGCGGATACGCCGCTGACGATCAGACGCGAAGCCAGCCGCTCAACCGCAGCCTTGCTCCAGTGCCGGGTCAAATCCGCGAAGGAGACCTTGCCGGACACAACCGCGTACAAGCTATTGGTCGTGCTGCTGATGTAGGCGTAAATACGGCCGTTTTCTTCCACGAACCGCGTCGGCGCATGGGCAAGCTTGCCCTCCTCCGTCAGAACGACGCCGGTGGCCGAGCCGCTCTCCGCGCCCTGCGGCAGAACAAGCTTGCGCAGCACATAGCCGCTAAACGTGTGAACAACAGCCATTTCCTTGCCTCCGTCATAAACGGCCTCCACCTTGAAGTCAAGCGGCGCCGCCACAAGGGCCAGATGGTTTGGCTTTGCAGCGTCCAAGGCGCGCGCCTGCTCGTCCGTCGGTTCCGACACGCTGATGCGGATGCCGACCGACTCCGGCGCTGCCTGCTCTCCGAACAGTCTGGCCAGCCGTTCCAGGCGAAGCTCCTTGGCAGGCAGCACGTAGACGCCGCGTCCGGCTCTCCATTCCAGATCGACCCCGCGCTCTCCAAGCGCCGCTGCCAACTTAGGACTAATGACGACCGTCGCCTCCGCAGTGCCCTCCGGCGCGGAGATGGTGAGCGTTTGAACCTCGTTCTGTTCGAGCCATGCGATCACCTTGTCGTCCTCAAGCTCTACAAGGACGCTTTTCCGTCCCGCCGTCTCCGAAAGCGTAACCCTTCCTTGCAGCTGCGTAGCTTTTCCGTCCGCAATGACAAGGACAGGATTGCCGCCTTCTACAGCTCCACCGCCATTGCCGGCGTTGCCGCCCCCGGAATTTCCGCCTCCCGGATTCGTGCCCGGCTCCTCCGTCGTCTGGCCTTCGGACAACGCCGCCGGCGCAACGGAGAACCGGTCGAAATAAGGCGCGTACTGGACAACGTCGCTGAACCGGTATGAATTGTCGTTGTAGAGCGTTATCGTGTTCGCGCCCTTCTTCAGCTCGATGTCCACGACAACGTTGCGCGTTGCGTTCCAAGCCAGTGTATTAATGAAATACACGGTTTGCGGCTTGCCGTCGTTCACGGCGATTTGGGCATAACGCTCGACCAAATCGGAATTGTACGGATGGATATAGCCATTCGGGTGCTCGGCCGTTACAATCGGCGGAGCGGGCTCGTTGTTGCTGTAGTCGACGGCCAGCTTGTATCGGCCAGCAGACTCTGCCTGAACGGTCAGCGTCAGGCCGTTTTCCCTGCTTTTCCCGATCCCGTCTACGTACCTGCCGCCCGAGAAGCTGTCATTTGCGACAATCTTCGCTTCGCCAAACAGCTTACCCGCTTCCGCTTCAATAATTGTCGTCGAATTCGCCGTCGCTTCACGGTCAAGCTTCAGCTCCAAATAATCCAGCTTGACCGGCTTGTCGCTTACCGTCCGCAGCGCGTTTGCTCCCGCCGCAAGGTAGACGCTGATTCCCGACACCGCTTGAAATTCATTCCCGGCCTCCAGCGCGTATTCCCCGAGCGGGCTCCAGTCGATCGTCAGCTTGGCATCCGCGCTTGCGTCCTCGGCATGCCGGACGATTCGCTGGGACAGCTTCAGCTTGGCGGCCGAATCGGCGGCATAGCCGGCCGTCAGCTTGTAGTAGCCGTTTACCGGCACAACGACAGTAAACTGCGCTTCGCCCTCGCCCTCCGCATAGCCGCCCGAGCTAAAGCCGCTGCCGGACATGCCTTTGATTAGGCCCGGCGCGAGCTGCGCCTCCTCCGCCTCATAGCGTTGAGGGCGCGCGAGCGGATCGCTGCCGCTTGCCCCCGCATAGCTCAGATCCAACTTGTCGAGCGAAGCGTCCATGCCGCCGCTGCCCGTCAGCTTGATCGTATGCGCGCCTTGCGCCAGATCGATATATACGGTTTTACTGGAAAAATAATCGTTAAAAATCGTGGAAGCGTACACAAGCTCCTGCGCTGCGCCTCCATCTACCGTCAGGCTCTGCTTCGCCAGATCCCCTTGCGCGCGATTCCGCCCGCCTTCCGTTCTGGCATTGTTGCCGTAATAAATATCCAGCCTGTACAGGCCAGCCTGCGGAACGTCTACATCAAAGGTCACGCTGTCGCCAACGCCGATACGGTCAACGTATTTCCACCCGGATACGGGACTTGCGTCGCCGGATGCGGTAGCCGCGCCGGAAACCGCCGCGAGCTCCGCTTCATACGTCCGCGACCAAGCCGGAGCGGTCACATCCGTTTTGCCCGTGGCCGGCGTTACGATCGCCAAAAAGCCGTCGAGCGCGTTTGCGCCGTTTACCGTAATGTCGAGCGCCCCATCGATCAGCGCCATATCTCCGTCGTACTCCAGCACAGGAGCTTCCTGCATGCCGTAATACCCGGTAAATTTGGTGCGGTACAGCTTCACGTGCACGCTATCCGCATCCTTGAAAGCCTCGTGCTCGGCAAGCTCCTTCAGCGAGCTGGTCAGTACGCCGTCCTCTCCGCCGAACAGCGCATAAGCCGTCTTCTTCTCCGCATCGATCGACGCAAGCCCGTACATGCCGTCAGGCTTCACCTGGCTCGTCTCGACCTTCACCGTATCGCCGCTCATATCGGCGTACCATTTGTACAGCCACCACGCGCCGTTAGGCTTGTTGGCGTCCGCTGCCAGCTCGTTCAGCGAGTTGGCCAAATGCCAGTAGGCGATAGAGCCATACACCTTTTTCTCCTCAAAACGCGCCAGCCACTGGATCAGACTGCCCGCCGCGCCCGGGTCCTCAAACCAGGCATATTCATTAATGACGATTTGTTTTTCAGGAATGTCGTATTTTTGCTCCAAACTGCGGTAATGGTTGTAATTCGTATCCCATCTCTTCTCGAAAGCGCCGTTGTCGTTCGGAAGCTCGTGCCAGGTCACAACGTCGGGAATGCAGTTGTTCGCCTTGCAATACCGCATAAAACCGTCGATTTCCGCGACATTGTAGCCCGCTACGTTTGGTCCGGCGATACGCGCCCCAGGGTCTGCCTGTTTAACCGCGTCGTAGATTCGCTTCCAGGCCGGATAGAAGCCGGAATCATTCATTTTACCGCCAAACCAGATCTGATCCGGCTCGTTGAAAATAACGTAAACAAACTTGTCGCTGTTCGCATGGCTTTGCGATTTCAAGACCGTTTCGACGGCCAGCTCCTCGTATTGCTCAAGCCCCTTGTATTCATAAGGCCACTGGTAATACATATCCTGAATATAAATCTGGATCTGCTCGACACCCGCCTCCAGCACGGCGTCGGAAATGCGCACGCCGTCTCCGGACGGATGCTGCAAGCCTCCCGGCGCCTTCTGCACGATGACCTTGGGCTTCAGTGGGGACAGCAAATCGATCGTCGGTACGTTCGGCTCGCTGATGCCGTACAGGAAGCCGCTCGCTCCATGCATAATCGGCCCCGTCGATTGCGTCATCCTGAAATTGGCCGTAGCTCCGCGAATGTTGTCGAAGAAACGGAGCGTATAGACCGATGTCATCTTGCCGTTTGCCGATGTAACCGTCGCCCTGTAGCTCGACGTGTCAAGCTTGACCAGGGCCGTCTTGGCAGCCGGATTAGCCGTCGCAAGCGTAATCTGCTCGGCAGATGCCGGCGGACTGATGCCGTCAAGCGGAACCGTGACCTCCAGCGTCCCCGGAGCCACCTGCTGTGTTTTCCCGGCGAAGGCGACGCTTCTCAGCATCGAATTGTTCGCTTGGCCGACGAGCGTCATCACGCCGTCGCCATCCAGCGCTTTCTTGAAAAACATCACATCGTCAAGCTGCGCGCGGAGATCGGGATCGGCGCTGAAGCGCGAGCGACCGACCGCATTTTTGTCAAATTGCCGCGCAAGCGCAAATATGGCTTTGTCCGCCTCCATCGTTTTGACCGGAATCCCGTTTACATACGCCGTCTGAACGCCGTCCTTCACCGTGTAGGCAACATGCGCCCAGGCCGATTTCGGTACGGTATACCCGTTCATATATTGCTTGCCGCCGCCCGTGTTCACCTCGCTGCCGTTCTGTGTCGACACGTAGAAGAATGGAGCGCTGCCCGAGCCGTAATTCGCGGAGCCCGCGTCGAAAAGCCGCGACCACGAATGGGAGGATGAGTGCAGGTTCACCCACATTGCCGCCGTAAAGCCGCTCTCCTGCGTCACATCCTCAAACAAATTGCCCGGCAAGTCCAGCCAGCCGCCCTCCCCGTTCGAGCCGCCCGGCAAATTCAGCACCTGGCCGCGTTCGGCGTCCGTTCTTAGCTGCGCTCCCTTTTGCAGAGCTGCGGCGAAGGCTCCTGCCGATCCTTCATTGGCAAGCTTGCCTTGATTGTCCGCCGACGCGTCGAACGAATAGAAGTAATCCGGCTTCAGCGTATCCGGCAGCTTCTCTTTAAGTCCGTCCAGCGCCGCCTGCAGCTTCCGCTGCTGCTCGTCGATCGCGCCCTGCGTGGGATGCTGCTGTCCCGCCGCAAAAGCTATTGCTTCCGAAAGGGCAGCCTGCAAATGAGCGTAGGATGCTTCCGTATAGCCGCTGCCGTTCAACTGCTCCGCTGCGCCAATCAGCGCGTTCAACGCGCCCATATCGCCGATCCCGCTTAAAGCGGCAACCTCGGAGGCCGTCAAGTGGCGCTTGTAAAAGGCAAAATCGTCGATTAGACCCGTGAAATTGCGGTCCGACGTATAAAGCGACCGGCCAAGCGCATTGTTGACGAGCGATGCCGGATAATTCGCTTCAAAAAAGGAAGGAAGAGCCTCGCCGATCGAATTCGCGGCAAACCGCTTGATAGTCGCATTGTCAACGTTCGCGACCGGCTGACCGTCGAGATAGACATCATAAGACGACTTGTTCATCGTAAGCACGACATGCTGCCACTGATCCGTTTTGAAGCCTCTGTCAAAATGGATATCGACGCCGTTGCCGGCAGCCCGGTTGGCGGCGATGCCGTTAAACAGCCGGGCATTGTAGTCCCCTCCCCCTCTGACAAGGGCCAGCTCAGGGTCCATCCAGCGATTGTACCCCTGCTCGCTTCCCCCCAGCGCATAGGGGCTTGCCGCGAACAGGCGGGTATAGCTCGCATCCGCCGCTCCTGCGGGTACCTTGAGCCATAACGAAATGGCAAAGCCGTCGTCGCCGTTAACCCCGGCGAACAAATCGCCTGGAAGCGTCAGCCAGCTTCCCGCATTGGCGGCTCCGCCCGGCAGGCTTAGAACCTTGCCCCGCTCGTCGTCCACTACAACCGAGGCCGCATCGCCAAGCACGGCCGCGGCCCCGCCCGACACGTCATTGGCAACCTCTTTTCCGTTCACGCTCTCAAAGGTGTAGCTGGTTGCCAAATCCTGATCCGGCTCGGGAGCAAAATACTGATCGTAAGCCGCCTTCACTTCTGCTCCGGAAAGCGAGACATTGTAAAAGCGAATATCATCAAATGATCCTTTTACATCGGCGTCTGATTGATACAATGATCTACCGAAATCATTGAATGTCAGAGCCGCAAGGTTGTCCGCTTGAAAAAAAGCGTCCAGCACGCTTGCCATCGTCGCTCCCGCCGAGCTGTTGCTGCCGTACAACGAACCAGCAGCCTGCTCCTCGCCGTCTACATACACCTTGTAGCTTCCATTCTTGTGCATGGAAACCGCTACATGCTGCCACGTTCCTTTCGACATGCTTTCATCCCATACGACATCCCCTTTGTAGGAGGCGGCCGCGGCGGCATTCGACCCCGTGTATATCCGATGATTGTACGTGTCTCCGCCAGTCACCAAGGAAAACTCGGGATCGCTCCAGTTGCCGACTCCGTTATACGTAAGCCCTTTTTCATTGATAGTGGAAGAAAAAAGCCGCGTATACGCTCCCGATTCGGGAGCCACATTCGCCCACATCATAATGGTGAGCTGATCGTCCACCTGCCCGTACAGCGTCGATGGCAACGTTAGCCAGCCTCCTGTCCCGGCCGGCCCGCCAGGCAAGGTCAGCACGCTTCCCCGAACGCTGTCCCCGGCGACGGCTGCGCCTGCATGCAGCGATGCGGAGGCCTCGCTCCCCGCGGCGCTGCCGGCATTGCGCACCATCCTCCCGTCTACTTGACCGCTTTCAAACTCCCAGCTATAAATAGGCGCCGGAACCCCTGACGCCGCCTCCGCGGCTTGTCCGCCGCCGCCCGCAGGCATATAGGTCATCGCGACCGCACCGGCAAGCAACATAGCCATCCGGCGTTTCCATTTCCCCTTCATCGGTTTCACTCCTTTTACATTATGTATGCGTTTACATTATAAAACACCCATGAGCCGCCAGTAAGGTGAAAATGTTCAGAACGATGTCGATTAAATTAAGCAGTGACTCCAGGCCAACACGGCAGCGGAAGCAGGAAAGGCAAGCTCTGAAATATAATGGAAATCCAGTAAAACCGCAGGAAATCGCGGCTTATTCGCCCAAAGCGTCCTATCATAATCATGTCAATTGTGATAACATTATCATTCAAAGGAGGTCTTGATAGACCATGAGCATAATGTTGAAGCTTAAAGAAGCTACTGCTCCCCACCACGATCAGGTTGAACAAAATAGATATGCCAAAGCCATCATGAACAATAGCTTGACAATAGATGAGTACCGCAAGTATTTGGAGAAATTTTATACGTTTATTTATCCGTTGGAGCAGCAATGGCAGAACCGACCCGAATGGAGCCGGTGCGGCTTTGATATAGGCGCCCGCCTTCACTCCCCCCGTCTGGAGAAGGATCTGCTGGCGCTTGGGTTAAGCGAAGCCGATATTCAAGCGCTGCCTTTATGCGACCGGCTGCCTGATGTTTCAACCTTCGAGCGCACGCTAGGCTGCATGTATGTGCTTGAGGGCTCTATGCTGGGCGGGCAGATGATTACACGCAAGCTTCAGACCTATTTGCCGCTTGAGCCTGAGCGCAATTTGCATTATTTCAACGGCTACGGGGGCGATACACGCCCGCGCTGGCAGCAATTTGGAGCGCTGCTTACCGAGCAGGTTTCCGCAGAGGATGCCGAGCGCCAGACGCTTGAAGCCGCAATCGATACGTTTGTAAAGATTGGAACGTGGCTGGAGCGCTAACGCGACAACGAACATGAGTTTTAACACGGAAGCAGGTGAAGCAGGTGAATAGTCCAGACCAGTCCAATCGATTGCATAACGGACAATTGAATCGAACACTTCTTACGGATGGAGATTTTATAGCCAACGAATCGGTCGATTTGACCAATTGCGACAAAGAGCCTATTCATATCCCCGGCCTCATTCAGCCGCATGGCGTTTTGCTTGCATTTGTAAACGACGCCTCCCGCCAAATTGTGAATGCGAGCCGCAATGCCTTTGAGCTGCTTGGCCGTCCCGCCGAGCAGTTGCTTGGCATGTCCGTAACGGAGGTGCTCGGAGAGCCGCAGCTTCGCAAGCTGCTTGAATACGACGACCGCACGCCGGATACGGCGCAGCTGCGCTATGGCCATCTCAATCTACCGGTCAACGGCGAAGTGGTAGAATTTACGGCCATAGTGCATGAAAGCGACGGCGTGCTCATTCTGGAGCTTGAGCCCCGGCAGCACGAGGAAGACCAGGGCTTAAACGATTTTGAATGGATTCAAACCTTTTTTACGCTCATTAAGCAAGCCGCGAATCGAATAGACGCAAGCCAGATTGCCGCAGAGCAAATCAAGCTGATGCTCGGCTATGATCGAGTGATGATATACGAGTTTGACACCAACTGGAACGGAAAAGTGATTGCCGAAGCGAAAAACCAAGGTCTGGAGCCGTTTCTCGGCCACCACTACCCTGCTTCGGACATTCCCAAGCAAGCGCGCGCGCTATATTTGAGAAACTGGCTTCGGACGATTGTCGATGTCCATTACAAACCGGTTGAGGTTATTCCGCCGATCAACTCGCTGACGGGCAAGCCGCTTAATTTAAGCTTGTCCGTGCTAAGAAGCGTGTCGCCTATGCACATTGAATATCTTCATAACATGGGCGTTGGCGCCACTATGACCATTTCGCTTATACACGATCAGCAGCTCTGGGGCCTGATAACCTGCCATCATTATTCGCCGAAATATGTCTCGCATCGCGTTCGCAAGCTGTGCAATTTTCTCGGCGCCTTTTTCTCCAATGAATTCTACCAAAGGCAGCAGTTGGACGAATACGAGGCCGAGATCAGGCTGAAGTCGATAGCCAATCATATCTCCACCTTATTCATTGGGGAATTAAGCGAAGAGCGCGTTCATGAAGCTTTGTCGGTCGAGCAAGAAGCGCTGCTCGCCTTAATGGACGCCTCCGGTGTGGCCATCATGTTTGGCAGCAAGCTGTCGCTGCTTGGCGTTACGCCGGATGCCGCGGACGTTAAGCGGTTGCAGGAGTGGACCGTACAGCGGCTTGACGACAATGTGTTCTACAGCTCTCAGCTCAGCCTGGACAACGGGGAGGCTCAGCCCTATAAACATGAGGCATCCGGAATGATGTATTTGCCGCTGTCGGAGGACCATCAGGAATACATGATGTGGTTTCGCCCCGAGCTTGTACGCGTCGTCGAGTGGGCAGGCGATCCGGCAAAAGCCGTTATACAGGAAAATGACGGCGTTAGGCTGTCCCCGCGCAAATCGTTTGAGAAATGGCAGCAGGTTGTCGCCGCAACGTCATTGCCGTGGAAGCATAGAGAAATCCGGCTGCTTGCGGACTTGCGGGCGATCTCGCTCCAGCGCTCGCGCGTACAGCTCCAGCTGGCGGAAGAAAAGGCGCGTATGCATGCCCAGCAGTTCAAGGAAAATGAGAATCGCTATTTGAACCTGATGAATCAATCGTCCGTCGCTTTCCTGGCCATCAAGGATGATCATATCGCCTACGCGAACGCCAGTGCCGCCCGTCTGCTGCAAACGGGCTCGCCTGAGGCGCTGCTGGAACGTGAATGGGCCGGCTTTGCTTCGCCAATCGACCGTCCCTCCTTTAAGGAACGGTTTCAGCAAGGCAACATTACGGAGCCGCTCGTTTCCTTTCAGCATACGGTCACAAGCGATTTAGGCGAATCGATTCTACTGGAATTTACGATTGCTCTCGTCGTGAACGACGGAGCCGCTACCGTTCTTACGCTGCTGCGGGACGTTTCGGACAATTCCCAGCAGATGTTATCCTTCGCCGATACGGCGCAGCAGCTCAAGGAAATGCTGCATACCGACCCGCTCACCGAATTGCCGAACCGCCGGCGGTTTCATGAGGACTTGAATGAGCTATGGGAGGCTTCACTGGATACCGGGGTGCCGCTCGGGCTTGTCGTGCTTGATCTTGACAACTTCAAGCTGTACAACGAAATAAACGGGTATCAGGGCGGCAACCTGTGCTTGCAATGGGTAGCCAATGTGCTGATTGCCGTCGAAGGACTCGATATGGAGCTTATTTACCGGTATGATGGCGAATCGTTCGCCGTTCTGCTTCCCGAGACCGATATCGAGGAGGCGCGCATAATCGCGGAGCGAATTCGTGCGTTTATCGCGTCTGCGCAGATTTATATGAATCCGGGCGTTTCCGAGGAGGTTATTACGGTCAGTCTCGGCGTCGCTTCGCTCAAGCCCTCCCAAGCGCTTGACAAGGATAAGCTTCTCTCCACTGCGGAGAACGCGCTGCTTGCAGCCAAGGCCAAGGGGAAAAACGGAGTGGACGGTTAGTCAGCAGCCTTCGGCCTTCAGAACGACCAACGTCGAACTATGATTTTTCAAACCAGCACAGTGCCGATTTATTTCGAAAATAGAAGACCTCATTTCCCGCTTCGCAGTGGAAATTGAGGTCTTCGCATTATTAGGTCAACCTTTTTTGCTGGTTGATCTATTTTTATGGTCGATTTTCGGGTGCAAAACGCGAAATTTCCTCTATCGTACCAGCCCTGTTGGGACTGCTCCTTGCGCGTGTAATTCGGTAGGCCGTATAGAGACATACCTCATTACGATAGTCATACGGTAGCTGGCGCTGTTGCTATTCCTCGTAAATATGCGTCAACAGCGCTCCAAGCTCCGCCAATGCCTGCTCCTCTTGCTCGCCTTCTATTTCCAAAGTAACTTGATCGTTGTGCTGAATGCCTAGCGTAAGCATGCTTAACGAGCTCTTGCCATTCACTTTCTTATCGCCCTTGATAACGCTGACCTTGCATGGAAAAGTGCCGACCTTCTGAACGAATACTTTCGTCGGACGGGCTGAAAGCCCGATGGATTGAGCACGGTAAATGTCTGAGACACCATCGTGAACTACCAACCACCTAAGAGGTGGTTGCTTCTTGGTCAATAGAGCTACTGTTCTAAGTTTACCCAAGCTTACAGGTTAGTCCCTAACCCATAGGTTGCCATATTTACATGGCTAGTTTCAGAAGGTTTTGAGCCGCATTTACGTCTCTGTCATGAAGCAAAGCTTCGATAAAGAAGGATACGGCAGTGGAGACGAGAATAGCGGCAAAAATCGGCAGCAGGCCGCCGATGATGCCGGATGAAAAATTGTTGATCAGCATTTCAAAACCGGACTTTATTTTTCCTTCGATGGCTTTATCGAATTGCTTCAGCACCCAAGCCGCAAACGGACCAACAATCATGGCGCCAAGAAACATCGTAATATCCGTGCCGATAATAACGCCCATGGTCGTAACCGCGCCAATGACGCCGCCGCGTGTGCCATGAATCATCGTACCGCCTGTATAGCCGATCAGAAGAGGCAGCAAATAGGTAATCATCGGGTCAACAAGCTTAGCCAAATATTCATTAGGAATCCAGCCGGTTGGAATAAATAAAGCCGTAATCAAGCCCCAAGCGATAAAAGCTCCAATATTGGGCATCACCATACCGCCAAGGAACCGTCCGAAGCTTTGCACCTTGACACGGAACCCTCCGGGGGATTGCTTTTGGGCAGCAACCTCACTCATTAGGATAACCTCCCTTAGTCAGTTCATGTTGATATCGTAATGCAAAAGCGCTTTCAATATCAACGAAATGAAAATCCCCTTTCGTCATCAATGATGTTAACATCATTTTAACCTGGCGCGGCTTCGGGTATGCTTTCATGTGCGCTGGTCTGCCTGGCTCACCCAAAACTATGTCATTTCGCTGTTCGGGCAATCAGCCGACGTTCACAGCGCTGCAAATAAATACACGGCAAAAAAACTGGGCCACTCCCTCGAAATATGCATAAAAAACCCATGATGCATCCATAAGATACATCATGGGTTCCCTTGAAACATAAATCGTTTTCGCTAGATTCATAGCGATTAGTTGTGCCAGCTTGCCTGGCTAGTCATGGTTTTTAGCCTTCCGCTTTATTACTTCAGCAGAAGCGCGATGACCTTAGCGCTTTCCGCACGCGTTGCATAACCATGCGGATCGAACTTGCCTTGCGCTTTGCCGTTGATCAGACCGAGAACCTGTGCCGCTTGTGCGGCTGGCAATGCCCAGGCATCGATCAGTTCCGCATCAGCGAAGCCTGCCGCACCAGCAGAAGATGCTTTATGATCTGTGCGGAGCTCGTAAGCCTTGATCGCCATGGAAGCCATTTCTTGTCGGGAAATCGGAGCATTCGGATCAAAACGATCGCCACCGCGTCCCTTTACAAGGCCCGCTTCGTAAGCTGCCGTTACTTCTTCCGCGTACCAATCGCCCGCATTCACGTCCTTAAACGGCGCCTTCCCTTCTGCTTTCAGACCAAGGGCGCGAGTCAGCAGAGCGGCGAACTCGGCACGCGTCACGATCTTCTCCGGCGCAAATGACGTGGCGTTTATCCCCTTAACGACATGTTTCGCCGCCAACGATTGAATGTAATCATGCGCCCAATAGCTGGCGTCCACGTCAGCAAAAATCTTGTGGTATTCCAAAACCGCATACGTGCTGAAGTGGTTTACTTGCGCTTCAAGCGCAACGTCCGAGAGCGTTCCGCCCACATATTCCAGCGTCCCGTCCTCTGCAATGTAGTAGATGCCGAGCAAGTCCGAATGTGCATCCTTGTCAACGTTCAGACGCAGCGCAACCGGCGCTTTAAACTCCCGAAGCGGCGTTGACTTTCCATTCTTGTCTACGAGCGACAGCTCGAATCGGTAGGTTTGACCGGCGGCCGCCAATTCTGCGCCGCTTTTGCGCTTCGCAGAGTCAAGCAAGGCTTTGAACTCCTCTGTAGAGAGCGCCGATACGCCAAGTGCGATCTGCGCGCCATCAAGCTTGCCGTCCGCGAGCGTTTGCAGCTCCTGAAGAACTACGCCCGGAATTTCGACGGCAACGCCCTCTCGTTCAACGATGAGCGCGTTCTTGCCGTCAATCGCCGCCGCATTCGCCGGAAGCAATACTTGTGTCACGCCGCTTGCGATCGAGACGACAATCTTGCCATCTGCGTTCGCTTGCGGATTCGTCACGATTTTCCGATGCGGCTGTTCCGCCGGAGGGACCGATGTCTGGCCCGTACCAGGTTCGCCTGACGAGTCAGTGCCTGGCAGATTGCCTGTCCGTACCAGCTCCCATTCGTCGAAATCGCCGCCCGCATTAAAGGCGTCCTTCACGACTACGCCAATTTCCGCGATTCCATTGCGCACCTCGATGCCGGAGATAACGTTCAAGTTCCACGTGCTCCAGCCCGAAGCCTTCAGCTCTGTCTGCTTGCGTACATCCCCCGCAACGGCATACATATAGATTTCGCCGATCGCATCCGCATTAACGCCGATGCGGGAGCGCATCGACAACCGGTATGTTCCGTCCGGCAAATTCGTAACGGTCTGCTTCACCGATACCAAAGCTTGATTCCAGAAATGAATCGAGTAAGCTCCTGCGCTTGCCGCCTCAGGGCTTCGATTGCTATTCTGCAACGTCCACGCGCTCATGTCCTCGCTTTCAATGCTCGGGTTGACGACGTAGTTTTTAGGACCGACCGTGATGACCGCCTCAACCGTCTCACCGCCCTGCAATGTACCGACAGCCTGGTAAGAGCCCGCTTTATTAAAATCATAAGCGCTTGGCGTCCATGCGGTTACCGGGATATTCCGGTAAGCGCCATCCGCCATCAGCACCCTCGCCGTCTCTGGGAGCGGTACATTTGTGCCTTCGCTGGTCGCAATCGTCAGGTTCGGTATTTCCACGATTGCCGGCTGCTCGTATTCATCGTCCGAAGCCTTTACAAGTTTAAAAACTTTAATGGATGGAAGCGCTTCGCCGAAGTAGTTGAACATCCCTTGATTCGCCCAGCCGCTGCCTCCGTCCGCCGTGATCTCCTCATCATGATAAGTTCCCGCCTGCTTCGTTGCCCAACCGGTATCGGCACCTGGCAGCCATGCCGGCTCCCAGTAGAAGATGCCCATGCCTCTGTCGTCCGGCACTTCTGCGACGGCGGCGATGACGTCGCGAACAGCCGAAGCTTGTCCCGCTACGCTTGCGGTATAGCCAGCCACTTGTGCCAGATCCGCGTTAAACACTTGACCCGGAGGTCCGTTGTTCGGCGCGTCTTCGACCGTAAAGCCATGGGAGGTCTCCGCAATGACGACATCTCTATCGAATGTCGCGGAAAGGTTGTTCATGACATCCTTAATATTCTCGAAAGTACCATGCCAAAACGGATAGTACGATAGCCCGATCACATCGTAATCCAGATCGGCGTAGTTGTCATAGAAGCCGGTCAGCGCCTCAACGCCGTTGTTCGGATTCGCGCGGTGGATCATAATTCCAATGCGCGAGCTGTCTTTTTCCGTTTCAACGGCACGCACCGCAGCGATCCCGCTTTCAATATATTTCTTGGCGTCAGCCGGCGTACGGCCGAGCGGCCACAGCATGCCGTTATTGATCTCGTTGCCGATCTGCACCATATCCGGAATGGCGTCATTGTCTGAGAGCGCGCTCACCACGTCGTAAGTGTAATCGTACACGGCTTGCTTCAACGCGGCTTCGTCGAGGCCGACCCATGCCTTCGGCATGGTTTGACGGCCGGGGTCTGCCCAGAAGTCGCTATAGTGGAAATCGACGAGCACCTTTAAGCCGGCTGCCTTTGCCTGCTTGCTCATCTCGATGACGCTTGCTTTATCCGTGTTGCCGCCTCCGTACCAGTTGCCTTGCGGGTCCTTTGGATCGTTCCATACGCGGAGCCTGATCCAGTTGACACCGTTTTCTTTCAAAATCTGCATCAGCGGCTTCTCTACGCCATTCAGATCATAGTATTTTTTCCCTGACTTCTGTATTTCCAGCACCGTCGATATGTCGGCGCCCATAATGAACTCCTGACGCTTGCCTCCCTGCAGCTCCGGCACCGGCTTCACGTAGAGCGGCGCATGGCCCAACTGCTGCATCGTTCCGGATACGAAAATATCCGTCCTGCCTTTCAGCTCTAGGCCGTCATCCGTGGAAAGCGCGACATGAATCGTCGTCTGACCGTTACCGGATGCAGTAACGAGACCGCTCGCGTCTACCGTTGCTACCAACGGATTATCGCTGGAGTAGGTGACATTCGCTACCGTTCCCTCTGGAAACGAATAAGCGATCTGCTGCGTCTTCCCAGGCCGCAGGTTTGCGCTCGCCGGCATCGTTTTCAACTTTTCGGAGGTCGTCGGCAATGCAAATGTCACCTCGTCAAGGTAACCGTAATGCTCGCCCGTCGACTTTAGCGTAAACCCAAGCGTCGCGATGCCGTCTTCCCCCACAATGACGTCCCCCAGCGTTAACGTGCGTGGACTTCCCCAAGCGCTGCCGACGTACGTAATCGGAGTCGACTTGGTCTGGCCGCCGCTCGTGGCGAACATGACCGAGCCGCCGGCCGGTTCCCCTTTATCCCCGTAAGTCTTCGCGGTCATCGTGTACGTGCCCGCCGGGAGTCCTGTTATTTCATGTGTAATCGTCAGGTCGATCGGATTGCTGTCCCAATAATCGAGCCCGCCGGAAGCGCTGCCGTCTCCCAAGGTCGCTGGTCTGGCGCCGTCGAGCGTCCATTCCGCAATTTCACCGTTGACCGTCAAGTTGTTCGTACTAAGAAGTTCGTTCGTTGCAGCAGCCGACCTTCCGGGCGAAACTGTGACGCTGCATATTGCCAGAACCGCCGCGAGCAGAATCGCGAGCGGTCTGCTCCAAGATCGTTTGGTATAAGACCATGTGTCGCTCATGTATAGCCTCCCTCATTGATTTGTTAACGCTACCCGTTAGTACAAGCCCTATTCATTCTGTATAGGCTCGCAGTCTGTTCGCTTCAGCCGACGTTGTACAGCGTCTGAAACAGAAATGGAAGCGTTTCACAAGCTCAATTATAGGACGTCCAATCTGACAGGAACATTCAGGAAAACAACTAAAAGCAATACAAAATCTACGATTGTCCAAATAGCCTTGAAGCCCATCGGCAGGCCATGCTTCATGCCCTCCGGAAATTTACGGGAGCTGTTGGATCAGGAAATTGGGACTCGTCTTGCTCATAAAAAAGCAAGAAGGCTTGTCTTTGATCAGACCATGCCTCCTTCTCCTGTTCCGCGGCTTATGAGCCTATAGTATACTATTATTGGAAATGCTCCAGAAGGCGCGTTAAAATCATATGTATTTCAATCTCTAGCCTAAATCGATTCTATTCTACCAGGAGCAGGAGAAAGTCAAAATGTTGCAAATCTATGCGGTTTCGATCAAAAGTTTTCCGCTGTCGCGTCTGGAAGAGCTGCTGCATCATATTCCGGGCTGTGAGCGGCTCCTCAAATACGTAAAGGCAGAAGACCGCATCAGAGGTTTAATCGGACAAATGCTGATCCGCAAGCTGGCCTCTGACGCTTCCTCTGTCCCGTTCCGGGAAATCAGCTTTGCGGCCGGCCCATATGGCAAGCCGTCAATTGCGGATGCCGCCATACGGTTGGATTATAATATTTCCCATTCCGGGGAATGGGTCGTATGCGCGATCTCCGATGCGCCGGTCGGCATCGATGTCGAGCAAATAACAAAAGCCGACCTGGATACGGCCAAGCATTTTTTTGCCCCCGCCGAATATGCGTTTATCGTCGATGCGAAGGATGCCGTCAGGCAGCAAGAGCGTTTTTTTTCCGTTTGGACCGCCAAGGAGAGCTATATCAAAGCGCTGGGAATGGGTCTATCGCATCCGCTGGACAGCTTTAGCACGGTAGCGGATGGGAAAATTATAACGGAAAGCGTTATCGACGGCCGTCGCTGGCATTTTGCCACCTTCCGGCTAGACGGAAATTATCCGGTCGCCGTATGCTCGGCAGCAAGCCTTGCGGCCGAGCAAGTCGTGTTTATCGAGCCGGATGCGCTCATCAGGCGCTGCTTTGAATAAGCGGGCATTCAGGCGCGTTGGCCTGCCGGTCGCGGACTCATCATTCGCTCAATGATTTCGTTTATTCGGGCTATCAGCTGTCTTTCGCAAGACTGCAGATAGAAATGATCGCCTTGGAACATGTGCTGCGTGAAGGTTCCCTCTGTCAGCTCGCGCCATGCGGACAAATCCTGCCCGGAAACGCCAGCGTCCGACTCGCCGCCAAAAGCCGTTATTCCGCAGCGGAGAGACTCCGCACGTTCACAAACATACATGTCGCAGAGCTGCAGATCCGCTCGGATAACCGGCAGCAGCATCTCCATGAGCTCGTCATTGTCCAGCAGCGCTTCCGGCGTCCCGTTCAGCTCTCTGAGCAAAGCCTTTAGCTCTGTATCGTTCAATAAATGCCTTCCGGCATTTCCGGTCTGCAAGTGCGCCGCTCGAAAAGAAGAAACAAATAAATGAACGGGTGCATGACCAGCCGATTGCTGCAGTCTTTGCGCAAGTTCATAGGCGAGCATCGCTCCCATGCTGTGGCCGAACCAGGCATGAGGCTTGTCGAGCAACGGCTGCACGGCTTCCAGCAGCCCGTCAACAACCTCATCGACACGCCTGAGCGGAGCTTCGAGCATCCTCCCGCCTCTTCCCGGCAGCTGCACAGCGTACAGCTCTACTTCGTCCGGCAGCAGCTCTGCCCAGCTATAATACGCGGTGGCGCTGCCCCCTGCATAAGGAATGCAAAAGAGGCGGAGCCTTGCATCAGGATTCGGCCTGGGACAGTGCAGCCAAGAATTATGAGCAGCTTTTTTCAAAACCCGTCCCTCCTTTCCCAGCAGATTCGCAGTGTTTCCCGCACGCAACTGCCTAGCGGATCTGGCTCTATCGAATCCGCCGCAGCTGCTCCGGGAGCTCCCCGCTGCGCAGCCAGTTGTCGACAAGCTTGTTGAACATGGCAGGATTGGCTAGCGAGGCCCCGTGACCGACACCTTCAAGCACTATTCCCGTGCAATTCGGATTGCTCTGCACGATTTCATGAACGGATTTCAGCATCGTGCTTTTTTCCTTGGCTCCTGCCGTCACCAATATGCGGCCGCTTGCTTGCGCGAAGCCGGCTGGCAGCCTGTAACTCAAGCTCTCCTTCAAAATGCGGGTCAGACTATCCGATTTCATGTTTACGCTCTGCTTGTAGTACGTATCGAATTGCTCTTTGTCGATATAAAGAGCTTTGGCCTGCAATTTGGAAAATAGCTTGTTCTTAATAAGCGGAAACGTCATTTGAATAGAGGGCTTGATAAACGGCTTGGCAAATGGGAGCGGACGGACGGATGCGCTATTGATGACCGCCTGATCGATCAGCTCAGGCTTCATGCTCAACATTTGAATCACGATCTGGGCGCCAAGCGAGAAGCCGATCGCGATGAGCCGTTTGTCCTTTCCTTTTTGCTCAAGCAGCTGGATAAGCTTCTGCGCGCTGTATTGGATGGAAAAGGGATGGCGCGAAAGACGCTGTCCCTGCTCCGGCAGATCGGGCACGATACAATGATAATCGGTAAAGTATTCCACTTGCTTATCCCACATCCAGCCGCCTACTCCGCCTCCGTGTATGAACAGTATGAGCGGTCCATCCGGATTGCCGTATTCCTTGTAATACAATTCCATTATTCACTCTCCCCTTTAGTTAGTCTGCAACTCCATTGTACAAAAAAAATGGAGGGGAGGCAGTTATTTCCTGTGTCAGGCCAAAGAAAACAAGGAGAAAGGCAGCGTTAGCTGAAGGTCAGCTGGCCGCTCATGTCTTTTTCCCAAATCGCGTTCATGTCCAGCTGCATCAGCGCCATGTTGATAATAAACAGGCCAAAAGGCGTTAAAATCGCGTAAACGACGGACATTTCACGCGGCGGCTGGCCCGCTTTTTCCTGCGCACGGTCTACCATTTTTCCATATTTATAGAACCAGTAGATAATATACGGGAAAATAATAATCGATAGAAACAAGTCCAGTCCCGGGCTCGCCTTCGGATCTTCAGTGTAAATAATAACCTCCTTGGAAAACTTGTACATCCAGACTAAGCCGTATACCCCCAGCGTGATAAATGTCAACAGGACGACCGCCAACGGCGATCTTGTTTTTCCTCTGTACAAAGCTCATCTCTCCCTTGCTTATTTTTAATGGCGGCTGCCCCTATAGCGGCAGATCTCTTCTGCGGAACAGCATTACGCTTAAAGCGACCATCACGATGGATACGCCAATCAGGAACAGGCTGGCCGGCACGAACGGATAATCGCCTTGCGCGATCTCCTGCGGCTGATAAAGCGAGAACAGCGTGAAATAGCTGAGCCAATCCAGATGGGCGGTCAGCTTGCTGGCCAGATCAATGGCGTAGAATACTACCGTTATGCCAAAGCCAAGTCCCATCGCCTGCTTCTCGTCATTCAATGCGGAGGAGATCAGGAACGAATAGGAGCTGACGACGAGAAAGATTAGAAATACAATCGCATTCATTTGTAAAAATACGCCCACATCGAACGGGGAATCTCCCGCAAAAATGGCAGCGCTGATCAAGCCTGCAACGATGGCCGCCACCGTTATCGCCAATAAGCCGGTAAACAAAATTGCAAATTGGGTAAAGCACATTCTGCTTCGGGATACGGCAGTAGAAACCAGATAAGCCATCGAGCCGCGGTCCACATATTTGCTCATGAGCTGGACCGCCGTCAGAATCGTATAGGCCATCAATATGTACAAATAAAGCGAGTTGTAGAAGTTCATCGCCATATAATCGTTGATATCGCTTAAGCTCCCGGTAATGCCGAATGCCGTGAGCAGTCCGTCCGGCAGCGAATCGAAGATCGCATTCAGCTCATCGGAATCCGAGAACATCGGAAAAGCCATATTAACGAGCGCCAGATAAGCAAAAACGCAGATGCTGTAGATAAGCAGCGCCTTTGAATGGGTTTTGAACATTGCTTTATACAAGGACAAGCTCATGCTTTCATTTCCTCCTTCTGGTTGTAATACTTCATAAACGTGTCCTCAAGATTAAGCTTCGGCATCTCCATCCGCTTGATCCGAAAAGGCGAAATCGCCCGCAGCAGCTCGTTGTAATTATTGTGGACGGCCAGCTTGACAAAACCTTCCTTGTACTCGAGCACCTCCAGCCGCGAATCAAGCAGCGAGCTGACGTCCTCCCCGTCCTCGAAGAATACCTCGACGCACTGCTCCAGCATGTTCTCCTTAATGCTGTCGATCTCCTCAATTTTAATCATGCGGCCTTCCTTAATAATGCCGATCATATCGGCGGTATGATCTACCTCGCTAAAAATATGGGAGGAAATGAGGATCGTTTTGCCGCGGGCCTTCTCTTCGTGCAGCAGCTCGACGAACGTCTTCTGCATCAGCGGATCGAGGCCGGAGCTTGGCTCGTCGAGAATCAGCACGGCCGGATCATGCATAAAGGCGTTAATAATCGCAAGCTTCTGCTTCATCCCCTTCGACATTCGTTTAACCGGCGTCCTGATGTCGAGCTGAAAGCGCTCCGTAAGCCTGTCGCGCAGCGTGGTGTCCTTCATTCCCCGCATGCCTGCTTGCATCTTTAGAAAATCGATGGCCGTCAGCCCGTCGATAAACGAAATTTCGCCAGGAATATAACCCAGGCTGCGATTTACTTTTTCGGCTTCCTTCCAGCAATCCAGCCCC
The DNA here is from genome assembly GCF_005222705.1 of Paenibacillus sp. SY21-1. Classification (GTDB taxonomy): domain Bacteria; phylum Bacillota; class Bacilli; order Paenibacillales; family Paenibacillaceae; genus Pristimantibacillus. The sequence continues at coordinate 98,624 of NZ_STGF01000004.1, read as the reverse complement.
GCTATCGACGCGCGCCCGCTGCCAGGCTTGAGAAAACCAAGCAAATGGCGAATCGTAGTCGACTTTCCCGCCCCGTTCGGTCCGAGAAAACCGAAGATTTGCCCTTGCTCTACGTTAAAGCTGATTTGATGAATGCCCTTGCGATTAAAAAAGACCTTTGTTAGCTGCTCAATCTGAATCAATACGTTCACTCCCCGAATACAAATCGCGCAACTAGGCGCTCCAATCGTCTATGCTGCCATTTTTACGCTCCTGCACGGTTGCGGGCCTGCAGCGTCTGTGCAGACGCTGCAGGCCGTTCCGCTAGAATGGGATAGAAACAGCCGCTTGCCTTTGGCCCATAATGACCCGCTTCAGCCGCTCCGCCGTTTCGACGACAAGCGGGGGCTGGAGCATCGTCATATGATTGCCTGGCACTTCCGTAAATTCGCAGCCCGCCGTCGTGAAGTTCAGCCAGTCCTTGTGCTTGATAGCCAGATATTCCGGCAAGGCCGCCGTTTTTAATACTTGAATCGGAATATCCAGCGGCTTCTCCTCGATCACGATGCTTTGCGACAATACCAGATCGTGCATCTGCTTGGATAAATATTTGTCCAAATACGCGTCGTCCATAAAGCTCTGGAAGCGGTTGTCGCGCTGGGCCGCCTGCAAAATGACCTGCTTCATCTCAGCAAAGCCAAGCGGGTCCAGCGCGCTCTGCTCGACGCCAATCAAATTGCCCATGCCGTGCTTCAGCACGTTCAGCTTGAATTGCTCCTCGGACATGCTCTCTCGGTCTTCGGTTTCCATTCGTACGTCCGGAATCGTATCCAGAATGATGAGCGCCTTCGGCGCAAGCCCGCGCTGCGCCAGTTGATGGCACATGCCGTAGGCGATATGGCCGCCCATGGAGTGTCCGCCCAAATAATCGACGCCTGGACGGAATTTGTCCATGATCGTTTCGGTAAACAGCTCGACCAGCTCTTCGTAGCTCTGAAGCTGAAGCTCTTCGTCGTCGAACAGCCCTGGAGCCTGCAAGCCAAAAGCGAGCGCCGTTCCCGACAGACGGCTGGTCAGCTCCATATAGCCCATTACCGTCCCCCCCGCGGGAGGGGCCAGGAAAATACGGGGCAGGTGCTCCGGATAACTGGCGCTGCCGGCCTGTATCTGAACGTCGTTCAGATCAATCAAATAATCGCTTGGCATCCGCTCCTTCGCAGCTCCTGCTGATTCCCAGCTTTCCGCACATTCGGCCAGCGCCGCCGGCGTCTTCAGCATAAAGATTTGTTTCGGATCGATCCGAAGGCCCCGCTGCTTCAAGCGTGATACAACCTGAATGCTGCGAATCGAGTCCCCCCCGCTATCAAAAAACGAATCAAATATGCCTACCTCCTGCACTTGAAGCACTTCGCCAAAGCATTCGGCAATCTGCCGCTCGGTGTCGTTGCGCGGAGCCGCATAGCCTTGCACGCTGTCCGAACGTTTCTCGGGGGCAGGCAGCCGCCCGATGTCGATCTTGCCGTTGCGCGTCAGGGGCAGCTGCTCCATCAACACCAGCTGCTCGGGAACCATGTAGTCCGGCAAGCGGCTGCTCAGGAAGCTCTTAAGCTCTGCTTCGCCGTACGCGCCGCCGTTCTTTTCCTTCACGACATAACCGATCAGCCGCCGGCAAATTCCGCTCTCCAGCTGAGGAACGACGATGCATTCGCCAACTGCCTCATGCCTCTGGAGCACCTCGGCAATTTCGGCGCACTCAATCCGGTAGCCGCGAAGCTTGACCTGATTGTCGATCCGGCCCAGATACTCGACATTGCCGTCAGGCAGCCATCTGGCCAAATCTCCGGTACGGTAAATCCGCTCGCCTGCTAGGAACGGATGCGGCAGGAAGCGCTCGCGCGTAAGCTCCTCCCGGTTCAAATAGCCCTTAGCCAGACCGTCGCCGGCAATGTAGAGCTCTCCTGCTACTCCGGTCGGCTGAACCTGCATTCGGCTATTCAAAACGTATACCTGCGTATTCGAAACCGGCTTGCCGATCGGAATGTGCAGCTGCTCGCCCGGATCGCTCGTAAGCGTGTAGGTCGTGGCAAATACCGTGCTCTCCGTCGGACCGTAGCCGTTGATCAGCTTCCCCGGACCCATCGCCGCGTAAGCTTTTCTAAGATGGCTGACAGAAGCGCGTTCGCCGCCAAACACTGCATGGCGCACCTGCGCGAGACAATCGGGACGCGTATCGACTATCGCATTGAACAAGGAGGTGGTGGCGAAAAATACGGTAACGCCCTCTTGGATCATGCAATCGGCCAGCTTGTCGGCATCTTGCATCGCGTCCTTATCCACCAGCACCAGCTTCGCTCCGTTCAGCAGCGCTCCGAAGATATCAAAGGTCGAGCCGTCGAATGCGTAGTTGGACAGCTGCGGCAGCACATCCTCCGGCACAATCCGAATATAATTTGTATTCGTGACGACACGTACAATATTCCGATGGGTGGTCATCGTGCCCTTAGGCTTGCCTGTCGAGCCCGAGGTGTACATCAAATAGGCAAGCGCATCGCCGTCTTGCGGCGGTACCGGATTCACCCGCCAGCCTTCCGGGCGCTCCGGCATGCTTTCAAGCCATTCATCGATGGCTTCGCGGGTCAATACAAGCTTGGCTCCGCTGTCGGCCAGCAGCTCGTCGATCCGGCTTTGCGGAGCTCCAGGATCGATAGGCAGATAGGCGGCTCCAGCCTTCATAATGCCAAGTATCCCGATGATCATCTCCGCCGAGCGCTCCGTCAGCAGCGCAACGGCATCTCCCGGAACGATTCCCTGTCCGGTCAATGCCGCGGCCAGCTTGTTGGCCTGCTCATTCAGCTCGGCGTAGGTCAGCAGCCTGTCCCCGTGGGCGAGAGCCGCCCGTTCAGGCTGCCTGGCCGCTACAGCTTCGAAGATCGCCGGAATATAAGGCTCGCGCTCGCAGCAAGCAGTCGTATCGTTCCATTCGACGACTAACCTTCTGTATTCGGACGCTCCAAGCAGCTCCAGCTCGCCGACCGTCACCGCCTGCTTCGCCTCAGCCATTTGCTCCAGCAAACGCAGGAAGTAATCGGACCAACGCCGTATCGTCGACGAATCGAACAGATCCGTGTTGTATTCTACATAGACGGAGACGGCATCCTCATGCTCGAAAATGCTTAACGTGATATCGAATTTTGTTACATAGTACTCAATCATCCGCTGCTTGAACGTCGTATGCGCAAGCGCAAGCGCAAGCGGCTCATTCATGTAGCTTAAAGCTGCCTGGAAAATGGCGGAACGGGACATATCTCGCTCCGGATTGAGGTCCTCGACAAGCTTGTCGAACGGGTAGTCCTGATGCTCAAATGCGTCCAGCACCGCATGCTTCACCCGTTCCATATACGATGCCAGCGTTTCGTCAGGCTGAACGGTCAGTCGCACCGGCAGCGTATTGACGAACATTCCCAAGTGCTGCTGGGCATTCTGAGCGCTGCGGCCTGCCACCGGCGAGCCTATAATCATCTCCTCCTGCCCTGACAGCCTGCCAAGCAGCAAGCTATAGGCGGATAGAAACGTCATATACATGGAGCAGCGCCTGCTCTTGCTCATCTGCTCCAGTCGCTCCTTCAAGGAACGCTCCACCCTTATCAGCTCCGTTGCCCCCCGATAGCTCTGAACGAGCGGCCTTGGATAATCCGTTGGCAGCTGCAGGGAAGGAAGCGGCCCCTCCAGCCGCTTCAGCCAATAAGCCTGATCCTTGCGGTTGACCGCGACCTGGCGATTCTGCTCCGCTATAAAGTCGGTTAACGGAACGTGGATGGGCGGAAGCACCGGAATGTTGAATTGGGAAATCGCCTCATACGTTTCCGCAAATTCTCTAAGCATCAGGCTAAGCGACCATCCGTCCGCGATGATATGATGCTGGCTAACGAGAAGCAGGTGCCGGTCTGCTCCTAGTCCCAGCAGCGTAACGAACAGAAGCGGCCCCCGCTCCAGATCGTACACGCGCTCCCATTCCGAGCGTATTCGCGCTGCGGTAGCCTGCTCGCGCTCCTCCTCCGAGAGCGCGGACAAATCCAGCCATTCAAACGGAATAGTTACGGTAGGATGGATCATTTGAACGGGCTGCTCCTCGAATACGGTAAACGTCGAGCGGAGCGCCTGATGTCTTTCCGCAAGCTTGCCGAAGGCCAGACGAACGGCATGCTTGTCCAGCGCTCCGTTAATTTCCCAAGCGGCTTGCGTGTTGTAGGCAATGCTGTCCTTGTCCATTTCCATGCTGAAATAGATGCGTTTCTGTGCATGGGACAGCTCGTGATAACCAAGCTCCCGTCTCCGCAGTCCGGCTGCGTCGCCGGCCGGTGACGCTTCGCTCTCCTTCGCCTCGCGAGGCGATTGCCCGTCCGACTGCGCCGTCAGCAGCTCCTGAATATGCGCCGCCATCTCGCGCAATCCGCTAAATTCAAAAACCTTCTGCAGCGTAATGACAACGCCAAACTCCTTGCTTATTCTGGCGAGCAGTGTCGTCGCTTTCAGGGAATGCCCGCCAAGCTGGAAGAAGTCGTCTCTCGCACCGACGCCCGCAGCGCCAAGCACGTCGCTCCAGATTTGCGCCAATCGCCGCTCCGGCTCGCTCAAAGGCTCTTCGTCCGCTCGTTCATTTGCCGAGGACCTGCCGACCAGTACAAGCAGCGCCTCATAATCGACGTCTCCCTTGGCTGTACGCGGCAGCGCGGCAAGCTCAACCACGCCGGCCTCTTCCGGCCTCGCTTCAAGCAGCCGCTTGGCTTCCTCGCTCTTGGCCCATTCCGCCTCCACGAACAGCACGCTTGCCATTTCGCCCGGCGCCTGAAGGAGCATATCGCCTCTTATCGAACGATTGGCCGGATTCAAGCCGATGAACAATTGCGGCTCAGCGACTCGCAAGGCAATTTCCAGCGAGCGGATGCCTTTGACGCGAGACAACGGCATAAACCCTTTCCCCGCCGCTGCGCTGGACGCATGCTGGTTGGCATTCATGCCGAGATTATCCCACGAGCTCCAGTTCAAACCGTACGTTTGCCCGTAGCCAAGGCTTTGCCGATAAGCGCAGAAGTGGTCCAAAAAGCTGTTGGCCGCAGAATAAGCGCTGAAGGACGCTGCCCCAAAACGGCTGTTCACAGAGGAGAAGGCTACGAACAACGAGTCCCGCTCTTCGCTGATCAGGTTGTGCAGCGCTGCTGAGCCGTAAGCCTTGGCCTTGAACATCCGCTCCAGCAGCTCTGTGGATGCCGTTCGGACATAGCGCTGCTCGACGTCCTGCCAATGCTCCTCCAGATTCCCCTCGCCCGCCAAATGAAAAACGCCCTTTATTCCGCTGCCAAAGCGCCGCTGCGCCTCTGCCGCCGTTTCCGCCAGAAAGGCTTCATCGCCGACGTCTCCCGCCGCGTACAACACATCCGGACATAACGCGCGGATTTCCAGATACGACCTGATCCGCTCCGCGCCTGCTTCGTCTCGCTCCAATATGCCGTTCCAGCTGTCCGCCGCCGGCAGAGGCGAGCGGCCGATCAGCACCAGCTTGGCTCCGTAACTCGCCGCGAGATGTTTGCTGACCTCTGCGCCAATTCCGCCCATGCCTCCGGTAACGAGATAGACAGCTCCCGCTTGAATAGGAGACGGCGCAAGAGGACTATGCTGCGTCAGATCCTTCCATTGCAAGGTCGGCTCATAGCGCGCTCCTCCCCGGTAAGCAGCCTCAATGGAAGGCTTGGCATTGCTCCACTCGCGCAGCAGACACTCCGCTTGCTCGCTTGCGTCGCCATCTTCCAAATCGACCACCGTCAAGCTCATGCCTGGCATTTCGGCTTGTGCGCTGCGGATGTAGCCGGATACGCCTCCCGCCCCAAGCTGCAGCGTATCTCCGCCGGTCACTTGCTGCGCCATTCGGGTAGCCGCCAATAATCGCAGCTCGTCCAGCCCTGCCTCCGCTGCAGAGCGTATGGCGCAAGCCAGACTGAACAGACCGTCTCTCAGCCCTGCGGCGATGTGCGCCGAAGCCTTCTCTTCCCGCTCGCCCGCTTCCGCCCCAAGGTGAAACCAGCTCATCGACTCATGTCCGTCGCTACGCAACTGCTGCAGAAGCAGCTTAAAATTCTCGGGCCGCGCCATATCCATTTCATATCGACGTTCATCGACTTTTTTGAACCGATCACCTGACTGCACCCTGATACAGGTATGCCCATGCGACTCAAGCAATTGCGACAGCTGAACGCCCAAACGGGTCGAGCCTTCAAGCAGCAAGCAGGTTTCTCCAGCTTTTTTGACGTCCGCAGCCTCCTGTTTGCTCACCCATCGCTGGGCCATAAACCATTGCGGCAGCGTGTTGTCATTGCCCGCTTGAAGATCAAGACGCCGAAGCAGCGAATGGAACTCTCCTGTCTCGAACCGGCCGCTAAGCTTGCTTCGCTGAATTTTGCCAATATTCGTCTTAGGAATATCCTCGCGCTTCATCGGTATCGCATGCTCAATATGAAGCCCGGTTTTGGCGCCTACCTCTTTGCGGATCAAGCCGATCGTTTCGGCCACCTTATTCTCCTCATCCTCTACCGGACAGAAGAAAATAACGGCCTTATCGGTCTGGCTGCCCGGTTCCTTCACTACGCAAGCGGCGGTAAAGCTCGTTTCAACCTGATCAAGCTCGTCGACGATCGCTTCAATTTCTCCATTGTTATAATTCACGCCATTCATAATAATGACGTCTTTGGCTCGCCCGGTAATCGTAATCCGCCCGTTTTGGATAAACGCCAGGTCACCGGTATCAAACCAGCCGTCAGCCGTGAAAGCCGCTGCGTTGGCCTCGGGGTTATTGTAATAGCCGACAGTGATCACTTTGCCCTGCACCTGCAGCTTGCCAACCGTGTTCTCGCGAAGCGTACGGCCTTGTTCATCGGCAATTCTTGCAGACATGCCGGGGATAGGTACGCCAAGCTCCGTAAAGGTGGCCTGATCCTGCTGACGAAGCGCGGGTCTGATCCGCCCGCCAAGCGAGGTTTTATCCAAAATATGCACGCCGTCCGAGGTGTCCAGATGGCAGTCGTACGAGAAGAGCGTTCCCGAGCTTGTCTCCGACATGCCCCAGCATGGCTTCATCGCGTCGCGCGGCAGCCCAAAGGGCTCCAAGGCTCGCATAAATTTCCGGATCGAGCGGTCGTTGATGCCTTCGCCGCCATTAAGCAGCCGCTTCAGGCAGGACAGCTCCCACCGATCGGGCACGTATGTCTCCATCGCATCCGCTACCAGCGCGTAAGCAAAATTGGGAGCCCAGGTCGTCGTCGCCAGCCAGCGCGACATCAGCTCAATCCAGCGAACCGGCTTTTCGAGAACAAAATCCGTTTTCACATGAATTTGCGAGCAAGCCGCCCCCACCGGATTGACATGGGACATCAGGATGCCGCCTACATGCTCAAGAGGCATCCAGTTCAGATACACATCCTCTTCCGTATAGCGATGAAGCTCATTCATTCCGCGTTGATGCGTCATGAGCGCCTCATGGGTTTGCACGACTCCTTTGGGCGTACCGGTGCTGCCTGATGTAAACAGTAGAATGGCCGTATCCTCGGGTGATGCTTCATAACGCTCTCCCGCGACGGCCGAACGCTGCAGCGTTTGAAACTCCAGCAGCCGATCCTCGCCGATGCCGCAAGCCCGCGCCACGGTGCGCAGCCCATCCATGCCGTTCTTGCCGGCAAGAATGACGGGCCGCCCCGCCATCTCCCATACCCGGCCAAGCATTTCCGCCTCGCTGCCCTCCGGATTTTTCGGCACATTGACCGGAATAAGGACGATCCCGCCCATGATGCACGCCCAGAATGCGGCGACAAACTCGCGATTGTCGTCCAATTGAAAAATGACGCGATCCGCCCGTCCCACTCCAGCAGCCTGCAATCCGCCCAGCACTTGCTCCGCCTCGCGCAGCAGCTCGGGGTAGGTCAAGCCGGTTTCTTCTCCCTGCCGGCCGACAAACCTTATGCCACGATGCGGAGATCGGGCCGCGGCCCGATCCAGCAATTGCGAAATAACGGCTGCTTGTCCGTCATCCCTCGGCTCTCCTCCATGTACAATGGCAAGCGGCCTGTCTTCATCGTCCGTTTCGCTTGCCGCATCATCGGCTGCGGCGGCATCAGCTTCGTCTCGGAAAAATTCGTCTTGCGACAGCAGATCGCGCACGTGAAGAAGCTCGGGAGACATGATTCGCTCTCTTGTCACAACCGCAAAAGCTTCATTTTCTCCGTCACGGAGCATGCTTTTCCACTGGCCCAGCTGCAGCAGAGAGTCCGTTGCAAGAAGCTGAAGCGCCTCGCGATTTACTCTGCCGTCTTCCTGCAGCGGAAAGCCATCCAATTGCGCAAAAACATGAGGCCTCATGTACCCGGGCATAATCTCCTCTGTGAGCCATGCTTCGAGCTCCACATGCTCACGGGCGGTGAAGCAGGCGATCAACGCCTGCTCATTCCCTTTTTTATGAACGATAACCGCGCATTGCAAAACCCCGGGATGGCGCAGCAGAGCAGCCTCGATCTGGGCCACATCCACACGCCGTCCATTGATGCGCACTAACGTCGAACCCGTACGCTGGTTGCTTCTCTCCATTGTCTATCTGCCTCCCGCTATATTAAATCAATCAGTTGAACTTGACCGTCAGCGGTCCAGTAACCGATATCGCCGGTTTTGTAAATGTGTCTGCCGCCGCCTGAATCGAACGGATGAGCGCAGCTGTTGTCCAGCATCCAGTTGGCCCATTCGCCGCAATCGCCGTGCAGGTCGTCGCTGTATATATAAATCTCTCCCGGCAACCCCGGCGGCACGGGCTTCAGCTCCGCGTCCAGAATATACAGCTCGTTTGGTCTGGAGCTGTCGTTAATGCCTGCATACACCTCCGCCTGATCCTCGAACAATGTCTCGACGCGTGTGCAGCGGGGCCAAATGGCCGTAAGCTGCTCATACTCTTCTTCGCTGACAAGAGCGAGATCGGCCAGCGTATCAACCCCCGCCTTCAGCATCCCGAACAGCAGCGTGCCGAACTGATGCATCAGCCTTGCAGCGAAGCCATCCTGCCAACGCTCCGGAATATAAGACAAGCGGATCGTATACGGCTCGCCCGGCATAATGATCAGCGAAAAATCATGATTGGATTTCTCATAGCTGTCGAAGGATTCCAGCTGCAGAGGATGATCCTCGCGGTTGAAGCCTTCATCAATCGGATAGTTTTCAAAGACGACGATCGTATGGAACAAAGGCATTTGCGCCGGAAAACCCGCAGCCTCGCGAATGTCGCCAAATGAGCTCGCCTCATACTCCCTCAGCCGGAAAGCCGTGGCATGGATGTCTGCCAGAAATTCATCCAGCTTTCTGCTTTTATCCGCCTTCACGCGCAGCGGCAGCGTATTGATAAATAATCCGGCCATTTCCTCCATGTCGTCGAACTGTGACGCACGGCCTGAGGAAACGACTCCGAATACGACGTCCTGCTCTCCCGTGTAAGCAGCCAGAACCTGACTCCAAGCCGCCTGAATAAGCGTGCCGAACGTCGTCTTCTTCTCTTTGGCGAGCTGCTCGAAGGCCTCAACATCATCCTGCGACAAGTAAAGCTTCTCTTGACGGATCTCGCCATCCGGCCTCTCTTCGCCGCGCTGCCCCCACAAGGAGAAATGCTCCTGCTGCGGCAAGCCGCGAAGATAATCGCGCCAGAAGGCGTCGGACTTGCCCTTGTCCGCCTCCTGCTCCATCAGCCATTGTACGAAATCACGGTACGGCCGGGATGCTGCGGCGTCAGCCCGCTTGCCTTGAACGAGAGCGTCATAGGCTTCCATCACATGATGAAGAATGAGGAACAAGCTCCAGCCGTCGATCAGAATATGATGGAAGCTCCATACCATGCTGAAGCAATCCTCCGAGCGTTTCACGCAATGCAGGCGCATAAGCGGCGGCTGGCTAAGATCGAATGGCCGCTTGCGGTCTTCCGCAAGCATGGCGTCGATCCACTCCTGCTGCTTCGTACCCGGCAGCGCCGAAATATCCAGCTCATTCATCTGCAACGGCAGCTCGCTTAACGTGATTTGAACAGGCCGATCCAGCTGCTCCCACTGGTAATACGTCCGTAGTATCGGGTATCGTTGTAGCGCGGATTGCCATGCCTCCTGCAAATGCCCGGCAATCAGCCTGCCGCGCAGAACCATATGAATTTGCCCGAAATATTCGGTTGTTTCCGGATTAAGCAAGCTAAGGAACAGCATGCCCTCCTGCATATGAGAGACCGGATAAATGTCCTCGACCTGGGCCGGTAGAAGGTCTAGCTGATGCTGTGAGAGCGACACAAGCGGGAAGTCGGACGGCGTAAAGCCGCGATGCTCCGGCTCCATGCAGTGCTCCGCCACCTTGACAAGCTCGCTTGCCAGCAAGCCCGGCAGCGCGGCCGCTTGCCCGGCGGCGTGCTCCCGATGAACAGTGAAGTAGATATGGAGCTCCTCCTGCACCATAAACAGGTTCATGTCGATCAGATGTTTTCTGGTTGCCGACGGGCTATGATAAACGCCGGAGCGCTCGTTTGCCAGAAGCAGGGAAGCATCCTTCCGCTGCTCCATTTTGCCTAGATAGTTGAAGCTGATTAGCGGTTCGGACGATTTGGCTTCGCTCAAGGCGGCCTTCGCCTCCGGACCGGCATCCAGATAGGCAAGCGCGCCGTAGCCAAGTCCCTTCATCGGAATCGCGCGCAAGGTTTCTTTCACGCGTTTGATCTGTTCTCCGATTTCCTCATGACGCCCCGCTTGCAGCGCCACCGGGAAAATCGAAGTGAACCAGCCGACCGTTCGCGATACGTCCACCTCTCCCGGCACGTTGTCGCGGCCGTGTCCCTCCAGTGTCAGATACAAGCTATCCGTATCCGCCCATTTCTGATAGGCGCGCAGCAGCGCCGTAAGCAGCAAATCATTGATTTCGGTGCGGTACGCGCTTCCGGCCGACAGCAGGCGGCCCGTCTGCTCGCGGTCAAGCTTGGCCAGCAGCGTAGCAGCGTTCTCCTCCGTATTCGGCTGCAGCGGCCTGCTGAGCGGAAAGTCTTTCGTTGCGCTTTTCAGCGTGCCGGTCCAGTATTCAAGCTGGGCGAGCGCGGCATCCGAGCGGCTGAACGTCTCCATCGCTTCAGCGTAATCCTTGTATGAAGAGGTTTTGCCGGTCAAACGCACCGGTCTTCCCTCGCCTATCCGCTCTAGCGCCTCCTGAAGATCCTCCATAATGATGCGCCAGGATACTCCGTCCATAATCAAATGATGCGCCGCCAGCAGCAGATGCTGCTTGTCCTGAGGCCTTCTGAAGCATACAGCCTTAAGCAAGGGACCCTCTTGAAGGCTCAGGCTTTGCTGAATGTCCGTGCCTTCCCGGCGCAGCAGCAGCTCCCATTCCTCTTCCGTCGCCCTGTCTACATCCCGAACGAGCAGCTCAAGCTGTCTCCCGACCGGTTCGATGCATTGCTTCCACTGCCCCTGCTCCTCCCTGAAGATAAGCCGCAGCCCGTCATGATAATCCCACACATGTTGAAGGGCCAATTGCAGCGCTTCAGGGCTGTATGGACGATCAAGCGTAACGAGCAGCGGCAAGTTCCAATGCTCCGGACGCTCGAATTGCTGCTCAAAAAACCAGTGCTGAACAGGAGTAAGCGGCAGATCGCCTGCGGCAGTCCGCTCTTCCCTGGCCGGTGTGGCTTGCGGCTGCTGGGCGGAAAGGAGCTTTGCCAGCTGCGCAATCGTTTTGTGCCGGAAGAAAACGGAAGGCTCCACCGTATAGCCCGCTTTTCTGACCCTCGACATCATCTGGATCAACGAAATCGAATCGCCACCCAGCGTAAAGAAATCGTCCTCCACTCCCGGCACGACGCCAAGCAGCTCCTGCCAAATAGCGGCAAGCTTTCGCTCCAGGTCGCTGCGAGGGGCAATATGCCCCGGCGAATCGCCGACAGGCTCAGCCTCCGGCAGCGGCAGCGCTTTGCGGTCAACCTTGCCGTTCTGGTTGAGCGGCAGGCTGTCCAGCTTCATCATGTACGAAGGAATCATGTAATCAGGCAAGCTCTGCTTAAGCGCCGCGACAAGCACGTCGGGCGAAACGGCGGCATCCGCAGCGATGTAAGCGGCAAGCCGCTTTCCGCCCTTTCCGTCTTCCAGCGGAATAACGACGCATTCCTTAACTCCTTCTTGCGCGGCAAGCTCATGCTCGATCTCGCTCAGCTCGATACGGAAGCCTCTTATTTTCACCTGGCTGTCGATGCGGCCCATGTATTCAATCAGCCCATCCGGCCTCCAGCGCGCCAAATCGCCTGAACGGTACATCCTCTCGCCGTCTGCAAACGGACTGATCACAAACTTCTCCGCCGTCAGCTCCTTATTGTTCAAGTAGCCGCGCGACAAGCCATCACCGGCAAGGCAAAGCTCTCCGACAACGCCCGCCGGAACCAGATTAAGATGCTTATCCACAATGTACGCGCGCGAATTGGCTATCGGGCGGCCTATCGGTATCGCGGCCTCAACCGTTTCGCCAATGCTGTACGTTGTCGAGAAGGTCGTGTTCTCGGTAGGGCCGTAGCCGTTAACCAGCTCCAGAGCGGGATGAACGGCGCGAACAGCCTGCACATGCTTGGCGGAAAGCGCATCGCCCCCGATAATGAGATAGTCCAGCGGGGCGAACATGGCGGCATCCTCGTTCACCAGCTGATTAAACAGCGGCGCTGTCAGCCACATGGTCGTAATGGCGTGCTCGTCCATATGACGGCGCAGCTTCAGCGGATCGAGCAGCACCTCCTCATCAACCATGTAGAGACGTCCGCCGTTCAGCAGCGCCCCCCAAATTTCAAAGGTGGCGGCATCAAAGGCCGGGGAGCCTGTTTGCAGTACCCTGGTGTTCGGTCCGAACGCGACGTAATCGGTGTTTTTCACCAGCCTTGCAATGCTGCGGTGCTCCACCATTACGCCCTTCGGCTTGCCCGTAGAGCCCGATGTGTACATCATGTACGCCACTTGCTCTCCGCTCGCGACATTCTGCAAATTGAAGGACTCGCCTTCGAACAAGCGTGCGTCGTCCAGCGGGATAACTTCCGGCTGCAAGCCTTCAGGCAGCTGCTCGGGATCGTCGGATAACAGCAGAGCCGCTCGGCTATCCTCCAGCATGTAGGCCATTCGCTCAACCGGGTAGTCGCTGTTGATCGGCACATACGCGCCGCCGGCCTTCAGAATCGCCAGCGTTCCGATAATAAGCTTGTCCGAGCGCTTCGCCAGAATGCCGACCGCACTTCCTTCCTTCACGCCGCGGCTTCGCAAGAAGCGGGCAGCCCGGTTGGCCTGTTCATTCAGCTCTTTGTAGGTTAGCGTCTTAGAGCCATAAAGCACTGCCGGAGCATCCGGCCGAGCAGCCGCTTGCTCTTCGAATAGCCGGTGGATCGCAGCATGGTCAGGATATACGGTTGCCGTGTCATTCCAATCCTCAAGAATCTGCCGCGTCTCTTCCTCTGTCAGCATCGGAAGGCTCTTGATCGGCGTGGAAGCCGCCGATGCCGCCGCATGCAGCAGGGTAAGATAATGCTTCATCATCCGCTCGATTGTAGCTTCATGGAATAGCTCTGTGTCGTATTCGAACAAGCAATCAAGCCCGTCTGCGATTTCAAACACCTGCACCGTCAAATCGAACTTCGAGGTTTCATTGTTGACCAGCTGGGGACTCCACTGTAAGCCTGCCGCCTCCGCATACTCAGGCGCAGCATTCTGCAGCACGAACAAAATCTGGAATAACGGATGTACCCGGCTGTCACGCTCCAGCTTAAGCGCGTCAACGATGGCGTCGAATTGCGCCTCCTGATGCCGGTATGCGCCCATCGCCGTTTCCTTCACCGTCTCCAGCAGCTCGTCAAAGCCGGCAGTCGGTTCAACGCCGATACGCAGCGGCAGCGTGTTGGAGAAAAAGCCGATAAGCGGCTCCAGCTCCGGACGGTTTCGGTTCGCAATCAGGGAGCCGACAATCATATCGTGCTGGCCGGTGTAACGATGAAGCAAAGCTGTAAAAGCGGCAAGCAGAACCATGTACAGCGTAGCCCCTCGTGCATTCGCCAGCTCTTGCAAGCGCGCCTTAAGCTCGGAATCGAGCCGGAGCTTGACCGTGCCGCCCTGATGAGCGGATGTTAACGGCCTTGGCTTGTCCGTCGGAAATGCGAGAGCGGGAAGCTCGCCGGCCAGCTTGCTTGTCCAATAGTCAAGCTGCTCCTTCGCTTCCGGGCCGGCACTCCAGCCCGCCTGCCATATCGCATAGTCGGCATACTGGATCGGCAGCGGCCGCTCCCATCCGGGAACCTCCTCGGAGCCAAACGGCGAAGTACGCTGATCGCGGCCGCATGCCCGTTCATACGCAGAGGCAAGCTCCTTCACATATAATCCCAACGACCAGCCGTCCGAAATAATATGATGAATGACGACAACGAGCAGATGCTCGTCCCGGCCGAGCTTGATCAGCGTATGCCTGCATAACGGTCCGACGGTAAGGTCAAACGGCTGCATCGATTGCTCTCGCACGATTTCTTGCGTCCTGCCGCTTCGCGCAGCAGCGTCCCATTCGCCCATATCCAGCACGGACATGGACACCTCCGGCTCTGCATGAATCGTCTGCACGAGCGCACCGCTTTCTTCAACGCCGAAAGCGGTGCGCAGCGTTTCATGCCGTTCCGCCACATGCCTGATGCTGCTTGCGAGCACAGCCGGATCAAGCTCGCCTGTCAGTGAAATCAGCATCGTATTGTTGTAATAAGCAAGATCGGGATTCAGATCATGCATGAACCATTGTCTTCTCTGCGCCGCGGACATCGGCGCGACACTGCCGTAGTCGGCTTTGCCGATGCCGGCTTTGGCGCCAGCCGTATGGTCGGCAGCCACACGAGCGACCGTGTCAGCAAAATGCCGCAATGTCGCTCCCTCGAACAGATGTCTCAATTCAAGCTGCAGGCCAAGCTGTTTATTGACGGCAGAAACCATTTGCGTCGCTTTAAGCGAATTGCCGCCGCGCTCAAAGAAATGATCGTTCAGGCCCAGCGAGCCGACCTGCAGAATTGTTCTCCAAATTCCAGCGAGCAGCTTCTCTTCCCCCGTTGTCGGCGCTTCAGGCAGCGCACCGCCGCCGGCCCCCTTCAGCCACAAAAGAGAGAGATCCGGCTCGCCGTCAGCTCCAGCAGGAAGCTCCGGCAAGATGTGAATCTCCAGACCTGACACCTGAATTTGGCTGCCAATGAACCGCGCCAGCGCTTTTGGCTCCAACTCGGCTTGTTGCTCGGCTGCTTTTGATACGCCGACATAGGCATGCAGCTTCAGCGGGTGAAGCTCCGTCGCCTTGACGAGCCGCTTCATATGACGCTTGGTTTCATCAAGTCCAGCATAGACGACAGGTTCGCCGCTCCCAAGCGCCGCCAATAGCGACAACGGTCCCGTTCGCTCGTCTAGAAACGCATAGCCTCGTTCCAGCAGCATGCTTTTGTTGAGCAGGCCGTGACCCATTCCAATTTCGTCCCAGAAGCCCCAGGCCAGGCAATAGCTTCTGACGATGCCGCGATGCCGCTGATAGGCGGCGAACGCCTCCGCAAATTGATTGCCGGCGCTGTAAGAGGCCAGCTTCATGCCGGATTCAATCGTCCTCACGGTCGATGTGCCGATCATCAGGCTTCCGGGATACTTCTCCAATAGCCGATTGACCGCGAACGTGCCGTACAGCTTCGCTTCGACCGCTTCATGGAGTGATTGGGCCGTCATATCCGCAAGAAGCTGCTCGGAGATGACTCCCGCCAAATGAACCGCTCCGTCCAGCGTTGCCTCGAAATGCGCTTCCGCCTTCTTCACCGCCGCTTCCAGCTCGTCTAGGCTGCCGATATCGGCCGTCTGATAGAGAAGCTGGCCTTCGCTCTTCGCGAATCGCGCAAGCGTACGGAAAGTCTGGACCCTGGCGTCCTCCGCCGCCTCGCTCCCGTCAAGCTGAGCAGAGTCAAGCGGCTGGCGGCCGATGATCAGTAACTTGGCGTCGTATTTCTCCAGCAGCAAGCGGCATAATTGCCGGCCAACCCCGCCCAAACCGCCTGTCACCATATAGAGGCCGCCCTGCTTGAGAGGAATCGCTTCCTGCCTAAGCCCCTCCGGCTGGAGCTTTTCCAGCCGCGGAAGCAAGCGCGCTCCTTGCCGGTACGCTGTTGAAACCTCTTCATAGCCGGTCGCGCATTCACGCAAAAGCGCAGCAGCCAGCTGCTCGCCCGTCACCGTGTCAAAATCGATATGCTTGCAGCGTATGTCTTCAAACTCGTGGGCAATCGTCTTGGCAATGCCTATCGCCGTTGCTTGTTCAAAGGCTATCGGCTCGCCGGGGCGAACGGCGCAGGCATACGAGGTAGCCACTATTAAATCGGTGCTCTGCCGCTTCCAGCGGGCAATAGCCTGAACAAGATGCATGAGACCTTGGCCGGACAGCTCCTGCATAACGCGCAGGCTATCGGCGGAACTGATTTGCTCCGCGTGCGGGGCGCAGCAGTAAGCATGAATAATCGTTTGCGGCCGGTAGCCGTCCGATGCGACAGCGCTGAGCAATCGGTCGTAATCCTCCGCGGCTCCCGGATTAATCTCATACGCCTGCTTGTTGATTTTGCGGAAGCTCTTGCCCGCTCCAACCACGATGCAGTTGACCTCCAGCGATAGATGCTCGGCGGCCAGCCTGTCATTGCTCAGCAGGAGCAGCGCTTCATCCGTCTTCCCTTGCGGGGCAAGCTCCTGCGGCTTTCCGTAGGGAGCCCGAACCCAGGATTGCTTGAAGAACCAATCCGGCAAGGTCCGATCATTTCGCTCCAGCCTGTCCATACGCTGCTGCCTCTGCGCAAAATGCCCGCCCTGGTAAAGCTTGACCAGCTTGGAGCGCTGAATTTTGCCAATGTTCGTCTTTGGAATATCCGTACGCTCAACGGCGATAACCGTAGACAGTGACAGCCCCATTTTGCTTAAAATATGCCGTTTGATTTTCTGAATTTGCTCCTTGATCCCGTTCTCGTCCTGCAGCAGGGAGCAGTAGAAGACGGCCGCTCCGTCCGTCTGCTGATGAGGGTCGCGAATCGCGCAGGCCGCGGTGAACGAAACGTCGATACCTTCAAGCTGCTCGACTGCCGTTTCGATATCCGCATTCTGGTAATTGATGCCGTTGATGATGATGATATCCTTAAGCCGTCCGGTAAACGTTACCTTGCCATCGCGTATAAAGCCCATATCGCCCGTATCCAGCCAGCCGTCTTCGCTGAACGAAGCGCGGTTCACCTCGGGATTATTGTAATATTCCGGCAGTACGGTCGCTCCCGTCACTTGAAATCTGCCGATGTCACCTTCGTTAAGAAGGGCTCCCCGCTCATCGACGATCCTCATCGACAGCCCCGGGTAAATATGGCCGCACGATACGAATACGATCCGGTTGTCTTCATCGGATGCTTCGACCGCTTTGCTGGCCAAATAGCGTTTATCCAATATGTCGAGCCCCATATCCGAATCCGCGTTAAACTCCTCGGATGCGATCGTCATACAGCAAGTTTCCGACATCCCCCATTCCGGTTTAACGGCGCTGCCCTCAAGTCCATACGGAGCCAGCCGTCGCAGAAACTCCTTGCATGTATGGCTCATAACCGCTTCGCCAGCGTTAATGACCCTCCGGACAGAAGATAAATCCCAGTCTCGTCCCTTCGAACTCTTCAATTGCTCGTTCACGAGAGCGAATACCGAGTTGGGCGCCCACGTAACCGTCGCTTTGTGCGCAGACAACATATCCAGCCACCGCAGCGGCTCCTCCAATACGAATTCGGAGCGGGCATGAACCTGCATAGCTCCCATATAGAGGGGCAGCAGATGGAAAGCGATGATTCCTACGACATGCTCCAGCGAGAACCAGTTCACCATCACGTCCGAGGGGTAGTAATGCCCGGTCTGAATCGCCGCGCGCTGTCTGGCCAGAATGTTGCGATGAGTTTGCACAACCCCTTTCGGCTGCCCTGTGCTGCCTGACGTGAACAACAGAATAGCGGTATCGTCGGGGGCGCTGGCATGCCATTCGTCAAGCGGCTCGTAGCCGGCGAGGCTATCGTAAGCAACAACCGGCATGTCCGCATACAGCCGCTGCCATTGTTCTGCCGGTCGGCGGCTTGCAAGAATGGCAGGGCGGCCAAGCTGCTCCCAAATCAGGCGAATGCTCTGGGCATCATGGCTTTCGGCGTCATAAACCTTCGGAATGGTAAGCGGGACAGGTATGACCCCTGCCGCCGTACAGCCCCAGAACATCCGCAAATAGTGATCGTTGTCGTCAAACAGGAGGATAGCCTTATCGCTTGGCCTAAGGCCAAGCGCGGTCAAGCCTCCGGCCAGCCTGCCTGCTTCCTTCACAAGCTCGCTATATGTGAGCAGCGCCGGCTCTGCAGTGTCGGGACTGACGTGAAGCATTCCCGCCTGTCCGTTGACAGCAGCCGTCTGCCGCAAGGCATCGGATAACGTTAGCGGTTCTCCAGCCTTCAGAAGCAATTCCCCGCCGTTAACAAGGGCAGGCACGCGTGCGTGGTCTATCTCAGTAAGAGCGGCGTCTCCTGCTTGGCGGCTGTCGCTTCCTTGCCCGAAAGGAGACGCGCCAGAAGCTCCGGCTTCCGGCAAAATTGACGCCAGATGCAGCGGCAATGGTTCAGACGCAGTCTCACGGAGAAACAGAAGGGCATCGTCTATGCCATCAAGCTTCAGCAGTTCTCTCCGTATATGTTCAATCGCTTGCTGCTCCGGAACTTCCAGAGCGGCAAGCACCTCGTCATTTATGTCATTCCCGTCCTTCGTTACAGGCAGCCTGTCCAGAACCACAAGCGCAGTTGGACACAAATCAGCAGGCATACTCGTATAGTCCAAAAGCTGCTCCAGACTTAGCCACTCATCACTTTCCGCATAAGCTGTAATTTGCAGCGGCCTGCCCTCTATTTGCTTTACCAGTATGCGACAGCGTTTAACTAGCGGATGAGTCTCCAACTCCGACTCCATGTCGCGCAAATCAACCTGCTTGCCATCTTTTGCAATAACGGCAAGCTTTGCAGATGTCTCTATCCCTCTCACTTTTTCTCTCTCTCCTCTCCTTGCTTGAAACCGCTTGAGTCGTCTTTTGTGTGGTCTGTACACGAGTTGAGTAACGCTGTGCATAGCGGGGTAACGCTTGTTGCGGCATTATTGCCATCTTTAGTCGGGGATCATGCTTGCGTATGTACTTCAAAATGGTTTGCCTGTAATGCCCCTTGGAAATAAGATCGTAGTTTTGTACCCAAATGGAATACGGATGAAACATTGGATATTAAATCCTATCAAAGCTGATTCAAAAAAAGTTAAACCCATTTCCTCATGATCAAACCAATAAAACATAACACAAAAAGTAAAATCCTGTCACCGAAATCCCTACTTGTATTTACCGAAATCAATTTTGCGGTTATTATTACAATTTAAGGTTGATTTTTATGATTATGTGTGAAAGCAACACTTTGTTCCTAGGTCCATATCATCACTCTCCATAAATTCTTAATGCCTTTTTGTCGCTCCCGCAGCTTCCGTCCTCCGTTCAAGACTACCAAGGACTTATTTCTCCGCCAGGGAAAAAGATAAAAAAGACCCATGCAAAAATGCATGGATCTCACAAAAATAAGAAGCTATACAGTACGGCTCTTACCCGCCTAACATGGCTATCCGTCAAGCAAGCACGCGCAGCACATCATTAATTTTTTTACCGTGGGAGAGAATGCCGTAGTTCATCCAGCTAAGATAATCCACCTCATACACGCGGTTATGAACGACAGCAGGCAGCGACTGCCAGAGAGAGGTGGCGTATAAATCCTGCTTCGCCTGCTCCGAACATTCGCAGGTGACGAACAGGTGGTCGGCATCCAATTGCGCGAGCAATTCCAGGGACAGCTCCGCTCTTCTGGCGCCGCTCGTTACTTGCTCTATAAGCGGGTGGGGCGTCAACCCCAAATCCTTATACAGAATCGGTCCCGTATAACCTCTGTCCGGACCTGCGTACAAGACAATCGAATCTGAACTTATCCGCAGGAATGCAACGGTTTGATGGCGAATGGCATAAAGCTTTTTTCTGGCCAATTCGGCGTTTCTTTCATATTGATCAATGACCTCCGTAACCTTTGGGCTCTTGCCGATGCCAATCAAGTCCGCTACGATCCGCAAAGTGTCCTGCCAGCTTTCGCCCAGATCGGGCATTCGATATTGCGGGACCTTCTTCTCAAAGAAGTCGCCATTCCATTTTTCACAAAAGCCGTATTCCACCATCATAAAATCAAGCTTGCAGTCCAAGGGCTCCTTGGGTTGATTCGTAAGCGCGACGGCCGGAACCTGATCAAGCCCCAAATACGCTTGTGTCCCCCACTTCGAGTACGAAACCTGCAATGCCGGCATGATGCCGAGCGCCAAAAGGAAGTCCTCCAAAAACGGAGCGAATATGCGAATATCCTCGCGGTAATGACGACGATATTGTCCCGGCGAGATCCCCACGCTCTGTTTAAAGCGGCGATTGAAATAATATTCATTGCCAAATCCGGTATGCTGGGCAATATCGAACAAACGGTCATCCGTTGCTTGCAGCAGATGCTTGGCCTGACTGATTCGAATATCCGATAGGTATTGCAGCGGAACCTGGCCCGTCATTTCTTTGAACAGCCGCGTGTACTGCCAACGTCCAAGGCCCGCGGTCTCCGCCATCCTCTCTACGGTCCAAATATCTCCATAATTGCGGTGCAGCTGCTCAATCGTGGCTTCTACCGTTTGACGGCTGCTTGCAACAAGCGAAGCCGAGAGATTGTGCTTAAAAATATGGCGAAGCAGCTCCTGGAACCGTATATGCTGATCAAACCACTCCAACTCGTCTCGCGTTTCCGTCTGACAATAACGATACAGCCCTTCAACCCGTTCCAGCCAATGAGAAAAAGGCCCGCACTCTACCTCGCCAATGCAAGGAAACGCGGGGCTTGACTCATGTTCCTCGGCTGGCAAATCATTGTTTCCCTTTTGAAACATCTCAAAAAATATCGTATACCATTCAAGCCCCCGCTCGCCGGCTGCGATGGTAATGGCTTGCTCAGGCTTGACGATAAAGCATTTGCCGCGCTCCAGCGAGTAGCCGGATTTGTCAAGCAGAAGCCTCCCTCCGCCGGATATGACCACCATGATCTGATAGCGCTCATTCTTTAAGGCTTTATGCTGCTGTAGCGGCGCAAGCCGCCTATCGCTCATCCCGAATAATCGATAGAATAGGCTCGGCGAAATAGCCCTGTTTAATCCCTCTTCGTTCATCGGTTACCCCGTCCTCTACCATTAAATGATAACCATTATCATTTAATCATTATAACGACAAAAGAGAGAGCATTTCAACTAAACAGTTGAAACACTCTCTTTCCGTAATAGGATGCGCCCTTGCCATTTATTGCAGCAAATATTTCTCCAGATCGTCAAGCTTGAGCAAATTGGCGGAGAAAGCCCCGGTCTGCCAGTAGGAACGATCGACTTGATAGACATGACCGTTCTTAACGGCAGGAACGCTTTTCCAGATTGGATTGTCCATCAGACTATCGATCGACTCTTTATTCTCAGGGGATGACCATGTGCCGTTCGAAGTCAGAATAACGATATGGTCCGCTCCAAGCTCCGGCAGCATCTCCATAGAGATGCTATCGATAAAATTGTCCATATCTGCCACCAGCTTCGGCGCGCTTAATCCCAATTCTTTGTACAAAATGGAGCCAACAAATCTATTTTTGATGCCTAGCAGGTTGAGATCCTTTTCACCGATATTAAGTCGCAGAACGGCAATGGTCTCGTCTCCGATTGCCGCTTGCAGCCTGGTTTTCATATCCGCGATTTTATTATCGTAATCCCTCAGCAATTCCTCCGCCTTATCCGACTCTCCGACAAGGTCCGCAACCATACGAAGGATTTCTGTTGCGCTGCCATTCTGAATATCGTCCGTTAAACGATAGGTTGGAGCAACCTTGGAATATTTCTCGTATATCGTTGCATCTGCGTAGCCATCCGAAATGATGAGATCGGGCTCTGCCGCAAGCAGCGCTTCAATATCCCCTGTAATGTCGAATTGGGGAGCCGTTAAATTCAAATAGTCCTGTTTGCCCCAGGTCGGATGAAACCACTGCACCACCGGCTCCACGCCTAGTGCAACAAGATAATCCTCAAGATAAATCGCCGCTACTCGTTTCGGCTTGACCGGAATGACTACTTCACCGAAATGATCCTTGACGACTCTAGTTTCAGACTGCTCAGCCGGCGTTTCCGTTGCTGCCGCTTCTGCTTGATTCGTCGCTTGTGCAGTCGGCTTCTCCTCTTGTGCTTTACCGCAACCTGCGAGCGCTGACATGGCAATAAGAAGAACAGCGACACCCTTCAGTATGCTGCTGCGCGATCTTGCGAGTCCTTCCATTCTCTATACACCCCTATGAAACCGCTAATGTAACGAAACATAACGTTATTGATTATCATTATCATTTCGCCCATCGCTAATTATATCACCCCGTCTCGTGGACACAATGTCCGTTCATTGAGCATTCTTTTATCCAAACGCGTGATTTACAAGGTCCTTCATGTTTCGATCGCTTTCTTCCACATGGCGATTCCCCTCGCTTATCATCCCTCTTCCCTGTATTGCCCTGGCGTCATACCCACGAGCTTGCGGAAGGAGCGTATAAAATTGGCAGAATTATTATATTGCAAGCGTTCAGCAATCTCGATAATTTTCAGGTCGGATTCCTTCAACCATTTTTTTGCGATATCAATACGATATTGCGATAAATATTCCCCGAAATTAGTGCCCGTTTCCTGACGGAACACTCGGCTCACGTAATGGGGGTGGTAATGGATACGAGCTGCGCATTCCTCCAACGTAAGCGCCGAGTCGAATTCCCTTGCAATGATATTTATTACCGCTTCGGAAATATGCTTGAATTGGGAATCCCGGCGAGTTCCTAATTCCTGTAGGTATGGCAGCACGAATATGGACCAGAACCAGCCCTCCATCTCCTGTACGTTTCGCAGCTTCAACAGCGACTGAATTAACGACGCCTCATCCTCCTGAATTCGCTCTACCGGGATGGACAATTCTTGCCCAAACTTAAGAAGGTCGATCAACAGCCTCAGCAAGGATAAATGATAATCGCGATGCTGGGCTAGGGGTTTAAACAATTCGCCGATCAATTGCTTCAATGCGCTTTCAGCCTGCTCCTCGTTTCCGGCCCGAATGGCATCGAACAATGCCTGCTCGCCTGCTATCGGGTATTTGTTCAAATTGCTCTTCTGCGGCTGCACATCCTCAATGAACAAAATCGATTCCTGCCCTAAACCTATGCGGGCTTTAAGGGCGGTCATCGCCTCGTGAAGCGCCTGTTGCGTGTCTGCAAACGAAAGGAAGGGACGGCTGATCCCGATACTGACTTTAATTTCCAAATACTGATAGATCGCCTTCTGGATTTCATCCGACAAATTGAAAATATGTTCTTTGAAGTCCTCCCCAGTCTGAGACGAGCCCATCAGAGTCACTTGGTAATCCGCTTTAACAATCGGCTCCAGCCTTTGCTCGGAAAGAACCAGTTCCCCGACGATATTGCTGATCGCGAACATCAGCAAATCCCGGTTTGCTTCTTCATATCTTGTATCCTGAAGCGTATCGATTTGAATAGCCACCATACACATCGACGGCCATGGCTTCTCCAAACCGTAAAGGCTCAGCTTTTCAGAAAAATCAGCAGGCTGAATGGTGCCGTTAAACAACTTTTGCATAAAAAACTCTTTAAGCTGGGTTTGCTGCCCCTTCAACTCATTCATAATAAGCGACTGATTGCGGATTAAATAATCTACGCGTTCGCCAATTATTTGCAGCTCGCCGCTCGGCTTCGCCCTTTCATTCGTTGTATGAACGCCAGCCAGCGTCGAATATAGAGATTGAATCGGACTATACATTTTTTTGGAGCCAAACCAGGCCGCGACAAGCGTTACGAGCAGAATAATAAGACACACAAGCACGGTAATCCAGCCGATTATTTGATTCTGTTCATTTACCTGGTCGTTGGAAATGACCGAGACGTAGCTCCATCCGTTATAGGCGGATTTACGGAATGTGACGGTAACGGCTTCGCCGTTCCGCTTCGTTGCGTATTGGCCCAACGTCTCATTCGTATTGATAAACGTTTGCAGAAAGGGCTCTTCCGCCACATTGTCCCCCAATTTTCCAGAATCGCGATGTACGATAATATTCGCTTGCTGATCCACGATAAAGGCGCTTCCGAACTTGCCGTTCAAGAACGCGTCCAGCTCCCTTATTACACCGGAGGACAATACGACGCAAATAATGCCTGTCGGATTCGGAGAATTGAAGGGATACTTTTTAACAAAATAAACGGGATGCATGAGATTGGGGAATTCCTCCGTTCCGCTGCTCCAGAATGAGCCCTTCTCATTCCGCGAGAACTCTTCGAGCACAGGTCTGAACTCCGGGAAGCTGTAATCGTTGACGCCGCTGCTTGAAACGATCCAGTCCTTATTTACGCTAAACAGAAACACTTCCTTAATGCCGAGCTCGTACGTCTGAATCTGCGAGATGCCTTTAAACAGCTCATGCACCAGTTGGAAATCATGGTTGGAAATAGCTCGGTTAAACGCGCTGACAACATGAGGCGACTGGAGCAGCTGCGTGGCCAGATTATCGATCATTTTTAGCGTTTGTTCCGTACGCATCTGCATTTGCTGCAAGAGCAGCTTGTTGCTTTCATCCACTTTTTCCTGAACCGTTCCGGAGGCATTAAAATACGCAAACGTACCCAGCGTAATGACCGGAAGCGTACCGATAAATACGGACAACAGCATCAGCTTTAATAAATATGAGGGGGACCGGAATCTCATAATGCCTCCTATCGGCAGTTTCCTTTTAATTCCTTCAAGTGTACAAGAAAACTCCGTATTAAGCCACGAATCCACAGGGCTGCAAGAAGAGCTGGCGCTAGCCCGCCCTTCCCGCCCTGTATGCTTTTTTCCGGTACGCTTCTGATACCTTCATCATTCGGATTGCATGCTCAGGCTTTATCGTATGCGGGATGCGTCGCCGCCAGTCTGCTATTACCCTGCCAGCTTGGCGTATTCGGCGTTCATTTCTTCAATGACCTTGCTGCCGCCGCCTTGAAGCCATTGATTGATCGCCCCCTGCCAATCCTCCTCGCTGACCGACCCCATAATGAACTTCACGGTTGCGTCGGCAATGATCTTGGACAGCTCCTTGCCCTTCTCGATATCCGTGTTTGAAATGAACGGCGCTGCCGGATTAGACACCGCAAACGTAGCGTTATCCTGAAATAATTTCGAGCTAAGCAGCTCCAGCTCCGTTCCGTAATTGACCACCTGATCCTGCAAAATCATAAACTGACCGCCATCCGTAATATCCGCTCTGAGCTTGGCATCTGAACTAGGCGTATATGCCCCGTTCTCTATCGTATATTGCTGTCCCTCAATTCCGTATTTCATCAGGTTCTGATTATCCTTTTCGGAGACTTTATCGAAGTATGCCAATATTTGCTCCAGCTCCGCTTCCGTTTTGACGCTGGTTTTCGGAATCATATACATGCCTAGATACCCTGAGCCTGCGCGAGTACGATCGCCCGAAGGTCCCGCGATACGGTTCAGCAGGTTGATCCTGGCGTCCGGATTGATTTTTTTTATATTGTCCTCGATGTTTTTACCGTCGAGCATATTATCGATCCACAGCCCTGCCTGACCTTTGTGCATAACCGACCGACCGTCCTGAACGATGGCGAAATCCTGATTCATAATTTTTTCGTCATACAGCCTTTTGTAGAATTTCATCGTGTTCAAATAGGCTTCTGTCATATGGGCCGGAACGAGCTTGCCGTCCTGAAGCTCCCATTCATTAGGGCCGCCCATATATACAAGGATATCTTTGAAGCCCGCGATGTTGTTCCCTTGCATGCCAACGGCGAGACCGATCGTATCCGGCTTGCCGTTTTGATCCGGATCATCGGTTGTAAAGGCTTTCAAGACCTCGTAAAGCTCATCGATGTTTGTAGGCGACTCGATTCCTAGATTGCTAAGCCAATCCTGCCGAATCATCAGCCCAAAGCGGGCGAGATCGCGTTCGCGGTACAGACCGTATACTTTCCCGTCAATGGAAACGTTGTTCAAGACGAGCTCCGACATTTTGCTTAGATTTGTGTAGTTTTTCAGATAAGGACCGACTTCCCAGAACATGCCGGAACGGGCGGCGTTGACGATATAAGACGCTTTGGGCTCCAGCGCCACAAACGTTTTTGGCAATTCGCCGGAGGCAACGGTAGCGCTGAGCTTATCCGTATACGTAGAGGATGGAACCCAGGATACGCTAAGCTTGGTGCCCGTATTCTCCTCCAGCCTTTTCAATACGGAGCTGCCCGCAGGCATTTGCTCGGGACTGTACGTCGGCAGCATCATGGTCAACTGGAGCGGCCCTTTCTGTCCTTCTGAATTGCCGCCGCTTGCTTGTCCATCCTCGTTTCCTCCGCAAGCCGTAACGGCAAGCGCAATGACAGCCAGCAACGCCCCGGCCTTCGCCAGCTTTCTTGTTTGATGTTTTTGATGCATGCTTACATCCTCCCTTTTATTGTTTACTATTATATCTTCATCCCTTAACCGAACCTAGCAGTACCCCTTTGGCAAAATGCTTCTGCAAAAACGGGTATACAAGCAGGATCGGCAGAGTTGAGACTACGATTACGGCCATCTTCACGGCTTGATCCGGCGGAGCCACATAGTCCGATTCCATGGCGCTGGAGTCCCCGATGCCGCCCGAGGCCAGAATCACGATTTGACGCAGGAGCACCTGAATCGGCCATTTGGTGTTGTCGTTGATATAGAGCACCGCACTGAAAAATGTATTCCAATGCCCTACCGCATAAAATAAGGAGAAGGTTGCGATGGCTGGCATCGACAGCGGCAGCACGATTTTAAGAAAGATGGCAAGATCGTTGCAGCCGTCGATTTTGGCCGATTCCTCCAGACCGTCCGGGAGCTGCTGGAAAAAGTTGCGGATGATAATCAGATTAAAGGCGCTGATTGCTCCTGGAATAAGCAAAGACCAATACGAATCGATCATGCCAAGCTCCTTCACTACGAGGAATGTCGGGATCATACCGCCGCTGAACAGCATGGTGAACACCACCAGCATCAAGATGGGCTTGCGGAAATCCATATCCTTGCGAGCTAACGGATACGCCATCAGGCAGGTGAAAAAAATGTTTATCAGCGTGCCCGCGACTGTAATATAAACGGTAACAAGCAGGCTTCTGACGAGCGTTTGGGTCGAGAAAATGTATTTGTACGCGTCTAGCGAAAACTCTGTCGGGAACAAAATAAATCCGCGGGTCAACAATTCCTTCTGGGTAGCAAATGAGCCTGCAATCACATAAATGAACGGTATTACCGTAATCAATGCGAAAACAAGCAATAGCACGACGTTCACGCTGTCGAAAATCCGGCTCCCCCAGCTTTGTCTGATGGGCATGGCAGTTCAACGCTCCTTTTTTCTAATAAATGCCTTCTTCTCCGAATTTTTTGGCAAGCCGGTTGGCAACAACGACAAGAATAAGTCCGACGATCGACTTGAATACGCCTACCGCCGTGCTGAAGCTGTATTGTCCTTGACTGATCCCTACGGAGTATACATAAGTATCGAATACCTCTCCGACCTCGCGATTCATTGCATTAAGCATAAGGAAAATTTGCTCGAAGCCTGTGTCGAGAAAGTTGCCCAGACGCAATATAAGCAAAATCACGATGGTGCTGCGAATAGCCGGCAACGTAATATGCCAGAGCTGGCGAAGCCTGTTCGCCCCATCCATGCGCGCCGCTTCATAGAGCTGGGGGTCTACGCCCGACAAAGCCGCAAGGAAAATAATCGTCCCCCATCCCGTCTCCTTCCACATCACCTCGGCTGTAACAATCGTGCGAAACCATTCGTTGCTGACCAGAAAATTAATTTTTTCTCCGCCGAAGCGGACCAGCAGTTCGTTGATCATTCCGCCTTCCGTCGTCAGGAACATATAGGCGATGCCGACGACGACGACCCACGACATAAAATGAGGAATGTAAATCAACGTCTGTACGATCCGTTTGGTAAATTCCAGCCTCAGCTCATTCAGCATTAGCGCAATAATAATCGGCAGTGGGAAGAAAAAAAGTATATTGTATGTCGCAAGAATAAGCGTATTACGAAACAGCGCCATAAAGCTCGAATCGCTGAACAAACGCTCAAAATGCTTCAGCCCTACGAATGGACTGTCCCAGAAGCCGAGAAACGGCTGAAAATCTTGAAAGGCGATGAATATCCCATACATCGGCCAGTACTTAAATAGAAGAAAGTACAATAATCCGGGAAACGCCATCATATAGAGCCACCGGTTTCGCATCAGCCTGCCGGCCAACGCGGCCGATCTGGACGCCCGGACCGCAGGGACACGCAGGGGCCCAATATTTCTTTTTAACATGCTGCTACCTTCCTTTCGTTCATGTGCATGGGTATTTGAATCTGCAGCCCCATCTTACGCGGCAATTCCAGTTGCCGTCGATAGTCCCTGCTTGATCTCATGGCCAGCGTATCCGCCGTTTCTGCTGTAATCCAAAGGCATTGTCATTAGTTGAGGTCGCTGTCCTCAGTTGATAATTGACGTTTGAGCCCATAAAATAGGGGCTTGCGCGGCGCTCGTTCTTCTTCCTTCATGCCAGCTTCTTTCTTCAGGCAAAAAAAAGAGGCGACCTGCTCGTTTTGCGAGCTGACCAACCTCTATTCGTTTATAGTTCCTTATGCAATTATTTGAAGGATTGCTCATTCACTGCCGGATGCGTTAAGACATCGACAAGCCTGCTCGCCTGCGTTTTTCGATATTCCATCCACTGAGAGACGAGTATTCCCGCCACGACCAGCAGCGCCCCGATATATCCCTGTACGGTCAAACGCTCTCCTACGAAGATAAAGGCTATGATGGCAGCAAAAATGGGCTCCAATGCGTACATTAAGCCTAACTGCACGGGGGAAATAAATTGAAGGGATACCGACTGGGCAATAAAGCAAAAAGCGCTGCAAACCAGGCTTAAAGCCAATATCGCGAACCAGCTCTCACCAGTAGCCGGGAGCGCAGGAGATTCGAAAATGATGGAAAAGATCAGCCCGTAAACCGCTGTAAAGCCCAGCGACAACGTTCCAACGGCGATAGAATCATTTTTTTTGTTGGCCGCGTCGGATACCAGAATAAAAAGCGCATTAAAAATCCCTCCGGCTATACAGAACAGATCGCCGGAATTTATCCGCAGTTGTTCGTTTAAGGTCAGCAGGCCAATGCCGCAAATGGCCAGCACCGCTCCGATCAGATGACTTTTGTCCAGTCTATTGCGGAACAGGATCACGCTCAGCATCGGGACGAAGATCACCGTCAGCCCTACCAGAAAGCCAGCATTGGAGGTGCTGGTCGTCTTTAGTCCGAACAGAATAAACTCGCATACTCCGAACAGAATGGCGCCAAGCAGCGCCCCGTAGCCCACCGTCAAGAGGCTTATTCGCCTCAGTCGTTTGAAATAAACAAAGCCGGTTGCCAGAAATGCGATGCCGAATCGCAGGGCCAGCAAGTTAAACTCCTCAATATCGTCCAGACCCATTTTCATAAATAAATAGGAAAAGCCCCATCCAAGAGTAACTAGCATGACCAGCATATTGGCTTTGTGTGTGTTCAATTCTATACGCATCCTTTAATCAATGTAGTAGGTTAGATTTTGAGGGTCCGGCAAAGGATACACATCAAACTTCCTCTTCATTATAGTTGAATAGCTATGCAAAGAATACTGAAAGTTGGCATTAAAAACGGACGAGATCCATATCGTTTAGCCGTTTCTCCTGTAAGTCAAAGCAGCCTGCTCTTGAAGGAGCCGGCTGCTTTGTGCTTTCAACTATTCTTTTAAAGAAAAGGCATGCGTACAAACCATAGAATCGATAAAGCCATTAACTAATAGTTAGAGGAACGAAACGACGTATTTAATCCAAAGCATGTTAGCACATAGGCAGTTTGACATGCGTTAATAGCTTGACGAGAGCAAGCAAATCTACTGCCTTATCGTTTTGTCTATTTCATGATTGAGACAGTCTACGCAAAATAGGAACCTTGCATAAGGGAGTGGCTACAGCCATGTATTTAAGCGGCCCGGGATATTGCAGCAATTGCAAAGGAAGCTCAACTAACTGCTCGTGCGGAGGGCAGTTAAGCTGTAATGGTTTGCCCAGCAAAAGAGGCGCGACAGGCGCAACGGGCGCCACAGGCGCAACGGGCGCAACAGGCGCGACGGGCGCAACGGGCGCGACGGGCGCGACAGGCGCGACGGGCGCGACAGGCGCGACGGGCGCAACGGGCGCGACGGGCGCGACAGGCGCGACAGGCGCGACGGGCGCAACGGGCGCGACGGGCGCAACGGGCGCAACGGGCGCAACAGGCGCGACAGGCGCGACGGGCGCAACAGGCGCAACGGGCGCAACAGGCGCAACGGGCGCCACCGGCGCGACGGGCGCAACAGGCGCGACAGGCGCGACGGGCGCAACAGGCGCGACGGGCGCGACGGGCGCAACGGGCGCAACAGGCGCGACAGGCGCGACAGGCGCAACAGGCGCGACAGGCGCGACGGGCGCAACGGGCGCGACGGGCGCAACGGGCGCAACGGGCGCAACGGGCGCAACGGGCGTAACAGGCGCCACAGGCGCGACGGGCGCCACAGGCGCAACGGGCGCCACAGGCGCGACAGGCGCAACGGGCGCAACGGGTGCGACGGGCGCGACGGGCGCAACGGGCGCCACAGGCGCGACAGGCGCGACGGGCGCGACGGGCGCCACAGGCGCGACGGGCGCCACAGGCGCGACGGGCGCCACAGGCGCGACGGGCGCGACGGGCGCAACAGGCGCGACGGGCGCCACAGGCGCGACGGGCGCCACAGGCGCAACGGGCGCAACAGGCGCGACGGGCGCCACAGGCGCGACGGGCGCCACAGGCGCAACGGGCGCCACAGGCGCAACGGGCGCGACGGGTGCGACGGGCGCGACGGGCGCAACAGGCGCAACGGGCGCGACGGGCGCGACGGGCGCAACAGGCGCGACAGGCGCGACGGGCGCAACAGGCGCAACGGGCGCAACGGGGCCTACCGGCGCCACGGGACCGAACTTTGCCGCGGAAGGGTTTTCGGCATTTTTGTCTAATATTGCCTTGTCCGCAACGGGTCAGCTTACGAACTGGTCGGTAGCGAGCCCATATTACGGAAGTCCGAACTTCAATGCAACCACCGGGAATTATACGGTCCCCACAACAGGAAGGTACACCATTTTATCGACTATAAATTATGCAACGACAGCAGCCCTCGGTGCCGCGCTCGGCCCTGCAATTAACCCTTTTTTTGTCGTTCAGAGAACCTCTCCAACTGTGACATCATTAGTAGCAGGTCTGTTGCCGATATTGAACGTCAGCATCGTGCTGGTTCTAACATTGCGAGCTATTCTCGGAAGCGGAGAAGTAACCTTGGCAGGCGAAGTTACACTTAACGCAGGCGATGTCGTTGGATTATTTTATAATGCGAACGGCTTAACGATTTCCCTTAACATCGGGAATGGAGCGACGAATGGCGTTGTTTGGTCCATGCATCAAATCACTTAAACTGCTTTTTGAAATAAATGCTCATTATGTATGACCAAATACGAAGGAAGAACATTTAATATAAGCAGGTGATGGATTGCCGTTGTTGAAAGAGGGCGAAAATGATGAAAAAGGGACGTTGTTTAAAAAGAAAAGTCTTTCCATCGTTTAGCATCGTTCTCAAAATGAAGTCCTCCTGTATGAAAAAATGCAAATGCAAACACAAACGTAAATCCCATTGTAAAGCACAAAAAAGGTGTTGCGGAAAACGAGGGTGCAAACGTAGAATGTACCCCGTTTTTTTGAACCATCCCAAACGCTGCCGTAGACGGCACTCCTTCCCGATCCCGTTTCCCGCTGCACCTTGCTGCACTCCCGTAACTCCGGTAACTCCGGTAATTCCAGTAAATCCCGTGAAACCTTGTCATAAGATCAAAGAAATCGTCATCGAAAAAGAATGCTGCGGAAACGTGCTGTTTCAAGGAAAACAGCCTGAATTTTTAATATGGGAAGCAGATGTCGACTCCCAAACAACGATTGCGCAAGTTAGCGTTTTCTCCAACGCTACAAGCACGGATGCTTTAAACGTAGATATAAACGGTGAGGAGCAAAAACGAATCGTTGTATTACCGGGAAATACCTCTAATTTCATTGGGCAAGACGTAAAATCGGTTAAAGTTTCTGTAGAAGGCAATGATTTCACCTATGTGGAAGGCAAGTACGTGATCTCGACTACCTTGCAGCTGCCAGCCAAGCCTCCCCCGATGAACGGGCATTAAAAAAGGTGGTTCTCCGTCATAATGGAAGAGCCACCTATTTCATGTTTGCTTACTTTACAGGTTGTAACGTACCGTAATACAGAATTCCCCTTGTACCGCCGCTGTCGATGTCAGTGAAATCGACTGGAATCGGCCTACCGTAAACGAAGCGCTTCCTCCGACGGGTATAACGATTGTTTCAATAGGAGTAACAACTCCAGCTGCAAAAAAGTTGACAGTTAGCGCGCCTGTGCCTGTTTCATATTTTACATATCCCGTACCGCTTATCGTTTGAGAGATATTATCCGAATAAATGACTTGAGTGCCGGCAGCCGCCAACTGCCAATTGATGCATACTTTATCTTGTACGACAATTTTGTCCGTACAACAACTCAGTGAAGGTGTTTGATTACACATATGCGTTTATACCTCCTGCGTCCGTTTTTATTAAATAGGGTACCGGGTCGTAATACAAAACTCGCCTTGGTAAGTGCCTGGAGATGCTGCCGGCAGCGTAATTTGAATAGCGCTGAAACGACGATACGTAAAGGCCAGGCTCGTTCCAGGGGCAAGGGTAAAGGGCGCAGGATTAATCGGCGCTCCGGTACTGTCGAGGAAGTCAAAGGTTATATCGTCAGGACCAACATCATATTGCAAGTACCCCGTACCTACAATATTTTGATTGATATTGTTCGTAAAAGTTACAATGAGCACATCAGCCGCTACAACTGTGCCGCTCCAGGGCGTACACACCTTATCTTGAACATAATTTTTATCGGAACAGCAGGTTAGAGCAGATGCACTATTACTACAAGCCATGGCGTAATACCTCCTAATTATGATTTCTAACCATTTAATGCAGGCAGTAGCTTACTCGCTTGGACATATGCCTGATTTGCCAGTTTTCACGGCAATATAGGTTTTATATATAAAAAAAGACGTGCCAACAGGCACGCCAGATTGTCGAGTATAGCATATCCCTAAGCCTGCCGACATTGCTCGCAGAAACGATGAGCTTGCTTCCAGCTTCGCCGCTCCCCCATTGCCCGCCGTTGAATCTTATCCCTTTACAGGCTCCGGGCAGTTCATAAGCGTCACTAAGCGTGACTATATCGCTCTATCGGGAAGTGTCCGCCTCATTTCCTAACGGGGAGTTTCTCCTGCGATCAGCCACATAAGACGGATCGAGCCCTCCAGACATGTAAGACGCAAACGTTGGGCACGACTTACCGGGATGTCGCGAAGGGTCGTCTCGCATGTATGCCACTCCCTCTCGCAGACGTCCAGCTCCAAGTCGCCTCCGCCATCAAGAGACATGCGCAGCTTTCCGCTCCCTTCAGGCGAGAGCAGCCTCAGCAATATCGGCAGCGCCGAACCCTCCGGCGTCTCCCAATGTTGAACGTTCAGCTCAAAATCGTACAAGAGCCAAGCTCCTGCGCTTAACTCCACGCACAGCCAATCGTCCGCAGCCCATTCCTCTCCTCCTCCGTGCGCGAAGTTTGCCGCAGCCCGCTCGCTTTGAACGAAGGCAATGCGCGTTTGATCCGAAATGCGGAACTGAACGCCTCCTTGTGTGGGAGAGGTTAGCTTTTCAGAACCATTTTCGGAGGTAGCGCCCAAAATGGCCTCCCCATGCCCATTCCGTTTCGACAAGCCGAAGCTTACCCCTTCCCCCTTGTAACCGTAGAATACGGCGGGTATCCGTACCGGCGCCCTGCGGAGGAGAGAGCGCACGACTTCCGGGCGATAATCGCAGCGGCTCAGCGCCAGGTTGTCGAGATACTCCCACAGGATGGACTTAGCAGCCGCCGCTTCCGGTTTAGCGCCGCCTTGCAGGTAATCGACAAGCAGTCCCCAGCGCTCCGGCTTGCGGATGGAGCAAGGCGAATTATTCGTGTCCAGCTTCTTCCATGTCCAAAAGTTCCAGGAGATATCGTGGTCGTCGAACATCCTAAAAGCGCCAGCGTACCAGTCCTTGTTGTTCTCGCCGCCTTCTCCCATAAAGATAGGCACGTTGTGGCGGTCGCGGAAGGCCAAATACTTCGAGATGCTTTCCGTGTCGGGATTATTCCAATACTTGTGAAACTGGAGCAGCACGTTCGTATCGATAGGCTCGTCGCCGAACGCATGCTCGAAGATGGACCAGTCCGTCGACCAGTGTACGCCCTCCAATATAATCATGTGCCGCTCGTCCACCCCGCGAATCGCCGCGATCATCTCCTTGTACAACGGAATAACTTGGTCATTGTACTCGGCGAACCACTCCGGCAACGGCTCGTTGAGCAAGTCGTATCCCGCGACGATCCACTCTTCCCGGTAACGCTCGGCCAGCATGCGCCATATTTCCACAGATTCGCGCAAGCGCCTCTCGTCAGTAAAAAGCTCCGGACGGTCGAATTCGGAATCGTCGATATTGGTGCCCGTCTGTCCACCCGGCGCTCCATGCAGGTCCAGGATGACATAAAGCCGATGCTCCCTGCACCAGCCAATTACGGTATCCAACATGTGCAGGCGATCCTCTCGAAAAACAGGAGGCGCAGTACCTCCACGGTCATGATCTGGTGCGATCCCTATGACATCCGCCGCCGGAGATGAGCATGATCCGTGGTCGTCTGAGCGATTTGTCCTGGCTGATTCCGTTGCGTCCTTGTCGCCGACAGCTCCCTCGGCCATCGGCGCTGCCTGAGCTTTTGCAGTTGCCTCGGACGGCCCCGGTCCTTCCCCCGTCAGAAATCTTGCGTTGATTGGCAGCCTCACCGAGTTAAAGCCTTCCTTGGCGATTGTGACGATATCCTCCTCGGCAATGTATCTACGATAGTACGTCTCCCAGAACTCTTCGGCTTGCTCATCGCCAATCAGCGCTTTGATCATGTTCTCAATACGTCGAGGACGGTCGCCCCCTTCGGGAAAACGCCACATATACCCCTCCGGCAGCAACCAGCTTCCGAAGCCTACGCCTCTTAATAGAAAGGGCTCTCCTCTGCCGTTGACTATCCTTGGACCATCCGCTCGGACGAAGCCGTATACCTCTTCATTTTTGGTTATGCTCACCCGTAAATCCCTCCCTACGACTTGATTGCGCCTTCCGAAATGCCGTGCAAAATGTACTTCTGCAGCAGCAGGTACAGAATGATGACCGGCAGCATCGCAAGCACGAGCGAGGCGAGAATCGCGGACCAGTCGTTGTTGTATTCGCCAAACAGCATGTTGGTTGAAAGCAGAAGCGTGTAGCTTTTGAAATCCGTCAGAATGAGCAGCGGCAGCAGAAAATCGTTCCACATCCACAGCGTATTTAAAATGGCAATGGTGGCCGTAATCGGCAGCAGAAGCGGCAGAATGACGACAAAATAAAGCCTGAATTCACCGCAGCCGTCGATAACCGCCGCCTCGTCCAGCTCCTTGGGAACCGACTTGACGAAGCCGTGATACAGAAAAATTGCCACGGCTACACCGAGGCCGATGTAGAGCAAGCCAAGGCCGACGGCAGAGCCCTGCAGGCCCATGTCGCTGCTGATGCGAACCAGCGTAATCATGATGGAGTGAAACGGAATAAGCGTCGACATAACGAACAGTCCAAACAAAAAGCTGCTTAGCTTGCC
Source organism: Paenibacillus sp. SY21-1 (assembly GCF_005222705.1). Classification (GTDB taxonomy): domain Bacteria; phylum Bacillota; class Bacilli; order Paenibacillales; family Paenibacillaceae; genus Pristimantibacillus. Next base: position 62,487 of record NZ_STGF01000004.1, on the reverse strand, counting down.
TGGCGTGCGCGACAGCTTGTAGCCGGCCATCGACGCAAAAAGGATAATGCCGGCCAAACCGACCGCCGCCACGACAACCGTATTCCAAAGACTTCTCATGTAGTCCGTCTTCCGGAAGGCGTCGGCGTAATTGCCAAACTCCGGAGTAGCAGGCAGCGCCAGGATGTTGGTCAGCATTTCCCCTTGCGTTTTGACGGAGTTTAGCAGCGCCATATAAATAGGGAACAACGTTACAACGGCCGCCAGAAGCAGGAACAAGAACAGAGAGGCGGAGCTTAGGCGACGCCATATCTTGCCGCTCATGCCCTCACCTCCCTGCGCTTCATGATGGCGAGCTGAATGATCGTGATGATCATGACGATGCCGAACAAAATCATCGCTTTTGCGCTGGCATAGCCGTAACGATTGGAGAAGCTGAACGCTTCTTCAAAAATATTAATCGCAATGACCTGCGTCGATCGGCCGGGTCCGCCTCCCGTCAGCGAGAATACGGCGTCAAACACTTTAAACGAGCCGTTGAGCGTCAAGAAAACTCCGATTGTCAGCGCCGGATAAATCATGGGCAGCGTTACGTGTCGGAACAACGTGAACGCCCCGGCGCCGTCGATCGAGGCTGCTTCCTTAAGCGTCTTGGGCACGCCCTGCAGAGCCGCGATGTAGATGACCATCAAGTAGCCCACTCCGCCCCAGAGAGACAATGCCAGAATAGCGAAAAACGAATACTTGGGGTTCCCGATCCACGATTGATTGAGCAGCAGCCAGCCCGTTTTTTCCGCCAGATAAGGGAATACCCGCGTAAAAATAAACATCCACATAAAGCCGCCAATGATAAGGCTAAGCATGTTAGGCATAAAAAAGATCGTGCGGAACCATACCTTGCTCCGGCCCATGGCTTCGATAAACACCGCCAGCAACATGGCCAGCAGGTTTTGCAGCACCAGCATAAACGCAACAAATTTGATCGTAAACCATAACGATTTCAAGAAAAAACGATCTCCCATCGCCTCAACGTAATTGGAGAGCCCCACCATGCGGTAGGCAGGGTTCAGACCGTTCCAATCCGTCAAGCTGTACCAGATGCCCCCGATTGCGGGGGCAAGCGTAAAGGCACAGTAGAACGCGAGCGCGGGGAGGACGAAAAGGAGCAGCATCGCGGATGGCTTCCATTTTCTCGTTCTGGTTGTCAACATATCTCTTCACTCCCGTTTCGATAACGGACGAGCTGGCAAAGCCCGCTTTCGCCCGCTGCGCTGCCTTAGTTGCTCTTGACGGCGGTTTGCCATGCCTTATCGAGCGTGGCGATAACATCGTCTTGCGTTACGTCCTTCAGGTAGTAGCTTTGCAGCAGCTTCGCCGTCTCGTCCGTCACGCCGTTCGGAAGCTTGAGATCGAGATACGCTTTGCCTTCGGAGACGTAGGCGCTCGCTTCGTTGACCCAAGGAAATACTTCATATTGATGCACGGTCGCAATGGGATTGAACTTCAATTGTTCAAAGAGGGCCGAAGAATCCTTGTCGTCGAGAATGTAGTTAAGCAGATCCAGAGCCACTTCTTTATTTTCGCTCGTAGGGGACAGGGCCAGTGAAGTAGACGTTGCCAAGTTAATCATGGCATCGGCCGGATTATGGCTAACCGGAAGAGGAGCTACGCCAAAGTCCATATCAGGCTTAACCTTGAGAATCGTCTCCGCATTCCACGGACCTTGCACCCACATCGCGGCTTTGCCGCTCGCGAATTCGGCGGAGCCGGCTTCGTTGCCCGTCTCGAACGGCTTATCTGTACCATTGGCCATGATGATATCGATGATGTCGAAAACCGAGCGTACGTCGGCGTAAGATGCGCTGCCTTCGTTCATCTTCGCAATCCAGTCGGGATGCGACGAGGATACCGTGCCTCCAAGCGACAAGGCCATCATCAGCTGCGGAATCCAGGATTCCTGAAAGGCAAGCAGAAACGGCTTGACTCCCGCGGCTTGCAGCCTCTCGGTTACGGCCTTCATTTCATCCAGCGTTTGCGGCGGCGTCAGACCTTGCTCTTTGAAAATCGTTTTGTTGTATAAATATCCCCACGACAGGCTTTCCAGCGGCAGCGCCGCTACCTTGCCATCGTATTTGACGGTCTCGGTTACCGCTTCGTAAAGCTTCCCGACAAACGGCTGGCCCGTTAGATCAGCCACATAGCCGGCGTCATAATAAGTCGGGATATCGTTGGCGTGCAGCGTATACAAGTCGGGCGCATCGCCCGAGGATAAGCGGGATTGCAAAATTTGCTTCGCCTGATCGGCGTTTGGCATCTCGAGTTGAATCGTAACGTCGATGTTTTTCTCCGCCAGCTGCTTCTCTTTAAACTGCGCGAAATATTGCTCGAATTGATCCTTAAATCTCGGGAAGCTCATAAACACTTTAAGCTCAACCTTCTTCGGCGGCTCCGTCGCTTTGACCTCGCTGGTCGGAGTGCCGCCATTGCTAGGCACGGCTCCGTTGCTTGCTCCATTTCCGTTATTTCCGGAGCTGCAAGCCGCCAGAACGGCGATGACCATCGTCAGTGCGAGCAATAGATGAAGCGCTCTCTTCATTGTCAATTCCCCCTATGAATTAGATGCAGCTTCAGTATAACGAAGATATTAAGCGCTTTCTTTTGAGGATTTTAACGTGGCTCATTGTAGAATATTGATATTCGGGAGCAGATTTGCTCGTTGCGACACGGTAGCATTCCATTTGGTCATTCGACTGAGGCCGCAAAGGGACGGCTTGCTACTCTCCCTCGCTGCGCAGCTCTCCGGGCGTAATGCCGAAATGTTTTTTAAAGACCCGATAAAAATACGCAATGTCCTCATACCCCGACAGCTGAGCTGCGTGCTTGATGGGCAGCCTTGACACTGCAATAAGAGAACGTGCTTTTTCCATCCGTCTGCGGACGATGTAGTCCGACAAATTTTCGCCCGTGCGCGCTTTAAAGGCTCGACTCAGATGCTCCCGGCTGACCAGAAATTGCCCCGATACCGTCTCCAGCGAAATCGCGTCCTGAAAGTGGGAATCGATATACGCAACAACATCCTCCATGTCCAGCCGGCTGCGGGAATGGCGCAAAGCAAGCAGTCCTTCGACGGCCAAAGCATAAATCCCGCCAACAGCTAACGTCGTCTCTTGTGGAGACGCAGCGCTCCTCAACGTGAGGAAACCAGCGGTCGCAGGTGAGCCCAGCCTTAATTCGGCTTCCTTGTCTATCGCCACGTTGCCGGCAACTCCTCTGCCGCGAAGCAATTGCTCCAGCGTCGCTTCCTGCTCGGACAGAAACTGCTCCAGCATCAGCAACAGATCGCTGGCGATTCGAGAGGCCCCTTCTGCTTCCGCAACGGCTGTTTTTGCGCTTGCAAGCTCGCGGGCAAGCAGCTGGAAGGCTTCTGCGACGCGCGCCTTGTCCAGCGTGAGCAAGCTGGCGTAGATGCGGTCCCGATGAGCGGAGTAACGCTGCATATCCTCGCCGCTGGCGAAAATGGTTGAGCGGGGCCCCGCTTCCCGGTCCAGCTCCTCCTTGCATCTTCTTAATGCCGCGTTCAAATCCTCGGGTTTGATCGGCTTCAGCAAATATTCCACCGCTCTTGACCTTATCGCCCCCTGCGTATAAACAAAATCGTCGTAGCCGCTCATAACGATCACCTTCATGGCTGGATGGCGCTCATGCAGGATTTGCAGCAATTCCGCACCGTCAATGCCCGGCATTCGCATATCCGTTACAATGATATCGGGCAGCTGTATGCCGATCCTCCCCAGCCCCTCCGTTCCGTCCTCGGCTTCCCCCGCGACGCGGAGCCCAAGCCTCTCCCAATCGCCGAGCGCCTTGACGACCTCTCGCGACCAAGGCTCGTCGTCTATGATGAATACGTTATACATGCCTCTCCCCCTTTTCGCCAGCGCCTTCCGTGGCCGATCCGCCGGCCGGCATCGTCAGCACAACCAGCGTTCCTCTGCCTACGGCACTGAACAGCCTGACGCCGTAACGTCTGCCGTAGCGAATGGCTAGCCGTCCATGCACGTTGGAGAGGCCGATGCCGCGCCTGCTCCGATTCTCTTCCGAGCCCGCCGCGGACGCGGAAGTCCTTTCGCCCGAAGCCAGCTCCTTTCGCAGCAACACCAGTTTATCCGCTCCCATCCCTACGCCATCGTCTCTTACCATCAGCACCAGCCGGCCCCGAATCAGCCTCGCTCTTACTTCCAGCGCCCACTCCCCTTGTTTCCCCTGCAAACCATGCTCGAACGCGTTTTCCACGATCGGCTGCAGAGTAAATTTCGGAATATCGACGCCGCCTGTTCCTTCCTCCGCTTCCACCTTAACCGAGCATCTCCCTACAAAGCGCTGTTCCTGGATAAACAAATAGTTGCCGGTATGCTTGAGCTCATCGCTTAGCTGGACCGTCTGCTCCATCTCCGAGCTGATGGAGTAGCGGAGCAGATCGCCGATAACGTAAGTGACCCGATAGATTTCCGGAGCGCCCTTTGTCAGCGCCATTCCCCCGATCATATGCAGCGTATTATTGAGAAAATGCGGATTAATTTGCGCCTGCAAAGCGATCAGCTGCGCGTTTTTGACATCGATTTCGTGCTGGTACTCGTTTTCTATGAGCGCCTTCATCCGGGCCATCATAAAGTTGTAGCCCACTTCGAGCAAGCCGATCTCGTCTTTGCTCTGAACGGACTTCATTTCAAAGTCATGAATATGCGATTTCCTCATCGTTTTCGCCAAACTGATGATCGGACGGCTGATGCGCAGCGATACGACGATGGATAGCAAAATGGAGAGGCCGGTAAACAAAACTCCGGTCCGCAATCCCGTCGTCATCGTCCTTTGAGCGATAGCATCAATCGTCGCGGCCGGTATCGCTTTGATGATCTGAAGCTCCCCTCCGCCGACCCGCTTCGAAAACACGTAATCGTGCATGGTTCTGACAAACACTACGTCAGAAGAGCGCGCCTTCTCTCCCTGCAACACGCCAAGCAGCTCCGGATCGCCCGGCAACGGCGAAGAGCCGGGAAGCAGCTCCCCCTCGTCGCTGACGAGGTAGATCGCGCTTTCTGGCTCCGATTGCAGAATTTCACCCGCCTGCTGCCAAACGTTTCCGTCGATGCGAACGGAGATGCCGCCGATCAACGCCTGCCCCTGAAACTCGTTGATAGAATGGTACGCGCTCAGCATGTCGCCGGACGCCTTGAAATACAAGCCTGCCGGCTCGCTTAACATGCGGCTCCATGGGCTCTCCCCAATATCAAGCGAATGCGTAATGCCGCTATTGGCGTAATTGACGGTGTATGCTCGCTCCGTAGAATGAATGTATAGCGTCAGGTTGTCAATCTTGCGGGAGAACGAGTAGTAAGCCGTGTTCATGGCCGCGAATAAGGCATTTTGAAGACGATACCGTTCTCCTGCTTCAAGCTCTTCCATTCGCGTCAACTCGCCGATCAGGTCTGAACGGATATGAAGCGCGTAAAACAGTGTATCCACCTGCTGAATCAATTCGCCCAAATATTGGCTCGCCCAGATCATCCTCGATTCGTTGGCCGCAATCATCTCCTTCTCCACGGAGCTTCTCGTATTGTTCGTGGCCTGCAAGGTAACCGTGATGACGGGCAACGTCGTTAACGCAATCATAAGCACCATAAGCTGGAAGCGGATACTGATTCGTCGCAGCTGCATAGTCTCCTCCTGCTCCCGGCTATCCGGGACGTACTGTTATTCGGATCGTATCTCCTCCCTACATTTCGCCTTTCTGTAAGCGTTCTCCTGCGCGCCGTTGCTACAAGGTTCGCACAAGCTCGAAACGGTCGAATACAGCCCAAGCTCCGGCGTTCGCCGACGACCACGCGCCAACCTCAATGGCCCCGTTCGTTACAACGATGCCGCCTATTTCATACGGCGTCCACACCGAGGTTCCGCTTGGGATCGGAGCCGTAAGCTCCGCGCCGCCATAGCCCTTGGCGAACAATTGCAGCGCCAGATGCCCCGGGCCGGATCGCGCCCATGCGCGTAAGCGATAGGTGCCGTTTGGCACGGCCAGCGTTTGCCCCGTCAACTGCTGATAGGCCGTGCTCGCCCAATGCGTCAGCTTATAGCTGCCCGAAGCTGGTCCATCGCCGTCCGTCTTCTGCGCAAGCGGGCCGCTATGCCACTCGCTCCATCCGCCCGTGCCGCCAAGCTCAAAGCCGGGATTGACGAGAAGATTGGCCGGCGTTAGCTCAAAAGCATCAAAGGCCGCCCAATTGCCGGCTTTGGCGTCCGACCAGACGCCGATCTCGATGCTCCCGTCCGTCACCGCTACGCGGTCGATCTCGTACGACTTCCAGTATTGCGAACCGGCGCTGGAAATATTGGCTCGACGTTCGAGACCGGAAGTTTTTGCGTATAGGTGCAGCGCGTTCTGTCCGCCTCCCGTCCTCGCCTTCACGCTAAGCCGGTACAAGCCGTTCGGGACCGCAACGCTCTGGCGAGTCAGCTGCCGGTAATCGGAGGCCGCCCAATGCGTCAGCTTGCTGGCGCCCTCATACGGCGTATCGGTGTCCACGCTTTGCGCCGCGACGCCGCCATTCCATTGATTCCATCCGGCCGCTCCCCCCGTCTCAAAGCCCGGATTGGTCAGCAGGTTGCCCGCAGTCCCCGCGAAGACCGGGATCAGCTCCAGCCAATTCGCGTTCCAGCCTCCCGCGAGAGCGGACAATCGCAGGGTCTGCGTTCCTGCCGCTAATGTAACCGTCCCCTGCACGGTCGCCCAGCTCTGCCAGCCTCCAGTCCCGGGTACGCTTAGCGTCGCCAGGGACGTCCCGCCAGACATGACGCCGATGGCGTTCGGCGCGCCGCCCGCGTTGCCGCTCGCCGCTCGTATCCGCAGCTTGTAGGAGCCTGCGGCGGGAGCGAACACGCGGTAATCCATCCAATCTCCGGTTTCAATGAAGCCGACGTTGAGACCGCCGCTCGCATCCGTCGTCGCTTCCGTCTGCACGCCGAACGAAGCGTTGAAGTTTTCCGCTTCGATTAGCCCCGGCAGTTCCCGCGCTCCGGCAGGAGACGCGCTCAAACCGTAGCCGATCGGGAACAGCGGCGAGTAGCCGACATCGTTGAAGTTGGCCGGGATCTGCGCCATGTCGCGAGGCCACGTAAAGGGAAGCTTGCCCGTGAAGTCGTAGTCTCCGAACAGCACGTCTGCGACGCCGGCACCTTCCGTACCGGGCAGCCAAGCCGCCACAAAAGCTTCCCAATCCGGCAACAGCCCGCCTACCGTCATCGGCCTGCCGGACAGCATGACGACCGCAGTCGGAACGCCGCTCGCCGCGACGTTCGCGAGCACCGCCTGATCCGCCGCGCTAAGGTTAAGATCCGGGCGCGGCTGGCCGGGGCCTACGTCGCCCATCATCTCCGCCGACGGCGCTTCCCCGACGACGACGATGGCGGCGTCATGGCCCGCGGCTCCCGTTCCGCTTGCGGAATAGGTAACGTTCGCCGCATTCGTCACAGCGGCCTGAATGCCTTGCAGAATTGTCGTGCCCGGCGTAATCGCGCCGGAGGAGCCTTGCCAGCTGATCGTCCATCCGCCGGATTGCGTGCCGATATCGCTTGCTTTGGAGCCTGCGACGAGCACCCTGGCGTTTTTCGCAAGCGGCAGCAGCTTGCCTTCGTTCTTCAGCAGCACGGCGGACTTGCGCACCGCCTCGCGGGCAAGCGCCCGATGCTCCGCTCCGCCGAAGGAGCCGTCCGTCAGCAACGACGGATCGCCGTAAGGCGCTTCGAACAGCCCCGCTTCGAATTTGACCTTGAGAATGCGCGACACCGCGTCGTTGATGCGGGACTGGCTCACTTGCCCGCCGTTTACGAGCGCCGTCAGGGTCGGAATGAATTGCGTCCAGTTATCCGGTTCCATGAACATGTCGATGCCGGCGTTCACGGTAGCCTTCAGCGCCTCCGAATAGTTGGGGTATACGCCCTGATTAACCAGCGAATATGCCCCGTTCCAATCGGAGACGACCATGCCGTCGAAGCCAAGCCCTTGCTTTAACATCGTAGTCACGAGATAGGGATCGGCATGCATTTTGGTCCCGTTCCAAGTCGTCAGGGATATCATGACCGTCCGCGCTCCCGCCGCAATAGCTTCCCTATAGGGCTGAATGTAGGGGTCCAGCGCGCTCTCCGGTAAAGCAACGTTTCCTTGATCGTCGCCAGCCGTCGTATTGCCGTCGCCAAGCCAATGCTTAATCGTGCCGACGGCCTTTGTCCCCTTCATGAACCCCGCTTCGTTCGGCCTTCCCTGCAGCCCTTCCACAAACGCCGTTCCCAGTCTGGCGACGAGGGCCGAATCCTCGGAGTAGCCTTCGTACGTCCGGCCCCAGCGAATGTCCTGCGGCGCGCACAGGCACGGGGCAAAATCCCACTGTATGCCCGTCGTCCGAATCTCCTTCGCCGTGGCGGCGCCGATCCGGCGCACCAGCTCCTCGTCCCCCGTCGCACCCAAGCCGACGTTATGCGGGAAGATCGTCGCGCCGTAGACATTGTTATGACCATGCACGGCATCCACCCCATATATAATCGGGATGCCCAGCCGTGTTCCTGCCGCGGCCGCCTGGAAGCCGTTGACCATGGAGGCCCAGCTTTCCTTCGTATTGGGGGAAGGATTGGACCCTCCCCCGCTTAATACGGAGCCGATGTAATGGGCCCCTACTTGCGCAGGCGTTGCCGCCAGCCGCTCCACCTGCAGCATTTGGCCGATCTTCTCCTGCAAGGTCATCCGTCCGAGCAGATCCGCTACCCGCTGCGCCACCGGCAAGGCGGGATTCTGATAATCGTTTGCGGAAGCGGTGCCCGGCAAAACGATCAATGTCGCCAGCATGGCCAACGCCACGACGGCAGAGATTCGACTCTTGAACTTGGAAACTCCTATCATTGCGCAGCCCCTCCCTACTCAAACACGCGGAAATCGCTAATGGACCACCAGCTCGTCGAAGCTTCCTTGAGCGTCACCCGGATATAACGGGCCTCCGTAATGGGGAAATTCGCGGCAATCGTGGCGGATACGCCTTCTCCGCTGGCTAGCGTCCTCCAGCTGGTGCCGTTCGAGGACACTTCGATGACGTACCCTCTGGCATAATCGCCCGTGCTGGCTCCGGAATCCATGATGATATGATTGAACCAGCGGTTTGCTCCCATATCCACTTGCAGCGTTTGGCCGCCGGCTTGCGCTACGCCGCCGCTCCATCTCGTCGAGGCGCTGGCGTCGAGGACATTGCCCGCGCTGCTTCCCGCTTCCGTATGCGATGCCGAAGCCGTCCACCCCGTTCGCGACAGCTCCTTCTCTCCATACACTTGCATATCCGCGATCCCCCACCAGTTGGAAGCCGTTCCCGTCTGCACGACCCGCACGTATCTCGCCGTCTGTACAGGAAATTGCACCAGCACGTTTGCGTTCGCGTTGCTTCCCGAGGCGATGCTCGACCAGCTCGTTCCGTCGTTTGACACTTGAATTTGATAGCCGCGCGGATAATCGGTCGCGGATGCTCCTGTCTCCAGCAGCAATCGGTTGAACGTCTGCGTCTTGCCCATGTCAATGGAATAGAATTGCCCGTTCGCTTGAGCGGCGCCGCTGCTCCAGCGCGTCGCGAGGCTGCCGTCGAGGGCTCCGCCTACGGAATCGCCCGCTCCTGTCGATGATGCGCTGGCCGTCCAGCCGCTTCTGTCCAGAGCCGGCTCCGAGTACACGTGGAATTCCGAGATCGACCACCACTCGTGCGCGCTTCCCGTCTGAACGATCCGGACGTACTGTGCGTATTGCGGCCCAAGCACGATGGCCTGCTTCCAGCCGAAGCCCTGGCCGTTCGCGACCGTCGTCCAGTTGCTGCCGTCGTTCGAGATCTGCACCTGATAGCCGCGCGGATAGTCCCATTTGTTCCCCGTGCCCGTCTCGAACGAAATTTGATCAAACGCCTTGCGGGCGCCCATGTTCACTTGGAACCACTGTCCGCTTGCCTGCGGCGTTCCGCTGCTCCAGCGCGTCGAGGCGTTCCAATCCAGTGCGTTGCCCGGCGAGCCTCCCGCTTCCGTGGAGGAAGCCGTCGCCGTCCAGCCGCCCTTGTCGATCGGCACCGTAGCCATCCATGGCTGGCCGGTCGCGAACCGGCTCACGACGTTAATGAATCTCGTATTCGGCGCGAATTGCGACGTGCCGAATTGCCCAAGCTTGGCCGTAATGGTCGCGGAAGCGTCATTGTTGATGATAGGAAGCGGATTGCTGTTGGAATTGTAAAAGCCCCAGTACCCTCCTGCTCCTTGGTAATGATCCTGGCGCACCTTGTAGGACCAGTTCGTCCACGAGATTTCGAGCGCGTTCAGGCCCGACATGAACTTGGCCCAAACGTCGTCGTTATGGTACAGCGAATATTCGCCCAGCAAAATCGGAATGTTCCAGTTAGAATCGTTCTGAATCGCGCCCACCTGCGCCACCGTCGTCTCGACGAGCGTATTTTGCGCGTCCGCATCCTTGCCATTTGGCATGTCGTAAGGATGCACCTCGTACACGACGTTCTGCCAGCCGTAAACGCCAGGCGCGGCAATGCTGCTCCAATTAAAGAACGCCGCGAGGTAGATCGTATGATCGGGATCGATGGCGCGAACGGCATCATACAGCCGGTCGTAATAAGCGCTCTTCTGGGCGACGTCGTCGGCATCCTCCGCGTAATCGATCAGCGGCTCATTGATGAGATCATAGCCTGCTATCGCCGGATTGCCGACGTACCTTGCCGCAACCGCTTTCCAAATATCGACGACCATGTCCTGGTATGCCGGCGTCGTCCAGAACGCGTTGGGGTTTGGTCCGACGCGTCCGCAGCTGCCCCACGGACAGCCGCCTCCCGGCACCGTGTGCAGATCAAGGAGGACATACATGCCTCGCTCGGCGGCCTCGGCCACGATCCAGTCGATGTTGGTCCAGGCGCCGGGCTTCACCGCGCCGCTGTCGTCGACGATCTCGAACCAGGCGATCGGCACGCGGATCAGGTTCATGCCCATGCTTTTGATATTGTCGATGTCGCTCTCCACGATCCACGTGTTCTGATGCGCCGTATAAATGCTCTCTCTCGTAGAAGCGCCAAAGCGCTGTCCCAAGGTGGAATACAGGGAATAGTCGTCGTTGTTCAGGCTGACGCTCAGCTCGCCGATCGACCACCAGCTGCCGGCGCTCCCCGTCTGATTGATGCGAATGTATCTTGCGCCAACCGCAGGGAAGTTGATCGGCGTCGCCTTGCGCAGCCCTTGACCGGTGGCGACGGTCGTCCAGGAGCTGCCGTTCTGCGAAACTTGCACGCTATACCCTCTCGGATAATCCTGCTCCTGTACGGAATTTTTGGCGTTGTCGAGCACGATTTGGTTAAAGGTGACTTTGGCTCCGAGATCGATCTGGAACCATTGACCGGGAGCTTGCGCGGCGCCTGTGTTCCACACCGTGCCCGCGTTGCCGTCTCTCACATGATTGGGCGCCGCGCCCGAACCGCTGGAGGAAGCGCTAAGCGTCCAGCCCGACCGTTCCAGGCTGCCGCCGGAGAACACGGATACGTCCGCGATCGACCACCAGTTCGAGCTGGTGCCCGTCTGCACGATTCGAATCTCCGTCATCCAGTACGACCACCAGAACTCGGCATGGATGAACCGGGACGTGCCGATGCCGCTGGCGTATTTGGTCCAGACGCCGTCCGTCAGTCCCCATACCTCGTAGCCCCGGGCATAATCGCCGGCCGATGCCGCGCCCGCGTCGATCAGCAAGCGGCTGACCTCCCGGTTCCCGCCGAGATTGATCGTGAACGTCTGGCCCGCCGTCTGCGCCGCGCCGCTCGTCCACCTTGTGTTCACGTCGCCGTCGACGCCCGCCGCTGCAGTGCTGCCGGAGCCGGACGCGAATGCCGTGGCCGTGAACGGACCATTGTTCAGCACGGGATCGCTGAACAAATTGAATTCCGCGACGGACCACCAGTTCGAAGCCGTTCCCGTCTGGCTTATACGAACGTATTGCGCCACCTGGGGAATCGTGCGAACGACCGTGTTCGCGCTTGCCGATGCGCCGCTGGCGATGTTTCGCCATGTCGTGCCGTCGTTCGACGCTTCGATCGTATAACCGCGCGGATAATCGTTCGGCCTTCCGCCCGCGTCAACATATAACCGATTGAACAGCGTAGGCGCTCCGAGGTTGATTTGCAGCCATTGTCCGCTGGCCTGATTGGCGCCCGTATCCCAATAAGACGTGTTGCTTCCGTCTATAGCATTGCCTGCGTTCCCGCCGTTCGCCGAAGCCGTAGCGGTCCAGCCTGTCCGGTCGGCGGCGAATTCGCCCAGCGGCGACATCCAGTCCTCCTGCGCGAGCCAGCCGCCGACATTCGTGCCCCGCAGCGTTACGATGTCCCCATTGCCGCTGTTGTTTTTAATAAACCTCCCGTCCGTCTTCAAAAAATCGGCCGGGCCGATCGCCGCCTCCGCCCTTTGCTGCCCCGGCACCGCGAACAGTACGGCCTGCGCCAGCAAGGCCATAATCAGCAGCCTCGCAACGCCCGGCTTGGCCGCGACCCGAATCTTCGTGTTCCCCATCTTCAACCATCTCCCTTTTGAATGATTGCAACGATGACAACGCTTTCATTTTCCAACATTAGTATACTGCAAGCGCGGGGTCTCCTCATTCGATTCTGTTAACCTGCCCCATTGCACTATATTGATGATGATTCGCCAAAAAATAGAGTTGTAGATTGGCGATGTAACGTATTAGACTGTACAATGGGACCATACTTCATTATAGACCCTACCCGACAAGGAGATATTATGACCACTAACGACTTTCTGCCTATCATACTCGGAAGCGACGAGAACGCATATGGAAACGTAAGACTGATTCACGAAGCATACGGCATTAAACCGCTGCTGCTCTGCAGCCGCCTGTTGATACCGACGATGAACAGCAAGCTGTTCAATCTCGTTCAAATCGACGATTTCGACCGGGAGGACGTCTTCCCCGGCGCTCTGCTGTCGGTCCTGGAAGGGCAAGCCTCCAAGGGCCGCAAGCTGATTGTCATCCCGTGCTCCGACTATTACGCCGGCATGCTGTCGCGGCACTACGACAAGTTCAAGGGGCTGATCGCCAATCGTTTCATCTCGCGCGAGCTGCTCGACACGCTGGATACGAAGGACAAGTTCTATAAGCTTTGCGAGCAATTCGGCATGGATTATCCGAAGACGATCGTCTGCGAGCCCCATGAGCGCGAGAACGCGCTTGAGCATATGGCCTTTCAATTCCCGATCATCGTCAAGCCCGAGAACAGCAACGCCTATGAATATTTGCACAGCCAATTCGAGGGCAAGAAGAAGGTCTTCTTTTTCAAGACCAAGGACGAATATTTCACGATGGTTCGCAGCATGAACAAATCCGATTACAAGGGCAAGCTGATCATTCAGGAATTCATTCCCGGCGAGGACAGCTCCATGCGCGTCATTAACAGCTTCTCCGACAACGACGGCAACGTGAAGATGATGTGTCTCGGCCAGCCCGTGCTGGAGGAGTACGCGCCGAAAACGCTGGGGAACTACGCTGCCATCATTTCGCGCTCCGACATGGCCATTTATCGTAAAATCAAGGAGTTCCTCCAAAACATAGGTTACGTCGGCTACTCCAACATCGATATGAAATACGACAGCAGAACGGGCAAATACATGCTGTTCGAGATTAACCCGCGGCTGGGGAGAAGCAGCTTCTTCGTGCGGGCGGCGGGACTGAATATGATTACCGCGATGATCGACCAGGTCGTCTACGGCAAAAACGCGGAGTGCGTCTACGGCAGCAAAACCGGCCTCTGGACCAACGTGCCCAGAGCGGTGCTGCGCAAGTACGTGACGGAGCCGGCTTTGACGGCCGAGATTAATGCTCTGTACAAGGAGAAGAAGGTGCTGTACTCCATCTGGTACAGGAAAGACCTCAATCTGAAGCGAATTATTCGGATCTCCCGTTACTACTACAGCCACGTCAAAAACTTCAAGCATTTCTACTTCGACAAGAAGCAGGCGAATGCTTTGGACAAAACCTTGTAGAAGAGGCGATGCACATCTTCAGCCAACCAAAGGGCTTAGCTTCCACTTGATAGCGGAACACCGATTGACATACTGGTGATGAAGATGCGCAAAGCCCTCGCAGTATCCACAAACGGATTCTACAAGCAATCGAATAATTCGATAACTAGCAAAATCCCCACAAACCCTTGATACGACTGGGTTTGTGGGGATTTTAGCATTTTCTTGACGCTGGTGAGAAAACATAGGATTATGATTTGGCAGATTGCCCGTTTAAATTAAAACCAATAGCCATATCTATTGAAATGCCGACTTCAATATGATGCAATAGCAGCGCGCAAATTTCATCGCTCATCTTTTTGAGTTATTTTTGCAACGTGAAACCGATCCACGTCTAGATAGCCTCCGCTAGAGCCTGTGGCATACAACCCGATCTTAGCACCAACCCATTGACCTTTGTAAGCAGTAAATGTACTCTTCGGGATACTATTATAACGTTCACCATCCAAACTATAGCTGAATGTGCAGACAGCTCCTTTTTGCACCTCAATTCGCAGGTAAATTCGCTCAATCTCCCTCAGAGCGGTAGACCATAATTCGACTTCCCCTGAATGTTCTCCCTCCGCCAAGCTGAGTGAAAAGGATGTTTCCCCATCATTTATAGATGTTTTTTTATAGTCAGATAGCTATAACGGAGACCAAACACGACAACTCCACCGCTGTCGCCATCGCCCAGTCCTCCCGGTTCCGCCTCGCATGTCACCTGAAATTCAGGCGCAGGGAATTTTTGAAGCAGAAGATTCGGCGCATGATACAAATTATTGAAAGGCGTTATGGCATTTAGACGAATATAGCTCTCCCTTGCCGAAAGGTTATACCATTCGGCCAGCGGGTTTGCTTGCCACTGCCACTGCAACCCCAGTGTGGACGTCATGAATTCGTCGGAGGTTGCCGGGACTTCAACAGGGAAGCTCTTGCTTACGTTTGGCTTGCGGTAGCGCATGACGGGCTGTCCTATCGTATCCCCTTTCCTCATTTCTCCCATCAGCGGCCAGTCATCTTCCCATCTGACGGGTTGAAGATGGACGACTCGACCGTAAGCGCCTTGGTCCTGAAAATGGATAAACCACGACTCTCCCGATTCAAGCTCTATCAAGGCTCCTTGATGAGGACCATTGATGTTGGTGTCACCTTGTTGTAGTACAATCCTGTCTTCGTAAGGTCCCCATATACTGGCGGAGCGAAACACTGTCTGCCAACCAGTAGACACACCGCCAGCGGGCGCAAAAATATAATAATAGCCGTTACGTTTATACAGTTTGGGCCCTTCGAGCGTCGGATGCTTCTCCGTTCCGTCGTAAACGATTTGCCCCTCGTCAAGTAATGTTTTTCCGCCCGTTGACATCGAGCAGATTCTTAACTTGTGCTTGATCCCGCTCCGGCTATGCGCATAGGCATGAATGAGATAGGCCTGTCCGTTATCGTCCCAGAACGGGCAGGGATCAATTAAACCCTTGCCCTCCTTTACTAGGTGAAGCGGCTCCCATTTCCCTGCTGGATCAGTAGCTGTCGTCATGAATATCCCTACGTCTGGATCGCCGTAGTAAATCCAGTATTTACCTGAATTGTAACGGATGCTTGGCGCCCATATCCCATTGCCATGCTGCGGCACGTCAAATTCTTTAAGCGGCAATGAGGGAACTGCATGATGTATTAATCGCCAGTTAACCAGATCGCGTGATTCAAGAATAGGCAAGCCCGGCAAATGTCCGAAACTTGAAGCGGTCATATAAAAAAAGGAGCCGACGCGTATGACATCCATATCTGAATAATCGGCGTACAGCACAGGATTTATATAGGTTCCATCTCCTTGATCAGACACCCATGGTTCATTATTCATTTTCAATTCATATCCTCCCGTTTTTTTCACAATCTCTTCCCCTAACCATAGCTGCTGTATTTTTATAAAGCCTGAATATGACTGTCCTTTCCACTGCACATGTCATATTTGCACGCAGAGCGAAAGGTTCATCGCTGAAAGTGAAACCGTCTCATCAGCTTTATGGCTGAAATGAACCGATTACTGTAAGAATCAGGATGAGGCGGTGGTCGAAATGGAAAACAAGGATGCCCTGACTGAAGTGGAAAAACGACTGAGATCGACAAAGGATCGCCGGATGTACGAGCGACTTCAGACGATTCGCCTGCATTTCATGGAAATGCCCGTTAAGGAGATTGCCGTGATTTTTTGCCGTTCTGAGAAAACCATTCGAAGTTACATTCACGCCTATGAAACGGAAGGGCTAGCCGCGCTCTCTATGAGCTTCTCTCCCGGACGATCGACAAGATTGACTTTGGAACAACGAGAGGAATTGAAGCAAGTCATCGTCAATCGAGTGCCAGCGGACGTAGGTTTCACATCCAAGTTCAATTGGACATTACAGATCATCGTGGACTATATCGAACGTGTCTATGGACATTCGTACTCGCTGCGCGGGGTCTCGAAGCTGATGGAGCGCATGAATATGAGCTTTACGAAACCGACCTGTACGCTAGCGGCAGCTGACCCGATCAAGCAATGCGCTCCAGCGAACCTGGTTTGAGAAAGGGAAGCAACGGATCATTCGAACAACTGGCAAACATCGCGGCGTAAAGTTACTGTCGACGGTCGATTATAGCAGCGGCCGAATCGTTTGGCATGAAGACGAGTCCTACAACGCTGAAACGTTTTTGACGTTTCTAGGCAAGGTCCTCGAAGCGTATCCTTCGGGCACCATTACGATGGTGCTCGACAATGCCCGTATCCATCATGCGAAGTTGCTGGAACCGTTTCTGAACGAGAATAAGCGACTCACCTTTGTCTTTCTTCCACCGTACAGCCCACAGCTCAATATTGTGGAAGGGCTCTGGAAGTGGCTGAAATCCGATGTGGTGAACAATGTCTTCTACCACACGGTAGCCGAGATCCGCCATAACGTCTCTTCTTTCATGGACGCGATTATGCAACAACCTCTAATTATTATTGACCGGCTCTGTATCCGGATGGAGTCTGATCATGTTGTGGAAATTCTTTAATTCAACTTATATAGGTGGCCGTTTTGTGACGGCCTTATCAGGTGTTCATTTTTTCATTCCATATCTTTTTCGAAAGCGTATAAAAAGTATGACCATATTCCTCCATCCAAGTTTGAATGTTGGCGGGCTCCATGTTTGATTGACTGCACGAAACCCCCTTGATTCTCATCGAAGAACCAAGGGGGTTTCCTTTTTTTTGAAATCATATCGTATCCGATTAAGCTTAATCGCAAGTGTGCATCATTAAAATTGCGTAAACATATTATCGATTTATAGGAAAAGCCCCTTCGTACATCAACATTTTGTGATGTATAAAGGGTCATTTCCGTCTCATACATAGCTTACCCTATTACTTTGCAACTTGAATGCCTAACAACACCAAGATTCCCGTTCCTACTGCCCATACGATGATGGCGATTGTTTGCCAGATGATCACATATCGTTTCCTTGCGCCCGAGGCGATACAGACTAGAGCCGCGATGTGGTCTCCGATCAACAACGGGCCTAGAAGCGACACTCCGGGAACACCGTACTTCTGGAATAGCTTCTGTCCGCGTTCTAGACGTTTATTTTGTTTTTCTTGTTGGCGTTCAGAAGGTTTTCTTCTTTGCAGCCACTGCTTGACGCGATCGCTAGCCAGGATCACAACCATAACCGAAATCCAGTTGCCGACGATGGCCGCCGCGATCGTCATCACAGCCGGGAACCCGATCGCAATCCCTACGGGTACCGCAACGTATCCTTCGAGAAACGGGACCATCGCCACGAGCATAACCCCAATGAATTGAAAGACCGGATTTGAATCTTGCAGCTGTTGCAGAAATTGTTCCAACTTGTCATCATCCCTTTCTAAGTTGTAACCGTTAGTAACGGGCGATTACAGTAAGTATGAATCGCAGGTGCTACCATTAACGAATTATCTCAGCTATAATCGCAAAAAATTGGTAACAATTAAATCCGCCTTCGAACAACCACACTTTAAACCTACTCACCAAGTTTAAATGGAAAACCCTTGATACATCAGCATTTATGAATGTACCAAGGGTCCTTCTTGTCTCAAACATATCTTGTAATTTGTCTCAGTTATTACTTACATCTGTCTCACTTATAACCGTTACTCACACAACTTTATAAACTCATTAAACCTTATAAGCCTTCATCGCCTTGGCGATTTCTTTCAGGCTTGGGCGTTTGCCGTACATCAGCACGCCGACGCGGTAAATTTTAGCGGACAGCCACACCGAAATGTAGATTGCGACAAACAGCAGCCCGATGGAAGTCAATACCTCCCACACCGGCGGATCAGTCAGACCAAGTCTTAGCATCATGACAAACGGCGAGAACAGCGGGATAAACGATGTCACCTTTACCAGCATGCTGTCCGGCGTGCTGATGCTGAAAATCGAGATATAGAAGCCGGCCAGCGAGATGATTGTTATTGGCATAATCGCTTGGCCGAGATCCTCAGTCCGGCTAATAACGGAGCCGACAGCCGCGAACATGGTCGCGAACAGGAAGAAGCCCGTCAGGAAGAACAGCACCGAGTAAAGCAGCAAAGTCGGATCAATTTGACTAAAATCAATGTTGAAGTTTTTCAGCATATCCTTGTTATGCGGCAATGATGCATTAATGATAATGACGGCTACATACGCTACAATCTGCAGCACCACGACCAGGAAAACACCCAGAATTTTACCGAACATTTGTTTAATCGGGGATACGCTCGTAATCAGAATTTCCATAACGCGCGAGCTTTTTTCCGATGTGATTTCAGATGCGATGAGCTGTCCGGAAATCATGACCGCCATGAACAGCAGAATAATAATAAAGTAGATCAGGCCCATATTGACGCCTTGCTCCGTAGACGACTTGCCGTCTCCAATGCTGCCCGCACCCTCCGTCGCGGAAATTTGCAGCGTGCCAATCTGAATTGGCGCGTTCAGCTGCGCGAGCTGCTCTTGCGTCAATCCAGCATCCTGAAGAATAATGCCTTGGCGGATCATTAGCAGCGCTCCCTGCAGCGCACTGGTCGTTGAAACCTCCAGCAGCTTCTCAGATTTGTACGTAATTTCGGGAAAGCCGCTGTCCGTCATGTCTCCGAACGTCAGATAGCCTTTAATTTGTTTATCCTCGATCGCTTTCTTGAGCATCGTTTCATTGGCATCCACAGAGCCTTTATCCTCAAAAGCAACAAGCTCAACCGTTTTCTTCTCCTGCTGCTCGAAATACGCCTTTAGCTGATCGCCCGTTGCGGAGTCTTCCCCGCTCGCTTGCGTATAGCCGATTTTCGTGACGGTATCGCCGCCTCCGAATTTGGTAATGAAATAAGGGATATTCGCACCAATGCTTATGATAATGGCAATAACAAGCGTCGTAATAAGAAACGATTTGGCCTTCAGTTTATTGCGCGCCGTAAATCCTACTACTGTCCAGAAACTATTCATTATTGTCACCGCCTACTGTTTTAATAAAAATTTCATTCAAGGTTGGCTCCTTGATCTCGAATCGATTAATATCCGTTTGGGCCAGCGCATGGTTCAAGACCGCTCTGCCCGCCGCTTCGTTATCGACCTTCAATTCGTAGCCGTATTCATGCCGGTTGATGGAGATTACGCCAGGAATGCGCTCCAGGTCTCTCACTTCTCCTGTCGTACCGAGGATGACCTTCTCTTTCGGGAATTTGCTCTTGATTTCTTTGATATTCCCCTTCAACACTTCATTCGACCGATGCAAAATCGTAATATTTCTGCACAGCTCCTCGACATGCTCCATCCGGTGGGTAGAGAACAGAATCGTCGTGCCGGCATCGCGCAGCTCTTTAACCGTGGATTTGAGCAGCTCCACATTGACAGGGTCCAGTCCGCTAAACGCTTCGTCCAGAATAACGATTTTAGGATTATGAATAATGGCTGCAATAAACTGGATTTTTTGCTGATTGCCTTTGGACAGCTCTTCTACTCTTTTGTTGTAATATTCAGGCACTTCAAAACGATCTAACCACCGCTTCAAGCTTGCGTCCGCGTCTTTTTTCGACATGCCCCGAAGCTGCGCCAAATATGAAATCTGGTCGCTGACCGTAATTTTGGGATAGAGACCGCGCTCTTCCGGCAAGTATCCGAGGTTTTTCAGCTGATCCCGGCTATGCGCTTTACCCTCATACCATATATTTCCTTGATCCGGAAAAATAAGGCCAAGCACCATCCGCATGGTCGTCGTTTTGCCTGCGCCGTTGGCGCCGAGCAAGCCGTATATTTCACCTGCTCCAACCTCAAAGCTAATTCCGTTTACCGCTCTTTTGTCTCCATATTGCTTTACGATTTGCTCTACTTTTAACGGCTTCATCCTAATTTCTCCCCTCGTAATGACTGTCGATTGCTAAGTCTCTCCTGGGCCAGCAGCGCGCCCATAATTTCATCAAGCTCGAGCGGCTGGCGGGATACAAGCTGAATGCCTTGCTTCATGCACCATGCCTCCGTATCATTGACCCGATTCGTCGTAATCCGGTAGGTGCTGCCCCCGATATGCTCGACCCCGCATTGGCCGGGCGCAGCCTCCGCAAGCTTCGCGGTCAACTCGTCTGAACGAATAAAAACAGTAAACCAGCTGCCAAGCAGCTCATCCTTCTCATACACGCCAAGAATCTGCCCATAGGCCATAAATACAATATAGTCGGCGAGCCGTTTGACCTCTTCGATGATATGCGTCGTCATCAATATCGTACGCGTCCCGGTCTCCATGTACCGATGTAAAATATCGATCATCGTCTTCCAGGCAAGCGGGTCCAGTCCGGATGAGGGCTCATCGAGAAGCAATAGGTCCGGCTCATGCGCCATCGACAGAGCCAGCTCAAATTTGCGACGCATCCCTTTCGACATGCTTCCAAGATGCTGATTGTCATCGACGGCCAATATTTGCAGCAGCTCTCTGTAACGATTGACATTCCAGTTCCGGTACCAGAAGCGGTTGAACTCGGATTTTTCAGAGCCTTTCATTCGGTTCTCGTAGGAAGCGGGCTCATCCGCCAAATAGCCGATTCGCTGCTTCTGCTCGGTGCGATCATAGTTCTTGCCCACTTGCTCGCCCATGACTTCAATCTGCCCTTCATCCGCCTGATTCTGATCAAGAAGCAAGCGAAACAACGAGCTTTTTCCGCTGCCGTTCGGCCCCACGATAGCTGTTATATAGCCGCTTGGAATATCCAGATGAAGCGGCCCCAGTCGGAACTTTTGAAGATTCTGCACAACGCCTCGTAACTGAATCGCATTCTCCTCGCTCATCGGTCTCCCCCCTCGTAATGCTTATTTATCGCTTCATGAAACAATTCTTGTATTTCAGCTTTGCTGCATTGCACCCGTTTAGCCGCTATAACCGCTTGCTCCAGCGCTTCAACAACGGCCAAAAGCCGATGTCGATCCCTCTCTTGAGCCTCAACCTGCGCTACGTATGTGCCTGTTCCTTGTCTGGTGCGAAGCAGACCTTCCGCTTCCAGATCATTGTATACACGTTTTACAGTAATCACGCTGCACTTGACTGACTGCGCCAGCTCTCTGATCGATGGGAGCAACGTCCCTTCCGCCAATTGTCCGCTTACAATCAAGGCACGGAGCTGTACTTCAATTTGATGATACAGCGGTTCAGCGCTTTGCTCATTTATTTGAATCGGCAATCGCATAGCCTCACCTGCTTTCCACCTAGTTCAGGTAATTTCTCGATTGCAGTCTTGTTGTCATGATCCTTGTTCCAACGACGACCGCAAATATTGCAGCAGCCAGCATAAGCGGTAGTATAAACACCAGCCCTCTTTCGATCAAATGCATGCTCATCATGGATACGGAGCCGATTCCCATCAAACCAAGCGAACCGACAAGCACCAGCATAACCGCAACGATGACGCAGCAGAAAATGAAATATATTTTTCCGCTATGCCCGGTCTCCCAAGCGATGTAGAAGGTGGACATAATCATGGAATAGCAGAGCCAGAACAGACCATGTAATATAAATTCACCGATGCCCGGATCCGGCCCTACAGTGCTAATCCAAGCATATTGAGCAGCGAAGAACAGCAAATGGGTAGCTGCCAGCGTCACGCCAACCTGAAGAATTCTGCCTAAAATAATTTGTCGCGGATGGATCGGCATAGTCCTCCAGGCTGCAAGCTTCTGGGAATACGTATCCGTTCTCCAATATCCCATCGATGAACGACTCATTATAAATCCCAGTACCGGCAGCATGCTCATGTAGAGGAAATCGATAAGCCAGCTTGAGTAACGATCCGAATCGCCGCTAAGCTCATTGGCTAACGAAGGCGATGTGAATAACAGTACATAGCCGATAAAAGCAAGTGAAAGAAGGTGACACCAGCCCGATCTCCTTATCTCATGTTTAGCCAGAAACCATGCGCCTTTCCAATGCGTCATAGGCTAAGCTCCTTTCTTTCAAGCAAAGTGAATATACTGTATATATCTTTATACACAGTATATTCACTGTATACACTCTTGTCAACACTTTTTCCTAAAAAGTTCCAAACCCAGGCTTATCGCAGCATTCCAGACATACCGAAAGCAGTTTTGGTCCAAAAAAATAGACTGCCCTCACGCAGCAAACGCTGCATGCAGACAATCTTTTCTTCTAGCTAACGCAGGATTTATGTTACCAGCCGAATATGGCATCGATCATCGGCTTCGTATGACCGCCCGGATACATGAGGTACAGCAGCACATATACTGTTACGCCCGTTATCGCGGTAAAAAACCAAACGATGGACGTGACCCTTCCGATTCGGCGATGCTTGGCAAACCTCTTCTTGTAGCCAAGCGTCAGCGTCGTAATGCCGAACACCGCGCCTGCGGTAGCAAGAATGATGTGAAAGATTAAAAAGGCATGATAGTAGGGCTTTATGCTATCCGGCCCGCCCCATGATGTATTCCCCGAGATTAAAGTCCTTGAAGAATAAATAATAAAAAACAAAATCGCGGTAACGGCAGCCCAGAACATCATCTTCTGATGCTCCTCAAGCTTCCGCACAATGGCCAGTCTCCAGCCGATGGCGACGAGAATCGCACTAATTACGATTAGCGTGGTGCTGATTGTCGGCATAAGCAAATACATTTCCACTCGAATCCCACCCAATACGTAAAAATATACCAAGCACAAACGGCTTCCGCCATCCATTGGCGGCAAAGCTGCCGTTTCGCGAAGAAATTAAAGCCCATCATTAGCATAATCCTGTCCTGCTCATATTTCAAGCGTAATGGCTTGCGTTGCCCAGCTTTAACAGCTATCAAGCCATTACGTTCAAATTTACAGGTTGCTGGTTTTGCTGTTGTGACGCTATACCGTTCCAGGATTGGTTTGCGGCATATCATCCTCGGTATGCTCGCGCTTGAACCACTGCTTGAAAATGTACGCCAGAATAATCCCGTACATAATTTCCTGAATAAGCTTCATTACGATGCCGCCAAGCTGCTGATCCTCCACGATGCCCATCAAATTAAAAAATTGGGGCCCGCTAAAGCTGTCGAGCAATCTGCTAGGATCGCCGGTCACGCAGTAGCCCATCGCCTGCACCCAAACGTTCGGATCACTATAAATCGCATACAACGGGTTATGGGCAAATATAATGAGCGCACAGGCAGGGGACAACAGCATGCCGTTAGCGAATACGTATGCCATTCGCTTCACATCGGTCAGCCTGCTCCATTCCGGTACCGGGCATGCGATTTGCCACCACATCATAAACGCGGCTATCAGCAGCACAAGGTAAAACAGTCTATGCACAGTGAAATGTGTCATGACGTAATCGTGCACCAACGGAATGTGATAGACCGAAAACAGCATATTGAACAATACGAGCGAAACGATCGGATGCATTAGAAAACGGAGCTTTTTCCAACGGGCGGCTCCAAACATTTTACGCCAGATGAAACTAGGAACGCCGACAAGCACCATAGGCGGCACGATCAAATAGGAGATAGACATATTGACCATATGGAAGGTAAACATCATGTGGCCAAGCAGATTAAGCGGACCTCCATGCGCCAAATAGAGCAGAAAAATCGCGGATACGAACAGCGTCTTCTGCAATAGCGTAGCGGGCGGCTCCTTAGCAAAATGTCTCTCTCTCCATGGACCGATTAAATAGAAGTAGAGGATGACGATTGCCGCCATAGCAAATAACAACAGTGGGGTCCACAATTCCTCAAAGCGAAAATATTGTAAGCCAAGCATCGTGGAAGCTCCTTTCAATTACGCTAACCTTTTATTCTGCAAAAGAGGAGGGACCCGAAACCAAAGGGACCCTCCTCCATGACTACGATGAAATTACCACCATGCCCAATATTCGGCCATGATTACACAAGTAAAGACGATAAATACGCCTGTGAGAATGCCCATAATCGCAAAGGTATGACCGCGATCCTTCATGTGCATCCAGAATGCCATCTGCACGAATACCTGCAGAATAGCCAGACCTACAAGAATAATGTAGGCGAAGTCTTTGTTGATTTCACCGCTAATGACGACAGCAAATGCAATGAAGGTCAACAGTACGGAAAAAATAAACGCGATAATATGCTTCTTGGGTCCTTCTACCTTATGACGCTTGGTGTTTTGCTCTGTGGCTGGGTGATTGCTGGCCATCGATTAAACCACCTTTCCCATCAAGTAAACGACTGTGAAGATAAATACCCATACGACGTCGATAAAGTGCCAGTACATGGCAGACACATACACTTTAGGAGCCGTAGTTGTGTTAAGACCTTTCTTGTACAGCTGTGCAATAATAAGCGAAATCCAGAAAATACCGAAGGCAACGTGCGCGCCGTGGAAACCGACGAGCGTATAGAATGACGAGCTGAAAGCGCTCGTAGTAAAGCCGTGGCCTTCATGTACATAATGCACGAATTCGTAAATCTCTAGTCCTAGGAAGGCGATTCCCAGAACGACAGTAACGATTAGCCAGTTGATTAGCGCTTTAACTCTGTTCGTATGAAGCGCATGAACGGCGAATACGCTCGTCAAGCTTGAAGTAAGCAGGAGCGCTGTCGCAATAGCGACGAGCGACAGCTTAAACAATTCATTTTCGGTCGGACCGTCCAGCGTTTGGTGGCGAAGCGCGAGGAACGCCGAGAACAGCGTTCCGAACAATACCGTCTCCCCGCCAAGAAACAGCCAGAAGCCTAATACTTTATTGCGTCCCTCAAGGGTCGCCTTTTCGGGCTCATGAGGCAACTGCCCCTCTACATGCGAATGCGCACTCATGCCTTCGCCCCCTTGTCTCTGAGGATTTCTTCTTCTTCAATATGGAAGCCGTGATCGTCGTATACGGAGCGAAGGAACATGCAGAACAATACAATCAGCAAGCCTGCTCCTGCTGTAACATAACCGATATTCAGCGATCCGATATGACCCCAATCACGGGCGTACATAAAGCCGAAGCCAGCGATAAACAAGCCAAGTCCCATAAAGAACGGAAGAATGGATGGTGAAGGCATGTGAATCGGGCCGATCGGCTCCGCAGGCGTCATGCCGCTGTGGCCGTCCATCTTTTCTTTCCAGTAAGCGTCATATCCGCGAACAAGCGGAGTTTGAGCAAAGTTGTATTCAGGCGGCGGCGAAGAAATCGTCCATTCCAGCGTACGTCCGTCTTCCCAAGGATCGTCGACTGTGCCCTTTGGTTTTGTAAAAGTCACAACTACGTTAATCAAGAACATGATTGTACCAACACCCATCAGCAAAGCGCCGACTGTACTGATCAAGTTCATTTCGTTAAAGCCGAGACCGTCCAGATAAGTCCAAATCCGGCGTGGCATGCCAAGCAAGCCGAGGAAATGCTGGATAAAGAACGTCAGATGGAAGCCGATATAGAACACCCAGAACGTAAGCTTGCCAAGCGTCTCGTTAAGAATACGTCCGAACATTTTAGGCCACCAGTAATGCAAACCGGAGAAAATACCCAAGATCAGGCCGCCGACGATAACGTAGTGGAAATGCGCTACGACAAAGTAGGAGTCGTGATATTGGAAGTCGGCAGGAGCTGCCGCCAGCATGACGCCGGTAACGCCGCCCATAACGAAGGTCGGGATGAAGCCGACCGCGTACAGATTCGCAGCTGTAAACTTGATCGAGCCGCCCCACATCGTGAACAGCCAGTTGAAAATTTTAATACCTGTCGGTACCGCGATCAGCATCGTAGCAATCGAGAACAACGCGTTCGCAACCGGTCCAAGACCAACGGTGAACATGTGATGCGCCCAAACCATGAAGCCCAAGAAGCCGATCAGAATGGTAGCAAATACCATGGAGCTGTAACCGAACAAGCGCTTCCGCGAGAACGTGCTTATTACCTCGGAAATAATACCGAAGGCCGGCAGGATGAGGATATAAACCTCAGGATGCCCGAAAATCCAGAAAATATGCTCCCACAACACAGCGTTGCCGCCGCCGGTAGGATCAAAGAAATTCGCGTCGAAAATGCGGTCAAACATAAGCGCCGCCAGACCGACTGTCAGAGCCGGGAAAGCGAACAAGATCAGCGCGGATGTAATGAAAGCCGCCCAAGTGAACATCGGCATACGCATGAACGTCATGCCTGGCGCACGCATGTTGATAATCGTAACCAGGAAGTTGATGCCGCCGATCAACGTGCCGATACCCGCAATTTGCAAGCCAAGCACGTAATAGTCCATGCCGTGGCTGTCGCTGTAGGTTGTGCCCGCAAGCGGAGCATAAGCCGTCCAGCCTGCTTCGGGAGCGCTTCCCACCAGCCAGCTGATGTTAAGCAGAACGCCGCCGAACAAAAAGGTCCAGAAGCCAAGCGAGTTGACAAAAGGGAAGGCTACGTCCCTCGCTCCGATTTGAAGCGGAATAACCGCATTCATTAAAGCGAAAAGCATAGGCATCGCTGCCAGAAAGATCATCGTCGTGCCATGCATCGTCAACAGTTCGTTGTATGTATCGGCGCCAACGAAATCATTTAGCGGCTTCCACAGCTGGATACGAATGAGAAGCGCTTCAAGTCCGCCGACCAAAAAGAAAAAACCGCCGGCGATCAAATACAAAATTCCAATTTTTTTATGGTCAACTGTCGTCAGCCAGTCCATCAAACCGCTGTAACGCTTGACCTTATGCGAATGCGCATGACCCAAAGTAGGTACCTCCTTCAATCACCGATAAGTTATTATTCGTAATCAAGCGTAAGTTTCGATAAGTAATCTGCAATACCGTCCAATTCTTGCTCAGTCAGATCATACTGGTCGCTCATATGGTTGCCCGGTTTAATCGTCTCCGGATCTTCAATCCATCTGCGCAGGTTCTCATAAACAGAGCCTTCGTTCTTGTATTGCGGATCATCGGTGTTGACAAGGATGCCACCTACAGAGCTACGGCTGCCGATACCTGTCAGGTTCGGATAAGCCGGACCGCCCTTGTCGCCTACAGCGTGGCAAGACAAGCACTTGCTTTCAAATGCAGCGGCAATCGCAGGATCGGCCGGCAGAGCTACAGGCTCTTGAAGAGCAGCTGCCCAACGGTCGAAAGAGGACTCGTCCACCGCTTTTACTTTAAAGTCCATAAGGCCGTGAGAAGGTCCGCACAGCTCGGCGCATTTGCCTAGGTAAACGCCTTCTTTTGGAGCCGAAAAATACATAAAGTTTACGTTGGAGCCTGGATTTGTATCGATTTTACCGGCAAGGGCCGGAACCCAGAACGAGTGAAGCACGTCAGCGGATTTCGCTTCAATGGAAATGGTTTTGCCAGTCGGAATAATCAGCTCCTGAGCGGTTTTCAGGCCAAGCTCCGGATACTCGAATTCCCACCAGTATTGATGCGAGGTTACGACAACTTTAACCGCATCAGGGTCTTGACTGTAGTCTTTTGACAAACTGAATACGGATTGTACTGTCGGAACACCCAGAATAATAAGCAAAATAATCGGAATGACCGTCCAGATAATTTCCAGCTTGTGGTTTCCTTCGACTTGCTTAGGAATGGTTTTGTCGCCCTTACGTCTACGGAAACGGACGATAACATAGAAGCTAATTGCAAATACGATAATAACAACGAACGCCATGATCGTAAACGCCAGCTTCATTAGTCCAAATTGCTCTTCCGCTACAGGTCCCTGGGGATTCAAGGGAGAAAGGTCTTCCCGTCCGCATGCCGCTAGCACTAATACCATAAAGGCCATTAGCGGTGCAAGCCGTTTTGCAAATTGCCACCGTTTCATAATTAATCAACCCCACTTTTGACGTTTTCACAGCAACCTTATATCATGTGGCAAGCGGTCTGCTGCGTTTTTTCACAGATGTTTTCACAACTCCTGCAACTTAAATCACTTTATTAAATATAAAGTTGAAGCCTCTTTTTGTCAATGTTCCACAGAGAGTTCACAAATTGTTCTCAAAGCTGTCAAATTCCCATGATTTCAGTGCATTTGCCGCATCTTTTGCCATGCTCTTCCCATCCTATATCCTACATTGTGCACCAAACCCATGGTCAATTATGTATGCAAGCCAAAACGCATATTAATTCGCGGCTGACCTAAAACTAAACTCATTATCCGAGCAAATGGAGGTCCGTCCGCTATGCTGAAACGAATTGCCGCATTATTGCTGTCCGCCGCCTTGCTTTTGGCCGCTCCCGCTTGCGCATACAGGCAGCATGCCCAGAACAGCGATACCGATTATGGCAGCCGCGCCGCAAATGATCCCAAGATGATTGGTCAAAAAGCTTATGGCTCCACGAAAAACAATCCTCACCAGCACGAAAATGCTTTTTTTGAATATAGCTCCGCGATTTCCGGCAAGGTTGCAAGCTTGAACGGCGTATCCTCTGCCATCGTGATGCTGACTGACAAAAATGCTTATGTAGGTCTAATGCTGGATTGGACTGCCGTCGGCACCCGGGGCACTCAAGGCACCATCGAGCAGAACAATACCGGCACAACCGAAGGCGTATATAATGTAGAAAACGGCAGCCCTTACGGAAACAGCCGAGCGCTGGTCTATCCTTACAATTCTTATTTTTCCGTCAACGATCTGAACGACTTGTCTCCCGAGCTGAAGCAAACGGTAGCCGTGCGTGTGCGCGATATGGCGCCGAACGTTCAGGAGGTGCATATTTCCGCCAACATGGAGCTCATGAATTACTTTAACGAGTTCGCCAAGGAGGCTTGGGGAAGCCGCCCGCTAACGCCTTGGATTGACACCTTCAACACCGTCGTCCGCTATCATTTTGCCGGAGGAAAAGTGATGCCTCCACCGCTTACCCAGCCCGAGACTTATACGCCAAACGAGTCCCAAATGCGCCGTTAAAAAATCGCTTCCTATTATATATGCAATTTCGAAGCATGATCCTGCAAGCGAATATCGGATATAATCCGGTCGCAGGTCATGCACAAAAGCGCCCGGAGCAAGCCTAGACTACAGGCTGCTGACGGGCGCTTTTATTCATAAAAACATGATTGCTGCCCGCTTGATAGCAGGGCCAAGCTTATCTTGCTGGGGCAAAGCTTTTGAGCGGCGCCATGATGGCTTCCACTTCAGCGAGCACATCCTCCGTCAAAACAAGCTCCACCGCTTTCGCATTCTGCTCTACCTGTGACGGACGGCTTGCTCCGATAATCGCAGAGCTTACATTGGATTTTCTCAAAATCCAGGCAAGCGCGAATTGCGACAATGCGGCATCCATGCTTGCCGCCAGCTGCTCCATCTTCTGCGCCGCTGTGAGCACTTCCTCCCTCATATAGCTGTTGATCACGCCGTTTGTCTGATCGTTCGCGGCGCGGCTATCCGAAGGAATCGCTTGGCCAGGCTTATACTTGCCGGTGAGAACCCCTTGCGCGAGCGGCGAAAATACGACCTGCCCCAGTCCTTCCGTTTCGCACACCGGAATGACCTCCTGCTCGATATAACGCTCGAACATGTTATAGATGGGCTGGTTGGACACAAGCGGACGAAGGTTTAGCCTTTGTCCCGTACGAACCGCATCTGTAATTTGCGCGGCAGACCATTCGCTGATGCCCGCATACAAAATTTTACCTTGCGCAGTCAAATCGTCCAGCGCGCGCAGCGTTTCCTCTACAGGCGTATCTGCATCATAACGATGGCATTGGTACAAATCGATATAATCCGTACCCAGCCGCTTCAGGCTTGCGTCGCACTGCTCAATAATGTGCTTGCGCGATAGCCCCCGGTCGTTCGGTCCAGGTCCCATCGAGAAATAGACCTTTGTGGCCAGCACATAGCTGCTTCTCGGAAACGCTTGCAGCGCCGAGCCCATTACCTTTTCGGCTTCGCCGTTGTTGTAAGCATTCGCAGTATCAAAAAAATTAATGCCAAGATCATACGCTTTAACGATACAATCCTTTGCAGTTTCCGCAGCAGTTGCCGTTCCGTAAGTAAGCCAGCTCCCCAAACCGATTTCGCTGACTTTCAGACCGCTTTTGCCAAGCTTGCGATATTTCATAATCAATAATCTCCTCCGCTGATTCCGTTTCTTGTTCACTAGTAGTGTAAAGCACCATGCTCATTCTGGGAAGTAGTGAAAGTTTCTTCATTTTATTATCTATAATATATATACTATACTTTAGGATAGGAGCATTCAGAAGGAGGATTGTTGCATGAGCGCGCATAATTATATCCCGAAGGAACCCGTTTTCATTGAATGCAACATTGAAAAAACGCTTGATGTGATTGGAGGCAAATGGGCATTTCTTGTGCTAAGAGAGCTGTTTTGCGGCAAAAAAAGGTTTGGCGAGCTGCAACGGCTGATCCCTGCCGTCAGTCCGCGGGCATTGACAAGCACGCTTCGCCATTTGGAGGACAAAGGCGTGCTTGAACGCTGCGTTTTCCCGACTGTCCCGGTTACGGTTGAATATTCCCTTACGCCTAAGGGCGAAGACCTGCATCATATTTTAAAAGAAATGAAGCTGTGGTCCGCGCGCTGGACATAACTTTTTTTACGAAAAAAGAGGGAACCTGTCGGCGCTCACAGCTGCCAGCGAGCTAATCCCTGTAAAAAACTACACGTTTCCTCCCGAGGGCGGAATCAGCGCTTCACGCTTCATGATCGGTCCGTTTTTATCGCTTGCTTCGATTTGAAAGCGCTCCAACTCTGTCCGGTACACCATGCGATCGCTCTCATTCCGGGCAAGCGCCTCAAGGCGAAGCAGCTCAGCCTCGAACTGCTCCTTAAGCATCGCAATCCGCTGACGGGGCTTGGGCTGCTGGCTTTCCTCGTGGCGATGCTCGGCTATCGTCTGAAACGTCATTTGCCCCGTCCCATCGATCTGACCTAGAAATACCTCTTCCAGGCGCAGCTTGCTGCGCTCCAGCTCCTTCAGCAGCTGACCGTAATCCAGGCCCGATTTATCGAGTGCCGACTGCTCCACATGCCCGTCGATAATGACGGTGATCGTCTCTCTCTCCTTCATCATTTTCCAGCCCAGCATATCGGGAGTGAGCGGCTGGTATTCTTTTTTGAGCAGAACATTAATTTCTCCGCTTGGCTCCATAACGGCAAACTCTACATCAGCGACACGAAAGACATCTTTTTTTCTAAGCTGCTCCAGCAATTCGTCGACGGTCAATCGTTCCTTGAACAGCTGCTTTTTGAACAGCTTCCCGTTCTGAATAAGGACGGACGCCTTCCCGTCTACGACATCGCGCAGCCTCTTGCTCTTCATCGTCAAAAACTCCATGGCCACTGATACGCTCACCCAGACGCACAGCGATACAACGCCTAAATACCAGAGATTATCCAGGTCAAGCGAAATGTATGCGGCAATATTGCCGATGGAAATTCCCGTTATGTATTCGAACAAAGAAAGTTGGGATATTTGCCGTTTCCCCAATATTTTGGTCAACACAAACAAGATTAGAATAGCGGCCAGCGTTCGCAGCACAATCTCAAACCAGCTCGGCATATCGATTCCCCCTTTTACCCTAACTAGCGTGTCCATTATGGCTGGAGACATGCATCGGGAAAGGAAGGAGCGCCCTTGAAGACAGCCTTGCTTGCATGTTAATTGCGATTATTGTATAATGGTGAGGATAAATAATATTTAACCTCAGCAAATCCTCCGTAAGTATGACTAATTTCCTCGGATTATGATTTCTTAGCGTTAATTCCCAAGACCTGTTTCACTTTGTATCTCTGATTCACACTGGCGCGGTCATAGGAGCCGCGAGGACGGAAGAGAGGTAGGGCTTTCGTTGTTTTGGAATACATGATTACCGACAACCTGGTACGCTGCTGTTGGCTGTTAACAAGAGGATTCATCGCGACTTTCCCGTATGCGTGGAAGTCCGGTTAAATATTATACCATTAAGGGCTGTTCAAATGGCATTTCTCCATGCCGTTGGGGCAGCCCTGTCCAATTGGGCGGGCTTGCGCCTGCTCAGTGCAACCTATGTTCAGCATGGGCTTGAGATTGCTATATGTTCTGCCCAAGACGGCTTGCCATTTCATCCAGATGACGTTCAAGCGTGACCGGATTATAATTACCCCACACAGCGTCTACCACATAGCCGCGTCCCTGCTGCACCGCATGCAAAGAGCGCCAGGCAGGGTGCTCCAACAGACTCCGCCCTTCGAGCGCATCCGCTCCGCTTGAAGCCAGCGCAAAAAAGACGACATCGCCGGCGTATTCCTCCAGATGCTCGACCGATATTTTTTTCCATTTCATTTGGCTGTCCGATTCGATAAGCCGCTTGACCCCATTCGGCGCATCAAACCCCAGCGCATGATAAAGCGTATGTCCAAAATGATGGCCCGCATACACATATAGCCCATGAGCATGATACACAAACGCCGAAGCGGTCATCCCCGGCTGGATATACGGCTTCAACCTGCTTCTGACTCGCACAGCCTTGGCTTCATAACGGGCAATCCACTCATCGGCCTCCTTGCTTCTGCCCAGCCTCTCGCCAATCGCTCTCAGCCGGGAATAGACATCCGCCTGCCAATCGAAGCTCACAGTTGGCGCAATTTGCTGCAAAGGCTCTACGAGACGCTTAGGCGTGAACGTTGGGCATATGATTAAATCCGGCTTTAAAGCGGACAGCTGCTCCATATCGATAGGCTCCTCGATTGCCGCACCGGACCAGTCCTTGAATACATCCAGCATCGCACGGTTCGTCCCGATCGGCTCAATGCCCAGCGCGAGCAATTCTCCGACATATTGTATGGAGAAAATGCGGGGCTGCCTGCCATGCCTGTACTGGGTTGGCGTCATTCCGGTCGTCTGCTTGAATCTGCGGCTGAAATAATATTCATCGCGAAAGCCTGAAAGGCTGGCGATCTCCTTCACCGTCAAGCCCGAATCCGCCATAAGCTGCTTGGCATGCTGGATTCTGAGCTTTGTCAGATAGGCGACCGGAGACAATCCGGTCAGTTGCTTGAACTGCTCGCCGAACTGCCACCTGCTTACGCCCGCTTCCTCAGCCATCTCGCTGAAGGATATGTCTGCCCGATAATGAAGCTGCAGCTGGCGCACGCTGCGCTCCACGCCCGTCAGATCCGCATATGCTGCAGCTTGCTTTCGTTTCAATAATTCATAAAGGATGCCTAAAAATCGCAGATGATCCCCCATCCGCTCTTTTTCTCGTTCATCCGTCCCTACCGTGAGCATCTCCGCGAGCAGGCGGTCCAAGGCGGCTGCGGGCTCGCAGCTGACCGCTGCGGCCTTGGCGAGCTGACTAAGATCATCGCGCTCGAGTCGATACGTGACACGATACAGAGCGAGTGTGCGGCCTGCATCCGCTTCCGCCTCGACAGGCGTTGATGCGGGCAAAAGCAGGCACTGGCCGGGAAACGCCCGATGCAGCACGTCCTCCTCCAGCTTGAACGAGCCTTGGCCGCTTGTCACGATCAATAAGCTATGCTCCTCCGAGCATAGGCGATTATTCGTGCCCTGCATAACAGGAACCCCCCGGTCCGCTTCGCTTCCCTTGGCGACATGCAGCTTCTCAATTCCTGTCATATAAGCTAAGGGCGGGGGCGAGCCCCACCGCCTGGCTTGATTTATTTTCATTCGGCTTCGCCTTCTCGTTGATAATCATTATCATAATGATTCCATTATAGTACAAAGTACGGCTAGCGTAAACCGTCAGCGCCGGAGTCAGACGATAAACGCCTAAGTTTGGCGAAAAAAAGAAAAGCTGCACAAGGCGCTTTTTCAAGCAGCCTTGCACAGCTTTGCGCCGCATGCGCGCGTTAAGCCCTAATCTATTCGCTTGCTTATGCTGCAGGTGCAGCCGTAATCAGCTCCGGCATCTCATCGAGCAGCCAGTCCAAGGTCAGCGGATCGTTTAGCGCCCAGCGCTGCTCCACGACGTAGGCTTGACCATTCTGAACGGCAGGGAGCTTCTCCCAGATCGGATTGCGGACCATCTCCTCCAGAACCGAGCTTACGTCTACATTGTCTCTGTTCACCACTAGGAAAATCCGGTCTCCCGCGTAATCCTCCAGCAACTCGAGAGAAATTTCCTCCCAGAGCGAATCGGGCTTGTCATTAAACAGCTCCTCCGCCTTGGCCGGCATCTTAAAGCCAAGCGCATCGTACATCGTCGGACCAAGCCGCTGCGGTCCATACAGATACAGCTTTTTGTCTATATGGACAACAAAGGCCGACGCTGTCTCGCCCTCCTTCAACAGAGGCTGCAGCTCGCTTCGCTTCTGCTCCGCTTTCGCCTGGTACTTGCCGATCCATGCTTCCGCCAGCTCCGGCTGTCCGACAATATCGGCGATTGTGCGCAATCTGGCAAACACGTCGCTGCTGTAGCTGATTACGACCGTGGGCGCAATTTTGGCAAGCGCATCGACGTCAGCCGGCTCGATAAAGTCGGGAACAAGAATCAGGTCCGGCGTCAAGCTGAGCACCTTCTCCATATTCGGCACCACGCCTTCCCCGCCTACATCCTCCACGCCGGCGAGCTGTTCTTTCGTCAGCACAAGCCCTGCATTCATATAGTTGGTGCCAATCATCGGGAGGCCAAGCGCCGTGAGCTCCGAAGCGTAATAATGACCGACGATGCGCTGCGGATTGTCGGGCAGCTCTACGATCCGATCGCGCGCATCCTTAAACGTGCGAACGCCGATTTCCTCCGGCTCGATCGAAGCTGAAGGCGAGGCTGTCGGCTCCGCGCTGCTTGCCGCTCCATTGCCGCCGCATGCGGACAGCAGCATCAATAGCGCCAGCAGCATAAAACCGAGCTTTGCCTTGTTTTTACCTGTAGAACTAAACATCATAACTCCCCCATGTGATAATTATTCTCATTAAGCTGTTATTAGTTTAGCCTACTGCCGCTTTCATGCACAATGGACTTTTTGCGGCGCACGGCTGGACATAATTTGGCGATTGCCTCGGCGAGGCCCTAAGAAAAAAGCATCTTTTTATGACATTGCGAGCTTGCGCTCACGAATTTGCGCCTTCAGGCCTGGCGGCGCCTTTATATGGACCCTCACGCCCTCCGGATAAGCTACATCAAGCTTTAACGTTTCGTCCGCTCGCTCCAATCTCCAGCTTACATCGATTCTTCCCCCGCCTGGATGCGGGACGCTGCCTTTCGCCCATGCCAGATCGCACAGCTCCGGCGCGATTTCGATTTCCGTCCAGCCAGGAGTCAGCGAGCGAACGCCAAGCAGCTCCCGTCCCAGAAAATAAGCCGGAGCGGACGACCAGGCATGACAATGACTGCGGGTCAAAAAGCTGTCATCCGCCCGGTTTTCGCTGAAATGGGGATACATTTCCCAGCAGGTCGTCGCGCCGTTGTCGATCATCACGCCATAATTGCGCCGGATATCGTCAACAAGCCGTTGGATGCTGCCCGCCCTCGCAAGCGCCTCATAATAGAAAAAGGACATAAACGGGCTGCCGATTTGCACAAAATGAGCAGGCGGCTCCTCCATATAGGCGGCCAGCTTGCGGGCGCGATCCCCCTCCGCCACGCCAGCCAGCAGCGCCACCACCTGGGTCTGCATGCTTCTTACGCTTGAGCGGCTTCCATCGGCATGAATACAATCGATATAGGCGCCTGCGTCATCGTCCCATAGATGTACGCTAATGGCCGCCGAAAGCTTTTCTGCCTCGTCCACAAGCCAATGTTCCCCCGCAGCGTCCTCCGCCAGAACAGCCATCTGAGCCGCCGCACGCAGCGTCTGCACGAGGAACATATTCTGATGGGCCACAACGCCTTCGTTAGGTTGATCTATCGGGGACCAGTCGAGGAAATTCCAGCCCTGTATGTCCAATAGGCCGTGCGGACCCAGCTTCTGCAAATAATGCTTGAGCGTCTCTTTAATAGGCACATACATCTCGCGCGCAAACGCATGGTCCGCCGTCTGCAAATAATGCTCGTAGCAGGCAATCGCCCAGAAAAAGGTCCAATTCGGAATAACGCTGCTCCATCCGCTTGGCACCTGGTTCACCAGTAGAGGCGTCATATCGCTTGAACCCGGAACAAGCCGCAGGCAGCGCTTGACGATATCATCGGCTCCGTACAAGTAATTGCTGATGAGCGCTTCGTTGCGGCTGTCTCCTACCCAGAATACTTGCTCGTAAGCGGGACAATCGACGAACGTGTCTTCCATGCACAGCTTCGTCGTATGCCTGCTTATTTCCCAAATATCGTTTAGCCGCGCATCAGAGCATTGGAAGCTTCCGATTTCGGACACGGGATAATTGCTTTGCAGGCAGCGCAATTCATGGAATTGAACAGGCTCTGACGCCTCGCGCACCGTCACCATCATATAACGAAAGCCGCGCCGGATAGGGGATAAATACCGTTGTCTGCCTTCCTTGCACACATAACGCAGCGTATTGTCGAGTCCGTACGTATGCTGCGTGAACGGGCCGTCCCTGTATTCGAAACCATATAAATCCAGCACGGTGCCGGCGGCGGCCTCTACCTCAAACTCGATGTAGCCCGAATACTCCTTGCCGAAATCGACGACAAGCTCCGTATCCATTTCACTATATAAAGGGATAACTGCCGCAGCTGCGCTAGGGATAACCATTTGCTGCAGCTGCGTCGGCACGGACAGCTCCTTCTGCTCTTGCTTATACAGGCTTAAGCCGATCACGTCCGCTTCGCTTACGTAACGTTCCGCAACCGGTCTCAGCCAATCGCTGAATTTGATTAAATCCTCTGCGCTCGTCGCCTCTTGAATAATGGTTGTATATACCGGGTGCGTACGACTGATAGGGACCGCACCTTCATGATCGATTTGGACCGATTGCTCGAAGGGACCGAGCGTACAGAAAACCGAAAGCTCCTCTTGCTCTCCACCCGTTGCAAGAGGGGAGCGGAAGGCAAACGGCTGATCGCTGTAAGCGCCCAAATGAATGATTCCGGCATGAGAAGGGGCCGATACGTCGATTAGCAGCAAATGCTCACCCGCCTCCAGCTCCCGTTCATCCAACCGGCTGAGCGCCGCTCCAGACAGCTCTTTCAGCGGTTTGCCGTTTAACGTGGCGCCTAGAATACCCTCCGCATACGTTGCGCCAATCGTTATCCGCGCAGGGCGATCAAGCACAAGCAAGGTTGCGGCATAAGCCGCGTATTGCACAGGGTTCGCGTGCTCCTCGCTGCCCGGAATCAGATGATGGCGAATATCAATTGCCGCCGTCCAGCTTAACGGTTTTACCTTGGCAAGCGCCTCAACACGCGACGGGTATACCGTTTCTTCCGTCAGCAGCGGAATATCGCGCGGCACGACCGTTGTCCACGGTCCCTCTCCAACAGCCCCTATAAGCTTCGCCCCGCTCCACAAGCTGTCGTCAAACGCCTGCTCCGTCCAAGCTTCATCCCATGCCGATGCGTCCACATACTCCGAGAACGCCTGCTGGCAGGACATGCGCGGCGCTCGGGCATGCTGCCCGAGGTGGCGCGAGGCTCGCCATTGCTCATCGGTTGCCACGGTGATTGCCTCTCCGCCCTTATGGTCCCTAAGCTCCAGCTCCGCAAGCACTCCCCCTCGACCCCGCAAATAATAGAAGGTCGAGACGCCAAAATGCAGAACCAGCACAGCGAGTGTATTCGCTTTTCCCGCTTGAAGCAAGTGGCCGATTTCATACGTATCGTAGAACTGCTCCTTGGTCCATGAGCGAACCGGACCGCGGCCTGCCCTAATGCCATTGACATATACCACATAGCGCGAATCGGCTGTGAGCCTTAGCGTAGCGCTCCCTGACCAGCTTTCCCCAATGTCGAACGAACGCCGAAAGCAATGCCATTCATTGCGCGGGCTCGCTTCTCCTTCGCCCCATATCCACTGTCCTTGCCATGCCTTATCCATAGTTCCACATCCTTCAGCCAGAATACCACGATTGTACACTAGCCTCGAACGCGCATAATAGGTTGATCAAGACATTACAATAGGTATAAAATGACGTTTGAAGCAGCTGCCGAAAGGAGATGTTTGCCGCGAATAAAATTGTCGAATTGTCCAAAGGCGCCGATTTTTTTCGTTCGGATGTTCCGATTTACCTTAACCGCGTGAGCGAGCATTTTCATCTGCTGGAGCACCGGCACGATTTTATGGAAATATGTTACGTCTGGGAAGGAAGCGGATTCCATTATATTGAAGAGCAAGTGTTGCGGGTAAGCAAAGGCGATTTATTTATCATTCCAATCGGGGTATCCCATGTCTTTCGTCCTTCCTCAAACACGCGGGAGAACAGGCTTATCGTGGGGAATTGCATTTTTGACCAGCAGGTGGCCGAAGCTCTGTTAGCTGTATGGCCTGAGCTTGTCGGCGCTTGCCGCTTCCGGCATATGCTTCCTTCGGGATCATCCGGTTGGCTTGCCTTTCGCGAGCGGGGAAATGAATTTGGCGACATGTTCGAGCAAATGCTGCGCGAGCATCAAGCCGCAGCGCCAGGCTTCCAAACGATGCTGCTGGCCATGCTGCTGCAGCTGCTGACGCTGCTCGAGCGCCGTATGGAGGATATGAGAAGCAAGCGGCAGGAAGGGCCACCATCCGCGCACGA
The DNA here is from genome assembly GCF_005222705.1 of Paenibacillus sp. SY21-1. Lineage (GTDB taxonomy): Bacteria > Bacillota > Bacilli > Paenibacillales > Paenibacillaceae > Pristimantibacillus. The sequence continues at coordinate 23,348 of NZ_STGF01000004.1, read as the reverse complement.
GCGCGTGGAAGCCGTCCTGCACGAAATCCGGACACAGCTTCACAAGCCTCTCCGACTGGATGAGGCTGCCGCCCTGATCGGCTTGTCCGGGCGGCAGCTGTCCCGCCTGCTGATCGCCCATTCAGGCTGCAGCTTCTCCGAGCTGCTGTGCAAGGAACGAATGGAGCAAGCTTGCCGGCTGCTTGCCGGCACCAAAGCTTCAGCCGCAGATATCGCCCAGCAGGTGGGCCTGCAGGATATGAAGCATTTCCACCGGCTGTTCAAGCGTTATGCCGGTATGACTCCAATGCAATATCGCAAGCAGGGCGGACCGCCGCTCGTCTAGTCTATTCCTCGTACATCATCTTGCGGGTCATGCCTCCGTCAACGGTAAGCTGTGTCCCCGTGACAAAGCGATTGTCGGGATCTGTCAGATAGAAGCACGCCTTCACGATATCCTCCGGCTTGCCGACACGTCCAGCCGGATGCTGAAGATGGTCGATTGGCTTGAGGTCCTCGTAGCTGCCCGTTTCAATCCAGCCCGGACAAATGGCATTTACCGCGATCCCGTCCGGTCCAAGCGATACCGCAAGCGCATGCGTCAGCGATAAAATCCCTCCCTTGGAGGCGGCATATGCCTCGGAATTCGGCTCAGACATAAGCGCTCTCGTCGAGGAGAGGTTGACGATCGAGCCGCCTCCCGTTCCTTTCATGAGCTTCGCCGCCTCCCGCGAGCATAGAAACGTGCCGCGCAAATTCGTATGCACAACAGCATCCCATTCCTCAACAGTTAGCTCGTACAGCGATTTCCATATGCCAAAGCCCGCATTGTTGATCAGGACATCCAGTCTGCCCTGCCGCTCCTGTACCGCTTGGAATAACCGCTCAACCTCCTCGGGCTTGCTGATATCCGCCTGAATGCCAATGGTCCGATAGCCCTCCGCTTGCAGCATCGCTTCCGTCTGCGCCAACCCCTCCCGCTGCTTGTCCGCGAGCGACACATCGGCTCCTTCGCGCGCATACGCCAGTGCCAGCGCCCTTCCTATGCCTGCTCCGGCTCCTGTTATCAGCACGCTTTTTCCTGCGAATGGATGATTCACCGTATCCCCTCCTCTTATTCAAGCCAGGCTGCGTCGGCAATGCCCAGCCCTCTTTAAAACATATCAGCGCCTGTTCCACATTCGCGCCGTTCGCCTTTCCTCATTATCGCATCTCCGATTGGCAAACGCCACGCAGGACATCCTTCCCGAAATGTGACCAAATCTTGTCAAGTTGTCTGAAAATTCAATAACAAATATCACATTTTCCGCAAAAGCCCTTGTCATTCGATTTCGCCTGTAATATGATAAAGACATCAAAAGGTTGTGAATGTTTTCACATTATAAAATAGGTTGTGAAATAATTCACTATATAGAGCGCAACCGTTCACCCGGCGGCTTAACGCTCTGACCTACTCACAGGAGGCGTTTCATATGACGATGAAAATTGCTGTTGTTGGCTGTACCCATGCCGGAACTGCCGCGATTACCCAAATGGCTAAACTATATCCCGAAGCTCACATTACCGTTTACGAACGGAATGACAATATTTCGTTTTTATCGTGCGGCATCGCGCTCCATGTCGGCGGCGTCGTGAAAGATGCGGAGCAGCTGTTCTACGCGACGCCTGAGCAGCTTGCCGGCTTGGGCGTTCAAACGCATATGCGGCATGATGTCCTGGCCATCGATACCGACGCTCAAGCGCTGCTGATCCGCAACCTGGCTACCGGCAAGGAATTTACCGACACCTATGACAAGCTTGTCATGACCACGGGCTCGTGGCCGATTATTCCGAATATGGAAGGCATCGAGCTCGAAAATATCGTGTTATGCAAAAATTACAGCCATTCGCAGCAAATTATCGAGAAGGCGCAGCATGCCGAACGAATCGCCGTAATCGGCGCAGGCTATATCGGCATTGAATTGGTCGAAGCGTTCGAGCAGCTCGGCAAACAGGTTACGCTGATCGACAACATGGACCGCATTCTTTACAAATATTTGGATCAGGAGTTTACCGAGCTGACAGAGCAGGCGCTGCAAGCGAGAGGCATTACGATTGCAACCGGTCAGACCGTTACCTCGTTCACCGGCACGGATGAAGGCAAAGTTGCGACCGTTCATACGACTGCGGGACAATACGAGGCTGATCTTGTCGTCTTGTGCATTGGTTTCCGTCCGAACACCGACTTGCTGCAAGGACAGATCGACATGCTGCCCAACGGCGCTATTCTCGTCGATGAATATATGAGAACAAGCAATCCGAACGTTTTCGCCGCCGGAGACAGCTGTGCCGTACTGTACAATCCAACCGGACAGCACGCTTACATTCCGCTTGCCACAAACGCGGTGCGAATGGGTACGCTCGTCGCCAAAAACCTGCTCGGCCCTAAAGTCCGCTATATGGGTACGCAAGGCACATCGGGCATTAAAATTTACGAATACAATATCGCATCGACGGGTATGACGGAAACGGCTGCATTAGCTGCAGGCATGAATGTGAAAAATGTCACAATTACTGAAAACTACCGGCCCGAGTTTATGCCGACCTATGAGCAAGTCACGCTCAAAATTGTTTACGAGACCGACACACGTCGCATCGTCGGCGCCCAGGTGCTGTCGAAGGTCGATCTTACCCAGTCGATTAATACGCTGTCGGTTTGCATACAGAACGGCATGACGATGGAGGAGCTGAGCTTTGTCGACTTCTTCTTCCAGCCTCATTACAACAAGCCATGGAACCTGCTCAATCAGGCCGGTCTTCAGGCGGTATAACCGCCGCAGCCCAGCAGATGCCGACCGCTTGCGCGGCCGGCATCGCTGCTGAGAGGCAGCTTATTGGGATGAGGCCGTATGCCCCGATTTCATCCGAGAGGGATCATCCCAACACGGTTCGCAGGATAGAGGTGCCTCACGTTTTACAGTCAACAGAAGCTGTCCTTACACGCTTTGCTTATTTAGAAAAAAGTAGCGTAATACACGCGAAAGGACTTTCAGTTTCACTGGAAAAGTAGAACTGGAGGTCCTTTTTCTTTAAACTCCCAAATCAACAAGAGGCTCAAACCAGGCACGGTATAATCACATTTCTTGCTAACTTATCTCCGGAGACCCCCAACAGACGCGCTACATTCACATTTCTTACTAAACTCTTCTCCGGAGATCCCCAACAGGCGCGCTACATTCACATTTCTTACTAACTCTTCTCCGGAGACCTCCAACAGGCGCGCTACATTCACTTTTCTTACTAACTCTACTCCGGAGACCTCCAACAGGCGCGCTATATTCACATTTCTTACTAACTCTGCTCCGGAGACCCCCAACAGACGCGCTACATTCACATTTCTTACTAAACTCTTCTCCGGAGATCCCAACAGGCGCGCTATATTCACATTTCTTACTAACTCTGCTCCGGAGACCCCCAACAGACGCGCTACATTCACATTTCTTACTAAACTCTTCTCCGGAGACCCCCAACAGGCGCGCTATATTCACATTTCTTACTAACCCTGCTCCGGAGACCTCCAACAGACGCGCTACATTCACATTTCTTACTAACTCTTCTCCGGAGACCCCCAACAGACGCGCTATATTTACTTTTCTTACTAACTCTGCTCCGGAGACCTCCAACAGACGCGCTACATTCACATTTCTTACTAACTCTTCTCCGGAGACCTCCAACAGGCGCGCTACATTCACATTTCTTACTACCTTTGCCCAAAAGAGCCCTAAAAGGCGCCACGTCTGCTCGGTCGTCATACACTTTTTCGTCATGCTTAGCGCAAAGACATTCGTGCTCCCAGCGTTATGAACATTTTTTATTCAAATCCATAGCTCATCTTGTATCCTTTGGAGAAAAAAACATAGCCTCGATCAAGTTAAATGCTCATGAACATGGCCCGTGTAGAAGCCGATGGCGATAAACAGACCGGTCCATGCCAGAGCCGACGTAAGCGCAATGACGATGTAGGTTCTGAAGGGCATCGCATGAATGCCGGCCGCATAGCTTGTCACATGTCTGATGCCTGGAATAAAATACCCGATCATAACGGTCCACATGCCAAAGCGGGCATACCAGCTTTTTACCCGGTCGAATCGTTTGGGCGTCAGACCGATCCATTTGCCGAACTTGTCGATGATAGGCTGTCCGAGCCTGCGGCCAATGTAATAGCTGAGCATCATGCCTGTGAACGATCCCGCAAAGCCTGCAAGAAAGGCGACCGTCACGTTCAATATCTTGATGAAGGATAAGTACCCTGCCGCCATCATGATGATTTCGTCCGGAACCGGGAACCCGACAATACCAAGCGCCAGCAATCCGAAAATAGAAATATAGCCGTAGTTCGCCAACACCTCCATAGCCCAATCCATCTAACGATCACTTCCTGCCGTCGATCTGTGCAGCCGGAGCTTGGGAAAAGGAATGCGACTGATCATCAGCAAGGACAGTAGCCCCATCATCAATAGCCACTCAAGCGGCCCAAGCTTCTCCCCGAGCATGGTCGATGCCGCTAGAATGATGCCCGCTGCCGTGATCGGCATGCCGATAAAACCCTTGGTCGCGGAGCCGGATACGTTAAATCGCGCAAGCCGAAGCGCGCCGCATATTAGGAAGAGGACGACCGCCGCCGTACCAATGCCCTGATTGTTCTCCAGCTTCGACAGCAATACGAGTAGGGCAGGCGCCAGCCCGAACGAGATCAAGTCGGCAAGCGAGTCCAGCTGTTTTCCGAAATCGCTTGCGCAGTTCAGCAGTCTTGCCGCATAGCCGTCCAGAATGTCGAAAGCGCCTGCCACGATAATCAGCGCAAGCGCCGCTTCATACTGCTGCTGAATGGTCGATAACACGGATAGTGCGCCCGCGCTTAAATTTGCCAGTGTACAAATGGAAGGAAGCCAATTCCTTATCATGCTGCTATCCCCTTCTCCCTCTACATGCCGTTTAACGTTGAACGGTCACGGTAAATCGAACGCCGTCTGCCGTATTCTCGGCTTGGTATGAAAACTGATGAAGCTCCAGAATCAGCTTGACGATCGACAGCCCCAGTCCTGTGCCGCCGGTTTGTCTGCTCCTGGAATGCTCGCCCCGGTAGAACCGGTCCCATATTTGCGTCAGCTGCTCCTCGGGAAGCCGCTCGCCTTTGTTTTCCACAAAAAAAGACGTATGCGCATCCGAGCTTTCGATTCCGATCAAAATGAGACTGCCTTCATCGGCATGACGAATCGCGTTCGTGACAAAATTGGTGACGACCTGCTCCATCCAGCGAATATCCGCCAGTATAGGCCGTTCATTGGCCGGCGCAATCGCCGCTTGAAGCGTTTTCTCATCCAGCAGATGCACCATTTTCTCGATGACCTTTTCTGCCAGATCGCTGACCATAAACGATGTCCTCCTCAGCTCGATCGATCCCGAGTCGAGGATCGCCAGGTCCAGCATATCGTTGACGAGCGCCTGCATTTTATCCGACTCGTCGATAACAACCTGAATATAATGATCGCGCTTGCCCGCGCCTACGCCGTCCTGCAAGCCTTCGGCAAAGCTTTTAATAATGCTGAGCGGAGTTTTCAGCTCATGGGACGCGTTTGAAAAAAACTCCTGCTGCACAAGGCTCAGCTTTTTTTTATGCTCCATATCGGCCAGCAGCTGCTGGTTGGCTTCATTGACCTCCAGCAGCGCCGTGTCCAGATTTTGCGATAAAATGTAAAGGTTGTCCGACAGGCTGCCCAGCTCATCCTTTTGACGGATGCCTGCATGTGCCGTAAAATCCAGCTGCACCATGCGCTCGGCGGTCCGGTTCAGCACGATAAGCGGCCTTGCCACCAGCTTGGAGAAAAAAAGCGACAGCACCAGAATGAGCGCAATGCCGCCCATGCCCAAATACAAGTAGAACAACCGCAGCGCCGCATTCGCATCGCTAATTTCCTGCAGCGAAGTAACCGTGAACAGCAGCTCGATGTCGCCGGAGTCCTGGAGCCGCGGCTTGACGATCACTTCATAACGCAGGCCGCTCCAGGAATCCACCCATTCCTCCTTGACCGTATCCAGCCGCTCCAACTGCTGAAGCCGTTCCTCCGATAGCGGGAACCACTCGTCGAGCGCCTCAAGCAGCAGCCCTTGCCCTTGGATGACCGTTTTGAACACCGGAAGCGCCACCTCGATGACAACGCCTGCCATCTCCACGCTATCTCCCTCCGGCATATAGCCAAACGGCTTCAAGCCTTGCTTCTCAAGCAAAAAAGGGAAGAGCGTGACGACCTCTTCTGATACGGTAGCCTCCAATTCGCCGGTCACTGTCAAGCGATCGCCAACACCCACATCTGCGCTTTGCAGCGCTGTGCCATATTGGCTCATAAATACCGATAAGGGAACAACGATTATCTTCCCGTCGTCCTGCTTCAGCTTGATGTGATACGGATCATCCATGACCATACGTCCGTCCATCGTGACAACGGCGAATTGGGATTTGTTGCGAAGCATGAACCGTCTTACTTCGTTAAGCGTCTGGCTGGTGTGCCAGTCGTCCCCGGTTATTTTGGCCGAAATGCTTTTCAGCTGCGCCTCTACGCGATTAATCTTCTGTTTCTGATAAAAGGAGTCAAAAAACAGGAGCTGGCACAAAATAACCATGCCGTAAAAGCAGAGAAAACAAAGGACGGTCATCACAAACAGCTTAAACGTAATGCCCCTCGCTCTCATGTCTCCTCCTCAAACTTGTAGCCGCTGCCGACGACGGTGCGAATATGACGCGATTCATAGCCAAGCTTGCCGCGCAGCTTTTTAATATGACTGTCTACGACCCGGCTGTCGCCGTCGAAAGCGATGCCCCAAATTTTCGCGATAATCGTTTCTCTGGACACAACGGCCCCTTTATGGAGAAGCAGATACAGCAAAATGTCGTATTCCTTGGGCGCCAGCTCGACCTCTGCTCCGCCGACCTCCAGACGATGGGCCATTCGGTTAAGAACCGCCGAGCCAAAGGTCAGCATATGCGCTTCCGGCACATGGTTGCTCTCCACCCTTTTCATCAATGCGTTGGCTCTGGCTACCAGCACTTTCGGGCTGAAGGGTTTGGTTACATAATCATCGGCCCCAAGCTCAAAGCCGGATATTTTATCCTGATCGGCCGCCTTCGCCGTCAACAGGATAATGGGCACGCCCGAGCGCTTGCGAAGGTGGCGGCATACCTCAAAGCCGTCCATCTGCGGGATCATGATGTCGAGGATCACCAAATCCGGATGCAGCGTATCGAACCATAGCAGCGCATCCTGTCCGTTGTCCGCCTCATGCACATCCCAGCCGTTCTCTATAAAATAATCGGCGATGACCTCGCGAATTCTGGCCTCGTCCTCGACTAACAGTACTTTTTTATTCATCGCTACTCTCTCCCGCATCAGTCTGTCGAACTATCATTGTAAACCATAGCTGTGTCGTTTATGTGTTCTTTATCGACAAATTGCGCGGAATTTTCGCTGCGCCGAGTACGCTTATATCGGCACAAAAAAAACCAAGCGGGAGCGATCGCTTGCCTGATCGCTTCCGCTTGGCGTCTATATGACCAAACGTATGAAATGAAAGCTATGAGCTATGGTCGCTTACCCGCGAACCCGTTGCAGGCGCAGCGCATTGAGAATGACAGAAACCGAGCTAAGCGCCATCGCGGCGCCCGCTAGCCATGGAGCAAGGAAGCCCGCAGCCGCAACGGGAATACCGATTACATTGTAGGCGAGCGCCCAGAACAGATTTTGTTTAATGTTCGCCATCGTCAAGCGGCTCATCCGAATGGCGTCGGCAATGCCGACCAGATCGCCTCTCATTAGCGTAATATCCGCCGTTTCCATCGCAATATCCGTGCCCCCGCCAATGGCCATCCCGATGTCAGCGGCGGCCAGCGCAGGTGCATCATTGATACCGTCCCCGACCATGGCGACCTTTCTCCCTTCCGCTTGCAGGGCATGCACCGCCTCGGCTTTTTGCTCAGGCAGCACCTCGGCGATGACTCGCTTGATACCGACCTGACGCGCAATCGCTTGGGCGGTCCGCTCGTTGTCTCCCGTCAGCATAATGACCTCAAGCCCCTGCTCCTTGAACCTGGCAATCGCCGATTTTGAGCTTTCTTTAACGGTATCCGCAACCGCCACCATGCCGGCATACACGCCGTCGACCGCAATCAGCATTACCGTTTTTCCATCAGCCTCAAGCTTATGCTGCAGCTCTCCGCTTTCCGCTGACGGAAAGCTTTCGGATCGTTTATCGTCCTTGGCCAGCTTCGCGAGCTTCGGCAGCACCGCTTGCCGCTCCATGAGCTTCAGCGTTCCGATCCATAATCTGCGGCCCTCCACCGTTGCCCCGATTCCAAAGCCGGGAACGGCTTCAAACTCCTCAACCGTATGCGTCAGCACTATGCCTCGTTCCAGCGCTCCGCTTACAATCGCCTCGGCGACGGGATGCTCGGAGCTGCGCTCAGCCGATGCAGCCCAGCGCAGCAGCTGACGCTCGTCAAAGCCTTCTGCCGCTATAGCGTCTGTCAGCTCCGGCTTGCCCTTCGTTACCGTACCTGTCTTATCGAGTACGATCGTATCCAGCTTATGCGCGCTCTCCAAATGCTCGCCGCCCTTGAACAGGACGCCAAGCTCCGCCGCGCGGCCGGAGCCTGCCATAATCGAGGTTGGCGTAGCTAGCCCCAGCGCGCAAGGGCAAGCGATGACGAGCACCGCTATTGCCTTCTCCAGCGCCTCGCCCAATTGACCCGGAGCAGCGAAGAAATACCAGACCAGAAACGTGATCAGCGCCAAAGCGACTACAACCGGCACAAAAATGCCTGAGATACGGTCGGCTACCCGTTGGATCGGCGCCTTGGAGCCTTGAGCTTCCTCAACGATTCGAATGATCTGCGCAAGAGCCGTCTCCTTGCCGACCTTGTCCGCCCGCATATGCAGCGCCCCGTTCCGGTTGACTGTCGCTCCAATCAACCGGTCGCCCGTACGCTTCTCGACAGGCATGCTTTCTCCCGTCAGCATAGATTCGTCCACAGTCGATGCCCCATGCACCACGATTCCGTCCGTCGGTATTTTTTCCCCTGGCTTGACAAGCAGCTCATCCCCTATCAATACCTCCTCGATCGGGACGCTTAGCTCCACTCCGTCTCTCACCACTACCGCCTGCTTGGCCTGCAATCCCATCAGCGACCGGATAGCCTCGGAGGAACGTCCCTTGGCCAGCGCCTCCAGCAGCTTGCCCAATACAATAAGCGTAATCAAGACGGCGCTTGTCTCATAATACAGCTCAACTCCCATTCCGCCGCTCATCGCTCCGTCGGACATTCCGCTGTGATTCATCTCCTGCGGCACGCCGCGCAGCGTCAAATACAAGCTATAGAAAAAAGCGGCGGAGGTTCCTAAAGCAACCAGCACATCCATATTCGCTCCCCCGCTGCGCAGAGCTTTGTAAGCGCCAAGGTAGAACGGCCACCCAATTACGAATTGCACCGGAGCGGCCAACAGCAATTGAAACCATGCCTTCATAAACAGCCCAGGCACGGGAATAAAGCTCGTAAACGAGAAGTGCCCGGCCATGGCCCACAGCAGCGGCACCGATAGAACAGCAGAAACTGCAAACCGAATTTGCTGTCGTCTGATTTCTCTTTTTTTGTACGACTCGGCCGTCTCCGCGCCGCCTTCCTCTTGAACGGGCTTTAAGACGCCGTAGCCTAAAGCTTCTATTTTTTGCTCCAGCTTCTCCTCATCCGCCTTGTCGGTATCGAAGGTAACGCTCGCCCGTTCCAACGCAAGGTTGACGCCGGCCTGCACGCCTTCCAACCGGTTAAGCCCCTTCTCGATTCTTGTGGCGCAAGCGGCGCAGGTCATGCCCGTAATTTGAATGGTCGTCTGCTTCATCGTCATGCTGGCTCACCTTCCTGAACATATACCCCTGACGGGTACGATATCTGGCAAAGCAAAAACGGCTGATGCCCGGCCTAGTCGACAGTGCTGCCGTTCCGCTTATACATCCATTTTCAATAAGCAAATAAAGCTGTAATGCCGCTCTATCTCATATACCCTCATAGGGTATCCAAATTCGCAAAGGAAAGCGGCTGACGCCTTACAGCTGAAGGCATTAACCGCGCGGAAAATCTGACGCTTCCCTTATCAAGGAAGCCCATTATAAACGTAAAACTTATAACGCCTTATGATTTAAAAAAGAGGCCGCTAGCAGCCCCGTCTTCCGTCCTATACGATATCGTAGCCTTGATCCTCTATTGCCGCCTTAACCGCATCAAGCGATACCTTCGCTTCATCGTACTCCACCGCAACGCTTTTCCCGGCCAGATCGACCTTCCCTGTTGCTCCCGCTCCCGTTACCGCCTTCTCCACTGCACTTACGCAATGGCCGCAAGTCATGCCCTCTACCTTCAATACCGCACTTGCCATACTGCTAACCTCCTCTAGTCTTATTTCATTAATTTGTGTACAGTCTTGAGCAGCTCATCGATTACTTCGCTTTCGCCCGCTTGTATCCGATCGACTACACAGCTTTTCAAATGCCCTTCAAGCAGCAGCTTGCCAACCCCGTTGAGCGCAGCCTGAACCGCCGCAATCTGGTTCAATACATCGTCGCAATACGTATCCCGTTCAATCATTGCCTTCACGCCGCGAATCTGTCCTTCAATCCGATTCAGACGCTTCGTCAAGCTCTCCTTCATCTGATCGGAATGATGGCTTTGGCGCGGAGAGCCGGAAGCATGGCAAGCGCTGTCCGCAGTCTGCTCGGCTTCATGCTCGGTGATATGCTCCTGATTACTATCTTTCATCATTTATACCTCCATAGGGTATATGAGGATAAACCAACTATAGCATACCCCCACAGGGTATGTAAAGCGTCATATGACAACTAAAAAACGGCTTTACATAAGTTTTATACTTATGATCGATTTGAATTCCTGCGCGCATCGGCCGCATTTGCCGCCTCAGCCGCACGCACGCTCCATTCGCACCCCCGTTGAAGCTGACGTGAACCGCTTTCCAGAAGATAACCAAATATGCTAACCTGAACGTACCGATACCAAGTAGAGAGGATGTCCTTATATGGCTCAATTGATCAATTTCGCCCACCGCGGCGCAAGCGGCTACTGTCCAGAAAATACGAACGCCGCATTTGTTCGAGCGCTTGAGCTTGGAGCTACCGGCATTGAAACGGATGTGCAGCTTTCCTCGGACGGCAAAGTCGTCATCATTCACGACGAGTCGCTGTTAAGAACGGCAGGATTGAACAAACTGGTCAAGGATACTCCCTACGAAGAAATCGCCGGATTGGATGCCGGAGGCTGGCATTCTCCCTCCTTCGCGGGGGAACGTGTGCCGCTGCTCGAATCGCTGCTGGAGCTTGCAAAAGCTGGCGGCACGATACTCAATATCGAGCTGAAGAATGGAATAATCCCGTATGAAGGCCTGGAGCAAAAGGTTATTGATATGGTCCGCGAGCGCGGGCTTGCCGGGCAAGTTATCCTTTCTTCTTTTAACCATTATTCTCTGGCGTTATGCAAGCAACTCGCCCCTGACATACGCACGGGCGTCTTATATATGGAAGGATTGTACCGTCCTTGGGATTACGCCAAATCCCTGCGAGCCGACGCGCTGCATGCCTACCACCGCGCAGTAAATCCCGAATGGGTGGCGGAGGCTTCCACCAGCGGAATCGCCTACCATCCGTTTACCGTCAATGAGCCGGCAGAGCTGGAGCGCCTGATAGACGCCGGCGTCGCCGGAATCATTACCGATTACCCGGACCGGCTGGCCCAGCTTCTGATCCGAAAGGAGGCACATCCCGAATGAGAAAAACGTGGCTGCTTGGCTTCGGATTTTTTAGCATAAGCATCACGTGGGCGCTGTACAATGCTTTTGTCCCGTTTTTTCTCGAAAAATATATGGCAAGCACTGCACTTATCGGATTTATGATGACGATTGACAATTACTTTGCGCTGCTGCTGCAGCCCTGGATCGGCGCGCGCAGCGACCGCACGAATACCCGCTTTGGCAGGCGGATGCCCTATTTGCTTATCGGGATGCCGCTCGCTGCCGTATTCGGCGCGTTGATTCCGTGGCATGTCAGCCTGTTTACCCTCGTTTTATTCATGGTGCTGATGAATTTGTCGATGAGTCTGTACCGCTCGCCGACGGTTGCTCTGATGCCGGATATGACGGCGGAGGCGAAACGAACGCAAGCAAACGGAATTATTAATTTTATGGGCGGGATCGGCTCGATTCTCGCCTTTGCCGGAGGCGCGTATTTATACGAGCAGCACGCCTCGCTGCCCTTTTTGTCCGCCGGGATACTGACGCTAGTGTGCTTGGGCATTTTGCTGCTTGCCATTCGTGAAAAACGGGATGCCATTGCCTATCAGCCGTTGGCCAAAGCATCAGGCGCATCCTGGCAAGCTTTTAAAGCGGAATGGAACAGACCGACCGTATTTTTGCTCGGCGCCATTTTTTTCTGGTTTCTGTCCTATCAAGGGGTAGAGGCGCTGTTCACGCTTTACGGCAAAAATCATCTGGGACTGACGGAGGGAGAGGCTTCCTTTTCGCTTGCTTTTTTCTCGCTAGCCTTTGTCGTCTGGGCGATCCCAAGCGGGCTGCTCGGCAGAAGGTTCGGCAAAAAGCTGATCATTATGATCGGGGTTATCGGACTGGTTGCCACTTACTTCGCCATTGCTTTTGTAGAGCAGCTGCTGGCGCTGCGCCTGCTGTTGATTATTGGCGGCTTGTTCTGGGCGATGATTAACATTAATTCTTATCCGTTTATTGTCGCGCTTGGCAAAGAGCAGAGCATCGGAACGAGAACTGGCATCTACTACTTGTTCTCCTCTCTGGCTGCCATCGTCTCTCCGCCGCTTATGGGGGCGCTGATCGATTGGTTCGGCTATTCCATTCTGTTTTTCGTCGCAACCGGCGGCATGCTGCTTGCTCTGCTCCTGCTGCTCGGCATCCGCGACAAAGGGCTTGCAAGAGCATCCCAATAATCGCTCATACAGCCAAAAACCTCCGAACCGTCAGACGCAACGGTTTCGGAGGTTTATAGCGGCTTGCAGCCGAAGAGCGGCGGAACGCTCTTTTTTCAGCGGTCCTCGCTTGATGGAAATGGTTTAATGAATGCTCCCTTTGCTGAAGCCTCCGCCCATTACATCGGACACATGCTCAATCGCTATAAACGCGGATTCATCAATCGATTGAACGATTGCCTTCAGCTTGGCCAGCTCCAGGCGGGAGACGACGCAATAAATCATTTGCGTATTTTCCTTGGAATAACCGCCGCGGGCTTGAATAAAGGTTGTCGTACGGCCAAGACGATCGATAATCGCTTGCGAGATTTCCTCATATTCGCTGGATATAATCGTAACCGACTTGGATTCGTCAAGCCCCTCCACCACAATGTCGATCAGCTTAATGGCAATATAGTAGGTAAACATCGAATACATGGCCGAATTCCATTCAAATACGAAGCCGGCAACGATAAAAATGACAACGTTAAAAATCATAATAATCTGTCCGACCGGCATGCGCAGCTTTTTCGAAATAAGAATCGATACGATCTCAACGCCGTCCAACGACCCGCCAAATCGGATCGTAAGCCCGACGCCCGCTCCAAGAATAAGGCCGCCGAACAGGACGGCGAGCAGCTTCTCTTCCGTAAACGCATCAACATGATGAAGCAGCGCAGTCGTGATCGACATGATCATGATGCCATATAGCGTTGAAATAGCAAACGTTTTGCCAATTTGTTTGTAGCCGAGAATGAGGAAAGGTACGTTGACGATAAACAGGTACACGCCTAGGGGAAGGGTTGTTAATTCTGAAAGCATGATGGAGACGCCGGCGATGCCGCCGTCGATGATGCTATTGGGAACGAGGAAAAGCTCAAGCGCTACGCCCATCAAAATCGAGCCGATCGTAATAAAAACAAACCTCTTCAATATTTCCAAACCGGATAATCCCTTATGCGTTTTCGCCACTGGCCAGCCTCCATTTTCCTTATGTATCTTAAAATCGTTGCGACACGCCGCTGCCCCCGTAGCGAGGCCAGCGAAAGTCATTCCTTAATCGATATATCCGGCTAATCCTTTATCCATCAAATAGTCCATTTCGGCTTCCAGAATCGACTCTACAACCAATTCGTTGGACTTGACATCCTTGCGGCTTAAAATATAATCTACAAGCTCGTCGCCGTCGATGTCCGCCTCACCGTTTTTGTCTTCCTTGGCGTTGTTAAGAAAGGTTTGCTCATGCTTCAGCACCAGCTTGATCAGCGCAGCGTCCGCATCCGTTTCCTTTGCAATATACTCCAACAGCTCCTGCTCGTTTAGCTCTCCGCCCATTATCCTTCCACTCCCGCTTCTATAAGTAATACTTATATTGTAGCACAGATTCCCTGCTCTATTCGACCTTCCGCAACAGTTTTTCCATCGCGTTTACTTTCTCTTTAAGCTGCGCTACCTCTTGCATGAGTCTGGCCTGCTCCTCTTTCTGCTCAGTGTATGCAGCACGCATGATCATGCTGACTTTTGGTTTGCTTATCGTAGCGCCGATGTCTCACAAAAACAAATAGACCGCCCTCAGTCAAAGGTGGCGGTCTATTCGTGCCGAAAATCCTCTTGAAGCCTACCGCCCTTAAAAGCGGCTATAGCTCGGAGAGTCGTATTGACGCACGGCTCTCTTTGCTTTGTACGCTGTTTCTGTTTTGAGTATACCTGTTCAATACAAGCTATTTGGAAAAGCATGCTGATTCAGAAGCGTAACATAGAAATTCATTATGCCGTATTTATTCCCCCTGCCCCTGTACAAGAATCAAGTTACGGCATCGAGAACGTCAGGCTTACAACCGTGCTGTTATACTGCTTGCCGTCCCATTCCGTATACACCAGCTCCTGCCCGGAGGGGCTCCACGAGGTTGCTGCATTTTTGGTATCAAGGGCGAGCTTGGTCGACTTTCCTGTTAACAAATCAAAGACGTACAGATCTTTGAGCGTCGAACCGTTAGCGTCGGCTTTCAGCGTATAAGCGATCATCCGCTGATCCGGCGACCACGACATACCGCCAAGCTCTGCTCCCTCCGCAAGCTTTTTAAGATTGTCTCCGTTGGCATCGCTAAGCAGGAGCGCCGATGTAGGGCCATTATATTGAAGCGCAACCATTTGCTTTCCGTCCGGTGAAGGAGCCAGGCTGTACACATCGTTAAGCTTGAGGCTTGATGTTTCCCCGGTAGAGAGATCCAGCACGGTTAAGGTAGAATCGGAATTGGACGTGTAATAAAGTTTATTTTTAATTTTCTCTACGATCACAAGCGGCGAATCTCCGCTTAAACCGCTAATCGGTGCAATGCTTCCGTCAACGCTCGCCGTAAAAGCGCCGCCGCTGTAAGAAGGGCCTACGATTGTTCCGTCATCCGCCCATTTGGCGCTCAACGCCCCCGCAACGCCTTCACCGGATAATTTAACCGTCTCTCCCGTGGCAAGATCCATCCAAAAATAAGCGGGATCGCCCAATGTGAATTCGCTGTACAGCAGTTGTTTTTTATCCGGCGAAAGCACAGCGCCTCCCAAGTATACATTTTCCTGCTCCTTCAGCGGCTCTAGTTGCTTTGTCCGCAGATTGTATACATACAAGCTTCTCGGATAGGAATCCGCCAGCTCCTCCAGACGCATTTTCCCCAGAGCTTCGTTCGCCTTCGATACGATGACTCTATCCTCATCCAGCCAATCCGTTATTTCCATCTGTTCGTGCTTTTCGATTTTCTCCACGGCTATATCCGGCTCGCCCTGCTCCTTGCCTCCCTCATCGATAACCGTTATGGTTTTCCCCGGTTCCTTGACCACCACCCGGCTGCTGTTCTCATTCGAGCTGCAAGCTGTTGCCGCCAGCAGCAAAGCCGGAATGACCGACATCGCAAGCCATGTTGTTTTTTTCATATGGATCGCCTCCTTGATCTATACCTTAACAAGCAGATGTTCCAAAAAAACAAACGGTTGTTTCAAAAATGTAAACAATTCCGTCCGAAATGTTTCCTATCCCAATGTCTCCTCTCCTGCGTAAACAGGGAATGAAAGACGAAATCGCGTGCCTTCCTCTCCGGTGCTGACGAGCTTGAGCGTCCCTCCCTGCGACTCGGTGTACTTTCTGGCCAGAGCGAGCCCCAGCCCGGCTCCCCCCTGTTCTCTCGACCTGTTTTTGTCTACCGTATAAAATGGCTCGAAAACTTTGTGCGCAGCCTCTTGGGGGATTCCGATGCCTGTGTCCGCAAGCTCCATGACAACCATGCCATTTTGCACCTTATTGGTGACGTGGATGCGTCCCCCCGCCTTGTTGTATTTTATCGCGTTATCCAGAAGATTCATCAGCACAAGCGTCAAGCTATCCTTATCCGCTTCCACTACAGCTTCGCTCAAATCCGTCTCCAACGCGATCCCGAACTTGTCCAGCTTTCCCTTTAGACTGTTCAGCACCGTCAGAATGATCTGCCGGGTGTCCAGCTGTTCCTTATTGAATTCAAACTCGTATTTTTCCATCGCAGACAGCTGCAGCGCCTTGTCCACCATTTCGTAAAGCCGCTGGGTTTCGCTGTTGATGCTTGCCAATGCGGTTTCCAGCAGGCTTGCATCATCCGGGTACATGTCAAGCAAATCCAGATAAGCTTTGATCGACGTTAGCGGCGTTTTAAACTCGTGCGTCACATTGCCGATAAACTCCTTTTGCTCCTTGTCGAGCAGAGACAGCTTATGCACCGCAAGAGCCAGCTTCTCTCTTTCCGCATCCTTCTCCCGAATGGTATCCCTGATTTGCTCGCTCATCTCGCGGATGCCGTCGCTGAGCACGCCGATTTCATCCCTGCGCTTCAGTCCGGGCGCCGCAAACTGGCCTTCCCGTATTTGATCTACCGTTTCGTTCAGCCTTATAATAGCGCCCGCAAACCGATTGAAATAGACGTAAGCAAGCATAAAACTGAGCAAAAATACGCCAGCTCCGATATACACAAACAGCTGCTTGATTCGATTGTAGAACGCCAGATTGTCCGTCAACGAATAATAGAACTGTACGACCCCGACTTGCTCGCCGCCTATCCTCAACGGAGTCATATAATATAATGAATCGTTCTCGGTCAGGTAGGTCGTTTGATTGCGCAGCGCGTACGCCAGCGTTTCCCGGATGCTGTCCGACACGGGAGCGGATATGCTCCTGTTCAGACTCTGTCCCTCCTGATCGTACAGCACAACGGCTTGTCCGCTTATCAGCTCAAGCTGCTTGGCAAACTCCGCGCCCCTCGATGCCAGATAGGTTTGCGGCACCTTGCTCTGCTCGGCTAGCAGCGATTGCAGCAAGTATTGATTGGCCGTAGCCGCCTGCTGCTCAAAAAATTGCTCCACCTGCTCGCGCTGATTTTTTTGGATGCCCTCCAGCACCAGCAAGCTTAAGATATACACCGTCAGCAGCAGCAGTATCGCCAAAAAAACGCTGAATTTGATTTTGATGCTGATTCTCACTTTAGCCTCCCAAGGCTTTGTAGCCGATGCCGTGAACGGTTTGAATAAGCTCGCCGCAAGCCGGGCCCAGCTTTTTGCGTACCCTCTGCACATGAATATCGACGGTGCGCGTGCCGCCGACATAATCCATTCCCCAGACCAAATCCAGCAGCTGCTCGCGCGTATAGACTCGGCCCGGACTGGCGATGAGCAGCGCGAGCAGATCGTATTCCTTCGGGGTCAGATCCAGCTTCTCCGCTCCCGCGAACGCCAGCCGTTTGTCCAGCTGCAGCACAACGCCGCCAAGCTCGAGCTCGGCTGTCTCATTCGTCTCCCCCGCCGCCTGCATTCGCCGCAGCAGCGACTTTAAACGGGCAAGCAGCTCGCGCATATCGAAGGGCTTGGTCATATAATCGTCTGCACCAAGCTCAAGTCCCAGCACCTTGTGGACGATATCTTCCTTGGCCGTCAGCATGATGACGCCGATTCGCCCTTTATCCTGCAGCTTCTTAAGAATATCGTAGCCGTCCATCCCCGGCAGCATAACATCCAATATAACGGCGTCCGGCCGAAACGCCTGCACCCTTTCCAGAGCCGCGCCGCCATGATTCACAACCTCGACAGCATAGCCCTCCCTTTTCAAGGCATAGGCGATAGCCTCGGCTATTTTGCTCTCGTCCTCAATGACCATTATTTTTTCGTTCATGGCTTCACCGTCCCCGTTGGAGTGAACATTGCTTTCTTTATTATACGGTTTATTGGCTGGCAGCCCAATAAAATGAGGGATTGATCATGTTAATTTGATTAAAACGCATATGTCATGTGGTCATTAATTACAAAACGTTTCGACATTTTAAACGCAAGTTTCATACCGCATTTAAGCTAACGGTGTTGTATGGTCTTAAAATGCTACGATACGAATGCTCTCTCACACAAGTGCGGGCAAAGTGTTCGTCAAATCCCAGAAGTTCGGGTTCCCGTCGGCGGTTATACGCGATTATCGCATACGCCTTTGCTTCTCGAACTTGCTCATAGATGGACTCATAGTCGTAACCGGCATCCATAGCTGCATAGTTGAAATGGAAATATGGATGATGCAAAGCCACTCCTTTTAGTAGCGGAATCGCGGCTTTACCATCGTTCAAGTTCCCAGAAGAGAGCAAAGCTCCAAGAATATATTGGCTCTTGGTTCCTACGGCAAGATGACCTTTATAGCCGTACCAGAAGACGTTTTTTCCATCACTATTCTTCTTGATTCCCCACTCCGGCGCATGCGGCATTTCGTCTCTTAGAACCTGAAATGGCTCACTGAGCTGAGCAGCGATTTCTTTCTTGAAAAGAGGTTTTTGGTTCTCTTCTTCTTGTTTTTGCTGAAGCCAATCTTCTCGTTCAGCTTTTGAGGGAGCGGTTTAACCCCCGAATAATGGACACCGCACCTCTTATTCGATTGATTGCTTAGAATTTCTTGGGTTTGCTTCGATTTTCGTTTTCATCGTCTCACACTTTTATTTCCTTAGGCTTCGCAATGCCAAGCTTAATCGCATCCTTATATTCGTATGGTGACATATCGTAGATGCTGCCATGAATGCGATTATGGTTGTAGTTGTGGATAAAGCCGATCACGACTTCATAAGCATGTTGATAGTTCTCAAATTCGTGTCGCTGATAGCACTCGGATTCTAGAATGGCATGGAAAGACTCGATATGAGCATTCTTATTCGGCGTCTTGGGTGGTATGCGCTCGTGAACCATTTCGAATTGTTCGCAGGCCTCTGCAAATCGATGACTTATGAACTGCGGTCCATTGTCTGATCGCATGACTGGCCGATTCGCTTTGCCAAAGAGTTGGCGCTTCATAAGCGCCTCTTGCGTGATCTGAACAAGGTCCTTGGCTTTGCAGGACAAGCCGAGGTGATACGTAACGATGGCCCGGTCGAACACGTCAATGATGCTCATCAGAAAGAAGAAACGATGTTCACCTGCAATCCAGCCATACTTAATATCCGTCTCCCACAACTGAAGGTTACAAAACTCCCCGTACTTCCTGTACCACCCGTACTCGTCAGAGCAGTAATCCGATTGTTTTTGTCATAGCCTAACTGCAACGAAGAGCCATATCCCGGACTCTCCATTGTCTGATTCGTTACACGCTTCAAATTATCAATTGTTGTTGTCATCTAGCTAGTCAACGTACCATTTCGATAAAGCTCTAGCTTATCTGTCAAAATACCAGCGCTACCCACGATCAGCTTGCTTTGCTGGGTCGGATTGTTCGTTCCGGTTGCGGTTTTGACCGTATTTCGGAAATGCTCATTGTATTGATAACTAAAGTTTATACCTTTACGATCCTTCATTAATATGAGCTGAGCCATATGGTTATAGCTGTAGCTTTGCTGCTTTGCTGCTGGATCGATTTTGGTTGCAAGAGCCCCTGATTCTCAACTCGTGTAAGAGTAGCAGAATAACCATTAGGGTTATTGCTAAACGTATTGAGATTGCGCCCCCTAAATAACACATATAGAGATTTGTAAAAAACCACATGGAGTGGTTACACTCGCATGTGGCTATGTGTGAATTGTCTCATTGTACTTGTAACTGATTACGTACTATTCTCGTCTTATTTAAAGTGAATCTATCATTTTTCTAACTCGAATATCGCCGTGAGGATATTTCCATGGTTGTCATGCGTATAATCGGTCGAGGACAGTACGACTGTTCCTTGAATTCTCGAGCGATTTACAAAGCAAATTCGATTTATTTCTTATGTATTGAAATGTCCTTGTCAAAAAAGGAAACCAGTATAGTTGCTCCAGAAGAAAATAAAATTTCATGAGACAATTTTTCAGTATCTACCATAAGTAACTCATGATATCCCCATTCCCCAAAACCATTAATGAAGTTATCACTATCTTCATTAAAATTGACACTGAATTTCACGATATTATTGTATAAAATAACCCATTCATCATCTCCATATTTAACAACGATCTCGACACTTGTATAATTATTATTTTTCAACTCAAAGTTTTTCATTTTACATTCGCTAACCGTACAGTCATGAAAATCATATTTAGAAAAAAAATCAAACACATTTTTATTCAGTCGTGTTTCAAGTCTCTTAAATTCATGCCAATATAGTTTACTATTAACTTTCCATTCTTCCTCTGCACGTTCACTTTCGTTAATATCGATTGAGTTAATTGATTCCCACAAATCATTTTTAAAATACTTCATTAATATTCCTTCTTTCATATAATTATTATACGAGGAAACACCGGAATAATAGGTATAAATTGATTATTTGAATCCTCCGGGTAGTAGTGCTCATAATGGGGGTCATAATCGTATTGATTTGACTTAGCCTTATTTTCGTCCCAATCCCATCTGCCTTTTTTCTTTATATCTTTCTTTACCCATTTTGGTGGTTCCCCAGGACTGTTTTTGCCTTTATCGTGTATAGAGCCATCTTTATTTTGAGACCAGTGTGCTCCATTTGGACCAAAAACATGAACATGATCTTGGGTTCCTGTCCCATCATTTCCAGGATCTTTTCTATAACTCCAACCTGCATCTAATTCTATATTCTTCCCAAATTGATAACCTGCTTGCTTTGCTGCATTAATTTCTCCCTGTGTCGGGGTAACAAGTGTTTGATAATAATTTATTCTAAGTAAATCAGCTTGTTTTTCGAGTTCATTTTGATATGACCTAATTAAAATAACATTATATTGATACATTTGAAGTGCTCCCTGTCAAGTAGACAGTGAAAAAAACAAAAAATCGGATTGATTGTTCCCCCAGTTCAAAAGAACTAGGGGATTATTTTCATGAAGCAGCTCGCCGATACTCATGCGGAGACAAGCCGTTAAGTCGCTCTGTATAGCGGTAGTTGTTATAGTAACGGATATAATTCCGCACATCTTCAATAACTTCATCATAGGTATCGAAATTCTTCAAATAAAAGCTTTCTGCCTTGTATGTGCCCCAAAATCGCTCAATAGGCTGGTTATCCAAACATCGGCTCACACGAGACATGCTCGTTGTGAAACCGTACTTTTTCTTCAAGCGATTATAGTCATGCCAGGTGTACTGGAAACCTCGGTCACTATGCAGAAGAGGCGTTACCCCACGTTTCCCCCTATACGCCTTCTTCACCGTATCCATGACCAGTTTGTTGTTGTTGGAGTGGCTAAGCACCCACGATATGAGGGAGTTGTCGTACACATCTATAATCGCGCTCAAATACGATTTTTGGCCGTTCCCATACTTCAACTCGGTGATATCTGTGCACCACTTCTTATTCGGAGCAGCGGCTTGAAAATCACGGTTCATTACATTGTCGGCGACATGGGTTGCTGTAGCTGTGACGTAGGTTGGACGCTTTCTACGAATCACTGCTTTTAATCCGAGAGCTCTCATGATCCGGTAGTATCGTTTTTTGTTGTCCCTCTTTTTACGTTTCCGGTTCAATTGGATGCACATTTGTCGATAACCCAGTATCCCATTTCGCTTGTCATAGTGAAGCTTCACTTCTTTTGCGAGTGCAAGCGTTTCACGTTCTCGTTTAGACGGCTTCCACTTTAGCCATTTGTAATAGGCAGATCTGGCGACTTTAGCAAGCTTACATAGCGCTAGGATGGCATAGCCCTTCTCCGTGTGCAGCTCTTGAATCGCTTGATACACGTCTACATGTCGAACGAAGGTTAGCGTGTAGGTCTTCGCCGGATCTCTGCCCACTTTTTTTCGAAGGCATTCTCCATTTCTAAGTACGCGTTGCGTGCTTCGAGCTCCTTGATTCGAAGTTTAAGACGCTCCGTCTCACCTAGTTCCTCCACAGGCTTAGTGCGGCCGCGATGATCTCTAAGAGCCTCCTCATTGCCCGATTGATACTTACGAACCCATGCGTACACCTGGTGGTAGGACACATCGTACTTCTTCATCGCTTTCTGATCATCCAACTGATGGGCAAGGGTATACTGGGCAATTTCAATGCGCTCTTCAAAAGTGGTTTTACGTCCTTTATTCATAGGAGATTTTCCTTTATGTGTAGGTTTTATTTCTTCCCTACAAGTATACTTGGAAATCCATCTTCTAAACACACGGCTACTCGAAATCTGGTACTTTTTTGTCGTCTCCCAAATCGAAAGATTTCCGGAAAGAACGTCTTTAATCGCAGCATGCTTGTGTTCATCCGAGTATTCTTTCCAACGCCTGGATTGTTTTAATCCTTCCAATCCCTCTGCTCTATACTTTCTTATCCAATCCCTAACTGTCATGTGAGCGACCCCTAGTTGCTTGGCTTCATAGTTAGGATTGGATTGATTTTGAATACATCGTTTTACGACATGTAATTTTACGTCTAATGAAATCTGATTTCTTTTCGACATCACAAAAACTCCCATCACGGTAGAAGTAGAATTTTTGTTTTTCTACTGTCTACTATGATGGGAGCATATCATCTCACTTTCATTTCCCACTTCTCCTTAATAGATTAATAAAATTAGAATTATAAAAATGTAGATAATGATTATTATTATCAACAAACCAGTATTTGTCAACTTGCTTTTTCCATATTTAGATCATCGCTCCTTTTGTGGGGGTATATCTTGAGTAAAAGGTTGTAGCGTTTGCCATCTGCAGCTTTGTTCCCAATAGATCCCTCAGTTTTGTGCTAAAACAAGGAAAATAAATAATTCAACCTTTCGCATATGTATCCTGAGTTCCCGGATTGTGTAACGATGTTGAAAGAGAAAACAGCGTAGTGACAAGGGTATGACGATAAAATGGTTGATTTTACCTCGTTACATTTTATATAATGTATAACGAGGTTGGT